>CAWISC010000024.1:0-16265 GCA_963838635.1 uncultured Gammaproteobacteria bacterium | reverse complement strand
CATCATGGGGGCCACGCTAACGCGGCGGTCCATTGAAATATCTTGCTTTTCGCTGAAGCTCACTGCCGATGATGTTCCTGCACGACCGGGCATTCCTGCGAGATTTTCGCGCATTCCGGTGTGTTTTCCACCTGCAGCTGCGACAATCCCGTTTCGCTGCACTTGGTTTGCCGGCAATGACATACCTGGCCCTTCCCGCACACGACTCGTCGTTGGTCGCGCGGCTGCTGCGCGACGGTTATATATGGTTGCACTTTCCGGAACCGCTCGAGAGCGAGTTTCGCACCGATCATGCGCTTACATCGCGCCGCTGGGTGCGCTTGGGCCTGCTGTTCGCGGCGCTGGCAAGCGCAGGCTCGGCGCTGATCGATCCGTGGGTCATCGCAGCTGCTTCGCCGGCCGCAATCATCGTGCGCTACGGCGTGCAGCTGCCAGTGCTCATCGTCCTGCTGATCACGACTGACCGCCGACTTTACCCCCGCTGGTATGAGCCAGCCATTCAGGTCGGCGGCCCGCTGTTTGCCGCGGGCACGATCCTGATGGCCGGTTATGCGCAAGCCGAGCATGCGGCGTTGGTCGGTGCGCGGCTGTTGTTGATCGCGTTCTACATCTACTTCATGGCGGGGCTGCGGCTGCCGCAGGCCCTGCGCACCAACCTGATCATTCTCGCGGCGCTGATCGCGGCGGGATCCGTCGGACTTCTGTCGGCATCGCTGACGACCTTTCTTGCAGTTTCGCTCGCTTCCGCGAGTCTCATCGGCGCCGCCGGCAGCTACGCGCTCGAACATGCCCGCCGCACGGCCTACCTCGAGCGCAAGCTCCTTGCTGAGCTGGCAGAGCTCGACGGCCTTACACAGCTGATGAATCGCCATACGTTCGAAGTGCGTGCTCGCGAGTCCTGGCGCGAGGCAGCGCGCGCACGGCAGCCCGTCAGCGTGGCGATGCTCGACGTCGATCATTTCAAGCTCTACAACGATCACTACGGCCACCAGGCTGGCGACGAGTGTCTCAGACATGTGGCGCGGGCGGTGCGCAGCGCGCTCGCCTGCCGCCCCGGCGAGCTGATCGCCCGCTACGGCGGCGAGGAGATCATCGCGTTGCTGGTTGGCCGCACGCGCACGGAGGCGGATGAGATCGCGCAGCGAGTAGTTGCCGGCGTCGCGTCGCTCAATCTGGCGCACGTCGCACCAACCGATGACAGCCGGGTCACGATCAGCATCGGCGTCGCCACGCAATGTCCGCCCTTTGCCGACTCGTTCGAGAAGCTCGTCAACCTCGCCGATGGAGCGCTCTACACAGCCAAACACCAGGGTCGCAACTGTGCGGTCGCGGTCGAAGCCAAAGCTGCGGTCGCGGCCTAGCGCGCAGGACTAATAAGTTCGCGCTACATGATCTTTTCGGCGGCTCAGGCGTCTAGGATCGAGTGACGGGTCGATTCGAAGGAGTACTCGCATGACTTCTCGCCGCCAGTTCCTGAACACTTCCGCCACGCTGACCGCATCGATCTTGCTGGGCGGCGAACGCGTGCTCTTCAGTGCCGCGCAGGCCGCAGATGCGTCTTCAATGATGAAGCGGCCGATACCGTCGAGCGGTGAGATGGTTCCCGTGATCGGCATGGGCACGTCGGGCAGCTTCCAGATCTCGTCCAACGGGCCCGAGTACCAGGCGCTGAGACAAGTCCTCAAGCGCTTCGTCGAGGGCGGCGCCACCTTGATCGACACCGCTCCGACGTACGGCAACGCCGAGGACATCCTCGGTTCGTTGTTCCGCGAGAGCGGACTGCGGTCACGCACCTTCATCGCGACCAAGCTGTCGGGTGTGAGCGGCAAAGAGGCAGGCCTCAAGCAGTTCCGCAGCACCTTGCAGCGGCTCGGCGTCGACAAGGTCGAGCTGCTGCAGGTTCACAACCTGCGTGACTGGAAGACGCAGCTCGAAGTCGCGCGACAGCTGAAGTCGGAGGGCAAGGTGAAGTACGTCGGTCTCACGCACTACGTCGAGCGCGCCCAGGATGAGCTCGCGGACGCAGTGCAGGAGTCGAAGCCCGACTTCCTGCAGATTAATTACTCGGTCACGCAGCGAGGCGCGGAGAAGCGCGTGTTTCCGATCGCGAAGCAGCTCGGTGTCGCAGTGCTTGCCAATCGCAACTTCGATGACGGCGCCTTGTTCGATCGCGTGAAAGGCAAGCCGCTGCCTGGCTGGGCCGCAGAAGCCGGCGTGGCGTCGTGGGCGCAGATGTTCCTGAAGTTCGCTCTGAGCCACGATGCGGTGACGGTCGTGATCCCCGCGACTGGCAAGCCCGATCGGCAGAGCGACAACTTGAAGGCAGGTGTGGGGCCGCTGCTCAATGCAAAGCAGAAAGCCGAGCTGGTCGAACTGATCGGTTGAACCAGCGTGAGCAACGAGGTCGCGCGGCCACCGCCACTGAAAGCAAACAGTGGCCACGATCCGGACGCGGAAACGAACTCACAAAATTTCCGACAGGCCCGTCGGTGGTCGATGCATGCGCGCAGTATCGCGAGTCGTTACCGCCGGTAGACGCATTCGTTACCCTTGCGTGAATTCCATCGGCGGGGAACTTCCGTCCACGGCCGGGCATACGGGCGTGCGCAACAAGAGCGCGCAGGCTCTCAAAGGGAGATCACCATGGCACGGCTGTTTGCTCTCGCAGTACTTTTCACATCGTTGGTCACTGTCAATCTTGCATGGGCCGATCATGGCTACCGCGTCGTGCCGATCACGACTGACAGCGGCTCGACCGATGTATTTGCACAGGACGTCAATAATCGCGGCGAAGTCGTCGGCTTCTCGTTTGCGACAGGCCAGCGGCACGCATTCCGCTGGCGCGACGGCGTGTACACCGACCTGAACGACGTCATCGCGCCCAATGCGTTCTCCACGTCAGTCGAAGCCATCAATGATCGATCGACGATTTTCGGGTCGCTCATCACTACCAACTTCGAGAGCCAAGCCTACCTGCTACGCAATGGTCAGGTCATGCAGGTGGAACCCGTTCCCGGCGTGGATACGTTCGCGAGCGACATCAACAATCTCGGACAGATGATCGTGATCACTTCACAGGGCTCAGGGCAGACGTGGTTCCTGGACGGCGAAAACGTCGAGCAGTTGCCGGGCTTGCCCGGCAGCGACGGCATGCTCGGGCAAGCAATGAACGATCGCGGCGCCGTCGTCGGCCAGTCCATCGTCGCCGACCAGAATCATGCCGTGCTGTGGCGGAGCGGTACGCTGACGGAAATCGGTCTCGTCCCGGGTGCAGATACGTCGATTGCCTTCGATGTCAACAATCGTACCCAGGTGATCGTCAACGGTCTGGTAAACGGCAGCTCGCAAGCCTTCCTGTGGCAGGACGGAACGTTCACGAAGTTGCCGGACGTGGCGCCCGGTCAGGTGAATGCGACCGGCGCCGCAAGCATCAACGACTGGGGTGCAATCGTCGGATCGAGCGCCATCAACGGCGCCTCCGAGACAGTGGGTACCCTCTGGCTCAAGGATCGTGCTGTCAGCATCGACAGCCTCATCAGCGAGGGAGATCCGCTGAAGGCTTTCCTGAGCGTCGTCGGTGGCATCAGCATCAATGAGCGCGGCGATATTCTCGTGAATGCGGTGGACTCGCGCACCGGTCTGCGCGCGCAATACCTTCTGACGCTCTTTTGAGCGTCAACGCAGGGCGGCCGCACGGATGCGGCTGCTCTGCTAGAACCGCTTGCGCACCGTGACGCGCCACTGCCGGCCGCGATCGTAGAGACTTTCGATGATGCCGAAGTTCGGCTGCAGAAATCCGTTGAGCAGACTGCGCTCGTCGAGCAGGTTCTCGACGCTGGCGGCGACGTTCAGGCCATTGCGATCCCGCTGCCACGCTATGCCCGCGTTCAGCAGGTGATAGCCGCTGGTTCTGAGCTGGGGCGTATTCGCCGCATCGTTGTAGAAGCTCGAGCGGTAGGACCAGTCGAGGCGCGGGGAGAGCGTGCCGCTGGCGAGCGCAACATCCTTGGAAATCGCGCCGCTGAGCGTCCAGTCCGATATGCGCCGGAAGCGGTGATCCGTGCTGATTTCGAGCGCGTTCTCTGCGATCCGTTCATAACGTGGATCCAGATAGCCGACACCGAGCTGCAGCTGCCAGGCGTCCGCTGGAATCGCAGCGATTTCCAGCTCGAATCCCTCGATAGTGGCGCCCGCCGCGTTCGCGATGAACGGACCGACGCGCGTGAGATTCGCCGTCAGCACCTGCAGGTCATCGTACTGGGTGTGGAAGGCTGCGCCATTCACGCGTAATCGCTTGCTCGCGCTGGTCCATTTCAAGCCCAGCTCGTAGACCTGAACGAACTCGGGTTCGAACGTCGGTATCGATGGCTCGGGCGGAAACACGCGTTGCGTGAAGCCGCCCGACTTGAAGCCCTCGGAGTAGGAGACGTACGTCATCAGGCCCTGCGTCCAGTCGAACGAGGCGCTGAGGAGCGGCGTCCACTGATCGGCGGATATCCGTTCCGTCGTGCTCGGCAGCAGCGGCGTACCGGGAGTAAGCGGCAGGATGAACGGCGGCACATTGACGGCGAGGACGGACTGGTCGGGCGTGAACTCCTTCTCCTCCTGCGTGTAGCGCAGCCCGAGCGTGAAGGCGAGCCGCTCCGTCACATCGAGCGTCGCCTGAGAGAACGCGGCCCAGCTGCGCGTCTGGTACGCGCCGCCGCTCTTCAGGATGGCGGGCCTGAATTCCAGCCGATTGAGGTTGTCGCCGCTTTCCTCGAAGTAGTAGAGGCCCGCGATCCAGCTCACGCGATCGTCGAGAGCTGCCCCCAATGCCTGAAACTCCTGGCTCAACTGCTGCTGCGTGAGCTGATCGTACAAGTGGGCGATCATCAGATCCGAGCCGTCGGCATCGCGGGCGAATTCGCTGCGCAGGTCCCGATAGGCGGAGATGGACTTCAGATCGAATCCTGCGCCACTGTAATGCGCCGTGAGACTCACGCCCCACAAATCGAGATCCGAAAACTGGCTGTAGGTGCCGCCACTGAGTTCGCGGCCGAGGAGATAGCGCTGGTTGTAGCAGGCGGCGTTGTCGAGCTCGGGCGGCGTGAAGCAGCTCACCGGATCGCCCGTCGCCAGAACGTTGTTGAGGGCGACGAAGCTGCCGAGATTGTCATACTGGATATCGGTGATCACATACGGCGCGCCGTTCTCGCGGTCGCGCGTGCCATCGACCGCCAGATTGATCTCGAGCGCCTCGCTGGCATCCCAGCGCAGGGCGATCCGACCGGTAAGCGTGTCGTCGCTGCCGAGCTCCCTGCCATCGGTGGTCCGCTCCACGTAGCCGTCCTGGGCGAACGATCCGAGTGAGATCCGCGCAAACAGGGTTTCGGCCAGCGGCAAGTTGAGCGCCGCGCGCGCGTTCAGCCGCCGATCCGTGCCGATGGACAGCTCGCCGAGACCGCTGAATTCCGCTTCGGGTTTGCGGGTCGTGATGCTGAGAGCTCCGCCGATCGTATTGCGGCCGAACAGCGTACCCTGAGGGCCTCGCAGGACCTCGAGCCCTTCGATATCCACGATGTCGAGCAACGCTCCGACCGTGCGTGCCAGATAGACCCCGTCCACGTAGACGCCGACGCCGGGTTCCAGCGTCGGCGCAAAATCGTCCTGGCCGACGCCGCGCAGGTACATCGCAGCCGCGGACGTCGACGAGCCGTTGCCCGGATTGCTCTGCACGATGAGATTCGGCGTGAAGCGCGCGACATCGACGAGGCCGTTGATGTTGCGGCTCTCCAGATCGTCGGCGCTGAAGGCGGTGATCGAGATCGGCGCATCCTGCAGCGACTCGGCACGCTTACGCGCCATCACGACGACCTCCTCGAGCGATTCTCCCGCCGCGAGTGACGCCTCCGCCTGCTCCCCGGGAGCGTCGGCGAGCGCTGCATCGAGTGGGGAAACCCCGACGAGCAACGCGAGCGTCCATGCTCGCCGGCGCAGGCGCGGCTGATTCAAAGCGAAGCGACGCGACGATTTCATGCGGAACCTGCCCAACGAGTCTTCGTGATCCGGCAGGCTAGGCCAACGCCCATTGTTGCTGAACTACCCGCGCGGGTAGCTGCGCACGACTGGCGCGACTCCCAGACTGCGGAAGTGAACTTCGCATTCGAGGAATCGCCCATGCACGGAACTTCGGACCAGGTGCGGCCGGCGCCGCCCGCCAATCGCATCGAGCAGTACATGGCACTGGCACTGCAGCCAGTGATGCGAGGCGCGCATACCCGCGCGGATATCAAGCTCAATATCGAGCACATCGTCGAGCTGGCGCGCGCGGCGGTCTGGCTGTCGGCCATCGATCTGCCGGTCAGGCTCATTACGATCCCGGAAGGGTCTCTGCAGGGCTTCACCGACGAGATCTTCGATTGGGACCATCGCCGTTATGTCGAGGAAATGGCGATCGACATTCCGGGCGAGGAGACGGCTTTGCTCGGCGCTCTGGCGCGCGAGCTCGACACGTTCATCGTTGCGCAGGCGAAGGCGCGCCACCCGGAATTTCCGCAGCGCTTCTTCAACTGCGCGTTCGTGATCGATCCGAGCGGAGCGGTGATCCACAAGCACCACAAGCTCCAGGTGTTCGCGCGCGAGCACTCCACGGTGCCGCACGATGTCTGGGATCGTTGGATCGAGCTGTACGGCTCGGGCCTCGACGCGTTCTTCCCGGTCGTGGACACCGCGATCGGCCGCATCGGCTGCGTGATCTGCATGGAGGGGAGCTATCCTGAACCGGCGCGGGGCCTGGCCATGAACGGCGCCGAAATCCTCTATCGACCGAGTTACCCGGAGCCGTACGTCGCCAATGACCTGTGGGAGCTGCAGAACCGCTCGCGTGCCCTCGACAACACCACGTACGTGGTTGCACCCAACCCGGCAGCGTACCTGCCGACGCCCGAGACGAAGTTCCCGCTCGACACGTTCGGCGGCAAGTCGATGATCGTCGACTATCAGGGGCGCATCGTTTCCAGCCACGCGGCCGGCGGCACCGCTTCCTACGCAGGCGGCATCATCAACATCGAGGCGTTGCGGGAATATCGCGCGCGATCGTTATGGGGAAACTGGCTCAAGGACCTCAGAACCGAGCAATTCCGCCTCATCTACGAGCGATCGCTGTATGAGCCCAACCGCGCCCTTTCGCGCCCGCCGTTGCAGCACGCCGAGAACGACGTCGTCGTTCGCAGCGCGATACAGCGCCTGCACGATCTGGGCGTCTGGGTTCCGCCGGCAAGCGCCGGCGCCGGGTCGAAGCGTTGATCACGACAGTGCCGGTTGACCGGTACGGACCAGGGAGTTATAGGAGAAGCACGCCGCTGTTCAGCCGCAGGCGCAGGGGGTGCTGGTGGAAACTGCTCTTATCAAGACCATCAGTGCGATTCATCGCAGCGACAGTCTGGACAGCTTCGAGAGCGCATTCCTGAGCCACGCGTCAGCCGCCATCGGGGCGGAAGCGTTCGGCGTATATCTTCTCGATCGAGAGCGGCGAACGCCCGCGAAGTTCTTCGGCACCGGCGCGCCCAGCACATTCCTCGAGGAATACGAAACCCACCGCGCACTCGACCCGATCTATGAGTTCGTCATGCGACAGCGCAGCGTCGCCGATGGCGCGAAGCTGCTCGGCGCCCGAGCCTGGCGCAGGCATCCGCTGCGAGCGTGGCTGCGCAACTGGGGCTTGCAGCATTCCCTGCAGGGTCCGCTGGTGATCAAGGGCGAAGTCGCGGGAACCGTGAACTTCGCGCGCGGCTCTGCCGGCGGGGCTTTTTCCGCCCGCAGCTGCTGGCTGGCGCAAGTCATCTGCGAGGAAGTCAGCGCGACTCTGGAAAGACTGCTGCAGCAGCGTGAGACGGTCACACAACTCAATCTGTTCACGTCGTGCTTCGAAAGCGCGCCGATGCCGCTGGTGATCTGTGATGGCAATGGTGAGGCGCGTGTCATGAACCGCAGCGCCAGAGCCGGTAGGGCACTGCCGCCGCGGCAACGTCAGGCGGGCGACCCGCTGTGCCGTATCGCCCAGGTCGTTGCGGAGCTGGCGACATCCTCGAAGGAAGCGCTCGCAGTACGCACGGACGGGGGCGAGACGTTCATGAGTGTCCGCCTGCGAGGCTTCGAGGATCTATTCCTTTCCGCGTGGGACCCGCTGGGTGGTCCGCCGGGCAGCCTGCTCGATGCGCTGCCTGAGCGCTCGCGTGAAGTGGCCGAGCTGCTCGTTCAGGGCAAGCAGAACAAATGGATCGCCTGGAAGCTCGGCATTTCCCCGGACACCGTGAAGTATCACGTCAGACGGGTCTACAGCCTGCTTGACGTCTCGAGCCGGATCGAGCTGGTGCGCTGTGCCACTCGCGGTCGGAAGCAGTAGCGCAGAGGCGTGGCGCGGTCGTCGGGCTCAACGCACCGTTGCCTGCCCGCCGGTGAGCTTCGTGATAGCCGCGCCCGCCTGCTCGGGGCCCATTGCGAGATAGCCACCTTCGACCCGCAGCTCGCTGCCGGTGACGAAGCTCGCATTGTCCGAGCAGAGAAAGAGAACACCGTCCGCCACTTCCGTCGCGCGCCCAAGCCGTCCGAGCAGGTGAAACTCCGCGGCAACTTGATCGGCCCGGGTCCAGTCGCCCCCGGAGAGTCCTGCGATCGGATCGCTCACGGTCCACCCCGCGACGAGCGCGTTGACGCGAATGCCCTCGCGCGCATAGTCCATGGCCTGCAGTCGCGTTAGATGAAGGATGCCGGCCTTGGATACCGGATACGTCCAGCGTCCGCTCTGCGCGGCGTGAGCGCTGATGCTGCTCAGATTGACGACTGCCCCTTGTTGCTTCGCCAAGTACGGCCGCGCCCGCTCGACCAGCATCGCGCCGCTCACGAGATTCGTGTTGAGCGTCGTGAGCCATTCCTCGCGCGTGGATCGCTGTCCATTGTCGAGATACGAGCACGCGTTGTTCACGACGAAATCGAGCCGCCCGAAAGTTGCCACGGTCTGCACAACGAGTTGCTCGATCTCGGAATCGTCGGTGATGTCGGTGTGCCTGTAGATGACGGACGGCGCCAGGCGGCGCGCCACTGCTTCACCCTTGTCTCTGGAACGCGCCGCGACAACGACGTGCGTGCCCGCCTCGTGAAATGCCTCGGTGATCGCCAAGCCGATGCTGGCCGCTCCGCCTGTCACGATCGCCACCTTGTCCTTCAATCCACGCATACGGCCTCCTCGATGTCCTGAACGTGCAGCACCACTTTGCCGCGCGTGCGGCCGCTCTCGGATTTCCTGTGCGCCTGCGCTGCCATGTGCAGCGGCATGACCTCAACAGGCGGCAGCGCTATGGCACCGCTCTCGTACAACCGCATCAGCCGGGCCAGGCTTTCGCCATCCGGTCTGTGATGCAGAAATTTCGTTCGAATGTTGCGGGTCGCGATCTCGGCAAGCTCGGGCGGCTCATTGTTCATGTAGGCGACCGTGCCGCCGGACTTCACCAGCGCGATCGCAGCCTCGACGATCCCTTCTCCGGTCAGTGACTCCAGCACGGCGTCCACGCCTTGCGGCTCGTGTTCCTTCATCACGTTCACGTAATCGCAGTGGGTGTAATCGATCACGTGATCGGCTCCGCGGCTGCGCACATAGTCGAAGTTCTCCTGGCGCGCGGTGGTATAGACGGTTGCGCCAAGGTGCCTGGCGATGGAAATGGCGACACTGCCCAGTCCCCCGGCGCCGGCCTGGATGAGCACGGTGTGGCCGCGCTGCAGATTGGCGTACTCCGCGAGCGACTCCCATGCGGTCAGGCTGACCAGCGGCAGCGCGGCTGCGGTGTCGAAGGGAAGCTCCTTCGGTTTGCGAGCGATCGATGCTGCCTTGACCGGCACGAACTCCGCGTAGGTGCCGTGATGGAGGTTCCAGGTGAATGCCAGCCCGACGATGTCCTCGCCTTTTTTCCAGCCCGAGACCTGCGAGCCCACCGCCACGATTCTGCCCGCGACGTCCCAGCCCGGAACGATGGGCCATTCGCGGGTGAAGAAACTCTGCAGCTCGCCGTTGCGCAACCGCCGGTCGATGGGGTTCACGCCGGCGGCGGCCACCTGCACCAATACTTCCTCCGGGCCCGGCTCGGGCGTGGGCCGCTCACCGACGCGCAGGACTTCAGGTGCGCCGAACTGCTCGTAATAGACCGCTTTCATTGCTGCCGTCCTGCTGTGTTCTGCCGTGTTCTTCTGCTGGCGCTTCAGCCCAGCCGGCCCGCCACCATGAAGCCGGACATTCCCCCGAGGCCCGGGCCGGGGTGAGTGGAGGCGCCGATGTGAAAGAGTCGCTTCACCACAGTCTCGTGATCGCGCACCCCCGCAAACGGCCGCCATGGACCGAACTGGTCGAGCGCGCAGGAGCCCGAATACGGATCGCCACCCACGAGATTGATGTTGAGGCGTTCCAGATCCGCGGGACTGACGACGGCGCGGCCGACGATGCTGCGGCGGAGATTCGGAATCTGGTCGCACAGTCGCTCCACGATGCGATCGGCGTAGCGTTCCCTGAGATCGTCCGTCCACCGACCGTCCGCCGGGCACGGAATCTTTTCAGCCGCATCTCCACGCACCCGGCTCGGCAGCTCCTGCAGTTGAATCCAGAGAATGCTGCGCCCAGGTGGCGCCCGCGTCGGATCGACGGCGACGGGCTGCGCGACGACGATCGTGGCTTGGTGCGGCAGCAGCCCGCGCTCGGCTTCGTTCACCGCCCGCGATACCGCGTCGAGGCCGCAAGTCAGGTGCAGCATCGCAACGCCACCCAGGTCGGGATGCGGCCACTGAGGAGGTTCGCCGAGCGCGAGATGAATCTGCATTTCGCCGCGGCCGTAACGAAAGGCGCGTGCCCGATGCAGCACGTCCTCAGGGACTTCGTTCTCGAGCAATCGCGTGTAGAGCTGCGTCGGCGTCACATTGCACACGACTGCGCGGCGCGCGCGGTACGCTCTGCCGGCTGATGTCGTCACGCCGCAAGCGACGCCATCCTCCACGACCACTCTATCGACGTCGCTGCGCGTCAAGACCGCTCCGCCCGCACTCTCGATCATCGCGATGAATGCGTCGACGAGACATCGGCTGCCGCCTTTCACCATGGGACGCGCCAGCCTGCTCCAGCGTGAGCATCACCAGCTTGGCCATCAGGCCCGACGTAGCACTCTCCGGACCGAGTCCCACATGCAGCACCCACGGTGCGAGCAGTGCTCGAGACAGCTCGGATCGAAAATCGCGCATGAGCCAGTCACGACAGGTGCCGAGGGCGGGCGCGCCATAACTAACGGCCTCGCGCAGACCCTTTCGCCAGGCGCGCTTCAGCAGCATTCGCGCCGTCGGCGCTCGCCAGAACTCGCCACCGAGCAACCCGAAAAGAAGCTCCGCTTCCCGTTCGATTTCCGCCATGGCCCTGCGCAGCGCGGCGCCGTCACCCGGAGCCTGCGACTCGAACGCCGCAACGTTCGCATCCCGATCTGTTCGGTAGATGAGACTGCGGCCGTCGGGAAGGAGGACGGCGGTCGGCATCCTGCAGTCCAGGAACGTGGCTCCGTTGCGAGCCAGCTCGTCCTTCAGGGAGGGGAAATAGGGAGCCGATACGAACAGCGGGTACAAGGTCGAAAGCGTGTCGTGGCGAAAGCCGGGCTGCGTGAGCTCCTCCGTGCGAATGCATCCGCCCGGCACGTCATTGCGTTCGAGCACGCAGACTCGCTTGCCCTGCTTGGCAAGCAGCGCGGCGCAGACCAGGGAGTTGATGCCGCTGCCAACGATGACGACATCGAAGGTGCTCGCTGGGTTCGCGCGGCTCATCGAGGGCGCACCCTCATACTGCCGCTTCGATGAAGCGCTGAGCGGCGGCGGGATCGACGAGCTGCGGGTAGTAGCGCCGCGGATCATCGAACGCATTGGCGAACCAGTGCGCTACCGCCGGCTTTGCAGCCGCCGCGCCCAGCAATGCGAGCACGTGCGGCGGCGGCGGCAGGAGCATCGCTGTTCGTCCAGTCCGTCACGAATCGCGCGTAGTCCCAGTACGCCTCGAACGTGGTGTGCATCCACTTGGCGTCGAACGGCTGATCCTGCGCCGGAAGAATGGCGCGCAGATAGGCCGCGGCGCACTTGCTCGCGTTATTCGAGCCTTGCCCAGTGATCGGATCGTTCAGGCACACGACATCCGCCATGCCGAGAACGGCGCGGCCGGAGGGCAGGACGCCGACGGGCTTGCGCACCGTCGGCGTGAGACGCCCGGCGAGGATGCCGTTCGGATCGGTCAGCTCGACGTTGCGCGCACGTTCGTATTCCCACGGCACGAGCCGCTGCAGAATGCCGCAGCTGATTTCGAGATGGTGCTCGGGCGAGCGGACCTCGGACCAGCAGTCCATCGGGCCGCCGAGGATGCCCTCGAACACCATGATTTCGCATGGCCCGGAAGTGGTCAGCGCGGGAAAGACGAAGTACTCGCCGACGCCAGGAATCAGATTGAAGCACACGGCAGCACCGCCGGTCCTCGGGCGCAATCCCTTGACGTACGTCAGGCCGAGCGCGCGCATGGGTTGATCGAACGCGCAGCGAGCGGCGTCGCGCTCGAAGATTTTGACGATGTCGCCCTTGCCCGCAGCGACGACCACCAGCTCGCACTCGCGACCGAGCTGCTCGAGCTCGGCAATGCCCGCATTCTGGATGCGGACCTCGCCGCCCAGGCCCGCGAACTCCTCGAGCCACTCGGGCATCTTCACCCGCTGGTCCACAGATAGCGCCGCGCCGTCGAGGCGTGCACTCCACTCCAGAGCCTTGGTGCCGTCCGGGGTCGCGACGGCCAGCTGAATCTCCTCGACTGGCGGACACTCGCTGGTCCCAGAAGTTGATGCCCGAGCTCGCGCTCGTGCCCGAGCGCCGAGGCGAACATGCACTGGCTCGACGTCACGCGTCCGGCGCGGATCTGCTCGCCGCTCTGGTTGGATATCAGCACGACCTCGTAGCCCGCCTTGCGCAAGCCGATGCCGAGTTGTAAGCCCGACTGGCCCGCCCCGACGATCCCGATCTTGCTCATGCGTTACTCCGCCGGCGAGCACAATGGCGCGCAGTGGAGCAGACGATAGATCGACGCCCGGCAGCCCACTATCCGCGTACTGCAGCCGCTGTGGAGAAACTGCGGAAAGGTTTGGGGCCGGCACGCAGCTGAGCCGACGCACCGACTGGTACTCAATCCGGCAACTGCGGATGGCGCGCGGCCAGACGATAGCGGCCGGAGTGGAAAACCAGCGGCTCGCCTTCGCTGCGGCAGTACCGCTCCACTTCGCCGACCATGATGATGTGATCGCCGCCGTCGTACTGCCTGACGCTGCGGCACTCGAAGCAGGCGATGGCGCCCTCGAGCACCGGCACGCCCGCGAGCCCCTCCGCACAGGCAACGCCCGTCGAACTTGTCGGCCTGCGGTGTCGAGAACTGCCGCGACAGGTGGTGCTGGTTCGCGGCGAGAACGTTGATGGCGAAATGGCCGGCCGCCGTGAAGTCCGCAAAGCTCGGCGCGTCGCGCGCCAGGCTCCACAGCACAAGCGGCGGGTCCAGCGACAACGACGAGAACGAGTTCGCGGTCATGCCCACGCGGCGGCCGTCGACCGTGCAGCGTCGTGACGACGGTCACGCCGGTGGCGAACTGCCCGAGCGCTTTGCGCAGATCGCGCCGGTCGAAGCGCTCGCCGCTTCGCCTGCGTTGCCTCGATGCCGAGGAACCGCTCGGCCTCGTCCGCGTCGAACCACCACGGATAGAACGTGCGCGGGTCGTCGAAGCCGTTGGCGATCGTGCTGGCGACCGCAGGCATCTCTGCGGCGCAGCGTCAGCAGCTTGCATCACGTGCGGCGCCGGGCGGCGCGAGCAGCGAGTTGGTCCATTGCACCACCCACTGCGCATAGCCACGCCAGTAGCGCTCGAAGGTCTGCCGCATCCATTGCGAGTGAAACGCAGCGTCGCGCCAGCTCAGAATGCTTTCGAGATAGATTTCGGCGCATTTCGCCGCGTTGTTCGCGCCCTGGCCGGTGACCGGATCGTTCAGCACCAGCGCATCGCCCATGCCGAGCACCTGCGCGCCGGAAGGCAGGGTTGCGACCGGTCGCCGCACGTGTGGCACGAGCCTGCCCGTCAGGACGCCGTTCGGATCGGTGAGCACGGCATCCCGGCACCGCTCGGCTTCCCACGGCAGGAATCGTGCGAGCAGTCGCTTGCATTTCTCCAGGTGCTGCTCGGCGCGTTCGGCGGTCTGCCCAGCAGTCCATCGGGCCGCCCGATCACGCCTTCGAACACCATGATCTCGCACGGGCCCGCTCGTCGTGAGCGCCGGGAACACGAAGTATTCGCCGACGCCCGGGATCAGGTTGAACGACACGGCGGAGAACGGCTCCTGCGGCCGCGTGCCGCGCACGTAGGCGAGCGCCAGCGCGCGCTGCGGCTGGTGAACGGCGATCGCGCGCGGTCGGCTCGAACAGCGAGCCGATCTCGCCCTTGCCGCTCGCGACGATGACGAGGTCGTGGTGCGCGCGTACTGCTCGAGATCCGCCGATCCCGGCATCGCGTAGCGTCAGCTCTCCGCCGTGGCGCTCGAACTCGTGCATCCACGCCGGAATCTTGAGGCGCTGGTCGACCGATTGCGCGCAGTCGTCGAGCGTGCGGTCCAGTGGATGCGCCTGCGCCCTGCGTCTTCGGCGATCGCGAAGCTCGACGCCCTGCACAGTCCGGGCACTGCGTGCTGCCAGAAGTCGAGCCCGAGGTCGCGCTCGGTCTGCAGTGCGGTATCGAACATGCACTGGCTCGACAGCACTGCGCCCGCGCGGATTTGCATCGGCGGTTCGCGATTCGAGAGCAAGGCTTACTGTGTGACCGGCTCGCAGCAGCCCGATACCGAGCTGCAGCCCCGACTGGCCGGCACCGATGATCGCGATTCGCCGTCACGAGCGGATTCTTCGCCACGCTCGCACTATCGAGTGCCGTGCAATCTCGCCGCAATGCGGCCGCTGCAGCGGCTATGCGCAGACTGCGGCCGGAGCTCAGTCTCGGGAGGACGAGCGCCCGCCGCAGCGTCGCGGAAGGTGTCTCGCCGAAGAGCTGCCGATACTGCGCGGCGAACCTTCCGAACTGGTAAAAGCCCCAGCGCGTGGCCACATCGCTCACCGTGGTGCCGGCGGGGGCGTCGATCAGGTCCTCGCGCACGCGTCGCAGTCGCATGGTGCGCAGGAATTCCATCGGCGATGTGCCACGAAAACGCCGGAATCCTTCGTACAGCGAGCGCATGCTCGCCCCGCTCGCATGCACGATCTCCTCGATGCCGATCGGCTCGGCCACGTTCGCCGCGATGAACTCGCCGCCCTGCGCACGTGCCGCGGCGCGCAGCCTGCCGCCGGTTGCGATAAGCTGCTCGGAGTAGTTGTGGGTTGCGCCTCCAGCAGCAGCGCGAGCAGCGACTGCTCCAGCTGCCGTGGCTCGCCAGCGGGCCGAACGCGCACGTCGAGGCCGATTCGACCTGGCTCACGACATAGTGCACGCAGCTGCAGCCAGCGGCGCGCTGCGCTCCGCGCGGCAGTCGAGCTCGCTGCGAAAGCTGAGCGCGCGCCGCAGCGGTGTGCCCGAGATAATTCGCCACCAGCGATTCGACGAGACGCGCGCTCGAAGCGCACGATGAGCTGGCCGCAGTCCGCGGACCATTCCATGCGCAGCGCATCCGTGGGATTGATCATCGAGGCGACCGCGGGCGATGGACGCGAACTCATGACGCCGATGCGGATGCGACGCCGCATCCAGCACAGCGGCACCTGCACCAGATAGAAGGTTCGGAACAGCTTCCGGGTCGATGCCCACCGGCACGCCGTAGCTCAGGTAGCTGATGGAGCGCCCGGCCAAAGCGGCACCAGTGCTGACGCGCCCCAGCCTCCGCCTCCGCCGGCAGCACTCGCAGGCTCGTGCGGGCAGAACACCTGCGCGACGCGCTCGCGCGTCTCGTCCCGATCCCCCGACTCGAACAGGACGTGCCCTTGCAACGGAACACTGCCTGCTCTCATGAGCACATCGGCGCTACGAATCTCGGCTGCACTGTTCAAGCATCGCCCCCGGCGCAAACCACGTGCCGATGTTTACGGAGTTGTACACGATCTTGCGCGCGATGGCTCGCCCCGAGCCACGCCAGCCTTGATGAACTCGGCAGCTTGAAGTCGCGTACCAGCAAGCTGAGCGCCGAAGCAACGATGGCAGCGCACCTGTGCA
>CAWISC010000023.1:0-310533 GCA_963838635.1 uncultured Gammaproteobacteria bacterium | reverse complement strand
AATGCCGAGATTCGCGCGCACCGCGTCCAATTTCCCCCTGCCCGCGCGTCACTAGTGCAGGCGAAGCATGGTGCCCGCCCACCGAATTGACGGAGAACCTCGATGCAATACCTCCTTGTCCTACACGTGAACGAGTCCGGCTGGGGCGATATGACGCCGGAGCAGCAGCAGCAAGGCGTGGCCGCGTACATGGCCTACGGCGAAGCCTTGCGCAAGGCCGGCGCATTCGTCGGATCGAACCGACTGAAGCCCTCGTCCAACTCGACCACCGTTCGCGTCGCCAACGGCAAGACGCAGGTGCTCGACGGTCCGTATGCGGACACCAAGGAACAGGTCGGCGGTTACTACCTCATCGACGTAGCCGATCTCGACGCTGCGATCTCCTGGGCCTCGCGCTGCCCGGCCGCGAGTCATGGCGTCGTCGAAGTGCGTCCGGTCTGGCAGATGCAATGAGCGAACGCTCGTGAGTTTCCCTGGAGGCGACGATGCTCGCAAAACTGCCGATGCGGTCGCGCGTCGCAGTTACGGCAAGCTCGTCGCCTTCCTCGCATCGCGGACCCGGGACGTCGCGTCAGCCGAGGACGCGCTCGCGGAGGCATTCGCTTCGGCGCTCGTCGACTGGCCGGTCGAACGGCTGCCCGCGGAATCCCGAAGGCTGGTTGCTCACTGTCGCGCGCCGCAAGCTGATCGATAGTGTCCGCCGTCGTCAGACCGGCGAAGCCGCGGGCACGCAACTGCAGATTCTCGCCGAGGGGCTGGAGGATGCAGCCGCGCAGGCGGAGAGAGACATGCAGATCCCCGATAAGCGCCTGGCATTGTTGTTCGCGTGCGCTCACCCGGCGATCGAAGCCGGGATTCGCGCGCCGCTGATGCTGCAGGTCGTGCTCGGCCTGGATGGCGAGACGATCGCCTCCGCATTCCTCGTCTCCCCTGCCGCCATGCGCAAGCGCCTGTCGCGCGCGAAGGAGAAGATTCAGCAAGCCGGCATTCCGTTCTCGATTCCGGAGCGCGAAGAGTTGCCGCATCGACTCGACGCCGTACTTGAGGCGATCTATGCGGGCTTCGCGGAAGGCTGGACCGACCCGAGCGGTACCGACGCGATTCGTCGCGACCTGATCGACGAAGCGATCTTCCTTGCACGGCTCGTCGTCGAGTTGCTGCCGCAGGAAGCAGAAGGATTGGGTCTACTCGCGTTGATGCTGCACGCCGAAGCACGACGACCGGCCCGGCGCACCGCTGCTGGCGAATACGTGCCACTCGCTGAGCAGGATCCAGCGCAGTGGAACTCGCAGATGATCGAAGAGGCCGAGAGTCTGCTGTATCAGGCAAGCAAGCTCGAAACGATCGGTCGCTATCAACTCGAAGCCGCGTTGCAATCGGCGCATGCCTATCGGCGTCGGACCGGTCATAACAACTGGGCCGAGGTCGTGCAGCTGTACGATGCACTTTTCGCAATCACAGGCTCGCCCGTCGTAGCAATCAATCGCGCGCTCGCGATTGCGGAGCTGCATGGACCGCAAGCTGCGACCGAGGCGATCAAGGACATCGCAACAGACGAACGTCTCAACGAGTACCAACCGTACTGGGCTGCACGCGCTGAGCTACTATCGAAAACCGGTGCGCATGACGAAGCGCGCCAGGCGTACGAGATGGCCATCGGTCTGGAGCGGGATATGACGGTGCGAGCGTTTCTGCAGAAGCGTCAGGCGGCTCTTAAATGAAACTGGCCATCATCGCCCTCGCCGTGCTCACCGCTGGTACCGCCTGGGCACGCGCAGGCGATCTGCGCCTGCAACCGTGCGCGGACAGTAAGCTGAAGCAGCCCTCCAAGTGCGGCACGTATACCGTGTGGGAGAACCGCGAGGCCAGAACAGGGCGCACCATCGATCTGAACGTCAGAGTGCTGCAAGCGACGGCCCCGAATCCGAAGCCGGATCCGATTGTCGTGCTGCTCGGCGGGCCCGGCGAAGCCGCAACGGCGGCGGCGCAGTGGTATGGCGACGATCCTGGGATGGCAGACCGCGACATCCTGTTGGTGGATGCGCGCGGCACTGGCAAGTCGAACGGTCTGCACTGCCCGATCCCGAAAGACGGCCCGCTGCAGGGTTTCATGCCGACGATGAACCTCCCGGTGCTCCGGGCATGCCGTCTGGAGCTCGAGAAGCACGCAGACCTGCGCTACTACCTGACGACATACGCGATGGACGATCTCGACGACCTGCGTGCCGCACTTGGCTACGACAAGATCAATCTCGACGCGGGTTCCTACGGTACGCGCGCTGCGCTGGCCTACATTCGCCAACACGGCGAGCGCGTGCGCACCGCGACCTTGTGGGGCAGTACCGCTTTTACGCAACCGTTGCCGCTGCATTTCGCTACGGACGCCGAGCACGCGCTACGCAACGTTTTCCGCGACTGTTTTGCCGAGCCGGCGTGCAAGGCGGCGTTCCCCGATCTCGAAGCCGACTATCGGCGGACGGTCGAACGGATCGAGAAAGGCCCGGTGCGCGTGACCGTCAAGGATCCGCGCAACGGCAAGGCGACTCAGGTGAATCTCGAACCCGACGACTTCGCTGAGTCGCTGCGCGGAATGATCTACAAGCCGGATACCATGCGCGACATCCCATTGCTGTTGCACAAGGCAGCGGGCGGCGACTACCAGGCTTTCGCCGACTATCAGATCGGACGCAACACCGCGTTCAACGCTGACATTGCCGACGGCCTGTACTTCTCCATCACCTGCACCGAGGACATCGACCGCATCGATCCGCAGCAGGTCCACGCCAACGGTCGCGGCACATTCCTCGCCGACCATCGCGCGCGGCCGCACATGGAAGCGTGCAAGGGTTGGCCGCGCGGCAAACTACCAGCCGGATTCGGCGAAGAGGTGCAGTCCGACGTACCGGTGCTGATCATGGTTGGCGACAACGATCCTGCCACGCCGCCCACCGCAGCACGCGCCGCCGCGTCACGATTGTCCAACGCGCGCATCGTCGTCGTTCCCTACGGCGGTCACGTGCTCAACGGCCTCGTCGGCGAACAGTGCGCGTATGGCATCGCTGCGCGCTTTCTGGAAACTGCGGATCAGCGGTCCCTGGATATCTCGTGCCTGAAGGACGTCAAGCACAAGCCGTTCAAGCTGAAATGACTTCGGCAGCGATCAATCGCAGCGCCAATGCCGGCGAGCTTCCCGTAACGATCGCAGTCCTGTTGGCAGTGCTCATGACGGATTCTCCGACGAGTTCCGACTGCACGCGTACGCGCACAGCTCGCGCACGAGCTTGGCAGCGACAGTGGCAGTCATCCCGTTGATATCGCGATCGGGATTGAGCTCGACGACGTCCGCACCGACGAGCGGCGCGCGCTGTGCATGCAGCACGTTGAGAATATCGCGCACGGTCAGCCCGCCCGGCTCGTGATGGGACACACCCGGCGCCACTGACGGATCGAGGCCGTCGAGGTCGATCGACACGTACAGCGGCCCTTCGAGAATCGGCACTGCGTACGGTGAGAACGTGCGCATCGGAATGATCTCGACGCCGAAACGCTCGACCTGCGCCCGTTGCCGCCGCTCCAGCGTACGAATGCCGACTTGCACCAGACGGCGCGCGAGGCCCTGCTCCATGATTCGCGCGAACGGCGAAGCGTGCGAACGCTTGTTGCCCTGGTAGTCGTCGTACAGATCCGGATGTGCGTCGAAGTGCAGGATGTCCACCGGCCCGCGCTCGGCGTGGATCGCGCGCAGCACCGGATATGTCACCGCGTGATCGCCGCCGAGCAAGATCGGGCAATGCCCTTCGCGCAGCGGAGCGCGGACCGAGCGCTCGATGATCTCGTCGTCCCCATCCGCTTCGCGCAGCGGCGCATCGCCACAGTCGTTGATGATCAGGTCGAGTCCGAGCTCGCGCCCGTCCTCGGACGCGACCGTATTGCCATCGCAAGCAAGCGCGGCGCGAATGAACGCGGGCCCCTTGGCGGGCCCGCGCAGGTAGGAAGAATGCCGATCGGTCGGCAGGCCGATCAGTGCGAAGGTCGGTTTCATCGCCGAATTATGCCCCACTTGAGTTAGACGCTACTTAGTCCCGCCGACCTGCTCGTCCCAGGTCTTGGTTTTCGCGTAGCCGTCGAGGAACGGCAGCGCGAGCTGCGTCACTTCCGTGCCGAGGAAGATGTCGTAGTGCGTCTTGTTCGGCACGATCGCGAGCCGGTTCTGCGACATGTGCTCGCGCTGCCAGCCCGCATCCTTCAATCCGCCGCCGAGCAGCTGGTAGAACTTCACGATGTGCTCCGGCCGCATCATGTCGCTGTCGCCGTAGACGAGCATCGTCTGCGCCGTCACCTTCTTGACGTCCGCGGACCAGTCGTACGGCTTGCGCATGTACGCGCCCATGCGATCCAGCAGCTTCGGGAAGTCCTCCGGATGCGGCGCGACTGCGACGTACGACTTGTACATCGGCGTCTCTTTCATCTGATCCATCATGGCCGCGCCCACGGACGCCTGCTGCGGCAACATCTCGGGGAAGAACTGGTCCTGCGACATGCCGGCAGACACGATCACCAGCCGTCGCACCAGCTGCGGATGTTGAACGGCCAGGCGAAACGCCGCGCCACCGCCCATCGAGTAGCCCATCACGTCGACCTTCTGGTAGCCGAGCTTTTTGACCAGCACGGCGAAGTCGTCGGCCATGTCGAGGAGGCTGATCTCGCGATTGCCGAGATCCGTGCGGCCGTGGCCGTGCAGGTCGACGCCGATAACTTCGCGGCGCTTCGCCAGCAAGCCCAGGTTCGGCCCGAACATCTCGATCTGACCCAGACCGCCGTGGAGCAGCAGCAGCGGCTCGCCCTTGCCGTAGACGGCGTAGTAGTAATTCACGCCATTGATGGCGGCGTGTCCGCTCTTCGCGGGCTTCGGCATCTCGGTCATCGTCGGGTTCTCCGTGGCTCCAACCTGGGTGGGTACGACGCAAGTCGCGATAATCGCTGCGAGTGCAGCGACCGTCATACGCATGGACATTATCGATCTCCTGTATTGAATGGCGATGTCAGCTCAAGGACGCACGAAGCAGCGCTGTTCCGACATGAAATACGCGACAGGGCATGGCGGCAATGACCTGCCAGGTCATACCGCGGCTGCTTATCGAGATGCGCGATTACTTTGCGGGAGGGCGCGTAAAGAATGCAGCCAGCCGTTCGGCCAGTCCGCGTGCATTCTCGAGATGAAGCATGTGGGTAGCGCCGTCGAGCACGTACGGCTCGGCGTTGCTCATCCAGGCAATCAGCAGGTCCTGGCGTTGCTGCCAGACCGGCGAGACTTCATGGCTCCGGCCGCCCATCACGAGCAGCACAGGTTGCTTGATGCGCGCCGCCTCCGCCGGACCGAAAGTCCATTGCCGGAGGGCTGGCAGCTCCTGACCGAAGAACGTATCGGCGTCGCGCACTGCTTGATCGAACGCGCCGGGCAGCGCTCGATCGGCGACTGCGCGATAACCGGGGCCGGCAACAGCACGCATGAACGTATCGACTGCTGCGGCCTTGTCGCCAGCCCGATGAAGCTCGATCGCCTGGGGAATCCCTGCGCGCCCGGGCGAGCTCGACGGAACCGCTAGCGCCATTTCCAGTAACGCCAGCGAGCGCACCTTCTGCGGGGCATCCAGCGCGAGCTGCATGCATGATGTTCGCGCCGGACGAGTGTCCGACGAGATGGGCGCTGTCGATTTGCAGCTGCTCCATGAGCGCTCGCACGTGCGCCGCTTGCTGAGCAATGCTCACTGGACCGGCCACGTGACTACTGCCTGCGTAACCGACGCGATGATAGGTGACCAGGCAGTAGCGACTCAGCGACGGCTCTTTCAGGAGCGGCTCGAACCAGTCGGCGAAGACGCCGGCGTGCACGAGCACCACCGGTTCGCCCACGCCGACTGTTCGATACTCCAGCTGGACCCCTCCGAGGGACGCTCGCTGCCAGGACTTCGTTGCAGCCTCTTTCGCGCAGGCGCCCTGCCCTTCAGCTCCCGCAGCTGTGGCAACCAGCCACAGCGTGGATGCGAGAACCGTCAGCAAGTACCTGCAAGAGGCCATGGGTCAGAGTGCTTCGAGGAATGCGACCAGATCTGCTCGCTCCTGGTCAGTGTATTCGAAGCCGAGTGCGACTTCGTAGTGACGAACCGCTTCGGTCAGGTTCGCAGCGATGCCGTTATGGAAGTACGGCGCGCGTGCGACGAGGCCGCGAAGCGACGGTGTCTTGAATCGATCCATGTCCGCCCAACGACCGCTGCGCAGGGCGCGGCCCGGGTCCGTCGTCTCGCGCTCTACTAGTGTCGCCTTGTTCTTCACCTTGTAGAGCGGCATGCCAGACTTGCGGAAGCGCGCCTGCGAAGCGCCGACGTCGAACAGCCTGCCGTCGACGTTGCTGCCGTTGTTCACGGCATCGTGACAGCCATTGCAGCTGCGGTCGTTGCCTGCGTTGACCGAGTTGAAGATCTCCTGGCCGCGTGCGATCTGCGCACGCTTGCGGTCGACCGCTTTGCTTCCGCACGAGCCCGGCTGCAGATTCTTCCAGGCATCGAACAGGTCGAAGCGTCCGATCGCGGGCTGCTGCGCCGAGAGATTCTCGGGTCCGCCCTTTGCGCCGCACGCGGTCAGCGACCCGACGCTGAACGAGAACTGCTGCGCGAAGCCGAGCTCGAGCTCGTAAGTCGCGATCGAGTTGAGTGTCTCAGGAGTAGCACGCGCTCCTTGCTGCGAGCCGGTGATGTTGCCGTCGGCCTGCGCGATCAGGCCTGCGAGCACATTACCGCTGCCGTTCGTGTTCTGGTCGTGCCAGCCGACGTTCTTCGCGATGTGAAAGTTCGCAGTCGCGAGCGGTCGGCGGAAGAACTGGAACTGCGTCAGCGTCGCGCCGGCGCGCAGCGGATCGTCGAAAGCAACGATCTCGTATTCGAACGTCGGCTGGACCGGACCGCCGCGGCGGAACAGGCCCTTGCGCAGCATGCTGTAGGACGCGCGTTTTGCCTGCAGCGAAGACACGTCCGGCGACGGATTGTCGGCATCGAGCGCGTTGAAGATCGGATCGTTGCCCTGGGTCAGCAGGAACTTCAGCTCGACGTCGATCGGCCGGATGCTCCAGCCCACCTGCGGCAGGTGGCAGGACTCGCACGAGCGTCCGTTCGTTCCCTGCGGGACGTGGAACGGATTCGTCAGATCGACGAAGCCCGCGGTGCTGTACGTCGCCGCAGTGCCCGCGCCGTTGAGGAATGGAAAATTATTCGGCAGCCTGCCGTCGAAAAGCTCTGCAATGCTGTCAGCGGCGCCGACAGTCGGACTCGCCAGCGCGCCGCACAGGCCGAACGCTGCGAGCAGGACACCGGCACGCGGCCGGCGTATCGATAGTCTCGACCTCTTCATCGTTATATCTCCCTACTCAAAAGTTGCCCCGGGCGTTCTTTTCACGATCATCGGCAGCGAAGTGGGCTGACGGGAGGCTCGAAAGGGATGGCGCGGCGGGCGTGGCCGCTAAGATGGCCACTCAACCCTCCCGTCTTCGGAGCATCCCCATGGCCGCGCCTGCCGAAACCATCGACCAGATCCGCACCACCGTCATCGATCTCGCGCTGAAATTCGGGCCGAAAGTGCTGGCAGCGCTGGTCATCCTGACGATCGGCTACCTGGTCGGACGCCAGGTGTCGCGCTGGCTGGAGCGCGCGCTGATGCATCTCGACATGGAGCCGCCGGTGCGCAGCCTGATCGTCCGTATCGCACGCGTGGCGGTCTCGCTGCTGTTCGTAATCATGGCGATCCAGAACCTGGGCGTGGAGCTGCTGCCGCTCATCGCCGGGCTCGGGGTAGCTGGCGCGGGCATCGCGCTGGCCATGCAGGGGCTGCTCAGCAATCTGTTCGCGGGGCTGTCGATCATCTTTACGCGGCCGTTCCGCGTCGGGGAGTACATCGGCATCGTCGGCGAGGAAGGCAAGGTCGAGACGATCACGCTGTTCCAGACGACGCTGAGTCATCCGGACCGCTCGCTCATCGTCATCCCGAACCGCAAGATCGTCGGCGAGATCCTGCACAACTACGGGAAAATCCGTCAGCTCGACGTAACCGTCGGCGTCGCTTACGACACGGAGCTCAACCAGGCGCTGACGGTGATCCAGGAGGTGTTGCGCGAGAGCACACGCGTGCTCCACGACATAACGCCCGTGATCGGCGTGCGGCTGCTCGCAGATTCGTCGATCAACATCGCGGTCAAACCGTGGGTCGCAGTACAGGACTACGGGCCGGCGGGCGGCGAGATCAACAAGAGCATCCTGGAGGCATTCCGCGAGCACGGGATCGTGATTCCGTATCCGCAGCGCGAAGTGCGGCTGGTTCAGGATGCCGCCTGAACGACCTCCCTACATCCCATGAATATGCGGTGCCGGGAGAAGAAAACAGGGGAAAGTCAGCAGTGCAGCAAATAGTTATGCTGCGGCGCTGAGTTTCCCCTGATTTTTTCTCCCGGCACCTTCGGTGGCACCTTCGGCGAAGGTCACGCGGGCGACGAGGCCGGAGCGCTCGATGCGGTTGTCGAGCGTCAGGTCGATGCGGTTGCGCTCGGCGGCGTGTTTGGCGATCGCGAGGCCGAGGCCGCTGCCTTCCGTGTCCGAGCCTTCGATGCGGAAGAAGCGGTCGAAGACGCGCGGCAGGAGATCGGGCGGGATACCGGGACCGCTGTCGACGACCTCCACGACGACCTTGCCGCCGTCTGCGAACACCCGGACGTCGACGACGCCGTGGTCGGGCGTGTAACGCAGAGCGTTGTCCAACAGGTTGTGCAGAAGGCTGCGCAGCTCGTGCGGATTGGCGCGGACCGTCGCATCGACATCGACGCTCAGTCCGAGATCGATGTCGCGGTGATCGGCGCAAGGCATCAGGTCGGAGATCAGGTCCCGCAGAAACTCCGCGAGCTCGATGCTCGACGCGGCATCTGCTTTCTGCGGTGCCTCCTGCCGAGCGAGGCGCAGGAGCTGCTCGATCAGCCGCTTCGTGCGCTTCAGCCCCGCCTCGAACTGCGCGACTTGCGCAGTCGTCTCGGCGTCCATCGAACACGCCTTCAGATTTTCGAGCTGTAGCGTCATTGCCGTGATCGGCGTGCGAAGCTCATGCGCAGCGTCCTGCACGAAGCGGCGCTGTGAGGCGAAGGCGTCACGCAGTCGCGTCAGCAGTCTGTTCACGGCCAGGACCAGCGGACTGATCTCGCTCGGCACGTCCTCTGTCGGCAGCTCGCTGATAGTGTTTTCGTCCTGCGCAGCCGCGGCGCGCGCGACTGTCTCGAGCCGGCGCAGAGCGACGCGAATCGCGAGCCACAGAATCACGGCCGAAATCGGGATCAGCAGCGCGATCGGCAAGCCGGCCTGCAACGCCTGCTTTTTGATGATGTCAACGCGAAACGCCGCGTTCTGAATGGCCTGCACGGTGCGCGCGGGCGTGTGCACCGAATAGATCCGCCAGCGCTGCGAGCCAAGCTTCACTTCCTCGAAACCGTCGGCGGCTTGCAGCGGCACGGCGACCGCAGGGTAGGAGCTGGTCAGGAGATTGCCCTGCCCGTCCCAGATCTGCACGATCAGACCGCCCTTTTCGATGTGGTGATCTGTCAGCGGCCGCAACGCCGGCGGGCCGATCGTTTCCGCGGTGTGCGACTCGGCGAGCACCTGCATCTGGCTGTCCATGAACCAGCTGACCATGGAACCGTACATATAGTACGTGCAGCCAACGGCGATCAGTGCGGCCGCCAGGAACACGGGCACCAGCCACGCTAGCAGATGCCTGCGCAGCGACGTCACGACTGGCCTCCGGCGACGACGCGCCAGCCCAGGCCACGCACGTTGCGGATGACTTCGGCGCCGGCTTTGCGACGCACGCCGTGGATCAACACTTCGACAGCGTTGCTGGTAACTTCCTCGCCCCAGCCGTAGATGCGCTCTTCGAGCTGCGTGCGCGACACGATCGCGCCGGGACGTTCGAGCAGCGCGTGCATCAAGTGGAACTCGCGTGCCGACAAGTCGACGGTCGTACCTTCGTGCACGAGCTGTCGCGTCGCGAGGTCGAGTTGTGTCTGCGCGGTGCCGATGGTCGACTGCGCATGACCGCCGGCGCGTCGAATGATCGCCCGCATGCGCGCGAGCAGCTCGCGAAGCTCGAACGGCTTGACGAGATAATCGTCCGCACCGAGATCGAGCCCCGACACGCGATCGTCGAGTCCGTCACGCGCGGTGAGCACGAGCATCGGCGTGCGATTGCCCTCTTGCCTCGCTCGCCGCAACACTTCCAGTCCCGAGCGGCGCGGCAAGCCGAGATCGAGCAGCACGGCTGCATAGCTGCCTTGCGCGAGCGCACTCTCTGCCAACACGCCGTCGCGCACCCAATCGACAGACAAACCCGTCTCGGTCAACGCCTGTCGCAGGCTGTGACCGATCATGTTGTCGTCTTCGACCAGCAGGATACGCATGAATGCGAGCACGTTCCGCGAGCACACGCCTGCTGTCAAGCGCGATCGCTAAGTCTCGGCTAAGTAATCGCTTCGATTGCGCGTGCACGGACGCGAGTAAGGGTCCGCTAAGTTTCACTCACTACTGTTGTCCCCGGTCAGCAAATGCATTCCAGGGACTATGTAATGAACATTCTCAGTCGTGTGCTCTGCATCACCGTCGTCTCGCTGTCGGTCACGCTGTCGTCGTCAGCTGCAGCGCGAACACCGGAGCCGCCGCTTCGCGCGTTGCAGATCGTCGAAGCAGTCTGGAAAGTGCAATCGCTGAGCTTCGCGTACAGCGGCTACGCAACGATCTATTCGTGCGACGCGCTGCGCGACAAAGTGCGCGCGATCCTGCAGATCCTCGGCGCGCGCGAAACGCTGCAGATCCGTTCGTGGGGCTGCACGGACATGGTGACTCACGGCCGCATGGACATCACGCTCGAATCGCCTGTCGAAGCGACACCCGACAACATCCTGGCGCTGACGACTTACGACAGCACACGGCAACTGGTCGCGCGAATGCGCAACGAGCAGCTCACCAGCGCCGAAGACGTGCGCCGCTTCCCTGCGACGTGGAAAACCATCTCGATGTCGCGCGACCGGCAGCTGAAGCTCGGCCCGAGCGACTGCGAGCTCGTCGACCAGCTGAGTCGCGATGTGCTCCCGCGCATGGCGATCCGCGTCGAACACGACCGGCTGCGCTGCTCGGCCGTGTTCGGCAACATCGGCCAGCCGCAATTGCGAGTGGCAGCGCTCGTTGCGGTACCGGAGCAGCATTAGGCTCCCTTCCAAAGCTCGCGCGCTTCCTCAGCGATCACATCCGGGAACTCCTCCGGGAAGAACAGCTTCGCGCCCTCGATACGCCGCACGCCGCGCGAGTTCGGCAGCAGACGATCGAGGTAGCCCGGGCTTGCCGCCGAGAAGATCGGATCGCCGGTGCCCCAGACGATCCGCGTCGGCACGGTGCAGCGCTTGAGCGATGCCTCGATGCCGGCGAGCGGATTCGGATCGAGCCCGAGCGCGTAGGCATGCACCAGCGCCTTGCGCTCCGGCGAGCTTACGAGCGGCGCGAGATATTGGTCGATCGCCTCGTCGGTGGGATTCTCGGGATAGGTGAACGTCTGGCCGCCCAGACCGTCCTTGCTGCGCGCCAGCGACTTGTTCGCAACCCACGGGGCGAGCCACGCATCTGCAAACTTGCCCTCGCGTGACAGGTCGAGGACTGGCTTCAGCGCGGGCGGCGGGCTGTCGGGCTCCACGTCGCAGTTCGTCAGCAGCATCGTTCGAACGCGCTGCGGATAGCGCAGGACGAAGAGCTGTGCGACGGCACCGCCGCTGTCGTTCGCGATGAGGTCGACTGTCGAGATCGAAAGCGAGTCGAGCAGCGCCGCGAGCATCTCGACCTGCGCATCCGGCGCGCAACTTTGTCCCGGCGCGACCTGCGTGAATCCGAGGCCGAGGAAATCGGCCGCCACACAGCGACGATCGTCGGCGAGCCGGTCGAAGGCACCGCGCCACTGAAAACTGCTGAGCGGGAAGCCGTGCAGGAACAAGGCGGCCGGTCCGCTCCCGCGCTCGACGTACGCGATCTTGCCGAATCGCAACGACGCGAAGCGCCGCGCGGCATTCCAGGCTGCCGCATCCGTTACTTTGACCGATTGGCTCGAACTGGAAACACAGCCGCCGATCGCGCCCGCCACGATTCCGCCTGCTGCCGCCGCCATGAATTGTCTGCGATGCATGTCTGTACTCCGCGCGAGGCACCATGCCTGCTGAGGCGGCAGTGATACGCGTGGCCAGGACATGTCGGCAATGACCTCGGAGGTCATGGAAATCTCCGAACGCCGCCGTATCATGCGTCCTCGTGCAATCTCATGCCGGAACATTGGTGCGCGAATGGCGCACGACGCGCCGACTCAGCCAGCTCGAGCTCGCCCTGGAAGCCAACGTTTCGTCGCGGCACCTGAGCTGCGTGGAAACCGGCAAGGCGCAGCCGAGTCGCGACATGATTTCGCGACTGGCGGACGCGCTCGAAATGCCGTTACGCGAGCGCAATGCTCTGCTGGTCGCGGCGGGGTTCGCGCCGCGCTATCGCGAGACCGAGCTGACGAGCCCGGAGATGGCGCCGGTGCGTCGCGCGATCGAGTTCATTCTCCAGCACCAGGAGCCGTACCCGGCGATCGTCACGAACCGGCACTGGGAGATGCTGCTGACGAACGACGCGACGGTGCGGATCTTCAACCGCCTGCGCCCGGGCGGGCCGAAGCACCGCAACGTCCTGCATCAGATTTTCGATCCGCAAGACATGCGCAGCGTGATCCGCAACTGGGAAGAGTGCGCCATCGACATCATCCGCCACCTGCACAACCAGGTCGCGGTCTCGCCTACGGACACGCGAGCGCGCGAGTTACTCGAAGAGGTTCTTGCTTATCCTGATGTACCCGAGCGCTGGCGCATGCGCGAGCTGGGATCGGTCCCGCAGCCGCTGATGAACACGGTGTTCGGCAATGGTGAGTTCGAGCTGCGGTTCTTCTCGGCGATTACGACGTTCGGTACGCCGCACGATGTGACGCTCGATGAGCTGCGGATCGAGTGTATGTTTCCGGCGGATGAGGCGACGGCGGAGATTTGCCGGAAGCTTGTGTCAGGCTAAAGCCTGACCCACACCGAACCGCAAGCCTGTGGGTCAGGCTTTAGCCTGACTGGCTTCTACAACCTGCGCGCGGGGATCGGCCGCCCGCCGCGCGGCGGATGCACGAGCATGCCGGTCACGCGGCCATTGGCGTCCACCTCGAACGTCGCTTGCAGCGGCAGCCCGGTCGTGAAGAACTCGCGTTCCTTTTCGGCATGTAACCGCAGCTTCGGCAGGCCCCAGCTGGCGGGCATCTCGATCGTCAACAGCGCGCCCTGCCGGCCGATGACGACGACGCCCTCGTCCTGCATGTCGTAGCGGCCGACATAGCGATCGAGAACCGCCGCGTCGAGCGTGATCTCTGTGCGACGCGCACGCTTCGGCTGTGCCAGCGGCACGTTCGGTTGCAACAGATGGCGCGCAATGCCGGCCGCACCCGTCGTCTGATTCGACAACACGACTACACCAACCCGCCGCTGCGGCTGCCAGGCAAGTGAGCTGGAGAACCCGAAACTACCGCCGTCGTGGAAAACAATTGCATCCTCGCCGGCGCCGATGATCCACCACCCCAGCGCCTGCTCGTGTCCGCCCGCCGATCTGCGTGTCTGCAGCAGCGCAGCCATGCTGGGCGCGAGCTTCGTGTCCTGGTAGCCCATCACCATGCTCAGGAACTTCAGCAGATCGTTGGCGGTGGAAACCATGCCGCCCGCTGCCGGCATGAGGTTGAAGACTGGCAATGATGCGAATGTCGGGAGCAGGCTGCAGCGCGGCGTCGTGACCTGCAGCGGCACGCGCCTTCAGCTCCGGCGACCACGTTGCGGCTGTGTTGCGCAAGCCGAGGGGCGTGAGCAATCGGCTCTGCAGCACGTTGCCCGAAATCGGCGCCCGCGCGGGCAGCGATGACCTCCTGCAGCAGCCAATAATCCAGGTTCGAATAAGCCCATTTGGAGCCGATGTCCGTCCGACAAAGGTCGAGAGGCGATGAATCCATACAGATCGCTCTTCGAATAGCTCGCCGCCGGTGCCTCCATGAGTGCGGTCAGGTTGTCGGGCATGAACGGCAGTCCTGCCGTATGCGTGGCGAGATCGACGAGTGTCATGGAGAGGCCATTGGAGGGAGGCAGATACTTCGCGGCCGGGTCCGTCAGCGCGAGGTCGCCCGTTCGAACCATGTCGGCGAGCAGCAGCGCGGTGAACACTTTGCTCACCGAAGCGATCTCGAACACGGTGTCGCCGTTCAGCGGACGCCGGTCCGATCCGCCGGCATCGCCATAGGCGACGACTCGCGGGCCCTTCTCGTCGAGCACGCCGACGACGATGCCCATGCCGCCTTCCGGCCCGGCGATCGCCTGGACGCGCTGCTCGAGGATCCGGTGAATATCGCCGTCGGAGGGCAATCCAGCCGCCTGACTGCCGCACGCGATGAATACCGATGAGAAGCAGGAGGACGTGTCGCATAGTCCGGGTTGGACGCGGCTGAGGCTCTGAAGGTTGCAGCGCAGTCAGGCTAAAGCCTGACAGCATGCTATCTAGCCAGCCACTTGTGCAGGCGTTCCAGCGCCTGCTCGATCTCATGCGTCGAGACCGCCGTGAAGAAGCGCACGAACGGCCCGCCGCCGACCGGGTCGAAGTCCACGCCGGGCGCGAGGGCGATCCCGGTCTGCTCCAGCAACTGGTGGCAGAACTCCAGGCTCGAGCGCGTGTAGCGCGAAATATCGGCGTAGATATAGAACGCGCCCTCCGGCTCGACGACCGGCATGATGCCGAGCTTCGGCAGCTCAGTGAGCAACAGCTCTCGATTGCGCGCGTACTCGATGATCGCGCCGCGCAGCTCGTTGCCATCGCCGAGCGCAGCCACCGCGGCGGCTTGCGCAACGTTCGGCGCCGTGAGGAAGAAGTTGCCGATGTACGTCTGCAGCTTGTCGATCAGCGGCGGCGGCACCACCAGCCAGCCCAGTCGCCAGCCGGGCATGCGGCAGAACTTCGAGAAGCTGTTGATGATGATCGCGTCCTGCGTGACTTCCAGCGCTGACACCGAGCGGCCGCGATACGTCACGCCGTGGTAGATCTCATCGGAGATGAACACGATATCGCGGCGCTTGCACTCGTCGGCAAGCTCCTTCAGCTCCGCGGCGTCGAGCATCGTGCCGGTCGGATTCGCGGGACTCGCAACCACGACGCCTTGCGGCGCCGGGTCGAGCGCGGCGAGCACCGACGCAGTCAAGCGATAACGTGAAGCAGCTCCACAATCGAGCTCGACGGGAACGCGACCGAGTGCTGTCAGCGTATTGCGATACGCAGGGTAGCCAGGCCGAGCGAGCGCGATCCGCTCGCCGGTTGCAAACATCGCCGCGAAAATCGCTACGAGCGCGGCGCTCGCGCCGTTCGTCAGCAGGATGCGCTCGGGCGCAACCTCGACGCCGTACCACTCGCGATAGTGCTCGGCGAGCCGCCCTTTCAGCTCGTGCGATTCCCAATAGCCGTTCGGCCCAGCGACGAGCGCCTTCTGGGCCGCGGCGATGGTGGCTTCGGACGGACCGCGCGTCGGCTGTCCGAGATGCATCGGGATGATGGACTGGCCGGCGCGGGACAGCGCAGCAGCCCGACGATTGATCTCGCCCGCGTAAAACGGGGCGATGTCAGGACCGGAAGATCGCATGTTTTGTCTGGATCCCCGCTCGCGGATGACGATCTCATAAGACAAACTTGTAGACGAGAAACAGCACGACGATCGTGACCGCGAACGCGATGCCGGCGATCAGCAGCGTCTTGCTCTTCGATTCGCCGGTTGCGCTCGAGGACGAGCCGGCAGAACGGCGCGGCGGTGGTGCACCGGCACGCGAAGTCATGAAGATGCATTCGACGGGACCGAAGCGCACGCGATCTCCTGCAGTGAGATAGCTGACGTTGCTGCGCTTGCCGTTGACGAATGTGCCGTTCGCCGACATCTGGTCGAGCACTTTCCAGCGCTCGCCCTCGTTGACGATCTTTGCGTGCAGCGCCGACACGCCGCTGTCGTTGAACTGCACTTCGCGGTCGGCCTGGCTGCCGATCGTCCATTCTTTCGCGCCCGACTCGCCGACCGTGAGCTTGATGTTCAATCCGGTACGGCTGCCGGACACGACGTGCAGATGCGGACCGTCGACCGTCGCGGTGACGGCCGCGGCCGGCGCGTTGTTCATCATTTGCTTGAGGTGCGCCGGATCGATGAACTTCGTCTTGTTGGCGCCGTCGCCGCCCATCGCATCCGGGTCCGCCCACGCGCCGGGCCGGTTGTAGACGCCGCTGCTCGCGGCATCGACGACAGCTGAAGCGGGGTCGCGGAACTGCGTCTTGCCGTCGTCGACGGGCCGCGCTGCGCCGGCAATGCGCAGGTCGAACTCCTCGACGTCGAAGCGCAGCCGGTCGCCCGAGCTCAGCTTGACCTTGCCGGTGATCTTCGCGCCGTTGACGAACGTGCCGTTCGCGGAGTTGAGATCTTCGACCCACACGCCGTCTTCGGCGAGGAACAGCCTGGCGTGGCGGCGCGAAGCATGCCCTTCGGTCAGCTGCAGATCGCACTCCGCCACCCGGCCGAGAACCATCTCCGGCTTGATGGCAATCTCGCGCTGATTGGAGACTTTGATGAGCTTGGGTTGATTGTCGGCCATATGTAGCGAGCTGTCGTCAGCGTCCGTAGAACCACCACCAGAGAATCGCCAGGAGGATCGCCGTGCAGGCACCGCCGAGAACCGCGAGCGACAGTATCGTTTTCGGCTCGAAGCTTACGCCATTCGGCCCGTCGTACTCCACCAGCACGGCACTCACGTTGTCGCGTCCACCGTGCGCGAGCGCCGCGGCGATCAACGCATCGGCAGCAGCATCCGGCGCGTTGTGAGTGCGCAGGATCTTCGCTATCTCCGCATCTTCCAGCTCGTCGTTGAGACCGTCGCTGCACAGGAGCAGCCAGTCGCCCTTGCGCAGCGGCTCTGTGATCGACGAGGGCTCCGGCGTTCCGATGCCTAGCGTCTGCGTGACCAGGTTCTTGTTCGGATGACCACGCAACTGCGTCTCCGTGAGATTCTCCTGCTCGCGCAGCACCTCGAGATATGAGTGATCGCGTGAGAGTTGCCGTAGCGTGTCGCTGCGCCAGAGGTAGGCGCGGCTGTCGCCGACCCAGGCGATCTCTGCATGACGATCCTCGATGCGAATGGCGACGACTGTCGAACCCATGTTCGCATGCGCCGTGTTGTCGGCCGCGGCTTGTGCTACCTCCTCGTGCGCTCGTTTCACTGCGGCTCGCAGCGGCAGATTCAACGCGCTGCCGAGCAGCGTCTCTTTGACGACGCGGCTCGCGACGTCGCCGCTGGCGTGTCCGCCCATGCCGTCCGCGACGAAATACAGGCCGTTGGCCTCGTGCCAGCCGATCGAGTCCTCGTTCTGACCTCCCCGTCTTCCTGGATGCGTGCGCGCGGCGTAACGCATGGTCAGAACGCACGCTGCGCGTTCGCTGCCGCGCTCGCGAATTGCTGAGGACTGAAGGTCGTGTCGTTCTTCACTGCGTTGTACAGCGCATCCAGCGCAGCCTTCTTCTTGTCACGGTCGCCGAGAGAATAACTCAAGCTCTCCAGGCCGAGAACGATTTGCTCCGCGGCAGCATAGTCGCCTGCCTTGTCCGTTGCGCCATACCTGACCAGCGTTTTGCGCATGGCCGTAACGTCTGCAGCGGAGAACTGGCGGCGCGTGAGCGCGTCGCGCTTCTCCACCCAATCCTGCAACGCCTTGGCTGCGGACGTCACCGTGGCACGATCACGCTGTCCGGCACGGATCAGGCCATTGGTCAGGCCGACCAGCTCGGTCAGGGCGGCAGGCTCGAACGTCTCGGTCACCGCCTGCAGGACGATCAGGTTCTGCGTCTGCAGGCGCAGAGTACCGGGCTTGATGCCTGCGCCGGCGCGCTGCGCGTTCCAGCGGATCTTGTCCATCGGATGGTGGCAGCTGTGGCAGTCGTAGAACGCGAGCTCCGGCAACATGCCGCCGCTGTGGAACATGTCCGTCTGCAGCAGCGTGAGCATGCGACGTGCATTCTCGATCTGGCCCGTGAGCCACAGGTTCATGCCTTCGATCTTGCCCTTGCGCTGTTCGTAGTCCGCGTCGACGACGTAGTGCGCGGGCTGATTGGTGGTGTAGGCCTCCAGCTCGAAGCTCAGGCGCGGATGGCCGGCGCCCATGATTGCGTGCGTCGCGAATCGATCCTTGGTGCCGAGGTGACAGCCCAGGCACACCTGCGCGCGCCTCAGTGGCTGCTCCGTCGGATACATGCCACGAGCAACGTTGTCCTTGTGCGTCGCCGACTCGGCTGCATGACTCTCGATCCACTTCTCCGAGCCGCCGTGACAAGCCTCGCAACCGACGCCGTCGCTCAGCTGAAACTTGGGACCGCGCTTGTCGCTCGGCACGTTGTCGGCGTGACAGTCGAGGCAGACCTTCGCAGTGGTGGCACTCGGCAAGCCGAGATTCGCGGCGATGCGCTTCGATTCGGCAAGCTCGAGCGTGCGATACGCCTGCGCGTGCCGGTCCTCGCGAGTCCAGGTTTGATACTCGTTCAGTGCGACGTGCTTGCCAGGAGCTGGAGCGAGCTTGCCGTGGCAGACGGAGGTGGCGCAGGAAGCCACGCCGAGGTGCTTGTAGTCGGCAACGCCGGGATCGGCCGCGAACGCGGCGGAGCCGAAGATCAGTAGCGGTACGACGATGCCTCTCATTTGTCGCTCACGTACCAGGGTTTGCCCGTTGCGTCGAGGAAAAGCTTCTGCATCTCCTGCAGATTCAGCGGTCGCGAGCCCCGACGGCCGAAAACTGCGATCTGGTTGCCGGTCTCGTCCACGCCGCGGTCGCGCTCCAGGCCGCGCGACAGGCTCAACGCAGCCTTGCCGGTCGGGTAGCTCGCGATCAGCTGCGGCTTGGGCTCCGGAGTGAAGCCGTAGAACTTCGGCTGCGATTCGGGCGACGTGAGCTGCAGGACCTTCAGGCCGTTCTTGCCGTCCGCGACATAAGCGAACAACGACGCGTTCGTGGTCGCCACGATGACGTCACGCGCGTCGTTGAGCGCACCGTTGGCAGTGAACCGCTGGTACTCGCGCATCGCCTCCGGCTTCTCGGCGTCGACGATCACCAGGCCGTCTTTGCCGGCGGCGACGTATGCATACGTACGCGCGACGAACACGCGCCGTGCATCGCCCAGGCGGATCGTGTTGTTCTGCACGACGCGCGGCGACTTCGGGTCGGTGACATCGATCGCCTTGAGGCCGTCCGCGTCGGTCACGAACAGATAGCGGAACTGCAACGCCGATGCGCGCGCGTCAGTGAGTGGCACTTCCGCGATCAACTGCGGCTTGAGCGGCACATCCACACTGACGATCGCCAGGCCGCGCTTCGTCGTGATGTACAGGTAAGAGCCGCCGACCGTGATGTGTCGGGCTCCGTTCAGTGCACCGTTCGGATTCCACGTCAGCGCGCGCTTGAGGCGATTGTTGCGCGGCTCGCCATCCGAGAGGGTGTTCACGTCCGTCAGGATCAGACCTTCCTGCTCGTCCGTGATGTACGCGTAGTTGTACATCGCGTGGAACGGTTGCTCGAGGTTCTGCCTTGCGCATCTTGTCGCCGGTGTTGCGCGGCGGATGGATCGGCTGATTCGTCGGCAGCGCTATGCACGTCGCGTTCTTCGAGCCGATGTGCGTGTCGTGACCGAGCGGACTGAAGGGCGCCGTGATCGCACGCTGCGAAACGCCCTTGTTGCCGATGCTCGCGACGTCGTAGACCTGCACACCGTTGCCGCCCTCTGCGACGTAGAGATACTCGCCGCGCAGCTGCAGGCAATGTGCGTCTCCAGCGTCGTGGCTATACGCATGCTGCAGGCGTCGGCCATTCTTCTCGTGACGCGCGAACCAATCCGGATACGCGTACCTGTGGAGATAGCTGCCGATGACGGCTTGCGGCTCGTCCCATTCGGTGACCGTGACGCCGCTGATCTCGCCGTCGCCACCGACGTACGCGTTGTAGCCGACGAAGTTGACGAAGTTCGTTCCCTGCGCCAGCAGCTGCGCCATGATTGCGTTGTTGTCGTTGTCCTTCGACAGGTGGCAATCGCTGCAGGTCTTGGTCTCGGTCTTCCGCTCGGTGTGCGGATAATGCGGGTTGAACGCCTGCGAGCTGTAGCCGCTCGCCGCAATCGGCGGCTGTTGCACGTAGATTTTTTCGCGACTCGAGTTCGTCGACGACAGCACCAGCGCCGACGTCGAACGAACCGGCGCGATCTTGCCGCCAGCGGCCGGCTCACGTCGGCCGAGCAGGAACATGTCATCGCGCGCTACCTGCGGGTTATAGGTCGCGTAGTTGCGCGTCTCGCCGCCTTCGTAGTGATGTCTTTCGGTCTTCGCGTTCGCTTCGATCGGCAGATGGCACCCGGCGCAGCTGGTGGTCCACGACGTGTGGCAGGTGTAGCACTCCAGGTTCTGGTCGGTGTGCGCGAGGTTGTCGGCCTTGACGTCCTTGCCCCATTCGAGCGACGAGGTATTGCGGCTCATCAGCTTCGCCCGCGCCGCGCGCTCGTTGTACTCGGGGCTCGTCGCGTCGACCGCGTTCCTGACGATGCTCATCTTCCATTCGAGGTTCGCATCCATCATGGAGCGCTGGTAGAGAGCGTCGCCCACCCACTCGAAGCGCCGCCGCCCGTCCGGCGTACGCAGCGTCGTCATGTCTACACCGCCGCCGAGTGCAGCCGGCCCAGAGGTATAGAGATTCGGCACAGCCTGCGCAGTGCCGTGGCAGTCTTTGCAGTCGATCTCGACCGCTGCAGCGACTTCGCCGTAGATGTAACCGTTGCCGTGATTGTCCTGCGAGAAGTGGCAATCGACGCATTGCATGCCGACGTCGACATGGATCGACGACAGGTGCACGCTCTTCTTGAACTTCTGCGGATCGTCGTCGCTGACGACGGCACCGCCCGCATCCAGCAGGTTGCCCTTGCGGTCGCGCTTGTAGACGGCGCGGAAGTTCCAACCGTGGCCGTGGTAGTCGGCGAACTGCGTGTCCTTCATCTGCGGATTGAGCTCGGACACCTGCTTGAGGAAGTTCACGTCGGCCCATTTACCGCGCGTCGCCGCCGCTTCGGGATTGCGGTCCAGCACGTCGCGGATCTCCTCAGCGTCCGGATACTGCTGCTTCTGCGGCCACATGCGCGGCGCATCGGACTCGTAGTCCCACATCGTGTAGCCGAGGAAACTGTTCAGGAACATGTTCGGCTGATGCATGTGGCAGATCATGCATTGGCTGGTCGGCACCGAGCGCGTCAGCGTATGCGTGAGGGGATGGCCCGACTCGGTCTTGCTGATCGTCGGGTCGACGGTCTGCGTGCGGCCTTCGTGCCCGAACTTCGCGTACAACCCCGAGTGCCGCGGATCGCGATCGTTCGCATACACGACGTGGCACGACGCGCAACCGGAGTGGCGATAGTCGCCGGGCTGATCGTTGGTGCCGATGAACCAGGTGAACGGATCGTTGAGGCGCGTCTTGGTGATGTTGATGACCGGCACGGAGATGCGCGCGCCCGTGCCCGGACCGCGATTCGACTGACGGAAGTCGGGCCGGCCCGGCTCTTCGATCCGCTGCAACTGACCCGCCGCATTCGGCAGGCCGGTCTCGGGGAACAGGTTGGCGATGTTGCGGCCGCCGCGCTCGAACACGCGGAAGATGTCGCCCGGCTCGAGCGATTCCCAGGTCGGCAGCGGATAGAGCTGCGGCAGGATGCCCGCAATCGCCGCCGCGTCGATCAGGTGATCGGGAATCTTCGGGCCCTTCAGCACGATCGCGTTGCCGTCGCGGTCGTAGGCCTCGCCGAGGATGTATTGCTTGAAGTCGAGAATGCCGTTGTTGTACGCCGCGCCGCCCCACAGCATCGCGCCGGTCGAATGCAGGCTGCGCACCGACGCTTCGATGATCTCCATGTGGCACGCGCCGCAGGCTTCCTTCGCGACGCGATAGTCGGAAGGATTGATGAAACGAACGAACTCGGGACTCTCGCGATTCAGCAGCGTGTACGTGCGCTCGGGATTCGCGCTCGACGGGTAGTGCCAGGACTTCGGAAAGCGCGGCAGGACGTGCGCCGACTCGAATGCTTTCGTGTATGAGTCGCTGCCTCGCTGTGCGCCGCCGGTCAGGCGTATCGAGCTGTTACCGCCGTGACAGTCGGTGCAGCCAAGTTTGACGGCGGGATTCGAGTGCATCGTGGTCGCGTCGGTCTGCGTGTGACATGTCATGCAGCCGGCGCTTTTTGCCTGGACGGATTCGTCGGTCTGGGACGCGGGCGCGGAAGGCGCGGTGACGTAGTTGCGGTCGACGGCATGTTCACCCTCAGCTGCAAGCAAGGCTGAAGCCTTGCCCACAGTCAGAGCACACCACAGCGTCAGGAGTAACTTGTTCTTCTGCTTTGTCATCGCGGACCTCAGTAGCTGAAGATCGCGTTCAGCAGGAAGTAGCCCGGATCTTCATCCGGGAACAGCGCATCGAACCCGTCGCCCGCCAGCAGCGTCGCGTACGAGGCGCGCAGCACGATGTTCTGCGACATCATCGGCCGCCACGTCAGCGCGGCCGAAACGTCGTAGCCGATGTGCTTGTCGACCGGGCCTTGATTGCGCGCGACTTCGACCACCGTCGGGTCGTCGAAGTACAGCGTGTTCGCGTTCAACGAAACCCGCAGCGTCGGCAGCACATCCATATCGACGCCGAGCCCCGCGAGCAGGATGCCGGGGTTGGTGAAGTTCGACTGTCCCTCTTCCTTCGATGAGCGCAGGCTGGCGAGCACACCGTTGCGGCTCGACAGCGCGACGCGCCCGCCGCCGATCAGCGGCACGGCCTGGCGAATCCAGTAGCTGTTGTCGGCGCCGGCGAACTGCGGATTCTCGAAGATTGCGTCGAAGCCGGTGGCGCGATCGTCGAACGGATCGTCGTCGCCGCTGCCGTAGAGCACCGAGATGCGCGGCCGGATCCAGTCGAAATCCATCGACAGCTCCGCGGCGGCGAACAGCGCACCGATGTCGACCTTCCCTGGGACGAACACGCCCGGCGTCTCTTCGCCGATCGCGTAGTAGACCGAAGCCGTGATGTTCAGCCGACCGAAGTGACCGTCGCCGTTGTAGCCGATGTAACCGACGTCGTACTCGCGCGGCACCTCGCGCCCGAGCGATGACGGCCGCTCGATGAAGTCGTTCTGGTTGTAGTACGCCTCTTCGTTCTCGCGATTGCGGTTGTAGGCGAGCGTCAGCTGCGACGTGAAGCCGATGCACCGGGAAATCCTGCCGGTAGATGTTCGCGACGAACACGTCGTCATCTCGCAGGCTCTGCCCGAGATCGTTCAAGCCGCTGTTCGTGTCCTTCTCGAGGCGGCGGAAGTACGCGATGTTGTACTGCCAGCGGTTGTTGGCGCGCGTGCCGAACAGGCGCGCGCCGAGCTGATTGTCCTGGAACAGGAACCCGCGGAAATCCGCCGAGAACGGCTGGATGCCGATGCGGAAGCTGTCGAAGTCGTAGTTGTCGGAAACGTTGCGCAGGTGCTTGTCGATGAACGCGGCCTGGATGCCGAGATGATGATCGTTGCGCGTCTTACCCTCGCGCGCATCGGCGTTCACGCCTTGCAGCGCTTCGAGCTCGACGTAGTTGTAGCTGAAGACCGGCGTGAAGCGGAACTCGTAGTCGGGTGGCTTGAAGACCGTGTCGCCTTTGTAATAGACGAACTCCGCGGCGAGATTTTCGACGGCAGCCCACTGGTCCTCGCTGCCGAATACGTCGCTGCCCGGACGATCGGTCGAGATGCCGCCGACCGGCGTCGGCACGTCGCGCAACTCGTAGACGGTGTCGGAGATGACGCCGAGATTGAAGAACCAGTCGTCGCCGTGCACCGGCCGGTCGGCCTTCAGCACGTTGCGGTTATATGGGTCGAACCAGCGCTCCTGGTAGCCGAGCGTGTCGACGATGCGCCAGCGATCGGGCACCGGCACGGAGTCGACGTAGTCGGCCAGCCCCGGCCGCGGAATGGGCGATACGTAAGCAGGCGGCGCACGCTCGATCACGCGTCGTCGCGGCGCGCGGCCGGTGTCCTCCTGCGGTTGCACGTCCGGCGCAACCGACGGCGTTTCGCCCGGCTGCGCGCTTTCGTCAGGACATGGCACTTCCGTGTAGCCGGGCCGACGACGCTTGACGATGCGGCCCGTGTCGTCCTGATAACAGGTTTCGGCGGCGGTAGCCGTAGTCGCCAGCAGAGCCAGAGTAAGCGCCATGAACGTACGCTTGTGTTTCATGTCACTTCCCCTCGCAGACGTTGTCGTCAGTGCTGTCGAGGAATGGTGCCTGCGGGCACTGCACGTAACGCAGTCGCACGCCCTGTGCGAACACAGTGTCCGCACGACGATCGACCGGGGCGTTGCCGATCGCGCCGCCGAGCGACTGGCCGGCGTTGTGCAGGCCGAGGAACGCGATCATGTCGTCCTGATCGACGCCGTCGCCGGACACGCCGATCGCGCCCACGAGCGTGCCGCCGCGAAAGATCGGAACGCTGCCCGGGAAGATCTGCAGACCGTTGCCGAGTCGCACGCCGGCGATCGTCTGGCCGACGCTGCTGAGATCGTTTGCGAGCGCGACGCCTGCGCACCCCGGAGCGACATCCGGAACGCCGGCGCCGGCGACGAACAGCACGTGCTGCAGGATCGCGTTGATGGAGACGTCCAGCTGGAATCCGGTCGAGAACGGGCTCCACTCCCCCGCGGGTTTGCTGAGCGGTCCGGCGCCTTCGTTGTCGATGCCGTCGGGGAAGAACGGCCGCGACAGGTTGCCGTTCGCGCGATCGCTGTATGCGATCCCATTGGCGAGCGCGCTGCTGTCGTTGAGGAACGAGCGCAACGCGCTCAGGTAGCTACCGATACCGATCGCACGCGTGACACTGACCGGGGTGGTACTCGTGCTGAGATACTTTGCGTCCGGCAACGCGCCGATAAATGCGGCGGCCGTGGTCGACGACATGAACGCCGCGGTGCGCGCCTTCTGCAGCGAAACGTCGGTGCCGAACACAGGCGCATCGCGCGTGCGCGCGATGGCGAGAATCTCGCCTTGCGTATCGACGACCGAGATGGTCACGCGTGCCTGCGAGCCCAGCGGCCGGCGAATCTGCGCGCGAGCACGATTGGCGACGTCGAGCGCCGACTGCAGAACCGTGCGCACTTCGTTCTGCGTGAGCACAGCTCCACCAACGACTGCACCATCGGTTCCCGCGCGCGGCGGATAGCGCAAGACATTCGCGGCATCCACCAGCACGAACGCGTCGCGGCCGGGATAATCGATGTCGCCATCCGCACGAATGCCCGATGCAGCCTGACCGAACGTCGTACCGGCGCTGATCACGCCGTCAGAGTAGCCGGGCACCGCAATCAATATGCCAACGGAGGCCGCGAGCGAACTGAATGCCGGCGCCGATGCTGGATTGCTGCGCAGCTGATCGAAGTCCACGTCGCTGAAGCGCAGCGTCTTGCCGTCCGCAGTGATCCGATCGCCACGACGATCGACGGGCGCGGCAAAGTTGAATGTCGCGGCATAGGCGATCGCCTCGTCGACGTCGACATCGTTGTCGGCGATGTCCTTGTCGATCGTATAGAACCCGTCGGCCAGCACGCCGACGCCGCCCACGACGGTGCCACCCTTATATAGAGGGAACCCGCCGGGGTCCGCCGACAATCCCAGGGGTGAGCGCTGCGGGCCGACGCCCGGACCCACGTTATCGAAGCTGCGCATCAGATCGGAGCATGCAAGCTGACTGAACTGCACGCCGAACAGCGGCCCCGCCGGCTGAAAGTCTTCGCGAGGATTGAAGTGCTCCTGCACGATCTGGCTCGCAGTCCGCGTGGAAAAGGCGTTGCCTTCGGAAGAGAGATAAGCGCCGGTGACCGCCTTCGCGATCGCCGCCGCATGATCGATATTCACCGGCGCCGATGCGCTGGGCAGGCTGATGCCTTCGAGGCCGCCGCTCACGGTCGCGCCGGCCGGACTCGTCGTGATCGTCACGGTGCGCGTGCCCGCGGCGCCCATCCGGTAAACAGCCAGCACGTTGCCGACTCTGTCGACGACCGCGATCGTTGCGCTGGCGTTGAGCGCCTGCGCCTCGGCAACTGCCTGCGCGATGACCTGCTGAACATCGGCAACCGTCAGGCTCGTCGTCGAGCCGCCGCACGTGCCAGTGCATCCACCGGTTTGATCGGTACCCGTGGTCGTCGCGACCGGATCACCGCCGGAGCATGCGGTGAGCGCCAAGACCAAGAGCACTACGAGCGTCTTCTTCATAATGGGAACTCTCTTCCCTTGGCGATCTTGGCGATCTTGGCGAGAGAATCTTCTGCTGGCGGATGGTAGGAGTGACAGCTCACGCATTGCACGGTCACTCTCTCGACCGCCGGGCGGTCGCCGTGACATTCCTCGCACTTACCCATCGCCGGCAGCATCAGGTCCTTACTGTCCTGCGATTCCTTCGCCTTGTGACAGGACAGGCAGGCTGCATCGCCGGTGAGCTTGCCCTGGATCTGGTGGCTGCGATGATCGAAGCGGCCCGCCGGGAAGTAATCGCGCGCGAAGCGAATCGGGTAAACCTGGAAGCGGTCGTAATCGCTTTCGCTCTTCGTGTCGACGACCACGTGACAGCCGACGCAGCCACGCCGCGTGAATTGATTCTCGATCTCCGCGTGCGCGCTGCGCATCGCGCAATCGAACGGCGCACCGCTGCAGGTCTGCTCTTCTTCCTCGTGCCCCGGCAAGCGACGCCGCTCGCGCGTCGGGCGGCCGGCGTTCGGATCGGAGAACTTGCGTGTGAAGTAATCCTGCAGCGTCAGCACGACCTCGCGCGGCTTGCCGTGCGGCAGCTGGCGATCGGGCGCGCCGGGGTCGAACGTCAGCTCGTGACAGTCGGCGCAGCGATTCTCCATCGTGATCGGCTCGAAGTGCTCGCCGTCCGGCTCGAGACGATGACAGTCCGCGCAGTTCAGCGCCTGGCTGTCACTCCTGCGCAGCACTCGATCCGGATCGAGATGCTGGTTGTGCGAGAACTTCATGTTCGATTGCTCGACGGCCTGGTCGAGCGCTGCGATCTCGGTCTTCCACTCGAACTCGAATCCCGAACCCGATTCGACGGCCGTCGGCTTCAGCAGCCGCGCCTTGAACTGCGGATGATGCTCCGCGCTGAAGCCGCTGACCGGCTCCACCTGCAGCTGAGCGAAGTGCTGCTTGGAGTTCTCGTGACAGCTGACGCACATCGAGTCGCTGCTGTTGACGAGGAAGCTCGCCGGCTCGTTGTGCTCGCGGTGGCAGGTCGCGCAGCGTTGTGTCGGCCCGAGCTGCGTCTGCGCCAGATGCTCCGGCGAGACGTGATCGTGAATCGTCTTGTGGCAGCTCTGGCACGTTTCATCCGTGACGCGCACGAACGGCTGCTCGTGACACGTATCGCAGCGTACGCCGGCCGCCTGCTGATGGGCCGGACTGAGCGGGCCGCTGTTCCAGAAGTCATCGCCCGGCAGCCAGGCCGGCACTTGCTGCTCGCGCGCGATGCATGACGATCACGCTCACCGGCAGCACCACGCCGACGATCAGCACGATTGCGACCAGCAGCCACGCCGCGGGTCGCTTCGACAGCCACGTCTGATTCAGGTCGGTGAGGAACGCGCTTTCGAACTCGCTCGCGTCGATGTTCTCGTTCGGCCGCAGCTCGATCGCGAGGTCGAAGCCGCCGGGCGGCTCCGCGATCGTCAGTTGATGGCCCGCCAGCTCGATGACGTCGCCGAGCTCCAGCTTGGCGGAGCTGCGCTCATCGCCGTTGACCCTGACGCGCTGCCCGCTGCGGCAATTGAGCTCGAGCTTCGAGCCGGACTTGCGGATCACCGCGTGCTTCGGCGCAACCGCGCGACCGAGCAGCTGGATGCGCTGGTCCGCGGCGCTGCCGATCGTCAGCTCGGCGCCGGAGATCTCCGTGTCGCGGTATTCTGGAATTCCGTCGGGGCCCTGGTGCAGTTCTCTGAGCAGTGCTTCCATGCATCACCAGTAGACGAACGTCGACACGATGTGCACCACGAGGGCGAACAGCAGCGCGAACGTCACGGGGATGTGGAAGTACAGCCAGATCTGCAGCCAGCCGCGTAACCGGATGTCGCGGCGGATGCGTCGCAGGACGGCCTGCCGTCGACACAGCAACACGATCAGTTGCTGGAGATTCGCTGCCTCGATGCCCTTCTGCGCGCGCGGCAACCGCTCGGCGACGAAATCGACCACTGCCTGCTGGTCCGTGTTGCGTACCGGCGCTCCCGCGCCGCGCACGAAGAACGAGTCGTCACGACTGAACAGCTGCGCGGACACGCCACCGCCCAGCGTCGTGCGCTCGATGCTGCTGGCTACTGCGGTCCCGACTTCCGGTGCGCACTTCTGCGCCAGCGAGCGAGACTGCTTGTCCAGCTCGAACAGCTCGGCGAACAGCTCGGCGCGGCTGCCGCCTGCGCGATTCTTCGAGATCAGTTCCGGATTGTTGAGATAGCTGTAGAGACCGAAGAAGCCGCTCGCAATCACGACGCACATCAGGATGTAAGCGAGCGTGTGCAGATTCCAGCCGACCTGGAAGCCGGCGTGCAGCGTCGCGATGATGAGCAGCGCCGTGCCGAGATAGACATGGGCCGAAGTCCAGCCCTGCACGCTGCCCATCGTCGACCGATAGGCGCGCTTGCGGATGCCCAGAGCCGTGAGCCATACGATGAGCAGCGCGCCGATCGAACCGAGCACGTAGCCCTGCCACGTGCCGCCGTTCGGCGGCTGCACCGTGCCCTGGGTGGCGTAGAGCACACCGGAGATCAACAGCAGACCGACCGACCACCACAGGTAACGCGCACCGCGAAAGAGCAGTAGATTGCGGTGGATCACCGCTTCTGCTCCTCGACGAGATCGACGAACTGCTCCGGCCCGATGCGGATCGCAGCGCCGGTCGGGCACGCGCGCACGCACGCCGCGCCGCCGTCGATGCCGACGCAGGCATCGCACTTCACTGCCTTCTTGCCCTTCTCCTTCGCCGACGCGCTCGGCTCATAGCCCGACTTTTCGCCAGGACCGTCGCCGCCCATGATCAGCCACGACAACAGTCCGCGCTTCTTCGGCGCGTCGTACACCATGCGGATGACGCCGTACGGGCAATTCGCCTGGCAATTGCCGCAGCCGATGCACGAGTCGTTGATGTAGACCTCGCCGCTCTCCGAGCGTCGGATCGCGTTCGGCGGGCAATCCTTCATGCAATGCGGCTGCTCGCAATGACGGCACGCGGTGGGAATGTGGACGTTCGCGTAGGTCGCGCCAGCTTCGCGATCGAGCCGCGACACGCCGCCGTGGGTTTCGGCGCAGGCCTTCTCGCAGTTGTCGCAGCCGACGCACAGCGTCTCGTCGATCACGAGCACGTTGGTCGCTTCGCCGAGACCCTCGCGCATCAGGAAGTTCATCAGCGAGCCCGCTTCCGGGCGGACCTGCATGCGCGCGTTGTCGATCACGCGCCGGCTGACGTCCTTCTGCAGCGGATCGAGCCGCGCATCCTCGCGGCGCGCCAGCTCGAGGAATTCCTTGCGCTTGATCTCGATCGCATCGGCGGCGACGGTCGTCGTCGCAGTCTCGCGGCGCACCGGATCGCCCATCAACGCCATCTCGCCGACCAGGCGGCCGGAGCGAATCTCGGCAACTAGAATCTGCTCGGCGCCCTGCTTGCGCGACAGCGCCACGCCGCCGGAGCGCAGCACGAATAGCGAGTCGCCGACGTCGCCTTCCTTGAACAGCACATCGCCGGCCTTGAAGCGCCGCGCCGTCACGCGGGCCGCGATCGGCCGCAGGTCGCGCAGCGTCCCGAACGGTGCGAAATGGCGCTGCAGCTCGCGTACCACGAAAATCCAGTCGATGCCGCTGCGAACCTCCTCGTTGGAGTTCATCAGCTTGACCATGGTCCGGCGCGGCGTTTCGACCAGGATGCAGCCCGGCCCGGCGATCGCCTTCTCGGAGCGCGGCCGCCCGGACAGCAGGCTCATCTCGCCGAAGAACTCGCCGCGACCGAGGCGCGTGCGGATGTGCGGCGGCGCTGCGCCTTCCAGCGTGACTTCGCCGTCGACGATGGTGAAGAACGAAGTGCCGAACTCGCCCGGCGAGTAGATCGCCTCGCCCTCGCGCACGATGCGGGTCGCGCGGGGCTGCGGCTGCTTCGCCGCCAGCTGCTTGCTCAGCACCTGCATCTTGCGCTTCGCATCTTCGTGCTCCGCGCCTTCCGGGTACGTGACGATCACGTCGCTCTCGATGATCAGCTCGCGGAACTGCAGGCCGTTCATCTGCCGGAACATCGGGATGAGCGTCTGGAAGCGCTCGACCATCTCGTCCACCGGCCGCTCGAACGGCAGGCCGTGGAACTGGTACTCGAGCAGCGGGTGATCGGCGGGCTTGAGGTCGTTGCCGTTGATGAACTCGACGACGTCGTAGCCCTGGTTCATCGCCTGCTTGATCAGCGGATAGCCGGCGAGCGAGCCGATCACGTACACGCCCGGCACGTTGCTTTCGTAATGGCGCGACAGCTCGGGAATGGCGTCGCTGCGCTCGTTCGGAAACTTGATGCCGATCGACTCGACGAACTTGCGCGGCGGAATCGCACCGAGCCGCGCGATGATGCGGTGGCACTCGATGGTTTTCTCGCCAGTCGCCGTTTGCAGCACCACCGTCAACGGCGGTTTGCCGGGCGCACCGGCAGCGACGCTCTTGATGCTGGCTTCGTAGAAGCAGTTCAGGCGGCGCCGCGGATCGGCGATCGCCGCCACCACGGCATTGAGGTTGGCGTCCTTCGCGCGGCTGAATTCCTTGCCGCGATTGACGATCCACGCGTCGTTCTGCTCGGCCAGCGCCAGCGCGTTTTCGATCGCGGAATCGCCGGCGCCGACGACCAGGATCGTCTCGTCGCGAAACTCCTTGGGATCGTCGAGCTGGTACTGGACGCGCTCCAGGTCTTCGCCGGGCGCGCCGAGCTTGCGCGGGTTGCCTTCCAGGCCGATCGCGAGCACCACGTGCGCGGCCTGGATGATCTCGCCGTTGGCGAGGTGCAGGTTGAACGCATGCTTGTTGCCGGCGACCCGGCGCACCTCCGCGCCGTAGCGGACGTGCACGCCGCCCTTCTGCATGCCCTCGCCCCAGCGGGAGAGCACCTTCTCGCGACTGCCGGCGTCGAACTCGAGGTCGCTGCGCAGATCCAGGAAACCCGGCTCCGCCATGACGTGCTTACCCTTCTGGTAGCGCTGGATCGTCTTGGCGTGGGCGTTGAAGCCTTCCAGCAGCACGTAGCTGGGCGTGCTGCGCTTCGCATGGCGATCACGCTCCGCCGCACGTGCGGCAGCGCTCAATCCGGCGGGACCCCCGCCGATGATCGCGATCTGGTACATGCAGGAACCCCGCAACCCGCCGCACTCAATCCCTGAGTATTGTCAAATTGTTGGCGGGCGATGCTACAGAGGTGGGTGATGGGGCCGCAAGGTAGTAAAGGTGCGGCAAGTCACGGAAAAGGTGATGAAAGTGACGTCGTCCCGACGTCACTTTCCCCTGAACACCGCCGGGCGCTTCTCGATGAACGCCTGCGCCGCCTCGGCATGATCCTGCGTCATACGGGTGCGTGTGAGGTTGGTCGCCTCCATGTCGAACACTCCTTCCAGCCGTCCCTCCTCGGCCGCGTTGAGGTTCTGCTTGATATAGCGGTTGGCGACCCGGGGACCGCTGGCGATCTGCCGGGCGACGGCCATCGTCTGCGCTTCCAGCGCCTCGTCCGGCACGACACGGTTGACCAGGCCGATGCGCAGCGCTTCAGCCGCATCGATCTTGTCGCTCAGGAACATGAGCTCGCGAGCCTTCGCGGTGCCGACCAGGCGCGTGAGGAAATAGGTGATGCCGAAGTCGCCGGAGAACCCGACTTTTACGAACGCGGTGGTGAAGATCGCGGTCGTAGAAGCGATGCGCAGATCGCATGCTGTGGCCAGGGACAGGCCGGCGCCGGCCGCCGGACCGCGGATCATCGCGATGGTCGGTTTCGGGATCTGGTGCAGCAGGCGCGAGGCGTCCATCGCGCCCCGCAGGGAGTCGCGCCACTCCTCGTGCGCATTCGCGGCATCGCCATGCCACTTGGGCGTCGCGCCCTCGCGCAGGTCGCCGCCGGCACTGAACCCGCGGCCGGCGCCGCGCAGCACGATCGCCCCCACGTCGGCGTCACGCGACGCTTCCTCCAGCGCCGCCTTCAGCTCGATCACCAGCGCAGCGTTCAGCGCATTCAGTGAATCCGGACGGTTGAGGGTGAGCGTAAGGACACCGTCCTGGAGGCTGCGGATCACCAGTGCACTGTCGTTCATGTCGGGCCCCTGTCTGCAGTGAGTCGCAAGTAATAACGAGCGGCGGAAACTTCGAGGTCGATTGTGCGGACAAATGACCAGGAATTCACTCGAAAGCGGGACCGTGCGGAGCCGCTGTTCCGCGGCACGGTACGGTAAGCGTGAACTGCGCACGCGCGACGGTTTCAGGGCCCACGGCATGATGGGAAGGTCTATGAGAAGACTCGCTGCGGGAATTGTTGCCGGATGCGCGCTGCTCACCTGCGCAGCGCCGGCGGCGTTTGGCCAAGCGCGCGAGGACAACGGCGCCGTGCGCGCTTCCCGCGTGCAGCCGCCGACGACTCAAATCATCGTGAAGTGGCGCGACGGAACCGCCTCTACCGCCGCGTCCGCCGGCGTGCGCGCGCAGAAGCTGGGCGCGTCTGCCGGAGTACGGCTCGTACGCAAGCAGCAGATCGCCGTCGAAACGGATGTGCTGGAGCTCGACCGCGCGCTCGGCGCGAACGATGTCCGCACTCTGCTCGAGCGCATGGCGGAGGATCCGAACGTCGAGTACGCCGTCGCCGACGAGCGGCGCTGGCCGCATGCCGTGCCGGCCGATCCGCTCTTCGCGGATCAATGGTACTTCCAGAGCGTCGAGATTGCTGCGACTCGCGCCGAGCAAGCATGGGACGTAACCGTCGGCAGCAGCGCTACGGTCGTTGCCGTGCTCGACACCGGCGTGCGCTTCGAGCATCCCGACCTGCTGCGGTTTGCACAGGGCGGAAAGGTCCTCGACGGCTTCGACTTCGTTTCCCAGACGCCGTTCGCGAACGACGGCAACGGACGCGATGCGGATGCCAGCGATCCGGGCGACTTCGTCACCACGGAGGAGACGCAGACGGCGCCATTTACCACCTGCGAATTCAGTAACAGTTCGTGGCACGGCACTCGCGTTTCCAGCCTGATCGGAGCGCTGACGAACAATGCGGAAGGTCTGGCCGGCACCGGCTGGAATACGCTGATCCTGCCGGTGCGCGTGCTCGGCAAATGCGGCGGGATCGACAGCGACATCATCACCGGCATGCGCTGGGCCGCCGGCATCCCCGTCCCGGGGGCGGCGATCAATCCGACGCCGGCGCAGATCATCAACCTCAGCCTCGGCGGCACAGGACCGTGCTCCGCTGCTTATCAAGCGGCGGTCAACGAGATCACCTCGCTGGGCGTACTCATCGTCGCCTCGGTCGGCAATGACGGCGAAGCCGTCGCCGCGCCGGCCAATTGCAACGGCGTGCTCGGCGTGACCGGTATTCGCCACGCCGGCACCAAGGTCGGATTCAGCAATCTCGGTCCGGGCGCGGGCATCGGCGCACCGGGCGGCAACTGCGTCAACCAGTCGGCTCCGTGCCTGTTCCCGATCACTGCGGCGGTGAATGCGGGCACCACGACGCCTGGCGCGTCGACATACACCGATCATGTCGCGAACATCAACGTCGGGACCAGCTTCGCTGCGCCGCTGGTCGCAGGCGCTGCTGCGCTCGTCCACTCTCTGAACTCGCAATTGACGCCGGCTCAGTACATCGCGCTGCTGAAAGATTCAGCAACGCCGTTCCCGACCAGCAGCACATCGACGACGACCGTCTGTCACGTCCCAGCGGGCGACGTGCAGCTCGAGGAATGTATCTGCACTACCGATACCTGCGGCGCGGGGATGCTGAACACGCGAGCAGCAATATTGGCGGCACAACGACCGTTCGCGTCGGTGTTCGCACCAGGCACGATCGCGACCGGAACTGCGGCGAGCATCGATGGACGCGCCAGCTTCGCGCCCACCGGCCGCACGATCACGGCGTACCAGTGGTCGGCGGTCGACGTGACAGGCGCGACTCCGACGTTCGCCGATGCGGCGCAGCCGCTCACGACCATGCAAGTCGCAGCGGCGAGCACGTTCACGCTGCGACTGACTGTGACTGACGATCAGGGAACACAGGACGCCGCGGATCTCGCCGTAGCAACGGCAGCCCCTCCGCCGCCGCCTCCGCCACCTCCGCCACCTCCACCGCCTCCGCCACCGGCACCGAGTGGTGGTGGCGGTGGTGGTGGAAGTCTGGGCTGGCTGATGACTGCGTTGCTGCTCGCAGTCAGCGTTATTTCAGCTTCGCGGCGAGGGCGATCAGGTACTCGCTGAACTTTTCGCCGAGTGCTTCGTGCTTCAGGCCGTATTCCACGGTTGCCTGCAGGTAGCCGAGCTTGCTGCCGCAGTCGTAACGCTTGCCTTCGAACTCGTAGGCGAACACCGGTTCGTCCGCGAGCAGATCGGCGATGGCGTCGGTGAGCTGGATTTCCCCGCCCGCGCCACGTCCGGTCTGCTCCAGCTTGGCGAAGATCGTCGGCGACAACAGATAGCGACCGACCACCGCGAGCGTCGACGGCGCGTTCTGCGGCCGCGGCTTCTCGACGATCTGCTTGACGAGACTGACGCGACCTTCACGACTGTCCGTCGCGACGATGCCGTACTTGTCGGTTTCCGAGCGCGGCACCGTCTCGACGCCGAGCACGCTGCCGCCGCGCTCGGCATGCACCGCCGCCATCTGTCGCAGGCATGGCGTCGGCCCGTCGATGAGATCGTCCGCGAGGTGCACGAAGAACGGCTCGTTGCCGACGACCGGCTTCGCGCACCACACCGCGTGACCGAGACCGAGCGGCGACGGCTGCCGGATGTAGATGCAGCTCGCCCACGCCGGCACGATGTCCTTCAACGCCTTCAGCAAGTCGACCTTGCCTTGCGCTTCGAGCGCCTGCTCCAGCTCGACGTCGGTGTCGAAGTGATCTTCGATCGCTCGCTTCGAGCTACCGGTGATGAAGACCAGCTTGCGGGCGCCCGCAGCGAGCGCCTCCTCCGCGGCGTACTGGATCAGCGGCTTGTCCACGATGGGCAGCATTTCTTTGGGACTCGCCTTGGTCGCTGGCAGGAATCGCGTGCCGCGTCCGGCCACTGGAAACACCGCCGTTCTGATCTCTGGCGCCTGGGTCACCGCGCACCTCCGTCGTATTCGCAGGAGCGCGATGATACCCGGAAGACAGGCAGCAGCGCCTACTCGCTCTTCTTGCGTGGCGTGCCCTCGCTCTTGGCATCCACCTTGATGTTGGCGCGGTTGCGGTCGAGCACCTTGGCGCCGATGCCCTTGATCTTGCGCAGGTCGTCAGCGCTGCGGAACGCGCCGTTCTTCTCCCTGTATGCAACGATTGCCTGCGCGCGACTGAGGCCGATGCCCTGCAATTCCTTGGCGATCGTGGCGGCGTCGGCGGTGTTGATGTCGACAGGTCCCGCCCACACGAGCGCCGGCACGAGCGTGACGATGAGGGCGTGAATGAGTTTGAACATTGAGCTCTCCTTGCATTGAAACAATTACCGGGTTCGGCGATACAGGATGACCCGGTGAAGGAGAGCGTTGAGCAGGAATAAATGGCGACTTTGCAGAGAAAAGCGTCGCCTATCTCCTTTGCATTCCCGGCGTCACATCGAGCAACGCGACCGGCGCGAACGCATCCCAGGCGCGGCAGCCAGGGCATTGCCAGAAATGCGATGCGCTCGCGAAACCGCAGTCGACGCAGCGATAGCGCTGCGTCCGACGCAGGATGCGCGCGAGGCTCATCGCCAGGTCGGTGCGCTGCTGCTGCGTGAGCTGGCCCGGATCGCCGGCAACGGAGCGAACGATTTCGCCGAGGCTCGGATCCTCGCGCAGCAGATCCGGCAGGCAATCGCGCACGAACGGCTCCTGCTCGAGGCCCGCGACGATCGCAGCGTAAGCAAGCTCGGCGCGCGCGGAGGGTTCGGGACGAATCCACGCGTTGAAGCGTCGCTCCAGATCTCCGTCATCGGCGCCACGCACCGCGCGCAGCACACGCGGCAGCGCGAGCGCGAGCAGACGCGGATGAAGCTCGACGAAGCGCTGAAACAGGGTCGCGGCCAGCTCGGGCTCGTTCATGTCGAGCGCAATGTCCGCCCGAATCAGCGCCCCGCGCGGGAAATTTTTCTGCACTTCGCGCGCACGATGCAGATACTCGCGCGCCGCATCGAGATCGCCGCGTTCACGCGCCTGCTCCGCCAGCTCGCAGTGATAGTGCGCGATCGCCGTCGGTTGCTCGGGCGAGGCGAGCGCGGTCAGCTCTTTGTGCACCGTGATCGCATGATCCCAGTCGCGCTGCTGCTCGTAGATGCGCAACAGGTAACGCAGCGCCGGCACGCGCCGCGCATCGCTTTCGGCGAGCTGGCGAAACGAAACCTCGGCGCGATCGAACAACCCCGCGCGGAAGTAATCCTCGGCGAGCGCGAACATCGCCTCCAGCCGGTGCTCGTCGCTGAGCGACGGCCGCGCCATGATGTTCTCGTGGATGCGGATCGCGCGCTCCACCTCGCCGCGCCGCCGGTAGATGCTGCCGAGAGCGAAATGCGTTTCGACGGTTTCGTTGTCGACGTCGACCATCCGCAGGAAGACTTCGAGCGCCTTGTCCGGCTCTTCGTTGAGCAGGAACCCGAGGCCCTTGAGGTAGTCCTCGTTCAGCCGCCGCGGCGGCGCCTGGCTGCGCAGTCCATTGGTGCGCTCGGGACCTGGAGGTGGCGACGGCGAGCGCGGCGTGCGATCGCGCAGACGAAACTGCGCGACGAGCCAGCCGGCGGCCGCTGCGACGAACAGCGCGACGACGAGGTCGAGCGACAGGTCAAACGGCATTTTCGTCGGCAGCTGCGAGCGCTCGCGCGCGTGTCTCGGCAGCACGCAACGCGCGACGCAGCCGACCGCGCTCATCGAGCAGCTCGGCGACCCAGTAGACGCGCCAGAACAATCCGGCGAGCAGACCGATGACGAACGCGACGACGAGCGCGAGACCGAGCGGAGTAGCGATGCGCAGGAACGCGAGCTCGACGTCGACCCGTCCCGCGTTCATTGCGCTGACGAGCAACGCGACCAGTGCGGCGAGCGCGACGGAGAAATAGAAGAAGATGCGGGCCATGTTGAAGAGAAACGATAGCTGTAGAACTGTAGGTCGGGCTGAAGCCCGACCTACAGCCTAGAGTTTACGCCTCTCTTCAGTCCCGGATCGGGCTCCCGGCGCCGTCGTTGACGCGCTCGCGCAGGTCCTTGCCGGGCTTGAAGTGCGGCACGTACTTGCCCGACAGCGCGACGGTCTCGCCGGTCTTCGGGTTGCGGCCCTGGCGTGGCGGGCGGAAGTGCAGTGAAAAGCTGCCGAAGCCGCGGATCTCGATGCGGCCGCCCTGGGCGAGCGCGTCGCTCATGATCTCCAGGATCTGCTTGACCGCCAGCTCGACGTCCTTGGCCGGCAGATGCTTCTGCTTCGCTGCAATGAGCTCGATGAGTTCCGATTTCGTCATGCTCGGGCCCGTTGTTCTTTTTCGGAAGCGATGCAGGCTGCAGCCGTGCGGCTACAGCCTGCCTTCCGGTCAGTTGTCCCCGCCCCCGATGTGCTCTTTCAGCAGGTCGCCGAGACTCGTGCCGCTCGAGGTTTCCCCGGTGCGGTAATTCTGCACGGCTTCGGCTTCCTCGTGGATCTCCTTCGCCTTGATCGACAGCGCGATCGTGCGGGTCTTGCGATCCACGTTGGTGAACTTCGCCTCGACCTCGTCGCCGACCTTCAGCACCGTGCGCGCGTCCTCGACGCGATCGCGCGACAGCTCGGAGGCGCGCAGGTGGCCTTCCACCCCGCCGCCCAGGTCGATGATCGCGCCCTTGGCGTCGACCTCGCGCACCTGTCCTTTGATGATCGAGTTCTTCGGATGCTCGGCGATCCAGGCCGAGAACGGATCCTTGGCGAGCTGCTTGATGCCGAGCGAGATGCGCTCGCGCTCCGGATCGATCGACAGCACCATCGCCTCGACCTGCTGCGCCTTCTGGTAATTGCGCACGGCTTCCTCGCCGGGCACGTCCCAGGAAATGTCCGACAGGTGCACCAGGCCGTCGATGCCGCCCGTAAGGCCGATGAAGATGCCGAAGTCGGTGATCGACTTGATCTGGCCGGCGACCTTGTCGCCGCGGTTGAAGTTGTCGCTGAATTCCTTCCACGGGTTCGCCTGGCACTGCTTGATGCCCAGCGAGATGCGGCGACGCTCTTCGTCGATGTCCAGCACCATGACCTCGACTTCCTGGCCGATGTGCACGACCTTCGAGGGATTCACGTTCTTGTTGGTCCAGTCCATCTCGGACACGTGCACCAGGCCTTCGACGCCTTCCTCGATCTCGACGAAGCAGCCGTAGTCGGCGATGTTCGTGACCTTGCCGAACAGGCGCGTGCCGGTCGGATAGCGGCGGCCGATCTGCTGCCACGGGTCGTTGCCGAGCTGCTTGATGCCCAGCGACACGCGCTGGCGCTCGCGATCGAACTTGAGGATGCGCACGTCGATCTCGTCGCCGACGTTGACCACTTCCGACGGATGCTTGACGCGCTTCCACGCCATGTCGGTGATGTGCAGCAGGCCGTCGATACCGCCGAGGTCGACGAACGCGCCGTAGTCGGTGAGGTTCTTGACCGTGCCCTTGATGACCGCGCCTTCCTGCAGCTTCTCGAGCAGCTCGGTGCGCTCGGCGCTGTATTCCTGCTCCACCACCGCGCGGCGCGACACCACGACGTTGTTGCGCTTCTGGTCGAGCTTGATGACCTTGAACTCGAGCGTCTTGCCTTCCAGGTAGGACGGATCGCGCACCGGGCGCACGTCGACGAGCGAGCCGGGCAGGAACGCCCGCACGAAATCGATCTCGACGGTGAAGCCGCCTTTGACGCGGCCGTTGATGATGCCCTTGACGATTTCCTGCTTCTCGAATGCCTGCTCCAGGCGCGACCAGGTGCGCGCGCGCTTGGCCTTCTCGCGCGACAGGCGCGTCTCGCCGTTGCCGTCCTCGACGCTGTCGAGCGCGACTTCCACGTCGTCGCCGACGGCGACTTCGATTTCACCGCGCTCGTTCTTGAACTGCTCGACGGGGATTACGGCTTCGCTCTTCAGGCCCGCATTGACCAGCACTACGTCGGGGCCGATGTCCACGATGCGTCCCATGAGGATCGCACCGGGCTTGATTTTCTGGGAGGCCAGGCTTTCTTCGAAAAGTTGCGCAAAACTCTCGGTCATGAGTACTTCCGGGACCCATTGGGCCCACTATCCCTCGCCGTTATCCTGCACGGGCAAGGGGCTGTTGATTCGAACCGCGCATCCCGCGCGGCGCCACTGAAACTCAAAAAACTTCAAACCTTGGAAACCGCACCTGGCGGGAGACGTGCTGCGGCCAGCTCCAGCACACGCGCGACCACCGCATCGATCGTCATCGCCGTTGAATCCACGATCACGGCGTCGTCGGCGGGCCGCAGCGGGGCAACCGCGCGGTGAGCGTCGCGGCGATCGCGCTCGGCTATCTCCAGCGAAAGGGCGGCGAGGTTAGCACCGAGCCCCTTGTCTTTCAACTGGTTATAGCGCCGGCGCGCCCGCTCTTCGGCGTTGGCCGTCAGGAAGATCTTGAGGGGGGCGCCGGGGAAAATGACCGTGCCCATATCGCGGCCGTCCGCCACCAATCCCGGGGGCCCGGCAAAGGCCCGCTGGCGATCCAGCAGCGCCGCGCGGACCGCCGGCATGGCCGCGACCCGGGAAGCGCCCTCGCCCGCCTGCTCGGTCCTGATGCGCTGACTGACCTCATCGCCGCTGAGCCAGATCTGCTCGCCGCCGTGGGGCCCGAGCCCGAACTGCACGTCCAGCTGCTGGGCGATAGCGGCGTGACCCGACTCGTCGTAGGAAGAGAGGCCGCTGCGTTGGCCGGCATAGGCCACGAGGCGATACAGGGCGCCGCTGTCCAGCAGCCGCCAGCCGAGCCGGTCCGCGACCAGGCGCGAGATGGTGCCCTTACCCGAGCCGCTGGGCCCGTCGATGGTGATGATTGGGGACGTCACTGCCGACTTATTGACTGGTGACTACGTTGAGACCCGCCGCCCGCGCGACGCCCGGGAAATCCGGAAACGACGTCGCGACATTGGCCACGTCGAGGATGCGGATCGGCGCCCGGGAGCGCGCGCTGGCGACCGCGAACGACATCGCGATCCGGTGATCGCCGTGACTGTCGACGGTACCGCCGGCGAAGACCTGTTGTTCCCGCCGGCCCTGGATGCGGATGCCGTCGGGCAGCACTTCGCAGGCGACGCCCATGGCGGTCAGACCTTCCGCCATCACGGCGATGCGATCGCTTTCCTTCACGCGCAGCTCTGCGGCTCCGGTCACCACCGTTTCGCCCTCCGCGCAGGCCGCGGCGACGAACAGGGCCGGGAATTCGTCGATCGCGAGCGGCACGAGATGCTCGGGCACACGGATGCCCTTGAGCTGCGCCGGCCGCACTTCGATGTCCGCGACCGGCTCGGCGCCGGCGGAGCGATGATTCACGACCCGCAGGTCCGCGCCCATCAGGCCGAGGATGTCGAGCAGGCCGGTGCGCGTCGGATTGATGCCCACCCCGCTGATCGTGAGCATCGACGCGCCGATCGAGCCGGCGACCAGGAAGAAGGCTGAGGACGAGAAGTCCCCGGGCACTTCCAGCGAGCACGCTTCCAGGCGCTGCGGCGGTGTCAAAAGAACCTCGCCGTGTGCCGCGTCGACGCGGCAGCCAAAGCTGAGCAGCATGCGCTCTGTGTGATCGCGCGTGACGGCCGGCTCGATCACGGTCGTCTGACCTTGCGCGTACAGGCCGGCGAGCAGCACCGCGGACTTCACTTGAGCGCTGGCGACAGGCAGCTCGTAGCGGATGCCACTGAGCGGTGTGCCGCCGCGGATCCGCACCGGCGGTTTGCCCGCCGCCGTTTCGATGCGCGCGCCCATCTGGCGCAGTGGCGTCGCGACGCGCTCCATCGGCCGCTTCATCAGCGACGAGTCGCCGATCAACTCGCTGTCGAAGCTCTGTCCCGCCAGCAGACCCGACATGAGGCGCATCGCAGTGCCTGAGTTACCCATGTCGAGCGAGTGCGCTGCCGCTTTGAGGCCACGGCGCCCAACGCCGCGCACGCATACCTCGCGTGCGTTCGTCTGCTCGATCTGCACGCCGAGTGCGCGCATCGCGCGCATGGTCGCAAGACAGTCTTCGCTTTCGAGAAAACCGCGCACCTCGGAAATACCCTCGGCGATGCCGCCGAGCATGAGCGCGCGATGCGAGATCGACTTGTCGCCGGGGACACGGATCGTGCCCGAAACCTGCGAGGATGGTTCGGCCAGGTACGAGGTCATGGACTCAGTGCTTGTTGGAGCGCGGCCAGCATGCGCTCGTTCTGCTCACGCGTGCCGATGGTGATCCGCAGGTGATTGGGCAGCCCGTAGTTGCCGACAGGCCGCACGATCACGCCCCGACGCAGCATCGATTCGTAGACCGGCGCCGCCGGCCGGCCGCAATCGATCATCACGAAATTGCCGGCCGACGGCAGATGACGCACGCCGAGCGCATCGAAGCCCGCCTGCAACTGCGCCATGCCGGCGCGATTCGTCTCCACCGAACGCTGCAGGTGCTCGCTGTCATCGAGCGCGCCCAGCGCTGCAGCGAGCGCGATTGAATTGACGTTGAAGGGCTGGCGCACGCGATTGATCATGTCGGCCACTGACGGATGCGACAGCGCGTAACCGACGCGCAGTCCAGCCAGGCCATAGACCTTCGAGAACGTGCGCGTGACGAGCAGGTTCGGAAATTCCGCGAGCCAGCGGCTCGCATCGGGAAAATTCGGCGCGCTCACGTATTCGATATACGCCTCGTCGACGACCACCAGCGTTTGCTCGGGAACCGCCGCGATGAACCGCCGTAGCGCGTCCGCGTCGACCCAGGTGCCTGTCGGATTGTTCGGATTGGCGACGAACACGATGCGGGTGCGCTCGTTGATGAGCTGCGCCATGGCCGCGAGGTCGTGACCGAGCGGCATGGCGTGACCTGCCGGGTTCGCCGGCGCGATGCGTGCAGTCGCGCCCGTCGCCTGAACGGCGATCGGATAGACAGCGAACGTGTACTGCGAGTAGACGGCTTCGCTCTGCGGCGACAGGAACGCTTCGGCGATCAGGACGAGCACGTCATTGGAGCCGTTGCCGAGCGTGATGCACTCGGGGCTGCAACCGAGCTTGCGCGAGAGCGCCTGCTTCAACTTGAAACCGCTGCCGTCCGGATACAGCCCGATCTGCCGCGAAGCCTGCGCGATCGCGTCCAGCGCCTTCCGGCCCGGGCCTAGCGGATTTTCGTTGGAGGCGAGCTTGATGCTGTCGCTGATGCCGTACTCGCGCTCCAGTTCCTCGAGCGGCTTGCCGGGAATATAAGGAGCGAGCGTACGGACGCCGACGGGAGCGAGCTTGGCGGGATCGATGGGCATGCGCTCATCATAGTACCGCGGACGGATACGATCCCAGCACTCTGAACAGGGACGATTGCTTCTTCAGTTCTTCCAGCGCCGTGCTCAGCGGATGCTGGTCGGCGTGCCCGACGACGTCGATGAAGAACACGTAGTCCCACTTGCGGCGGCGCGAGGGACGCGACTCGATGCGCGTCATGCTGATGCCGTATTCCGCGAGCGGGCCGAGCAGCCGATGCAGCGCTCCGGGCGACTGCGTGTCGCCGGCCGATACCAGCAGCGTGGTCTTGTCGTTGCCGCTGGCGCTGAACAGCTTGCGGCCGATGACGAGGAAGCGCGTGGTGTTGTCCGGAGCGTCCTCGATCTGCGGGACGATGACGTTCAGGCCGTAAACCTCCGCCGCCGCCTGCCCCGCAATTGCCGCCGTGCCGTCCTCGTCGCGGGCGCGACGCGCAGCTTCGGCATTACTGCTCACCGGCACTCGCTCGGCGTTCGGCAGGTATTCGTCGAGCCACTGGCGGCACTGCGCCAGCGATTGCTGGTGCGAGCAGACGCGCAAGATTTTCTCCAGGCCATGCATGCGGCCCATCACGTGCTGATGAATGCGCAGCTCGACTTCGCCGCAGATCTTCAGCGGCGAGGTCAGGAACATGTCGAGCGTGTTGTTGACGGTGCCCTCGGTCGAATTCTCGATCGGCACGATGCCGAAGTCCGCGTGGCCCGCCTGCACTTCCTCGAACACTTCGCCGATGGAGGTGAGCGGCAGCGCCCGCACCGAGTGCCCGAAATGCTTGAGCACCGCCTGCTGCGAGAACGTGCCTTCGGGACCGAGAAACGCGACCTTCAGCGGCTCCTGCTGCGCGAGGCACGCCGACATGATTTCGCGAAACAGCCGCGCGATCTCTTCGTTGCGCAACGGCCCTTTGTTGCGCTCGAGCGCCTTGCGCAGGACCTGCGCTTCGCGCTCCGGCTTGTAGAAGTCCGCAGTGCCGAGCCCTTCGGAGCGCTTGGACTTGCCGACATCCTGCGCGAACCGGGCGCGCTCGTTCAGCAGGTCGTGGATGCGACGATCGATGTCGTCGATGCGGTCGCGGATCGAATCGATCGCCGGCGCGTCATTGGCAACGGGGACATTCTGCGTTTCTCCGCGGGGTCGGCGCGACGCCGGTGCCGCGCGAAACGAGGAATGTCCCCGCTTCTTCTTCATGCAGCGATGAGACGCACGGCGAGCACGCCTTCGATCTGGCGCATCTTGCCGAGGACCGCTTCGGGCACGCTGCCGTCGATGTCGATCAGCGTGTATGCGAGCTCGCCGCGCGACTTGTTGAGCAGGTCGGCGATGTTGAGGTTCGCAGCGGCCAGCGCGGTCGAGATCTGGCCGACCATGTTCGGCACGTTCTCGTTCGCGATCGACAGGCGGGTGGCGCTGCCGGTCCGCGGCAGGATCGCTTCGGGGAAGTTGACCGAGTTGCGGATGTTGCCCTGCTCCAGGAAATCGCGCAGCGTGTCCGCCACCATCACGGCGCAGTTCTCTTCGGCCTCGCCGGTCGACGCGCCGAGGTGCGGCAGCGCCACGACCTTGGCGTGATCCTTCAGCTGCGCTGTCGGAAAATCGCAGACGTAGCTGTTGAGCTTGCCGCTGCCCAACGCTTCCAGCACCGCCGCTTCGTCGACGATACCGTTGCGCGCGAAATTCATGATGACGCTGCCGTTGCGCATCAGGCGCAGGCGCGCTGCGTTGACGAGACTGCGCGTGGCCTCCAGCAAAGGCACGTGAACGGTGATCATGTCCGAGCGCGCAAACAGGTCGTCGAGCGACAGCGCCTGCTCGACGCCGGACGAGAGCTGCCACGCACGCTGCACGGTAATCTGCGGATCGAAGCCGAGCACGCGCATACCGAGCAGATGCGCGGCATTCGCCACTTCGACACCGATCGCACCGAGGCCGATCACACCGAGCGTGCGACCCGGCAGCTCGTAGCCGACGAACTTCTTCTTGCCCTTCTCCACCGCTTCGTCGAGCTGCTCGTCGTTGCCCTTGAGCCCGCGCACGTACTCCCACGCCGGGCAGATGTTGCGGGCCGCGAGGAACATGCCCGCGATCACCAGCTCCTTGACCGCATTCGCGTTGGCGCCCGGCGCATTGAAAACCGGAATGCCGCGCTTGGAGAGCTGCGCGACCGGGATGTTGTTCGTGCCCGCGCCCGCGCGTGCCACCGCCTTGACGCTCGACGGCACATCCATCTCGTGCATGTCCGCGGAGCGCAGCAGGATCGCATCCGGGTGGCCGATCTCGGAGGCGACCTCGTAACGATCGCGCGGCAGGCGCTCCAGCCCGCGCACCGAGATGTTGTTCAGCGTGAGGATCTTGAAGGTTTCCTTACCCATGCTGCTTCTCGAACGTGCGCATGAAATCGACGAGCGCGTTCACGCCCTCCATTGGCATCGCGTTGTAAAGGCTCGCCCGCATGCCGCCGACCGAACGATGGCCTTCGAGCGTCACCAGTCCCGCCTGCTTCGCCTCCGCGGCGAAGGTCTTGTCGAGCTCGGGATTCGCGAGCGTGAACGGCACGTTCATCCACGAGCGCGCGTCCTTCGCGACGGGGTTGCGATAGAACGCCGAGCCGTCGATCGTCGCGTACAGCTTTTCGGCTTTGGCGCGGTTGCGCTCGCCGATCCCCTGCAGGCCGCCCTGCCGCTTCAGCCACTGGAACACCAGGCCCGCCATGTACCACGCAAAGGTCGGCGGCGTGTTCAGCATCGAGCCGTCCTTCGCCATCGCCGCGAAATCCATGAATGCGGGCGTGGCCGTGCGTGCGCGACCGAGCAGGTCTTCGCGCACGATCACGAGCGTGAGACCGGCCGGGCCGATGTTCTTCTGCGCGCCCGCGTAGATCAGGCCGAACTTCGCGACGTCGATCGGCCGCGACAGGATCGTCGAGGACATGTCGGCGACCAGCGGCACGGAGCCGGCATCCGGCACGAAGTGGAATTCGACACCGCCGATCGTCTCGTTCGGCGTGTAGTGCAGGTAGGCCGCATCGGGCGTGCGCTTCCAGCTGGCGACCGGAGGAATCGACACGTACGGCTCGCCGGCGTCGGCTGCAACGTTGACGCGCGCGTAGTGCTTCGCTTCGCCGAGCGCCTTCTTGGACCACGAGCCCGTGTTCACGTAGTCGACGACGCTCTCCGGAGTCGTCAGGTTGAGCGGCACGCCAGCGAACTGCGCAGTGGCGCCGCCTTGCAGGAATAGCACCTTGTAGTTCTTCGGCACGGCCAGCAGCTCGCGCAGATCGGCCTCGGCCTGCTCGGCGATCGAGACGAACGCCTTGCCGCGATGGCTCATCTCCATCACGGACATGCCCGTGCCGTGCCAGTCGAGCAGCTCCTCGCGAGCGAGCTCGAGAACTTCCTGAGGGAGAACGGCCGGGCCGGGACTGAAATTGAAAACGCGCATTGCAAGTGAAGCGGATAGTGAAAAACCGGGGAGCTTGTATACCAAGCTCAATAGCGAAACGGAATGAGCACGAAGGAATATCGAAATGCGGCGGCAGGCCGACCACACCCGATCTATTCCGGCGGCGGCTCTCCGCCGTTTTCCTCGGCCTCGGCTTCGGGGAGGATCCGCTCCAGGCCGACCAGCCGGTCGCCCTCGTCCAAGCGGATCAGACGCACGCCCTGGGTATTGCGACCCTGGATCGAGATTTCGCCGACCGGCGTGCGCACCAGCGTGCCGCTGGAGCTGATCAGCATGATCTCGTCGTCCGGCTTCACCAGCAACGCGCCGACCATCTGGCCGTTGCGCTCGCTGATCTGCAGGGCGATGACGCCCTGGCCGCCGCGGCCGTGGATCGGGAAATCCTCGACCGGCGTGCGCTTGCCGTAACCGTTCTGCGAAGCCGTCAGCACCATGCCCTGCTCGTCGACGATGATCAGGGAAATGACTTCCTCGCTGACCGGCAGGCGGACGCCGCGCACGCCTGCAGCCGTACGGCCCATCGGCCGCACGTCGTTCTCGTCGAAACGGATCGCCTTGCCGCCGCTGGAGCACAGAATGATCTGGCGGTGGCCGTCGGTGATGTCGACGCCGACCAGCCGGTCCCCTGCCTCGAGCTCGATGGCGATGATGCCCGCCTGGCGCGGCCGCGAGAACGCCTCGAGCGAGGTCTTCTTGACCGTGCCCTGCGCGGTGGTCATGAACACGAACTTGTTCTCTTCGAACTCGTGGATCGGCAGCACCGCCGTGATGCGCTCTTCCTCCTGCAGCGGCAGGAGATTGACGATCGGCTTGCCGCGCGAGCCGCGGCTCGCCTGCGGCAGCTGGTAGACCTTGAGCCAGTACATCTTGCCGACGCTGGAGAAGCACAGCAGCGTGTCGTGCGTGTTCGCCACGAACAGCTTGTCGACGAAATCCTCTTCCTTCATCGCGGTCGCGGCCTTGCCGCGCCCGCCGCGCCGCTGCGCCTGATACGCCGTCACCGGCTGCGCTTTCGCATAGCCGCCGTGCGACAGGGTCACCACGACGTCCTGCTGCTCGATCAGGTCTTCGATCGTCAGGTCCGAATGGTCCTGGATGATCTCGGTGCGACGCTTGTCCGCGTACTTCGCACGGATGTCTTCCAGCTCCGCACGAATCACCGTGAGCAGCCGCTCCGGACGCGCCAGGATGTCGACCAGATCGCTGATCTGCCCCAGCAGCTCCTGGAACTCGGCGACGATCTTGTCCTGCTCCAGTGCGGTGAGCCGGTTCAGGCGCAGATCGAGGATCGCCTGGGCCTGCGCATCCGACAGCCGGTAGCCTTCCTGCTTGAGCCCGAACTCGTCAGCGAGATCGTCGGGCCGCGTGACCACCTCACCGGCGCGCGCCAGCATTTCCGGCACGGCGCCCGGGGGCCACACGCGGCTCATCAACGCGACCTTGGCCTCCGCCGGCGACGGCGACGCCTTGATGACCGCGATGACTTCGTCGATGTTGGCCAGCGCGATTGCCTGGCCTTCGAGGATGTGCGCCCGCTCGCGCGCCTTGCGCAGATCGTAGATCGTGCGCCGCGTGACGACCTCGCGGCGATGGCGCACGAACTGCTCGAGCATCTCCTTGAGGTTGAAGACCTTCGGCTGGCCGTCCTGCAGCGCGACCATGTTGATGCCGAACACCGACTCCATCGGCGTGTGCTTGTACAGGTTGTTCAGCACGATGTCGGCGACCTCGCCGCGCTTCAGCTCGATCACCACGCGCATGCCGTCCTTGTCGGACTCGTCGCGCAGGCCGTCGCTGGCGATGCTGTCGATGACCTTCTCGCGCACCAGCTCGGCGATGCGCTCGAGCAGCCGCGCCTTGTTCACCTGGAACGGCAGCTCCGTGATGATGATGGCCTGCCGGCCCTTGTCGTCTTCTTCGATGGTGGTGCGCGCACGCACGTCCAGGCGGCCGCGCCCGGTTGCATAAGCCAGCGCGATGCCCTGCGAGCCGTTGATGATGCCGGCGGTCGGGAAATCCGGGCCCGGGATGTACTGCATCAGCGCGGCGATCGACAGGGTCGGATCGTCGATCAGCGCGATGCACGCCGTAACGACCTCGCCGAGGTTGTGCGGCGGAATGTTCGTGGCCATGCCGACCGCGATGCCCGCGGAGCCGTTGATCAGCAGGTTCGGCACGCGCGTCGGCAGGACGACCGGCTCTTTTTCCTTGCCGTCGTAGTTGTCGACGAAGTCGACGGTCTCCTTGTCGATGTCCGCGAGCAGCTCCGAGGACAGCGACGTCATACGGCACTCGGTGTACCGGTACGCGGCCGGCGGGTCGCCGTCGACCGAGCCGAAATTGCCCTGCCCGTCCACCAGCTGGTAGCGCATCGAGAAGTCTTGCGCCATGCGCACCAGCGCGTCGTACGTCGCGGTGTCGCCGTGCGGGTGGTATTTGCCGAGCACGTCGCCGACCACGCGCGCGCACTTCACGTACGGGCGCGACGCGACGTTATTGCTTTCCTGCATCGCGAACAGGATGCGCCGGTGCACCGGCTTCAATCCGTCGCGGACGTCGGGCAGGGCGCGCCCGACGATGACGCTCATCGCATAGTCGAGATACGACTGGCGCATCTCGTCTTCGAGGTAGACGTGGAGGATTTCGCGCGCGATTTCAGCCATGCAGAGAGGTCGGAGCCGGGCAAATTTAAGTGGCGAATGTTAGCACAGCGAGCCACTTCGCCGAACCCTTATCGAGCGCTGTGTGCATGCGCTCGGGCTATACTTCGGCACGCAAGCGCCCGCGCGTTTTTCCCATTCGTTTCCATGGAACCGATCGATACGCTGATCACCGCCCGCTGGATCGTTCCGATCGAGCCGGACAGCCGCGTGCTCGAAGATCACGCGCTGGCGATCCATCGCGGACTGGTCGTTGCGGTGCTGCCGGCACGCGAGGCGCGGGCGCGATTCGCGGCCGAAGAGCTCATCGAGCGGCCGGCGCACGTACTGCTGCCCGGCTTCGTCAATGCACACACGCGGGCCGCCATGACCCTGCTGCGGGGCGCGGCGGAAAGCTCTTCTTTCGACTACTGGCTGAATCGCCAGATCCGTCCGCTGGAGCAGCGCTGGATGGATGCGGAGTACGTCCGCGACGGCGCCGAGCTGGCGATCGCCGACATGCTCACCAGCGGTACGACCTGCTTTGCGGACCTGCACCTGTTCCCCGAAGTAACGGCGCAAGCAGCCTCGGCGGCGAAGATCCGCGCGTGCATCGGCCTGCCCGTCGCGGACACGCCGAGCCCGTGGGCCGGCTCCGCCAACGAATGCCTGGCGAAGGGTATCGCCCTGCACGACGAGTATCGCGACGATCCGCTGATCACGACCGCCCTGGCGCCGGACCTGGATTGGAGCGGCGACGAAACGCTCCTGCGCGTGCGCCGCGCGGCCGACGAGCTGGAGTTGCCCGTGACGACCCGGCTGGTCGAGGAGCGCTCGCTCGGCAGCCTCGACCGCAAGCAGGTGCTGAGCCGGCTGGAGAGGCTCGGATTGCTGTCGCCGCTTCTTACAGTCGTGCACGCTCCCGAGCTCGACAACGGCGAAGTCGAGCGGCTGAGCAGCGTCGGTGCCAGCGTCGTCCATTGCGCCCGATCGGCGATGAAACTCGGGCTCAGCGAATGCCCGGCGGCGGCGCTCAAGAGGCACAACGTGAACTGGGCGCTCGGCACGGACGCGGCCGCCTGCAGCAATGACCTCGACATGCTCGGCGAAATGCGGACCGCGGCACTCACGGCGCGCGGGCTGCTTCCGACGCTTTCGCCCATTCCCACGTACGACTGGCTGCGCGCAGCGACACTCAGCGGAGCCCGGGCTCTCGGGCTCGCAGAAGTCACCGGCTCGCTCGTCGCGGGCAAGTGGGCGGACATCTGCTGTATCGACCTGAGTCGCGCTCACACGCAGCCCGTGTACGATCCGCTCGCCCAGATTCTGTTCGCAGCGTCGCGCGACCAGGTCAGCGACGTCTGGGTCGCCGGACGCCACCTGCTGCACGACGGCCAGCTGACCCATCTCGACCTTGAAGACGTACTGAAGCGGGCGCAGTACTGGCAAACCCGCATTCACGGCGGCCTGCAAAGCTCTCCATGACCCAATCGATCCATCAGGCGACCAATCACGATCCGCAGGAGATCGCGCGCTTCGACGCCATCGCGCAGCGCTGGTGGGACCCGCATGGGGAATTCCGTCCGCTGCACGCATTGAATCCGGTACGGCTCGACTACGTAGACAGCCGCGCCAGCCTGGCCGGCAAGCGCGTGCTCGACGTGGGCTGCGGTGGTGGTCTGTTGAGCGAAGCCATGGCCCGCCGCGGCGCGCAGGTCACGGGCATCGACCTCGGACCGCAGACGATCGAGGTCGCCGAGCTGCACGCGCTAGTGAGCAAGGTTCCTGTCAGCTACGCGCGCGAGTCAGCGGAGACGCACGCCGCCGGCAATGCCGGCGCATACGACATTGCTGTTTGCATGGAAATGCTGGAGCACGTTCCCGAACCGGAAAGTGTCCTGCGCGCGCTGCGCACGCTCGTCAAGCCGGGCGGCCACGTGTTCGTCTCGACGCTGAACCGCAATCTCAAGTCGTACCTGCTGGCCATCGTCGGCGCCGAGTACGTCATGAATCTGCTCACGCGCGGCACCCACACGTACGAGCGTTTCATCAAGCCGTCGGAGCTGGCCCGCTGGGCGCGCGCGGCGCAACTCACAGTCGAGGACATCGCGGGGCTCGCCTACGATCCATTCCAGAACGTTGCGCGCCAATCGGGCGACGTCGACGTGAACTACATGATGCATCTGCGGCGTCCTGCCGATGACGGGGAGGCGCGCCAGTGAGCACCGCCGTCGTCACCGCGACGCTCGTCGGCCTGCTCATCGGTGTGCTGATCGGCATCCTCGCGGCGACCTGGCGCGGCCGGCGCAAGCGCGAATCGCTGCACCTGGAGCTCGCGGTCGTGCGCGCGCAGGTCAAGACCGACGAGCAGATCGATCGCGAGCGGCAGGCTGCTCTCGACCAGACCATCGAGCGGTTGCGCTCGAGCTTCGACAACGTGGCCGGCGCGTCGATGCGCTCGAACAATGAAGTGTTCCTGAAGCTGGCGCGCGAGCACCTGGGCCAACACAACCAGAACGCCGCCACCGTGCTGATGCAGCGTGAGAAGGCCATCGAGGCGCTCGTCGCGCCGATCCGCGACGCGCTGAACAAGACCGAGCAGCAGATACAGCGCATCGAGAAAGAGCGCGCCGAGACGTTCGGCAGCCTCCGCAGCTCGATCGAGTCGGTGACGATCGGACAGCAGGCGCTGCAGAAGGAGACGCGGTCGCTGGTCAACGCATTGCGCCGGCCGGAAGTGCGCGGCCAGTGGGGCGAGCTGACGCTGCGCCGGCTTGCCGAGCTTGCCGGCATGGTCGAGCACTGCGACTTCGCCGAGCAGGTGCACGTGCGAACGGAGGACGGCGCACTGCGCCCCGACATGGTCGTGCACATGCCCGAAGGCCGCGATCTCGTCGTCGACGTCAAGACGCCGCTCGATGCGTACCTCGAAGCGGTCGAGGCGACCACCGACGAACTGCGTGCAGTGGCGCTGCGGCGGCATGCTCAGGCAGTCGCGGAGCGCGTGCGGCAGCTCAGCGCCAAGAGCTACTGGAGCTCAGTTCGAGAAAAGTCCCGACTTCGTCATCCTGTTCATCCCGGGCGACCAGTTCTTCTCGGCGGCGCTCGCCGAGATACCGTCGCTGATCGAGGACGGGATCCGCCAGAACGTGATCATCACCACGCCGTCCAGCTTCGTCGCGATCCTGAAGACGGTCGCCTACGGCTGGCGGCAGACAGTGCTGGCACAGAATGCCGAGACCGTGCGAACGCTGGCCGAGGAGCTGTACAAACGCCTCGGAGTGTTCACCGGTCATCTCACCAAGCTCGGCAGGAACCTCGCCACCAGCGTCGAGACCTTCAACGCCGCCGTCGGCTCGCTCGAACGCCAGGTGCTGCCGGGTGCGCGGAAGTTCACCGAGCTCGGTGTGCGGCCGGACCGCGAGATCGAATCGATCGAGCCGGTAGAAAAGCTGACGCGCGAGCCGCAGTGGAGCGAGGACTACGATCTGTTCGCGGCCGTGCCGGAGCCGCCGCCCGCAAGACAATCCGACGAGTCGCAAGGCTGAGGCCGCCGCGTGGCGTCGCTCGACGACTCGCTGGTGAACCGTGCAGCGCCGCCCGGCTCGATGCGCTACTTCTCGCTGCTGTACGCGCCGGAAAACAAGCGCGAGCAATTACTCGCTCTGTACGTCATCGATGCGGAGATCCGCGAGTCGGCGCAGAGCGCCAATCACGATGTCGCCCATACGCGCTTGCAGTGGTGGCGCGCCGAGATCGATCGGCTCGTAAACGGCAGCCCGCAACATCCGGCGATGCGCTTGTTGAACGACAGCCTCGGCGAGCGCACGTCGTTCGCCAAACTGCACGAGACCATCGTTGCAGCGGACATGGATCTCGCACGCATGACGTACTCGAACATGGGCGAATTGCGCGCCTATGCTTCGCGCAGCGGCGGCGCGATCCAGGAGCTGGCGGCCGCGCAGCTCGTCGCACCGTTGCCGCTCGACGAAGCTGTCCGCGCGACAGCGAATCGGATCGGCATCGGTGTGCGCCAGAGCGAGATGCTGCGCGACCTGCGCCAGGACGCTTACGCCGGCCGCGTCTATCTGCCGCAGGAGCGGCTCACCCGGCACAACGTGACGCTCGAAGATATGCGCGGTCGTGAGGTCGCACCGCACCTGAAAGCCGCGTTGCGTGAGTTCAAAGACGCCGTGAACGAAGAATTACGGTCGGCGCTCGCGTCGACGCCGGCGACGCTGCGTCCGCTCGCAGTGCTCGGAGCGCTGCACCGTCGTCTGCTCGATCGAATCGCTGCGCAGGACTTCGACGTTGCGACGTCGCGCATCGACCTCGGCCCGATCGAGAAGCCCTGGGTCGCGTGGCGGACGGCGCGGAAGCTCTCATGAAGTACCTGGCCATCGCATTGCTTCTGCTCAGCGGCTGCGCCGGACAGCCGGTCATGCAGCAGAGCGCCGGCAATTGGACTCCGACTGTGCCCGCGCCACAGTTCACCGCCGACACCGGACCGCGTGTGCTGGTCGATGCTGCCCACGGCAACTTTCACAGGATCGACGGACGCTTCGCGGCCTTCGCGAAGCTGCTGCGCGCTGACGGTTACCGCGTCGCGAGTGCCGACCAACCGATATCGCCGGAGCTGTTGAGCGGAGCGAACATCTTCGTCATCGCCAACGCAGTGAAGGATGGCGAGAATGCTCAGTGGGTTCTCCCTACAGCGCCGGCACTCGCGCCCGAAGAAGTGACTGCGCTCGTAAAGTGGGTGCATGACGGCGGCTCGCTGCTGCTGATCGCCGATCACATGCCGTTTCCGGGATCGGTCGCGGAGCTCGCGGACGCGTTCGGCATCGCGTTCCGCAACGGCTACGCCATCAAGTCGGTGAGCGAAGGCGGCAGCGTCATCTTCACGCGCTCCGGCGGCCTGGCAGACCATGCGATCACCCGCGGCCGCAACGCAGCCGAGCAGATCACCGCACTCAAGACTTTCACGGGCCAGGCATTCAGCGCCGTCGTCCCGGTCGAGCCGCTGATCCGCATGCCCGACGACTGGGCCGTTTTCTTTCCGCAGGAGGCAGGGAAGTTCACCAGCACGACGCCATCGGAATCCACGCGCGGCCTGTTGCAGGGAGCGGTGTTACGTCACGGACAGGGCCGCGTCGCGGTGTTCGGCGAGGCCGCCATGTTCACCGCGCAGACGCAGATCCTCGGCGACACGGTCGTGCACCGCATGGGCATGAACGATCCCGAGGCGTCGCAGAACGCACAGTTCGTGCTGAACGTGCTGCATTGGCTGTCAGGTCTGTTGCAGGACTGAACGCGTACAATGCCGGCCGCCATGCCCGACACGATCGATCCACGCACGTATCGACCTGCGGCCAACCTCCTGACCGACAGAGTCGTGCTCATCACCGGCGCGAGCGACGGCATCGGCAAGGCCGTTGCGCAAGCAGCAGCTGCACACGGCGCGCGCGTGCTCCTGCACGGCCGCAACGTTCGCAAGCTCGAAGGCGTCTACGATGCGATCGTCGCCGCGCAACATCCGCGGCCGTCGATCGTGCCGCTCGACTTCGAGAAGGCCGGGCCGGAGGAATACGAGAAGCTCGCGGTAGCGCTGGAGCAGGAGTTCGGTCGGCTCGATGCATTACTCCACAACGCCGGCATGCTCGGCGAGCGAGCGCCGATCGAGCATCACGACATCCCCAAGTTCATGCGCACGATGCACGTCAACGTCACCGCGCCGTTCATCCTCACGCGCTACTGCCTGCCGCTGCTCAAACGCTCCGCCGATCCGTCGATCATCTTCACCTCGAGCGGTGTCGTGGCGCGTCCGCGTGCGTTCTGGGGCGCGTACCTGGCGTCGAAATGGGCGAGCGACGGGCTGATGCGCATGCTCGCCGACGAGCTGGAGAACAAGCCGACGATACGCGTGAACAGCATCGACCCGGGAAAGGTGCGGACCAAGATGCGGCTGCAGGCTTATCCGGCGGAAGATCCGCAGACGCTGCCGGAGCCGGCGGCGATCGTCGCGCCTTACCTCTACCTGATGGGTCCGGACAGCCGCGGCGTCAGCGGCCAGACTTTCGCCTGCCAGTAGCCCGCCGGTCGGGGGCCGGGCGCCGCTTGCGCGGTTTCGCGGCCGGTCGCTCCGCCACTTTCGGCAGCTCCAGCTCGGCCAGCGCATAGAGCGCAGCAACCCGATCCTGCGAAAGAGTGCGCGACCTGCCGCGCGGCAGGTCGCGCGGTAATTCGATGTCGCCGAACTTCACCTGCATCACGCGGCTCACTTTCAAGTTGCGGCTCTCGAACAGCGCACGCACGGCGGCGCGGCGATGTGTGCGACGCGACTCGACGCGGAACCAGCGATTCGTCCCCTCGCCGCCTGCGGGCTCGATGCTTTCGAACTCGATCGTCTCCTCGTCGTAGTTCACCACGAGAGGCAGCGCCGTGACGTCGAACTCCGGCGTGGGAACGAGCACGCGTGCGACATAGGCAGCTGGGATCGTTTCCGCGCGGCGACGCAGCGCATCCGCCAGTCGACCGTCGCTCGTCAGCAGCATCAGGCCGCTGTCGCCGGCTTGCATGGTGTTGATGACGAGCCAGCGCGCACCGCGCACCGACGGCAACGATTCCATGACCGATTTGCCGGAATCGGCATCCTCGCCAGCCGAGGTGATCGGCTGACCTTGAGCCTTGTGATAGAGCAGAACGCTGGGGGCCGCGGCGCTGATCTTGAGACGACTGGTGACATCGCGACCGTCGATTGCGACCCGATCGCCGCTCGTATAGCTGGCGCCGGGCTGTGCGGCATTGCCATTGAGCACGACGCGCCCTTCGAGCATCCACTTCTCGATCTCGCGGCGCGAGCCGAACCCGTGCTGCGCGAGCAGCTTGTGGAGACGTTCAGACATGTGTCGGGCTGAACCTGCTGCGCAGGCTGCGCGAATGCCGCGGCGCAGGATGCGCTGAGCAGCCGCTCGTTACAGGGGCGGGTCGGTGAGTGTGCGAGGTTCGTCGTCGGATGATGCGACGAGCGAGGGCGAGGCGTTGTCTTCGCCGTCCTCAGGCGCGGCCTCGACCGACACGTCGGCCTCGTCGGCAGGCACTTCCGATGCTGCCTCTATTTCCAGCGCCTCGACCGGCGCTTCGCCGCCCGGCAGCTCCAGCTGCACGCCGATCGTCTCGACGTCACGCAGCTCGGCGAGCGTCGGCAGCTGGTCGAGACTGCGCAGACCGAAGTAGTCGAGGAATTCGCGCGTGGTGCCGAGCAGCTCCGGATGGCCCGGCACCTCGCGGTGTCCGACGACGCGGATCCAGCTGCGCTCCTGCAGGGTGCGCATGATCGTCGAGCTGATCGACACGCCGCGGATCTCCTCGATCTCGCTGCGGGTGATCGGCTGGCGGTACGCGATGAGAGCCAGCGTCTCCAGCAACGCGCGCGAGTAGCGCGACGGACGCTCCTGCCACAGGCGCGACACGAGATCGGCACAGCGCGCACGAACCTGCACGCGCCAGCCGCTTGCCACCTCGATCAACTCGATGCCGCGCGACTGGTATTCGGTAGCGAGCATTTCGAGCGCGGTACGCAGCTCTTCGGTCGACGGCCGCTCGCGCTCGTCGAACAGCTCCAGCAGCTGCTCGGTGCTGACCGGCCGGCCGGCCGCCAGCAACGTCGCTTCGATGAGGTGCTTGAGGTCGTGCTCGTGCTCGTTCATTTCGCTGCTTCCGGGTCCGGATTATCGGATTGTTGGACCGCACTCGTCATGCTGTCTTCGATCGTCGACACATGATCGTCTTCCGAGTCTTCTTCGGGCTGCGCCGGCTGGGCCAGCGCCGCTGCATTCTCCTCGTCCGCGTCGCCTGCCTCATCGGCCGCGCCGCCTTCCACGAGCTTCAGATGGCGCGCGGCCGTCGCCGTGCGCACGTGAATCTGCCCGTACGCTTCGCTCTGCACGATCTCGACCAGCCCTTCGCGCATCAGCTCGAGGATTGCGATGAAGGTGACCGTGACGCCCATCCGTCCCTCTTCGGGCCGGAACAGCTGCGCGAAATTCTGAAACGCCGCTTCGCGCAGTGCGCTCAGGATGTCCGACATGCGCTGACGCACCGACAACCGCTCGCGGTTGATGTGGTGGCGCGCGAACATCTCCGCGCGCGACAGCACATCCTTGAACGCGACCAGCATCTCCTGCAGCGACACCTGCGGCAGGATCTTGACCACCTTGCGCTCGACCAGGTCCGCCGAAGCCGGCAGCGTGTCGCGCTCCATGCGCGTGAGCCGGTCGATGTCCTCGGCCGCTTTCTTGAAGCGCTCGTACTCCTGCAGGCGGCGAACCAGCTCGGCGCGCGGATCGTCCTCCTCCTGCCCGTCCAGCGCGGGCCGCGGCAGCAGCATGCGCGACTTGATCTCCGCGAGCATCGCGGCCATCAGCAGGTACTCGCCCGCCAGCTCCAGCTGCAGGTCGGACATCAGCTCGATGTACTGCATGTACTGGCGCGTGATCTCGGCGATCGGGATGTCGAGAATGTCGAGGTTCTGCTTGCGGATCAGGTACAGCAGCAGGTCGAGCGGGCCCTCGAACGCCTCCAGGAACACCTGCAGCGCATCGGGCGGGATGTAGAGATCGCGCGGCAGCTCGGTCACGGGCTCGCCTTCGACGACGGCGAACGGCATCTCCGACTGCTGCGGCGGCGGTTCGGCGACGAGTGCCTCGGCCTCGAGCTGCGAGCCGGTGTTCTCGACGAGCTTCAGTTCCGGCTTCATCGGTAGTTCATGCCCATCGCCGTATGCACATCCTCGAGCGTCTGCCGCGCCACGTCGCGCGCCTTCTCGCAGCCTTCCGCGATGATGCCGCGCACGAGGTCGCGATTCTCCTCGAACTCGACCGCGCGTGCGCGGATCGCCGTGATCTCCGCCACGATGACGTCGGCGACTCGCTTCTTGCAGTCGAGGCAGCCGATGCCTGCCGTGCGGCAGCCCTGTTGCACCCAGGCGTGAGTGTCCGCGTCCGAGTAGATCTTGTGAAGATCCCAGACCGGACATTTGTCGGGATCGCCGGGGTCGGTGCGCCGCACGCGCGCCGGATCGGTCTGCATCGTCTTCAGTTTCTTCGCGACCGAGTCCGGATCTTCGCGCAGCCCGATGGTGTTGCCGTAGGACTTCGACATCTTGCGGCCGTCGAGGCCCGGCACTTTCGGCGTCGCGGTCAGCAGCACGTCGGGCTCGACCAGGATGCTGCGGCCCGTGCCTTCGAGATAGCCGAGCAAGCGCTCGCGGTCGGCGACTGTCAGGCGCGCGTTGCCTTCGAGCATCGCACGCGCGGTCGCGATCGCCTCCTGGTTGCCTTCTTCCTGATAAACCCGGCGCAACTCCTTGTAGCGAGTACCGTTGCGGCTGCCGAGGCTCTTGATCGCCTTCTCGACCTTCTTTTCGAAGTCCGGCTCGCGGCCGTAGATGTTGTTGAAGCGCCGCGCGACTTCGCGCGTGATTTCCACGTGCGCCACCTGGTCCTCGCCCACCGGCACGTACGCGGCCTTGTACAGCAGGATGTCGGCGGCCTGCAGCAGCGGATAGCCGAGGAAGCCATACATCGCCAGGTCCTTGTCCTTGAGCTGCTCCTGCTGGTCCTTGTACGTCGGCACGCGTTCGAGCCAGCCGAGCGGCGTGATCATCGACAACAGCAGATGCAGCTCGGAATGCTCGGGCACGCGCGACTGGATGAACATGGTCGCGGCCGCAGGATTGAGCCCGGCCGCGAGCCAGTCGATGACTATGTTCCAGACGTTGTCTTCGAGCTGGCGCGTGTCTTCGTAGCCGGTCGTCAGCGCGTGGATGTCCGCGATGAAGAAGTAGCACTCGTACTGGTACTGCAGCTCCGTCCAGTTCTTGAGCGCCCCGTGATAGTTGCCCAGATGCAGCGCGCCGGTGGGGCGCATCCCGGACAGGACACGGCGGTTGGTTGCAGTATTCGCGCTCAATTCAAACCAAAAAAATCAGATTATTACGTGCGTTTGTTGAACCAGCACGCAGGGGTTGTTCCAACGGCGGCGAAATTATAGCAGCTTGCCAGCGAGCTGGCGGCATTATACGAGCTTGACACATTCCCGTGGGTTCGACTTTAGCCGAACATCTCACTCAAACGCGGTGACATCGCCCTTGCCGCGCCGGGCAACGACCGGCGCCGGGCCTTCCAGGTCGATGACGCTGGTCGGCTCCATACCGCAGTTGCCGCCGTCGATGACCGCGTCCACCACGTGATACAGCCGCTCCTGGATCTCGCGCGCATCCGTCATCGGCAGGTCGTCGCCGGGCAGCAGGAGCGTCGAGCTCATCAGCGGCTCGCCCAGCTCGGTGAGGATTGCGAGCGGCACCGGATGGTCCAGGCACGCGGATGCCGATCGTGCGGCGGCGAGGATTCTGCAGCCGCTTCGGCGTCTGGCGCGTCGCGGGCAGGATGAACGTATACGCCCCGGGCGTGAACGCCTTCAGCAAGCGGTATTGCTGGTTGTTGACGCGCGCGTAGTGCGCGATCTCCGACAGGTCGCGGCACACCAGCGTGAAATGGTGATGCTTGTCGGTCTGGCGGATGCGCGCGATGCGCTCCATCGCCTCCTTGTCGCCGATGTGGCAGCCGAGCGCGTAGCAGGAGTCCGTCGGATACACGACGATGCCGCCTTCACGGATCAACGCCACGGCCTGCCTGATGAGGCGCGGCTGCGGGTCTTTCGGGTGGACTTCGAGGTAACGGCTGACCATCCGCTGTGGACTATTCTTGTACAGAGAATCCCGGAGAGACCGGGTCGGCTCTCAAGTATGATACCCGCCCCCGCCTACCCGCCCCGTCGCCTCCCGCATGCAGCTGCTGTTCGATTTCCTGCCCGTCATTGCCTTCTTTGCCGGCTACAAGCTGTCGGGCAACAACATCTTCGTCGCCACCGCCGTGCTGATCGTCGCGGTCATCGTGCAGACTGCCGTGCAGTGGCTGCGCTATCGCAAAGTCAGCCAGATGGCGCTGATCTCGGGTGCGCTGGTGCTGGTGTTCGGCGGCCTGACGCTCGCGATCCACGACAAGCTGTTCATCCAGTGGAAAGTGACGATCGTGAACTGGCTGTTCGCGGCCGCGTTCCTGGCGAGCCATTTCTTCGGCGACCGGCCGATCACGCAGCGGATCATGGGCGAGAACGTGAGGCTCGAGCGCCCGCAGTGGCTGCGGCTGAGCTGGGCATGGATCGTCTACTTCGTCGCGATGGGCACGCTCAACCTGTACGTCGCGTACAACTTCCCGGAGCACATCTGGGTCAACTTCAAGCTCTACGGCACGATCGGGCTCACACTGCTGTTCGCGCTGGGACAGGGTTTCTGGCTCGCCTCAAAGATGCAGCCGGAAGGCCAGTGAGCGCCCCCGCCGGCCCGAGCCGCATGGAGCGGATCCGCGCGCAGCTCGAGCGGACTTTGCCGGACGCAGCGCTCGAATTGATCGACGACAGTCACCGCCACGCGGGCCATGCCGGCGCGCGCGACGGCCGCGGCCACTTCCGCCTGCGGATCGTCTCGAGCGCCTTCGCCGGGTTGCGGCCGCTGCAGCGACACCAGCTCGTGTATGGTGCGCTGGACGAGCTGATGCGGACCGATATCCATGCTGTGAGCATTACGGCCCTGACTCCCGAAGAAGTGACTCACGAGGAAGTGCCGCCCCAACCGGCCGGCGACGCGGGCCGCTGAAAAAACCGCAGCCGCGCCCGCACGGACCCGGAACCGCCAGGATCGGCGCGACTCGAACCTACATCTCCAATACGAGAGCTCTCATGACCCATTTCCGCATTCACACCCCGGCCACGCTCGGCCTGCTCGCCCCGCTCCTGCTGCTCGCAGCCTGCAACAAGGCGGATGCACCGGCTGCGGCCGCGCCCGCAGAGCGCGTGGCGACCGTCAACGGCAAGCCGCTGCCGAAGTCCGAATTCGAGCTGTACGTCGCCAACATGAACCGGCAGTCGGGCAGCGAGATCTCCGAGGCGCAGAAGGGCGAGCTGCTCGATCAGTACATCAGCATGCAGCTCGCGGCCGAAGAGGCCGAGAAGGCGGGTGTCGACAAGGATCAGAAGGTGCGCGACCAGCTGGCGCTGGCGCGGTTGCAGGTGCTGGTCGATGCGGGCCTGCAGAAATATCTGGAAGCGCATCCGGTGCAGGATTCCGAGTTGCGGCCGGAATACGACAGTCAGGTCGCCTCGCTGCCGCGCGAATATCACGCGCGTCACATATTGGTCGACGACCAGGCAGCGGCCGAGGCGATCACCAAGCAGCTGAAAGACGGCGCCGACTTCGCCAAGCTCGCGGCGAAGCGCTCGAAGGATCCCTCCAGCAAGAGCGGCGGCGATCTGGGCTGGTTCTCGCTCGACACGATGGTCCCGCCGTTTGCCAATGCGGTGAAGGCGATGCAGCCGGGTCAGCTCACCGAGCAGCCGGTACAGAGCCAGTATGGCTGGCACGTGATCAAGCTCGAAGAGACGCGCGCCACCAGCGCGCCGCCGTTCGACGAAGTGAAGGATCGCGTGAAGATGTTCGTCCAGCGCAAGAAGCTGCAGACACACCTGGAAGAGCTGAGGAAGGCGGCGAAGGTGGAGAAGACCGGCGCCGCGCCTGCGCACGGCCGCGCCGCCGAAGCGGAAGACAAAGCAGAGTCAGGCTAAGCCTGACCCACAGAGATGCTTGTAGTGTCAGGGTTCAGCCCGACTCTCCGATGATGCTTGTGGGTCAGGCTTCAGCCTGACTCTACAGCAGCTTCCAGACAACTTCAGGAAGGCCTTTTCGTCCAGCACCTCGACGCCGAGTTCCTGCGCCTTCGCCAGCTTCGAGCCTGCTTCGGCGCCGGCGACGACGTACGACGTCTTCTTGGAAACACTCCCCGCCACCTTGCCGCCGAGCGCGACGATGCGCTCGCTGGCCTGGTCGCGGCTCATGCTGTCCAGGCTTCCTGTGAGCACGAACGTTTTGCCGGCGAGCGGGCCGTCGCCGCTCGCGGCCTTGCGAGCCTGCACCTGCAGCTGCACGTGCTTGCTCAGCGCAGCGAGCACGTCGCGGTTGTGCTTCTCCTGGAAGAACTTGTAGACGTGGGCCGCGACGACCGGACCGACGTCCGGCACTTCCTGGATCTGCTCTTCGGTCGCGTCCTGCAGCTCCTTGAGCGAGCCGAAATGATTGGCCAGCGCAGTGGCCGTGGCGCTGCCGACGTCGCGAATGCCGAGCGCGAACAGAAACCGCGGCAACGTAGCCTTCTTCTTGCTCTGCTCGAGCGCCTCGACCAGGTTCTCCGCCGACTTCTCGCCCATGCGATCGAGCCCCGCCAGCTGCTGCGCCGTCAGCTCGTATAGATCGGCGGGACTGTTCACCAGGCGTTCTTCGACCAACTGATCGATCAGCTTCGTGCCGAGCCCTTCGATATCGAGCGCATGCCGGCTCGCGAAGTGGCGCAGCGCTTCTTTGCGCTGCGCCGGGCAATACAGCCCGCCCGTGCAACGCGCGACCGCCTCCCCTTCTTCGCGCTCCACCGCCGAGCCGCATACCGGACACTTTGCCGGCAGCTCGACTTCGCGCGCGTCCTTGGGACGGCGATCGACGATGACTTTGACGACTTCGGGAATCACGTCGCCGGCGCGGCGGATGACGACGGTGTCGCCGATGCGCACGTCCTTGCGCCGCACTTCGTCCATGTTGTGCAACGTCGCGTTGCTGACTGTCACGCCGCCGACGAACACCGGCTCCAGCCGCGCGACCGGCGTCAGCGCGCCGGTCCGTCCGACCTGGAACTCCACGCCTTTGACGACGGTGTTCTCCTCGTGCGCGGGGAACTTGTGCGCGATGGCCCAGCGCGGGGCACGCGCGACGAAGCCCAGATCGCGCTGCTGGACGAAGCGATTCACCTTGTAGACGACTCCGTCGATCTCGTACGGCAGGCTCGCCCGCTTCGCGCCGATGTCGCGGTAGTACTGCAGGCACCCTTCCGCGCCCTGCACGATCTTCAGGAGCGGCGAAACCTTCAGGCCCCATTCGCGTAGCTGTTGTAGCGCCTCGCTGTGCTTCGCCGGCAGCTTCCAGTCGGTTTCGCCGACGCCGTAGAAGAACACGTCGAAAGGCTTATCCGCGGCGGCACGCGGATCGAGTTGACGAATGCTGCCGGCGGCAGCGTTGCGTGGATTCACGAACGTGCGCTCGCCGCGCTCCAGTGCGCGCTGGTTCATCGCCTTGAAGCCAGCAATCAGCATGAACACTTCGCCGCGCACTTCCAGCAGCTTCGGCGGCTTGCCGCGCAGTACCGTGGGTACCGCCTTGATCGTGCGCACGTTGTGCGTCACGTCTTCGCCGCGCAATCCATCGCCGCGCGTCGCCGCCTGCACCAGGCGTCCCGACTCGTAGCGGAAGCTGATCGCCAGACCATCCAGCTTCGGCTCCGCCGAGTACTCGATCTGCTCGACGTCTTCCAGTCGTTCACGCACGCGACGGTCGAAGGCCACGAGGTCTTCTTCCGCGAAAGCGTTATCGAGCGACAGCATCGGCCGCGTGTGGACGACTTCCTGCAGCTCGCTGACCGGCGTCGCGCCGACACGCTGCGTCGGCGAGTCGGGCGTGACGAGGTCCGGGTACTGCTCTTCGAGCGCCTTCAGCTCGCGCATCAACCGGTCGTATTGCGCGTCGGAAACTTCCGGATCGTCGAGGACGTGGTAGCGGTAGTTGTGGTGCTCGAGCTGCTCGCGCAGCTCACGCGCTCTTGCCGCGGCGCTCTTGGCTGCGCTGGGGGGCATCGCGCTTGCGCTCAGACGTGGGCGGACTGCGCGCCCGCGCCCCGGCCGCCCGCGGGACGCTCGAACTCGCGCACTTCCTGGCGCATGCGCTCGATCCGGTGGACGGTGAGCGGTACGCCGCGCTCATCCTGCAACGTTCCGCCGAGATTCGCCTGCAGGCGCCGTGCGCACGCGATCAATTCGTTCAGCGCATGCATGCCCGGCACGGGACCGGGCAACTGCGTGAACATAGTCATGCCGGGGTAGAGCGTCTCGCCCATCTTCTCGAGGTCGAAGGCGCCGGGCTCGACCATGCTCGCGACGCTGAAGACGATGCTGCCGTCGGCATGCAGCCGATGGAAGATGTTGTACTTGCCGTGCTGCAAGCTCTCGGCCAGCAGCGACTCCAGCAGCTTCGCGCCCTCGATTCGTTGCGGCGCCATCGCCAGCCGCAGCGACAGGATCTTGCGTCGCTCGACGCGCCGGGACTGCGGAGCCTCGCTCGAAGACAACGTTGGCGCATCGGCCGCCGTCGCAGCCGCCGCCGGTCGCACGGGCATCTCTGCGGTCTCGGCATCGGCGAACGTCGGCTCGACGCGGCCCCGCCACGTGTCGAGCGCAGGCGGCGTTGCGTATTCGTCCGACGGTGGCTCGGCTGGCGACCCGACGTCATGCTGCGCAGACGCCGCGATCGCCTGCTCGACCGAGCGAATCAGTGTGGGCTCGTGAACGTGCATCGGCGGCTCGGGTCGCACTCGCGGCGACGGCGGCTCGTCTGCCGCGGCTGCCCGACTCCCGCGCCGGCCCCACAAGTAGATCGCTGCGAGCAGGACGATCCCGAAACCGACCAGTATCCAGCGCAGCTCGTTCATCTACATAGCGGCCATCCGCACGGCTTCGTCGACGTCCACGGCGACCAGGCGCGACACGCCCGGCTCGTTCATGGTCACGCCGATGAGCTGCGAGGCCAGCTCCATCGTGGTCTTGTTGTGCGTGATGAAGATGAACTGCACCCGGCTCGACATGTCCTTGACGGTCTCGCAGAAGCGCCCGACGTTGTTGTCGTCGAGCGGCGCGTCGACCTCGTCCAGCAGACAGAACGGCGCCGGGTTGAGCTCGAAGATCGAGAACACGAGCGCGACGGCAGTCAGCGCTTTCTCGCCGCCGGACAACTGGTGGATCGTGCTGTTCCGCTTGCCCGGCGGGCGCGCCATGATCGAGACGCCCGCGTTGAGGATGTCCTCGCCGGTCAGCTCCAGGTAGGCGTGGCCGCCGCCGAACAACCGCGGGAAACGGTCCTTGAGGCCGGCGTTGATACGATCGAACGTATCCTGAAAGCGCGCGCGCGTTTCGCGGTCGATCTTGCGGATCGCCGCTTCCAGCGTTTCCAGCGCGTCGGTCAGATCCTTGAACTGCCGGTCCAGGTATTCCTTGCGCTCGGACTGCTCCTTGAACTCGTCGATCGCCGCCAGGTTCACCTGGCCGAGCCGCTCGATCTTGCCGGCGACTTCCGCGAGGTTCTGCTCCCACGTGGGAACGTCCGCCTCGGGCGCCATCTCCTGATAGATCGTCGCCAGCTCGAACTGCGTCGCCTTGAACTGCTCCAGCAGCGTCTCGCGCCGGACTTTCAGCTCCTGAGCCGCCATACGTACGTCTTCGAGGCCGGCGCGCGCGACATCGACTGCCGCCTCCGCATCGACTCGCCCTTGATCGAGCGTGCGCATCCGCCCTTCTGCGTCCTCGACGGACGTGCGAGCGGCGGTGAGCTCCTGTTCTACTTCGACACGCTTCTGCAGTGCTTCTTCCAGCGTGGTCGCAAGTGCCTGCAACGGCGCTTCGCCGTCCGCCAGCTGGCGCGTCAACTCGTCGCGCCGCTGCTTCAGTTGTTCGAGCTGATGGCGCAGCCGCTCGAGGCCCGCCGAAATCGATTGCAGGGCCGAGCGCTTCGACTCGACCTTGATCGCGACTTCCTGCGCGCCGTCGCGATCGGTCTGCGCCTGCGAGCGCTTGAACGACAGGTTCTGGCGCAGCTCTTCACGCTCCTGCTCCAGCTCGACACGCGCGGTCTCGAACTCCGCCATCGCCTCGATGCCTTCCTGCAAGCGTGCGCGCGCTTCCGCAATGGCGCTGGCGCGGCTGCGATGATCCCGCTCCAACTCCTCGGTCTCAGCGCCGATGCGACTCACGCGTTCGGCCGTCTGCTCGGATTTCGTGCGCAACGCGCCGACCTGTGCGTTCGAGTCGCCGGCGACTCGATGCAGCCGGTTGACCTCTTCCTGAAGCGCGTCGCGACGTTGCTCGTGCTCGGCGAGTTTCGCGCGCGACTGCGTGAGCTGTGTCTGGATCTCGTTACGTTGCCGCTCGCCGTCGGCGACTATGTCGCGCAACGAGCGCATCTCTTTCTCTCGGCCGATCACGCCGGCATGCACGTCTTTATCGCGACTGACGCGCAGCCACTCGCGCCCGATCCACACGCCGTCGCGAGTGATGACGGACTCGCCGCTCAGCAACGTGCGGCGCTTCTCCAGCGCTTCGGGCAGCGTGTCGACAGCGATGATGCCTGTCAGCAATGCCGAGATCGCCGCGGGACCTTGCACGCGCGCCAGCAAGCGGCCGCCGTCGACCATCTGCGCACTGGCGCCGCCGGAGGAGAAGAATGAAACGGCGCCGACTTGCAGCGATTCGAGCCGGTTGGCGATCGCATCGATCGTGTCGACGGACACAGCTTCCAGGTACGAGCCGAGCACGGTCTCGACTGCGCGCTCCCAACCCGGCTCGACGACGAGCTGCTGAGCCAGACGCGGACGCTCGGCGAGCGAATTGGAGCTCAGCCACTCGGTGACTTTGCCTTGCGCCAGGCCGAGCGCGGCCTGCTGCAGAGCTTGCAGCGACATCAAGCGCCCTTGCTCATCCTGCAGCTGCTGGCGACCACGATCGTCGGCGGCAACGAGCTCACGCTCGCGCTCGCGCAACCTCTGCACTTCTTCGGTGGCTTCGCGCAACTGATTCGCGGCGCGCTCGCCGGAAACGCGGATCTGCTCCTGCTCCGCCTGCAACGTTGCAAGGCGTGCGTCGACCTCGGCCGTCGTCAGCTGTGACAACTCGCCCTGGAGGCGCTCGCGCTGGGCGGCCAGGCGCATGAGCTGATGCTCCAGCTGCTCGATGCGCGCGCGCTCGACTTGCGTCTTTTCGCTCGCGGCTCGCGAGTCGCGATTGAATTCTTCCCAGCGCTCCTGCCAGTCCTGCATCGACTCTTCCGCTTGCGCCAGCGCCGCTGCGGATGCGCGCTCACGCTCGCGTGCGGCGGTCAGCCCAGGCTCCAGCTGTTCCAGCTCGGTCCGCAGCTCGTCGATCTGCGACTGGTCGCGCGCCAGATGCAGATTCGACTCGGCGGCGCCCTGCTCGGCTTGTTCGAGGTCCTGGCGTTGCCGCTGGCGCAATTCGCGGCCGTGCTGAATGGACTGCTCGGTGCGGGAGATCTCGGCGCCGATCTGGTAGTAGCGCCCTTGCACGCCATTCAAGGCTTCGGACTTCTCGGTGAAATCCTCGCGCGCCGATTCGATCGAAGCTTCGATCGAGCGCAGCTGCGCGATCAACGCCTGCATCGCCGTGTCGCGCTCGCGCAGGATGCCTTCTTTCGACTGCGAGTCCTGCTCGATGACGCGCAGACGCAGCGCCAGCAGCTCCGCGGTCAGCTTGCGCTCGTCCTGCTTCAAGGTCTGGTAGCGGCGCGCGGTTGCTGCCTGCCGCTGCAGGCGATTCAGCTGCTTCTCGACCTCGTCGCGCACGTCCGCGAGACGCTCGAGATTCTCCTTGGTGTGCGAGATCCGGCTTTCGGTCTCGCGGCGGCGCTCCTTGTACTTCGAGATGCCGGCCGCTTCTTCGATGAAGCCGCGCAGCTCTTCGGGGCGCGCTTCGATGACGCGCGAGATCATGCCCTGCTCGATGATGGCGTAGCTGCGCGAGCCCAGGCCGGTGCCCAGGAACAGCTGCGTGATGTCCTTGCGGCGGCAACGCGCGCCATTCAAAAAGTACGCGGACTGACCGTCGCGCGAAACCACGCGCTTCAGCGACACCTCGGCGTAGCCGGCGTACTGGCCGGCGAGCTGGCCGTCGGAGTTGTCGAACACCAGCTCGACCGAAGCCGTGCCGACCGGCTTGCGCGAGCTGGAGCCGTTGAACACGACGTCGGCCATCGAGTCGCCGCGCAGGTGTTTGGCCGAGATCTCGCCCATCACCCAGCGCACGGCGTCGATGATGTTGGACTTGCCGCAGCCGTTGGGGCCGACGACACCGATCAGGTTACTGGGAAAGTTGACGGCCGTTGGGTCGACGAAGGACTTGAAACCGGCCAGCTTGATCTTATTGAGTCGCATCGCGCGTGCAGTGAGCCCTTGGGTCGCCCTGTATCGAAGGTGTAGGAATGGTTCGTTGCTGCGCGCGGTAGTGTATGTGAAGGTGGGGCCGATTTGTTGTCCTGTACCAGCCAAGCGCCGTCTGTATAATCGCGCCCCTCTTTTAAGATCCACGTCCGCAATAGACCGATTTCGGACAGCGCCCGGGAGGCTCCTCAAGATGGCCGCCAAGAAACCTGCGAAGGCGACGAAGGCCAAGAAGACCATTGCGAAGAAAGCTGATTCGCTTAAGAAAGCCGCGCCCGCCAAGAAGCCGGCTGTCGTCGCAAAAGCCAAGCCTGCCCCGAGCCCGAAAGCAGTAGCGAAGCCCGCGGCCAAGCCGACGGCAGCGCCGCCGCCGAAGCCCGCTGCCGTCAAGGCGCAACCTGCGCCCGCTACGGTGCCGTCGAAGCCGGTCCGAGCGGCCACGACGATTCCAGCCAAGCCCACGATTCCAGCGAGACCCGTGACACCTTTGAACTTGAACGACCTCGACACGGCCGGCGGTGATGCTGACGAGGGCGAAGGCCCGGACGTCGCCAGCACCAACCTGCTGGCCGGCCCGCGCAACGTCAAACCGTACATCCCTCGCCGCGGCGAGCAGTACATGAACAAGGAGCAGACGGAGCACTTCCGGCTGATCCTCAATACGTGGAAGCGCGACCTCATGCACGAGGTGGACCGCACCGTCCTTCACATGAAGGACGAGGCCGCGAACTTTCCGGATCCGAACGACCGCGCCACGCAGGAGTCGGAGTTCAGCCTCGAGCTGCGCACGCGCGACCGCGAGCGCAAGCTGATCCGCAAGATCGACGAAGCGATCAAGCGCATCGAAGACGGCACGTACGGTTACTGCGTCGAGACCGGCGAGGAGATCGGCATCAAGCGGCTCGAAGCACGCCCGGTCGCGACCCTGTGCGTCGAGGCGCAGGAGCGCCGCGAACGTCGGGAAAAGCAGTACGGCGACCGGGACGATCGGTATAGATAGGTCCCCGGACGAACGTTACCAACTATCGCGGGCGGTTCGCGCCATCTCCCACCGGCCCGCTGCACTTCGGGTCGCTCGTCGCAGCGACCGCCAGCTATCTCGATGCGCGTCGCGCCGGCGGCGAATGGCTGCTGAGAATCGAAGACCTCGATCCGCCGCGCGAGGTGCCCGGCAGCGCCGACCAGATCGTCGCGACGCTCGCCGCACTCGGTTTTCAATGGAATGAGTCCATAGTCAGGCAGAGCGAGCGTCACGCTGCGTATCAGGCAGCGCTCGATCGGTTGCTCGCCGCAGGCTTGGCGTTTCCCTGCTCGTGCAGCCGGACCGAGCTGCAGGCTGCGCAACCGCCGGACCGCGATCAGTCCGACGACCTCTTCTATCCCGGTTGGTGTCGCAACGGCGTGCGGGCGCCGGACCGTCCGCTCGCAATACGCTTCAAGGTGCCGATCGGCACGATCGCGTTCGACGACCCGCTACAGGGTTCGCAGACTACGGAGCTGTCGCGCGAGACCGGCGACTTCGTGATCCGCCGGCGCGACGGTCTGTTCGCTTATCAACTGGCAGTCGTCGTCGACGACGCCGCTCAAAACATCACGCATGTCGTGCGGGGCGCCGACCTCCTGACCAGCACGGCGCGCCAGATTGCCTTGCAAGCCGCATTGGGTCTGACCACTCCCAAGTACGCACATTTGCCGGTAGCCATCGATGCGAATGGGATCAAACTGTCCAAGTCGACGGGCGCCGCAGCGATCGACGAACGCCAACCGGCGCGCGAGCTGTGGCGCACGCTGCAGTTTCTGAAACAGGGACCGCCGCTGGACCTGCGTCGAGGCCCGGTGGCCACGTTGTGGGATTGGGCAATAGAAAACTGGCAGGTGCAGCCGCTCGCCGGCCTGCGCCAGATGGAGTTAGTATGAGCGCCATAGAAACACGACCGGTTCATGGGTCTGAGCTGCCGCGCGCAGCCACGATGGGAGCGTCGATGAGCGAGCCCAAGACTGAATCGAGAGTGATCAAGAAGTATCCCAACCGGCGCCTGTACGACACAGTCGAGAGCCGCTACATCACGCTGGCGGACATCCGGCGCCTCGTCATGGACAAGGTCGATTTCCTGGTCATCGACAAGAAGAGCCAGGAAGACATCACGCGCTCGATCCTGTTGCAGGTGATCGCCGAGCAGGAGCACGCCGGCGAGCCGCTGATGAGCCAGGATTTCCTGTCGCAGGTGATCCGCTCGTACGGCGGGGCGATGCAGAACGTGGTCGGCAGCTACCTGGAGCAGAGCCTGAAGATGCTGTCGACACAGCAACAGCAGATCCGCGACGAGCTGCGCAACACCGGCGGCGACGCCTACGACGCGATCAGCTCGCTCACGCAGAAGAACATCGAGCGCTGGCGCTCGGTGCAGAACGACATCTTCAAAGCGATGAGCGGCGGAACGAAGCGCGAAGAAGGCGCGGAGAACGAGCGGAGATCCTGATCGAGTCAGGCTAAAGCCTGACCCACGCAGTGGCTCCGATTGTGGGTCAGGCTTCAGCCTGACGTCTTACGCCGCGTCCACGTTCCTCATGCTCAGGCGAACGCGGCCCTGCCGGTCCACTTCGAGCACCTTGACGCGCACCAGGTCGCCTTCCTTGAGCTTGTCGCTGACGCGCTCGACGCGCTCGTCGGAAATCTGCGAGATGTGCACCAGGCCGTCCTTGCCCGGCAGGATGGTCACGAACGCGCCGAAGTCCATCAGGCGCGCGACCTTGCCCTCGTAGATGCGGCCGACTTCGACGTCGGCGGTGATCAGCTCGATGCGCCGCTGCGCTTCCTTGCCGGACACGCCGTCGACCGAGGCGATCTTCACCGTGCCGTCGTTCTCGATGTCGATCGTCGTGCCGGTCTCCTCGGTGATCGCGCGGATGACCGCGCCGCCCTTGCCGATGACCTCGCGGATCTTCTCCGGGTCGATCTTGATCGTGATGATCGAGGGCGCCCACTCCGACATCTGCGCGCGCGGCTGCGCGAGCACCTTGTCCATCTCATCGAGGATGTGCAGGCGGCCGGCCTGCGCCTGATCGAGCGCGACCTGCATGATCTCTCTGGTGATGCTGTCGATCTTCAGGTCCATCTGCAGCGCGGTGACGCCGGTGCGCGTGCCCGCGACCTTGAAGTCCATGTCGCCGAGGTGATCCTCGTCGCCGAGGATGTCGGTGAGCACCTGGAAGCGGTCACCTTCCTTCACGAGGCCCATTGCCACGCCGGCGACGGCGCCCTTGGTCGGCACGCCCGCGTCCATCAGCGCCAGGCTGGTGCCGCAAACGCTGGCCATCGAGCTCGAGCCGTTCGACTCGAGGATTTCGGAGACGACGCGGATCACGTACGGGAAGGTCGCCATGTCGGGCATCACGGCGGTGATGCCGCGACGCGCGAGGTTGCCGTGGCCGATCTCGCGGCGCTTCGGCGAGCCCATCATGCCGGTCTCACCGACGCTGAACGGCGGGAAGTTGTAGTGGAGCATGAACGGATCTTTGCGCTCGCCGGCCAGCGCGTCGATGATCTGCGCGTCGCGGCCGGTGCCGAGCGTCGTGACCACCAGTGCCTGAGTCTCGCCGCGCGTGAACAGCGCGGAGCCGTGCGCACGCGGCAGCACGCCGGTGCGGATCGAGATCGGGCGCACCGTCTTGGTGTCGCGGCCGTCGATGCGCGGCTCGCCCGCGAGGATCTTCCGGCGCACGATGCGATATTCGAGGTTGGCGAACTCCGTTGCCAGATCATCGGGATCGAACTGCGGCGCGTCGCCGCCCGCCAGCGCCAGCAGCGCGGCTTCTTTGATCTTCTGGATGCGGTCGCGGCGCTCCCGCTTGTCGGTGATCTTGTAAGCATCCGAGAGCGCGGCTTCGGCGTTCGACGCGAGGGCGGCTTCCAGCTGCGCGTTCGCGGCGGCGGGCTGCCAGGTCCATGCGGACTTGCCCGCCTGGGCCTTGAGCTCGTTGATCGCCTGGATTGCCGTCTGCATCTGCTGGTGACCGAACGTCACGGCGCCGAGCATCACGTCCTCGGGCAGGCTGTCTGCCTGGGACTCGACCATCATCACGCCTTCGCGCGTGCCGGCGACGACCAGCTCCAGCTTCGATTCCTTGAGCTGCGTGGCCGTGGGATTGAGGATGTACTGGCCGTCCTTGTAGCCGACCTTCGCGGCGCCGATCGGGCCGCGGAACGGCACGCCGGCGATCATCAGGGACGCCGACGCGCCGAGCATCGCCGGGATGTCGGAATCGATGTCGGGGTTCAGCGAGATGACGGTCGCGACGACCTGCACTTCGTTGAAGAAGCCTTCCGGGAACAGCGGCCGGATCGGACGGTCGATCAGCCGCGAAGTCAGCGTCTCTTTCTCGGTCGGGCGGCCTTCGCGCTTGAAGAAGCCACCGGGGATGCGGCCGGCGGCATACGTCTTCTCGACGTAGTTGACCGTCAGCGGAAAGAAGTCCTTGTTCGGATCGGCGACTTTGCGGGCGGTTGCGGTGACGAGCACGACGGTGTCGCCCATCGTCACGACGACAGCGCCGTCGGCCTGGCGGGCGATCTCGCCCGTCTCGATGGTGACCTGGTGTGCGCCGTACTGGAACGATACTTTCTTGGTTGAGCTCACGATGCTTACCTGTCCGGGTGCTGCGCCGTCAGAAGCGGGCGGCTCACCGGGCGGAGAGAAGTTGGGAGAGAGAGACTGACCGATCAGCGCCGCAGGCCGAGCCGCGAAACCATTTCCTGGTAACGCTCCGGTGCGGTGCTCTTGAGATAGTCGAGAAGCTTGCGGCGCTGGTTCACCATCTTGAGAAGACCGCGGCGCGAAGCGTGATCGCGCTTGTGCGTGGTGAAGTGCTCGCCGAGCTCGTTGATGCGTGCCGAGAGCAGTGCTATCTGCACTTCCGGCGAACCCGTGTCGGTCGGGTTGCGTCGATACTGCTGGACGATTCCGCCCTTGGTGTCGGTCGACAATGACATGCCCAATCCTCTGCCCGTGGCCGTAGGCCCGGTAATCTGTGTGCCGTTTTGCGAGCCGCGCATTGTACTCGCGCGGCCGATAATCTCAAGCAAAACCGCGGAATTAGCCCGGCAAAAGTCACGCCTTTTGACGGCGTTGTCGAAAGGGCCTTCGGCCGCTTTCGACCAGAGAACTAGGGCGGGCCGACGACGTCGACGAACAGCCGCACCGGCCGCACCCGCCCGTCCGGCGCACCCTGCACCATGCCGAGGAATCGGCCCTGCACGTCATAGGCCCGCAGCTCGCCGGGAACCGCTGGCTGCAGCGCCGCGACCGTCCTTCCCTGCAGCAATCCCTGGACCGCCAGCGCTGCCAATTCGACCCGCGGCAGGTCGAGGAAGGCCCGGTCGGCCTGCAACAGGACGGCATCGCGAGCCGGCGGCTGCAGCGCTTCCAGTTGCTCCATCGTGTACATGGGCAAGTTGTCGAACGGATCGAGCGACAGGCGCCGCAGCCCGCGGACACAGCCCAGTGTGCCCAGGCGTGCCGCGATGTCGGCGGCCAGCGTCCTGATGTACGTCCCCTTGGAGCAATAGACGTCGAACTCCAGCTCTTTGCCGGCAAGCCGGACGCGCGCGATGCGATGAATGACGATCTTGCGCGCCGCGCGCTCGACGGTTTCGCCGCGGCGGGCCAGTTCGTACAGGCGCTTGCCCTCGAACTTGAGGGCTGAGTGCATCGGCGGCACCTGCTCGTGCTCGCCGAGAAAAGTCGCCAGCACGGCATCGACCGCGCGATCGTCCAGCGGCGGGACCGCAGCGCGCTCGACCACCTCGGTCTCGCCATCTCCGGACTCGGTACGCACCCCCAGCTCTACGAGCACCCGGTAGGTCTTCCCGGAGCTCAGTAACCGGCCGCAGACCTTGGTCGCTTGCCCGAAGCAGACCGGCAGCAAGCCCGATGCGAGCGGATCGAGGCTCCCTGCGTGACCGGCTTTCGCCGCGCCGAACAGAGCGCGGACCTGCTGGAGAGCCGCATTGGACGAAGCGCCCAGCGCTTTGTCGAGCAGCAGAATGCCGGAGATATCGCGATAGAAACGAGAGGGTTTGGACACTAAAGCTTGTCGTCGTCGTCGCTGTGACGCGCAGCGTCGTCCTTGACGGCCTTGTGGATCAGCTCCGACAGGCGCGCGCCGCTCTCGATCAGCTCGTCATGGACGAACCGCAGCTCGGGGCTGTGGCGAATGCCGAGCGCGCGGCCGAGTGGGCCGCGCAGTATCGGGCCAGCGGCCTCGAGAATCTCCTGCGCCTGCTGTGGCTGCGCGCCGAGCACCGAGAAGAACACCTTCGCGTAGCTCAGGTCCTTCGACACGCGCACTTCCGTCAGCGTGATCATGCCGAGGCGCGGATCGCGCAGCTCGCGCCGGATCAGCTCGCTCAACGTCTGCTGGATCTGTTGTGCGATTCGCTTGGCGCGTGGGAATGCCTTGTTGGACATGTCGATGAATCAGGCCACCGTTCTCGCCACTTCGACGCGCGAGAAGCACTCGATCTGGTCGCCGACGCGCACATCGTTGTAGTTCTTCACGCCGATGCCGCATTCGGTGCCCGCGCGCACTTCGTTGACGTCGTCCTTGAAGCGACGCAGCGACTCGAGGCCGCCCTCGAATATCACCACGTTGTCGCGCAGCACGCGGATCGGGTTGTTGCGACGGACGTAACCGTCCGCCACGATGCAGCCCGCCACGGTGCCGAACTTGCTCGAGCGGAACACCTCGCGCACCTGCGCGAGACCGACGATCTGCTCCTTGACCTCCGGCGTCAGCATGCCCGACAGCACCAGCTTCACGTCGTCGATCGCTTCGTAAATGATGCTGTAGTAGCGCACGTCGGTGCCGGATTCCTTGATCATCGTGCGCGCCGAGCCGTCCGCGCGCACGTTGAAGCCGATGATCCGGGCATTGGAAGCCATCGCCAGCGTGACGTCCGACTCGGTGATGCCGCCGACGCCGCTCGAGACGACCTTGACCGCGACCTCGTCGGTCGACAGTTTCGACAGCGCGTCGCGCAGCGCCTCGGCGCTGCCCTGCACGTCCGCCTTGATGACCACTTGCATGGTCGCCGCTTTGCCATCGCCCATCTGCGACAGCATGTCTTCGAGCTTCGTCGGGCCCTGCCTCGCGAGCTTGGTGTCGCGGAACTTGCCCTGGCGATAGAGCGCGACCTCGCGCGCCTTGCGCTCGCTTTCGACGACGAGCAACTCGTCGCCGGCATTCGGCGCGGCCGACAGGCCGAGCACCACGACCGGCATCGACGGACCGGCTTCGGTCACCGGCTGACCGCTCTCGTCGAACATCGCACGCACGCGGCCGAATTCCTGGCCGGCGATGATCTGGTCGCCCGGCTTCAGCGTGCCGCGCTTGACCAGCACCGTTGCGACTGCGCCGCGACCTTTCTCCATGCTCGACTCGATCACGACACCGGCCGCCAGGCCATCGCGCGCCGCTTTCAGCTCGAGCACGTCCGCCTGCAGCACGAGGGTGTCGAGCAACTCGTCGATACCCGCGCCGGTACGCGCCGACACGTTGACGAACATCGTGTCGCCGCCCCAGGCCTCGGGCAGGACGTTGTGCTTCGCCAGATCGTTGCGCACCTTTTCGGGGTCTGCATCGCTCTTGTCGACCTTGGTGATCGCGACCACGATCGGAACTTCCGCAGCACGCGCGTGCTGAATTGCCTCGATCGTCTGCGGCATGACGCTGTCGTCCGCCGCGACCACCAGGATCACGATGTCGGTGACTTGCGCGCCGCGCGCACGCATCGCCGTGAACGCCGCGTGGCCGGGCGTATCGAGGAAGGTGACGACGCCCTTGGCCGTTTTGACCTGGTACGCACCGATGTGCTGGGTGATGCCACCCGCCTCGCCCGCAGCGACCTTGGTGCTGCGGATGTAGTCGAGCAGCGAGGTCTTGCCGTGGTCGACGTGACCCATGACGGTCACGACCGGCGGGCGCGCCGCCAGCTCGTGCTGGGTGTCGGTGCTCTGCAGCTCGTCCTCGATCGCATTTTCCTTGACCAGGACGGCGGTGTGGCCGAGCTCCTCGACCACCAGCACTGCAGTGTCCTGGTCGATCGGCTGATTGATCGTGGCCATGACGCCCATGTTCATCATGACCTTGATGACTTCGTTGGCCTTCACGGCCATGCGCTGCGCCAGCTCGGCGACCGTGACGGTCTCGCCGATCTGCACGTCGCGCTTGACGGGCGCGGCCGGCCGCTCGAAGCCGTGCTGCGTCGAGACGTTGATCTGCGCCGGGCGCCGCGACCTGGAGGCCTGGTGCTGTTTCTTTTTCTTGAAGCGCGCACTGGCGTCGCTCGACACGTGCAACTCGGCGCGCTGCGCACGCGGCGCTTCGCGCTCGGGCTCGCGGACGACCTTCGCAGTCTCCTGCTCGCGTCGGCGCTCCGCTTCCTGACGCTCACGGGCCTCGGCCTGGCGACGCGCCTCCTCTTCGGCGGCCACGCGCGCTTCTTCGTCGGCGCGACGCTTCGCTTCCTCTTCCAGCTCCAGGCGCTGCCGTGCCTCGGCTTCGCGCTGTTCCGCCTCCATGCGCTGCTGCTTCAGCAGATCCTCCTCACGGGTCTCTTTCGTGCTTTCGACGTCCTGCTTGGCGCGCTCGACCTCGTGCTTGTGCCGGTCGACTTCCTCCTGCTGCACGCGTGCGCGTTCTTCGAGCACGCTGCGATTGAGGTACGTCTTCTTGCTGCGCACCTCGACGTTGACCATGCGCGCACGGCCCTGGGCCGAGGCGACCTTGATCTCGCCTTGCGACTTGCGCTGCAGCGTGATCTTGCGCGGGGCCGCCGAATCCTGCGTGCGGCCGTGTGCACGCCGCAGGAACGTGAGCAGCTCCATCTTCGCGTCGTCGCTGATGGTGTCGTCGGCGCCGGAAACGCGAATGCCAGCTTCGTCGAGCTGCGTCAGCAGACGCTCGACAGGTACTTTCAGTACCTCGGCAAACTGGCTAACAGTGACATCCGCCATGAATCCTCCCGCTCCGCTCACAACTCACCGACTCGCACGTCAGCTCAGGCCTGCTGGCCTGCCGCCGTCTCGAACCAGTGCTTGCGCGCCGCCATGATGAGCGCGCCCGCGCGCTCGGCGTCCACGCCATCGATTTCCAACAGATCGTCGACCGCCTGCTCGGCAAGGTCCTCGCGCGTCAGGATGCCGCGGCTCGCCAGCGTCATGGCCAGATCCTGGTCCATGCCGTCGACGCCGAGCAGGTCCTCGGCCGGGCCGGCGCCGTCGATCTTCTCCTCGGTCGCGATCGCCTGCGTCAGCAGCACGTCGCGGGCGCGATTGCGCAGCTCCTTGACGATCTCCTCGTCGAACTCCTCGATCGCGGTCAGCTCGGACGCCGGCACGTAGGCGATCTCCTCGATCGTCGAGAAGCCTTCCTGCACCAGGATCTGCGCCACGTCCTCGTCGACGTCGAGCTGCGTCTTGAACTGCTCGATCAGCGTGCGCTGCTCGCCCTCGCTCTTGGCCTCGGCGGCCTGCTGCGTCATGACGTTCAGCTCCCAGCCGGTCAGCTCGCTCGCCAGACGGATGTTCTGCCCGCCGCGGCCGATCGCCTGCGACAGCTTTTCCTCCGTCACCGCGATGTCCATCGAATGCGAATCCTCGTCGACGACGATCGACACGACTTCCGCCGGCGCCATCGCGTTGATCACGAACTGCGCCGCGTTGTCGTCGTACGGAATGATGTCGACGCGCTCGCCGGCGATCTCGTTCGACACCGCCTGCACGCGTGAGCCACGCATGCCGACGCAGGCGCCGACCGGATCGATGCGGCTGTCGTTGCTCTTCACCGCGATCTTGGCCCGCACGCCCGCATCGCGCGCTGCGCCGAGAATATTGATCAGGCCCTGGCCGACTTCCGGCACTTCCAGCTTGAACAGCTCGATCAGGAACTCCGGCGCGGTCCGCGTCAGGAACAGTTGCGGGCCGCGCTGCTCGGAGCGCACGTCCTGCAGGTACGCCTTGATGCGGTCCTGCGAGCGCACCGGCTCGCGCGGAATCATCTGGTCGCGCGGCACGAAGCCCTCGGCGTTGCTGCCCAGATCGACATAAACGCCGTTGCGGTCGACGCGCTTGACGATGCCCGACACCAGCGTGCCGACGCGGCCCTTGTACTCGGTCACCACCATCTCGCGCTCGGCCTCGCGCACCTTCTGCACGATGACCTGCTTGGCGGTCTGCGCGGCGATGCGCCCGAACGCGACCGACTCCATCGGCACTTCGACGAAGCCGCCGACCTGCGCTTCCGGGTTGATCTCCAGCGCATCTTCCAGGCGCAGCTCGGCGTCCGGGGACTCCAGCTCGTTCGAATCGTCGGCGAACACTTTCCAGCGCCGCCAGGTGTCGTAGTCGCCGGACTTGCGATTGATGGCGACGCGCACGTCGATGCCTTCGCCGTGACGCTTGCGCGTGGCGGAGCCCAGGGCGGCTTCGAGCGCCTCGAAGATGATCTCCTTGTCGACGCCTTTCTCGTTCGAGACCGCATCGACGACCATCAGGATTTCTTTGTTCATCGCACTAGTTCTCCGGTCGAAAGCGGCCAAGGCCCTTTCGACAAGCGTGCGTCAAAAGACGTGACTTTTGCCGCACTACCTCACATGTCCGGGGCGAGTCGCGCCCTGTGTATGTCCTCGATCGGCAGGCTGATCCTGCCGTTCTCCAGCTCGAGCGTGATGTCGCTCTCGCCCACGCCGAGCAACCGCCCGGCAAACCGCTTGCGCCCTTCGATCGGCTGCATCATCTCCAGTCGGACCCGCTCGCCGGCGAAGCGCTCGAAGTGCTCGCGCGTACGCAGCACCCGGTCCAGTCCCGGCGAAGACACCTCCAGGGTGTAGTGGCTCGGGATCGGATCGGCCGCATCCAGCGTCTCGCTGACCACGCGGCTCACCCGCTCGCAGTCGTCGAGGCCGATCCCGTTCGCCGAATCGATGTACAGCCGCAGGAGTCCGCCGCCGGAGCGCGGCATGAACTCGAGCTCCCACAGCTGGTAACCCGCGCCGGCGACCACCGGCGCGAGCAGCTCGCGCAGCTGGTCTCTCAGCATCGGTCACCTTCGGCCACGACTGTCCCCGCTGCCCACGAAACCAATGGGCACAAAAAATGGGCCCGAGGCCCATTTTTTCGAACGTCTCTTTCCGCGAAATCCTCGGAATTTCCGGACCGCTGAAGCGAAAAAGGCCCTGAATACCGGGCCTTTTCACGCCTCGAAAGCGTGGTAGCGGGGGTAGGATTTGAACCTACGACCTTCGGGTTATGAGCCCGACGAGCTGCCAGACTGCTCCACCCCGCAACAGAGGGCGCGGATTGTAAGGGCCGCAGGAGGGCAATACAAGGCGAAATCCCGGTACCTGCCGCCGCGGACGACCCCTTCCGCACCGTCCCTTGATGCGGCCGGGAGGCAGGGAATTCAACCGGCTACAGATCCGCGGCCACGTACACCATGAACCGGCGTGGCGAGTTGTAGAGATAGGTCCCGCTGCTCAGGGCGATCCAGCCGTATTCGTCGGTTATGTTCTGCAGCAGCACCCGCAGCGTCGCTGGCTTGCCGAACAGCGTGAATCGATAGCGCCCGCCGATGTGGAGGACGGCGCGGGCCGGCACCGCGATCGTGTTCTCGCTGTTGGCGGTCTGACGGGTGATGTGCTCCAAGGTCGCATCGATCGACGCGCCCAGGCCTGCGAAGCGATATTCGGCAGTCGCCAGCGAGTACTGCCGCGCCGATCCCACCGGCTTTTCGCCGATGAGCCCGGCCTCGACGGTTGCACCCGACACGGTCGCGTCCAGCCAGCGCGTGCCGACGATCACGGTCAGATCGTCGTGCGGATCTCCCGCGAGCGAAACTTCGACGCCGCGGTGCTCGACGGCGCCGAGCTCGGTGAAGAAGCCGGCCGCATCCAGATCGAAGTACGGCTTTTCGACGTTGAAGATGCCCGCGATCAGCTTCATCTTCGCGAATGCCGCCCAGCGCAGGCCGGCGTCGTATTGCTCCGTCTGCAGCGCCGGCGCGGCGACATTACGATTCAGCGCGTTGTTTGGCGCCACCGGGCTCTCTTCCAGTCCTTCGGTGTAGCTCGCGTAGAGCGCAAGCCGCTCGGTCGCATTCACCGTTGCAGTCGCATACTTGAGCCACGGCTTCGAGCGCGATTCCGGCAGCACCGCGGTCGGCGTGTCAATCGTCTTGGAATACGCCGTCTTCTGCAGACCGGCGCTCAGCTCGCCGACGTCCGCCCACCGCAGCTCGTATGCAGCACCGACTGTCTGCTGTTTCACTTCGTCGTGCGATTGCTCGCCGAACACGAACTGCGGCCGCGCGATGTCACGACCCACGCCGAGCACCACGGGTCCGACATCGACGACGTCTTCACCGCCGTAACGCCGCTTCTGCAACCGGCCGCGCGCGGCGAACTGCAGCGTGTGCCGGCGAGCACCTTCCTCGAACGCGCGCGACACGCGCAGCTCGCCCGATTTCGAAGCGAATCGCGAGTCGGGAAACGCCACGACCGTTTCGTTCGAAGCGCGGTTGGGTTCGATGTCCGTGAACAGCTCCGCGAACTGCGTATCCAGCGCGAGCACCGACTCGAACAGGCCGAGCCGCGCGGTCCAATCGCCGAAGCGCGCGGCGCCGATCACGCCGTAATTCAGAACCTCGCCCTCGTTGGTGGCCCACGACTGACCGTAGTAGTGATCGCGCCTGATCTTCGGCGGCAACACTCCGCCGACAGTCAGCATCAACGGCTCGGATTCCTCGTCCGTGAACCTGATGTGGCTGAAGAACGGTCGCAGCTCGAAGTTCTCATTGGGCCGCCACTGCGGCGCGATGGCATACGACATGGATTCGTTCTCGCCGCCCCAGGGAAACGCGTCGCGATAGACGCCCGCACCCAATGCGAGACCCAGCTCCTCGCCTATTACCGGCAGCTGCGCATCGACCTCTGCGCCGAGGCCGCCGAAGGGCCCGTAGTTCGCCAGCGCGCTGATCACCCGCTGCGAGCCGACGCGGCGCAGATCGTAATCGACGATGCCGGTGGGCGAGGGAAACGGATAACTCTGCGAGGCGATGCCGACACGGATCGTCGAGCCTTCGACCAGGCGCTGCGTCAGCGTGCCGAGCCGGTCGAAGTACAGCCCTTCCAGTCGCACGTTGCCCGCTTCGATCGGCGAGAAGCCGCGCACATCGCCTTCGTTGTAGATGCCGATGCTCTCGTTGCCGATGCTGCGGCCGAAGGCGTCTTCGGAACCGGTGGTGACGTTCTCCTCCGCGCGCTGTGCGAACAGGATACGAGGCAGGAACAGCCCGATTGCAACCAGTGTGGCGGCCAAGGCCGCAGTGAAGGGAGACCCGCGCATGGCGCGCGATTCTACGGCAGAACGCGGGCGCAGAGATCGATCAACGCTGAGGGGAAAACGCCTAAGGCAAGTACTGCGAAGCCGTTGGCGCTGAGCACGGTGCGCAAGGTGCCGCCCGCTTCGATCTCATGGCTGTCGGTCGGATCGTCGAAGTACATGAGCTTCACGACGCGCAGGTAGTAGAACGCAGCCACGACCGACAGGAGCACTGCGACCGCGGCCAGCCATGCCAGGCCGACGTCGAGCACTGCACCGATCACCGCGAGCTTCGCCCAGAAGCCGATGAACGGCGGCACACCGGCGGTGCTGAACATCAGCATCATCATGATCGCCGCGAACCACGGGCTGCGTCGATTCAGTCCCTTGAAGTCTTCGAGACGATCCGCCTCGAAGCCGCTGCGCGACAGCAGCAGGATCATGCCGAACGAGCCGACGGCCATGATGACGTAGCTCAGCGTGTAGAACATCGCTGCGCGGTAGCCCTCATTCGTGCCGGCAAGAATGCCGAGCAGGATGAAGCCGACGTGCGAGATCGTCGAGTACGCGAGCATGCGCTTCAGGTTCGTCTGCGCAATGGCGACCACGTTGCCGATCAGCAGCGACAGCACCGCGAGCGCGACCAGCATGTCCTGCCAGCTGGAGACCATCGCATCGAGGCCTTCGGCGAGCACGCGGATCGCGAGCACGAACGAGGCGATCTTCGGCGCCGAGCCGATGAACAAAGTCACGGGCGTCGGCGCGCCGTGATAGACGTCCGGCACCCACATGTGGAACGGGACGGCACCGAATTTGAACGCGATGCCGACGATGATGAAGGCGAGCCCGAAGATCAGGCCGAGATTGGTCGCGCCGACTTCGCGGACGCCGACAGCCAGCTCGTCGAGCTGCAGCGTGCCGGTAACGCCGTACACGATCGAGAAGCCGTACAGCAGCGTGCCCGAGGCGATTGCGCCGAGCACGAAGTACTTCATTGCCGACTCGGCGGCGATGCCGGAGTCGCGATCGAATGCGACCATCGCGTACAGCGAGAGCGACAGCAGCTCGACGCCGAGATACACCGTCAGCAGGCTGCCCGCCGAGATCATCACCATCACGCCGAGCAGCGCGACGAGACCGAGAATGAAATACTCGCCCTTGAACAGGCCGCGCCGCTGCAGATACTCGCGCGAATACAGGAACGAGACCGCGACCGTGCCGTAGGAGAACAGCTTGAGCACGTCGCCCATCGGATCGGCGATGTACATGCCGTCGAATGCGATGGTTCGCGACTGCACGCCGTAGCGAACCGTCATGTAGGCCGCGCCGGCCAACGTCAGGAGCGAAAGCACGTAGGTGAGCCAGCGCGAGCGGTCCGTCAGGAACACGTCGATCACGAGAATGACGCACAGCGCCGCGACGACGAACACCTCCGCCGCCGCCACCTGCCCGCCCATCTCCAGCCAGCTGCTCATAGTTTCGAGTCCGTGATCTGCAGGACCAGGTTCTCGACCGTCGGGCGCATCGCTTCGAGGAGCGGCGCCGGCCACAGGCCGAGCAGCAGCACCGCGACGGCGAGCACGCCGAGCACGATGAACTCACGGGCGTTGACGTCGGTGAGCGCCGCGACGTTCTCGTTCGCCACCTCGCCGAAGATCACGCGCTTCACCATCCATAGCGTGTAGGCCGCACCGAGTATCAGCGTCAGCCCGGCCAGGAACGCGTACCAGAAGTCCGCGCGGAAGCTGGCAACGATCACCAGGAACTCACCGACGAAGCCCGAGGTGGCCGGCAGGCCCGAGTTCGCCAGCGCGAACAGCACGGCGAACGTCGCAAAGATCGGCATCGTGTTGACGACACCGCCGTAAGCGCTGATCTCGCGGCTGTGCACGCGGTCGTAGAGCACGCCGACGCAGAAGAACAGCGCGCCGGAGATCAGGCCGTGCGAGATCATCTGCACCATCGCGCCGTCGATGCCCATCGCGGCGCCGCGCGTGTCGCCGTTCACGCTCATCAGCTCGAACGTCAGGAACGAGCCGAGCGTCACGAAGCCCATGTGCGCGATCGACGAATAGGCGATCAGCTTCTTCATGTCCTGCTGCACGAGCGCGACGAAGCCGATGTACACGACCGCGATCAGCGACAGCGAGATCACCAGCCAGTCGAGCGTGTCACTGGCGTCTGGCGTGATGGGCAGAGAAAACCGCAGGAAGCCGTAGCCGCCCATCTTCAGCATGATCGCCGCCAGGATGACCGAGCCGCCGGTCGGCGCTTCGACGTGCGCGTCCGGCAACCAGGTGTGCACCGGCCACATCGGCACCTTCACGGCGAATGCGATCAGGAACGAGATGAAGATCAGGATCTGCTCGTTCAGCCCGAGCGGCAGATCGTAGAAGTCTGCGATTGCGTAGCTGCACTCCCCCGCGCCGCATGTCTGCAGATACAGGTAGATCAGCGACACCAGCATCAGCACCGAGCCGAGGAAGGTGTACAGGAAGAACTTGATGGTGGCGTACACGCGCCGCGGGCCACCCCAGACGCCGATGATGATGAACATCGGGATCAGCATCGCTTCCCACAGCACGTAGAACAGCAGCCCGTCGAGCGCCGCGAACACGCCGATCATCAGGCCTTCGAGAATCAGGAACGCGGCGTAGTACTGCCCTGGCTTCTTGTCGATCACGGTCCAGCTGGCAATCACGACCAGCGGCGTAATGAAGGTCGTCAGCAGGATCAGCGGCATGGCTATGCCATCGACGCCCAGTGAATAGAAGGAATGCAGCGACGGTATCCAGTCGTGCTGCTCCGTGAACTGCATCAACGGTGTCGAGGTGTCGAAGTACACCCACAGGAGCGTGGAGATGCCGAACGTCGCTGCCGTCGTCAGCAGCGCAACCCAGCGCCCGAGCGCAGCACTGCGGTCGCCGAGGGCGAGCATGATCACGCCGCCGGCGATGGGCAGCCAGATGAGTACGCTGAGAATGGGCCAGTCCAACTGCATAGTTCGATTCTTGTTACCGCAGCACGTACCACGCGAGCAGCGCGGACAATCCGATGATCATCGCGAACGCGTAGTGATACAGGAGGCCCGACTGCATGTGGCGCAGCAGCCCCGAGAGCCAGCCGACCACGCGCGCCGACCCGTTCACCATTCCACCGTCGATCAGCGCGACATCGCCGACGCGCCATAGCGCTGTGCCGAGACTGCGACTGCCACCGGCGAACACGGCCTGGTAGAGCTCGTCGACGTAGAACTTGTTTGCGAGCAGCTTGTAGAGCACCGAGACGCGGCCCGCGATCTGAGCGGGAAGCTCCGGCCGCTTGATATACAGGAACCACGCCGCGAGTACGCCGAAGGCGGCGAGATAGACGGCCGGACCAGTAAACGCGTGCAATACGAACTGCGCCGGGCCGTGGAATTCACCTTTGACGTGACCGAGCACGTCGTGCGCCGGCAGCACCTGGATCGCGTTGCCGAAGTAGTTGCCGAACAGCACCGGCTCGACTGTGATCCAGCCGATGATGAGCGACGGAATAGCCAGCAGGATCAGCGGCAGCGTGACGACCCACGGGCTCTCGTGCGGCTTGTGATGCTCGTCGGCGTGGAAGCGTTCTTCGCCATGGAAGGTCATGAACACGAGGCGGAAGCTGTAGAACGCGGTAACGAACACGCCGAGCAGCACCGACCAGTAGGCGTAGGTCGCCATCGTGAGGTGCGACTCGTGCACGGCTTCGATCAGGATGTCTTTCGAGAAGAAGCCCGAGGTGCCGGGCACCGCGATCAGCGCGACCGAGCCGATGAGCGCCGTCCAGTACGTGATCGGCATGTATTTCTTCAGGCCGCCCATCTTGCGCATGTCCTGCTCGTGATGCATGCCCATGATCACGGAGCCGGCGGCAAGGAACAGCAGCGCCTTGAAGAACGCGTGCGTCATGAGATGGAAGATCGCGCCGGAGTACGCCGACGCACCGAGGCCCACGGTCATGTAGCCGAGCTGCGAAAGCGTCGAGTAGGCGATGACGCGCTTGATGTCGTTGTTGACGATGCCGAGCAGGCCCATGAAGAACGCGGTCGTCGCGCCGATGAACAGCACCGTATTCAGCGCCGTCTCCGACAGCTCGAACAGCGGCGACATGCGCGCGACCATGAAGATGCCGGCCGTCACCATCGTCGCAGCGTGGATCAGCGCCGAGATGGGCGTCGGGCCTTCCATAGAATCCGGCAGCCACACGTGCAGCGGCACCTGCGCCGACTTGCCCATCGCGCCGATGAACAGGCAGATGCAGACCACCGTCATCGCCTGCCAGTCGACGCCCGGGAAGATCTGCATGGTGTCCGCCGCGATGACGTCGCGCTGCGCGAACACCGTCGAATAGTCGAGCGAGTTCGTGTAGTAGACGATCGCGGCGATACCGAGCACGAAGCCGAAGTCGCCGACGCGGTTGACCAGGAACGCCTTCAGGTTCGCGAAGATCGCCGTCGGCCGCGTGTACCAGAAGCCGATCAGCAGGTACGACACGACGCCGACCGCTTCCCAGCCGAAGAACAGCTGCAGGAAGTTGTTCGCCATCACCAGCATCAGCATCGAGAACGTGAACAGCGAGATGTACGAGAAGAAGCGCTGGTAGCCCGGATCCTCGTGCATGTAACCGATGGTGTAGACGTGCACGCACAGCGAGACGAAGGTCACCACCACCATCATCAGAGCCGTGAGGCGGTCGACCAGGAAACCGACTTCCATGCGGATGCCGTCGCTGACCAGCCACGTATAGACGCTGCCGTCGAAGATCGGCGCGCCGTCCAGCAGCTGCTTGAGAACGTAAGCGGAAAGCGCGAACGAAACCGCGACGCCGAGAATAGTCACGCTGTGCGCACCGGTCCGGCCGATCACGCGGCCGCCGAGGCCAGCGACGATCGCCGCAAGCAGCGGCGCCAGCACGATCGTGAGCAGTATCGATTCCTGGATCATGCTCAGCCTTTCATCGTGTCCAGCTCTTCCACATCGATGCTGCTGCGCTCACGGAACAGCACGACCAGGATCGCCAGGCCGATCGCCGACTCGGCCGCCGCGACCGTCATGATGAAGAAGACGAACACCTGGCCGTGCAGGTCGCCGAGCTGGTGCGCGAACGCGACGAAATTGAAGTTCACCGCCAGCAGCATCAGCTCGATGCACATCAGCAGCAGGATGACGTTCTTGCGGTTCAGGAAGATGCCCGCAACGCTCAGCGCGAACAGGACGCCGGCCAGCAGCAGCACGCTCTGCAACGGAATCATTGTTCGGTCTCCGACGGCATCTTCACGATGCGGACGCGGTCCTTGGCGCGGACCGACACCTGGCCGCCGACATCCTGCGCCTTCAGGCCCGTCCGATGCCGCATGGTCAGAGCGATGGCGGCGACGATGGCGACGAGCAGCAGCACTGCCGCCAGCTCGAACGGATAGAGATACTTGGTGTAGAGCAGCTCGCCGAGAGCCTGCGTGTTGCTGTAGCCCTCGACGGCGACACTTGCAGTCGCCTCCGGCGACGCGCCGCCGAGACTCTTGACCCACACCACGCTGCCGATCTCGACCACGACCAGCGCCGCGACCAGGATGCCCGAGCGGCGCATAGCGCGTGAAACCCTCGCGCATCTTCGCGACGTTGATGTCGAGCATCATCACGACGAACAGGAACAGCACCATCACCGCACCGACGTAGACGAGCAACAGAACGATCGCCAGGAACTCCGCCTCCATCAGCAGCCAGATCACGGCGCTGTGGAAGAAGGCGAGCACCAGGAACAGTGCGCAGTGCACCGGATTGCGCGCGGTGATGACGCCGACCGCCGACGTAACCAGGAAGACCGCAAACACGTAGAACAGGATCTCGACGATGCTCATGTCAGCGGTACCGCGCGTCCGCGGCCTTGTCCGCCGCGATCATCGCTTCGTAGCGCTCGCCGATCGCGAGCAGCTTGTCCTTGGTCATGATGTTCTCGCCGCGGTTCTCCATGTGGTACTCATGGATGCGCGTCTCCACGATCGCATCCACGGGGCAGGCTTCTTCGCAGAAGCCGCAGTAGATGCACTTGAACAGGTCGATGTCGTAGCGCGTCGTGCGACGCGTGCCGTCCGCCGCGACGTCGGACTCGATCGTGATCGCCAGCGCCGGACACACCGCCTCGCACAGCTTGCAGGCGATGCAGCGCTCCTGGCCGTTCGGATAGCGTCGTTGCGCATGCAGACCGCGGTAGCGCGGCGATTGCGGCGTCTTCTCTTCCGGGTACTGCACGGTGATGTTCGGCCGCAACGCGAACTGACGCAGCGTGACGCCGAGCCCGATCAGCAGCTCGGTCAGGAAGAACGTTTTGAAAAAGCTCGCGGGTGTCTTCATGTCAGGGCGCCCAGGGACCGATCTCGTACCACTTGAGAACGCCTTCCACCGTGATCCACACGAGCGTCACCGGGATGAAGACCTTCCAGCCGAGCCGCATGATCTGGTCGTAGCGGTAGCGCGGGAACGTGGCGCGGAACCACAGGAAGCAGAACAGGAAGAACGAGATCTTGAGGAACAGCCAGATGAAGCCCGGCGCGCGCAGCAGCTCCGGCAGGAACGTCCAGGACTCGAACGGCGACAGCCAGCCGCCGAAGAAGAACACCGAGGTCAGCGCCGAGATCAGGATCATGTTGACGTACTCGGCGACGAAGAACACGGCGAACGCCATGCCCGAGTACTCGACGTGGAAGCCGGCGACGATCTCCGATTCGCCCTCGACCACGTCGAACGGCGCGCGGTTGGTCTCCGCGAGCCCCGAGATGAAGTACACGACGAACAGCGGCAGCATCCACCAGACGAAATAGCTGAAGTGCCCGCCGCGCTGCGCCTCGATGATCTCGCCGAGGTTCAACGAGCCCGCGGCCATCACGACGCCGACGAGCGCGAAACCCATCGCGATCTCGTACGCGACCATCTGTGCCGCGCCGCGCATCGCGCCGAGCAGCGCGTACTTCGAGTTGGTCGCCCAGCCGGCGAGGATGATGCCGTACACGCCTGTAGAAGTGAGCGCGAGGATGTACAGCAGCCCGGCGTTGACGTTCGCGATCGTGAAGCCCGGCCACAGCGGCATGACTGCCCAGGTGCACAGCGCAGGAATCAACGCGAGGAGCGGCGCGATCAGGAACAGGAACTTGTTCGAGCGCTCCGGGATGATGATTTCCTTGACCAGGAGCTTCAGCACGTCGGCGAACGGTTGGCCGATACCCATCGGCCCGACGCGGTTCGGACCGATGCGCGCCTGGATCGAGCCGATCACGCGCCGCTCGATCAGCGTCAGGAACGCCATACACAGGATCACGGTGATGAACAGCACCAGCGCGACCACGCCGTAATAGAACACCGCCTGCATCCAGGGCGGCAGGAACGACAGCCACTGCGAAACGAATTGCGGTATGCCGCTCACGAGTTGCGTCCTCGCGATCCAGCGAGGGCTTCGCCCGTCGCCTGCAGGGCACTCGAACGACGCACCATGGCGTCGACCGAGTAGATCGGCACGTCACGCGACGCGTCGCCCTCGCCTGCCGCCGCGCCGAGCGCGAGCTTCGACTGCAGCGTGCGCGCCGATGCCTTCAGTGCAAATGCCGGCGTAGCTTCGAGCACCTTGCGGACTTCTTCGGTGATCTGGTCCGAGCTCGTGTAATCGAAGCCGGACAGATTCAGCAGGTTGCCGAGCACGCGCAGAACCTTCCACGCCGGCCGCGACTCGCCGACAGGCGCAGCCGCACCGGGCACGCTCTGCCAGCGGCCTTCGAGGTTGACGTACGTACCGGACGTTTCCGCGAACGTGCCGATCGGCAGGATGACGTGCGCGAACTCTTTCGCCGTGCCGTACGGCGACAGCGCGACCACGAAATCGGCGGCTTTCAAGGCCTCCAGCGCCGCCGGCGAGGCGATGTCGAGCGCGGGCTCGATGCCGCCGAGCAGGATGTAGCTCTTGAGGCGCGCGGCAAACATATCCGCAACGTTCAGGCCGGCCGGCTGCGCGGCGCGACCGCCGAGCGTTCGATGCGGCAACACGCCGGCAAGGCACGCGCCGACGGAATTGCCGCCGTCAGGCAAGTAGCCGAGTGTCGCGCCAGTCAGTTCGGCGAGAGCGCCTGCAACCAGTCGCAGGTCGGCGAATGCCGGATCACGCTGCGCGAGCGCACCGAGCAGAACCATGCGACGTGAACCGTCGCCGAGCTGCTGCGCAATCGCATGATGCGCATCGGTCGGCTGCGCGCTCGCGACGAGTGCCGCAATCGACTCGGGCGCGCTCTTGCCGCTACCCGCGCTTGCAGCCGCGGCGATCGCGACCAGCTGACCGAACATGTCGAGGCCGTTCGAGGCGAGGTAGTTCGCCACCGGGAACAAATACTCGTAGCGCTGCGAGTTGACGAACGAGATCTTCGCGCCACGCAACGCCGCCTTGCGCAATCTGTGCGCGAGCAGCGGCACTTCCTTGCGGATATTGGAGCCGACGACCAGCGCACTCGCGACCTGCTCCAGCTCCGCGATCGAGCAACCGAGCGCGGGATAGAGCGGATCGTTTGCGTCATCGCGGAAATCGCTGCGACGCAGGCGATGATCGAGATTGCCGCTGCCCAGTCCGCGCGCGATGCGCGCGAGCAAATGGAATTCCTCGAGTGTCGACGTCGGAGCGGCGAGCGCGCCGATCTGAGCGCCGCTGTGCTGCTTGACGACTTTACCGAGCCGCTCTGCGACGAGGGCGAGCGCGGTTTCCCAATCGCTCTCCTGCCACATGCCGTTTTCGCGGATCATCGGCTTGAGCGCGCGGTCTTCGCTGTAGATGCCCTGATAGCTGTAGCGATCGCGATCGGCGATCCAGGTCTCGTTCACTTCCTCGTTGGGCCGCGGCACGATGCGCATCACGCGGCCGCGCAGCACGTGCGCGAAGATATTGGTACCGACGCAATCGTGCGGCGACACCAGCGGATGCTGCGTCATCTCCCACGCCCGCGCGCGGTAGCGATAGGGCTTGTTGTTCAGCGCGCCGACCGGGCACAGGTCGATGATGTTCGCCGACAGCTCGTGATCGACGCTGCGCTCGATGAACGTGCCGATCTCGGTCATCTCGGCGCGGCCGATCGTGCCGAGCTGCTGGAAGCCCTGGATTTCCTGCGTGAAGCGCACACAACGCGTGCAGTGAATGCAGCGGGTCATGTCGGTGGACACCAGCGGACCGAGGTTCTTGTCCTTCACCACGCGCTTGCGCTCGTTGTAGCGCGAGATGTCGCGGCCGAAGCCCATCGCCAGGTCCTGCAGCTCGCACTCGCCGCCCTGATCGCAGATCGGGCAGTCGAGCGGATGGTTGATCAGCAGGAACTCCATCGTCGCGCGTTGCGCGGCGATCGCCTTCGGCGACTTGGTGAAGATCTTCATGCCTTCGGCGATCGGCGTCGCGCACGCGGGCATCGGCTTCGGCGCCTTCTCGACTTCGACCAGGCACATGCGGCAGTTGGCCGCGATCGTCAGCTTCTCGTGGTAACAGAAGCGCGGCACGTACACGTCGCCGACATCCGTCACCTGGATGATCATCTGGCCCTTGCGCGCCTTCATCGGCACGCCGTTGACCTCGACGTTGACCGTATCGTCAGCCATCACGCAGCCCGCCGTTCCTGAGTAACGATGCTGCGGCCGCCGTGCTCGATCATGTATTCGAACTCGTGCCGGTAGTGCTTCATGAAACTCTGCACCGGCCACGCGGACGCGTCGCCGAACGCGCAGATCGTGTGGCCTTCGATCTTGTTGGCGACGTCGACCAGCATGTCGAGGTCGGCCTTCTTGCCCTGCCCCGCGAGAATGCGCTTGACCACGCGGTTCATCCAGCCGGTGCCTTCGCGGCACGGCGTGCATTGACCGCACGACTCGGCGTAGTAGAAGCGCGTGATGCGCTCGAGCGTCCTCACCATGCAGGTGGTGTCGTCCATCACGATCAGCGAGCCGGTGCCGAGCGCCGAGCCTGCTTTCTTCACGGAGTCGTAGTCGAGGTTCGCGGTCATCATGACGTCGCCGGGCACGACGGGCACCGAGACGCCGCCGGGAATGACCGCCTTGAGCTTGCGCCCGCCGCGCACGCCGCCGCAGATCTCCAGCAGATCCTTGAACGGGATGCCGAGCGGCAGCTCGATGTTCTGCGGTGAGTTCACGTGGCCGGACACCGAGAAAATCATGGTGCCGGCAGAGTTCGCCACGCCGAGGTCGACGAACCACTTCGCGCCCTTGCGCAGGATCGTCGGCACCGATGGCGTAGCTCTGCGTGTTGTTGATGGTCGTGGGCTTGCCGTACAGGCCGAAGTTCGCGGGGAACGGCGGCTTGAATCGCGGCCGACCCTGTTTGCCTTCCAGCGATTCGAGCAGCGCAGTTTCTTCGCCGCAGATGTACGCGCCCGCGCCGACGAAGGTGTAGAGATCGAAATCCACGCCCGAGCCGAGCAGGTTCTTGCCCAGCAGGCCGGCGCTGTAGGTTTCCTTCAACGCTTCTTCGAAGCGCGGCACCGGCTCGTCGAGAAATTCGCCGCGGATGTAGTTGTAACCGACGGTCGCGCCCATCGCGTAGCCGCCGATCGCCATGCCTTCGATCAAGGCGTGCGGGTTGTAGCGCAGGATGTCACGGTCGTGGCACGTGCCGGGCTCGCTCTCGTCGGAATTGCAGACGACGTATTTCTGCGGCGCCTTGCTCGGCAGCATGAAGCTCCACTTCATCCCGGTGGGAAAGCCCGCGCCGCCGCGGCCGCGCAGCCCGGAAGCTTTCACTTCTTCGATGATCGTCTCGGGCGCGGGCTTCTCGCGCAGGATGCGCTCCCACGCCTGGTAGCCGCCGATCTTGCGGTAATTCTCCAGCTCCCACGAGCGCTCCATGGCGAGCGGCTCGAAGCAGACGAGATTGCGCGGATACTCTTTCACTTGTGACGATCCAGGATCTCATCGACCTTTTCGGGGGTGAGATTCTCGTAGTAAACGTGGTCGACCATCATCATCGGCGCGTTGTTGCAGGCCGCGAGGCACTCCTCTTCCCGCTTGAGATAGAAGCGCCCGTCGGCAGTACTCTCGCCGACCTTGATGCCGAGCCGCTTCTCGACGTGCGCCTGCAGCTCGTCGCCGCCGCACAGCATGCAGGAGATGTTGGTGCACACCGAGATCCAGTGGCGGCCGACCGGCTTGGTTTCGAACATCGAATAGAACGTCGCGACCTCGTAAACCTGGACCGGCGGCAGACCGAGATACTCGGCGACGCCGTCCATGGTCTCGCGCGTGAGATAGCCGGCGTCGTGCTGGACGGCGCGCAGCGCGGCGAGCACCGCAGAACGCTTGCGGTCCGGCGGAAACTTTGCCACCCATTGATCGATCTCGTGGCGCACGTGCTCGGTCAGCGCTGCGGAGCGCGCACCTGCTGGATTGTTGCTCTCGCTCACCGGTCGATTTCCCCGAAGACGATGTCCTGCGTGCCGATCACCGCCACCACGTCGGCGAGCAGATGACCCTTGGTCATCTCCTCGAGCGAGGCGAGGTGCGGGAAACCAGGCGCGCGGCACTTGAGGCGATACGGCTTGTTCGCGCCGTCCGAGACGAGGTAGATGCCGAACTCGCCTTTCGGCGCCTCGACAGCGGCATACGTCTCGCCCGCCGGCACGCAGTAGCCTTCCGTAAACAGCTTGAAGTGATGGATGAGCGATTCCATGTCGCCCTTCATCTCTTCGCGGCTCGGCGCGGCCACCTTGTGATCGGAAGTCATCACCGGGCCCGGGTTCGCCTTCAGCCACTCGATGCACTGGCGGACGATGCGATTGGACTGCCGCATTTCCTCGACCCGCACGAGATAGCGGTCGTAGCAATCGCCGTTCACGCCCGAGCGGAATGTCGAAGTCCATCCGGTCGTAGACGTCGTACGGTTGCTTCTTGCGCAGGTCCCACGCGATGCCGGAGCCGCGCAGCATCGGTCCGGTGAAGCCGAGCTGCAATGCGCGCTCGGGCGACACGACACCGATGTTGACCGTGCGCTGCTTCCAGATGCGGTTGTCGGTCAGCAGTGACTCGTATTCGTCGACCGCCGCCGGGAAACGCTCGGTGAAGTCCCACAGGAAATCGAGCAGGCCGCCGGTGCGGCGCTCGTTGAGCTTGTCGACGTCCTTCTGCGTGCGCCACTTCGACGCCTGATACTTCGGCATCGAATCGGGCAGGTCGCGATACACGCCGCCCGGACGATAGTACGTCGCGTGCATGCGCGTGCCGGAGACCGCCTCGTAGCAATCCATCAGGTCTTCGCGCTCGCGGAAGCAGTACAGGAACACGGTCATGGCGCCGATGTCGAGGCCGTGCGCGCCGAGCCACATCAGGTGATTCAGGATGCGCGTCACTTCGTCGAACATCGTGCGGATGTACTGCGCGCGCAGCGGCGGCTTGATGCCGAGCAGCTTCTCGATCGCCATCACGTAGGCGTGCTCGTTGCACATCATCGAGACGTAGTCGAGACGGTCCATGTAGCCGATCGACTGATTGAACGGCTTGGACTCGGCGAGCTTTTCGGTGCCGCGATGCAGGAGCCCGACGTGCGGATCGGCCTTCTGGATGACCTCGCCTTCCAGCTCCAGCACCAGGCGCAGCACACCGTGAGCAGCTGGATGCTGCGGGCCGAAGTTCAGGGTGAAGTTGCGGATCTCGGCCACGTCAGGTCCCTACTTTGACGTCCGGAGGGTTCGCACCGGGCGGTGCGTCCTTGAGCGCGGTGTCGTAGCGGTTGTCCTCGCGGATCACGCGCGGCACGAGCGTGCGCGGCTCGATGCTCACCGGCTGGTAGACCACGCGGCGTTTCACCGGGTCGTACTTCACCTCGACGTTGCCGATCAGCGGGAAGTCCTTGCGGAACGGATGGCCGATGAAGCCATAGTCGGTCAGCAGGCGCCGCAGGTCCGGATGATCCTTGAACAGGATGCCGTACAGGTCGAACGCCTCGCGCTCGTACCAGTTCGCGGACGCCCAGATCTCCACGACCGAGTCGATCACCGGCGGCTCGCCTTCGCTGGCGAAACTGCGCAGGCGCAGCCGCCAGTTGTTGGCGACCGACAGTAATTGATACGACACAGCGAAGCGTCCCGGCCGCGACTCGGCGACGGTCTCGCGTATGCGATTCACGCCGCGGCTGAAACCGGTCGCGGTGGAGCCCAGCGTGTTCCATTCGTCGCGGCCGTAGTCGAGATAGTCGACGCCGGAGAGATCGATGAGTTGCTCGAAGCCGAACTGCGGATCGTCGCGAAGCACGCGACAGACGGTGCGCAGATCCGCGGCTGCAACTTCATAGGCGACATCGCCGGGCAGTGCCGGAAGCGCGCGCAGCTGCTCCGCGAAGCGCGCCGCAACTCTCGAGGCCAATGTCTCGGTGCGTGAGCTCATGTGCGATGACTCAACGGGCGATCGTGCTCGTGCGGCGGATCTTGTTCTGCAACTGCAGGATCCCGTAGAGCAGCGCTTCGGCGGTCGGCGGACAGCCGGGCACGTACACGTCGACCGGCACGATGCGATCGCAGCCGCGCACGACGGCGTAGGAATAGTGGTAGTAGCCGCCGCCGTTGGCGCACGAGCCCATCGAAATCACCCAGCGCGGCTCGGGCATCTGGTCGTAAACCTTGCGCAGCGCCGGCGCCATTTTGTTCACCAGCGTGCCGGCGACGATCATCACGTCGGACTGGCGCGGGCTCGGACGAAACACCACGCCGAAGCGGTCGAGGTCATAGCGCGCCGCGCCGGCGTGCATCATCTCGACGGCGCAACAAGCCAAACCGAAGGTCATCGGCCACATCGAGCCGGTGCGCGCCCAGTTCACGACAGCGTCCAGCGACGTCGTCATGAAGCCGCGCTGCGTGACTGCGGCGTCGGGTGTTTCGGCAGTGGGAGCGGTCAATCCCATTCCAGCGCTCCCTTCTTCCACTCGTAGATGAACCCGACGACCAGGATCGCGAGGAAAATGCCCATCGCCGCCAGCCCGACCCGGCCGATCGTGTCGAGCGCGACCGCCCACGGAAACAGGAAGGCGATCTCCAGGTCGAAGACGATGAACAGGATCGCGACCAGGTAATAGCGCACGTCGAACTTCATGCGCGAATCCGAGAAGGCCTCGAAGCCGCATTCGTACGCGGAATTCTTCTGCGTGTCCGGACGTCGCGGGCCGAGAAAGAAGCCGAGTCCGATGAGGAGCGACCCGAGCAGACCGGCCACGCCCAGGAAGATCAGGATGGGAACGTAGTTCTGCAGCATTTAGCCTGGAAGCGTCAGTGCCGGCCTGCACGATGCGCGACCAGCGGCGGGCGCGAATTGTAGCAGGTGTCGGGTCGCGGCGCGGCTCTGCGATTTTGGTGCGGCTGGTCGGACTCGAACCGACACGGATTGCTCCACCAGCCCCTCAAGCTGGCGTGTCTACCAATTCCACCACAGCCGCATTGTCCAAAATCGCAGATCGGCCCGCGATACCAGCCGCTGTCACTGTTGCGGCGGCTGGCTCGTCTGAGAATCGCCCTGCTGCGCCGGCGCTTCGACCGGCTGATCCGCCGGCGCGGACTGCGTCGTCGGCGCAGCCGGCACGTCCTGCACCGGCGCTGCCGGCACACCGACACGATCGATCACGCTCTTGGGCGCTTCGGGCTTTTTGCCGCCCAGGTACGCGAGCGTCAGGCTCGTCGCAAAAAACAATGCGGCCAATGTCGCCGTCATGCGCGACAGGAACGAAGCCGAGCCGCGCGCACCGAACACTGTGCCGGATGCGCCCGCGCCGAAACCGGCGCCCGCGTCCGCGCCCTTGCCCCGCTGCAGCAGCACGAGGGCGACGATCGCCGCAGCGATCAGCACGTGAAAGACGATAGTCGCAGTGTGAAGCCAGTTCATGTGCAATCAGTGTGACAAATTCAATGCGTTTGGGCCGATGCGCAGATCTTCAGAAATTCATCGGCCTTCAACGACGCGCCGCCGACCAGGCCGCCGTCGACATCGGGCATCGCGAACAGCTCGCGGGCGTTCGCGGCCTTGACGCTGCCGCCGTAAAGGATGCGAACGTCGGCGGCAATCTTACCATCCCGGGCCGCGATCGCGTTCCGGATGTGCGCGTGAACTTCCTGCGCCTGTTCCGGCGTCGCGTTCTTGCCGGTCCCGATCGCCCACACCGGCTCGTATGCAATCACGGCGGCGCGCAACGCTGCGACGCCTGCCAGGTCCAGCACGGCAGCGAGCTGGCGCGAAACCACCTGCATCGTCTGGCCGCGCTCGCGCTCCTCGAGCGTTTCGCCGACACACAGGATCGGGATCAACTCCTGCGACTGCGCCGCGAGAAACTTGCGCGCCACCAGCGCGTCGTCTTCCTTATATATGGCGCGACGCTCGGAATGACCGACGATCACGTATTTGCAGCCGACGTCCTTGAGCATGCTCGCCGACACTTCGCCGGTGAACGCGCCGACCTGCTCGGCGCAGACTGACTGCGCGCCCAGGGCGATGCTCGAGGACTTGAGCGCCCGCGCGGTCTCCCACAGGTAGACGGAGGGCGGACACACGGCGATCTCGACCGGCGTCTGACTCGGCAGGCCAAGCAGCAGCCCTTCGATCAGCTCGGCGTTCTCGGCACGCGACCCGTGCATTTTCCAGTTCCCGGCGATCAACGCGCGCCGCATCGCAGTACCTCAATGAGCAGTTGGCCCCCGCGAAGGGCGCGGAAGCTTAGCGGCGGTGCGGTGCGATTGAAGGCAAGCCGTTCACGCGAGCGGGGCCCATCGGACCGCTTTGCTACGGCAGGCGCAGCCAGGCAACCGACGCGGCCAGCTCCTTGGCAATCTCACGCACCAGTTTGTCGTCGCTGCCTTCGACCATCACGCGGATCACGGGTTCGGTGCCCGACGGACGCAGGACGATCCGGCCGCTGCTGCCGAGCCGGCCTTCGGCTCGGGCTACCGCTTCCTGGATCTGCGGCGACTTGGTCGGATCGATGCGTCGGGCGACCTTAACGTTCTCCAGCACCTGCGGATACTTCGCCATCGGCGCAGCAAGCTCCGCGAGGCTTCGTCCGCCCTCCTTCATCGTCGCCAGCACCTGCAACGCGCTGATCAGCGCGTCGCCGGTCGTCGTGCGATCCAGGCACAGCAGGTGGCCGGAGGTTTCGCCGCCGAGCACGCCGCCAAACTCCTTCAGCATCTCGAGCACGTAGCGATCGCCCACCTTGGCGCGACGGAACTCGATGCCCTCTTTCGCCAACGCGTGCTCCAAACCGAGGTTGCTCATCACGGTGCCGACGACCGGCCCGACGAGCTCCTTCCGCTGCTGGCGAGCGCGCGCAATGATGTAGAGCAGCTGGTCGCCATCGACCAGCCGGCCGAGGTGATCCACCATCACCAGGCGATCGCCGTCGCCGTCGAGCGCGATGCCGGCCTGCGCCTGCACGCCCGGAACCGTCAGTTGCAAGAGCTCCGGCGATGTGGAGCCGCAATTCAGGTTGATGTTGCGGCCGTTCGGCGAGCAGCCGATCGGCACGATCTCTGCGCCGAGATCCGCGAGGATGCGTGGGCCGACCTTGTAGCCCGCACCGTTCGCGCAGTCGATCACGATCTTCATGCCCGTCAGGTCCAGGCCCGGTACCGTGGACATGCAGAATTCCTGATAGCGCACGCGCGATTTGTCGACGCGCGTGGCGCGGCCGAGCTTGCTGGAAACGCTGGTCACCGGCGGCTCTTCGAGGTGCTGCTCGATGCGCGCTTCGATTGCGTCCGAGAGCTTCGCGCCGTCGCCATCGAAGAACTTGATGCCGTTGTCGTCGTACAGATTGTGCGAGGCGCTGATGACGACACCAAAGTCGCACTCGAAACGTTTGGTCAGATAGGCGATGCCCGGCGTCGGCAGCGGACCGATCAGCATGACGTTGACACCGGCGGCGGCGAAGCCGGCTTCGAGCGCGGCCTCGAACATGTAGCCGGATAGCCGCGTGTCCTTGCCGACGAGCACCGTGCCGCCCTCGGGTGCGAGCACGCGCGCTGCCGAGCTTGCGAGCCGCAACGCAAAGTCGACAGTGAGGGGATGTTCGCCGACGCGCCCACGCACGCCGTCCGTTCCGAAGTATTTTCTCGACACTATGCTTCTCCCCCGATCATTCTTTCCTGGGATAACCCGCTGCGCGCAACGCGACCGCAACTTTCACCGCATCCACGGTCGCCGCGACGTCGTGCGTGCGCACCACGCTCGCGCCAGCCAGGACCGCTGCGGTGACTGCGGCGACTCCGCCCGCCACGCGCTCGTCGACTGCCCTGCCGAGCAGCGCACCGAACATCGACTTGCGCGAGACCCCGACCAGCACCGGCCAGCGCAGCGCGGTCAGTGCCGGCAAGCCGGCGAGCAAGGCGAGATTATGCTCAAGACGTTTGCCGAAGCCGATACCCGGATCGATCAATAGTCGATCATTCGCGATGCCGTGCGCCAGGCATGCCTGCGCCCGCTCGTGCAGGAAGTCGCGAACTTCCAGGACCACGTCGCCGTAGCGGGGCTCGACCTGCATCGTTCGCGGCTCGCCCTGCATGTGCATCAGGCAGATTGCGGCGTCGGTGTTCGCCGCTGCCTCGATCGCGCCCGGTTCGCGCAGTGCCCGCACGTCATTGATCATGCGCGCTCCAGCGCGAACGGCGGCGGTCATTACTGCCGGTTTGCTGGTGTCGATCGAGATCGGGACCGTGGTGCGCGCTGCGAGTGCTTCGATGACGGGCACGACGCGACGAATCTCTTCTTCGGCGTCGACCGCTTGTGCGCCCGGCCGCGTCGACTCGCCGCCGACGTCGATCAGGCCGGCGCCCTCATCGACCATGCGCAGCGCATGTGCAACGGCCGCTTCGTTACTCGCGAAGCGGCCGCCGTCGGAAAACGAATCGGGCGTGACATTGATCACGCCCATCACCAGTGGAGTGGAAAAGTCGAGCGTCAGTGCTGACTCGCGGGCTTGCCGATCGGCGCCTCGGGCTTGTCGCGATCGCGCGCCTTGGCGCCGCCCGACGGGCTCGTCGGCGAATCGTCCCAGTCCGCCGGCGGCTTCGGATCGCGGCCTTCCATGATGTCCTTGAGCTGCGATTCGTCGATCGTCTCGTACTTCATCAGCGCTTCGGCCATCTTGTGCAGCTTCTCGAGGTTCGTGTCGAGAATGCTCTTGGCGCGCTGGTAGTTCGAGTCGATCAGCCGGCGCACTTCTTCGTCGATCACGTGCGCGGTGACGTCCGACACCTGCTTGTGCTGAGTCACCGAGCGGCCCAGGAACACCTCGCCCTGATCCTCGCTGTAGGTCAGCGGACCGAGTTTGTCCGACAGGCCCCACTTCGTGACCATGTTGCGGGCGATCTCGGTCGCGCGCTCGATGTCGTTCGACGCACCGGTCGTCACCGACTCGACGCCGAAGATCGAGCTCTTCCGCGATGCGTCCGCCGAACAGCGTCGCGATCTTGCTCTCGAGCCGCCGCTTGCTGATGCTGTAGCGGTCGGTCTCGGGCAGGAACATCGTCACGCCGAGCGCACGGCCGCGCGGGATGATCGTCACTTTGTAGACCGGATCGTGCTCGGGCACCGTCAGGCCGACGATGGCATGACCTGCCTCGTGATAGGCGGTCAGCTTCTTCTCCTGCTCGTCCATGACCATCGAGCGGCGCTCGGCGCCCATCATGATCTTGTCCTTGGCGCGCTCGAACTCGTCCATCGTCACCGTGCGGCGGTTGGCGCGCGCTGCGAACAGCGCAGCTTCGTTCACCAGGTTCGCGAGATCGGCGCCCGAAAAGCCCGGCGTACCGCGCGCGATGATGTTCGGCTTCACGTCCTCGGCGAGCGGCAGTTTACGCATGTGCACTTTCAGGATCTGCTCGCGGCCGCGCACGTCCGGCAGCGGCACGACGACCTGGCGGTCGAAGCGGCCCGGGCGCAGCAGCGCCGGGTCGAGCACGTCCGGGCGGTTGGTCGCAGCGATCACGATCACGCCTTCGGTGCCCTCGAAGCCATCCATTTCGACCAGCAGCTGGTTCAATGTCTGCTCGCGCTCGTCGTGACCGCCGCCGAGACCGGCGCCGCGGTGACGGCCGACTGCGTCGATTTCATCGATGAAGATGATGCAGGGCGCGTGCTTCTTCGCCTGGTCGAACATGTCGCGCACGCGCGAGGCGCCGACGCCGACGAACATCTCGACGAAGTCGGAACCGGAAATCGTGAAGAACGGCACCTTCGCCTCGCCGGCGATGGCGCGCGCCAGCAGCGTCTTGCCGGTGCCGGGCGAGCCGACCATCAGCACGCCGCGCGGAATCTTGCCGCCCAGGCGCTGGAACTTGCCCGGGTCCTTGAGGAACTCGACGATCTCGACGACTTCTTCCTTTGCTTCGTCCACGCCGGCGACATCGGCGAACGTGACCTGCACCTGATCCTCGCCGAGCAGTCGTGCCCGGCTCTTGCCGAACGACATGGCGCCGCGGCCGCCCGCGCCGCCCTGCATCTGGCGCATGAAGTACACCCACACGGCGATCAACAGCAGGATCGGGAACGAGGAGATGAACAGCTGCATCAGGAACGACTGCCGCTCAGGCGCCGTGCCGTCGAACTTCACGCCCGACTTCTCCAGCAGCCCCATCAGCGCGTCGTTGTCGGTCTCGGGGCTGTAGACGATGAACGGCTCGCCGTTGGTGCGCGTGCCCTTGATGACGTCGGTGTGCTTGTTGATCTTGACGTCCTGTATGCCGCCTTCCTTCACCTGTTCGAGGAACGTGGAGTACGGAATGTCCTGCACAGCGCCGGACCGCGCGCTGAAATTGCTGACGACCGTGGCAACGACCACGGCTATCACGATCCACAGGACGATGTTCTTGGCTAGGTCGTTCAAAGTCGCTTCCTCGGAACGGGGGAGATCATGCGGGGCGCCGGTGGGTCATCGGGCGCAGGGCGGGAGTCGACCCGACACTACTACAACCCGGTCCGGCAATGCCATAACCGGTTCCCTGCATTGGAGATTAGGGTCCGGGGGCGGCTCATGGACATGAAGTGGGAACATTCATCCAGAATTAAAGGTGCGCGCCAGCAGATAAAGTTCCGGACTGCGCTGCCGCGAGGCAGGCGGCTTGCGCACCTTGACCGTCCCGAACAGCCCCCGCAGCCGGTGAACGAACGGCTGGAAGTCCCGGCCCTGGAACACTTTGACCAGGAAATCGCCGCCGGGCGCGAGCGCCTTGGCCGCAAAATCGAGCGCCAGCTCGGCCAGGTGCATCGAGCGGTCCTGGTCGACCGTCGCAATCCCTGTCGTGTTCGGCGCAATGTCGGACATCACCAGCTGCGGGCGGTCCGTGCCCAGCAGGGTCTGCAGTTGCTCGAGCACTGCGTCGTCAGCGAAGTCCCCCTGCACGAATTCCACGCCGTTGATGGCGTCCATCGGCAGGATATCCAGTGCGACGATGCGGCCCTTTCCCTGCAGCACCTTCGCGGCGTACTGGCTCCAGCCACCGGGCGCGGCGCCGAGATCGACGACGGTCATGCCCGGCTTCAGGATCCGGTCGCTGCGCTGGATGTCCTCCAGCTTGAACAGCGCACGCGAGCGATAGCCGGCCTGGCGGGCACGCTTCACGAAGACGTCGCTCTCGTGCTCCTGCAGCCAGCGCTGGCTCGATTTGGTACGTTTAGGCATGCAATCGAATCTGACTCAGAAAAGCCTGACCGAGAAACAGAAGAAGCATCTGCGTGGCCTCGCCCACGCGCGCGAGCCCGTCGTGCTGATCGGCCAGGGCGGTTTGTCGCCGGCGATCACCGGCGAGCTCGAAACCGCACTGGGTGCTCACGAGCTGGTGAAGGTCCGTGCCCGCGTCGGCGATCGCGACCAGCGCGACAGCATCTTCGCCGAGCTTGCCCAGCAGACGCGCAGCGCACTGGTTCAGCGCATCGGCAACGTCGCAGTCTTCTATCGGCCCAGCAAGGACAAACCGCGCATCATTTTGCCGGCCGATTGAATCGCAGCACCAGCGCGAGCGCGCCAAGCGCCGCCGCGACGAACAGGATCGCCGAGAGACCATGCAGCATGCCGAAGCGGGCCATGTCATTGGCAGCACGTGCCGCGGCCATCATCGGTGAGAGCACGAGCTCGCTGAGGAGCGGCGCGGCGGCCGTCGCAGCGATGAGCCAGGGCGGACCGATGCGCGACGCGAGCGGCTTGTGCACGAAAGCGGCGACGAACAACAGCATCGCGCAAGCAAAGCCGAGCCACGTTTCGATGCGGAATAACGTACCGGCCAGGCGCCCGGCGGCAGGCCGATCGAGCACGGCAAACGCGGCAGGCGCGGCGATGGCGCAGATGGTCCACAAGCTGCCCGCCCAGAGAGTCAGGACGACGGCGGCAGGGCGGATCATGTGCGGCAAGGGACGCACTAAGGCTGCTCGTCTGAGGGTCGCATCACTCGTTTCACTTTTTGCAGCCGGTCCCAAACCGACTCCATGATGACCATCGAAGCTTCATCGGGGTGGCAGAGATCACCGCCGCACGCTGATCGAATGAGCTGATCGTTGTTGCCGGCCATCAGGCACAGTGAGTTGCGAATTCCCGTTCCCCAACCGACCTGGAACTGAGCCAGGTCTTCACGCTTCGTCTGCAGCAACTTCTCCTTCAACTGCGGATACATGTCCCTGACGATCCGATCCACCGCCTTGGTTACGTTTCGCGGCAGCGGCTTCACGGCATACGGGCAGGAACCGGGTTTGGGGACTGGCTCAGCGGCCCCGGCATGCATGGAGGTCAGTGCCGCGAGCATGAACGCGATGCAGATCTGGTGTCGCATGAGACGTCACGCGCTACGGATCCGACCCGGAAGTCGCGGGTGCTTCGTGAGCAGGATCGAGCGGGCGGACATCATCACTCCTCTACACATACTTCACCCCCACGATCTCATAGGTTCTCGTACCGTTCGGCGCGACCACGTCGACGATGTCGCCCTGCGACTTGCCGACCAGCGCGCGCGCGATCGGCGAGGACACGGCAATCCGGCCGCTTTTGATGTCGGCCTCCGCGTCGCCGACGATCTGGTAGACGACTTCGTTGCCGCCGTCCTGGTCCTCCAGCTCGAGCGTGGCGCCGAAGACGACCTTGCCGCCGGCCGCCAGGCGTGTGACGTCGATGATTTCGGAATTGGCGAGGTGCGCTTCGATGTCCTTGATGCGTCCCTCGCAGAAGCTCTGCTGCTCGCGCGCGGCGTGATACTCAGCGTTCTCGCTCAAGTCGCCGTGGCTGCGCGCCTCGGCGATCGCCTGGATGATGCGCGGCCGGTCCTCGGTCTTCAGCCGCTTCAATTCGCCACGCAGGCGCTCCGCGCCTTGCGCCGTCAGGGGCATTCTTCTCATGACACGGCCCCTTCGGGCAGCGCCGGTATCGAGACCGTATCGCTCGATACGATCTGGTGCAGGTCCTGTAACCGGTTCACGTCCACGTCGTTCATGTGTGCGATCGCATCGCAGGTCGCGATCCCTGCGGCAACCGTCGTGTAATAAGTGACGCGCTTGTGCACGGCCTCGCGCCGGATCGAGCGCGACTCGAAGATCGCCTGCTTGCCTTCGGTCGTGTTCACGATCAGCGCGATCTCGTCGTTCTTGATCATGTCGACGATGTGCGGGCGACCCTCGCGGACCTTGTTGGCGGATCGGCAGGGAATGCCTGCGTCGCTGATGGCCTTGGCGGTTCCCAACGTCGCAACGATTTCGAAGCCTTGCGCGACCAGGCGCCGCGCCAGCGTTACCGCCGCAGGCTTGTCACGTTCGCGCACGCTGATCAGGCACACCCCGCGTGTCGGCAGCACGACGCCGGACGCGAGCTGCGCCTTCGCATACGCCTCGCCGAACGATGCGCCGGTGCCCATCACTTCGCCGGTCGACTTCATTTCCGGGCCGAGGATCGGATCGGCCTCCGGGAACTTCGCGAACGGGAACACCGACTCTTTCACGGCGAAGAACTTCGGCACGCGCTCGGTCGTCATGCCCAGCTCCTTCAGCTTGCTGCCGGCCATGACTCGCGCCGCCATCTTCGCGAGCGGCACGCCGGTCGCCTTGGAGACGAACGGCACGGTGCGCGAGGCGCGCGGGTTCACTTCGAGGATGTAGACGACGCCGTTCTGGATCGCGAACTGGATGTTCATGAGCCCGACGACCTTGAGCGCGCGCGCCAGCTTGCGGGTCTGCTCTTTCAGGTCGGTCTGCGTTTCCGCGCTCAGGCTGTTCGGCGGCAGCGAGCAACCCGAGTCGCCGGAGTGCACGCCGGCCTGCTCGACGTGTTCCATGATGCCGCCGATGTACACATCCTCGCCGTCGCAGATCGCGTCGACGTCGACTTCGATCGCGAGATCGAGGAAGCGGTCGAGCAGCACCGGGCTGTCGTTGGACACTTTGACCGCGTCGGTCATGTACGTGCGCAGGTCGTCTTCGTTGAACACCACTTCCATCGCGCGGCCGCCGAGCACGTAGGACGGGCGAACGATGAGCGGGAAGCCGACTGTCTTCGACATCGAGATCGCCTGCTCTTCGGTGCGCGCCGTGCAGTTCGGGGGCTGCTTCAGGCCGAGCGTCTGCACCAGCTGCTGGAAGCGCTCGCGATCCTCCGCGATGTCGATCGAATCCGGCGTCGTGCCGATGATCGGCGCGCCCGCAGCCTCCAGCGCACGGCACAGCTTCAGCGGCGTCTGGCCGCCGTACTGCACGATCACGCCGATCGGCTTTTCCTTGTCGATGATCTCCATGACGTCTTCGAGGGTGAGCGGCTCGAAATACAGCCGGTCCGAGGTGTCGTAGTCGGTCGAGACAGTCTCGGGATTGCAGTTGACCATGATCGTTTCGAAGCCCGCTTCGCGCAGCGCCAGCGCGGCGTGCACACAGCAGTAATCGAACTCGATGCCCTGGCCGATGCGGTTCGGGCCGCCGCCGAGAATCATGATCTTCTTGCGATCCGTCGGCGCCGCTTCGCACTCCTCGTCGTAGGTCGAATACATGTACGCGGTCGAGGTGGCGAACTCTGCGGCGCAGGTGTCGACGCGCTTGTACACCGGACGGATGCCCATCGTGATGCGCCGGCGACGCACGCTGTGCTCGTCCATGCCCAGAAGCGTGGCGAGACGCCGATCGGAGAAGCCTTTGCGCTTGAGCTCGCGGACGCGGTCGCGGTCGAACGCTTCCAGGCCCTGCGACTGCACCGCCTGCTCTTCGCGCACGATGTCCTCGATCTGCGCGAGGAACCAGGGATCGATGCGCGACAGCGCATGCACTTCGTCGAACGGCAGCCCCGCGCGGAACGCGTCGCCGACGTAGCGGATCCGGTTCGGTCCCGGCATGCGCAGCTCCTCGCGCAGGCGATGCTGATCGCCCTCCGCGAGCGGCAGCTTCAGCAGCGGATCGAGACCGTCGGTGCCGACCTCCAGGCTGCGCAGAGCTTTCTGCAGCGACTCCTGGAACGTGCGGCCGATCGCCATCGCCTCGCCGACCGACTTCATCTGCGTCGTCAGGCGATCGTTGGCACCCGGGAATTTTTCGAAGGTGAAGCGCGGGATCTTGGTGACCACGTAGTCGATGGTCGGCTCGAACGACGCCGGCGTCGCGCCGCCGGTGATGTCGTTGCGCAGCTCGTCGAGCGTGTAGCCGACCGCCAGCTTCGCCGCGACCTTCGCGATCGGAAAGCCGGTGGCTTTCGAGGCGAGCGCGGACGAGCGCGACACGCGCGGATTCATCTCGATGATCAGCATGCGCCCGTCTTCCGGGCTGAGCGCGAACTGCACGTTCGAGCCGCCGCACTCGACGCCGATCTTGCGCAGCACCGCGATCGACGCATCGCGCATGCGCTGGTATTCCTTGTCCGTGAGCGTCTGCGCCGGCGCCACCGTGATCGAATCGCCGGTGTGCACGCCCATCGGATCGAGGTTCTCGATCGAGCAGATGATGATGCAGTTGTCGTTGCGGTCGCGCACGACCTCCATCTCGTACTCTTTCCAGCCGAGCACCGACTCTTCGAGCAGCACCTCCGAGGTCGGCGAGGCGTCCAGGCCGCGCTCGACGATCTCCTCGAACTCCTCGCGGTTGTAGGCGATGCCTCCGCCCGAGCCGCCGAGCGTGAACGACGGACGGATGACGGTCGGGAAGCCGATCTCGGCCTGTACAGCCAGCGCTTCTTCCATGCTGTGGGCGATGCGCGAGCGCGGCGACTCCAGGCCGATTTCGCGCATGGCGTTACGGAAGCGCTCGCGGTCCTCCGCCATGTCGATCGCTTCGCGCGAGGCGGCGATCAGCTCGACGCCGTATTTCTCCAGCACGCCTTCGCGCACCAGATCGAGCGCGCAGTTGAGCGCGGTCTGTCCGCCCATCGTCGGCAGCAGCGCGTTCGGGCGCTCCTTCGCGATGATGCGCTCGACCGTCCGCCAGTTGACCGGCTCGATGTACACCGCGTCCGCGGTCTCCGGGTCGGTCATGATCGTCGCCGGATTCGAGTTCACCAGGACGACGCGGTAGCCCTCCTCCTTGAGCGCCTTGCAGGCCTGCGCGCCGGAGTAGTCGAACTCGCACGCCTGGCCGATGACGATCGGGCCGGCGCCGATGATCAACACACTCTGGATGTCGGTTCGCTTAGGCATCCGCGCTCAACCCTCCGCAACCTTCTTGCCAGCGTCGCGTGCAGCGCTCTGCGCATTGAGCCGGTCGTGGATCATCGCGACGAAGCGGCCGAACGCCGAGCGCACCTCGCGCGGACCGGGACTTGCTTCGGGATGGCCCTGGAAGCTGAAGGCCGGCCGGTCGGTGCGTTCGATACCCTGGAGCGAGCCGTCGAACAGCGACTTGTGCGTCACCTTCACGTTCGCGCCGAGCGTGGTCTCGTCCACGGCGAAGCCGTGATTCTGCGAGGAGATCAGCACGCGGCCGCTCGCGATGTCGAGCACCGGGTGATTCGCGCCGTGGTGGCCGAACTTCATCTTCACCGTCTTCGCATCGCTCGCCAGCCCGAGCAGCTGGTGGCCGAGGCAGATGCCGAAGATCGGGATGTCGGTTTCCAGCAGTTTCCTGATGGCGTCGATCGCGTACGTGCACGGCTCCGGGTCGCCGGGCCCGTTCGACAGGAACACGCCTTCGGGATTGAGCGCGAGCACCTGCTCCGCCGGTGTCTGCGCCGGGACGACGGTCACACGGCAGCCGTGATCGGAGAGACAGCGCAGGATGTTGCGCTTGATGCCGTAGTCGTAGGCCACGACGTGCAGACGCTGCCCGGGGCGCGCCTTCGGCCCCTGCTCGATCTGCCAGTTCGTCCCCTCGTTCCACTGATAGACGCGCTTGGTCGACACGACCTTCGCCAGGTCCATGCCCTTGAGCCCGGGGAACTTGCGTGCGGCGTGCACGGCAGCCTCCGGCTTGGCTTTCTCGCCGGTCATGATGCAGCCGGCCAGCGCGCCCTTCTCACGCAGGATGCGCGTGAGCTTGCGCGTGTCGATGTTCGCGATCGCGACCACTTTGCCCCGCTGCAGAAAGCTCTCCAGCGATTCGGACGCGCGCCAGTTCGAATACACGGGCGGCACGTCGCGCACGATCAAGCCGGCCGCGTAGACGGCGCCCGCCTCCAGATCCTCGGGATTCGTACCGGTATTGCCGATGTGCGGGTAAGTGAGCGTGACGAGTTGCCGACAGTAGGAAGGGTCCGTGAGGATTTCCTGGTAGCCGGTCATGGCGGTGTTGAACACCACTTCACCGGTGGTGTTGCCCTTCGCACCGATGGACCGGCCCTGAAAGACAGTGCCGTCTTCGAGTGCAAGTACAGCGTTGTCTGACTGGGTCACTTGAGGCTCCGGCGTCAGTCGTTTCAGACACGCGCATGCTGACGGCGAGATGGGCTTTCAAGCCGATCCCGCAAATAAGTTTTCGCCGCGTGCTAAGGGATGGGAGTCTACAGATTGATGGCACTGGTGGCCAGCACGTCCTGCATCGAATACAGGCCCGGTGGACGACCGACAAGCCAGCGCGCCGCCTGCACGGCTCCACGCGCGAACGCCATCCGATCGCTCGCGCGGTGCGTCAGCTCGATACGCTCGCCCGCGCCCGCGAACGTCACGGTGTGATCGCCCACCACGTCGCCGCCGCGGAACACCGAAAAGCCGATGGCACCGTGCGCGCGCCCTGCGCCCGTGCCGTGTCGTGCGTGTTCCGCAACCTCACTCAGCTTCACGCCTCGACCGGAGGCAGCCGCTGCCCCGAGCGCGAGCGCTGTGCCGGAGGGCGCGTCCTTTTTATTGCGGTGATGAGCTTCGAACACCTCGATGTCGTAGCTCGCGTCGAGCTTTCCTGCAGTCAACTCAACGAGCTTCAGCAACAGGTTCACGCCGAGGCTCATGTTCGGCGCCATGACGATTGCGATCTCGCGCGCCGCCGCCGCGATCTGGGCGCGCTGGGCATCGTCGTGCCCGGTCGTGCCGATGACGATCGGCCGTTTGGCAGCGACGCACGCCGCGAGATTCGCGGCGGTGGCCTGGGGCAACGCGAATTCTATGGCGACGTCGGCGCCGCGCAGTGCTGCGGCGGGATCGCCGGACGAGGTGGTCGAACCTGTCACGGCCGCGCCGGACGATTCCTCCACGGCCGCGACCACCGCCCGCCCCATGCGCCCGGAGGCACCGAAGATCGCCACTTGCAGCTCGCGTGCGCTCATGGCGTTCGCGTCAGCTGCGGATGGTCTCGAAGAAACGCTTCACGCCATCCAGCCAGGAATGCTGCCGCGGGCTGTGATTGCGAGTGCTCGCATGCATCGATTCCTCCAGCTTGCGCAACAGGCCCTTCTGCTCGTCGGTGAGATTCACCGGCGTCTCGACGACGACGCGGCAGAACAGGTCGCCCGTCGGGCCGCCGCGCACGGGCTTCACGCCCTTCTCGCGCAGCCGGAACACACGTCCGGACTGCGTCTCGTTCGGCACTTTCAGCTCGACGTTGCCGCCGAGCGTCGGGACTTCGACGGTCCCACCGAGCGTCGCGGTGGCGAAGCTCACCGGCACCTCGCACGACAAGTGGCTACCGTCGCGCTCGAAGATTGCGTGCTCGCGCACGCGGATCTCGACGTACAGATCTCCCGGCGGCCCGCCGTTGCGGCCGGCCTCGCCTTCGCCGGCAAGCCGGATGCGATCGCCGTTGTCGACGCCGGCCGGCACTTTCACGGCCACGTCCTTCTTCTTGCGGATCCGACCCTGACCGAGGCACTTGTCGCACGGCTGTGTGATGACCTGGCCGCGGCCTTTGCAGCGCGGGCAGGTCTGCTGGACAGCGAAGATCCCCTGCTGCATGCGGACCTGGCCGGCGCCCTGGCACGTCTCGCAGGTCACGGTCTTGGACTCCGGCTCCGCGCCGCTGCCTTTGCACGCCTCGCATTCGCCGAGCGTCGTGAATTCGACCTTGGCCTCGTGACCGAACACGGCCTGTTCGAGATCGAGCTCCAGGTCGTAGCGCAGGTCAGCGCCGCGAAATACCTGGCGCCCGCCGCGCCGGCCGCCGCCGAAGATATCGCCGAAGACGTCGCCGAAGATGTCGCTGAACGCGTCTGCCGCGCTGAAGCCTGCGCCGCCGCCGCGCGCCGCCAGTCCCTCGTGCCCGTGCTGATCGTAGATCGCGCGTTTCTGCGCGTCGCTCAGCACTTCATAGGCTTCCTTGCACTCCTTGAACTTGTCCTCGGCCTCGTGATCGTTCGGATTGCGGTCGGGATGAAACTTCATCGCCAGGCGGCGATACGATTTCTTGATCTCGACTTCGGTCGCGGTTCGCGCGACGTCGAGCACCTTGTAGTAGTCCCGCTTGGCCATTTCTTTTCTGTAGGTCGGGCTTCAGCCCGACTCCGATCGTCCGGAAAAACCTGGACCCACAGGCGATCAGCCACCTGTGGGTCCCATGCGCGCAAGCTTAGCCGTTCTTGCGATCCTTAACTTCCTCGAACTCGGCATCGAGCACGTCGTCCTTGCTGCCGCCGGCACTTGCTCCGCCGTCGGCCGCGCCGCCGCCCGCTGCTGCGCCTTCACCCGCCGGGCCCGCCTGTGCGTAGGCCTGCTGAGCGATTGCGCCAGCGGCTTGCGCGAGCGCGTTCGCCTTGGTCTCGATGACGCTCTTGTCGTCCTCGCCGAGCACGCGCTTCAGATCCGCCATCGCGGACTCGATGTTCGCGCGATCCGACGGCTGCACCTTGTCGCCGAGGTCCTTCAGCGACTTCTCGGTCTGATGCAGCAACGCATCTGCCTTGTTGCGCGACTCGACCAGCTCGCGGAACTTGCGGTCTTCCTCGGCGTGCGACTCGGCGTCGCGCACCATCCGCTTGATCTCGTCCTCGTTCAGGCCGCTCGAGGCCTTGATGACGATCTTCTGCTCCTTGCCGGTGGCCTTGTCCTTCGCCGACACGTTGAGGATGCCGTTCGCGTCGATGTCGAAAGTGACTTCGATCTGCGGCATGCCGCGCGGCGCGGGCGGAATCCCTTCGAGGTTGAACTGGCCGAGCGACTTGTTGTCGGCCGCGCGCTGACGCTCACCCTGCAGGACGTGGATCGTGACCGCGCCCTGGTTGTCGTCCGCGGTCGAGAACGTCTGATTCGCCTTGGTGGGAATCGTCGTGTTCTTCTCGATCAGCTTGGTCATCACGCTGCCGAGCGTCTCGATGCCGAGCGACAGCGGAGTCACGTCGAGCAGCAGCACGTCCTTCACTTCGCCGGACAGCACGCCGCCCTGAATGGCGGCGCCGACTGCGACGGCTTCATCCGGGTTGACGTCCTTGCGCGGCTCCTGGCCGAAGAAATCCTTCACGGCCTTCTGCACCAGCGGCATGCGCGTCTGGCCGCCGACGAGGATGACCTCGGCGACGTCCTTGGTCGACACGCCCGCGTCCTTGAGCGCGGTCCGGCACGGCTCGATCGTCTTCGTGCACCAGCTCCTCGACCAGCGACTCGAGCTTCGCGCGGGTGAGCTTGATGTTCAGGTGCTTCGGCCCGGACGCATCGGCCGTGATGTACGGCAGGTTGATGTCGGTCTGCTGGCTCGAAGACAGCTCGATCTTCGCCTTCTCCGCGGCCTCCTTGAGGCGCTGCATGGCGAGCGGATCGCGACGCACGTCGACGCCGCTCTCCTTCTTGAACTCCTCGCCGAGATAGTCGATGACGCGCTTGTCGAAGTCCTCGCCGCCGAGGAACGTGTCGCCGTTGGTCGCGAGCACTTCGAACTGGCGCTCGCCGTCGACGTCCGCGACTTCGATGATGGAGATGTCGAACGTGCCGCCGCCCAGGTCGTAGACCGCGATCTTGCGATCGCCGCCCTGCTTGTCGAGCCCGTAGGCCAGCGCGGCCGCGGTCGGCTCGTTGATGATGCGCTTGACGTTCAGGCCGGCGATGCGCCCGGCGTCCTTGGTCGCCTGGCGCTGCGAATCGTTGAAGTAGGCGGGCACCGTGATGACCGCTTCGGTGACGGTCGTGCCGAGGTAGTCCTCGGCCGTCTTCTTCATCTTCATGAGCACGCGCGCCGAGATCTCCGGCGGCGCCAGCTTCTTGCCGTTGACCTCGATCCAGGCGTCGCCGTTGTCGGCCTTCGCGATCTTGTACGGCACCATGCCGACGTCCTTCTGCACGACGTCGTCCTGGAACTTGCGGCCGATGAGCCGCTTGATCGCGAACAGCGTGTTGTGGGGATTGGTGACGGCCTGGCGCTTGGCGGACTGGCCGACCAGCACTTCGTCGTCCTTGGTGAACGCGACGATCGACGGCGTGGTGCGGTCACCTTCGCTGTTTTCGATCACGCGCGGCTTGCCCCCTTCCATGATCGCGACGCACGAGTTGGTCGTGCCGAGATCGATGCCGATGACTTTGCTCATTGCGAAAAGCTCCTGAAACCCTGACTTGAAGAATTACGAATCGATTGTCGGACTAAGTGCGGATGCGCTCAGGGCTTTCAAGAGCAAGCCCTGCAATGCGGCACGTACGCCGACCAGGTTCGATACTCGATTCGATTGATCCCCTAAGCTATTGAATAAACTACGGTTCTTTGGCGACGATAACGCGCGCCGGGCGCAGCAGGCGGCCGTTGAGCTGATAGCCCTTCTGCACCACCTGCGTGATCGAGTTCGGCACGTGCTCGGCGGAAGGCTGCGCCATCATCGCCTCGTGCAGCTCCGGATTGAACTGCTCGCCCTGCGGCACGATCTCCGTCAGCCCGGCTTTTTCCAGCGCTTTGCTCAGCAGCTGGAGCGTGGCCTGCGTGCCTTCACGCAGTCCGTCCGCCGAAGCGGCGGCATTGGCGAGACCCAGCTCGAGGCTGTCCTTCACGCCGATCAGGTCGTGGGCAATGCGCTCGAGCGCAAACTTGTGCGCCTGCTCGACGTCGCGGGACGCCCGCTTGCGGACGTTCTCCAGCTCTGCGAGCGCGCGCATATAAAGGTCCCTGCTCTCCAGCGCGCGGCTTTCGGCTGCGGCCAGCGAGGCCTGCAGCGCGCCGGCGTCGGCGGCTTCCTCCTGATCGCCAGGTGGCACCTGGCGGCTACCCCCGGATTCCTGCTCGTTTGGCGCCGTCATCGCAGATCCTTCTCCATTCGTGCTTGTGCGTGTAGGTCGGGCTTTAGCCCGACACGGATTGTCGCAGTGTAGGTCGGGCTTCAGCCCGACAATCGGGCTCGAATTGCGGCTCAGGCCCGCGAATTCAAGGCGGAGCCCAGCAGCTTCGCGGTGATGTCGACGATCGGGATCACCCGCTCGTAGGCCATGCGCGTCGGGCCGATCACGCCGAGCACGCCGACGACTTCCTGGTCGAGCGAATACGGCGCGGTGACCAGGCTGCAATCGTCGAGGATCGTGTAGCCCGACTCCTGGCCGATGAAAATCTGCACGCCCTCGGCATGCAGGCTCTGGTCCAGCAGGTGGAGGATGTCGCGCTGCTGGGTGAAGGCCTCGAACAGGCGGCGCAGCTTTTCGACGTTCGACAGCTCGGCGAAGCCCATCAGGTTGGTCTCGCCGGCGATCACGTACTCCATGCGGCCCGTGGCGGCCGGCACGTTCATCACTTGCTGCGCGAGATGGATTGCATCGAGCATCGTCGCGTTGAGGTGCTCGCGCGTTTCCTTCAGCTGCGCAACCAGGTGATCGCGCACCGCGCTCAACTCCTTGCCGCGGAATTCGCTGTTCAGATAGTTCGAGGCGCGACGCAACTCCTCCGCGCTGAAGTGGCGCTCCAGCTGCAGGATGCGGTTCTGCACCTCGCGGCCGTTCACCACCAGGATCGCCAGCACGCGGTTGTCCGACAGCGGCACGAACTCGATCTGGCTCAGCGCCGAGTGGCTCTGGCGCGGCAGGGTGACGACACCCGCCAGCCGCGTCACGCTCGACAGCATCTGGGATGCCGCGGCCACCAGCGCCTTGGGATCGTCGGCGAGCGCACCGAGGCGGTTGCGGATAGCCACGACCTGGTCATCGCCGAGCGGCTGGAACTTGAGCAGCGTGTCGACGAAGAAGCGATAGCCCTTGTCGGTGGGAATGCGCCCCGCGGAGGTGTGCGGCGAGTGGACGAAGCCGAGCTCTTCCAGGTCCGCCATCACGTTGCGGATCGTCGCGGCGCTGAGGCTCATGCCGACGTCGCGCGACAGCGTGCGCGAGCCGACCGGCTGGCCGTCGCGAATGTAGTGTTCCACCAGCAGCTTCAACAGCTGCTGGGCGCGGTCACTGAGCGATTCGTCGGTCGTCTGCGAAGACATCGTCGCAACGCGAGGTCAAACCCTGGGCTTGGACGGCATTTTGCAAGGTTCGCCGCTATTTCTCCACTACGCGACCCAACCTCGTGCTAAAAAACCGCCGTGCAAAAGGACGCCACCATGCCGGCAACCCCTTCGGTGTTCGCGAGCATCGCCCTGGTCGGCAATGATCGCGACACGCGCGTCGTCGAGTCGATGCAGATCCTCGCGGTGCACCTGCATAGCCGCGGGCGCAAGGTTTTTGCCGAGAGCGACAGCGCCGTGGACTTCGGCGCCGACCCGCGTCGAGCGGCGGCCCGCCGCGAAGCTGGCGGCCGAGGCGAACCTGGTAGTCGCGATCGGCGGCGACGGCACCATGCTGCACGCCGCGCGGCTCGCATCCCCGCACGCAGTGCCGGTGCTTGGCGTGAATCGCGGCCGGCTCGGCTTCCTCGCGGACATCGGCTCGCGGGACGTGCGCGACCGGCTCGACGAGATTCTCGAAGGCCGCTACGTGCAGGACAAGCGCGCGATGCTCACTGCAACGCTGACCGCCGGCAGCGGCGAGCTCATCGGCCAGGCGCTGAACGACGTCGTGCTGCAGAAGTGGCAGACCGGCCGCACGCTCGACTTCGAGACCTGGATCGACGGCCGCTACGTCAACACGCACCGCGCGGACGGCCTCGTGGTGGCAACCGCGACCGGCTCGACTGCCTACGCTCTCAGCTGCGGCGGCCCGATTCTCTATCCGGAGCTCGATGCACTGGTGCTCGCGCCGATCTGCCCGCACACGCTGTCGGATCGGCCTATCGTGGTGCGCAGCTCCTCGCGGGTTGAGATCCGATTGCTGGAACGCCTGGAAACGCAGGCGCAGGTGACCTGCGACGGCGTATCGCTCGGCGCGCTCGCGCTGGACGGCAAACTTGCAGTCGCAGCCGCAAGCACGAGCGTGACGTTGCTCCACCCGCAGGACTACGACTATTTCCGCATCCTGCGATCGAAGCTGCGCTGGGGACGCGGCGATCGCGTGCAGCGACCCGAATCGGAGGATTGACGCCCGCGTGCTGCTGCATATCCAGATCCGCGATTTCGCGATCATCGACGCCGCCGAGCTGGAGCTTGCCTCCGGCCTGACCGTGCTGACCGGCGAGACCGGCGCCGGCAAATCCATCCTCGTGGATGCGCTGCTGCTCGCCGCCGGAGGCCGCGCCGGCGCCGAAGTCGTGCGGCATGGCGCGGAGCGCGCGGAAGTCGCCGCCACCTTCGCGATCGCGAAGAATCCCGCCGCGTGCGCCTGGCTGGCCGAGCAGTCGATCGAGCACGAAGGCGAGTGCGTCCTGCGGCGAATTGTCGGAGCCGATGGGCGCTCGCGCGCGTACGTGAACAGCCAGGCGATGCCCGTGCAGGCATTGCGCCAGCTCGGCGAAACGCTCGTCGATATCCACGGCCAGATGGAATATCAGTCGCTGATGAAGCGCGCCGCGCAACGCGAGCTGCTCGACCAGAGCGGCGACTATCGCGAGCTGCTCGATTCGGTTGCCGAACAGCACCGCGCATGGTCGGAGCTGCGCGAGCAACGCGACCGCGCCGCTGCGACCGCGCAGGATCGCGAAGCGCGACTGGAGCTGCTGCGCTATCACCTCGGCGAGCTCAAGGCGCTGGATCTCAAGACCGGCGAGATCGACGAGCTCGCTGCCGAGCGGCAACGCTTGTCGCAGCACGGCCGATTGGCGGCTGGCGCGCGCGAGATCCTGCAGTTGTTGCGCGAAACCGAAGACATGAACGCGGAGCACGCCGTGTCGCGCGCGCTGACGGTATCGCGCTCGTTGTCGGAGCTCGATCCGCGCTTTGCCTCGATCGCCAAGGCGATCGACGAAAGCCTGATCGCGCTGCGCGAGGGCATCGAATCCGCGGAGCGCTACGAAGCAGACCTGGAAGCCGATCCGCAGCGACAGGAGTGGGTGGAGCAGCGGCTCGCCGCCATCGAGTCCATCGCGCGCAAGCATCGCGTCGAACCCGCGGCACTCGGCGCGCTCCACGAGGAGCTGGCAGCGGAATTCCAGCAGCTGGATACACTGGAGGCGTCGCTCGAGCAGATCGAGAAAAAGCTGACGCAGCTGCAGACGCAATTTCGCGCTGCGTGCGGCAAGCTCAGCGCCGCGCGCGTCGCGGCCGCAGGCAAGCTGTCACGACGGATCAGCGAGCTGATGCAGACGCTGGGGATGCCGGGTGGCGTGTTCGAGATTGCCGTGCGCGCACTTGCTGCGGACGCGGCGAGCGCCCACGGCGCGGACGAGATTGAATTCCTGGTGAGCGCGAACCCGGGCCAACCGCCGCGAGCGCTCGCGAAAGTCGCATCGGGCGGCGAGCTGTCGCGTATCAGCCTCGCAATCCAGGTAGCCGCGGCCCAGACCGACGCGTCGCCCTGCCTGGTGTTCGACGAGGTCGACGCGGGTGTCGGCGGCGGCGTGGCCGAAATCGTGGGACGCCAATTGCGTGCGCTCGGCGAACGGGCTCAGGTGCTGTGCGTGACACACCTGCCGCAAGTTGGCAGCCAGGCTCATGCACACGTGCGCGTAACGAAGCTGACAGACGGCAAGACGACGCGAACGGTGCTGACAGTGCTCGGCGCGGACGAGCGAGTCGAAGAGATTGCGCGGATGCTTGGAGGAGTCAGCGTGACGGACAAGGCGCGCGAGCACGCGGCGGAGATGTTGAAGGCGCACAAGAGTCGGGCTAAAGCCCGACCTACAGCAAGGAAGTCAGGCTAGCGGCGGTCCTTGTCCCGCGAGGGGCAGTTCACCCGCTTGCAGCGGCCGTACAGGATCATCGCGTGATCCTTGATCTCGAACTGCAGCTTGGCGGCGACAGTTCGCTGCCGCTCTTCGATCCCGGCGTCCATGAACTCTTCGACCTTGCCGCAGTCAAGACAGACGATATGGTCGTGGTGCTCGCCCTCGTTGAGCTCGAACACGGCGGTGGTGCCCTCGAAGTGGTGCCGCGTGACCAGCCCGGCCGCCTCGAACTGCGTCAGCACCCGATAGACGGTCGCAAGCCCAATGTCCTCGTGAGACTCGAGCAGATGCTTATAAATGTCCTCCGCGCTCATGTGGCGCGGCGTCGCGGTGCCGAGGATCTCGAGAATCTTGAGCCGCGGCAGCGTTATCTTGAGCCCGGCTTTGCGCAGGTCGCTGGTTTCCACGTGCTTCACTCCAAGGGGCCGGGTATTATCGCGGGCCCATTATCGCGCAGCGGATCGCCCCGCTCCACCTATTAGCTCCACTTTCGTGCCCGACAAATGACTGCACCTTTCGCGCGCTCATCGCTTACCCGCCTCGCCGTCGCTGCTTTCGTGCTCGCCGTGCTCGGCGCGTGCGTGCACCGCATCGACATCCAGCAGGGAAATTTCCTCGATACGGAAGACATCGACCGCATCAGCGTCGGCATGACGCGCGTGCAAGTGCGTGCATTGCTCGGCACGCCCATGGTCGCAGATCCCTTCCAGGGCGAGCGGTGGGATTACCTCTACTACTTGAAGCGCGGCCGGTGGAAAAAGCCCGAGCAGCGCCACTTCATCGTGTACTTCGACAGCACCGACAAGGTCGAGAAGATCGACCGCCCGACGCAGCCAGCCAAGTCGTAGGCTCGCGAAGTAGCAGGCTCAGCGTCGCCCAGGTCCGCGCGCCGCCGCACGCCGCCGGCTTTCCTTGGGATCGACCTGGAGCGGCCGCAGAATCTCGACGCGATCGTCCGCGCGCAGGATGTGCGAATCGGCGACCGCATGCCCGTAGATCGCGCACACCAGCGGCCGCTCGGCTATTTCCGGAAACTGCTGCAGCAGGCCTGAGCGCGCAACCGCTTCGGCAACCGTGGCGGACTCGGGCAGGTCGAGTTCCTGCACTGTCTGCTGCTCGGCGAGCGCATACACGACCCAGACACGCATCGAGCGATTACCGCGCGCCGTAGACCGAGCGCGCCCGCGCGACGAACGCATCGACCATATCGTTGCAGCTCTTCTCGAACGAGCGCGACAGCAGCAGGTTGAGCATCGGGTTCGCGAACTCGAAGCGGATCGACAGGTCGACGCGCGTGCCGCGGTCCACGCCGATCGGCTCGAACGTCCAGCGACCGTCGAGCGTCTTGAACGGCCCGCTTACCAGCCCGAGGGTGATTTCCCGGGGCGGAGTCAGCACGTTGCGAGTGGTCACGACCTCGCGCATGCCGGCGCGGTGCATTTCCAGGCGTCCGACCACCTCGCGCGGTCCGCGCTCGAGCAGCTGCGCCGCGCTCACCCAGGGAAGGAACTGCGGATAGCTCTCGATATCCTCGACCAGCGCGAACATCTGCTCGGCCGTGTACGGCACGAGCGCGCTTCGCTTCACTTCCTTCATGCGGACGCGGCAGCTGGCATGGCGCGAGTTTACCCGCGTACCCGCTACAATCCACGCACCTCTATGAGCAAGAAGAAACCCGCCAACGACAACCCGACGATCGCCGAGAATCGCAAGGCGCGTCACGACTACTTCATCGAAGAAACCTACGAGGCAGGCCTGTCGCTGCTGGGGTGGGAAGTGAAGAGCCTGCGCGCGGGGCGCGTGCAGCTGAAGGAAGCGTACGTCTTCGTGAAGGACGCCGAGGCGTACCTGTTCGGCGCGCACGTCTCGGCGTTGCCGACGGCTTCGACGCACGTCATCCCCGACCCGATCCGCACGCGCAAGCTCCTGCTCAACCGCTCGGAGCTGAACCGGCTGGTCGGCGCGGTCGAGCGTCGCGGCTACACGCTCGTGCCGCTGGAGCTGTACTGGAAGAACGGCCGCGCCAAGCTGCGTATCGGCCTGGCCAAGGGCAAGAAGGAGCACGACAAGCGCGCGACCGAGAAGGACCGCGACTGGCAGCGGGAGAAGTCCCGCTTGATGAAACACTCGACGAGATGAAGAAGGCCGTGGGCGGTCCGCTGTAGACTGTAGCCAAGAAGACCAAGACGGCTCAGTTGGGGGGATCGCGTGCTCACGAGAACTCTTGTGCCGACGCTGCTGATCGCGCTGGCTTGCTCGGCTTGTCAGAAGAAGGAGCCGGTCGCCACGGCGCCCGTCAAACCTGCCCAGGTCGACGCGACGCGCATCGTCCAGGCCGACCAGGATCCCGGCAACTGGCTCACGCATGGACGCACCTACTCCGAGCAGCGCTTCTCGCCGCTCGCCAAGGTTGACGCGAGCAACGTCAAGCAGCTCGGCCTCGCCTGGTTCGTCGATCTCGACACGCATCGCGGTCAGGAGGCCACGCCGCTGATCATCGATGGCGTCCTCTACTCCACCAGTGCGTGGAGCAAGGTGCAGGCGATCGACGCAGCCAGCGGCAAGCTGCTGTGGCAATACGACCCTGAGGTGCCGGGCGAAACCGGCGTGAAAGCGTGCTGCGACACCGTCAATCGCGGTGTCGCTGCGTACGAGGGCAAGTTGTTTCTCGGCACACTCGACGGACGTCTCGTCGCGCTCGACGCCGCGACCGGCAACGAAGTGTGGTCCGTCGTCACCGTCGATCAAACGAAGGCATACACGATCACCGGCGCGCCGCGCGTCATCAAAGGCAAGGTCATCATCGGCAACGGCGGCGCTGAGTTCGGCGTGCGCGGCTACATCTCCGCGTACGACGCGCAGAGCGGCAAGATGTTGTGGCGCTTCTACACGGTGCCGGGCGATCCCTCGAAGCCGTTCGAAGCGCCGATTCTCGAACAGGCAGCGAAAACGTGGCGCGGCGAATGGTGGAAGCTCGGCGGCGGCGGCACCGTATGGGATTCGATGGCGTACGACCCCGAGCTCGACCTGCTGTACATCGGCACCGGCAACGGCTCGCCGTGGAACCAGCAGTACCGCAGTCCCGGCGGCGGCGACAACCTGTTCCTCAGCGCGATCGTCGCGCTGAAGCCGGACAGCGGCGAGTACGTGTGGCACTACCAGTCGACGCCGGGCGAGACGTGGGACTTCACGGCCACCCAGCACATCGTGCTCGCCGACCTGACCATCGAAGGTCAGCCGCGCAAGGTGCTGATGCAGGCGCCGAAGAATGGATTCTTCTATGTGGTCGACCGCGTCAACGGCAAGCTGATTTCCGCGAAGCCGTTCGTGCCGGTGAACTGGGCGAGCGAGATCGACCTGAAGACCGGCCGGCCGGTCGAGAATCCGCTGGCGCGCTTCATGAATCCGAAGGAGCCCGCACTGGTCACACCGGGGCCGTACGGCGCGCACAACTGGCATCCGATGTCGTTCAGTCCGCAGACCGGCCTGGTCTACCTGCCCGCGCAGGAGCTGGCCATGGCGTACCTGCACAACCCGAAGTACCAGCGCAGCTCGCTCGGTTTCAACATCGGCATCGACGTCACCGCCATCATGATGCCGGACGATCCGCAAATTCGTGCCGCCGCGCTCGCCACAGTGCGTGGCGCTCTGAAGGCGTGGGATCCGGTGACACAGACGCAGAAGTGGTCGGTGCAGCACCCGGGCGCGTGGAACGGCGGCGTGCTCTCTACCGCGGGCAACCTCGTCTTCCAAGGCAACGTCGGCGGCGAGTTCGTCGCGTACAACGCGGCGGACGGCACGCAAGCTCTGGTCGTTCCCATCCCAGACCGGCATCGTGGCCGCGCCTGCGACGTACGCGATCGGCGATGAACAGTACGTCACGGTTCTCGCCGGCTGGGGCGGAACGTACGCGATCTCCGGTGGCGACGCGTCGCGCTTGGGCGGCCCTGCCATCAATCGCAGTCGCGTGCTCGCATTCAAGCTGGGCGGTACTGCAACGTTGCCCGAACCGCCGGCGGTGCAGGCGCTCGCGAAACCAGCGGCGCTCGTCGGCGACGCGCAGCTCGCACGTCAAGGACAAGTTGCATTCCACACGTTCTGCTCGACGTGTCACGGCGACTCGGCTGTCGGCGGCGGAGTAGTGCCCGACCTGCGCTGGTCGCCTACGAATCGCTCCGAGCAGGCGTGGCGCGACGTCGTGATCGACGGCGCGCGCAAGGACCGCGGCATGGTGAGCTTCGCTCCGGTGATGAGCGCCGCGGAAGCGGAGTCGATCCGCGCCTACGTGATCAAGCGCGCCAACGACACATACGAGGCGACGATCGCGTCGACGGGGAAATAGCGCTTGTTATTTGACCTGCCGCCCCTACACTAACCACGCTTCTTGGGGGCGATCGGTTTCGACGTGGGTTGCGAAACCCCAGGTGCATGCCGAGTTGTAAGTAACTCGTAAAACTGCTTACAAACTTATAGTTGCAAACGAAGACAACTACGCTCTGGCGGCTTAATCCCGCCTAACCTCCGCCTGGTATGTGCTTGTGCATCCAGAATCGGGGGACGCGCTCACAAGCTCGCGCTGCCGGTGTGCTCCAGGCCGGCTCGCTAAAACGCTCTGAAGCTGGCCGTGCGTCTTCCCTGCCCTTCGGGTAGCGCATGGCGAGAATCAAAGAATGGGCTAAGCATGTAGTGTCCTGTGGCGTAGTGCTTACGGACGCGGGTTCGATCAACTTGGGTCGCCTTCACCCGCAAGGGTGAAGTGATAACGGGGCTCACATCGGCGAAGCCTGACGGCGCCAGCCATCGACCACGATGGCGGCGGCAGTGGTAACGCCGAGGGGTGGAAAGAGGGCCAACCTCAGATCCGCCCTGTAGAGACTCATAGACCGGCTGACGTCACACGACGCGAGCCGGCACTAGGATTCGAAGATCGATTGCGACCTTCGAATAACACGCCCCGCTCCAGCGGTTGCATGAGCGACCGCGGGATGAAGGCATAGTCCAGCCCGTCTCGAAAGAGACGGAATCGGCTGTCCCGCCGCCTCCACCATTACGCCCCTTCAGCCGCAAGGCTGAAGGGGCTTCTCTTTTCCCAAAGCCCGCAATCCCAGCACGCTGTCCTCGAAGATGCGTCGTTCAGCGTGCATCGCGTCCGTGTATCTGCCGTTGCGGGGCGTCACGAGCTTACGTATGTCGCTTCAGCACTGCTTCCGGCTCAACGTGACCGTACCTTCGCCATCGATCAGCCCGGCGAGTATAGCCGCTTCGGCAACTGAGAGCAGACGCACTTCCCTGTACGTAGACATGGCAGCGTCCTTGTCCGTATCCCGTTATCTATTGAACTTGCATCACAGATGCTCCCCCGCCGTTACGTGAAGCCCATCGCAGCTCACGAAGTGTGAAGTGCGCCTGTCTTGTGTCTACGGCGGCAGCCATCCGTCCGCGCCATGGCGCCACTTGTCGGGTGGGATTGTCCCCGAAGCGCGGTGGGACAGGTCCACGCCCATGAACACGCGATTCCAGCACGGCTTCAACTTGCTCGAGCTGATGGCGGCCCTCGCCGTTCTCGGCATCCTGTTCTCGCTCGGCGTGCCTTCGTTCACTCAAATGGTCCGCGACAACCGCGTGGTCGCCGAGACGAACGAGCTCGTGGTCGCGCTCAGTGTGGCGCGCAGCGAGGCCGTCAAGCGCGGCCTGCCCGTAGCGGTGTGCGCCAGGACCGGCCCGACGACGAATGTGTGTCAGACAGGCACCTCGAACAACTGGGCCAACGGCTGGCTGGTCTTCACCGATCAGCGGGCACCGCAGGCGAAGTCAGCACCGACGACCAGATCCTGCAGCGATTCGATGCGCTGTACCGGCCGGCGTCGCGTGCTGACGAACAATCGCCCGGTAGTTCGCTTCGGCGCGCTCGGGCCTGCCGCCGAGCGGCGCGGTCGACACTACGTTCACGATCAGGCACACCGTATGCACCGGCAACAATCTGCGCACAGTCAAGATCACCGCGACCGGACGCCTGCACACCAACAAGGGAGCATGCCCATGAGCCGCTTGCGCACCGCGCTGTCGCGCCGCGCCCAGAGCGGCATGACCCTGGTCGAGGTGCTCGTCACCGCGGTGATGATTTCCGTCGGGTTGTTGGGTGTCGCCGCGCTGCAGTTGACCAGCCTGAAGAGCAACCAGGAATCCTACGTCCGCTCCCAAGCGGCGATGCTGGCTGCGGACTTGCTCGACCGCATGCGCGCCAACCAGGCCGGCTTCGCGCCAGCCACTACGAAATGGCCCGGCCACCGGCTCGACCGGCACGTGCAGCGGGCACGGTCGCTGCCAACGACATCGTAGCTTGGCAGGCATCGATCAATCGCCTGCTGCCGGGCTCGAACGGCGATGCCGCCGGCCGCATCGACCGCAACGGCAACATCGTCACGATCACGATTCGCTGGCGCGAGCGCGCGGAACAGGCACTGCGCGCACGTACGATCCGGCGAGCCTGCCCACGTTCCAGACGCGATCGGAGATCTGACGATGCTCACGCGCGGCCTTCGCAGCAGAAGACGCCGGCTCCGCCGGCGCGCGCGGCTTCAGCATCGTCGAGCTGATGGTGGCAATGGCTATCAGCCTGCTGCTGCTCAGCGGCGTCGTCTCGATCTTCGTCAGCTCGAAGAGCTCCTACGAGACCAACGAGCGCTTGTCGCGCATTCAGGAAAACGGCCGCTTTGCGCTCGACGCGATCATGACCGATCTGCGCGCTTCCGGATTCGTGGGCTGCGCACGTCAGCCGACGTATCTCAGCACTTCGCTGAACGATGCGACGACGCTGCAGTGGAACTTCCTGGCCGGCCCGGTTACGGGATTCCAGGCGACCGGCACGAACACCTGGGCGCCGGCCATGGACGCGAGCATCGCCTCGCCCTTGAGCGGCAGCGACGTGCTGGTGGTGCGGGTACCGGTGCGCGAGCGGGTGGCGCTGCCGCTGACCGCCAACCTCGGCGCGCCGACCAACACGCTCAGGTCGCGGCCGGCAGCACCGACGGCGTCGCGACTGGCGACATCGCGCTGGCTTACAGCTGCGAGGCGATCTCGGTATTTCAGGTCAGCGACTACGACTCGGGCACCGGCGTCATCACCCACGACGCCAATGTCTCGGGGCAAGTCCCCGGCAATGCCAACGACACCGTCAACTATTCCTACCGCCGAGCCGTGACGCACGTGGTGCCGGTCGAGACGGTCGCCTACTTCATCGCGCCGAGCGCGCGAGTGAGCGACGCGAGCGACCCGGCTCCGGCAGGCACGACTTCGCTGTGGCGGCGGCGCGGGCTGAATCCCGTCGAGGAGCTGGTCGAAGGCATCGAGCAGATCCAGGTGCAGTATGGCGTCGACACCAACGGCGATGTGATCGTCGATGAGTACCGCACCGCCAACAACGTCACCGACTGGAACGACGTGATCAGCGTGAGTGTCGCGCTGCTGGCGCGCTCGCTCGAGGAATACGGCGTCGAAACCGACCAGCGCAGCTACACCCTGCTCGACGTAACCGTCGCGGCGCCGGGCGATCGCCGCCTGCGCGAAGTGTTCACCGCGACCGCCAGCATCCGCAATCGCGTTCGCGTGAATTGACGAGGAAAGACTTCATGACGCCCATGCGCGTCAATTCTTCGATGAAGCAGCAACAGGGCGCCGTGCTGGTGGTCAGCCTGCTGCTGCTGCTGGTCATGACCGTGCTGGCGCTCGGCGCCAGCCAGACGACGCGACTGCAAGAGCGCATGTCGGCGGGCATGCGCGACCGCGACCTCGCGTTCGAATCTTCCGAGGCCGGCTTGCGCAACGGCGAGCGGATCATCGACAGCCTGGTCGTCGCGCCCTCGCCGTGCACCTCGGGCCGCTGCCAGGTCTACGACCGCAGCATCCTGCCGGCCAGCATGGCATTCCAGACGCCGACTGGTGGGACGACAACGCGTGGAGCTACATCACGGACGAGACGTTCAGCACGACACAGCACACCGCGACCAGCGGCGGCTTGATCAGCGGCAGCGGCATGGCAGGCGAAGATCCGCAGTTCGTCGTCGAAGAGCTCGAAGAAGTGCCCGACGCCTTGAGCGTGCCTCCGACTGGCCCGCCGCCGAGCCGCATCTACTACCGCGTCACATCGGCCGCCCAGGGCGGCACGCAGCAGGCGCAGGTCGTGCTGCAGTCGACCTTCGCCCGCAGGTTCTGAGGACACACATGAAACTCACTGTCGCCGCTCGTTTCTCCGGCCCGCTGCTGGCGCTGGCCTGGCCCGCACTGCACGCGTTCGCCGCCGGCGCGCCGGGCGTGGTCGAAGGCCGTCTGACGCAGGTCACCACGAGTTTCGTTCAGGTCGATCACGACCAGACCTACCAGTTCAATCCGGCGATCGCCCAGTGCTTCGACTTCCGCGGCGACGCCATGACGTGCGAGACGCTGGTGGGCATCGGCTACGTGGATCGCGCCCGCGTCACGGTGCGCGGCACCGACGTGCAACGCATCGACATCGTCGAGCTGCAGCAGTAGCCGAGGTTGCATCATGAATTCCTTCCCGCGCTCCCTCCTGCGTAAAACAGCCATCGCGGCCCTGGTGGCCGGAGCCATCGTCGGCAGCGCCAGCGGCGCTCCGGTGGCACTGCAGGACGTACCGCTCTACCTGCTGTCGCGCGCCGATCCGAACGTGCTGATCAACATGTCGGTCGAAACGCCGATGGGCGGCGCCGCCTACACGGATCATGTCGGCGTGCCGGCGGGCTGCGCCGGTCGCACCGACGTCAGCGGCCACAGCGTCGGCGCCTGCTACCTCCCGGCGATCGAGTACCTCGGCTACTTCAATCCCAGGAAGTGCTACGTGTATGCGACGACGCAGTTCAACCCGACGAGCACTGCCGCGGCGATGCCGAACCACACGTGCTCGGGCGAGTGGAGCGGCAACTTCCTGAACTGGATGTCGATGACCGCCATCGACATGTTCATCATGACGATGACCGGCGGCAACCGCATCGTCGACACCACCGGCGGGAGTGCCGAGACCGTCGTGCGCCGCGCGCGCAAGACGGACAACGACAGCTGGTTCCCGATCAAGTATGTCAACTCGGGCACGAACGTCGCGCCGAACACCGTGACGCCGTACAGCGATGCCACGCTGTACTTCTACAACACGGCTTTCGGCTTCAACGTCGGCACCACCTTCGATGAAGCGACGCAACGGCAGCGGCACCGGCTTCAAGGGCGTCGTTCACGACAGCCGTACGCGTCTGTTCGTCGACGCCTACCGGCATCAAAGACAACAACTGCGTTTCCTACGGCTCGTACTCCAAGCCCGAGGGCTCGATCCAGCGCAATGCGCGCACCAAGCGCTTCGGAGCGATCAGCTACAGCACCGACGGCTCGAACACTCGCGACGGCGGCGTACTGCGCTCGAACATGAAGTACGTCGGCCCGACGCTGCCGGACGGCACCACCAATTCCGTCGCCGAATTCCGCACCGACGGCACGCTGGTGAACAACCCCGACGGCGCCACCGGCGGGCTCAACAGCGGCGTCATCAACTACATCAACAAGTTCAGCGACGCGGCCTACAAGAGTCTCGATCCGGTCAGCGAGCTGTTCTACGAGTCGATCCGCTACTTCAAGCATCTCGGCCCGACGCCCGAGTACTCGGCCGGCCTGACCACCGCGCAGAAGGGCGGCTTCCAGGTCGTGAACAGCTGGTCCGATCCGCAGCAGTACAAGTGCCAGAAGAACTTCATCATCGCGATCAACGACGCGAATCCGTGGCTCGACAAGCGCCTGCCCGGAACGTACTTCACGTCGTCGACGATCAGCGGCGCCTCCGGCACCATCACGCTCGACGGCAACGACTACGGCGAGCCGAGCAACGCCGACCACGACATCAACGTGCGCGACCTCACGAACCGGGTCGGCGCCATGGAAGGGCTGCACAGCCTCTGGTCCGACTCCGGCACCTGGGTCAGCACCGGCGCGAAAGGCAGCATCAGCGGCGCGAACGACAGCGTCGGCGGCGGCTCGGGCACGTTCGACAACGGCTGCGGCAGCAAGACGGTCGCCGCGCTCGGCGAAGTCATGGGCACGTGTCCCTATGCGCCGAAGCAGAACTCGTACTACGTCGCGGGTCTCGCCTACTACGCGAACACGACCGACCTGCGCTCGGACTTCGACAACGACCGCGGCATCCAGAACGTCCAGACGTTCATGATCGACACGCAGGAGTTCAACACCAACCCGCTCGACGGGCCGAAGAACATGCTGTGGCTGACCGGCAAGTACGGCGGCTTCAACGATGCGGACAACGATGCTGTGCCGGATCCGGCGGAATGGGACGCGGACGGCGACGGTTCGCCGGACAACTACGTGCTCGCGACGCAGCCGCAGAACCTGGTCAACGGCCTGGATCGCGCGTTCGACTTCATCGACAGCCGGCTCTCGTCCGCCTCCTCGGCCTCGGTGAACTCGGGCTCGATTTCCGATCTGACGCGCATCTACCAGACGCGCTTCAACAGCGGCACCTGGACCGGTCAACTGCTCGCGTTCGCCATCAACGCCGACGGCACGCTCGGCAACGGCGTGCCGCCGTTGACCGATGCCGAAGCCGTATGGGATGCAGCCAAGAAACTGCCCGCGTGGGGCTCGCGCCAGATCATCACGCGCGACTCGACTGGCGCGGACCTCGCTTTCCGCTGGGACTCGCTCGACACCCCGCGGCAGACGCAGCTCGGCAGCCAGGCAATGCTCGAATATCTGCGCGGCGACGAAACCAACGAGGACAACGCAGCCGACAAATTCCGGCCGCGCGACATCACCAAGCTGGGTGACATCGTCTCCTCGGCGCCGCTGTTCGTCGGCCGGCCGCCGTTCCGCTACCGCGACAATCTGGAAGGCTCCGGCAGCGTTGCGTATGCGACCTTCGTCCTTGCCAACGACACCGATGCCGAGCGCACGCCGATGGTCTACGCCGGCGCGAACGACGGCATGCTGCATGGCTTCAATGCCAATACCGGCGTCGAGGTGTTTGCGTTCGTACCCACCCCGATGTTCAAACTGATCGGCGCAGGCCCGCTCGGCCGCATCACCAAGCTGGCGCAACAGAACTACGTGCACGAGTATTTCGTCGACGGTTCGCCGAGCCTGGGCGATGCGTACTGGGGCGGCGCCTGGCATACGGTCATCGCCGGCGGCCTGAACAAGGGCGGCCAGGGCATCTATGCGCTCGACGTCACGAGCACCTCGCGGCTGGCCGCCGCCGAGACGCCGGCCAACGCGCAGGACACGATCCTGTGGGAGTTCACCGACGCCAACGATGCCGACCTGGGATTCACCTTCAGTCAGCCGTCGATCGTGAAGTCGCACGACACGACCGCGGGCGGCACGGGTCGCTGGGTCGTCGCTTTCGGCAACGGCTACAACAGCACGCTCACCGATGGCGCGAGCAGCACGACCGGTAACGCAGTGCTCTTCATCCGCGACGCCGCGACCGGCGCACATATCGCCAAGCTCGACACCGGAGTCGGCAACGCGCAGCGCCCGGCCGGTGTTGCCTGGGACAACGGGCTGTCGACGCCCACGTTCGTCGACATCGACGCGGATCGCATCGTCGACTACGCGTATGCCGGCGACCTCTACGGCAACATGTGGAAGTTCGACCTGCGCAGCGCGGATCCGGCGAACTGGAAGGTCGCATACGGTACTGCGACCAAACGGCCGCTGTTCACGGCGGTCGACGCGTCGGGCAATCGCCAGCCCATCACCGTGCGCCCCGAAGTGACGCGCGGCCCGAAGGGCGCCGGCATGGTCGTGCTGTTCGGAACCGGCAAATACCTCGAGCCGGCCGATCTGCTGTCCTTGCCCGAGCGGCCGCAGAGCTTCTACGGGATCATCGATCGCAATACGGGCACCGGCTCGATCGATCGCGTGGCGCGCGCGGATCTCACGCAGCAGACGATCGACAACGAGCTCACCTACGATCCGCCCGATCCGGACGGCCCCACCCACCCGCTCGGCGATCCGCCGCCGGTCAAGGCGCGCATCACCAGCGACAATCCGGTCGGCGACTCCGGCTGGTACATGGACCTGCTATCGCCGGTCGAGGGCTACCAGAACGAGAAGCAGGTCAGCACGCCGATCGTGCGCAACGGCAACGTGATCTTCACGACCGTCATCCCGGAGACCAATCCCTGCTCCGGCGGCGGTCGCAGCTGGATCATGGAGCTCAGCGTGCTGAGCGGCAGGCGGCTCGACGTGGCGCCGTTCGATATCAACGGCGACGGCAAGTTCGACGACGCCGACCTGATTCCGGTCACGGATGCCAACGGCGATACGGTCTACATTGCCGCCCAGCGCGCTCGCTTCCGAAGATGGCATGGGCATTCTGCAGTCGCCGGGCGTGGTCGATGGCGAACGTCCGTCCGGACCGGTGCAGTACAAGTACTCGCCGGGCTCCTCGGGCAGCATTCAGCGCATCACCGAGAATCCCGGCGCCGGCACGACCGGCCGCCAATCCTGGCGACAGATACGTTGAGGATGACTCACATGATCCGCAAACAACGCGGCGTGACTTTGATGGAGCTGATGACCGTGGTGGCGATCATCGGCATCCTGGCGGCGATCGCCTATCCGAGCTACCGCGCGCAGGTTCGCCGCTCGAATCGCACGGAAGCGCGCGTTGCGCTGGAGCAGACGGCCGGCGCGCTCGAGAAGTGCTACACGCGCTACATGGCGTACGACGACACTGCCAACTGTCCCTCGGCCAACCAGTTCACCGCGGGCGCGGGCTTCAATACACCGAAGGGCTCTTACCGGGTAACAGGCAACATCCCCGACGCCACGCAATTCACGGTGACGCGCCGACGGCACTGGGGGGTCAGCTGAGCGATACCGGTTGCACGCGCGTTGAGCATCGATCAGACGGGCAATCGCCTGCCGGCGACGTGCTGGTGATAGCACCCCGACGTCGCTACTGAAACATTCCCTTTGACTTGCCCTGGCGCAGCACGCCGACCACGACGCCTTCGATGATGAGCGACTGCTCCTTCAGGTCGACGCGGATCGGCTCGAACTCCTCGTTCTCGGGCAACAGCCACACGACCTTGCCGTCCTGCTTGTAGCGCTTCACCGTCACTTCGTTGTCGAGGCGCGCGACGACGATCTGCCGGCTGCGCACCTCGGGCGTGCGATGCACGGCGACCAGGTCGCCGTCCAGGATGCCGATGTCTTTCATGCTCATGCCGCGCACCTTGAGCAGGTAATGAGCCTTCGGCTGGAAGATCTTCGGATCGATCTGGTAGCGCGCCTCGATGTGCTCCTCCGCGAGCATGGGCCTGCCGGCTGCAACTCGACCAATCAGCGGCAGGCCCATTTGCTCACGAAGAGAATCTTTCAGCTGGATGCCGCGCGAGGCGCCCGGCAATAGATCCAGCACGCCCTTTCTTTGCAGCGCACGCAGATGCTCCTCCGCCGCGTTCGGCGACTTGAAGCCCATTGCGGCGGCGATCTCGGCGCGCGTCGGCGGCATGCCGTTGTCGATGATCGAGTCCTGGATCATCTTGAGGATCTGGCGCTGGCGAGGCGTGAGGTCGGTCATGCTCATGCTTACTCCGCTGTACGGATAATCAGTTTTGTACTTATATACAGAAACGCCTGCGGAAACAACCCCGAATGTGACGCGGGTCACATTTGCCGGCTGTTTGACAGAAGCGCAGGCGCCCGCACCGTCCGTCCCAGCCGTCGTGCCGCTGGTCGGGGCACGCTGGTCCCCTTCCGGCCCGTGGATATAGTCCGCGCCCATGCGAGGCACCCCACCTATGCAAGCCAAACCGTCCGCGCAGCGCGGCTTCACGCTGTTCGAGCTGATGGTCACGCTGGCCGTGGCCGGCACGCTCGCCGCCATCGCCGTGCCGAACATGCGCGACTTCATGCGCAACAACCGCCTGTCGTCCTCGGCTAACGACCTGCTGCGCTCCGTGCAGGTGGCGCGCTCGGAGGCCGTCAAGCGTCAGGCGACCTGGCCGCCTGCGCCTCGAGCGATCCGAACGCCGACGACGCGACCTGTAGCGAGGGGGCTTTCTCGGGCTGGATCGTCTTCGAGGATTCGAACGGCAATTGGGACCGCGATCCCGCGATTGCGACCGAGGTGGTCGTCGATCGCAAGACTGTTGCGGACGGCGTCACGGTGCGCAACGACAGTACCGGCAAGCTCAGCTACTCCCCCAACGGCTTTGCGAACAGCACGCCCGGGCAGACTCCCACCAGCCGAATCGTGATCTGCGATGTCCGCGGCCTGCAAGCGGTCGGCGACAACTCCGTCGCGCGTGCGCTGTATATCGAGCCGACCGGACGCGCGAGGACTACCAGGGTCCAGCAGGAAGTCAGCGACGCCCAGGACGACATCGGAGGCACTTGTCCATGAGCGCGCGCAGGTCCATGTTCGCGAGCCGCCCGGCGCTGCGCGGCTTCACGATCGTCGAGGCGCTGGTGGCGCTGATCGTGCTGGCGGTCGGCATGCTCGGCATCGCAAGCCTGTACGTCACCACCTTGCGTGCGAGCGGCAGCGCGGGGTCGCGCATGCACGCCATCAATCTCGCGAGCGATCTCGCCGACCGCATTCGCGCCAATCGCACGGCCGAGGACGCGTACGCAGGCGCGGCGGCAGCGAACGGCACGTCGTGCATTGGTACGGGCGTCACTTGCACCCCCGATCAGATGGCCGCGCACGATCTGTTCCTTTGGCAAGCGGCCATTCAAGCGACTCTGCCAGGCCCTCCGGCCGGAACGGTGACGGTGGACGCGGGCACCAACCCGCCTTCGTACCAGATCGAGGTCTCCTGGGTCGAAGCCGGCGGGGCGGAACAGACCTACATGCTGAACATGCAGATATGAGCGACATGCGCAATCACAACTTCAAGCTGCAAGAGCGCGCCCGCGCGCGCGGCGTGAGCCTGATCGAGTTGCTGGTCGCCGTTACGATCGGCGGTCTGCTCATCTTCGGCGCGACCAAAGTGTATGTGGACAGCCGCGCGACGTACGAGGTGAACGAGACCGCGGCGCGTCTGCAAGAGACCGCGCGCTATGCGCTGAGCGTCCTCGAGCCCGATATCCGGATGTCGAATTACTGGGGCTTCGTGAAAGGCGCCGGCATCGTCATCAATCAGGCGGCGCAGAGCGCTGCGTCTGCGGGGCAGCCCACCAGCTGCGGCAACAACTACGCCCACGACCTGCAGCGCAACCTGGAAGCCAGCAACAACGCCTATACGATCGGTTGCGCGGCCTGGGTCCATGAGGACCGGACTGGAACCGGCCAGGTGCTGAGCTCGGACACGGTCACGGTGCGTCGCGCGTCGAACACCATCTCCAGCGGCGCCGCTACCGGACGACTGCGAATTTGTTCGACGCGTGTCTTCGCCAGCCTGGTGACCGACATGTCGGGCTGCACGATTGCACCGAACGGGCGGGTCAACGACCTGGTCGTGAACGCTTACTACGTCGATCGCGATTCCAACCACCGCCTCGGTTTTCCTGCGCTGCGCCGGCACGCGCTGATCGCGGGTCCCGCGTTCAATTCGGAAGAGATCATTCCCGGCGTCGAGGACCTGCAGGTCCAGTTCGGCATCGATCCTACGGGCACCGGCGGCAGCGCGCAGCGCTACGTCAACCCGAGCGCGATTCCGTCGGGCGCCCAGATCGTCTCGGTGCGCATCTGGCTGCTGGTCCGCGCCGAGAATCCGGAAGTCGGCTTCCGCGACAACCGCACTTATGAGTACGCCGATCGCGCGGTGGCCACGGGCACCACGGCCGATCTCAACGCGGTAAATGCTGCCGGCCGCGCCTATGCGCCCGGCGATGGTTTCCGCCGGCTGCTGGTCTCGCGAACCGTTCAGATCCGCAACGCCCTGGGTACCTGATCATGATCACGCGCACGTCTCGTCCGATCGCATCCAGGCACGCCCAGGGCGGTGCTGCCCTCGTCGTGAGCATGCTGTTGCTGCTGGTGCTGACGCTGCTCGCCATCTCGGGCATGAACACGGCCAGCCTCGAACTGTCGATGGCGGGCAACGTGCAGTATCACGAGAACGCCTTCCGGGCTGCCGAAACCGGGGTCGAGCAGGCCCTGGTGCTGGGCGATTTCAATCCGAACGAGCCCCCACAACGCCTGCCGGCAGAGGAAGACGAGGCCATACCCATCCCGGACAGCAGCGACAGCTTCTTCGCGATGATCACCCCGCAGCTCGACGGCGCCGCGCAGCCCGCGATCTGGGGCTCGAGCTGGGACAGTTTCTCGACCTATCACTTCGAAGTTGAGAGCAGCGGTGCATCCGTGCGCAACGCGGTGGTCACTGCCGTGCAAGGCGTCGCCGTGATCGCGCCGTGGGACGACACCATCACGCCGGGCGCCGGGATGCCGACGACCCTGACGCCGCCCTGATTCGCACCGAGGAAGTCACGATGAACGCAAGAGCCCTGACACTGCTGATCTGCCTGTTCTGGCTCGGCGCCGCCAACGCGGCCGCGCCCGATCCGTCGGTGATCGAGCGCGCGGTCGAGACGACCACCAAGGCGACGCTCATTCCGACTGCGCTCGGTGCCATCGCGGCACGCGGCTGCACGACGTGCAAGGAGCGCCACGTGTCGCTCACCAGCGCGTCGAAATTCTACCTGGGCCGCACGCCGATATCGTTCGCCGACTTCCAGACGATCGCCGGCGAACCTCAGGGCCGCTTCATGACCGTCTTCTACCGCGCAGTCGACGACACCGTCACGCGCGTCGTCATTTCGGCCGACTAGAGCGCGGCGCGCGAAAACCGAATCTCACCGAGGACTTTCATCCATGGGCTTCCACACAGCGTGCAACTTCGGCCGGCTGATCGCCGCGACCGTGCTGGTGCTCGTCAGCAGCGGTGCGTACGCGGACGACACCGAGATCTTCCGGGCCAATCCGAGCAACCTGGCCTCCCCGAACATCATGCTGATCCTGGACACCTCGGGCAGCATGGATTCGAACACGATCTCGCCGGTCCCCTACGATCCGGCGGCCACGTACACCGGCACAGGCGACTGCGCGAACATCGACGACCGGGTCTACTACGTCCTCGGCGACAGCACGACCCCTCCCCGGTGCGACTCGAACAACTGGTTTCTGCGCACTCGCCTGAAGTGCGCGGACGCGCTGTCGACGGCGTCGCTCGGCACAGGCGGAGTTGGCATGTACCTGGGTCGGTTCATTCGCTGGGCGGGCCCGAACAACAATCGCACCTGGCGTACGCTGGCGGACTTCAACGACAACGGTAACGGCAACAACAGGGTCAACCCGACGGATGTCGAATGCCGCGCGGACGCGGGCATCGACGGCAATCTGTCGACCACGAGCCGTTATCCCAGGGAGACGACCAACAACAACACGAACGGGCAATGGACCGCGACGGCCGGCGACTCGATGTGGGACGTCACCACCGGTTCGCGGGCCACTCTGTACACGGGCAAGTATGTAACGTACTGGCGGCAGTTCCGCATCCCCTCCGTGGTCACCCGCATGTCAGTCATGAAGGACGCGGCGACGCGCCTGATCGGGGCACTGTCGGGCGTGAACGTCGGCTTGATGCGCTATAGCCGCAACAGCACCAACGACAACGATGGCGACCTCGCCGCACAGGGCGGCATGGTCGCGTACCCGCTCTCGCCGGTCGAGACCAACCGCCAGCAGCTGATCGATACGATCAACTCATGGAACGCGAGCGGCTTCACGCCGCTGTCCGAGACGCTGTTCGAGGCTTACCGCTATTTCAAGGGCGACCCGGTGGTCTTCGGCAACACCTCCGTGCCGATTACCAGCGTCGCCGAATCCCGCAATCCTGCGCAGGCTGACGGCGCCAACTATGAAAGTCCGGCCGACTTCTCCTGCCAGAAGAACTACATCGTGTACCTGACGGACGGTCTGCCGACCTCGGACGCGCAATCGAACACCGACATCACGGGCCTGCCGCAGTTCGCGGAGCTGGGCGGGACCTGCCGCGCCGCGGGCGAAGGACCCGAAAACGACTGGCCGAACTCCGGCCTGTGCCTGGCAGCGCTTGCCGAATACATGTTCAACGCCGACATGCGGACGGACGTCGGCAATACGCAGAACGTCGTCAGCTACTGGATCGGCTTCGGCGAGGATGTTGCCGGCGGCGACGCGCTCGATTACCTGAATGAAACTGCTCAGGCGGGTAGCGGCGGGGAGAGCAGCGCCTACCTGGCGAACGACGCCGAAACCCTCACGAACGTCCTGACCGGACTGGCGTTGCAGATTCTCAATACGAACACGACGTTTTCGGCGCCGACCGTGGCGGTGAACGCGTTCAACCGCACACGCTCGTTGAGCGACCTCTATGTATCCGTGTTTCAGCCCGCCGCCACGCGGCACTGGCCCGGCAACCTGAAGAAGTACCGCGTCAAGGCAACAGAGGATGGCGCGGTAGTGGTAGGCCAGGATGCGGACCTGCCCGCCATCGACGAGACCACCGGCTTTTTCGTCGAAGAGGCGCGCAGCTTCTGGTCCGCGGAAGACGACGGGCCTCGAGTCCGCGACGGCGGCGCCGCCAACGAGCTGCCCGACCCGGATGCTCGCAACGTCTACACCTACATCGGTACCAATCCCGATAGTCCGGCACTGTTGACAGCGGACGCGAGCGAGTTCGTAGACGACAACGCTGCGATCACGGATGCAATGCTCGGCCTGGCCGCGCCGACGGCAACAGACCCGACGCCCGAGCAACTGGTCGATTGGATTCGCGGTGCCGACGTGCGCGACTTCTATCCGACGGCGCAGGGTAACGACGATACCACCGAGCGGCGTCGCGCCATGGGCGATCCCATCCACGCGCAGCCTGCGATCGTGATCTACGGCGGCACCGAAGCCTCTCCCGACATCGACGATGCCGCAGCCTTCGTGCCGACCAACGACGGCTACCTGCATGCGTTCGACGTCGAGACCGGCGAGGAGCTCTGGTCGTTCATCCCGCAGGAATTCATCCGGATGCAGTACGACCTGTTCTGGAATACGGCCGAGGACACCAAGAGCTACGCGCTGGACGGCGAGATCCGCGTCCTGAAGTTCGACGTAGCCCCCGTCGGGTTCATCTCGCGTGACGCCGGCGACCGCGTCATCCTGTACTTCGGCATGGGGCGCGGCGGCAGTGGCTACTATGCTCTCGACGTGACCGACAAGACTGCGCCGCGCTACATGTGGCACATCAATTCCACGCAGCTGCCCGGCGCGGGCCAGACCTGGTCGGCTCCGACCATCGGCCGCATAAACATCGAGGGGGCCTCGCAAAACTCGCAGAAGCTGGTGCTGATCATGGGCGGCGGCTACGACCCGGCCCAGGACGGCACGACCTACACGACGGATAGCATCGGCAACCGCATCTTCATCGTGGACGCGCTGACCGGCGAGTTGCTGTGGAGCGCAGGTCCGAGCGGGACGGATCTGAACAACAACCGCATGGTTCACAGCATTCCGGCCAACATCTCCGTGCTGGACACGGAGGGCGACGGGTTCTCCGACCGCATGTACGCCGGCGACATGGGCGGACAGGTGTGGCGCTTCGATATCACGAACGGCAATGCGCGCGGCAGCCTGGTCGCTGGTGGCGTCCTCGCCTCGCTCGGCTCGCACGACGAGACGACTCACGACCCGATCAACAATCGACGCTTCTACAACGCGCCGGACGTGGCGGCCATCCAGCAGCCGGGCGGCACGTCGTTCCTGAACATCGCCATCGGTTCGGGCTATCGCGGCCACCCGCTCAATACGACGATCCGCGATCGCTTCTACTCGATTCGCGACCCCAGCGGCTTGACGCCGCTCACGCAGGAGCAATTCAACACGCACGTGGTGGTCACGGAGAGCGCCCTTACCGACATCACCAGCAACGTCACGCCGAACCTCCCGGCGGACGCGATCGGCTGGCGGCTGGACCTCAATCACCCGAACAGCGCGTGGGTCGGCGAGAAGGTGCTGGGCGAGGCGACGACGATCAACAACGTCATCGTGTTCACGACGTACACGCCGAGCACCACCATCCCTGCCGACCCGTGCGAGCCCACGCTCGGCACGAATCGCGCGTATGCGGTCCGGGTGCTGGACGGTTCGCCGGTGAGCGTCGACGGCACGGCGGATCCCAGCGATCGATATGATGACTTCACGTTCGGCGGCATCGCCGGCGACGTCTCAACGTTGGTGCTGGGCACCGAGCCCGTGCCCTGCACCGGCGACGATTGCGGAGAGGAGTGCGAGGGCGAAGACTGCCCGCCGCCTGGGGGCGCCACGCAGTTCGTCTGTCTCGCCGGTGTGCGCGTGCTGGACATCTGCCGCGACTTCGACAGCCGCGTGAAGACATACTGGCGCGAGCAGAGCGCGAACTGATCTGGAACGTATGCAGCAGCACAGGAGCATGCAGCTTTGAACCGCCATACCACTGAGCCGGGCGCGCAGGCGCGCAGCCGCGGCGTCACGCTGCTCGAACTGATGGCCGTCGTCGTGATCGTCGGAATCCTCGGGACGCTCGCGGTGAACAGCTACCGTGGCTATCTGCTGCGGACCAACCGTACGGAAGCACGCATGGTGCTGCTGCAAATCCAGGCGAACCAGGAGAAGTTCTTTCTCCAGAACAATCGCTACGCCGATACCGCTGAGCTGTCCCTCGGGACGACGGACGATCCGCCCGGTCTCGGCATCGAGCCGACGACGCCAAGCGGCCACTACAACATTGCCTTGGTGCGGCCCGACACGACGACATACACGGCCACTGCGACAGCAACTGGCGGCCAGGTGAAGGATGCTCCTGCGTGCCTGACGCTCACGATCAACCAGAACGGGGAGCGTGAGCCGACCGGCAACGAGTGCTGGCGCTGATAATCAACGTGTCTGCATAAAGCAACGGCACTCAACGCGAGCTTTATCGCACCGCTTCGATCTTGTATCCTCCGCGCTCGGCTCGCGCCGGAAGCTTTTACAAACATTGAGCTTTTGAGGCGAAATCCGAGGGAACCCGCCATAACTCCCGAGGATTAAGAGGCGTGAAATTCAGTCGCTCCGGTCCATTTTTGTCCGACCCATAAGAAGGGGAAAGAAGTCATGAAGAAAAGCATCTCCACCACGCTGAAGGCAGGCGTCGCTGCCCTGGTACTCGTCGCTGCCAGCGGCTGCGTCTCGCAGAAGGCAGTCGATGAGATCAAGGCCACTGCTGACAAGGCAGTGCAGGACGCCGCAGCAGCGAAGGCCGCAGCGGACTCTGCTGCCAGCGCCGCCGCTTCGGCACGCTCGGCTGCCGACAGCGCGCAGAGCGCTGCCAACCAGGCGCTGCAGGCCGCACAGGCCAGCCAGGCCTGCTGCGACGCGACCAACGAGAAGATCGATCGCGCCTTCAAGAAGGCCGTGTCGAAGTAATCGATTCGGTTCGCTCGAAAAGAAAAACGCCGCGGTAAACCGCGGCGTTTTTTTGTGTTACCGGAACTGGCGCGCGGTTTTTGCCGCGGCGTTTTTTTTGGCGCGAAGTTCTGGCGGATCCCACAGCCTCCGCCATGGACTAACTCGAGAGATAGATGACTTCGGCCGCAGGATCCGCGAGCGGGAGTCTAACGCAGAGCTCCGGGCGTATCGCCCGCGGCTTGCACTGTCGCCGGGCTCAGCAGTACCGATTCAGGCACGCCCGTCGCCTGGATGAACGCCCGCTCCGCCTTCGCCCAGTCGATCGCCACCGTGCGGTCCTGCGTGGCCGCCACCAGCAGTCGGGTGACGTTCGTGAGACTGCGCGTCTGCCCGGGATCCTGTCCCTCGAGCGGCGCGTGCACTTCGATGTACAGCTCCTCGCCGTTCCAGCCCATGCGATACGGCTGATCGATCAGCCGCACCGGCGTGTTGACGGGCACGAGCTTGTAGAACTCGGCGATGTTCTCCGGATACATGCGAATACAGCCGTGCGTCACCTGCATGCCGACGCCGGCGGGCGCATTCGTTCCGTGAATCAGATAAGCGCCGCCGGGAATCCCCAGGCGCATCGCGTAGTCGCCGAGCGGATTGTCGGGACCCGCCGGCACCGCTTTCGGCAACGGCCGCCCCTCGGCCTCGTGCTCACGGCGCACCGACTCGGGCGGATACCAGATCGGCTTCTCGCGCTTGTGCACGATGCGCGTCATGCCGAGCGGTGTCTTCCAGTCCATCTTGCCGATGCTGATGGGATAGGTCATGACGGTCGGCGCCGTGCCGGCCGTGGCGCGCGGAAAGTAATACAGGCGGTGCTCGGCGAGACTGACGACGACCCCCTCGCGCTCTTCGGGAAGGATGTAGCGCGAGGGAATGAGCACCTGCGTGCCGGCGCCCGGCAACCACGGATCGACGCCGGGATTGGCGGCGACGATTTCCTCATAGCCGACGCCGTAGCGGCGTCCGAGATCGAGCAGCGTGTCCTCGTGTTGAGCGACGACGTGCTGAACTTCGCCGATGACCGTATCCCCGCCGGCCGGCAGCGGATACGTCGCAGCCTGCAGCTGCAGGCTCATTGCGGAACCGGCCAGGCAGGCGGCCAGTCGCAGCACACTCGATCGATACCGGTTCTTCATCGCTGCGTCTTCACCGATGGGAAGTCTACGCCAACTGCGCGCGCAGCAGGTTGGCGATCTGCGTCGGCACGCCCTTGCGCGCCTCGATCGACCCGACGCCGATGGCGTTGCGGAACGACAGCGCGTCGGCGCTGCCGTGACTCTTGATGACGATTCCGCTCAGCCCGATCATGCTCGCGCCGTTGTAGGTGCGCGGATCGAACTCGCGGCGCAGTGAGCGCAACACCGGCCAGGATGCCGCCGCGCCCACGTAGCGCAGCGGATTGCGCGTGTACTCCGTCTTGAGCGCGCCGACCAGCATGTTCGCGAGCCCCTCCATCGTTTTCAACGCGACGTTGCCGGTGAAGCCGTCGGTCACGACGACGTCGACTTCGCCGGAAAAGATATCGTTGCCTTCGACGAAGCCGACGTAGTTCAGCTTGCTCGCGGACAGCATGCGCGCGGCATCCTGTACGACGCTGTCGCCTTTCGTCTCCTCCTCGCCGATGTTGAGAATGCCGACGCGCGGCTGCGCGATGCCGTGCATGTCGGACGCGACGACGCTGCCCATCACTGCGAACTGGAACAGGTGCTCGGCCGTGCATTCGGAGTTCGCGCCCAGGTCGAGCATGTGCGTGTGGCCGTGGCGGGCGCGGATGCGCGAGATGATCGCGGGCCGGTCGATGCCGTCGATCGTCTTCAGCACGAAGCGCCCCGTCGCCATGAGCGCGCCGGTATTGCCGGCACTGACGCACGCGGCCGCCTCGCCGGCTTTCACCAAGTCGATCGCCACGCGCATCGAGGAGTCTTTCTTCCGGCGCAAGGCGTCCTGCGGCTTCTCGTCCATCGAGACGACCTGCGTCGCCTCGTGCACGCGCACGCGCGGACGCAACTGCGCGGGCACGTCGCGCAGCAGTTGCTCGATGGGTTCACGCAGACCGACGAGCACGATGTGCAGGTCGCAGTCGGCCTCGAGCGCGGCAAGCGCGCCGGGCACAGTGACGCCCGGGCCGTGATCGCCGCCCATGGCGTCCACCGCGATTGTGACCGGCCGGGGACTGTTCAAGGAGAGTGTCAGCTGCGGACGCCGCTGGCGACGCCGCTTGCCGGCGCGTTACTCGCTCTCGGTCTTGTCGCGGCTCTCGATGACTTTCTTGCCGCGATAGAAACCATCCGGCGAAATGCGGTGGCGCGAGTGCGTCTCACCGGAGGTCGCATCGACGGACAACGCCGGACGACCGAGGTGGTCGTGCGAGCGGTGCATGCCGCGCTTGGAAGGGGTCTTTCGGCTCTTCTGAACTGCCATGGCTCATTTCTCCAACAGATCTCGCAAATTCTGAAACGGTCGCTGGGTGCCGGCGCTCGCGCCCTGCTCCACATCCCGATCAATGTCCTGGGGCCCTGCTGTCGCCTCGTCGCACTCGCCGACTGCGTGCAGCGGCACCAACGGCAACGCAAGCAGTGCCTGTTCCTCAGTCAGCCAGCGCACATCGAAGTGCGCTGGATCGCCGACCACCGGCTCGTACCCGCCGGGCTCGTCGGCGCGCTCCTGCTGTACCAGGATGACCTGGAACTGCTCGTCGAGCGGCACCGCGACCGGCTGCAAGCAACGCTGGCAGCTCAGCATCAATGTGCCCCGCATCGTTCCGTCGACGGCCGGCCGTTCGTCGAACAGCGAAAACCGTAACCGCACGTCGATCCGCGACCCGTCGAGCGCGCCCGCCTCCGCGAGGCGCGGCAGCTGCTCCACGGAAAAATGACGCTCGATGGTGCTGCCCGCCCGCGCACAGACGTCTGCGTCCAGAACCAAGTCGCTGGAGACGGCCGGGGGTCGCGGCATGGGGCGCGTATACTAGCGGCCACCCCCACCTGTGTCAAAAACAATAAGGGCGTAAATGGTTGTTTTAGTAGGGCTTGTCTGGACCGGGACCACCCCGGGGAAGGCGCCGCGATGAGCGCCGGGAAAGTGGCCGGCAAGCTGCGGCTGGTACTGGCTTCGACGTCCGTCTATCGCAAGCAGCTGCTGGAGCGGCTGGGCGTGCCGTTTACGGTCGCCGCCCCGAACGTCGACGAATCCCCGCTCCCGGGCGAATCGGCTGCCGACCTGGTCGGGCGGCTCGCTCGCAGCAAGGCCGAAGTCGTGGCCCGCCGGCATACGCACAGTCTGGTGGTCGGGTCCGACCAGCTCGCCATGTGCGGGCGGGACGTCCTCGGCAAGCCGGGCTCGGGCGACCGGGCGATCGCCCAGTTGAAGTCGCTGAGCGGGCACCGCGTCGTCTTCCACACCGCCGTGCACGTCATGCTCTCGGACAGCGGCACGAACGAAGGACACCTGGACGTCACGACCGTGCATTTCCGCCGCCTCAGTGAGGAAGAGATCAAGCGCTACGTCGCTCGCGACAAACCCTACGACAGCGCAGGCGGCTTCAAGGTCGAAGCGCTCGGCATCTCGCTGTTCGACAAGGTGGACACGCACGACCCGACTGCGCTCGTCGGCCTGCCGCTGATCTGGCTGGCCTCGGTGCTGCGCAAGCACGGTTTCCACGTGCCCTGATCGTCGGGCCAAAGCCCGACCTACAAAGCTGCTGTAGGTCGGGTTTTAACCCGACTCTCTCAGCTTCTGGAGCACCGATTCCAGCTCCGGCGGCAGCGGCGCCTCGCGGTGAAAGGCTCGTCGCCACGACGGAACGTGAGCGATGCGGCGTGCAGAAACATTCGCGACAGTCCGTACGCCTGCAGCTTGGCATCCTTCTCGCGATCGCCGTACTTCTCGTCGCCGGCGACCGGATAGCCGGCGTGCGCGGCGTGCACGCGGATCTGGTGCGTGCGGCCGGTGCCGAGATCGACATCCAGCAGCGTCGCGACCTTGCCGAACTGCTCGATCGGCTTGAAAGTCGTCACTGCGCTCTGCCCCTCGCTGTGCACACGGACCACGCGCTCCCCTCCCTGCTTGAGGTTGGTCTTGAGCGGCAGATCGATCGTTTTTGCCCCGAACGGCCAGCGGCCCGCGACCAGCGCCAGGTAGCGCTTGCGCATCCGGCGCTCGCGCAGCTGTGCATGCAGATCGCGCAGAATGGCGCGGCGCTTGGCGACGAGCAGGCAGCCGCTGGTCTCACGGTCGAGCCGGTGAACCAGCTCCAGTTCTTTCAGCTGCGGATGGACGGCGCGCAGTGCCTCGATCACGCCGAAGCTCACGCCGCTGCCGCCATGCACGGCAACTCCCGCGGGCTTATTGACCACGATGAGATCGCGATCTTCGTGAATCACGGCCGCCGCGACGAAGTCGCGTAGCGACTTGGAAGGAGCTTTCGCCTGCGTCGAATCCTGCTTGCGCCCTGCGTCCTGCAGCGGCGGCAGTCGCACCCGGTCGCCCGCTGCCAGTCGATAGGCCGGTTTGGCGCGCCGGCCGTTTACCCGTACTTCGCCGGTTCGCAGGATGCGGTAGACGAGACTGCGCGGCACCGCTCCGAGGGTCCGCAGCAGGAAATTATCGAGACGTTGGCCGTCGTCACCGTCCTGCGCTTCGACGTAGCTGACTGGGCTGACTGGCAAATGCACGTAACCTATTGATCGATCATTGATTGGAGGTGCATGCCCTGTTATATTCCGCGCGATTTACGCGGCGCCCCGCTGCTTCGAGCAAGAGGCGTCGCATATTAGTTGGTTCTGTTCGAATCTGTCTCACCTGGCCTCATCGGTGCGCCGACGTGGCGCGCGAGCCAGGGTCACGGGGATTGCACAGACCATCGTCCGGCCGCGTCTACGTCGGTGCCAGACCTTTCAGAATCGGGGTCTGGGTCGGCGGCAAGCGCCTACGGGCGGGCCAAAAAGTGAATGGAAAAATGCGCCGGACGCTCGAGCGTCTCGCCAGGCACCAATCGGATGAATTCGTTTCCCGATCGCACCTCAAGTCCAACGCTTCCGCCCGCCGTGCGTGAGCTCGCGGCCCTTTGCGAATACTCAGAAGGGTCTCATGAAGCGAATGCTCGTCAACGCAACCCAAGAAGAGGAGTTGCGCGTCGCACTGGTTGATGGACAGAAAATCTACGACCTCGACATCGAAGTACCGTCCCGCGAACAGAAGAAAGCCAACGTCTACAAAGGCCGCATCACGCGCGTCGAGCAGAGTCTCGAAGCGTGCTTCGTCGATTACGGCGCGGAACGTCACGGCTTCCTGCCGCTGAAGGAAATCACCAAGGATTACTTCAAGGGCGGTCAGGCTCCCGGGGGTCGCAACATCCGCGAGCTCCTGGACGAAGGCCAGGAAGTCATCGTCCAGGTGGAGAAGGAGGAGCGCGGCAACAAGGGCGCTGCCCTCACCACCTTCATCAGCCTCGCCGGGCGCTTCCTGGTGCTCATGCCCAACAACGCCCGCGCAGGCGGGGTCTCGCGGCGCATCGAGGGCGAGGACCGCGAACAGCTGCGCGAAGCGCTCGACCAGGTACAGATCCCCGAGAACATGGGCGCGATCGTCCGGACTGCCGGCGTCGGCCGCACGGCCGAGGAGCTGCAGTGGGACCTGGATAATCTCAAGGAAGTGTGGACAGCGGTCTCGGCCGCTGCCGAAGGCAAGCCTGCGCCGTTCCTGATCTACCAGGAGTCCAAGGCCATCATCCGCGCGCTGCGCGACTACCTGGCGGACGATATCGGCGAGATCCTGGTCGACAACCAGGAGATCTTCAACGAGGCGCAGCAGTACATGCAGCGCTTCATGCCCGCGGGCCTGCGCAAGCTCAAGCTGTACGAAGACAGCGTGCCGCTGTTCACGCGCTTCCAGATCGAGAACCAGATCGAGTCGGCGCATTCCCATAAGGTCAACCTGCCCTCCGGCGGCTCGGTCGTCATCGACCCGACCGAGGCGCTGGTGTCGATCGACATCAACTCGGCGCGCGCGACGCGCGGCAGCGACATCGAGACCACCGCGCTCAACACCAACCTGGAAGCTGCCGACGAGATTGCCCGGCAGCTGCGACTGCGCGACCTCGGCGGCCTGATCGTCATCGACTTCATCGACATGGAGTCGCAGAAGAACCAGCGCGCCGTCGAAGACCGGTTGCGCGATGCCGTGCGGCAGGACCGCGCGCGCATTCAGATCGGGCGCATCTCCCGCTTCGGCCTGCTGGAGCTGTCGCGCCAGCGCCTGCGGCCGTCGATCGGCGAGTCCGCGAGCATCGCGTGCCCGCGTTGCAGCGGTATGGGCACGATACGCAGCGTCGACTCGCTCGCGCTCGCCCTGCTGCGGTTGATCGGCGAGGAGGCGCGCAAGGACCGCACGGTGAAGGTCATCGCGCAGCTGCCGGTCGACGTCGCCACCTACCTGATGAACGAGAAGCGCGACTGGCTCAACGGCATCGAGACCAAGAGCGGCTCGCAGGTCGTGCTGGTGCCGAACAAGTACATGGAAACGCCGGCGTACGAAATTCGCCGCGTGCGCGACGACGAGGCACAGCTGCCGGAGAACAATTCCATCAGTCACCAGATTCCGGTGACTCCGCTGCCGGCGCTGAACGAAGCGGTCAAGGAGGAGCGCCCTGCTCCGCCGACGCCGCTGGTCGTTGCATCCAACATTGCGACCATTCCACCGCCGCCGACGATTGCGATGGAGACCACGATCGCACCGATCGCACCGGCGAAGCCGGTCGAGCAGATCGGCATCTTCGTGCGCCTCTGGCGCTTCCTGTTTGGCGGCGCCGGTACGGAGGTGGCCAAGCCGGCCGCGCCCCCGCAGCGCGAGTCCAGCCGGCCGCCCCATGAAGGTCGCCGTGAGCGGCCGGAAAGTCGTCATGGCCGGGATCGCGACCGCGACCGCGGCAGTCACGGGCGTCATCAACGCGATCGCGATCGCGGCCGCAACGAACACAAGGACAAGGCCGCGTCGGGCGAAGGACGCCGTGACGGAAGGCCGGATGGACACCGTGGCGGTCAACGCGACGGCCAGCGCCACGAGCGCAAGCCTCGCGAGCATTCGGACGTCGCACGTGCTCCGGCTCAGCAACAGCACCACAGCAAAGCCGCCACAGCAGCAGCCGGCAGCTCCGAAGCCTGAAGCAGCGCCGGCGCAACCTGCAGAGGCCGGTCGCAACGAGCGCCCGGATCGCGGAGACCGCGGCGATCACGGAGAACGTGGCGAGCGCAGCGGACGTCGCGGACGGCGCCGGCGCGGAGGTCGAGGTCGAAATCGCGAAGGTGCGGCCGACGCGGGCGCCGGCAACCCCGAGCCGCGCGCGGAAGGCTCGGGCGACAATCAACACAGTCTGGATCTGGCCTCGCCCCGCACGGAACACGCCCATGAAGCGGCGCCGCCGAAGCCGGAACGCAGCGAGGCTCCCGCCGCTGCGGGACACGGCGATTCGAAGCCGGTCACGGTGTGGTCGGGTGGCCCGACGCCGAGCAGCGGCTCGTGGGGTCCCGGCGGCACGCGCCGCGAGGAATAGAGAAGTCAGGCTGAAGCCTGACCCACAGGGAGCTCGGTGTGGGTCAGGCTTTAGCCCGACTCAACATCTCCTTCAACAATCCCTCCGCAGCTTCTTCGAGCAGGTCCAGCACCTGCTCGAAGCCCTGCGGCCCGCCGTAATACGGATCCGGCACTGCGCGCACGGACGCCTGCGGCGCGAACTCCATCAGCAATCGAATGCGCTCGTGACGATGCGCCGGCGCGCGACGCCGCAGCTCGCGCAGGTTCTGCTCGTCCATCGCCAGGATCAGATCGAAGTCGTCGAAATCGCTCGCGCTCACCATGCGCGCACGCAACGCAGACATGTCGATGCCGCGGCGACGCGCAGCGGCGATAGACCGCTCGTCCGGCGGCTCGCCCACGTGATAGTCGTGCGTGCCCGCCGAATCGATCTCGATCGTCAGCTGCGGTGCGCGCGCAGCCAGCACGCTGCGAAACACGCCCTCCGCACTCGGCGAGCGACAGATGTTTCCCATGCAGACGAAGAGGATGCGCATTCGCTGCTTTTTACCTCGGGCCCGCCCCTAGAGACAAATGCCGATACCGACGCCGTCTGAATCTGCGTACAAAAACGCTGCGCTCTTGCAGCTACGTGCCGGATGAACCGGCGCGCCATAACGAAAATGAAGAAACCAGAGCATGGCTTCGCGGAAGGCGACCGCGTGCGCGCACCCCGGCGCGAGCAATTCCCACGGGGCACCGTCGTCAAACTATTGGATAAGGGGTTTCTGCTCGTGCGCTGGGATGGCGACGTGCTGGAGACTGCGCACTACTCGGAGTTGGAGAAAGCGGACGACGCGCAGTCGCGTTAAGGGGAACGCGGACCAAGCGATGCGCGCACGCGCTCGGCGTCGCCTTCGGTGTCGACGCCGGTTGGCGGCGGCGTTGCGGCGATACCGACGACCAGCTTCATGCCGGCCTGCAACGCACGCAGTTGCTCCAGTTTCTCCGTGACTTCAAGATCGCTCGGCGACATCGCAGTCAGCGTACGCAACGCATCGACGCGGTAAGCGTAAATCCCGAGGTGCCGTTGAGCACCGAGAATGCTCGTCTGACTTGCCAGCCCGTGCGCCGCGCCGTCGCGATGCCACGGAATCGGCGCGCGGCTGAAATACAGCGCGACGCTGCCCCGACCGGTGACGACCTTGACGACGTTCGGGTCGAGGAACTCGTGCACGCTGGTGATCGGCGTGCACAGCGTCGCGATGTCCGCAGCCGCGTGACGCTCGAGCAACGAAGCAACCTGATCGATCAATTGCGGCGGCAGCTGCGGCTCGTCGCCCTGCACGTTGACGACGACCGTGCGCCCGTCCCAGCCGCGCGCCTGCGCCACCTCGGCGATGCGATCCGTGCCCGACATGTGATCGGCACGCGTCATCACCGCGAGCGAGCGGCCGGTCGAGCGCGGATCGACAGCTGCCGCAGCGATGCGCGCGATCGTCCGTCGCCACCAGCACTTCGTCGGCGGCGCTGCGACACGCCGCATCGATGACCCATTGGATCATCGGCCGCCCGCCGAGATCGAGCAGCGGTTTCGCCGGCAGGCGCGTCGACGCGTAGCGCGCCGGGATGACGACTTTGAATCCCATGTCGTGGCCGCTTCAGTCCTTCAGCAGCGGATCCATGGGCTCGAGCGTGCGCGCTTCCTCTTCGAGCATCACCGGAATGCCGTCGCGAATGGGATACGCGAGCCGGTCGGCGCGGCACACCAGCAGTTGCTGCACCTTCGAGTACTGCAAAGGCCCCTTGCACAGCGGGCAGGCGAGGATGTCGAGCAGCTTCGTGTCCATGGTGAGTGTCATCCGAGTCGATCGAGCATAGCGTGCACCGCCGCGGCATCCTGCTCACTGACCATGACATCCATGCGCACGGCCCAATGCCGCTGATCGGCGATCGCGCGACATTTTACTGCATCCTTTTCCGTCATCAGCACGGGCAGCTGATCCGGAAAGCGGATGTCGTCCGCGGTCGGTTGAGCATGATCCGGCAGCGGGTGAGGCGCAACCTCGATGCCGATCTCCTGCAAGGCTGCGAAGAACTGTTGCGGATTGCCGATGGCAGCGACGGCATGCACGCGCGTGCCCTTGAATGCGTCCAGCGAGCGCGTCTCGCCGCCGATCAACGCAACTGCCTGCGTGAGACGCGCGCACGCCTGGATGGTCGCCGGAACCGGCGTAAGCGGGCGCGCGGAACCATCGCGCCAGGACACGACGCGCAGGTCCGCCTGTGCAAGGCGGCTCACTGGTTCGCGCAATGGACCAGCCGGGAGCATCCGGCGGTTGCCGACACCGCGACTGCCGTCGATCACGACGATCTCGCGATCCCGCGCCAGACGATAGTGCTGCAGGCCGTCGTCCGACAGAACGACCTCGGCGCCGCGCTCTATCGCGCGCCGGGCTGCCGCCACGCGGTCAGGACCGGCGACGACGATCGCAGCGGTGCGCTTCGCCAACAACACTGCTTCGTCGCCGACCTCCTGCGGTGCTGAGTCCTGATCCACGTCGCGCGGCCAATGATCGGAGTGGCCGCCGTAGCCGCGCAGCACGATGCCAACGCGCTTGCGCTTGCGTTGCAGCTGATCCGCCAGCCAGATCGTGAATGGAGTCTTGCCGGTGCCGCCGACGGTGATGTTGCCGATCACGACGACGGGGCGCGCGACGCGGATGCTCGATAACAGGCCAATGCTATACGCGACGCGCCGGGCAGCGACGACCAGCCGGAACAACCAGGACAGCGGCAGCAGCACCAGCGAGAACCAGGGTGCGTGCCGGTCGTACCATACTCGCTGCAAGAACCAGTCGCCCGAGGCACTCACGCGGCGAACTGCATCCGGTGGAGCGAGGCGTACTGGCCATTGCGCGTCAGCAGCTCGGCGTGCGTCCCACTCTCGACGATGCGACCGGCATCCATGACGACGATGCGATCCGCCTTCTCCACGGTCGACAACCGATGCGCGATGACCAGCGTCGTGCGGTTGTGCATCAGCTTTTCGAGCGCCGCCTGGATGATGCGCTCGGATTCCGTGTCGAGCGCGGACGTGGCCTCGTCGAGGATCAGGATCGGAGCGTTCTTCAGCAGCGCCCGCGCGATGGAGATGCGTTGACGCTGACCGCCGGAGAGCAGCACGCCGCGGTCGCCGACCATCGTGTCGAGACCGGCCGGCAACGCTTGCGCGAACTCCATGACGTGCGCGGCGCGCGCCGCCTCTTCGATTGCGGCCGGCGACGCGTCGCGCCCGAACGCGATGTTGGCGCGGATCGAGTCGTTGAACAGCACGACTTCCTGGCTGACGAGCGCAATCTGCTCGCGCAGGCTCGACAGCTCGTAGTCGCGAACGTCGTGCCCGTCGACGCGAACCGAGCCCTCGTTCACGTCATAGAAGCGCGGCAACAGATTCACCACCGTCGACTTGCCGCTGCCGGTCCTGCCGACGATCGCGAGCACTTGTCCGGCAGCAACCCGCAGGCTCAGATCGTGCAACGTGACGCCTTTGCCGACCGGATAGGAGAACGACACGCGATCGAATTCGATGTCGCCGCGAACGCGCGTGGCGGCAAGTGCGCCGCCGGGCGGCTCCACCGGCTCGTCGAGCAGATCGAAGATGCTCTGACCCGCGGCAATACCCTGCTGCAGCGGACCGGCCACGCCGACCAGGCTGCGCAACGGCTGGCTGATGTTGACCAGCGCCACGAGGAAGCCCAGCAGGTCACCCATGGTGCTGCGTCGATGCACGACCTCGGCAATCGCGATGGACAGCACGACAGCGGAGCCGAGCGCCATCACCAGCTGCACCACCGGATTCGACAAGCCCTTGGTGAGCACCAGGCGCATGAACGAACGGCGGTTGTGCTCGTTGACGGTCTCGAACTGCGCGTTCTGATAACCCTGCGCGTTGTAGACCTTGACGATCCGCGGCGCGTCCAGCGTTTCCTTCGCGACGCGCGTGATGTCGCCCATCGAGTCCTGGATGCGCCGGCTGTAGCGGCGGAACTTGCGGTTGATGATCGTGACCAGCCAGGCGACCAACGGACCCATCGTCATCGCGATCAGCGCCAGACGCGGGTTGAGGTAGAACAGCAAGGCGATCGAGCCGAGGATCGTCAGCGCTTCGCGCACGCGTGACGACGACCGAGTCCGTCGCGGCCTGACCGACCTGCTCGGTGTTATAGGTCAGCCGCGACAGCAGCACGCTGCTCGAATTGCGGTCGTAGTAGCCGATCGGCAGCTGCATCATGCGCTCGAAGATCTGCGTGCGCAGGCGCTTCACCACGTGGCGCCCGACGTAGCCCATGCAGTACGTCTGAATGAAGTCGCCCAGGCCGCGCAGCGCGAACAGTCCGATCAGTGCGAGCGGCAGGTACACGATCGAGTCCGGATCGCGCCGCTCGAACGTGCCGTCGCCGAATGCCTGCGCGAATTTTGCGAACAGCACCATGCTGGCGGCGAACAGCGCTGCGCCGAGCACGCCGAGCAGGAACATCTGCCGATGCGGGCGTACGTAGCCGAGCAGGCGGCGATAGGTGTGCCACGCCCCGGACGGGAGCACTGGCTTCTGACCGCGTTCGGAGGCGTGCATGCGAGCGGGTGAGCGCCGCTTCAGTTCGCGGCTGGCAAAGCGCGACCGTCGTTCACGGTCGCGATGCTTATGGCCCGAAAGCCGAGGCGGCCCAGCACATCCATGGCGGTCACGACCGATTGATGCGTGGCGCGCGCGTCGGCGCGGATCGTGACCGGCACGTCGCGCGCCTCGCCGGCCACTTTCGCAACCGCAGCCGACAGCGTCGCGGGACTGGTATTGATCAGCGTCTGGCCGTTGACGCGATATTCGCCGGAAGCGGTCACGCCGACCTCGATCGGATCGCGCTTCTGCCCGGCCGCGGGCTCCTTGCTCGCCTGCGGCAACTGCAGCTCGATGCGCGAATCGTCGACGAACTTCGTCGACAGCATGAAAAAGATCAGCAGCAGCAGCACCACGTCGACCAGCGAGATGACGTTCAGCTCGGGATCCTCGTGATCGCGCGAGCGCAACTTCATGCAGCAGCTCCTCGGGATCCCGCCTGGGACGCGGCTGCGCGAACGCCCGGCTGCTGCTCGATCGCCTGCACCAGCTTCATCGCTTCCTTCTCCATGGCGACGACCAGGCGCTCGACCCTGCCGCGCAGCACGCGGTAAGCAATCGTCGCCGGGATCGCGACAGCGAGGCCCGCGGCAGTCGCGATGAGCGCCTCGGCGATACCGCCGGCGAGCGCCGTCGGGTTGCCGACGCCAGCCGTCGTGATGGCGTTGAACGTGCGGATCATGCCCAACACCGTGCCGAGCAGACCCATCAGCGGCGACAGCGACGCAATCATGCCGAGCGTGCCGATGAAGCGGTCCAGCTCATGCACGACGTGGCGCCCGGTGTCCTCGATGGCTTCCTTGAGGATCGCCCGGTCGCGGTGACGATTGGCGAGCCCGGCCGCGAGGACTTTGCCGAGCGGTGAATTCTGCTCGAGCGCCGCGATGTGCTTGTCCTGGATCTGCCCCTGCTCGACCCAGCGCCACACCTTGTCGGTGAGCTCGGTCGGCAGCACGCGCTTCGTCTGCAGCGTCCACAGACGCTCCAGGATGATGGCCGCGGCGACGATGGAGGCGAGGATGATCGGCCCCATGATGGGACCGCCGGCTTTGACTATTTCGAACATGAGTGTGCGGTCATGTACAGGCTGAGCGGGCCTCGTTATTCGCGGCATAGTAGCAGATAGCGGCGCGGGGACGAGTCAGCGATGCCAGTAACGACGTCGTGTCTGCCGATACTCGCGCGCGAGCAGCGGACTGCCGGCAGCGAACGTGACCTCGATCGCGCCGCTGTCCGCCGTCGTCAGCACTCGTGCGCCCGCGGCACGCCAGCGCTCGACGACTTCTCGCCGCGGCAACCCCCAACGATTGCGATAGCCAGCCGATACGAGCGCAAATGCAGGGCGAGTTGCCGCGACGAACGTCGCGGTCGAAGAAGTGCGACTGCCGTGATGAGGCACGACCACGACCGTCGCGCGCAGCAGACCGTTGTCGACAATTTCCGACTCGGCAGCGGCTTCCACGTCCCCGGCGAGCAGCACGCTGCCCGCGGCGCTGCGCACGAGCAGGACGCACGACGAATCGTTGTCGCTCGTGCGCGCAGAGCGCGCCGGGTGCACGACCTCGAACTGCACGCCGTCCCACGTCCAGCGTTGCCCCCGTCGACACGGCTCGCGCGGCCGCGACAGCGACCCGACCGACGGCCCTGCCACGACGCGTGCGACAGGCAAGCCAGCGAGCACGGTGTTCGCTCCGCCCTGGTGATCGAGATCGCCGTGACTGACGACGAGCGCATCGAGCTGACGTACGCCGCGATGGCGCAGATACGGCAGCACTGCCAGCTCGCCGGCATCGCGTCCCGTTGGGAACGCCGGTCCCGCGTCGTAGACGAGCGCGTGCGTCTGCGTGCGCACCACGACCGCGAGCCCCTGCCCCACGTCCAGCATCGCCAGCTCGAAATTGCCGATACCGGGACCCGGGACGCGATGGAGCGCAACAGGCATGCACAGAAGCACGCCTGCGAGTCGCGTCGGCCAGATGCCGGGCCCGACCAGTAACACCACACCGACGACCAGCGCCGCGAACGCAAGCACCGGAGGCTGAGGAAAGTGCCACAGCGCCAGCGGAGATTTCGCGATCCATTGCAGCAGCGGCCACGTCCAGAGCACCAGCTGCTCGGGCACCGCGAGCACCCATTCGCCGGCCGTCAACCACACGGATGCCACAGCCGCTCCGAGCAGCACTGTCGGCACGATGAGCACCGTGAACAGCGGAATCGCGACGATATTGGCGAGCGGCGACAGCAGCGAAATGCTGCCGAATGCTGCGAGCAGCAGCGGCACGAGTCCGATCGTGACCGCGACCTGTATGCGCGCGAACGATGCTAGCGGTCCGTCGCGCCGCAATCGGCCCGCGACTGCCAGCAGGATGATCGCGACTGCGCCGAACGACAGCCACGCGCCGGGCGCGAGCGGCGCAAACGGATCGATCAGCAGGACGCCGATGAGCGCCAGGCCGAGCGCCTGCGCGACCGCGAGCTCGCGTCGATACCAGCGCGCGCCGAAATAGATTGCGAGCATCAGCAGCGTGCGTTGGGTCGGCACCGACAGTCCGGCGAGCGTCGAATACATGAGCGCAGCCGTGATGCCTGCAATGACCTGGCCATGCATCGCACTCCAGCGCCGCATCTGTGCGGACCGAAATCGCACGATCGCACCGCCGAGCCACGCAGCCAGCGCCGCGACCATGCTGATATGCAGACCGGAAATCGCCATCAGGTGCGTCGTCCCTGTTGCTGCGAACACGCGCCATTGCTCCGGCGTCATCGCCTGCGTGTCGCCGACTGCGAGACCCTGCAGAACGCCGAGAACCTGCGGGTCGCGCACTGCTGCGCGAATGCGACCGGAAATCCAGCCGCGCGCACGCGTCACAGCGTAGCGCGCTGATGCGGGCGCGAGCTTCGTGTTGCGCTCATCGTCACGCACATAGCCGGTCGCGCCGATGCCTTCGCGAAACAGCTGCGCCTCGTGGTCGACGCCGCCCGGATTGGCGAACCCGTTGCGCCGCTTGAGACGTACGACGAGTTGCCACAACTCACCGGCCTGCGGTACGTGCGAAGCGCGATACAAGACGAGCCGAATCCGCGGCGGCACACCGGCCCGCGGCTCGACGACATCGAGCAGGAATTGCGAATCGCCGGTCGCGGCGCGCGGAAACGATGCGACGTAACCTCGCACGAGCAGATCCTGCCCTTCCAGCGCCGGCGGCAGATCACCCGCCGTGCGCGCCGTCGCGTTCAACCACGTCCAGGCCAGGCCCGCGAGCAGACCCGCGACCGGCTTGAATCTCCCGACGAGCGTCAGCGCCGCCGCCGCAACCGCCAAGCCGAGCGCACCGTGCCAGTCGGGAAGCCACGGCAACGCGTGGATGCAGCAGGCACCGAGCAGAAATGCGATGGCAACACGCCCCATGCAGACCTCCCTGTCTGAGATACTTCGCGCCTTATGCCCCGACGATTTTTCAAATCCATGAGCCGCCAGCGCCAGCGCTGGAAGCAGCGCTGGTTCATGCGACCGTTCCGCCTGCTGCTGGAGCACCCTGCCTACTGGACGCTGAATCGCCGCAGCGTTACGCGCGCATTCGCGCTCGGGCTGTTCATCTCCTTCGTGCCGCTGCCAATCCACATCATCGTCGCCGCGGCAGCGGCGCTGCTGCTACGCCTGAACGTGCCCGCGGCGATCACCGGCACGTTCCTCGCCAATCCGCTCACGATGGTGCCGATGTACATCGCAGCGTACTGGGTCGGCTGTCATCTGCTCGGCATCGGCTTCCACACCATCAACTTCGAGCTGAGCTGGGACTGGATCACGACCGGGCTGCTGCCGATCTGGAAACCCATGCTGCTCGGCTGCCTGATCCTCGGCAGCGCCGCGGCTATCGCGGGCTACATCATGCTCGGTGGCATCTGGCACCTGAGCCTGGTGCTGAAATATCACGAGCGCAAGGAAGTCAGCGCGCGCAGAGAGTCGGCGGTGAGAAAGAAATGAAGAGTCAGGCTGCAGCCTGACCCACAGGGCAGCTCTGATTGTGGGTCAGGCTTTAGCCTGACAATCTTCCGTCGGTGAGCGTCAGCGTCCGCTGCATCCGCGTCGCCAGCTCAGGCGCGTGCGTCACGATCACCAGTGCGGTCTGCAGCTCGCGGTTCAGCTCCAGCATCAGGTCGAACACCTGTTTCGCGTTCGCGCCGTCGAGATTGCCCGTCGGCTCATCGGCCAGCACGACGGCCGGTTGCGTGACCAGCGCGCGTGCGACGGCTGCTCGTTGTCGCTCGCCTCCCGACAGTTGCCCTGGCCGATGATCGAGCCGCGCACTGAGCCCGACGCGCTCCAGCAACGCTCCCGCCTTCGCCTTCGCCTCTGCCACCGGCATGCGGCGGATCAGCAGCGGCATCGCCACGTTCTCCAGCGCAGTGAATTCCGGCAGCAGATGATGAAACTGATACACGAACCCCAGCGCGCGATTGCGCAGCTCGCCGCGCGCGGCATCCGACAGCAGGTTGATCTCCTTGCCTGCAATCGACACCGTGCCCGAGGTCGGCAGATCCAGCCCGCCTAGCAGCTGCAACAGCGTGGTCTTGCCCGAGCCGGACGCGCCGACGATTGCGATGCGCTCGCCCGCGGCGATCTCCAGGTCGATGCCTTTCAGCACCTCGACACGGATGTCGCCCTGCTCGAAGTGCTTGACCAAGCCGCTGCAGGTGAGAACGAGGTTCGGCATGTCGGTTCTTATTCGTGTCGCAACGATTGGGCCGGCTGCGTCCGCGCGGCGCGCCAGGATGGATAGAGCGTCGACAGACAGCACAGGCCGAACGCAGTGAGGCTGATCTGCAAAACGTCGCTCCACTCGATGCGCGTCGGCAGATCGGTAATGAAGTACACCTTCGCGTCGAGGAAGCGCAGCCCCAGCACTGCTTCGAGACCGTGAATCAGAGCTTCGAGGTTGAGAGCGATCAGTACGCCGAGCAGCACGCCGCTGAGCGTACCGATCATGCCGATCGCGACTCCCTGCGTGAGGAAGATCGAGAGGATGCTGCGCGGCGAGGCGCCGACGGTGCGCAGGATCGCGATATCCGAGCGCTTGTCCTTCACGACCATGACGAGCGTCGACACGATGTTGAAGGCCGCCACGCCCACGACCAGCAGCAGGATGATGAACAGCGCCGACTTCGTCAGCTGGATCGAGCGGAAGAACGTCGCATGCTTGCGGGTCCAGTCGTCGACGTAATAGCCGCCGCCGAGCGAGCGGGCCAGCTCGCGCACCACGTACGGCGCCGCGAACAGGTCGGCCAGCTTGAGCCGCAACCCGGTCACGTCTTCGCCCATCCGGTACAGCACCGCCGCGTCGCCGATGTGGATGTAGGCGAGGTTGCGGTCGTACTCGTACATGCCGGCGGAAAACACGCCGACGACTTTGAAGCCGCGCATGCGCGGCATCACGCCCGCAGGCGTGACGGTCCGCAGCGGCGTGACGATCACGACACGATCGCCCATGCCCACGCCGAGCGCCTTCGCGAGCTCGTTGCCGAGCACGATGCCGAACTCGCCGGGCGCGAGTGCTGCGAACGAGCCGCTAGTGACTTTGTCGGCAATGACTGTGACCTGTCGCTCGTCCTCCGGCAGCACGCCGGTGACGATTGCACCGCTGCTCTTGCTGCCGCTCGCGAGCAGCAGCGCTTGCTCTTCGATGAACGGTGCAGCGGCGAGCACGGACGGGTTATCGCGCACCCGTGCTGCGGTGTCCTGCCAGTCGCCGAGGCGCAGACTCAGCGCGCTGATACTCGCGTGCGACGTGAGACTGAGGATGCGCACGCGCACCTCGCGCTCGAAGCCATTCATCACGGAAAGCACAACGATGAGAACCGCGACGCCGATCGCGATGCCCGCCATCGAGATCGTCGAGATGAAAGAGATGAAGCGGTTGCCGCGACTTGCGCGCAGGTAACGCCGTCCGATCAGGAGCTCGTACTTCATTCGTAGCGCAACGCCTCGGCCGGCTCGGTCGCGGCGCCGCGCACCGCCGGATAGATGGTGGCCAGCACCGTGAGCACGAGTGCGGTCACCGTGATGCCGATGACCTGCGGCCAGTGCACTTCCGACGGCACCTGCGATATCACGAACACCGTCGGGTCGAATACGTGCATGCCGGTCAGCCGCTCGAGGAACGGCACGATGGTGCCGACGTTCAGGGCCAGCGACAGCCCGAGCCCGAGGCCGAGCAGCGCCCCGAACCAGCCGATGATCACACCCTGCGTCATGAACACGCCCACGATCGCGCGCGGCGTGATCCCAACCGTGCGCAGGATCGCGATGTCCGTGCGCTTTTCATTCACGACCATCACCAGCGCCGCGACGATGTTGAACGCCGCGACCGCGACGATCAGCATCAGGATCAGCGTCATCATGGTCTTCTCGATACCGACGGCGCGAAAGAAGCCGGCGTTCTCGATCGACCAGTCGCTGGTCTGCAGGCCGCTGCCGAGCGACGCCGCAATCTCCTGCACGCGCGTCGGCGCGGCGAACATGTCCGCGAACTTCAGCCGCAGCCCGCCCGGCGCGCCGCCGGTGCCGGCGATCGCAGCCGCGTCCTGCAGGTGCACGAACGCGAGCAGGTTGTCGTGCTCCTGCGCGCCGACTTCGAAAACGCCGCTGACGGTAAAAGTCTGGATGCGTGGCTGCAGATCGATGCCGGCCAACGCACCCTCGCCGGCCTGCGCGGCGACCGGCACGAGGACGGTGATCTCATCGCCGATGCGCGCATCCAGCGCATACGACAGGCCGGCGCCGAGCACGATGTGCCGCTCGCCCGGCTGCAGATCGTCGAGCCGGCCGACCTGCATGTGCGCGCCGATTTCGGAAACCTGCGGCTCGATCTGCGGATCGATGCCGCGGACCAGCGCGGCGCGCAGATCGTCGCCGCGGCCGAGCATCCCCTGCAGGTCGAGATACGGCGCGACACCCACGACACCTTGCTCGCGGCGGATGCGATCAGCCAGCGCCTCCCAGTCCTGCATCTGCTGCGGCGACCCGGCAAGCGTGGCGTGCGAAGGCAGGCTCAGCAGCCGCGTCCGCGTCTCGCGCTCGAGTCCGTTCATGACCGAGATGACAGTGATCAACGCGGCGACGCCGACGCAGATACCGAGCATCGAGATCCAGCTGATGAAGGAAACGAAGAAGCCGCGATGGCGGCTGACGACGTAACGCAGGCCCACGTAGACGGGCACGGGATGGAACATAAGGCCGGCAAGGCTACTGGGGCGACCCGGAAATGTGAACTACGACTACAAATGGAGGTACCGAGCTTGGCCCTTATGTAATGCCTGCATTAGAGTCGATCGGTCTGATATTGCTGAGGACAACCCATGCGTCGCACATCCTGGCTTCTGTCGATCGCCGCCGCCGCGGCGCTGTCCGGGCCGGCCTCCGCCGACGAGCTCAAAGTGCCCGCCCCTGGCGGTAGCGCCGACAAGCCGTCGAGCGGCATGTCGATGGAGAGCGTCGAAGCGAAGTACGGCGCCCCGTCGCGCCGCGCGCCTGCAGTCGGTGGCGCCACGACGGCGCAACCGCCGATCACGCGCTGGGAGTATCCCGGCTTCGTCGTGTACTTCGAGCACAACAAGGTCGTTCACACCGTCGTGACACCTGGCTAAGAAAGTCAGGCTGAAGCCTGACCTACACACCTTTTGTGGGTCAGGCTTTAGCCTGACTCCCGTTCCCCCGGCTCTTGCTCCTAGAGCCCTTCGCCCCCACCTGCTAACCTCGCCACCCTCTTCGGGGACGCCCATGCGGCGTCTTTCCGAGTGTCGTCCGTTTGGAGCACCGTTTCTTGACCGACGCCGATCGACCTCTGCTGCCGAGCAAGGCCCAGCTGCACGTGCGCTGGGGCCAGCTCTACGGCTCGGCCACTTCGCTGTGGCTGGCTGAGGCCGCGCGCAAGGCTTCCGGACCGCTGCTGGTCATCGCCGCAGATGCACGCCAGGCAAGCCGCATGGAGGACGAGCTGCGCTTCTTCTGCGAGCCCGGTAGCTACATCGAGCATTTCCCGGCCTGGGAGACGCTGCCCTACGACCTGTTCTCGCCGCATCCGGACATCGTGTCGCAACGCTTGCGGATGCTGGCGACGCTGCCGCGGCTCGCCAAGGGCATCGTCGTCGTCGATCTCGAAACGGCTCTGCAGCGCCTGCCGCCGCAGACGTACATCGACGGGCACGCGTTCGATCTCAGCGTCGGCGAGGTGCTCGACCTCGCGGCGTTCCGCGACAGATTGAGCGGCGCGGGCTATGTCGCAAGCTCGCAGGTGATGGCGCCGGGCGAGTTCGCCGTGCGCGGCTCGATCATCGATCTGTACCCGATGGGCAGTCCCGCGCCGTATCGCATCGACCTGTTCGACGACGAGGTCGAGAGCATTCGCGTGTTCGATCCCGAAACGCAGCGCTCCGGCGAGCGTGCGCAGGCGCTGCGCCTGTTGCCGGCCCGCGAGTTTCCGCTCACCGCCGAAGGCATCCAGAACTTCAAGCGTCGCTTCCGCAACCGCTTTCCCGGCGATCTGACGCGCATGGGGCTCTACCGCGACATCGCCGAAGGCGCGCCGCCGCCAGGCATCGAGTACTACCTGCCGCTGTTCTTCGACGCCACCGCGACGCTGTTCGATTACCTGCCGGGCAACACGATCGTCGCCGTGGAAACGGATGTGCAGGGCGCGGCCGCGCAGGTGATCGGTGAGATCGCGAGCCGGCACGAGCAGCGCGGGCACGATGCCGAACGTCCGATCCTCGCGCCCGCCGAAGTGTTCACGTCGGTCGACGAGCTTGTGCAGCGCCTGGCAGCGATGCGCCGGATCGAGCTGTCGCGCGTCGAGCTGGATCCGCTGACGCAGTCCCTGCCCTATCAGAACTTCGCCACGCGCGCGCCGCCGGGGCTGCGCATCGATCCGCGCAACGAAGAGCCGGCGCGCGAGCTCGCGCGATTTCTCGACGATTTCCAGGGCCGCGTGCTGATCGCGGCCGAATCTGCCGGCCGGCGCGAGATGCTGCTCGACATCCTGCAGCGTCGCAATGTGAGGCCGCTGCTCGTCGACAGCTGGCCTACCTTCGCCGAAGGCGGCGCGCCGCTAGGCATCACGGTCTCGCAGATCTCCACGGGGCTGGTCCTCACCGAGCCGCCGCTCGCACTGATCGCCGAGGAACAGCTGTTCGGCGAACGCGCGCGGCAGGAACGGCGCCGGCGCCGCGCCGACCGCGATCCCGAAAAGATCATCCGCGACCTGACCGACCTGCGGCCCGGCTCGCCGGTCGTGCACGAAGACTACGGCGTCGGCCGCTTCGTCAGCCTCGCGACGCTCGACGTCGGCGGACTGACGAACGAGTTCCTGCTGCTCGAATACGCGGACGGCGACAAGCTGTACGTGCCGGTGAACGCGCTCGATCGCGTCAGCCGCTACACCGGTGCACCCTCCGAGACCGCGCCGCTCCACAAGCTCGGCACCGATACGTGGGAAAAGGCGAAGCGCAAGGCGGCGCAGCGCATCCACGACACCGCTGCGGAGCTGCTCGATCTGTACTCGCGACGTGCTGCGCGCCAGGGCGAGCAGCTGGTCGCCAACGAAGTCGAGCTGCGCACGTTCGAGGCGGCGTTCCCGTTCGAGGAAACGCCGGATCAGTCGCAGGCCATCGAGCAGGTGATCGCCGATCTCGCAAGCAGCAAGCCGATGGATCGCGTCGTGTGCGGCGACGTCGGCTTCGGCAAAACCGAAGTCGCGTTGCGTGCTGCGTTCGTGACGGTCCAGGCCGGCAAACAGGTCGCGGTGCTGGTGCCGACGACGCTGCTGGCGCAACAGCACTATCAGACGTTCGCCGATCGTTTCGCCGACTGGCCGATCAAGGTCGAAGCGCTGTCGCGCTTCCGCAGCGCGCGCGAAGTCGACCAGGTGCTGCAGAGTCTCGAATCGGGCCAGACCGATATCGTGATCGGCACGCATCGGCTGTTGCAGAGCGGAGTGAAGTTCGGCCGGTTGGGACTGCTGATCATCGACGAGGAACACCGCTTCGGCGTGAAGGACAAGGAGAAGCTGAAGCAGCTGCGCGCCGAAGTCGACGTGCTGACGCTGACAGCCACACCGATCCCGCGCACGCTGAACATGGCGATGGGCGGCCTGCGCGAGCTGTCGCTCATCACTACGCCGCCGGCCGCGCGCCTGTCGATCAAGACGTTCGTGTCGCAGTGGGACTCCGCGACGATCCGCGAGGCATGCCTGCGCGAGATCCGCCGCGGCGGGCAGATCTACTACGTGCACAACAGCGTGGACACGATCGAGCGCACGGCGCGTGCGATCACCGAGCTGGTGCCCGAAGCGCGTATCGCCGTCGGTCACGGGCAGATGCGCGAGCGCGAGCTGGAGCAGGTCATGCTCGATTTCTATCATCAGCGCACCAACCTGCTGGTCTGCACGACCATCGTCGAAAGCGGCATCGACGTGCCGTCGGCCAACACCATCATCATCGACCGCGCCGACAAACTCGGCCTCGCACAGCTGCATCAGCTGCGCGGCCGCGTCGGCCGCTCGCATCACCAGGCGTATGCGTACCTGCTCACGCCGCCGCGCAACGCGATGACAGCGGATGCGGCGAAGCGCCTCGAAGCGATCGAGTCGCTGGAGGACCTGGGCGCGGGCTTCACGCTCGCGACACACGACCTGGAGATCCGGGGCGCCGGCGAATTGCTCGGCGAGGAACAAACCGGCCAGATCCAGGAGATCGGCTACGCGCTGTACATGGAGATGCTCGAGCGCGCCGTGAACGCGCTGAAGTCCGGCAAGATCCCGCAGCTCGATCAGCCGCTGCACCAGGGACCGGAAGTGGACCTGCATGTCGCATCGCTCCTGCCGGACGACTATTTGCCGGACGTGCACCTGCGACTGGTGCTGTACAAGCGCATCGCGGCCGCGACGACGGCGGAGGAATTGCGCGAGCTGCAAGTAGAGATGATCGACCGCTTCGGGCTGTTGCCGGAGCCGGCGAAGAACCTGTTCCGCATCGCTGGTTACAAGCAGACGGCGCGCGAGCTCGGCCTGCGCAAGATCGACGTCGGTCCCGGCGGCGGATCGGTGACGTTCGAGCGCGACACGCGCGTCGAGCCGGCGACGCTGATCCGCTACGTGCAGCAGAACGCGCGCACGCACCGCCTGGAAGGCGGCGCGAAGTTGCGCTTCACCCTGAAACTGGAGAAGGACGAGCAGCGTTTCGCTGCAGTCGAGCAGCTGCTCGAAGCCCTGCAGAAACCCGCTGCTGCTAAACTGCGCCGATGAAAAAATTCATCTCGATCGCCTTCCTCAGCGTCGCGACGCTGACTGCCTCCGCGCAGCAAGCGACGTCGGTGCTGCAGTCGTACGACGTGGAGCTGGTCGTGTTCCGCACGCTGAATCCGAACGCGTCGCCGGAAGAGTGGGGCATGGAGGCCGCGGCGGCCGGGCAGCGTCTGGCGATTCCCGACGACGAGCCTTCCCCGTTCGCAAGCAGCGAGCCGCCGCCGCCCACGACTGCAGCTTTCCCTGCCCTGCCGTCGGCCAAATACAAGCTCACAGCGATTACCGACACCCTGCGCCGCAGCCGCAACTATCAGCCGCTCGCGCACTTCGGCTGGACGCAGCCCGGCTATCCGCGCGGCGACGCGAAGTACCTGACGATCAATTCGATGGTGCCCGCGGGTTCGGGGATCGTGGGCCAGGTCGCGCTGTCGCGCGGGCGATATCTGCACCTCACGCTGGACCTGGTGTACGACGCGCCGGGCGCGGCCGGCGAGCCGACGCAACGCTTCGTGCTGCGGCAGAGCCGCAGGATGCGCAGCAACGAGCGGCACTACATGGATTCGCCGAGGTTTGGCGTGATCGCGATAGTCACACCGACCGGGGTGTCAGGCTGAAGCCTGACCCACAAGAGCAGATGAGATCCCAGTCATCGTGGGTCAGGCTTTAGCCTGACTCCTCTGTGTCAGTCGCACTCGCGACTGACTACTCGGTTCTTGCCAAGCTCTTTCGCATCCTTCAGCGCGCGCAGCGCGGACTCATAAGCGCGCGTCGGCATTGCATCGTGCGGCGGCACCAGCGAGACGACGCCGGCGCTCGCGGTCACGTAGCGTGACACCGACGAGCGCGGGTGATGGATCGCCAGGTCGCGTACGCGCGCCAACACAGCCTCCGCCAGCTTCGACGCCTGGCCCAGATCGAGCCCCGTGGTCAGCGCGGCGATCTGGTCTTCATCGAAGCGGCCGCACAGGTCGCTGGCGCGACGGAAGCAGCCTGCGATCACGCGGGCGATGCGGCGGAAGGATTGATCCGCGCCGGGACGGCCGAACACGTCGCGATACTGCGAGTAGCAGTCGAGATCGAACACCAGGAAGCTGAGGCGCCGCGACTCGCGCTGCGCCAGGCCCCAGTCGCGCTTCACCAGCTCTTCGAAGTAGGTCCGGCGCAGCAGGCCCGTCAGCTTGTCGTCGCGCAGGTAGGCGAGCATGGTCTGGGTGTTCATCGACGGATCGCGGGCGTCGCGCGGATCGAGCCGCAGCCGGTCGCCGCCCTCGCGATGGAAGCTCGCGAAGTGGGTGATGCGTCCTTCGCCGTCGCGCAGGGGCACGAGCGTGACCTCGTTCCAGAACATGGTCCCGTCGCGTCGATAATTCCGCAGTGTGGTCTGGCAGGGCGTGCCTTCGCTCAGGGCCGCGCGGATCCGCGCCAGGCCTTCCTGGTCGTGATCCTCGGCCTGCAGGAAGCGAAGGTTGCGGCCGCGCAGGGCGGCGGCGTCATAGCCGGTCAGCTGCTCCATCGCGGTATTGGCGTAGACGACCTGCCACTCGCCCGAGCGGGCGTCGCAAATCGCGATGCCATCCGGGGCAGAAGCCGCCAGGGCCTGGAACAGGCCCTGCGACAGACCTTGAGTCAAGCTTGCGTCCACGCTCATCTCACTCGAACGTCAAGAATTCAGCTTCAATTCGGGCCGCTCCATAGAGCCCCTGACCGCGCTCTCACAGGCCTGCCACTCCGCCGAAGCGTGCAGCGCGGCCCGGGTCGGACCGGGCTTCCCGTGCAGGCGCACCATCCGAACCTGGCTCAGAGGATCGCCGCTTCCCCGCAAAGATTCGATGACTTGCAGCACACCTTGACGATCGTTGCAGAGGGAAAGCACGTCGCAGCCTGCCGCCAGGGCCGCCGCGGCGCGTTGCGCCATGTCGCCGACGATCGCTGCTCCCTTCATCGACAAATCATCGGTAAAAATGGCTCCGTCGAACCCCAGATTTCCGCGCAGCTCCTGCTGGATCCAGCGTGAGGAAAACCCTGCAGGCAGGCTGTCGACCTCCTCGAAGATCACATGGGCGGCCATGACTGCGGCAATGCCGTTCGAGATCAGGCGGCGGTAGGGATAGAGGTCCTCGTCCAGGTCGGCCAGCGGCCGGCGGTCGACCGGGATCGCGACGTGCGAGTCCGGCGCGACTGCCCCGTGGCCGGGAAAGTGCTTGGCCGTCGCGGCCATCCCCGCCTCGCGCATCCCGCCGACGAAGGCGATCGCGAGCTCGGCCACGACCTGCGGGTCACGATGGAATGCGCGATCGCCGATGACGCTGCTGACGCCGTAGTCGAGGTCGACGCAGGGCGCGAAACTCATATCGATAGCTACCGAGCGCAGCTCGGCTGCCATCAGCCAGCCGCACTGGCGCGCGAGCTGCCGCCCGGCCGCCTGATCCAGGTCGTATTGGCGACCGATGGTGCGCATCGGCGGCAGCACGGTGAACCCTTTGCGGAAGCGCTGCACGCGCCCGCCCTCGTGATCGACTGTCACGAGCAGCGGCGGCGTGCGCACCGCGCGGATGTCGGCGACGAGACGCTCGAGCTGCTCGATGCTCTCGAAGTTGCGGGTGAACAGGATGACCGCGCCGACCAGCGGATGCTGCAGCAGGTCGCGATCCTCTTCGCTGAGCGTCGTGCCCTGCACGTCGATCATCAACGGACCCAGTGTCATGGCGCTAGCGCTACCCTCGTATGAATAGTGCCGCCGATTCGACGTGCGCAGTATGCGGGAACATGTCCATCACGCCTGCGGCGTGCAACGTAAAGCCGTGCTCGTGTACGAGGATGCCCGCATCACGCGCCAGGCTGCCGGGATGGCACGAGATGTATAGCACGACCTTTGCGCCGCAGCGTGCGACGGTCGGCAGCACTTGGAGCGCGCCGGCCCGCGGCGGATCGAGCAAAACCTTGTCGTACGACTGCCGCGCCCACGCGGCATCGCCGGCCGATGGCTGCGCAAGATCGCCGCACACGAACTCGATGTTCTCGATGCCATTGAGCACTGCATTGCCGCGGGCGCGCGCAACCAGCCCGGCATCGCCCTCGACGCCGACGACATGCGCGCCGCTGCGCGCGAGCGGCAGCGAGAAATTCCCGAGCCCGCAAAACAGATCGAGCACCCGCTCGCCCGGCGCGGGCTTCAGCAATTCGACTGCGCGAGCGACCATCTTCGCGTTGAGCTCGCCGTTGACCTGGACGAAGTCGTTCGGTTGAAAGCGCAGCGTCACATCGAACTGCGGCAAGCGATACTCGAGCGGTGTCACATCGCCGAGCGGCGCGATCGTGTCGTAGCCGCCCGGTTGCAGGTAGATCTGCACGTTGTGATCGCGCGCGAACTGCACGAGCAGCTCGCGATCCGCCGCGGTCAGATCTTCCAGCACGCGTACGACCAGAGCGACCGCATTGTCTGCGACTGCAACTTCGATCTGCGGCACACGGTTACGTACGCTCAACGCAGTGAGTAGCAGCGAGAGCGGCTTGACCAACGAATCGACTGGCGGCGCCAGCACTTCGCAACGCTGCACATCAGTGATGAAGCTGGTGTTGCGCTCGCGGAAGCCGACGACGGTTCGCTCTTTCTTGGGCACCCAGCGCGCTGCGAGCCGCGCGCGACGGCGGTAGTTCCATACAGCGCCGTGCAGCGGCGGCAGCGTCTGCGCAGGCGTGACCTTGCCGATGCGCGTCAGCGCCTCGTACAACTGGCGTTGCTTGAATTCCAGTTGACGTTCCGAAGCCAGGTGCTGCAAGGCGCAGCCGCCGCAGATACCAAAATGCGCGCAGCGCGGCTCGATGCGATCGGCAGCTGGCTGGATCACGCGCTCCAGTCGGCCTTCGTCGAAGTTGCGTCCGCGCTTGAGGCGCCGCCATTCCACGCGCTCGCCGGGCAAGGCGTCGTCGATGAAAACAGTCTTGCCGTCGACGCGTGCTACACCGCGGCCGTCCTGGGCCAGGTCGATGATCTCCACCGTAGCGCTCAACAGTGCGGTTCCTGCCATGCGGCGAGAAATTCCTGGAAGTGCGGCTTGGCCTGCTGGGTCAGCACTTCGCGCACGCGCGCGACCTCGACGGGATACTCCACGGGCAGCAGCCGGCCGCGCATCAGCTCGAAGCGCAGGAAGATCAGGTACGTGTTGAGCACGTCCGTTTCGCAGTAGTTGCGGATCGCGTCGATCTGGCCGTCCAGGTACGCATCCCACACCTTGTCGCCGCTCATGCCGAGCTTGCCCGGCAAGCCGAGCAGAAGTGCCGCGCCTTCCAGGCTCACGCGGGCGCGCCCCTGGTAGCTCGACAGCACATCCATCAGGTCCATGTGGCGCGAGTGATAGCGGCTGAGATAGTTGTTGAAGCGGAACGCCTGATCGGCGTCGCCCTGCTCCCAATAGCGCGGCGCGACGATGCCATGACGCAACGCCCGGTAGTGCAGCACCGGCAGGTCGAAACCGCCGCCGTTCCAGGACACGAGATCCGGCGTGTACTTTTCGACGCCGTCGAAGAAGCGCTGGATCAGCTCGGCCTCGGGCGCCCCGGGATCGCCGAGCGACCAGACACGGAAGCTGTCGCGCTGGCGCATAGCGACCGAGATCGCGACCACGCGCTGCTGCTCCAGCGACAGGAATTCGCTGCCGGATTCCTCGCGGCGCTTCGCTTGCATCACGTAGCCGACCTGCTTGTCGCTCAGGTCGTGCAGCCCGTAGACGCGGCGCCCGAGCTCCACGTCGGGAACGGTCTCGATGTCGAACACGAATACGGCCATGACCCAGTCACTTCCTCATCAGTACTGCGACGGCGACGATCAGGCCGGCCTCGTCGGTCAGCGTCACGTGCCCTTCGCCGATGCCGAGCTTTTCGCACATCTGCCGGCCGCGCTGCGACCAGACGATCTCGGGCTTGCCCCACGCGTTCGACACGACGCCGCTGTCGCGGATCCACATGCCATGCGCGAAGCCGGTACCCATCGCCTTGACGATCGCCTCCTTCGCCGCGAAACGCATCGCCAGGAAACGCACCGGGCGGGCGTAGCTCCGGAACGCTTCCAGCTCGGCGGGCAGCAGCAGACGTTCCACGAAGCGCTCGCCGAACTTCTCGTGCACCTGGCGGATGCGCTCCAGCTGCACGACATCCGTGCCGATGCCGAAGATCATGCGCCAGCGCTCGGGGCGCGCGCTTCGACCATCAGGCGCTTCATCTCCGACACTGCGCGCGCCATGCCGTCGATCAGCGAGCGCGCGACGATGGCGTGTCCGATGTTCAGCTCGACGATATCCCGGATCGCGGCGATCGGCTGCACGTTGTGGTAGTTCATGCCGTGCCCCGCGTGCACGATCAGCCCGAGGCTGCTGGCGTTGCGGGCCGCGTCTCGCAGCCGTTGCAACTCGATCGCCTGACGCTCGCCGCGTGCGTCCGCGTACGCACCTGTGTGCAACTCGATCGCCGGCGCGCCGATACGCGCCGCTGCTTCCAGCTGCGGCGGATCCGGATCGATGAACAGCGAGACGCGGATACCCGCATCCGCGAGGCGGCGGCACACCGGGCCAAGCGCGGCAATCTGCGATGCCGCGTCGAGGCCGCCTTCGGTCGTCACCTCGGTGCGACGCTCGGGCACGAGGCAACAGTCCGCCGGCCGCACTTCGCAGGCGATACGCACCATTTCTTCGGTCGCCGCCATCTCGAAGTTCAGCCGGGTCTGCAGCACTTCGCGGCCGACGCGAATATCCCGGTCCTGGATGTGCCGGCGATCCTCGCGCAGGTGCATGGTGATGTTGTCGGCGCCCGACTGCTCGGCAATCAGCGCGGCGAAGACGGGGTCCGGAAAGCTCGCGCGCCGCGCCTGGCGCAGCGTGGCGACGTGGTCGACGTTGACTCCGAGATGCAGCATGGACGAGATGCTAGCGATCTCTCCGCCGAAGCGCGAGCATCACCTGACGCGTGCGCAACTCCTTGCCATCCAGGCAGAGATCCAGCGCGGCACGCAGCAGCACGCGCGCCTCGGCACAGACCGCCGGGTCGGAGAAGTCCTCGCGCGCAACCGCAAGCAGCGTTCTGCCGGAGAAGATATCGACACCTTCGGCGACGCCCTCGATGCGCATCGCTCCCCGGTCGGAGCGATAGCGATAGGCGTAGCGCGCATCGAGCGGTCGATCGGCGTCGACTTCGCGCTCCAGTGCGAGCCCGTAGCCGAGCGCATCCAGCAGTCGCTTTTCGAACAGCCGCAGCGGGCGCATGCCTTCCGCATCGACCTTGAGCGCGTCCAGCGTCGCGCCGTACAGCGAGAAGACTTCGGGATGACTGTCGTGACGCACGAACAGCTTCAACAACAGCTCGTTGAGATAGAAGCCGCTCACCAGGCGCTCGGGTGGCAGCATCGAGACAGCGCCGTCGAATTCCGCCGCGGTCAGCTGGCCCGCCTCGCCTTTGCCGCTCCATGAAATCAGCAGGCGGTTGAACGGCTGCAGGATCGACGTCAACGCAGTGCCCGCCTTGCGCGCGCTGCGCGCGCCGCGGGCGAACACCGACACGCGACCGTAGTCGCGCGTGAACAATTCGAGGATCCGGCTGGTGTCGCGATACGGACGGTGATGCAGTACGTACGCCGGTTGCAGCTGCACCCTGCGCGGTTCGTTCACTCGTAGCCCAGCTGTCGCAGCGCAGTCTCGTTGTCCGACCAGTTGTCCTTCACCTTGACCCACAGCTCGAGATGCACCGTGCGCTTGAACCGCTCGTTCATCTCCAGTCGCGCGGCGCGGCCAACATCCTTGAGCTGCTCGCCGCCGTTACCGATGACGATGGCCTTCTGGCCGCTGCGCTCCACCCAGATCACGGCGTTGACCAGCAGCCGTCCGTCTTCTTCCTTGAACTGTTCGATGATGACCGTCAGGCCGTAAGGCAACTCCTGCCGCAGCCGCAGCGTCAGCTTCTCGCGCACGATCTCGGCGGCCTGGAACTCATCCGAGCGGTCGGTCACCTGGTCTTCGGGGAAGTGCGGCGGCGATTCGGGCAGGTAGCCGGCGATCGTCACGGGCAGCTGTTCGAGGTTGCTGCCCTTCAGCGCAGATAGCGGCACGATCTCGGCGAAGGTCGCACGCCGGCCCATCTCCTCGATGAACGGCAGCAGCCGCTCCTTCGGGAAGACTTTGTCGGTCTTGTTGAGCACCAGGACGATCGGCCGGCCCTGCTTCACCAGCTCGTCGAGCACGCGCTGATCTTCGTCGGTCCAGTTCAGGGCCTCGACGACGAACAGGTTCACGTCGGCGTCCTGCAGCGAAGCCAGCGCCGCGCGGTTCATGTGACGGTTCATCGCGCGGCGGGCGCCGGCGTGCAGGCCGGGCGTGTCGACGAAGATGACCTGCGCGGTCGGGTCGCGTCAGGATGCCGAGGATGCGGTGCCGCGTGGTCTGCGGCTTCGGGCTGACGATGCTGATCTTGCGACCGAGCAGCGCGTTCAGCAGCGTCGATTTGCCGACGTTCGGCCGGCCGACGATCGCTGCGAATCCACAACGGTGCCCTGCTGCAGGCTGCTCGCTCACCGCTGGTCTCCCTGTAACGTCTGCATCAGAGCATTGAGAATCAGTTGCGCGGCGGCCTGCTCGGCGCGGCGTCGGCTGGGGCCGCTGGCCACGACCTTGAGGCCGAGCGCATCGACGGAACAACGTACCTGGAACATCTGATTGTGCGCCTCGCCCGAAGTCGATTCGACCGCATAGCCGGGCAGCGGCAGGCCGCGGGCCTGCAGTGTTTCCTGCAAACGGGTCTTGGGATCTTTCAGTTCCGCCGCGCTCGGCAACCGGTCGAGCCGCGGCACGAACAACCGTTCGATCACCTGCGCGGCAGCGTCGAAGCCGCCGTCCAGGTAGATCGCGCCGAACAGCGCTTCGAGCGCGTCGGCCAGGATGGATTTGCGGCGGAAGCCGCCGGATTTCAACTCGCCCGAGCCGAGCCGCAGCTGCTCGCCGAGGTCGATCTCGGCGGCGACGACGGCGAGCGCCTCGCCACTCACCAGGCTCGCGCGGAAGCGCGACAGCTCGCCCTCGTCGGCGGCGCCGAATTCGCGGAACACCAGCATGGCGACGACGCAGTTGAGCACCGCGTCGCCGAGAAACTCCAATCGTTCGTTGTGGGCACCGCCGGCGCTACGGTGGGTAAGCGCCGCTTCCAGCAACGCAGGGTCACGGCACTCGTAGCCGAGCGCGTCGAGCAACCATTCGCGTGCAGTCTTCAAGGCGTTGCATGCACCACATCAGGTACCCGTGTCCCCGCCGACCCTGACGGTCTTGTCGAAGTCCGCGACCAGCGAGACGTTGGAGATGAACGGCGCCTCCGCCCGGTACCAGGCGCGCATCGTGAACCCGCTGCCGGCCTTCTTGATCTCGATGTCCTTGGGCTGGATGCTGTCGATGGTCTCGATGGTCCAGCGGCGGTCGAGCGCAGTTGCGCAGCGTCTGCGGGCTGGTGGCGCCGGACTCCTCCTTGGCGGTCTGCTCGAGCGCACGTGCGATGGCCATGTATTCGAGATAGAGCGGCATGAGCCGGATGCCCGCGTACAGGGCGAAGCCGAGGATCGCGATGATCACCACCATGCCGAGGAAGGTGGCGCCGCGCTGGCGAGAACGCATAGAGAAGCTCCCCATGTTGAAAGTCACTTTCGCCTGTCTGTCATAAGACGGCGTCCGCGTCCAGCGGCTACGCCTCAAACTAGCGAATCGGGTCGCCGATGCGGCTCCACAGCGGGGCATCCGGCAAGTCCCAGTTCAGCCAGATCCGCACGGCCTTGCCGACCAGGTTGCGCTCGGGGACGAAGCCGACCTCGGGAAAGCGGCTGTCGCGGCTGTTGTCGCGGTTGTCGCCCATGAAGAAGTAGTGGCCCTCCGGCACGGTCTGCTCGTAGTCGCGCGTGTAGCGGTCCATCAGGTACAGCACCTGGTGCTCGGCCGCTGCCGAGCTGCTCGAACCCGATCCGGGCGCCCGTGTGGCCGTGGCCCTGGTACACGCCGTCGAGCCGCACCGGCATGCGCTCGCCGTTGACGAACAGCTGGCGGTCGCGCACGACGATGTGATCGCCGGGCAGGCCGACCAGGCGCTTGATGTAGTTGGTCGACGGATCGGAGGGCAGCCGGAACACGATCACGTCGCCGCGCTGCGGCTAGCTGATCGCGACGACCTTGCTGTTGATCACCGGCAGGCGCAGGCCGTAGGCGTACTTGTTGACGAAGATGAAATCGCCGTCGAGCAGCGTGGGCATCATCGAGTCGGACGGGATGCGGAACGGCTCGAACAGGAACGAGCGGATCAGCAGCACGATCAGGATCACCGGGAAGAACGAGCGTGCGTACTCCACGACCACCGGCTCGCGGACGCTGTCCGGCGCGCCGCCGCTCGCGGTCACAGCCGCGACTCGCTGCGGCTTGAACAGCCAGCTGTCGACGCCCCAGATGACGCCGGTCAGCACAGTGGCCGCGACGAGGATGAAGGAGAAATCGAAAATCATTGCTTATTTTTCCTTGCCGACCTGCAGCACCGCGAGGAACGCCTCCTGCGGGATCTCGACGGAGCCGATCTGCTTCATGCGCTTCTTGCCTTCTTTCTGCTTCTCGAGGAGCTTGCGCTTGCGCGAGATGTCGCCGCCGTAGCACTTGGCCGTGACATTCTTGCGCAACGCCTTGACGGTCGCACGCGCGATGACGTGGCTGCCGATCGCTGCCTGCACTGCGATCTCGAACATCTGCCGCGGGATCAGCTCCTGCATCTTGTCGACCAGCTCGCGGCCGCGATGGTAGGCATTGTCGCGGTGGACGATCATCGACAGGGCATCGACGACGTCGCCGTTGATCAGCACGTCGAGACGCTCGACCGGCGCGCTCTGGAAGCGGGCGAACTCGTAGTCGAACGAAGCGTAGCCGCGGCTCACCGACTTCAAGCGGTCGAAGAAGTCCAGCACGACCTCCCCGAGCGGCAGCTCGTACTGCAACGACACCTGGTTGCCCACGTAGAGCATCTTGGTCTGCTTGCCGCGCTTGTCCGTGCACAGCTTGATGACCGCGCCGACGTGCTCGGGCGGCAGCAGAATGTTGGCCGTGATGAGCGGCTCGCGCAGGTCGGCGATTTCGTTGCTGGGCGGGAGCTTCGCCGGGTTGTCGACGTACACGACGCTGCCGTCGGTACGCTCGATCTCGTACACGACCGTCGGCGCGCTCGTTACCAGCGTCAAGTTGTATTCGCGTTCCAGGCGCTCCTGCACGATGTCCATGTGCAGCAGACCGAGGAAGCCGCAGCGAAAGCCGAAGCCGAGCGCGGTCGAGACTTCCGGCTCGTAATGCAGCGCCGAGTCGTTGAGCTTGAGCTTCGCCAGCGCGTCGCGGAAGTTTTCGTAGTCTTCCGACTTCACCGGGAACAGGCCGGCGAAGACACGCGGCTGGACTTTCTTGAAGCCTGCGAGCGGCTCGCTCGCGGGCCGCGCATCGAGCGTGATGGTGTCGCCGACCGGCGCACCGTCGATCTCCCTGATGCCGGCGATCACGAAGCCGACTTCGCCGGTCTCGAGCGACTCGCTCGCCAGCGACTTCGGTGTGAAGCGGCCGAGCTTGTCGACCTGGTGCGCACGGCCGGTCGACCACACGCGGATCTTCTGGCCGGTGCGCAGCGAGCCGTTCATGACGCGCACCAGGGAGACCACGCCGACGTAGTTGTCGAACCAGGAATCGATGATCAGCGCCTGCAGCGGCCCTTCGGGGTTGCCGCGCGGCTGCGGTATGCGCCGGACCAGCTCTTCGAGCAGCTCCGGTACGTTCTCGCCCGTCTTGGCGCTGACGCGCAGCGCGTCCTGCGCCCCGATGCCGATGATCTCCTCGATCTCCTTGATGACCTTCGGCGGGTCCGCCGACGGCAGGTCGATCTTGTTGAGCACCGGCAGGACTTCGAGCCCCTGCTCGATCGCCGTGTAGCAGTTCGCGACGCTCTGCGCCTCGACGCCCTGTGCCGCATCGACCACCAGCAGCGCACCTTCGCAGGCGGCCAGCGAGCGGGAGACTTCGTAGGAAAAATCGACGTGCCCGGGCGTGTCGATCATGTTCAGCTGGTAGGTCTCGCCGTCGCGGGCCTTGTAGCGCAGCGACACGCTCTGCGCCTTGATCGTGATGCCGCGCTCGCGCTCCAGGTCCATGGAGTCGAGTACCTGGGCCTCCATTTCGCGCTCTTCCAACCCGCCGCACAGCTGGATGAAGCGGTCGGCGAGCGTGGACTTGCCGTGATCGATGTGCGCGATGATGGAAAAGTTGCGGATCAGCTTCATCAGGAGGTCGGGGGGCTGGCGGCGGCGGCGGATTATAGCGGGTTGTCAGGCTAAAGCCTGACCCACAGGACCGCTCCTTGTAGGTCAGGCTTCAGCCTGACACCTACAGGTAGGCTCGCACGCGGTCGGTGTCCAGCCGGTAGGCACACACGAACTCGTCATCCGCAGTCAGCACCGGAATACGCGTGCCGTACCTGCGCTCGAGCTCCGGCTGGCCTTCGATATCGACGATCTGCACCGCGGTGGCGGGACCGAGCAGCTCCGCCAATTCTTCGAGCATACGCTCGCACAGGCTGCAGTCGGCCCGGCTGTAAACCGTCCAGACAGGCATGAGCAGAGAGTTACTGGCGCTGCTCGCGGGCGATCGGCGCGAGCGCGGCTTCTTCCTTGGTCACGGCTTCGGCGATTGCCTCGACCGTCGCGGCCGGCACTTCGCCGACAGCGGTGACCTGGTGACCGTCCAGGTCGCGCGAGTACGCGAACGCGGCGCCGACCTTGGCCAGCCCTCGCATCGCTTCGGTCTGCGGCGAGCGCGGCTCGATGAACACCGACACGGATGCGAGCCCGTCCGAGAGCACCAGGTGGCGCACCGGCGTCTTCGAGCCCGCGATGACCTGCAGCCGCCACGTCGTCATCCGGAAACCGGAAGGTACGCGAACGACATTCCAGCCGAGCTGCACGTTGGCCATGCGCGGCTCCTGCGCGTCCTGCCGCACCCAACGGAAGCCTTCGCCCGAAATGCCGGGCTTCACGGCGTCGGCGGGAATGCGATCGACGAAATTCAGCTCGGCGAACACGATCTGTTCGATGACGTTGCCGTTGCGATCGCAGAGCTGGGACATGAGCGGCATCGCCGTCTCGTCGTCCAGCCACAGCCGGTAGCCGTAACGATACTGGTCGCGCGGCTGCACCAGGATCACTTGCGTGCGGCGGCCGAGCGCCTTCTTGAAGGCGCCGCGCTCGATGCTGTAGTGCGCTTCGAGTTGCTCGTTGTAGATCGGCACCGTGGCCATCAACGTGCGGTCATCGGTGCGCTTTTCGACCAGGACCGTGCGGCGGTCCGGCAGATAGCAGATCACTTCGTCCTGGTTGCGGATGATCTCGCGCCCGCTGCCGTCCAACGACACCAGCCGCTCGGTGACCTTTCCCTTCTCGACGCGATGAATGATCCGCATCGTCTCCGTGCGCGAGTTGCGCACGTGCAGATAGCGTCCGTTGTAATTGCGGGTGGCGAGCGATTCGGACATGCGCTCCAGCCATTCGCGCGCGACGCGATCCGCTGCGTGCGCCGAACTCATCGCCGTGAGCGCGACGGCGGCCAGGGCGACGGAGTACTTCAGGACGGTCATCGAGGCGCTATTGAGACTGCGACTGGGCCGGCGGCGACACTGACGGCGGAGACTGGGACTCCTGCGCGTCGTCCGTCGCGACATCCGGGTCGCCATCGTCTTCCGCGAGCACGCCGGTCAGAACCGAGCGGCGGGCGAGCGGCGAGGAATATTCGCTGTGAGCGACGACATAGTTCGTGAGGCGGGTGGCCGGCACGAACGCCGACTGCGAAGTGCTCGTCGGCACGATGTAGCTCGCGGGCTCGTCGGAGCTCTGGGCAACGACCGCCGTCGGCGCAACGGCCGGCTCGTTCGCCGCAATGGGGCCGGGTGCCTGGACGCCGGCACGCTGGACCGAGAAGATCGCCAGCGCAGCCACCGTGGCCGCGATGCCGATTCCGGCCACCGGACGCAGGCTGCGACTCAGGACAGGAGAGATGCGCACGCCGCGGCGGGTGACTGCAGCCTTCTGGGCAGGCTCCTGCTCGACGGCTGTCATGACTTTGTCGGCGAAGGAGCGTGAGGCGACGACGGGCCGGGTATTGCGCAGCGCTTCGCCGATGACGGTGTAGCGGCCGAGGGCATCGCGCAGCTCGGCGTCGCGCTCCAGGCGCTTGAGGAGCAGGTCGAGCTCCGCCGCCGACAGTTCGCCGTCCAGGCAGGTCGAGAGCTGTTCGTTCACCGCATCGGTCATGTGTTCGTCACCTGCCATATACAACTACAAACCCGGGCCACATTGCCAGCATCCCGGCCCGCAATTCAACGCGCCGTCGCAGGCGCGCCTCGCAATTTCACAATTTCTGGCCACCTGCCCGATTCTCAATCGAGCAAGGGCTTCAACTTCTTGTCGATCGCCTCGCGCGCCCGGAATATTCGGGAGCGCACGGTGCCGACCGGGCAGTCCATCGCCTCCGCGATCTCTTCGTACGAGAGCCCTTCCAGCTCGCGCAGGACGATCGCCGTCCGCAAGTCCTCCGGCAGCTGCTCCATGGCTTTTTCCACGACGCTGCGAATCTCCTCGGTGAGCAGCACCCCTTCGGGGGTATCGCCCTCCTTCAGTCGCGCGTGGCGGTCGTACTGCTCGGGATCCTGCAGATCCAGATCGAAGTCGACCGGCCGCCGGCGATTCGACACCAGGGCGTTCTTCGCCGTGTTGATCGCGATGCGATACAGCCACGTGTAGAACGCACTGTCGCCCCGGAACGAGGCCAGGGCCCGGTAGGCCTTGATGAAAGCCTCCTGGGCGACGTCCTCCGCTTCGGCGGCGTCGGAAACGAACCGGCTCACCAGCTTCAGCACGCGGTGCTGGTACTTGCGAACCAGCAGGTCAAAGGCGGCCTTCTCGCCCGCCTGGACCCGTTGCACGAGCTGCTGGTCGGAGTCGTCCTGCGTCATCGACCTGCGCCCTCGCGGGCTGCTCGGATAGACTGGCCGCCCCGCGGAAAGTTCGCGGAACTACGGCACATTTTCGCGGCCTGGGAGCGCCGTACGCGAACCGTTCTCATCGCGTCGAGGCTTCGGGCAACGCCCGCTCCACGGCCTCGATGCGCAGGCGTACGGTGAGGGCGCGGAGCTGCCCCGCAGGCAGATCCCCGCAGGCGAGGAGCATTGCGCGCCGGCGGCCGGCAGGGCTCCTCCAGCGCAACCAGACTGCGTCCCGGAACACCCGCGTGTCGGCAGAAAGCTCGCCGGGAGGCCAGCGCAACTCCGTGAGCCGGTTGCCGGACCCAATCCAACCGGCGCCCCACAGTCCGAGCGCGACAGCAGCGACCCCGCCGGTGGCCAGTGATTGAATCCACCAGGGCGACGCGCCCAGCAGCGCGACTGCCCCGCCGGCGGCGACGAGCACGAGTCCTGCCGCGAGCCTTTCGGCGCGACGCATGCGGACATCAAGTGCCAGGGTCGGTGAGTTTCGCGATGACATGGGCCCAGTGTGGATCGGCGGCAACCTGCCGCCGCATGACGAAGTCGAGCAGCTCGGGGTCCGGCAGGTCCAGCAGCGCTGCGAACGCCTGTTGTTCGGCGGCCGGGGCGGAAGGATAGCGTTCCCGGAGGTATCGTTCGAGCAGGACGTCGAGCTCGCGCATGCCACGCCGACAGCGCCAGCGCAGCATGGCGGTGCTCAATGCCGGCGTTCCGCGATCTTCTTCTTGATCTCCGCGATCGCCTTGGCCGGATTCAGGTCCTTCGGACAGGCCTCGGTGCAGTTCATGATCGTGTGGCAGCGGTACAGGCGGAACGGGTCCTCGAGCTCGTCCAGGCGCTCGCCGGTCGCCTCGTCGCGCGTGTCGACGATCCAGCGATAGGCGGCCAGCAGCGCTGCCGGGCCCAGGTAGCGGTCGCTGTTCCACCAGTAGCTCGGGCAGGAAGTCGAGCAGCAGGCGCACAGGATGCAGGCCGCGGGCCGGTCGATCTTTTCCTGATCCTCTTTCGACTGCAGCCGCTCGCGATCCGGCGGCGCCGGCGTGCGTGTCTGCAGCCACGGCTTGACTGACGCGTACTGCGCGTAGAAATCCGTGAGGTCCGGCACCAGGTCCTTGACGACCGGCATGTGCGGCAGCGGGTAGATCTTGATCGTGCCGCGGATGTCGTCGTTCGCCTTCGTGCACGCGAGCGTGTTCAGCCCGTCGATGTTCATCGCGCACGAGCCGCAGATGCCCTCGCGACAGGAGCGGCGGAACGTCAGCGTCGGATCGATCTCGTTCTTGATCTTGATCAGCGCGTCCAGAACCATCGGGCCGCAGCTCGCCATGTCGACTTCGTAAGTATCGACGCGCGGGTTCTCGCCGGACTCGCGGGTCGAAGCGATAGATCTTGAAGCTGCGCACCTGCTTCGCACCCGCCGGCGCCTTGAACAGCTTGCCGGGGCGGATCTTCGAGTTCGCGGGCAGACGGAATTGCGCCATTTCAATACGTCCTGGCTTTCGGCGGGATCGGCTCGACGTCGCTGGTGAGCGTGTTCATGTGCACCGGGCGATAGTCGATGCGCACTGCGCCGCTGCCGTCGACCCACGAGAGCGTGTGCTTCATCCAGGTGACGTCGTCGCGCTCGGGGAAGTCCTCGCGTGCGTGCGCGCCGCGGCTTTCCTGGCGGTTCGCCGCGGAGCGGATGGTCGCGACGGCTTGCGCCAGCAGGTTGTCGAGCTCCAGCGTCTCGATCAGGTCGGTGTTCCAGATGAGCGAGCGATCGCTGACGCTGACGTCGGCGAACGACGCGACCACCTTTTCCAGTTTGTTCACGCCTTCATCGAGCGACTCGCCGGTGCGGAACACAGCGGCATGCGTCTGCATCACGCGCTGCATGTCGAGGCGGATCTGCGCGGTGCCGATCGAGCCCTTGGCATTACGCAGCCGATCGATGCGGCTCACAGCTAACTCGCCGGCGTCCTTCGCCAGCGGCCTGTGCTGTGTGTTCGGCTTGAGCGTGGCGGCGCAGTGCCGCGCTGCCTCGCGTCCGAACACGACGAGATCGAGCAGCGAATTCGAGCCGAGGCGGTTCGCGCCATGCACCGAGACGCACGCTGCTTCGCCGACGGCCATCAACCCCGGCACGACGCTTTCCGCATCGCCGTTCTTCAGCGTGACGACTTCGCCGTGGAAGTTCGCCGGCACGCCGCCCATGTTGTAGTGGACGGTCGGCAGCACCGGGATCGGCTGCTTGGTGACGTCGACGCCGGCGAAGATCTTGGCGGTCTCGGCGATGCCCGGCAGGCGCTCGTGGATCACCTCCGCGCCGAGGTGCTCCAGGTGCAGGAAGATGTGGTCCTTGTGCTCGCCGACGCCGCGGCCCTCGCGAATCTCGATCGTCATCGCGCGGCTCACCACGTCGCGCGAAGCGAGATCCTTCGCGTTCGGGGCATAGCGCTCCATGAAGCGCTCGCCAGCTGAATTTCGCAGGATGCCACCCTCGCCGCGCACGCCTTCGGTGATCAGGCAACCTGCGCCGTAGATGCCGGTGGGATGGAACTGCACGAACTCCATGTCCTGCAGCGGCAAGCCCGCACGCAGCACCATGCCGCCGCCGTCGCCGGTACATGTATGCGCGGAAGTGCACGAGAAGTAGGCGCGGCCGTAACCGCCCGTGGCCAGGATCGTCTGGTGTCCACGGAACCGATGCAGCGTGCCGTCCGCCATGTTGATGGCGACGACGCCGCGGCATTCGCCGTTCTCCATGATGAGATCGATGGCGAAGTACTCGACGAAGAACTGCGCCTCGTGGCGCAGCGCCTGCTGATACAACGTGTGCAGCATCGCGTGACCGGTGCGATCCGCGGCCGCGCACGTGCGTTGCGCCGTGCCCTTGCCGTAATGCGTCGTCATACCACCGAACGGCCGCTGATAGATGCGGCCGTCGTCCGTGCGCGAGAACGGCAGACCGTAGTGCTCGAGCTCGATCACGGCGTTCGACGCTTCCTTGCACATGAACTCGATTGCGTCCTGGTCGCCGAGCCAGTCCGAACCCTTGACGGTGTCGTACATGTGCCAGCGCCAGTCGTCTTCGCCCATGTTGCCGAGCGCGGCGCTGATACCGCCCTGCGCCGCGACCGTGTGACTGCGCGTCGGAAAGACCTTCGTGATGCACGCGGTCGACAGACCCGAGTGCGCCAGCCCGAACGTGGCGCGCAGCCCCGCTCCGCCGGCGCCGACCACGACGACGTCGTAGCTGTGATCGGTGAACTCGTACTCGCTCATCCGGCACCGCCGAATGCGATGCGCAGCACCGCGAAGATTGCGAGGGCGGCGACCGCCACATGCGCGAAGGTGAGCAGCATCATCGTGGCGATCTTCAGCCCGTGGTGATGGACATAGTCCTCGACGACGACCTGCACGCCGAGTTGCGAGTGATACACGAGCGTGCCGATGAGCAGCAGCAGCAGTACGGCGTTGAGCGGCATTGCGATCCACGCCACCACGAACTCGTACTGGAACGTCGGCATGCGCAGCAGCGCAAACACGAACCACAACCCGAGCAGCACCAGCGCCACCGACGTGACCCGCTGCAACCACCAGTGCGAGAACCCTTCCTTCGCCGCGCCGAGGCCGAGCACGCGACCGATCGGGCTGCGCAGGCTCATGCGGCGCCTCCCGCGCGCAGCGCAATGAAGAACCAGAACAGCGCGGTCGCGGCGAGCGCGCCGAGGAACGCGATCCAGCCGCTCAGGCGCGCAGCCTTGCGCTCCAGGCCGTGGCCGGTATCCCACGTCATGTGCCGCACGCCATTCAGCAGGTGATAGAAGAATGCGAACGAGAAGCCGATCAGCAGGACGCGCACCAGCGGATGACCGAAGAATGCGCGGGCGGTTTCGTATGCCGCTTCGCCTGTCGCAGCCGCCGCCAGCCAGTAGGCGAACAGCAGCAGCCCGACGGACAACGCACAGCCCGTCACGCGATGCAGGATCGACAGAGCCATCGTGTACTGCCAGCGGTACACGGTGAGGAACGGCGACAACGGCCGTTTGCGAGTGCTGGTGCTATCCAAGCCGACCCCCACGGTCAGAAATCAATGCAGCGCCCGTTCTTTTCCCAATCGCCGAAGCGCGTGGGATCGAGACCGCCCCGCCCGCCGTGCTCGCGCGAAGCTTCGGCTTTGCGCGGCGGCGCCTGCGGCGCGCCAGATGCAGGCACGGCATCGCCGGCCAACTCATTCGTATTTGTGGTCGGCACCGATCCGGACGATGATTGCGTGCCATGCGACATACGGGCGTGCGCAAGTGTGCCAGAAGCACTTTTGAGGCGGAACCTCGGCTCTATAGTTTGTCGCGAGCCCTGACTTCGGATTTCGCGAACGGATGACAACCTCTGCTGTGATTACCTCCCTGGGCACGCTGCTCGTGAGCGGCGCAGACACCCGCCCCTTCCTGCAAGGTCAGCTGAGCGCCGACGTCGATGCGCTCACGCCTGCGAATGCGGTGCTGGCGTCGTGCAATTCCGCGCAGGGTCGCGTGCAGGCCGTGCTGTGGCTGGTGGAGCGCGGTGATGGCATCGCGCTGGTCCTGCCCGCATCGGTGGCGGAGCGCACTGCGACGCGGCTGCGTAAATATGTGCTGCGGTCGAAGGTGAAGATCGAAGCGTCGGCGGCTGCGATCGATCTGCCGGAAGGCCATCCATACCGCGAGCCGGACTGGCGGCTCGCGGGGATCCGCGCCGGCTTGCCGCAGGTCTATCCCGAAACGGACGAAACGTTCGTCGCGCAGATGCTCAACCTCGACCTGCTGGGCGGCGTCAATTTCGAGAAGGGCTGCTACACCGGCCAGGAGATCATCGCGCGCACGCACTTTCGCGGCGCGATCAAGCGACGCATGTTCAGGTTCGAATACACAGGACAGCCGCCGACGCCCGGAACGCGAGTTCTCGCAGGCGAGCAGCATGCGGGCGACGTCGTCGATGCCGCAGAAGGCGAGTTGCTGGCAGTGATCGCGCTCGCTCAGGCGGATGCGGAGTTGAAGTTGGAGAGCGGCGCGCAGCTGAAGAAGTTGCCGCTGCCTTATGCAGTGTCAGGCTAAAGCCTGACCCACAGCATGTTCCGTCCTTGTGGGTCAGGCTTCAGCCTGACACTCCTTCACTCCGGTCTCATATGCGGGAACAGCAGCACGTCCCGGATCGACGGCGAGTTCGTCAGCAACATCACCAACCGATCGATGCCGACTCCCAGCCCCGCCGCCGGCGGCATGCCGTACTCCAGCGCGCGGATGTAGTCCGCGTCGAACTGCATCGCTTCCAGATCGCCGGCCTCCTTGCGCTGCAGCTGATCCCGGAAGCGCTGCGCCTGATCCTCCGGATCGTTCAACTCCGAGAAGCCGTTGGCCAGCTCGCGGCCGCCGACGAAGAACTCGAAGCGGTCGGTGATGAACGGATCGGAATCGTTGCGGCGTGCCAGCGGCGACACTTCCGCCGGGTACGCGTACACGAACGTCGGCTGCAGCAGCCGATGCTCGGCCGTCTTCTCGAACATGTCGAACTGCAGCTTGCCGGCACCGTCGTGTGGCTGGTAAGCGATGCCGAGGCGCTCGCAGTAGCCGCGCAGATACTCGACTTCGCGCAGCTTCGCGCGCTCGATGCCCGGATTGAAGTGCACCAGCAGATCCTCGATCGTTACGCGGCGGAACGGCTGCGCGAAGTCGTATACCTCGCCCTGGTATTCGACGCGGCGCGTGCCGACCACGGCATCGCACAGCCCCTGGCACATACGCTCGACCAGGTTCATGAAGTCGCTGAAGTCGGCGTACGCCTGGTACAGCTCCAGCATCGTGAATTCGGGGTTGTGCCGGGTCGAGATCCCTTCGTTGCGGAAGTTGCGGTTGATCTCGTACACGCGCTCGAAGCCGCCGACCAGCAGGCGCTTCAGGAACAGCTCCGGCGCGATGCGCAGGTACAGCTCCATGTCGAGCGCGTTGTGATGCGTGACGAACGGCCGCGCCACCGCGCCGCCGGCAATCGTCTGCATCATCGGCGTCTCGACTTCGAGGAAATCCATCGCGTCGAGGAAGTCGCGCAGGTACTTGACGATGCGCGTGCGGGTCTTGAACACCTGCACGCTCTGCGGGCTCACGATCAGGTCGACGTAGCGCTGGCGATAGCGGATCTCCTGGTCGGCCAGTCCGTGCCACTTGTCCGGCAGCGGCCGCAACGACTTCACCAGCAGTCGCAGCTTCTCGGCGCGCACCGAGAGCTCGCCGGTCTTGGTCTTGAACAGCGTTCCTTCTGCGCCGAGCACGTCGCCGACGTCCCAGCCCTTGAAGTCGTCGTAGGTCGCGCCGAGCGGCTCGCTCTGCGCGAACAGCTGCAGCTGCCCGGTGCGGTCCGCGATCTTCGCGAAGCTCGCCTTGCCCATGACGCGCTTGGCGAGCATGCGGCCGCCGACCTTCACGCGGATGACGTTCTTGTCGAACCATTCGGACGGCCGGTCGCCGTACGCCGTCAGCAGCTGGTCCGCGAGCGCGTCGCGACGGAAGTCGTTCGGGTACGCCGTGCCCGCTGCGACGGATGTGCGCAGCTTGTCGAGCTTGGCTCTGCGTTCGGCGATGAGCTTGTTTTCGTCGTCCGACATCACAACCCCTGCTTGAGACTCGCTTCGAGAAACTGATCGAGATCGCCGTCGAGCACCGCGGTGGTGTTGCCGACTTCGACGTTGGTGCGCAGATCCTTGATGCGCGACTGGTCCAGCACGTACGAGCGGATCTGGTTGCCCCAGCTCACGTCCGACTTGTTGTCCTCGAGCACCTTGGCGGCGGCGTTGCGCTTGTTGATCTCCAGCTCGTACAGCTTCGCCTTCAGCTGTTTCCAGGCCTTGTCGCGGTTCTTGTGCTGGCTGCGTTCGGCCTGGCACGCGACCACGATGCCGGTCGGGACGTGCGTGAGGCGCACCGCCGACTCGGTCTTGTTGACGTGCTGACCGCCGGCGCCGCTCGAACGATAAACGTCGGTGCGCACGTCGGACGGGTTGATCTGGATGTCGATGTCGTCGTCGATTTCCGGCGAGACGAACACCGAGGCGAACGAGGTGTGGCGGCGCGCGTTGGAATCGAACGGCGACTTGCGCACGAGACGATGCACGCCGGTCTCGGTCCGCAGCCAGCCGTACGCGTAGTCGCCGGTGAAGTTCACGCTCGCGCCCTTGATGCCGGCGACTTCGCCGTCGCTGACGTCGACGACTTCGGTCTTGAAGCCGTGCTGCTCACCCCAGCGCAGGTACATGCGCAGCAGCATCTGCGCCCAGTCCTGCGCTTCGGTGCCGCCCGCCCCCGCCTGGATGTCGAGGAATGCGCTGTGCGAGTCCATCTGGCCCGGAAACATGCGCTTGAATTCGAGCTGCTTGACGTCGCGCTCGAGCGTCGCGAGGTCGCGCTCGACGGACTGCGCCGTCGACTCGTCGTTCTCTTCGACGGCCAGGCTCAGCAGCTCGCCGGCGTCCTTGAGGCCGTTGGTCACGCGATCGAGCGTGCTGACGACCTGCTCCAGGCGGGCGCGCTCGCGCCCCAGCTCCTGGGCCTTGTCGGGCGTGTTCCAGATCGCGGGGTCTTCCAGTTCCCGGCTTACTTCGGTGAGCCGCTCGCTCTTGGTGTCGTATTCAAAGGAACCTCCTCAGCGCGTCGCTGCGCTCGGTGAGGTCTTCGAGGGAACGACGGATTAGATTGGTTTCCATGAGCGAAGCTGGGAATTGAGGAGCGCCGGATGGTAGCACACGCATGTCAGGCTGAAGCCTGACCCACAGCAATGGCCAGCTCTCTTGTGGGTCAGGCTTTAGCCTGACAACACCCGCAAATACTCCACCACCAGCTGCACCTTCTCCAGCCCGTTGTACTGATTCACGTCGAGCCGATAGGCAAGCTCCACGCGCGCGTCCGGCTTCACTTCCGGCGCGTCCGCGTCGTCGAAGTGCCGGAACGCGATTGCTTCGCACAGCCCGCCGTCACCATCCTGCAGATCCAGCCGCAGATGCCGCTCGCCGACGATGCGGGTGGAGCGAACCTGGAAGCAGTCATCGAAGACCGGTTCGGGAAAAGCCTGACCCCACGGGCCGGCCGACTGCAGCAGCCGCGCGACATCGATCGTGCGCTCGCGACCGCTGAGCGCGCCATCGGAGTGCACGACGCCGACTGCATCATCGATGGTCATCCAGCGGCGCACTTCGGCATCGAATGCCGCGCTGAATTCCGCGAGCGTAGAGGCGCGGAGCGTCAGTCCCGCTGCCATCGCGTGGCCGCCGAACTTCTCGACGAGGTTTGGATGACGCACCGCGACCGCGTCGAGCACGTCGCGGATGTGCACGCCGTCGACCGAGCGCGCCGAGCCCTTCAACGTCGTTGCGTCTGCGCGCGCCAACGCGATCACCGGACGATGCACGCGATCTTTCACGCGTGAAGCCACCAGGCCCACCACACCCTGATGCCAGGTTTCGTCGAACAGACACAGACCGAGCGGCAACGCCGGATCTTCGGCGCGCATGTCCGCAATCGCGAGCATCGCCTCCTGCTGCATCTGCAGTTCGAGCTCGCGACGGTCGTGGTTGAGTTGCGCCAGACGCGCGGCGAGACCCCGGGCCGTGTCGAGATCGTCGGTCAGCAGACACTGGATGCCGATCGACATGTCGTCGAGCCGGCCGGCGGCATTCAGGCGTGGGCCGACTTGATACCCGAGATCGGTGGCAAGAACTGCGGCTGGCACCCGATTCGCAGCTTCCAGCAGTGCGCGCACGCCGGCACAGCAGCGACCGGCACGAATGCGTCGCAGCCCCTGATGCACCAGCACGCGGTTATTGCGGTCGAGCGGCACGAGATCCGCGACCGTACCGAGAGCCACCAGGTCGAGCAGATCCGCCACCGGTGCATCGCCGGCATGCAGACCGCGCGCCTGCATCTCGCGAGTCAGCGCCGCCATGAGATAGAACGCGACGCCGACTCCCGCGAGCGCCTTGCTCGGAAACGAGTTGCCCGGCGCATTCGGGTTGACGAGCGCAGTCGCGGCCGGCAGCGTCGGCGGCGCGAGATGATGATCGGTGATCAGCGTGTCGATGCCGAGCGCGCGCGCCTGGTCGACACCCGCGTGACTCGATACGCCGTTGTCTACTGTAACGATGAGCGCCGGCTTGCCCTGCGCCGCCAGGCGCACGATCTCGGGCGTGAGCCCGTATCCGTACTGGAAGCGGTTCGGCACGAGGAAGTCGATCGACGCGAAGCCGAGGCGGCGCAGCTGCCGCACCACCAGCGCGGTGCTGGTCGCTCCGTCCGCATCGAAGTCGCCGATCACGACGATGGCGCTGCGCTTGAGAAAATGTGCGCACAACAGCTCCACGGCCGCGGCGATCCCGTCGAGCTGGCCGATTGGGACGAGCTGATTCAAGGCGAGATCGAGCTCGCTGGCGAGTCGCACACCGCGCGCGGCGTAGAGACGTCGCAACAGCGGATGCAGGTCGCCCGCCAGCGCTTCGCCATCCCAGCCGCTGCGGCGGCGGATGCTCCGACTCAGCATCCTGCCCACTGCGCGGGCATAAGCGGGCCGCGCCAGAACTTCAGCAGCGCAGGTCGCGCAACCGTGACGCCACAGAGATCGATGACGATCTCCAACCGCGCGATCACGCCTGCCGTCAGTGCCCGACTGAGCGGCGCGATCCACGCCGCCTCGAGCACGTCGACGTCGTCGGCAGCGACGACGATGACCGCCCGCGAGTCCAGCCGAGCGAGCAATGCCCGCGTATCGGGCGGAGCGGCCGTTACGTCAATGTCATTCAATCGATAGATCCCTCGCAAATACGGGTCGTCGCCGAAAGCCTGCGGCAGAGCGTAGCGCTGCAGGTCGCGAATCTCCCCCGCTCCATGAAACCACACTGCATTGATTTCCGGCAGACCGCGACGGGCTCGTTCGACGTTGACCGGATGCTCATGCAGCAGCATCTGCAGCTCGGTCATGAGCCGGCGCAGCGCCGGCGCATCGCGACCCTTCGGCATCGCCTGCTCGAGCGCACTCGCCGCGGCGATTTCGGGCGGCGTAGTCTGCAGGTCGAGCGCGCGCTCGACATGTACGAGCCAGTCGCCTCGCGACGTCGTGACCAGCTGCATCCCCGCCGTCCGCAGGTGCGCGCCCATGATCGGCTCCAGCTCTGCCAGTTCCGCGCGCGCGACGCTGCTCGCCCCGTGCAACATCACCGCCGTCAACCGATCGAGCCCGGCCATGAAGTGCATCGGCTGCAAGTGCAGCCAGAAATCGCGCGCCCGCTCGGCCGCGTCGCCGGTGCGCGTGACGGCAGCGCTCGGATACTCCGCGTAGTCGTGCACGCCGAGAGCATCGAGGAGCGCGACCTGCCAGATGCGCAATCCGTCGCGCGGCGGCGGCAACGCGCGAATTGCGCCACGCCCACCGAGCCGCGCCAGGTGCGGCCAGCGCGCGCTGTGCTCGGCGATCGCCTGACGCCATGCCGGTGCGACATGCGGAGCGATCAGCGTGAGGGTCTTCGTCATTCGCGCTATCGTAAGTCAATGAGATTGACGGACGACAGAACCGGAGGGGCGCTGCTGGTGCGCTCGTACGCGCCGGGTGAAGTGCGCGTCGGCGACGCGGTGGTGCAACGAAGCTGCCTGATCAGCGCGGAGCGTCTGATCGACGACTGGCGTCCGCAGACGCTGGACGAGCTGACGGAAGCGGACCTCGAAGCGGTGTTCGCGCTGCAGCCGGAGATCGTCGTGCTCGGCTCCGGAACGCGGCAGCGCTTTCCCGATCCGCGCCTCTGCGCAGCGATCATGGCGCGCGGCATCGGCTGCGAAGTGATGGACACGGGAGCTGCATGTCGCACGTACAACGTCCTCGTGAGCGAGGGGCGTCGTGCGGTGGCTGCGTTGCTGTTGAAATGAGACTCCCGGCCAGGATGGCCGGGAGAAGACGCGAGGGACTGAAGTTCGTTCGACCAACTCGTCGTGGCGTGCTCTAAAAAGAGCGTCGCACGACGAAATATTCTTGTTGTTTTGCTTTTGTTCTTCTTCGCGCTGTTTCCTCGAATCCCCCTCCGCCCCCGCGTCTTCTGCCGGAAACCCTGCGGTGCGTCGCCAAGCGACGACATTGGGCGCGGATGTTAGACACGAGATAGTGCAGAGCGCAACTACTGATCGGTAGCGCGACGACGCTCGAACGCTCGGCAATCTTCGGGCCAGACCTAGTCCACGCGCTTCGGCAAGAATGAGAGTGGATTTCCAGGCGTGCCGTTGATGCGAATCTCGAAGTAGAGCATCGCTTCGCCGCTCGGACCCGTGCCCATCGTTGCGATCCGCTGTCCGGAGACAACTGCATCGCCTTCATGCACCGCCACCGACTGCGTGTGCCCGTACGCACTCAGATAGGTTTCGTTGTGCTTGAGGATCACCAGCTGGCCGTATCCGAGCAGTCCGGTGCCGGTATACACGACGTGACCCGCAGCAGCGGCGCGAACGTCCTCGCCGAGCCGTCCGCTCACGTTGAGACCCTGTCCGCCATTCGGACGTGACGTTAGCGTGGCCGTGCCGCCCGCAACGGGCCACTGCCATTGCACCGGAGGCCCGATTGGCGCGCGCGCGGGCGCGGTCTGCCTTGCAGGAGAAGCTGGAGCAGTGCGAGCCGCTGAGCGCGACGCGCGCGATGGATACAACTTCAGCACCTGGCCCGGCCGAATCACATAATCGCGACGGATACCGTTCCAGCGCGCGATGTCCTGCCAATCGAGTTTGTGGCGCGAGGCGATCTCAGAAAGGGTGTCGCCGCGCTTTACGATATAGGTCTGCGCGCGCTCAGGCTCCGACGCGCAACCCGACAACAAGGCCACGACCAGAAGCGGACCGCAGATAGCGAATAGTCGAAGCAGAGGCGCACACCCTCACGTTGTTCCTTTCAGCAACGGCACGAAACTCACTTGCCCGAGCATCTCCTTGTGCAACTCGTCGCCGCGCCGCGTAAGCCGCAGCAGTTGCTGGCGGCCCTCCGGTCCCACCGGCGCGATCAGCCGCCCGCCGGGTGCGAGCTGCTGAAACAGCACCTCGGGAATCGCCAGCGGCGCCGCTGCCATCAGGATGCCGTCGTACGGTCCGTGCGCAGGCCAACCCTGAAAACCGTCGCCATGACGCAAATGAACGTTGCGAATGGCAAGTTCCTTGAAGCGCAGGCGCGCGCGGTCCAGCAACGCGTTGATGCGCTCCACGCTGTAGATGAAACGCACCAGCGGCGCGAGCACCGCAGTCTGGTAGCCGCAGCCGGTGCCGATCTCCAGCACCTTGCCCGGCGTGCCGCCTTCGAGCAGCGCCTCGCTCATCTTCGCAACCACGAACGGCTGCGAGATCGTCTGCCCGTGGCCGATCGGCAGCGCCGTGTCCTCGTACGCGCGCGTCGCGAGCGCTTCGTCGACGAACAGGTGACGCGGCACGTTGCGGATCTGATCCAGCACTTGCGCGTTGACGATGCCCTGCTCGCGCAAGCGCTGGATGAGACGCTCGCGCGTGCGCGCGGAGGTCATGCCGATGCCGGCGCGATTACGCGGCTTGTCGTTCATGATCGGCGGGCTCACGCTTCCCTTCCCTGCAGCCACGCGCGCATGTCGTCCAGCATCGAGTGCCGTGTCAGGTCGATCTGCAGCGGCGTCACCGAAACGTAGTGGTTCGCGACGGCGTGGAAGTCGGTGCCGGCCCCGACGTCCTGCCCGACGCCCGCAGGCCCGACCCAATACACCGGCCGGCCGCGCGGATCTTCCGCGGCGACGATGCGTTCCGAACGATGACGGAAGCCGAGACGCGTCGCCTGGTAACCCTTGAGCGCCTCGTACGGCACGTCCGGCACGTTGACGTTGAGGATCGTCGCCTGATGCAACGGCGCACGCTGCACGCGCAGAACCAGCTCCGTTGCGACGCGCGCCGCGGTCGCGAAGTGCTGACCCGAGCCCGGCTGCATCACCAGCGACACGGCGATCGCCGGCAGGCCGAGGAAGCGACCTTCGATTGCGGCCGCCACCGTGCCCGAGTACAGCACGTCATCGCCGAGGTTCGGGCCGTCGTTGACGCCGGAGACGACCATGTCGTGCTCTTCTTCGAACAGGCCCGAGATCGCGAGATGCACGCAATCGGTCGGCGTGCCGTTGAGTACGAAGTACTTGCGCTCGCCGAACGTCATCACGCGCAGCGGCACGTCGAGGGTGAGCGAGTTGCTGGCGCCGCTACGGTTGCGGTCGGGCGCGACGACTGTGATCTCGGCCAGCTGGGCCAGGGCATCGCTCAGCGCAGTGATCCCGTCGGAGCGATAGCCGTCGTCGTTGCTGATGAGAATCTTCACTGCGGGAAACTATACTTTTCGGGTCGAAATGATAAAGGCGCCGGAGCGAACGAGTGAGCGACGACGAAGACCGCGACCGCGAGGCCCGCGCCTTTCGCGAAGCGATGCGGGGCGTACGACGCCTGTCGCGCGGCGGCAAAGCAGAGCGCGCGACGCCGAAGCCGCCGGCGAAGGCGCGCTTCACGCGCGCGGATCAGGCCGAGGTGCTGCGAGAAAGCCTGCTGCCGCCGCCGGACGAAGCGGTGCTCGCCACCGGCGACGAGTTGAGCTTCCGCCGCCCGCACATTTCCGAAGCAGTGCTGACGCGGCTGCGCCGCGGCGCTTACGTGATCGACGGCGAGATCGATCTGCACGGCATGACCGGCGCCGAAGCCAAGGCCGCCCTGCGCACCTTCATCGCCGAATGCGTCGAGCAGCGAGTGCGCTGCGTGCGGGTCGTGCACGGTAAAGGGCGTCGCTCCGGCCCGCGCGGTCCGGTGCTGAAGAACGTCGTCAACCACTGGCTGCAACGCGCCGACGATGTACTCGCGTTCGGCTCGGCGCGCGCGGTCGACGGCGGCAGCGGCGCAATCTACGTTCTGTTGCGCTCGAAGTGACACGTCACTCATCTCCCTCGGGCGTCTCCTGAGCGAACGCGTTGTCGATCAGCTCATGCAGCACCGCCGTCGCAAAAGCGCCGCGGCGCAAGCGAAAGCGCAGTTGCACGACTTCGCCGTCGATCGTCCACTCCAGGCGATCGACACGAATGCGCAAGGCGCGGCGTTCGTACTCCAGCCCAGCCTTGCTCAGGCCTTGCGCGAGAACGTCGTGACGCGCGACGACTTCGGCTTCGAGCGCAGGAGCTGCGCGAGTCGCTTCCCGCCCACCCCACATCGGGCCCGTGGGATGAACGTCGAGTCGCGCACAGCGCTCTTCCAGCGCGGCATCGACGACTTCGGCGACGAATACGCTGCCGCTGCCGTCGAGGTTGACGATCTCGCCCGGTAGCAAGCGGTTCCATGTTCCATCGCCTACCCGCCGAGCGACGACGGCGTTGAAAATCGCGGCGCGCGCCGCCGACAAGGCGAAACCGCGCTGCCACCGATCGGCAGGCGCGACACCTTCGGAAAACCATGCGAGTGCCGTGCGCAGGTTGGCCCCGTCGCGGCCGAAGCGCTGCGGGCCGAAGTAGTTCGGCGCGCCTGCTGCCGCGATCGCGCGCAGCCGCGCTTCCAGAGCACTCGGATCGCCACTGAACGCACGCAGAGTGATCGCGAAGTCGTTGCCCTTCAGCGCGCCGCGCTTCAGCTTGCGCCGATGGCGCGCGGCCGCGACGACTTCGAAGCCCTCGCCCGCGACTCCCAGCCATGCTTCGCCGATCGCGGAACGGGCCGGCACCGTGAACGACTGCTCCGCCACCGCATCGCGGTCCTTCAGGCCGGCGAAGCCGACGTCACGCGGATCGAGCTTCGCGAGCCGCGCGAGTTGTTTCGCAACCCACAGGGTATTCGCCCCGCGCTTGCGGACCTTCAGGAGCAGATGGTCGCCGTCGCCGTCCGCCTCCCAACCCAGCCACTCCTGCACGAGAAAGTCTTCGGGTGCGGTACGCAGCTGCGCGCGGCCTGCTGGACCGCCGTGCGCGCACGGCAGCGCCGCCATCTCTTCGAGTACATTCACGGAGCTTGTTTTCCGGTCGTCTGCTCGATCAGGACGATCGCCTGACACGCCAGCCCTTCGCCGCGACCGACGTAACCCAGTCCTTCCGTCGTCGTCGCTTTGACGTTGACTCGCCCCGGATCCAGCGTCAGGTCGCTGCCGATGTTCGCGCGGATCGCCTCGCGGTGTCGGCCGAGGCGCGGCCGTTCCGCGATGACGGTCGCATCGACGTTCACGACTCGATAGCCGCGATCCTGCAGCAGCAGCCGCACGTGGCGCAGGAACGCGCGACTGTCCGCGCCGCGCCAGCGCGGATCGCTGTCCGGGAAATGCATGCCGATGTCGCCGAGCCCAGCCGCGCCCAACAGTGCGTCACAGATCGCATGCAGCAGCACGTCGCCATCCGAGTGCGCGAGTACGCCGTGCGAATGCGGGATGCGCTCGCCGCCGAGCATCACGTGATCGCCGCTCGTGAACGCATGCACGTCGTAGCCCTGACCGATGCGCAGCGCGCTCATAGTGCGCTCCATGATTTCAGCAGCCGTTCGGCGCGCTCGATGTCTTCCGGCAGCGTGATCTTGATGTTGTCCGCATCGCCGCGCACCAGTCGCGGCTGCAGGCCGAGCGCTTCGACCGCCTGCGCCTCGTCAGTCGGTGCGGAAGCTGTTTCACCTGCGGTGCGCAGCGCCCGATCCAGAACGCCGACGCGGAACATCTGCGGCGTCAACGCGCGCCACAGCGATTCGCGCGAAACGGTCGCCTGCACGCGATCGGCAGCGTCGGCACGCTTCAAGGTGTCGACGACAGGAGCGCCGAGCAACCCGCCGACGCCGTCGTCAGCCAGCTCGTCGATCAATCTGCTCAAGTCTGTAGCTCGCAGGCATGGCCGCGCGGCGTCGTGCACCAGCACCCAATCGTCCTCGGCTGCGTCCGAAGCCAGCGCGCGCAGACCCGCACGCACCGAGTCGACACGCTCGGCGCCGCCGGTCGCGGTCACGACCCGCGGATCGTGCGCGAGCGACTGCTTGCGCCAACGGCGATCGTTTTCTGCGAGCACTACGACGATGCGCTCGCAGTCGTTACGTTCCAGGAAGGGAGTGAGTGACCATTCGATGACACTGCGCCCGGCGAGCTGCAGGTACTGCTTCGGCAGGCCGGCGCCGGCCAGCCGCCGCGAACTGCCAGCCGCCGGCACGATCACCCAGTATTTATGGGGCCTCGACACGGGTCGCGTCCTCGGGCGACACGACCTGGTAGAAGGTTTCGCTCTTGCCGACCATTCCCAGGTCCGTGCGCGCCCGCTCTTCGATCGCCGTCGTGCCCTTCTTCAGGTCCTGCACTTCGGCCGCGAGCGTGCGGTTGCGCTCGCGCAGCCGTGCGTTCTGCTCCTCCTGCGCGGAGATCTCCGTTTGCAGCCGCGCGACTTCGCGCACGCTGCCGTCGCCGAACCACAGGCGGTACTGGACCAGCACCAGCGCGATCAGCAGCCCGGCAGCGAGGAGCTTCATGGGTTCAGCACGATATCCCGGGCAGCGGCACAGGGAAAGCCTCCGCGCCCGCGTAACGCGCGTCGGCGCCGAGCTCGGCTTCGATGCGCAGCAGCTGGTTGTACTTCGCGATGCGGTCGGAGCGCGACATCGAGCCGGTCTTGATCTGCGTCGCCGTGGTCGCCACCGCGATGTCCGCGATGGTTGCATCCTCGGTCTCGCCCGAGCGGTGCGAAACGACCGCCGCGTAGCCCGCCTTCGCGGCCATGTCGATGGCGGCGAGCGTCTCGGTCAGCGTGCCGATCTGGTTCACCTTGATGAGGATCGCGTTCGCGATCTTCTTCTGGATGCCTTCCTGCAGGATCTTCGTGTTGGTCACGAACAGGTCGTCGCCGACCAGCTGCACGCGCTTGCCGAGCCGTTGCGTCAGCCCCGCCCAGCCGTCCCAGTCGTTCTCGCTCATGCCGTCCTCGATGGTCACGATCGGATAGCGCCCGACCAGGCCTTCGAGGTAGTCGGCGAACTGCGAGGCCGTGAACTTGCGATGCTCGGACTCGAGATCGTAGATGCCGTCGGCGTAGAACTCGGTGCTCGCCACGTCGAGCCCGAGGAAGATCTGACGGCCGGCCTTGTAGCCCGCGCGGTCGATCGCCTCGAGAATCGTTTCCAACGCCGCCTCGTTGGACGGCAGGTCGGGCGCAAAGCCACCCTCGTCGCCCACGGCGGTGGAGAGTTTGCGCTCGTGCAGGACTTTCTTGAGCGTGTGGAAGATCTCGGCGCCATAGCGCAGCGCTTCCGATAGCGAGGGCGCGCCCACCGGCAGGATCATGAATTCCTGGATGTCGACGCTGTTATCGGCGTGCGCTCCGCCGTTGATGATGTTCATCATCGGCAGCGGCAGCGTCTTCGGCCCCGCGCCGCCGAGATATCGATACAACGACTGCTTGCTGTCGCGCGCTGCGGCGTGCGCAGTCGCCAGCGACACTGCCAGGAGAGCGTTCGCGCCGAGTCGCGCCTTCGTCTCGGTGCCGTCGAGCGCGATCATCTGCGCGTCGATCTCCGCCTGGGCCGTCGGGTTCTTGCCGAGCAGCGCCTTGCGAATCTCGCCGTTCACGTGTCCGACGGCCTTGGTCACGCCCTTGCCGAGATAGCGATTCTTGTCGCCGTCGCGCAGCTCGATGGCTTCGCGCGCGCCCGTCGACGCGCCCGACGGCACGGCCGCGCGCCCCAGCACGCCCGAATCCAGGATGACGTCGGCCTCCACGGTGGGATTGCCGCGCGAGTCGATGATCTCGCGGCCGCGGATGTCGACGATCTTGCTCATAACAGGCTTTCCTCGAACGGACGGGATTTGACGGCGCGGTCCAGCTGGACGAGCGTCGTCAGCAGCGGCTCCATGCGCGCGAGCGGCCACGCATTCGGTCCGTCCGACAACGCCTTGTCCGGATCGGGATGCGTTTCCATGAAGATGCCGGAGACTCCGGCGGCAACCGCGGCGCGGGCGAGCACCGGCACGAACTCGCGCTGACCGCCGGATGCAGTGCCCTTACCCCCCGGCAGCTGCACCGAGTGCGTGGCGTCGAACACGACCGGGCAGCCGGTCGCGCGCATCACCGACAGCGAGCGCATGTCGGAGACCAGGTTGTTGTAGCCGAAACTGAAGCCGCGTTCGCACACCATGATCTGCTGGTTGCCGGTCGAGCGCGCCTTGTCGACCACGTTCTGCATTTCCCACGGCGACAGGAACTGGCCCTTCTTGATGTTCACCGGCCGGTTCTGCGAGCAGACGTTGAGGATGAAGTTGGTCTGCCGCGCCAGGAACGCCGGCGTCTGCAGCACGTCCACCACGGCGGCGACTTCCGCCATCGGAGTGTCCTCGTGCACGTCGGTCAGCACGGGGAGGCCGAGCTGCCGCTTGACCTCGGACAGGATGCGCAGGCCCTCCTCCATGCCCGGTCCGCGATAGCTCTTCTGCGAAGAGCGGTTGGCCTTGTCGAACGAGGATTTGAAGATGAAGGGGATCCCGAGCCGCGACGTCAGCTCCTTGAGCTTGCCCGCGGTGTCGAGAATCAGCCCTTCGCTCTCGACGACGCAGGGACCCGCGATCAGAAACAGCGGCTGGTCCGGCCCGACGGTGAAATTGACGAGCTTCACTGCGGGGTTCAGGCGCTCTGCGCCACCGGCATCTGCTCCTGGCGGTATGCGCGCGCCGCCTTGACGAAACCGGTGAACAGCGGATGGCCGTCGCGCGGCGTCGAGCGGAATTCGGGGTGGAACTGGCTGGCGACGAAGAACGGATGCGTCGGCAACTCGATCATCTCCACCAGGCCGTCGCGCGAGAAGCCGGAGAAGCGCAGTCCGGCGTTCATCATCTTCTGCAGATAACGGTTGTTGAACTCGTAGCGGTGGCGGTGGCGCTCCTGGATCACGTCCGAGCCGTAGATCTGGTGCGAGCGCGAGCCATGCGACAGCCGCACTTCCTGCGCGCCGAGGCGCATCGTGCCGCCCATCTCGGACTTCTCGGTGCGCTGCTCGGTCGTGCCTTTCTCGTCCTGCCATTCGGAGATCAGTGCGATCACCGGATGCGGCGCCGAGTGGTTGAACTCGGTGGAATGCGCGCCCTGCAGGCTCGCGGCGTGGCGCGCGTACTCGACGATCGCCAGCTGCATGCCGAGGCAGATGCCCAGGTACGGGATGCGGTTCTCGCGGGCGTACTGGATCGCCTGGATCTTGCCCTCGATGCCGCGCTCGCCGAAGCCGCCCGGCACCAGGATCGCATCGACGCCGTCGAGACAGCCCGTGCCGTGCTTCTCGACGTCGGTCGCTTCGACGAACTGGATCTTGACGCGCGTGCGGGTGCGCACGCCGGCGTGGATCAGCGCCTCGGTCAGCGAGATATAGGAGTCGCGCAGGTTCACGTACTTGCCGACCATCGCGATCGTCACCGTCGTGTCCGGGTTGGTCTTGGCCGCGACCACCTGGCGCCATTCCGACAGGTCGGCTGCCGGCACGTCGAGCCGCAGCTTGTCGACCACGATGTCGTCGAGCCCCTCTTCGTGCAGCATCATCGGGATCTTGTAGAGGTCATCGGCGTCCACGGCCGAGATCACCGCGCGCTCCTCGACGTTGGTGAACAGCGCGATCTTGCGCCGTTGCTCGTCCGGCACCTTGTGCTGCGCGCGGCACAGCAGGATGTCCGGCTGGATGCCGATGGAGCGCAGCTCTTTCACCGAGTGCTGCGTGGGCTTGGTCTTGATCTCGCCGGAGCTGGGAATGTACGGGATCAGCGTCAGGTGCATGTAGAGCACGTTGTTGTGGCCGAGCTCCACGCCCATCTGGCGGATCGCCTCGAGGAACGGCAGCGACTCGATGTCGCCGACCGTGCCGCCGATCTCGACCATGCACACGTCCGCGTCGCCCGCGCCCATGCGGATGCAGTGCTTGATCTCGTCGGTGATGTGCGGGATGACCTGTACCGTCGCGCCGAGGTAGTCGCCCCGACGCTCCTTGGCGATGACGCGCTCGTAGATGCGGCCGGTCGTGAAATTGCTGTTGCGCGAGGTGGTGGTGCGCACGAAGCGCTCGTAGTGGCCGAGGTCGAGGTCGGTCTCGGTACCGTCGGTGGTGACGAACACCTCGCCGTGCTGGAACGGACTCATGGTGCCGGGATCCACGTTGATGTACGGATCCAGCTTCACCATGCTGACCCTGAGGCCGCGAGCTTCGAGGATGGCGCCCAAAGAGGCTGCCGCGATGCCTTTCCCGAGCGAGGAAACGACACCGCCGGTCACACAGATATAACGCGTCATCTTGAGCACCGTCGCGTGAGAGAGTTGAACCGATGACCGTGCGCGCTGCTGCGTCATCACTAGTCATCACGACGGGCGGGCAGTCTAGCGCAAGACGCCGGTGTTGTCGCCGGTTTCAACCCGACTCTTGTGCGATCAGCTGTGGTCTCTCCTCCCACACGATGCGCACCGCGTCCTCGCCGCCGCGCGCCGCGAATTCTTCGGCGATCCACAGATCGCCGACGGCGACCAGGCGATCGGCGGCATAGAGAAGCGGCACGCGATCGCGCCACCAGGGCAGCACGCGCGCGTCCTGCAGCAGCTTCTTGAGCTTGCGGTGATGCGCATCGCCGGCCGGCTGCAATTCCTCGCCGCCGTGCCGGAAGTGAACCTGCAGCGCGTCCGGCAGGCGCGCCGCGGCGAGCCCGCCGAGGGCATCGCGTTGCGCACGCAGACGACCGAGCTGGGCAGGCAGTTCAAGCACTTGCGAGACTTTCCACGTCAGCGTGTCAGCCGGCTCGAACTGCGGACGCTCGCGCATGCAATAGAGGAGTCCGCGATGACGGCGCACCTGCACGCCGTCCCATTCGACGCACGGCAGTCGATCCTCGCGTGCGATCAGCAAATCGCGTTCGATCGTCGCGAGCTTGCGAGTCGAGGGTGCGCGCATGCCCTGCTGGCGAATCCAGTGACGCAGGACGTTGCGCCGGCGCGCGGGTGCCAGGAGAGCGAGCTGCGGCATGCTGAGGCAGGAACCGGCCGCGACGATTTCGAGATCGGCGGCGGCGAGCACGTCGAGCAGCCGGCCGGCTTCGCGCAGGTGCGCAGTCGAGCGAGTCGCATTGTGAGCCGCGGCGGGCCAACGCTCGCGCAGCGCCGGCAGCACGCGATGGCGCAGGAAGTTGCGATCGAAGGCGCGTGCTCTCGTTGGAAGGATCTTCGAGCCACTGCAGCTGCTCGGCGCGGGCCCACTCTTCCAGCTCCGCGCGCGAAAAATCCAGCATGGGTCGCGCGAGCCAACCGCCGCCGAAGATCTGGACGGACGGCACGCCGCTCAGTCCGCGCAGCCCGGCGCCACGCATCAGCGCCAATAGCATCGTTTCCAGCTGATCGTCAGCGTGGTGAGCGGTGAGCAGGACTTCGTTCGGCTTCAGGATCTGCCTGAGCGCCGCATAGCGAGCGTCGCGCGCCGCGGCCTCGGGACTCAGCGTGGGGTCCGACGCAACGGTGACGACCAGCGGGACGAATTCGATCTGCAGCGACTGCGCAACCCGGCCGCACTGCTCGCGCCAGCTTGCTGAATCCGCGTGGAGCTGATGATCGACGTGCGCGGCGCGCATGCGGTAGTTCGCGCGATCGGCGATGGCGCGCGCCAAAGCATGCAACAGAACGGTGGAATCCAGCCCGCCGCTGAACGCGACGCACAGCTCGGCGCTAGTCCGGGGAACCAGGCTTTCTACGCAGGCAAGCAGTGCTGAAGGTGAAAACCGCGACACTACCCTTCGCTGTACACGCCGTAATTGCGCAGCCGCTCCTGGCGGCGAGTCACGACCTGCTCGATCGGCAAAGCCTGCAGCTCGCCCAGGTGCCGCAGCAGCACCTCCTTCACGGTGTCCGCCATCACCTGCGGATCGCGATGCGCGCCGCCGAGCGGCTCCTTGATCACTTCGTCGACGATGCCGAGCTTGGCGATGCGCTCGGCGCTGACCCCCATCGCCTCGGCTGCCAGGTCTTTCTTGTCGGCGCTGCGCCAGAGAATCCCCGCACAGCCTTCGGGGGAAATCACCGAGTAGATGCTGTACTGGAGCATCAGCAGACGGTCGCCGACGCCGATGGCGAGCGCGCCGCCCGAGCCGCCCTCGCCGATCACGATGCTGACGATCGGCGTGCGCAGCATCGACATCTCGAACAGGTTGCGCGCGATCGCCTCGCTCTGGCCGCGCTCCTCGGCGCCGACGCCGGGATAGGCGCCCGAGGTGTCGATGAAGGTGAACAGCGGCATCTGGAAGCGCTCGGCCATGTGCATCAGGCGCAGCGCCTTGCGATAGCCCTCCGGCTTCGGCATGCCGTAGTTGCGGCGCACGCGCTCCTTGGTATCGCGCCCCTTCTGCTGTCCGATGACCATCACCGGCTTGCCGTCCAGCCGGGCCGGACCGCCGACGATGGCGTGATCGTCCGAGTACATGCGGTCGCCGTGCAGCTCCTGAAAATCGGTGAAGATCGACGCGATGTAATCGAGCGTGTACGGCCGCTGCGGATGGCGCGCCAGCTGCGCGATCTGCCACTGCGTCAGGTTCGAGAAGATGCTGGTCGTCAGCTGCCGGCTCTTGGCCCGCAGCCGCGCGATTTCGTCGGCGATGTTCACCTCGGCATCGCTCGACACGAACTTCAGCTCGTCGATCTTCGCCTCCAGCTCGGCGATCGGCGCTTCGAAGTCCAGGAAATTCATGGCCATAGTGTGCGGTCGCAAGCTGAAAGCGAAAGAGCGCCGAACATAGCGGGCGCGGCGCGGAAGGGCAAGGAGTCGGGCTTCGGCCGGACAGCGCATTAACCCGGCTGGCCCCACGCACCGTTGATAACAGGCAGCAATCCCGCGAGCTGAGAGGATTTCCGATGCGCGCCGTTCGTTCGTTGTTCGCCTTGACCGCCCTCATAGCGACTTTCGCGTCCGCTGCCCACGCGGGCGCACTTGCCGACCTGGAGGTGTACGACCGCACATCCGGTCGAACGCTGCCGATCTACGAGCACGAGGGCGGCTTTATGTCGCAGGCGAGCCGCGCCATCAGTACGAGCTGCGCATCCGCAATTCATCCGCCGGGCGGTTGCTCGCCGTGACGAGCGTCGACGGCGTCAACGTCATCAGCGGCGAGACGGCAGCACAGCAGCAGAGCGGCTATGTTCTCGGCTCGTGGGATTCGGTGCGGGTCGAGGGCTGGCGCAAGAACCTCGATGAGGTCGCCACCTTCTACTTCACGCGCCTCGCCGATTCCTATGCTGCGCGCACCGGACGTCCGCACGATGTCGGCGTGATCGGCGTTGCGCTGTTTCGCGAACGTCAGCCGCACTACGAACCCTGTTGCCGACCGTGGCGGGAAGATCGCGCGGCTGCGCCTTCGGCCGCACCCGAAGCGAGCGCCCAGTCGGCCGACGATGCCGAGCTGCAACGCGACTCCAGTGGCGCGCGCCAGCGGCGCAGCGAGGAGAAACTCGGGACGGGTCACGGCCATCGCGAAGCCTCGCCCGCGCAGTACGTGGACTTCAAGCGCGCCTCGTCGACGCCGGACGAAACGATCGTGATCTATTACGACTCGCGCAAGAACCTGGTGGCGCAAGGCGTGCTGCCGCAGCCGCACCGCTGGTACGCGAATCGCGACCCGGATCCGTTCCCGAACGGCTTCGTGCCGGACCCGCGATGAGCCGCTATTCCGGCTCCGCCGCGCCGCCGCCCATCTTCGCCACGTCCTGCTGATTGACCTTCTCGACGTTGAAGCGTGACAGGCGCTCGCGCATGGTCTTGAGAACTTCCGGCAGCGGCGGCGGTTCGTCCTTGATCCAGCGCAGCGGGTTGACGCGCGCGACCACGAAGTTGCGCAGGTAGGGGCTGACCAGCCCGCGATCCTTGAGCTTCGCGATGATCGCAGTGACCTGCTCGTCGAGCTCGAAGACCTGCTGCGCGTAACGCTCGTGCACGACGAGCGCTTTCTGCAGCGACTCGGAGGAGAACTCTTCCAGACGACGCAGGATCGAGTGGTATGCGCCGCCGGCGAAATTGCCTTTGCGCTCGTAGCACAGCCCGAGCGTCACGAGCGACGCTTCCTCGAGGTAGAAAGCGAAATCGCTTTCCGGCCGCTTCGCGTCTTCTTCGATCAGCCCCTTGTAGATGCGGATGACTTCGAGCGAGCGCTCGCGCAGGTTGTGCGCCTTCTCGGTGTTGAGCGCGAGGATCTGCCATGCGATCTCGCGCTTCGGCACGATCAACGCGATGATCGACTTCGCGCCGAGCCGACGCATCGCCTCCAGCCGGTGCCGGCCGTTCGGCGTCCAGAAACCGTCGTTCGGCGCCGTGATGGCGATGACCGGATCGAGGAACAGGCCGGTCTTGTCGATCACCCCCGACAGTTTCTTGTGATGCGCGTCGGACAGGTCGCGCTGAAACGGCGTCGGCTCGACGCGATCGATCGGCAGGGCCGCGAGCAGCAGCGGATTGCGGCCGAGCGGCTCGCAATAGCTACCGATGACCAGCCCGCCCTCGCGTTCGACCCGCGCCGCAACTTCCGCCGCGGCCGGTGGTAACTCATCGAGCTTGCATTCCATCGGCAGCACGCCGCGCGTGCGGGGCGCAGCCTTCTTCGGCGTCCGGCGCCGTACCGGCGCGCGTTTGCGCTTCGCGCTCGTCTTGGTTTTTGTTGCCACCCTCGATCCTCCGCGCTTAGTGCAGTGCAGAGTAACCGGAACCGCCTGTAGGCGCGAGGCGTTGCATCTGCGATGCGGCGGAGATCCGCGTGCATCTATTTCCGCACTGTTAGGTCTTTGGCCTGGAGGTCCGCCGCATGAGAAACAATGGCGCATTGCATTCACCGATGAAGAACCTGCGCAAGGACCTGTACGCCGTTGCGCGCGATGCCGAGGCGTTGCTCAAGGCAACGGCCGAAATCACCAACGACCGGGTGCAGGAAGTGCGCTCGCGCACCGAGAAGACGCTGCGTGCAGCGATGGAGCACCTTTCCGACGACCGGCTGCGCGCACAGGTGCGCCGGGTCGCGACGACTACCGATGACTATGTGCGCGAGCGGCCGTGGGCCGTGATCGGCACCGCCGCCGGCGTGGGACTGCTGATCGGCCTGCTGCTCCGGCGCGACTGACGCGTATGACCACTCACCAGGAACAGATCGAGAGCGCGATCTCGGATCCGACGCGGCACTACACCTGCCCGATGGACGTCGTGAACGACGAGTCCCTCGACACGGACGAGAAGCGCAAGATCCTCGAATCTTGGAAGAAGGACGCCGAGCTGCTCTCGACCGCACAGGGCGAGAACATGGCCGGCGGCGAGCGGCCGCAGCTGCAGGACGTGAGTCTCGCCCTCCAGGAACTCAACCAGGCAGCTGGCTAGCGCTCGAGGTTGAGCAGGTTCGCCGGCGAGTACTGATCGGTGAGAACTCGCGCGCCCGGATTCCAGTCACGCTCCTGAGTGAAGAGCGGCAAGAGCTCTGCAGCCTTGAATCCATAACGGTCGAATGAACCGGAGAACTGCTGCGCCGTCGTGCGCAGCTGTTCCTGGTCCGGCAAGGCGCTCAGCCGCGTGAGGATCACGCGGTTCTCGCGCTTCAGGTTGAAGAAATTTTCGAACACCTTCGCGTACGTCACGGATTCGTGCTCGTACAGTCCGCTCGACGAGAACGTGTTGGCTGCGAGCACGCCGCCCGGCGCCAGCAGCGACTTCACTTCCTCCAGGAATTCCTGCGTCAGCAGATGCTCGGGAATGTATTCGTGGTCGAATGCATCGAGCATGATCAAGTCGTAGCGCTGCGTGCCGCGCAGCGCGCGCTTGACGTAGACGCGTCCGTCGGTCTCGATCACGCGCGTGTTGTCGCTCGCGGTGAATCCGAAATAGCGGGCGGCCACGCGCACCACGGCCGGGTCGATCTCGACCACGTCGATGCGCGTCTGCGGCAGCAGTTGGCGCAGCGTGCGCGGAATCGTGCCGCCGCCCAGCCCGATGATCAGCACCGAGCGTGGCGCCGGGTTGATGAACAGCGCACCCAGCATCATCTTTGGATAGCCCATGACGATGCGATCGGGATGCCGCGTGTCCATGCACGACTGGCGGCCCACGCGGCAGTGGCGCGTGAAGCACATGCACCGCACGTCGCCGTTCTCGTAGACGAGCACTTCGCGGTACAGCGAGCGTTCCGAGTGGACCAGGCGCTGGTCGGCGCGCACCCCGCACGCTGCGCTCAGCGTTGAGACGGTCAGGAACAGCGACAGCAGGAACGATCGGCGTTTCATCAGTTGATCTCGTTGCGCGGGGCAGTTACCAACCAGGCGCAGGCACCGATCGCGACCGAGATCAGCAGCAGCCCGAGCAGGATCTGATTCACTTCCAGCCACAGCACCAGGTAGAACGACGTCAGCAAAGTGCCTGCAGCGCTGCCGAAGGTAGAGACGAAGTACAGCTGGCCCGCATGACGCCCCGAGCTGTTGCGATCCTGCACCAGCAGGCGAACCGCGTACGGTGAAACCATGCCCGGAGAAGAACGTCGGCACGAAAAACAGCGCGACTGCGCTCAGCAATGAACCGAAACGCGGATCGGGCACCGCGAGCGACAACGCGTCCAGCATCGGCTCAGCGAACAACAGCAGCGGCACGACCGTCAGCGCGGCGATTGTCAGGATCACCCCGAGCCGTCGCACGCTCGGCGTCAGCATCGAATAACGGCCGCCCGCCAGATAGCCGAGCGACAGCGCCAGCATGAACACCGTGATGATCGCGCCCCACACGTAAATGCTGCTGCCGAAGGTCGGCGCGAGCAGCCGGCCGCCGAGCAACTCCACGGCCATTACAAAAAAACCCGACCAGCCCGCGATCAAATAAGCCAACGCCGTTCGCACCATCCGCCCTCTCTACCCCGCTGCCGCTGCGTCGCGGCAGCTTCGCACGGAACGCTTGCGCGTTCGAATTCTTGGGTCCAAAGTAGTCGCGTGAATACCCAGGAGCTGACTGAAATACACCAGGCTCTGCTAGCCGTGCACGACACGGTCGGTACGCTCACCTTCCCGCGCTGTGATCAAGAGGACGTGCTCGAGCTGATCGATCGGGTGGAATCGGAGCTCTCCGCTTCCCATCCGAATATTCAGATCATCGACACGTTCCTGAATTCGATTGCACGCAGCCTTCGTGCCCAGCCGGAAGCCCGCGAGGCTTGCCTGCGCATCGAAGACGTCCTGGAGCGCACTGGCCTGCCGAGCACCTGGCAAGCCGGCATCTGATCGGCGCATAAGCCGCTCAGGTCCACGCCGCGGCCATTCGCGGGCCGCGGTCGCGCGCATACGCGCATCACTCATCAGTCTTCTTCTCAACCTCGGCTCCGCCCTCGCCCGTCGCTGCAATCAGCTCGAACGCGTCCTGCACCGTGCCGCGCGGTCGCGGGGCGTTGCCGTGCATCCAGATTGCTTCGACGAAATCGCGCGACTGCCCTGCCGGCACGGCGACTGCGATCCAATGCTCGTCCTGCCATAGCCTGACGCAGCCGCTCGGATCGACAGCACCTTCGTAGCAATCACGACGTGTCACGCGGATCGTGACCGATCTCAGCATGACGTCGGTCGTGCTGTTGGCGATGCGACCGCGCAGCTCGAACGGCGCACCGCTGCCGGACAGGCGCATGTCCTGAGCTGCGACCATCGTCAGCGGCACTGAACGCAATGCTGTTGCCGGCGACGCGGGCTTGCCACGCTGCTGAGCTGCGGGGCCGCGATTCGGATCTTCACTGCGCAACCGCTGCACCATGCCCCACGCGAGCATCGCGCCGAGGATGATGCAACCCACGATGCCGAGCGGCCGCAGGCGCGGACGCGTGAGCGCGATGACGATGAAGATGGCTGCAAGGATCCAGTACACGAGCGCAAGCATAACTGACGACGCATCAGCGTCGTCATCCCCGCGCAGGCGGGGACCCATCTTTCTCCGGAACCTCCTCGGAAACGCGGGCGTTTTCTCCGTGATTCCCTGACGAACACGAGGAGCAATCATCATGGGCAGCACCCCCCGCAACGAAGGCGAAGGCAACAAGACGGCCGACCGCAACTATCGCGAAGCGACGCAGAAATTCGTCGAGTCCGAACGCGGCCGCAAGGAGATCGAGAAGGCCGGCGACGTCGACGAGCGCGATGAGCGCGACATCGAGCAGGCCGAGGAAGAGGCGAAACGGCACGCGAAGGAACACGATCCCCAAGAATTGAACAGGGAAGTGCGCAAGCGCTAACCGCGAGCGAAGTTGCCGGCCGCCGCCGAACTAGGTCACCATCGGCGGCGGGCCTCCTACAACGAACAACGAAGTGACCACCCCCGCGTCGACTATCGAATCCACCCGTCAGCGAGTGCGCGCCGTCTTCGGCGGCTCGGTCGGCAATCTGATCGAGTGGTATGACTGGTACACGTATTCCGCGTGCGCGATCTACTTCGCGCCGCTGTTTTTTCCGAACGACGATACCACCACGCAGTTGCTCAACAGTGCCGCGATCTATGCCGGCGGCTTTCTCATCCGGCCGCTCGGCGGCTGGGTGCTCGGCCGCTATGCAGACCGCAGCGGACGCAAGGCTGCGCTCACTCTATCGGTGATGCTGATGTGCCTCGGCTCGCTGTTGATCGCGTTCGCGCCAGCGTACGCGACGGTCGGGATCGCGGCGCCGATCACGCTGATATTCGCGCGACTCCTGCAGGGCTTCAGTGTCGGCGGCGAATACGGGACCAGCGCCACTTACATGAGCGAGGTTACGCCGGCGCACCAGCGCGGCTTCTATTCCGGTGTTCTGTACGTCACGCTCGTCATGGGTCAGTTGCTGTCGCTGGCAGTACTGCTCGTGCTGCAGTGGTTCTTCCTCAGCCACGACCAGCTCGAAGCCTGGGGCTGGCGCATTCCCTTCGTGATCGGCGCCGTGGCCGCGCTCGGTGGCCTGTATCTGCGACGCAATCTGCCCGAGACGCAGACGTTCCAGAAACATCAGGCCAGCGGCGGTCGCGCCGGCGAAGTTCGTCAGCTGCTGCAGCACCCGCGCGAAGTTGCGATCGTGATCGGCCTGACTGCAGGCGGCACGTTGTTCTTCTACGTCTTCACCACGTACATCCAGCAGTTCCTCGCGAACACCGTCGGACTGTCGAAGACCGACGCCACGACCGTCTCGTCGGCATCGCTGTTCCTGTTCATGCTGATGCAGCCGCTGATGGGCGCGCTGTCCGATCGCATCGGGCGCCGGCCGATGCTCATCACGTTCGGCGTGCTCGCATTGCTCACGACGGTGCCACTGCTGTCGACACTCGCCGAAGCGCAGAGCGCCTGGACGGCATTCTGGCTGGTGACGATCGCGCTCGTCATTTCGTCGTTCTACAGCTCGATCAGCGCCGTCGTGAAGGCCGAGCTGTTCCCGGTCGAGATCCGCGCGCTGGGCGTCGGGCTGCCGTATGCGGTGGCGGTCTCGCTGTTCGGCGGCAGCGCGCCGTTCATCGGCTTGTGGTTCAAATCGATCGGGCACGAGTCGTGGTTCTACTGGTATGTCACGGTGTGCGTGGCCGGCTCGCTCCTGGTGTACATTTTCATGCGCGAGCCGCAACGCACCTCGCGCATCTGACAGGAAGCTCCCATGTCCCGACCCGAGTCCGCCGGCCTCTCCGGCCCGCGTCTGCAGCACATCGACCGCTTCGTGCAGCAGAAGTATCTGGATACCGGCAAGCTGCCGTGCGCGCTGACGCTCGTCGAGCGCAACGGCGAGGTCGCACACCTGAGCGCGCTCGGCCGCATGGACGTCGAGCGCAACCGTCCGCTGCAGGAAGACACGATCTTCCGCATCTATTCGATGACCAAGCCGCTCACCAGCCTCGCGCTGATGATGCTGGTCGAGGAAGGCCGCGTCGCGCTCGACGATCCCGTGCACCGCTACATCCCGCAGTGGCGTGAGCTGGGCGTCTACGAGGGCGGCTTCATCGGCTCGTTCCGCACCAAGCGCACGAGCGCGCCGATGCGCGTGATCGACCTGATGCGGCACACGTCCGGACTCACGTACGGATTCCAGCAGCGCACGAACGTCGATGCCGCATACCGCAAGCTCGCGCTCGGCGAGCTGCCGGGCGCGGTGCCGCTCGACCGCATGATCGACGAGCTGGGGAAGCTGCCGCTCGAGTTCTCGCCCGGCGTCGCGTTCAACTACTCGGTCTCGACCGACGTCGTCGGCTACCTGGTCGGCAAGATTTCGGGCCAGCCGTTCGAGCAGTTCCTGCGCACGCGCATCATCGATCCGCTGCGCATGAGCGACACGGATTTCATGGTGCCGGCAGCGAAAGCGTCGCGCTTCGCCGCGTGCTACGCGGCAACTGCAGACGGGCGTATGACGTTGCAGGACGATCCGCAGACGAGCGGTTTCCTCCAGCCACCCGGCTTCGTATCAGGCGGCGGCGGCTTGGTCTCGACCGCCGCCGATTACCTGCGCTTCTGCAGGATGTTGCTCAATGGCGGCGCGCTCGACGGCGTGCGTCTCGTCAGTCCCAAGACGCTGGAGCTGATGTCGATGAATCATCTGCCGGGCGGCAAGGAGCTGCCGGATCTGTCGGTCTCGCTGTTCTCTGAAGCCACGTACGGCGGTGTCGGCTTCGGCCTCGGCTTCGCCGTCTCGATGAGCCCGGCGCGAGCGATGATTCCGGGATCGCCCGGCGACATCTCGTGGGGCGGGCTGGCGAGCACTTACTTCTGGGTCGATCCGCGCGAGCGTCTCATCGTCATCTTCATGACGCAGCTCACGCCGAGTGCGACGTATCCGATCCGCCGCGAGCTGCGCACGCTCGTCTACTCCGCGTTCACCTGAAGGTGTCAGGCTAAAGCCTGACCCACAGTCAACTACACAGCTCCGCTGACTCTTGTGAGTCAGGCTTCAGCCTGACTCTTTCGATGTCGCCCTGCAGACTGTGCAGGTCCACGAGTTGATTCAGCAATGCACTGTCGACGCATATGCAAATAAAGGCAAAGCTCCCCCGAGGTCGCGCGAAGCTGATCCTAGAATACTGCCGCCAAGCGCGAGAATTCGTTCATCGGGGGCTTCAGCCATGTGGATTCGCAAGATCGAGCGCGACCTGAAAAAGGGCGTCGACTCGCCGCTCCCCACGCAAGCGGTGTCGAACGAGGAATTCCTGCCGCGGCCGCAAACGCAGCGTCAGAAGCAGCTCGAAGCGCTGATCCGCGAAATGGGCGATGCGCGCGCCCGCAAGCTCAACATCGATCGCCGTGTCTTCATGGCCAGCTCGATGGGCCTGGCCACCTGCTTCGCTGCTTCGAATCGCGTGTACGGCAAGGTGTTCGACGTCGACGAAGCGGAGACCTACGAGCTCGCCGCGATCGACGAGAAATATCCGAAGAGCGAGTACTTCGTCATCGACGTGCAGGCGCACTTCACCAACGGCATCGCGCTGAATTTCCGCAACAGCGAGACCGCCCGCAACATGGGCTTCAACCTGAAGGACGACGTCGAGTCGTACAGCTTCAAGAACTTCGTCAAGGAGATGTTCTTCGACTCGCGAGACCAACATGGTGGTGATCTCGGGTGTGCCGAGCCGCGAGAACCAGCGCGCGCCCGATGGCCGGGTGCTGGAAGGCAAGGAGCGCAACGGCCGCTTCCCGATCCTGCCGAGCTGGCTGATGGGCGAGAAGAAAAAAGAGATCAACGAAATGGCCGGCTCGCAGCGCGCGCTGTGCCAGGGCAACCTCGCGCCGAACCACTACTGGGACAAGGCGAGCAACTCGATGGACCGCGCCGCCACGATCGAGCAGATGGAGCGTGAGCTGCAGAAGTACCGGATCGACTCGTGGAAGTGGTACTGCCACACCGACCCGGGCTCGAGCGGCAACGGCTTCCAGCTCGACGACGACAACGCGATGTGGTTCTACGAGGAGTCGCGCAAGCGCGGCATGAAGCTGATCAGCGTGCACAAGGGCTACTCCTACCAGTCGCGCACGCTCGGCCACCTGGCGAATCCGAAGGATGTCGAGAAGGCGGCGCTGTCGAATCCCGACTTCAACTTCGTGATCTACCACTCGGCGATCAAGCACGGCCCGAACGAGCCGAACTACCTCGACAGCAACAAGTTCGATCCGAAAACCGGCGACTTCGAGTGGCACTCGGTGCTGATGGACATCAAGAAGCGCAATCCGCAGATGAACAACGTCTACCCGGAGGTCGGCAGCTTCTTCAACGCGCTGGTGGTCACGGACCCGGTGCTGTGCATGCACGGCATGGGCAAGAACATCAAGCACTACGGCGCCGACCACGTCGTGTGGGGCACCGACTGCCTGTGGTGGGGCTCGCCGCAGTGGGCCATCGAAGCGTTCAAGCGCTTCGACATCTCCGACGAGTTCGTCGAGAAATTCGGCTATGCGAAGATCAGCAAGCAGGACAAAGCGAAGATCCTCGGCTTGAACGCCGCGAAGCTCTACAACGTCGACGTCAACGCGAAGCGCAATGCCATCCCGGGCGATCGCCTGGAGAAAGCGAAGCTCGCCTATCTCGATGCCGGCGGCGCGCGTCAGAACGCCGCATACGGCTGGGTGCGCGCGAACGACTGAGAAATGGGGACATTCCTCATTTCGTAACGCTGCTCGGCAACCAACGCGGAAGAATGAGGAATGTCCCCATTTCTCTGCTGCTGTTGCTCGCGCTGCCGCTCGGTGCGAATGCGCAGGCGCACTTCCATCACGTGCATTTGAACGCAACCGATCCGGCGTCGGCGATCGAGTTCTACACGAGCCGATTCAAGGCACGCAAAGAATCGTTCGCCGGCTTCGGCGACGCAGTCTGGACCGGCGACTCCTGGCTGCTGTTCACCAAAGTCGACGCGCCGCCGCCGAGCGAGTTGCTGTCCGGTATCTGGCACATCGGCTGGGGCGCCGAGGACATGCAATCGACGTATCAGCAGCAGCTCGCCAAGGGCACGCGCTTCGCCACGCCGATCACCGACATCAGCGATATGGTCGGCGGCAATCGCCCGTTCTTCTACGCCTACGTCGACGGCCCGGATCATGTGCTGATCGAGTTGAACACTGCGCGCCATCACAATTTCGGGCATGTGCACATGTTCAGCGCCGATCCGCCGGCGGCGGGCGCGTGGTACGCGAAGCAGTTCGGCTTCCGCAGTTTTCCGCGAACGGAGAAGCGCGTTTACCGGGACGTGCAGATCGCGCCGGCAGCGTTCGTCACCGCCGATCACGTCAGCATGATCATCTATCCGGTGGAGTATCGCGGCGGCGGGTTTGTCCCGACCCGTGGCCGCGTCATCGATCACCTCGGTTTCAGCGTCGACGATCTCGACGCTACACTCGCGCGCATGCGCACCGACGGCGTGAAGGTCACGGCAGAGCCGCGCAGCCTCGCGGACGGTCGTATCAAGTTCGCCTTCATCGAAGGCCCGGACCAGGTGGCGATCGAGTTGATCCAGGACGCAACGCCGCGTCCCGCTGCGGTGACCGACTGAGATGCAGCAACCTACCTGGAACTTCGAGCAGGAGCCGACCGACGAGCGCATGGACGAAACCGGCTACAACCTGCGCGCCTATTTCGATCGCATGGCCGACGACAAGCTGCACCAGTACTCGCGCGCGTGGAGCGACCAGCAGCTGATGGCATGGGACGGCAATTTCAAGAGCGACGGCGACCTGCTGCTGCCCTGCTCCGAGCGCGACGTCGACGTGGCCGAATATCGGCGGGTGATCGAGCAGTGCATTCGCTATCGCGAGCGGGTACGCTCGCAGGCGTGAACCAACCCAAAGCGCCGCCCGATGGCGGCGGCATTGTCTACAGCACGGATGTCGGCGAGCGCTGCCCGAATTGTCTGCGCCCGGTGCGCGAATGCGTTTGCAGGCGAGGCACGCCCGGCAAAAAGGCGACCAGCGATGGCGGCGTGCGCGTCAGCCGCGAGACCCAGGGGCGCAAGGGCAAAGGCGTCACGGTCATCAGCGGGCTGGGATTGCCGCCGGATGAACTGAATGCACTGGCGACGGAACTCAAGAAACATTGCGGTTCCGGCGGATCCGTCGACAACGGCCGCATCGAGATCCAGGGCGATCACCGCGAGCGCCTGGTCGAAGAGTTGATTCGCCGCGGCTGGAAGGCCAAGCGCGCCGGCGGCTAGTATTAAGCCAGTTTCCAAGGAGCTCTCTCAATGAAGATCACGTTCGCCATTGCCGCGGCAGTCGTCGCCGCGGGCAGCGCCGTCGCGGCGCCGGTCAAGTACACGATCGATTCGAACCACACCTACCCGAGCATCGAGACCGATCACTTCGGCGGATTGTCGACCTTCCGCGGCAAGTTCAACTCGACCTCCGGCACGGTGGTGCTGGATCGTGAGGCCGGCAGCGGCACGCTCGAAGTCACCATCGACGCTGCGTCGATCGACCTCGGCAACGACAAGCTCAACGAGCACATCAAGGCCGATGCCGCCATGCTCGATACGAAGAAATTTCCGACCGCGACCTACAGCGGCAAGCTCACGAAGTTCGTCAACGGCACGCCGACCGAAGTGGACGGCACGTTGACGCTGCGCGGAGTCAGCAAGCCGGTCACGCTGAAGATCGATCAGTTCGGCTGCCGCCCGCACCCGATGCAGAAGAAGGAAGTCTGCGGCGCCCATGCCACGGGCACGATCAACCGGGCGGAGTTCGGTGCGGACTACGGCAAGGCGTACGGCTTCAAGATGGACACGAAGCTCGATATCCAGGTCGAGGCGATGAAGGCGGATTGAAGATGTCAGGCTGAAGCCCGACCTACAGCGCAGTGGCCGGCAACAATGGTCGATTGTCGGGCTGTAGGTCGGGCTTTAGCCTGACTCCTCTCTCCCTCCCCGCCGCGCGCTCTCCCAGCACCGAGCACCCCAGCGCCGCGAGCACGAACACCAGCCCTACCCACGGCATGAAGCGCGGCGCGACCACATTCCACGCGCTAGCGCCGATCGTGGCGCCGATCGACCCGCCGAGATAAGTCATCGATGAGTTCAGCGCGATCGTCGCCGCTGCGAGCATCGGCGCGACGGCGACCAGCCGCGCCTGTTGCACGGCCGGGAAGCCGGCGCTGCCGAGGCTCCATACGAACTGAGCGACGTAGATCGCAGCAGTCCACATGGCGAGGAACGGCCAAAGCACCATGACGACGGCGGATATTCCGTTGCACTTGTAGGCCACGCTCGTCGCGCCGACGCGGCGAATCAAGCGCACGCTCAGCAGGTTTCCCAGCAAGCCGCCGATGCCCGAGGTGAACAGCAGCGCCGCCAGGGCCGGACCGCTGATCCCCTGCACCGCCTTGACGATCGGCGCGATGTAGCTCCACATGACGTTGCCGCCGACGTTCGTGAGCGCCGTGGCGGCGGTCAGCCAACGCAGGGCCGGTGAGCGCAGCACCTCGAACCAGCGCTGCCAATTGAGCGGCGGCACGTGCACTTTCGCCGGCACGGAACGCCACACGAGCAGTGCGACGACGCCGCTGGCGAGACCGATGAACGCAAAGGATGCGCGCCAGCTGAACATCGACGCGATCAGCACCGACAGCGGATTGCCGAGCACCGAGCCGACGGCCCAGCCGATCATCAGTTTTGCGAGTGTGGGCCCGCGCTCGCCTTCGGGGACCAGCATGCTGACCGTTGCAGCAACCTGCGGCGTGTAGACCGCCGAAGTGACCGCCGCGAGCACACGCGCGAGCATGAGCTGATCGTAGTCGCGGCTGAGCGCGGCCAATACGTTGGCGAGCGCGCAGATCGCCATCGAGCTGGTCAACAGCACGCGCCGATCGATGCGCGAGCCGAGCGTCGCGAGCGTCGGCGCACAGATCGCGGCGGAAATACCGAAAGCGGCGATCAGCAATCCGGCCTGCCCGATCGTAATCGCGAGCGAAGCGGCGATTTCATTGAGCAGCCCGCCGACGCTCATGAAACTGGTGGCGACGAAGAAATTGCCGACGATGAGAACGATCAGGCGGCGCGTGGGCATGCCGCATTCTGACCTATCCGAACTGCGCTAGCCGCTTCCCGGTGGCGCGTAGATCAAGCGCCACCCGTCGTTGCCGCACAGTTGCGCCACGCGCTCGGTGAGCTCGCGCGTCGGCCGCACTGACCACTCCTCCGAAAGCACCATCTCTGCTCGCGCTGCAGAACCCTGGTAACGCACCGCGACTGCACAGCGACCGCCGCGGAACGGCTTGAGCGTCTGCTCGAGCGCCTTGAGGAACGTGCCGTCGGCCTTCTCCGGCCAGCGCAGCACCAGCCGGCGCGCGTGCTGCTCGCGCGCATGATCGATGTCGATAACGCGTTTGGCAGTGAGCCGCCAGCCTTCGATGTACTCGTCGAAGCGCAGCGAGCCCTCCACCACCAGGATCGCGCTCTTGGCGACGAGCGTGCGGTACTGCTGCCAGACGTCTTCGAACATCGACGCTTCGAGCCGGCCGCTGCGGTCGTCGAGCGTGAAGATCACGCGGCTGCCGCGTTTGCCGAGATCGAACACCATGCCCGCGACCGTGGCCGGCTTGCCGCGAAACTGCTGGAAGCCCTCGTTGCTCGGCGGCGGGCGGTCGCCGGTGATGTCGGCGATGCGACCGCTGACGATCGGCCGCACCTCGTGCTCGAACTCCTCGAACGGATGCCCGGTGAGATACAGCCCCAGCGTGTCGCGCTCGCCGTCGAGTCGCACGCGTCGGCTCCAGTCCGGCAGCACTTCGTTGCTGAGCGTGACCGTCGGGGCCGCGCCCCCGTGGTCCATGAGACCGAACATGTCGTTCTGGCCGACGACGCGCGCGCGGATCGTCTGATCCGCCAACTGCATCGCCGAGGGCAACGCATGCATCAGCGTCGCGCGGTTCGCGCCGATCAGGTCGAGCGCGCCGGAACGGATCAGCGCTTCGAGCACGCGGCGATTCATGCGGTTCTGGTCGCTGCGACGGCACAGGTCGGCGATATCGCGGAACGCACTCTTCGCCTCGCGTTCGGCGACCAGCATCTCGACGACCGATTGACCGACGCCTTTGATCGCGCCGAGCCCGTAGCGGATGGCGCGCTCGCCGCTGACGGTGAACATGTAGTGCGAGGTGTTGACGTCCGGCGGCTCGACCTTGAGCTGCATGCGGCGCGCTTCGTCGATCAGCGTCACGACCTTGTCGGTCTTGTCCATGTCCGACGACAGCACGGCCGACATGAACGCCGCCGGATAGTGCGCCTTGAGCCACGCGGTCTGATACGACAGCAACGCGTAGGCCGCGGAGTGCGACTTGTTGAAGCCGTAGCCGGCGAACTTCTCCATCAGGTCGAAGATGTGCTCGGCCGTGCGCTGCTCGACGCCGCGGGCGGTCGAGCCGGTGACGAAGATGGAGCGCTGCTTCGCCATCGCTTCCGGGTTCTTCTTGCCCATCGCCCGGCGCAGCAGATCGGCGCCGCCGAGCGTGTAGCCGGCCAGCACCTGCGCGATCTGCATCACCTGTTCCTGGTACAGGATCACGCCGTACGTCGGTGCGAGCACCGGCTTCAGCTCGGGATGCAGGTAGTCGATCGGACCGGTGGTCTTGCCGTGCTTGCGCGCGATGAAGTCGTCGACCATGCCGGACTGCAGCGGGCCCGGCCGGAACAGCGCCACGAGCGCGATGATGTCCTCGAAGCAGTCAGGCTGCAGCCGGCGGATCAGGTCCTTCATGCCGCGCGATTCCAGCTGGAACACCGCGGTGGTCTCGCAGCGCTTGAGCAGGTCGTACGTCGGCACGTCGTTCATCGGCAGCGCGTTGATGTCGAGCGGCGGCTCGCCCTGCTGCGCGCGCTGCGCATTGATTGTCTTTACTGCCCAGTCGATGATCGTCAGCGTGCGCAGCCCGAGGAAGTCGAACTTCACCAGACCCGCCGCCTCGACGTCGTCCTTGTCGAACTGCGTCACGACGTTGCGGCCGGTGTCGTCGCAGAACAGCGGCGCGAAATCGGTGAGCACCGAAGGCGCGATGACCACGCCGCCGGCGTGCATGCCGGCGTTGCGCACCAGGCCCTCGAGCGACATCGCCATGTCGAGGATCGTGCGTGTCTCTTCCTCCGCCTTGTAGCGCCGCTGCAGCTCCGGCTCCTTCGCCATCGCGTCCTTGAGCGTGATGCCGAGCTCGAACGGAATCAGCTTCGCGATCGAATCGGCGAAGCCGTAGCTCTGCCCGAACACGCGCGCGACGTCGCGCACCACGGCCTTCGCGGCCATCGTGCCGTAGGTGATGATCTGCGAGACGCGGTCCCGACCGTAGCGGTCCGCGACGTACTCGATGACGCGGTCGCGGCCGTCCATGCAGAAGTCGACGTCGAAGTCCGGCATCGAGACGCGCTCGGGATTGAGGAAGCGCTCGAACAGCAGGTCGTAGCGCAACGGGTCGAGATCGGTGATGCCGATGGAATACGCCACCAGCGAGCCGGCGCCCGAGCCGCGCCCCGGTCCGACCGGTACGCCGTTCTCGCGCGCCCAGCGAATGAAGTCGGCCACGATGAGGAAGTAGCCGGCGAAGCCCATCTGGCAGATCACGCCGATCTCCGATGCCAGGCGCTCCGTCGTATTCTTCGCGGGAAATCGTGCGCCCCTGCACTACCGTCTTGCTTAGCTGTTCCAGGCGTTGCAGCAGGCCGCGGCGTGCTTCCTCGCGCAGGAAGTCTTCGGTGCTGAGATTCCCCGGCACGGGGTACGCCGGCAGCACGGACTTGCCGAGCTTGAGTTCCAGGTTGCAGCGACGCGCGATCTCGAAGGAGTTGTCGACGGCCTCGGGCACGTCCTCGAACAGCTTCGTCATCTCGCGCGGCGACTTCAGGTACTGCTCTTGGCTGTACCGGCGCCGCCGCTTCGCGTCGCCGACGAGCGCACCGTCGTGAATGCACACGCGCGCCTCGTGGGATTCATAGTCTTCGGCGCGGATGAAACGCACGTCGTTGGTCGCCACGACCGGCACGCCGTAGTCGGCCGCCATCTCCAGCGCGCCGTGGATGTAACGCTCCTCGGCTTCGCGACCCGTTCGCTGCAGCTCGATGTAGTAACGGTCGCCGAACAGCGCGAGCCAGCTCTCGATGGCCTTGCACGCCTCCTCTTCGCGACCATGCACGATCGCGCGACCCAGGTCGCCGTCGCGCGCGCCCGAAAGGGCGATCAGGCCGACGAGGTTGTCGGCGCTGAGCCAGGAGCGATCGATGGTCGCGACACCGCGGTGCTGACCTTCCAGATACGAGCGACTCACGAGCCGCGTGAGATTGCGGTAGCCGACGTCGTTCTGACACAGCAGCACCAGCGTCGAAGGCTCCTGCCTCTCACCCAGCTCGCGCACGCGCAGGTCGATGCCGATGATCGGCTTCACGCCCGCCGACTGCGCCGCGCGATAGAACTTCACCATCGCGAACAGGTTGCTCTGGTCGGTGAGCGCGACGGCGGGCATGCGCGCCGCTACGACCGCATCCATCAGCCCGGGAGCGTCGCCGCCTTCGGCCTGAATCCGCACGACGCTGTCGACGAGCGAATACTCGGTGTGCAGGTGGAGGTGGCAGAACATGGACTAGATATGAATGCCGGCCGCCGCAACACGGACCGGCTCGAAGCTGCGGCGATGGATCGGCGAGGGGCCGTACTTGTCGAGCGCCGCGAAATGCTCGGGCGTGCTGTAACCCTTGTGCGAGGCGAAGCCGTACTGCGGATAGATCGCGTCGAGGCCGACCATCATCGCGTCGCGCGTCGTTTTCGCCAGAATCGACGCCGCACCGATGCAGATGCGGCGCGCGTCGCCGTCGACGATCGCCTCGAAGCTGCAGTCCAGCGGCAAGCCGACGAACGAGGGACAGCGGTCGCCGTCGATCTGCACGTGCGCCGGCCGCACGCCGAGCCCGAGCAGCGCGCGCCGCATTGCCAGGTAAGTCGCCTGCAGGATGTTCAGCGTGTCGATTTCCGCGACGTCCGCCCAGGCGACCGACCACGCAATCGCGCCGCTGCGGATCTTGATCGCGAGCTCAGCGCGCTCTTCGGGCTCGACCACCTTGGAATCGCGGATGCCGCGGATGCGCCGCCGCGGATCGAGGATCACCGCGGCCGCGACGACCGGTCCCGCCAGCGGCCCGCGACCGGCCTCGTCGACGCCCGCGCGCAAGCCGTCACGAACCAGATTGAACGCCAGCTGTGTCGTCATCGCTCCCCGTCAACTCGTCCCGCGCATCAATTCTAGAATGGCGTCCGCCGCACGCGCGCTCGCGTCACGGCGCAGCGTCTCGTGGATGGATGCGAAAGTTTGCACGAGCTGATCGCGATCGGCACGCTCCAATTGCGTCAGCACGGCGGGGCCGAGCACGTCGGCGCGCACCTCGTCGTTGAAATACTCGGGCACGACCTGGCGCCCGGCGAGCAGGTTGGGCTGTGCGAAGAACGGCGCCTTGAAGAGTTTCAAAGTCTTAAGCAGAAAAGTTGTCAGCAGACTCAAGCGATAGGCGACCACCATCGGACGCTTGACAAGCGTCGCTTCCAGCGTCGCGGTGCCGGACGCGAGCAGCACGACGTCGCTCGCCGCCATCACGCTCTGGGCATCGCCGTCGACGAGCGTCACGCGGTCGCGCACGCCTGCGGCTTCCAGCGCGGCGGCAAAAGTCCGACGGGCCGCTGCGTTGGCGAGCGCGGCGACGAATCTCAGTTCCTTGCGCTGCCGGCTCAGCCAAGCGACGGTCGCCGCGAAGTCGGGGCTGAGCCGCGCGACCTCTCCCTGCCGGCTGCCGGGCAACAGCGCGACGTAGGCGCCGTCAGGATCGAGCTGCAGCGCCGTGCGTGCCGCCCGCGGGTCGAGGTGCAGTGGAATCTGATCGGCGAGGGGATGGCCGACGAACACGGCGCGCACGCCGTGCTCGTCGTAGAAGCGCTTCTCGAATGGCAGCAGGCACAGCACGAGATCGACCGCGCGGCCGATCGTTCGCACGCGGCCCTGACGCCACGCCCAGATCTGCGGGCTGACGTACTGCACGGTGCGGATCCCCTGCGCCTTCAGGCGCGGCGCGACCCGCAGGTTGAACTCCTTGGCATCGACGCCGACGTAGACGTCCGGCCGTTCTGCCAGCACGCGCGCGAGCAAGTTGCGGCGGATGCGCAGCAGACGCGGCAGGTGCGGCAGGATCTCGAACAGGCCCATTACGGCGAGGTCCTCGGCACGCTCCCAGGCTTCGCAGCCGGCTGCAATCATGCGCGGCCCGGCAATGCCTGCGAACCGCGCGCCCGGCAGGCGAGCGCGCAGCGCTTCGATCAGGTGAGCACCGAGGTTGTCGCCCGAGGTTTCGCCGGCGACCAGAACGATGAGAGGGTGTAGGTCGGGCTTTAGCCCGACACCACCGCTCATCTCACGATTCCGACCCGCTCCCGGCGCGGCGTGGAATCGGTGAGGAACGTAACCAGCGGCTCGAGCTCCGGCTGCGCAGCCGCGCGCTGCACCAGCTGCTCGGTCGCCTCGTGCAGCTTCAGCTGCGAGCGATACAGGATGCGGTAGGCATCGCGGATGTTGCGGATCTGCTCCGCGGTGTAGCCGCGCCGCTTCAGTCCCTCGGAGTTCACGCTGTGCGGCTCCGCGGGCCGGCCGACGGCCAGGACGAATGGCGGCACGTCGCGCGTGACGGCGGTGTTGTTGGCAATGAAGGCATGTGCGCCGACGACGCAGAACTGATGCACGCCGGAGAAACCGCCCATGTGCACCCAGTCGCCCATCTCGACGTGCCCGCCGAGCGTCGCGTAGTTCGCGAACACGCAATGCGAGCCGACGACGCTGTCGTGCCCGACGTGCGCGCCGGCCATGAACAGGTTGTCGTCGGCGATGCGCGTCACCAGCTCAGCCTTGGTCGTGCCGCGGTTGATCGTGCAGTTCTCGCGGAACGTGTTGCGGTCGCCGATCTCCAGGCGCGTCGGCTCGCCGCGATACTTGAGGTCCTGCGGCGCGGCGCCGATCGAAGCGAACTGGAAGATGCGGTTCTCGCGGCCGATCGTCGTCGGCCCCTCGATCACGGCATGCGGCCCGACCCACGTGCCGGCGCCGATGGTGACGCCGGATGCGACGACGCTGTACGCGCCGACTTCGACATCGTCGGCCAGCTGGGCGTCGGGCGCGATCAGGGCGGTTGGATGGATGCGGCTCATTGTTGTGAGCTCATTGCTGACGGGCTACTGTCCGGGCGCTACCATCATCTCGGCGCTGGTCGCCTCCTCTCCGTCGACCTCGGCGAGCGTCGAGAATTTCCAGATGCCGCGCAGCGAGCGCTCCAGCGTCGCCTTCATGATGAGCTGGTCGCCGGGCAGCACCGGCCGGCGGAAGCGCGCCTTGTCGATGCCGACGAAGTACAGCTGCCGGTTCTCGTCCGGATACACGCCGGCGGTGACGAAGGCGAGGATGCCCGCAGTCTGCGCCAGCGCCTCGAGGATGATCACGCCCGGCAGCACCGGCCGGTGCGGGAAATGTCCGGGAAAGAACGGCTCGTTGACCGTCACGTTCTTCAGCGCGCGGATGGACTGCCCGGAAATGCACTCCAGTACGCGGTCCACGAGCAGGAAGGGATAGCGATGCGGCAGCCGGCGCATCACTTCCTGAATGTCCATCGTCAACGCTTCGGTCATCCCGGATCCTCGTTCGTCATCCGACCTTCGTCATCTTATTCTTCCGGGCGCTCGGGCGGCGCCGGGTCCGGCTCGGGAGCTTCGCCGCTCAGCCGGCGCACCTGCCGCGCCAGCTCGTCCAGCCGGTGGAAGCGCGCGGCATTCTTGCGGAATCGCGGCGTCTCGTCGACCGGAATGCCGCTGGAATAGTAACCCGGCTTACGGATGTGGCTGGAGACGAACGATTTGCCGGTCAGGACGACGTCGTCGCAGATCGTCAGGTGCCCGGCGATACCCACCATTCCGCCCACCATGCAACGCGCGCCGATCGTCGTGCTGCCGGAGACCCCGCTGCAGCCGGCGATCGCGGTGTGCGCGCCGATCCGAACGTTGTGGCCGATCTGGATCTGGTTATCGAGCTTGACGCCGTCCTCGATCACCGTGTCGTCGATCGCGCCGCGATCGATGGTGGTGCTGGCGCCGATCTCGACGTCGTTGCCGATGCGCACGCCGCCGACCTGCGGGACCTTGAGCCACTCGCCCTCCGCGGGCGCGAGGCCAAAGCCGTCCGCACCGATCACGACACCCGGATGCACCACGCAGCGCTCGCCGAAGACGACCGAGTTGCACAGCGTGACGTTCGCGACCAGCCGCGTATCGGCGCCGATCGTCACGTCGTCCAGGATCACGCAACCCGGGCCGATCGAGCAGCGCGCGCCGATCCGCACCCGTGCGCCGATCGCAGCCAGCGGCCCGATGGCTGCAGTGGGATCGATCACAGCGCTCGGGTCGACGACGGCACTTGGATGCCGGCCTGCAATCACAGCCGGCGCCGGATGCAGGTACGAGGCGATGCGTGCGTAGACGGCGTACGGATTCTTCGCGATCAGCGCAGCGACCGGGCAATCGGCCGCGGACTTCGCGTCCAGCACGACTGCGCCGGCCTTGGTTTGCGACAGGTAACGCCGGTAACGAGGATTGGCGAGGAAGGTCAGCGACTGCGGATCCGCGCGCTCCAGCGTCGCGACGTGCGCGACGCGGAGGTCGGGATCGCCCTTGAGGGTACAGCCGAAGCGGACCGCGAGCTCACCAAGGGAAGCGGTGCTCACGAGCGCTGTCCGCTGCGAGCGATCCTTACTGCTTACCTTGCGGCGGCGTCGCAGGCTTCGGCGTAGCAGGCTTCGGCGCGGCGCCGCCCGTAGCCTTGTAGCGAGCCTGCAATGCCGTCAGCACCTGCGCGGTGATGTCGAGAGACTCGTTCACGTACAGCACGCCCTCGCCGACGATCAGGTCGTAGCTGGAGGTGCGCGCGAACGCCTGCACTTCCTGCAGCAGCGAGCGCTGCAGCTTGCCGATCTCTTCGTTGCGGCGCAGGTTCAGATCTTCGACGTACTCGTTCTGCTTGCGAGCCAGCTCGCGCTGACCGTCGCGCAGGTCCTTCTCGGCGTTGCGGCGCTCGTTCTCGGCCATCACCGCGCCGTCGCGCGTCAGCTTTTCTTCCTTCGCCTTCAGGTCTTTCTGCTGCTGCACGATCTCGCGCTGGCGCGGCGCGAACTCGTCCGACAGCGCCTGCATCGCCGTCTTCGCCTGCGGCGCCTCGTCGAGGAGGCGCGGAACGTTCACCACCGCGATCTTCGCCTGGGCGTGCACGACGCCGAGCGGCGCGAGCAGCGCCAGGCCGGCCACGATCGAACTCACAATACTCAAACGTGCCATGTCGAAATGACCTCGATACTTGAAGAGTCGGTTGTCGAAAATGACCCGGTCAGAACGCTTGGCCGATCGAGAACTGGAACCCCTCGACCTCGTCCCCCCAACGCGTGTCTGTATCGCCGCGCTTGTCGTTCAGCGGCATTGCATAGCTGAACCGGAACACACCCAGCGGCGCCAGCCATTGCACGGCTATGCCGACGGATTGCTTGAGCTCACTATACTTGAACCCATAGTCGATTACCGCGGGGATCGTGGTCGCGTCGCCGTCCAGGTCCGGGGCGTTGAACACGATGTTCTGGTCCGAGAATATGTTGCCGACGTCGTAGAACAGGCTGAAACGCGCGCTGTTGCGCCATTTTTCCGGGATCGGCAGCAGCAGCTCGGTCTGCGCCACCGTCTTGATGTTGCCGCCGTACGGCCGGCCGAAGTTGTCCTTCGGGCCGAGCCGCGACTCGCGGAAGCCGCGCACCGACTCCGGGCCACCGGCGAAATACTGACGGTACGGCGGCAGCGCCGTCGTATCGCCGAGCGCCTCGCCGTAGGCCAGCTCGGCATTGAACATCAGCACGAAGCTGCGCCAGATCGGGATGAACTGCAGGTAGTCGTACGAGGCGCTCCAGTACTCGACGTCGCTGCCGGGCATCGTGTAGGCGACGTTGAAGCGGTGACGCATGCCGCGGTCGGCAAAGATTGCGCGGTTGCGCGAGTCGTAACGCCAGCCGAGGTTGAGCTCGTAGGCGTCGAACTTGCTGCTCACGACCTCGAACTCGAACGGATCTTCGCAATCGTCGTCGAGCGTGACCTGGCGGCAGCTGATACGCGGATTGCCGTTGTTGCGCACCCAGTCGACCGCCTGGTCGGCGCTGCCGCCTTCGGTGGTGACCAGCTCGGAGCGCTGCGCAGTGGCGCCGATGCCGAGGTACTGGTACTCGCTGATCGGCCAGTCGTAGTTGATGCCGAGGCTGATCGTCTCGGTGTCGAAGTCCGAGGCCGCGGAGGTGAACTGCGTGACGTCGCGATAGCCGACCGAGATCGAGCGCTGCACTTCGTCGATCGTCGTGTAGCGATCGGAGTGCGAGAAGCTGAACGCCTTGGCGTAGCGACCGGAGTTGATCTCGGCCGCGATGCGGTTGCCCGAGCCCATGAAGTTCGAGTGCACGAAGTTGCCGTTGAGGATGATCGACTGCGACTCGGAGTAGCCGACGCCGCCGCCGAACTGGCCCGGCAGGCCCTCTTCGATCTGGAAGTCGACGTCCACCAGGTCGGCGGCGCCTGCCACCTGGTTGGTCTCGACTTCGACTTTCTCGATGAACGGCAGGCGCTGGATACGCTGCTTGGAACGCTCCACTGCGGAGTTCGACAGGTACGCGCCTTCGAGCTGGCGCATCTCGCGGCGGAACACTTCGTCGTTCACGCCCGAGGTGCCGTTGAAGTTCACGCGCCGCACGTACACGCGGTTCTTCGGGTCGACCACGAACGTCAGCGTGATTTCCTTGGTGTCCTGATTCACCTGCGGCACCGGGTCGATGGTCGCGAACGCGTAGCCGTCCACGCCGAGGCGCAATTTCATGGCCTCGGTGGTCGCAGTTACGGCGCGCAGCGAATACGTGTTGCCGGCCCGCATGAAGATCAAGCGCCGCAGCTCCGACTCCGGCACGACCATGTTGCCGGCGATCTTCACTTCCGAAACCTTGAAGACTTCGCCTTCGTTCACGTTGATCGTGATGAAGATGTCGTCCTTCTCCGGCGCGATCGCCACCTGCGTCGAGGTCACGGCGAAATTCGCGTAGCCGCGGTCCATGTAGTACGAGCGCAGCTTCTCGAGGTCGCCCGACAGCGCTTCGCGCGCGTAGCGGTCGTCCGAGCGATACCACGACAGCCAGTTCGGCGTCTTCAGCTCGAACTGCTCCAGCAGCTCTTCGTCCGCGAAGGCGGTGTTGCCGGCGACGTTGATCTGGCGGATGCGGGCGCGCTTGCCCTCGTTGACGTCGATGGTCAGCTTGACCTTGTTGCCGGGCACTTCCTCGACCTTGGTGTCGACGCGCACGGCGTACTTGCCGCGCGAGAAGTACTGGTCGGTGAGGTACTGCTTGACCTCATCGAGCACCGACTGATCGAAGGTCTTGCCGGTCGCCAGGCCGACGTTGCGCAGCGACTTCTGCAGGTCCTCGGTCTTGATGTCCTTGTTGCCCTTGATCTCGAAGCTCTCGATCGAGGGCCGCTCGAGCACCGCGATGACCAGCGTGCCGCCGTCACGGCGCATCTCGACGTCGCGGAAGAACTTGGTGTCGTAGAGCGCGCGCAGGGCCTCGGAGACGCGGCGCTGGTCGAGGCGGTCGCCGATGTTGATCGGCAGATAGTTGTAGACCGTGCCCTCGGAGATGCGCTGTAAACCCTCGAGGCGGATGTCGCCCACCACAAAGGGTTCATCAGAGGTGGCCCCGCTGGTGCGGCTGGGAGCGGACGGCAGGTTCTGCGCCACGGCGGGACCGCACAGCGCGCCCGCGGCGGCCAACGCGAGCGTCGCGTGGATGATCGACTTCAAAGGCATCGGCCGGGCCCCTCTGACATCAGTTCAAGTGTCGTGCGATGTCGTTATAAAACGCCAGCGTCATCATCAGGATCAGCATCGCTATGCCGATCTGCTGGCCGAGCAGCTGTGCACGCTCTGAGACCGGTCCGCCCTTCACCAGTTCCGCGAGTTGAAAAACCACTTGTCCGCCGTCGAGTATGGGGATCGGCAGCAGGTTCAGCACGCCGAGACTGATGCTGATCAGCGCCAGCATGTTCAGGAACGGACGCCAGCCGAGGCGCGCGGCTATACCTGTTGTTTCCGCGATACTGATCGGCCCGGAGATGGCCTGCAGCGAGACGTCGCCGGTGATGATGCGGCCGATGATCCGCAGTGTGAAAATCGATGTGTCCCAGGTCTTGCTGGCCGCCTGACCAACTGCCGCGACTGCGCCGTACTGCTGCAGGGTCTGCACATCCTCGCGGGTGCGGCCGGTAGGAATCCGCTGATCCTTCGGCCGCACGCCGATCAGGCCGATTTTCTGGCCGGCCTGCGTGGCTTCGCCGATGGTGACCGGGACGTCGCGAACTGCGCCGTCGCGACGCACCTGGAGGGTGACCCGTGCGTCCGGGATTCGGTTTGACCCGGTCGACCAGCTGCTGGAAATGCGCGACCGAGGTGCCGTCGATCCCCACGATTTCATCGCCGACTTTCAATCCCGCCCGCTCGCCTGCGCTCCCCTTCGTGACCTCCTCGACAACCGGTTTGACCCGGGGGCGCCAGGTATCGAAGCCGAGCCCCGGCAGCAGGGCTTCCGGTTGAGTCAGGGCGCGGCTGCGGTCGCCGACATCGAGCGAAAGCTCGCGCTCGCGAGCCATCGACCCCGCGCACGCTCAGGTCGATCCTGCCATCGTCGGTCAGGTCCTCGATGATCGCGAGCGTCGCCGCTTCCAGCGTCTGAGTCGGCTGGCCGCCCACCTTCACGATCTCGTCCTCGTAGCGCAGCCCGGCGCGCGCGGCGATCGAGTCCGGCGCGATCTCGCCGATGATCGGCTTGAGCGCCGGCACGCCGGCCGTGAACAACACCCAGTACAGCGCGATTGCGAAAATGAGGTTGCAGCCCGGCCCTGCGAGCAGCACGGCGATGCGCTTCCACACCGGCTGGCGATTGAAGGCGCGCGGCAGGTCGCGCTCCGCGACGTTGCCCTCGCGCTCGTCCAGCAGCTTCACGTAGCCGCCGAGCGGAATGGCAGCGATCACGAACTCGACCGGATCCTTGCCGAGCACTCGGGCGTACAGCGGCTTGCCGAAGCCGATCGAGAAACGCAGCACGCGGATGCCGAGGCGGCGCGCGACCCAGAAGTGACCGAACTCGTGCACCGCGACCAGCACGCCGATCGCGACGATGAAGGAGGCGATGCTGATCAGGAACTGCAGTGGGGTATCGGTCGCGATCATGCATGGACTCCTGCAGGGCCGGCGATTGCAGCCTGCGCCTCGCGGCGTGCCCAACCGTCCGCAGCCAGAATGTCTGCTACGCAGCCCGCCGGCATCGCAGGCATCCGCGCCAGCACCCGCTCGATCAGCGCGACGATGTCCGGAAACCGGCAGCGCCCTTCGAGAAACGCGCCGACGGCGACTTCGTTCGCCGCGTTGAGCACTGCCGGTGCAGTACCGCCGGCCTCCGCGGCACTGCGCGCCAGGGCCAGTGCGGGGAAACGCTCGAGGTCGGGCGCTTCGAAATCGAGACGGGCGGCGCGCAGAATGTCGAGCGATTCTACACCCGAGCTCAGCCGCTCCGGCCAGCCCAGCGCGTGCGCAATCGGAGTACGCATGTCGGGATTGCCCAGTTGCGCCAGCATCGAGCCGTCGACGTACTCGACCAGCGAATGCACGATGCTCTGCGGGTGAACGACGACGTCGACCTGGCGCGCCGGCAGGCCGAACAGCAGGCAGGCCTCGATCAGCTCCAGGCCCTTGTTCATCAGCGTTGCGGAGTCGACCGAGATCTTGCGGCCCATCACCCAGCGCGGGTGCGCGCAAGCCTGGTCGGGCGTGACATTACGTAAATCCGCAGCAGGCGTTCGCAGGAACGGCCCGCCCGACGCCGTGAGCAACACGCGCCGCACGCCTGCAACGCGACTGCCGCCCATGCACTGAAAGATGGCGTTGTGCTCGCTGTCGACGGGAATCAGCGTCGCGCCGCCTTCGCGCACCGCTTGCATGAACAACGGGCCGGACATTACCAGCGCTTCCTTGTTGGCCAACAGGATGCGCTTGCCTGCGCGCGCCGCGGCGAGACTGGAGGCCAAGCCGGCAGCGCCGACGATCGCGGCCATGATGGTGTCGACTTCGGCGTGCGCCGCGATGTCGCTCAGGGCCTGCTCGCCCACGAGCACCTCAGTCGAAGAACCTGCGCTGCGCAACTGGGTGGCAAGGAGCGCCGCCGCTGAGTTGTCAACGACGACGGCGAATCGCGGCCGGTGTTGCAGGCATTGCTCGCGCAGGCGCGCGACGTTGCTACGCGCGGCGAGAGCGAAAACCGCATAGCGGTCGCGATGGCGTTCGAGCACGTCGAGCGTGTTCAGTCCAATGCTGCCGGTCGAGCCTAGCACCGCGATGCGCTGCGGCCCGCTCATCGCAGCAATCCCAGGCGCTCGAGACCGACGAGGAAGACCGGCGCCGCGGCCGTAACGCTGTCGACGCGGTCCAGCAACCCGCCGTGACCCGGCAACAGCCTGCCGCTGTCCTTCAGGCCGGCGTGACGCTTGAACAGACTCTCGGTGAGATCGCCGATGATCGAGGCCACGACGACGATCATGCACAAGCCGAGAAAGCGCGGTGCATCCACCTCGAACCACCACACGCCGAGCGCCGCCAGCAGCGCGGCAGCGACGAAGCCACCCAGCACGCCTTCCCAGGTCTTGCCGGGACTGACGCGTGGCGCGAGCTTGTTGCGCCCGAAGCTGCGCCCCGCGAAATACGCACCGACGTCCGCCGCCACGACCAGCAGAAAGAGGAACAGCAGCAGCTGGGGACCATGCCCGTGCAGGCGCGCAAGCGCCAGCCATGCCGGCACCAGCACCAGCAGACCGGCACCCGCCGCCGTCGTGCTGTTGACGCGTTCCGGTGCAATAGCGACCCAGATTAGAGCGAGTACCCACCACAGTAGCGATGCCTGAATGAGGCGGGTCATTTCGTCGCGCTCGACGCCGAACCACCACGTGCCCGCGACGCACGCGGCCACGACTGCTACATAGAAGATCCTTGCTGAATGCTGTGTGAAGCGCGGAAACGCCGACCACTCCCACGCCGCTGCCACGACCAGCAGCGCAAGCGCGGCCATCGTTGCTGCGTGCGGCAGGAAGAAGATCACCAGGAGGACGAGTGCGGCGAGGATCAACGCCGTGATGACGCGCTCGCGCAGCATCAGCGGGTCCCGACCTGCCCCGGCACGAGCCCGAAGCGACGCTGCCGGCGGCCGAAGTGCTCGATCGCGGCATCGAGCTCGCGCTCGTTGAAGTCCGGCCACAGCGCGTCGCAGAAATACAGCTCCGTGTAAGCGAGGTTCCACAGCAGGAAATTGCTGATCCGCTGCTCGCCGCCGGTGCGAATCAACAGATCGGGATCCGGCAGGCCGGCGAGCGCGAGCTGACCGCCGAGCCGTGTCTCGTCGATGTCGTCCGCGCGCAGCTCTCCGGCGACGCAGCGCTCGGCGAGCCGCCGCGCCGCAGTGACGATGTCCCAACGCCCGCCGTACGCGATGGCGATGACGAGAGTCATTTTGCTGTTGCCGGCCGTGAGTGCCGCCGCCGCATCCATCCGCTCGCGCAGCGCGGGCGACAGCTGCTGCAGGTTGCCGGCGAAACTCAACCGAATGCCGTTCTTGTGCAGATCTTCGACTTCGTCGTCGAGCGCCTGCAGGAAGCGGCTCATCAGCATCGAGACCTCTTCCTGCGGCCGGTTCCAGTTCTCACTGGAGAATGCGAACAGCGTCAGCACCTGCACGCCGCGGCGCGCGCAGTTCTCGACGATCTGCTTGACGGAGCGGACACCCATGCGGTGCCCGGCGGGGCGTGGCAGTGCGCGCGCAGCCGCCCAGCGACCATTGCCGTCCATGATGACTGCAATATGCCGCGGCACCTCGCTGCTGCGCTCTGCGCCCTTTCCCATTCAAACGTGCCCCATTCAGACCTGCATCAGCTCTTTTTCTTTTTCCGCCAGGATCTGATCGATCTCGGCGACGTGTCGGTCGGTCAGCTTCTGCACTTCGTCCTGCGCGCGTCGATCGTCGTCCTGCGAGACGAGCTTTTCCTTCAGCATTTCCTTGAGCTCGTTCATCACGTCGCGCCGCACGTTGCGCACGGCGACGCGCGCGTTCTCGGCCTCGTGACGCACGACCTTGGTGAGATCGCGGCGGCGCTCCTCGGTCAGCGGCGGCATCGGCACGCGGATGACGGTGCCGGCGGTGTTCGGCATCAGCCCCAGGTCGGACTTCATGATGGCCTTCTCGACCACCTGCACCATGGGCTTCTCCCAGGGCGTCACGGTCAGCGTGCGCGCGTCCTCGAGAGCGATGTTGGCAACCTGGTTGAGCGGCACCTGGTTGCCGTAGTACTCGACGCGGATGTGCTCCAGCAGGCTGGTGTGGGCCCGGCCCGTGCGCAGCTTCTTCAGCTCGTTCTTCAGCGCCGCGACGCACTTGTTCATGCGTTCGTTCGCGTCTTTCTTGATGTCGTCCAGCATGGGCGTTCTCCTGTAGGTGCGGGCTTGCGCCCGCCTCGAGACCTACGCGTTCGTCACCAGCGTTCCTACGTCCTCGCCGCGCACGATGCGCAGCAACTCGCCCGGCGCCGTCAGGTCGAACACGCGCAGCGGCAGGTTGTTGTCGCGGCACATGACGATGGCGGTCGCATCCATCACGTTGAGGCGATCCGTCAGCACCTTGTCGAAGGTCAGGCGGGTATAGCGCGTCGCCTGCGGATTCTTCATCGGGTCGTCGGAGTAGATGCCGTTGACCTTGGTGGCCTTCAGCAGCAGGTCGGCGTTGATCTCGATCGCGCGCAGGCTCGCGGCAGTGTCGGTCGTGAAGAATGGATTGCCGGTGCCGGCCGCGAGAATGACGACGCGGCCCTTCTCCAGGTGACGCACCGCGCGACGACGGATGTACTCCTCGCAAACCTCGTTGATGCGGATCGCCGACATCACGCGCGCGTACAAGCCGAGAGCCTCGACCGCGTCCTGCATCGCCAGCGAGTTCATGACCGTGGCGAGCATGCCCATGTGGTCGCCGGTGACTCGGTCCATCCCGGCGCGCGCGAGCCCCGCGCCGCGGAAGATGTTGCCGCCGCCGATCACGACCGCGATCTGCATTCCCAGGCTCATGACCTCGCGGATCTCGAGCGCGACGCGCTTGAGCATCTTCGGGTCGACGCCGTAGTCCTCCTGGCCCATCAGCGCCTCGCCCGACAGCTTGAGCAGGATGCGGCGCAATCCGGAAGGTGCCGGAGCCGGCTGCTCGCTGAGAGGTTTGGTGCTGGTTGCCATGAGCGGGTCCTGGTGGGCGTGCCCCATTATAAGGAACCCCGCCGGGGCGGGGTTCTAATAGCCGTCAGTGCTTGGGCTTGTCCTTGTCGCCACCCGGCGGCGCTTTGAAGCTCTGCACCTGCTTGGCCACCTCGGCTGCAAAATCTTCCTGCTTTTTCTCGATGCCCGCGCCGACTTCGTAGCGCACGATCGCCGCCACCTCGCCGCCGGCATTCTTCAAATACTGCTCCACCGTCTGCTTGTCGTCCTTGACGAACGGCTGGCCGAGCAGCGTGATCTCGCCGAGCCACTTGCGCACCTTGCCCTCGATGATCTTGGCGACGATCTCCTGCGGCTTGCCCGAGGTCTTCGGGTCGTTCTTCGCCTGCTCGACGAAGACCGTGCGCTCGCGTGTGACCTCGTCAGCGGGCACTTCCGCAGACGACACGAACGCGGGGTTGATCGCCGCGACGTGCATGGCGATGTCCTTGGCGACTGCCTCGTCACCGCTCTTCATCGCCACCAGCGCGCCGATGCGCGTGCCGTGCAGGTAAGTACCGACCACGGCCGGCGCCTCCACCAGCTCGAAACGACGCACGCTGATGTTCTCGCCGATTTTCGCAATCAGAGCGCGACGCGTCTCTTCGATCGACTGACCGCTGTCGAGCGTCGCGGCGACCAGCGCCTCGACATTTGCCGGGCGCTTTGCCAGTGCCGCTTTCGCGACCCCGGCCGCGAACTGCTGGAAGTCCTTCTCGCGTGCGACGAAGTCGGTCTCGCAATTCACCTCGACGACCGCCGCGCGGCGACCGTCACCGGAACGCTCGATCGCAACGACGCCTTCGGCGGCAATACGCGAGGCTTTCTTGTCGGCCTTGGCGAGGCCGGACTTGCGCATCAGCTCGGCGGCAGCGTCCAGATCGCCGTTGGTCTCTACCAGCGCCTTCTTACACTCCATCATGCCCGCGCCGGTCCGCTCGCGGAGCACCTTCACTGCTTCAGCTGTGACGGCCATGATCACTCCGTCACGCCGGCGGCGCCGGGAGTGGCGCTCGGAGTCGCAACAGGAGTCGCCCCCGCAGTTGCGTCCGGTGTCGCGCCAGCTGTCGCTCCGGCGGCTGCGCCCGGCTTGCGCTTGGCGAGCGCGGCCTTACGACGCGCCATGAACTCTTCGGGCGACACATCCGCCTCGACGTCGTCGACTTCTGCAGCGACGACCTCCTCCACCGGCTCGACCTCCGGCATCTTCTCCGGCAAGCGCCGGCGCGGCGCCTGCTTCTTGCGCACGGCGGCTGGACGGCCGCGGCGCGGTGCAGGCGCTCCGCCCTTCGGCTTCGGCTTGCCTTCTTCGTCGAGCTCGACGAACTCGTCTTCGCCCGCCGGCACTTCCGGCAACGCCGACTTGCCGTCGAGCGCCGCGTCGGCGATGCCCTCGGCGTAGAGCGCGATCGCGCGCATGGCGTCGTCGTTGCCCGGCACGACGTAGTCCACGTCGTCCGGCGCGCAGTTGGTGTCGACGATCGCGACGACCGGGATGCCGAGCTTCTTCGCTTCGTGGATCGCGATCTTCTCGTGGCCGACGTCGATGACGAACAGCACGTCGGGAAGGGAATCCATCTCCTTGATACCGCCCAGGCTGCGCTCCAGCTTGTCGCGCTCGCGGCGCAGACCCTGCGCCTCGCGCTTGCTGTGCTGCTCGAGCGTGCCGTTGGCAGTCATCTCATCGAGCGTGAGCAGGCGCTTGATCGAGCCGCGCACGGTCTTGAAATTGGTCAGCATGCCGCCAAGCCAGCGATGGCTGACGTACGGCATGCCGCAGCGTGCGGCCGCCTGCTTCACGGCTTCGCGCGCCGAGCGCTTGGTGCCGACGAACAGGATGCGGCCGCCGTCGGCGACCACCTGGCGGATGAAGCCGGCTGCCTCGTTATAGAGGGGCAGCGTCTTCTCGAGGTTGATGATGTGAATCCGGTTGCGCTCCCCGAAGATGAAAGGGGCCATCTTGGGGTTCCAGAAACGGGTCTGATGTCCGAAGTGGACGCCCGCTTCCAGCATCTGCCGCATGGACATGCTGGCCATGATCGAGTCTCCTGTAGGGGTTGAGCCTCCACCCGCCCCATGCGACGACCTGCAACTCCTGCGAGCTGCAAGCACCCCGTCACATGTGTCGGCAAGGTGTGAGAGTTATGGTCGGAGCGGGCCGAGCCCTTTTCTGACCGAAGATTCGTTGCGAAAAAAACGCGCGCTTTATACCATGAACTCCATGATCGTCCAAACGTTTTTACCTGTGGCGAAGGCCATCTGCCCACCGGGAGCCTGCTAAATGCGTGGCCTGTTGCAATCCCTGCCCCGCTGGCCCTCGTCGCAGTCCCAGGGCCCCTCCTCCAGCGCCATGAGAGGCAGCCAGGTGACGATCAAGACACCGGCCCAGCAGGAACAGATGCGAACCGCCGGCCGGCTCGCGGCCGAAGTGCTGGACATGATCGGGCCGTACGTCGTGCCGGGCGTCACGACCGACGAGCTGAATGCGCGCTGCCACGACTACATCGTCAACGTTCAGCAGGCGATTCCGGCGCCGCTCAATTACCGCGGCTTTCCCAAGTCGATCTGCACCTCCGTGAATCATGTGGTCTGCCACGGTATTCCGAGCCCGGACAAGCGCCTGAAACAGGGCGACATCGTCAACGTCGACGTCACCGTCATCAAGGACGGCTGGCACGGCGACACGAGCCGCATGTACGCCGTCGGCAAGATCGCTCCGTCCGCGCAGCGCCTGATCGACATCACGCACGAGGCGATGTGGATCGGCATCCGCCAGGTCCGCCCCGGCGCGCATCTCGGCGACATCGGCGCCGCCATCCAGACGTTCGTCGAGCCGCAGCACCTGTCGATCGTGCGGGAGTATTGCGGGCACGGTATCGGCCAGATCTTTCACGAAGACCCGCAGGTGCTCCATTACGGCGAGCGCGGCCAGGGTCTGCAGCTGCAGGCGGGTATGACGTTCACCGTGGAGCCGATGGTCAACGCCGGCAAGCGCCACGTGCGGCTGCTGCCCGACGGCTGGACGGTCATCACGAAGGATCACTCGTTGTCGGCACAGTGGGAGCACACCGTTCTCGTCACCGACACCGGCTACGAAGTGCTCACACTGGGCGCGGACGAACGCTGAAGCCGCGGCCCGTCGCGCTGCGGCCATGCCCGTCAACACACACGAGGACTTCGACGAGCTCGCGACCGCGATCAGCGATCCCGGCTGGGATTACCTTGGTGGACTTCCGGCTGCCCTGGTGGACAACACTGGCGGCGCGAAGCAACCGATCGCCGCGTTTCGCGGCGCGCTCACCGAAGGCGACAACCGCCTCAAGCAACGCTTCCACGACGACGAGCCGGTCGAACGGCTGGTGCGCGATCGCGCGCGCCTGGTCGACACGTTGCTGAGGACCGCATGGACGCAGCATCTCGGCGAGCACGCGCGCGAGCTCGCGCTGATCGCTGTCGGCGGCTACGGCCGCGGCGAGCTCAACCTCTGCTCCGACATCGACATCATGGTGCTGCTGCCGAAGAGCGAGACCGCGCCGTGGCAGCCGGATCTCGAGCGCTTCCTCACGTTCATGTGGGACATCGGCCTGGAAGTCGGCCACAGCGTGCGCACGATCGACGATTGCCAGCGCGAGAGCACGGCGGACGTCAGTGTCGCAACGACGATGATCGAAGCGCGGCTGCTGTTCGGGCCCGAGCCCTTGTTCGAAGCGATGCGGCGCGCACTCGGACCCGAGCGCGTCTGGCCGACGCGCGATTTCTTCGAAGCGAAAGTCGCGGAGCAGACTGCGCGCCATCATCGCTATCACGACACCGCTTACAACCTCGAGCCGAACGTGAAGTCGAGCCCGGGCGGGCTGCGCGACATCCAGACGATCGGCTGGGTCGCGAAGCGTCACTTCGGCGGCGACTCGCTCGAAGAGCTGGTCGAGCACGGTTTCCTGGCGAAGAGCGAGCTGCGCAAGCTGAAGGCCGCGCAGGCGTTCCTGTGGAAGATCCGCTTCGCGCTGCACGTGCTGACCAACCGGCGCGAGGACCGGCTGCTGTTCGATCACCAGATCCGGCTCGCGAAGATGTTCGGCTACGAGGACGCGACCTACACGCTCGCGGTCGAGCAGTTCATGCAGCGTTACTACCGCACGGCGATGGACGTGAGCCTGCTGAACGAAATGCTGCTGCAGCTGTTCCGCGAAGCGATCCTCACCGGGCCGAACGCCGCACCGACGCCGGTGAATCCGCGCTTCCAGATCCGCAACGACTACGTCGAGGTCACGAGCGACGACGTCTTCGACCGCTACCCTTCCGCGATGCTCGAGCTGTTCGTCGTCCTCGCGCAGAACCCGGCGATCCGCGGCGTGCGCGCCTCGACCATCCGTCAGCTGACGCGTCACCTGTGGCTGATCGACGAAGAGTTCCGCCAGCATCCGCGCAATCACCGCCTGTTCTTCGACATCCTGCGCGCGCCCGCCGGCGTGACGCACGAGCTGCGGCGCATGAACCTGTACGGCGTGCTCGGCCGTTACATTCCGGCATTCGGCCGAGTCGTCGGCCGCATGCAATACGACCTGTTCCACGCCTACACCGTCGACGCGCACACGTTGTTCGTCGTGAGCAATCTGCGGCGCCTGGCGATGGCGAAGTACGACCACGAGTTCCCGGAGCTGTCGCGCATCATGCAGTCGCTGCCGAAGCAGGAGCTGGCGTATCTCGCGGCCATCTTCCACGACATCGCCAAGGGCCGCGGCGGCGACCACTCCGAGCTCGGCTCGGTCGATGCCGAGGCGTTCTGTCTCGAGCAGGGACTGTCGCCCTACGACGCGCGCCTGGTCGCGTGGCTGGTGCGCAATCACCTGGTGTTGTCGGTGACGGCGCAGAAGAAGGACATCTCCGATCCGAAGGTCATCCACGAATTCGCCAAGCTGGTCGGCGACCAGAACCATCTCGACTACCTGTACGTGCTCACTGTCGCAGACGTGCGCGGCACGAATCCGAAGCTCTGGAACAACTGGAAAGCATCGCTGTTCGCGGGTTTCTATCAGCGCACGCGCGAGGCTTTGCGGCGCGGGCTGGAGAGCCCGATCGACCAGGACCAGCTGATCGCCGAAACGCAGGCCCGCGCGCGCGAGCTGATCGGCCGCGAGGGGCTGGACGCAGCCACGCTGCAAACGGTCTGGCAGCAGTTCACGGATGCGTACTTCCTGCGGCACACGCCGGAGGAAATCGCCTGGCACACGCGCATGCTCGCGCAGCGTGAGAGCGGCGAAACAGGCTCGTTCGTCTCCGTGGAGCAGCAAGCTGGACGAGCCACGGGCATCTCGACCTACAGCTCGCACCGGCAACACAGCTTTGCGCGCACCACGGCGGTGCTGGATCAGCTGGGACTCACGATCGTCGACGCTCGCATCACGCCGACCGCCGACGGCTCCAGCCTCGACGTCTATCACGTGCTGGAAGACACGGGCGACGAGATCAGCGATCCGGTTCGCATTCGCGGCATCCAGCAACAGCTGGCGCACGTGCTGTCGCAGGAGGATCACACTGCGGTGACAGTGACGCGCCGAGCGCCGCGCCAGGTGCGCATGTTCTCGACGCCGACGCAGATCACGTTCGTCGAAGACCCGGTGAACCGCCGGACGATCGTCGAGCTGATCGCCGGCGACCGGCCCGGTCTGCTGTCGCAGATCGCCAAGGTCTTCATGGCCGAGCGCGTCGACATCTACAACTCCAAGATCATGACGGTCGGCGAGCGCGCCGAGGACGTGTTCTTCGTCGCGGACGAATCCGGCCGGCCGCTCACTGCGGAGGCACAGCAGCGACTGGCACAGCGGCTGACCGAAACACTCGACCGCCGTACATGAACCCGGCGCTGGCACAGCTGCGGCCGTATCCGTTCGAGCGCCTGCGCGCGCTGCTCGCCGGCGCCAAGCCACCCGCGGATCTGAAACATATTTCGCTGTCGATCGGCGAGCCGCGCCACTCACCGCCGCAGTTCGTGCTGGACGCGCTGACCGCGAATCTCGCGGGCTATGGCAGCTACCCGACGACTGCGGGCATCCCTCAGCTCAGAGCTGCCGCGGCAGCGTGGCTGACGAGGCGTTTCCAGCTGCCGCAGAGCTCCGTCGATCCCGAAACGATGCTGATTCCGGTAAACGGCACGCGCGAGGGATTGTTCGCGTTCGCCCAGGCGATGGTGGACGCCACGCGGGCACCGCTGGTCGTGATGCCGAATCCGTTCTATCAGATCTACGAAGGCGCCGCGTTTCTCGCTGGCGCACAGCCGTACTTTCTCGGCAACGATCGCGCGAACGCCTATTTGCCGGATCTCGACGACGTGCCGTCCGAAGTCTGGCAGCGCTGTCAGCTGCTGTTCCTGTGCTCGCCCAGCAATCCGACCGGTGCGGTTGCCAGCATCGATTACCTGCGCCGCGCCATCGCCCTCGCCGATCGCTACGACTTCGTCATCGCGTCCGACGAGTGCTACAGCGAAATCTATCTCGACGAAGCGCGTCCTCCACCGGGGCTGCTGCAAGCCGCCGTTGCGAGCGGCCACCAGGGTTTCGAACGCTGCGTCGTCTTTCACAGTCTGTCGAAGCGTTCGAGCGTGCCGGGCCTGCGCTCCGGTTTCGTCGCGGGCGACGCGCGGCTGATCCAGTCGTTCCTGCAGTACCGCACGTATCACGGCTGCGCGCTGCCGCTGCCGACGCAGTTCGCGAGCATCGCGGCCTGGAACGATGATGACCACGTGGTGGAGAACCGCCGCTTGTATCGCGAGAAGTTCGCGAAGGTATTGCCTGTCCTGCGCGAAGTACTGGAAGTGGACGCGCCGGAGGCGAGCTTCTACCTGTGGCCCAAGGTGCCCGACGACGAACGCTTCGCGCGGCAGCTGTTCGAGCGTCAGCACGTTACGGTGCTACCGGGCAGCTACATCGCGCGCGATACTCCGCACGGCAACCCGGGCCGCGGCCGCGTACGCATCTCGCTCGTGGCCACCGTGCCTGAGTGCTTGGACGCCGCCGAACGCATCCGGGATCTCTGCAGATCGGAATGACTCTCGCCAAGATCGCCAAGAACGCCAAGGCCGGAAGAGAGATTCTCGGGCTCGGAACAGAAATTCTTCTTGGCGATCTTGGCGATCTTTGCGAGAGAATCTTTCTTCTCTATACGCCTTTAGGATTACCTGAATGACCGATTCCGCCCTGCCCTCCGTCATCGACGCCGCCTTCGAGCGGCGCGCCGACTTCAGCCCGAAGAGCGCGCCCGCGGAGATCCGCGATGCCGTGGAACAGGCGATCACGCTGCTCGACAGCGGCAAGGCGCGCGTCGCCGAAAAGCAGAACGGCCAATGGCAGGTCAACCAGTGGCTGAAGAAGGCCGTGCTGCTGTCCTTCCGGCTCAACGACAATCAGCCCATCGACGCCGGCTTCACGCGCTTCTTCGACAAAGTCGCGCTCAAATATTCCGAGTACGACGCAGAGCGTTTCCGCAGCGACGGCGTCCGTGTCGTGCCGCACGCGATCGTCCGCCGCGGCGCGTACGTTTCGCCCAACACGGTCCTCATGCCTTCGTATGTCAACGTCGGCGCGTACGTCGGTGAAGGGACGATGATCGACACGTGGGCAACCGTGGGCTCGTGCGCGCAGGTCGGTCGCAACGTGCATCTGTCCGGCGGCGCGGGACTCGGCGGCGTGCTCGAGCCTTTGCAGGCCACACCGACGATCATCGAAGACAACTGCTTCATCGGCGCGCGCTCGGAGATCGTCGAGGGCGTGGTCGTCGAGGAAGGCGCGGTCATCTCGATGGGCGTCTTCATCGGCGCCAGCACGCGGATCTATGACCGCGAGCGCGACGAAGTTTCGTACGGCCGCGTGCCCGCTGGCGCAGTGGTCGTCCCCGGCTCACTGCCGTCGAAGGATGGCCGCTACGCGCTCAACTGCGCTGTGATCGTCAAGCGCGTCGATGCACAAACCCGCGCCAAAGTCAGCCTCAACGAGCTGCTGCGCCTGTAGACGACCTCGGCTTGATCTCCTGGAACATCGAGGAGACCCACGGTCGGAAAGCGGCGAGCAGCGCAACGTTCTTCTTCTCGGCCGCCGGCAGCCCCACGTCCAGCGTCGCCAACTCTGCGAAGTCGCGCGCCAGCTGCTCGATCTTGCGCACCAGAACGCGCGTCGAGGCCTCGGAAAGCTCCGCGGAACGAAAGTGCAGCACGTGGTCGCTGCCCTGAAACTCCGCTTGCAGGAATTCCGCCTTGACCTGCCTCTCGTACACGCGATGGACCGGCCCGTCGACTCGCCAGCTCACCACCGGACCGACGCGCAGGCGCGCCTTCAAGCGCGGCTGCAACTCGATGAGACGCGCGTCATCGAGCTTCACGTAAAGCTCGCGCAGCCCGCGTTCCGCAAGATCCATGCGCTGCACGATCTCGGCGCTGCTGCGGCCGTTCAGCAGCAGGTAGAAGCACGCCAGCAGCCGTGAATCCGCGGCGAGCAGCTGCTCCTGCTCCAGACTCAGGTACTGCGAACCGGCCTCGTGCGAATTGGCTGCGGCGCGCATCAGCTCGCCCATGCTGATGCCGATGGCCGCGCAGATACCCTCCAGCCGCTGCAGCGTAAAGGTCTCGGCAGCGAACACGCGCTTGATCGAGCCTTCGCTCAAGCCGACGCGCTTGGCTAAGTCCCGGTAGGTCAGGCCGCGCGTCTTCAAGGTGCGCTTCAGGACGTCGATGATCTGTGCGGTTTCGCTCACGTCGGCTTCCCTGGCTGATCGGGCACGAATGATTGCGCGCGGCCCTCGCCACTGTCCACGCGCGCGACGTTTACCGACGGTTCAGCGCGCGGTTACGGATTGCGTGCCCGGGTGTCACGGGATACGACACTCCGCAGGGCTTGATTGCCGTGCGCGCAGCACAACCTTACGGTCGGCAGCAATAGTCCTGGGAACGAGGGGTTTGATCATGCGTAAGCTTTGCATGGCGCTCGCGACGGTGTGCGCGCTGACGACGACGACTCCGCTGCTGGCGGCGGAGCGCGCCGAGTTCCAGATCAGCCCGCGCGCCGGCCGCGGCGTGCTGAAGCTCGACCAGTTCCGCAACGTCGACGATGACCTCGCCGAAATCGACACCGGCGGCCTCGGCGTGTCGTTCGCCGTCCTGACACCGATCGGCCTGCTGGTCGAGGGCGGCACCGAGTCCTACGGCAACTTCGATTGGTTCAACGCGGACGACGAATTCATCCTGCGCCAGCACTACGCCGCGATCGGTTACCAGTTCGAGCTCGGCGACGGCTGGTACATCCTGCCGAAGGCCGGGCGCGCCAAGTGGAAGCTCACCAGTGAAGAGGGCTTTCTCTTCAACGACGATGACGTCGAAACGGACGTGCAGCGCGGCTACGAGTACTTCTGGGAGCTCGGCTTCGGCAAGCGCGTCAACGACGTGATGTCGCTCGGCGCGAGCGCGCGCTCGGGCAGTTACGGCTTCGGCGATGCGGGCTCGATCGCCTTCGTGATGACGTTTTCGTTCTGAAGAGTCGGGTTTTAACCCGACACCCTTTTGGCGTGCCGCATGTCGCGGCCGCTGGCGATGAACACGACCTGCTCGGCGATGTTCTTGGCGTGGTCGCCGATCCGCTCCAGCCCCTTGAGCGCGAACACCGTGTCGATCGTCACGCCCAGGTAGCGCTGATCCTGCATCGCCAGCGTCAGCAACTGGCGTAACGCCGCCGCAAACTCCGCGTCGAGCTCCGAATCGCGCGCCCGGACGCGCTCCGCCAGATCCGAATCGGACTCATCGAGCGCGCGCACCGCGTCGCGCAGCATGCCGGTCGTCAGCTCCGCCATGTGCTGCAGATAGCGTGCGACTGCTCGCACCGGCCCTTGCGGCTCGCCGGTCGCCATGCGCGCCGCGAAGCGCGCGATCTTCTTCGATTCGTCGCCGGCACGCTCCAGCTCGACGGTCATGCGCGAGACTGCCGTTGCCATGCGCAGATCGCCGGCTACGGGTTGATGCAGGGCGATCAGCTCGAATGCTTCGCGGTCGACCGTGCGCTCCAGATCATTGACCTGCGACTCGCGCGACAGCACGGTTTGAGCGAGTGCCGCATCGGCATCGAGCAGTGCGCGCACCGCAGTCGAAACCTGATCGATGACCAGCCCGCCCATGCCGACGGTATGCAGGCGCAGTTTGGTAAGGGCGCCGTCGAACGCTTTCGCAGTGTGACCCTCGATCGGGTCGGAGTGCATCACTGCACGCTCCGGTGTACCGGTCTCAGCCATAACGGCCGGTGATGTAATCTTCCGTCGCCTTCTTTGCGGGGTTCGTGAAGATCTTCGCCGCTTCGTCGAACTCGATGAGCTCGCCGAGATACATGAATGCCGTGTAGTCGCTGACGCGCGCGGCCTGTTGCATGTTGTGCGTAACGATCAGCACCGTCACCTGGTCGCGCAACGTCGAGATCAGCTCCTCGATCTTCGCGGTCGCGATCGGATCGAGCGCCGAGGTCGGCTCGTCGAACAGCAGGATTTCCGGCGTGGTCGCCAGCGCGCGCGCGATACACAAGCGCTGCATCTGGCCGCCGGACAACGCCAGCGCCGAATCCTGCAACCGGTCCTTGACCTCGTCCCACAACGCGGAGCCGCGCAGCGCCTTCTCGACTTCTTCGGCCAGCGTCGCGCGGTTGCGCAGGCCGCGCAGCCGCAGCCCGTAAGCGACGTTCTCGAAGACCGACTTCGGGAACGGATTCGGCTTCTGGAACACCATGCCGATGCGCATGCGCACTTCGATCGGATCGACGCCCGCGCCGACCAGGTTCAGGTTGTCCGGATGCAGCGTGATGCTGCCCTCGTAGCGCGTGTCCGGCTGCAGGTCGTGCATGCGGTTGAAGCAGCGCAGGAACGTGCTCTTGCCGCAACCCGACGGGCCGATCAGCGCGGTGACCTGGCGCTCGGCGATCGGAATCGTCAGGTTCTTCAGCGCGCGATGCTGGCCGTAGTAGAAGCTGAGATTGTCGACGGCCGCCTTGACGTTGAGCGTGCGCACCTTGCGCGTGTCGTCGATGGCGATGGAGATGCGCGGCGTCGCCGAGCCGCTCTGTGGAGCGGGACTGTGCGCGTTACGGGCGGCGTCTTCGTTGGCCACGGCAGATTCCATAGAGGATCACCAATTGATTTTCTTGCGAAACCGGTAGCGAATCCAGATGGCGAGCCCATTCATGATGAGCGTCATGCCCAGCAGGATTGCACCGGCCGCTGCGGCATTCGCCTGGAACGCCTGGTCGGGCCGCGACACCCAGTTGAACATCTGGATCGGCATCGCGGTGAAGGGATCGTTGAGCCAGCCGAACGAAACGAACGGAAACTCGCTCTTCACCGGGGATTCCGGCAGAAACGCGATGAAGCTCAGCGCTCCGATCGTGATGATCGGCGCGGTCTCGCCGATCGCGCGCGACAGGCCGAGGATCATGCCCGTCAGGATGCCGCCGGTCGAATACGGCAGCACGTGATCCTTGGTCACTTCCCAGCGCGTCGCGCCGAGGCCGTACGCCGCCTCGCGGATCGCCTTCGGCACGGAACGGATCGACTCGCGGGTCGCGACGATGACGATCGGCAGAATCAACAACGCGAGCGTCAGGCCGGCCGCGGCGATGCTCTGACCGAGATCGAACTGGTAGACGAACAGGCCGAGCGCCAGCAGTCCGTACACGATCGACGGCACGCCGGCCAGGTTCGTGACGTTGATCTCGATGATCGCAGTGAACCAGTTCTTCGGCGCGTACTCCTCGAGATAGATCGCAGCCGCCACGCCGACCGGCACTGCACACACCGCGGTGACCAGCATGATCAGCGATGTGCCGACCCACGCTGCGAGAATGCCGGCGCGCTCGGCGCGGCGCGACGCGAAGTTCGTGAGGAAGTCCAGGTTGAAGCGATCTGCGCCGTCGCGCACGAGGTCGATGAACAGAATCGCCAGCACCGCGAGGCACGCGATCATGACGATGAGCCCGACCAGCACGAACACCTGGTCGAGAACTTTGCGCCGCGTCAGTCCGCGCCGCAGAGCTTCGCTGGTCAGATACGCCGCTGCGCCGCCCGCGCTCATCAGTAAGCCTCCCGGAAACGACGCGTCAGCGAGAAGCCGATGACGTTGAAGATCAGTGTCATCAGCATCAGCACGAGGCCGGCGGCGAAGATGCTCTGGTAGCCGATGCTGCCGTGGGGCAGATCGCCGAGGCTGACTTGCACGATGTAGGCAGTGATCGTCGCGGCTGGCTCGCGCGGATCGAAAGTGAAATTCGGCTGCATGCCCGCGGCGATCGCGACCACCATCGTCTCACCGACGGCGCGCGAGATGCCGAGAATGAACGCAGCGGCCAATCCGGAGAACGCGCCGGGCACTACGACGCGCAGCGCGGTCTGCAGCCGCGTCGCACCCATCGCGTACGAGCCTTCGCGCATGTAGCGCGGCACGGCTCGCATCGCGTCCTCGCTCACCGAGCTCACGTACGGCACGATCATCAGGCCGATCACCAGACCGGCGCTCAGCATGTTGAAGCCCGGCAGCTCCGGCATCAGCAATTGCAGCACCGGCGTCACCATGGTCAGTGCGAAGTAGCCGTACACGACGGTCGGCACGGCGCCGAGCAGCTCGAGAATCGGCTTCACGGTCTCGCGCACGTGGTGTGGCGCGAACTCGCTCAGATAGATCGCTATCGTCGTGCCGAGCGGCACCGCGACCAGCAGCGCGACCATCGTGGTCGTCAGCGTGCCGGCGACCAGCGGCAGGATGCCGTAGTGCGCATCCGCGAACAGCGGCGTCCACAGCGTGTCGGTCAGGAACTCGACGATCGACACGTGCTCGAAGAACGCGCTCGACTCGATCAACAGAATCGCGACGATGGCGAGCGTCGTGAACACCGCGACCAACCCGGCTGCCAGCAGCATCCCCTCGATGATGCGGTCGCGCACCTTGCGGTAGCGCAGAGCGCTGCGGGAGATGGTGGGAGTCGGTGTCGGCGAGGTCATTTCATTTTTTCATGTGTATGCAGCTCGTCCGCGCTGCGCACTTTAATGGCTGGCGGCACGCCCGTCGACCCGTAGTCAGTCGACACGAGCGACCGGGTTGCCGCCAGCTGCCAGGACCAGCCGGAAAGGGGGAGTCTGGCTGGCCGGCAGCAGCTGGCGGCTGTTGGGTACGCGTCAGAGCTTGCCTTCGCGAGCCAGCAGCGCGTCGATGGTCACGCCGACTTCCGGCACGCCGCCGAACACGGTGCCGAGCTTCTTCGAATTGAAGTGCTGCAGGGCCAGCTTGTAGGCCTGCGGCGGCAGCGGCACGTAGCCGACTTCCTTGACCAGCTCGGCGCCTTCGGTGAGGTAGAACTGGATGAACTCCTTCACCTCGGCACGCTGCGCGGCCGTGTCGCGCACATAGATGAACAGCGGACGCGACAGCGGCTGGTACGAGCCGTCGTTCACCGCTTCGATGCTCGGGCCGACAGCCTTGCCCTTCGGATTGACGACCGGCACCGCGCGCATCCGCTCCTTGTGACCGACGTAGTAAGCGAAGCCGAAGTAACCGAGAGCGTTCTTGTTGTTCTCCACGCCCTGCACCAGCACGTTGTCATCTTCGCTCGCGGTGTAGTCGCCGCGGCTCGCCTTCGCCCTGCCGTTCACGGCCTCGGTGAAGTAGTCGAACGTGCCGGAGTCGGCGCCCGGGCCGAACAGCATCAGCGGCTGCGCCGGCCATTCGGAGCGGATCTGGTTCCACTTCGTGACGCGCTGCTGCGCGCCCGGCTCCCACATCTTCTTCAGGTCGGCGACGGTCAGCTCCTTGACCCAGGTGTTGCTCGGATTGACGACCACGGTCAACGCGTCGAAGGCGACCGGCAGCTCGAGATACTTGATGCCGGCGGCACTGCACGCTGCCATTTCTTCCTTCAGGATCGGCCGCGAGGCGTTCGCAATGTCGGTCTCGCCACGGCAGAAGCGCTTGATGCCGCCGCCGGTGCCGGCGATGCCGACCGTGACGCGCACCTTGCCGCGCTTGCTGATCTGGTACTCCTCCGCGACCGCCTCGGCGATCGGGAAGACCGTGCTGGAGCCGTCGATCTTGATGACAGCCTGCGCGGCGGCGTACTGGGGCGCTGCAGCGACCGCCAGGCCACCCAGCACCGCCGTCGCTGCCAACTTATTCCACAACTTCATAATTTTGACCTCGTACACAGTTCACCTTGGCCACTGGCGCGCAGTGTGACCAGCTTCGATGACATTCGTGTTACACGACACTGCCGGCTTGCCTGATTGCGGCCAGGCCACCGCTCTTCGCTGTCATATGCGCGTAACAACTGCAGCTTGCCGCCACCTGGGGTCTTCGCTATAAGACCGCGCCCGCACTTGCCTTGGCCCACCTGGAGGCCCTGACTTTGTCGACCGACGCCGACGCCACGCTCGCCCTCGCCCAGGATCTGATCCGCCGGCCCTCGGTCAGCCCCGAAGATCACGGCTGCCTGCAGCTCATCGGGCAGCGCCTGGAGGCTCTCGGTTTCCGCGTCGAGCAGATGCCGTTCGGCCCTGTCGAAAATCTCTGGGCCAGGCACGGCAGCGAGCGCCCGGTTCTATGCTTCGCCGGTCATACCGACGTCGTCCCGACCGGGCCGCGTGAAGAATGGCAGACCGACCCGTTCGAGCCGGTCGTTCGCGACGGAATTCTGTACGGCCGCGGCGCCGCAGACATGAAGAGCGGCCTCGCAGCGATGGTCACCGCGAGCGAGCGTTTCATTGCCGCAAATCCCAATCACCGCGGCTCGCTGGCATTTCTATTGACGAGCGACGAAGAGGGACCGTCCGTCGACGGCACACGCCGCGTCGTCGAAATACTGGAGGCGCGCGGCGAGAAGATCGACTGGTGCGTCGTCGGCGAGCCCAGCAGCACGGACGCGCTCGGCGATATGGTGAAGATCGGTCGGCGCGGCTCGCTCTCGGGCAAGCTCACCGTGCACGGAATTCAGGGTCACGTCGCTTACCCGCATCTCGCAGACAATCCCGTGCATGCAGTCGCGCCCGCGCTCGCGGAGCTCGCGGCGCGCGTCTGGGACAAGGGCAACGAATACTTTCAGCCAACGAGCTTCCAGGTCTCGAACATTGCCGCCGGCACCGGCGCTCCGAACGTCATTCCGGGCGAGCTCAAGGCGCGCTTCAACGTCCGCTTCTCCACCGAGCAGACGGTGGAAAAGCTGCAGCAGACGATCACCGAGATCCTGAACCGCCACAAGGTGAACTACACGCTCGAATGGTTCGTGTCGGGCCTGCCGTTCTTCACGCCGCCCGGCGATCTGTCCGCAGCAGTCGAGCGAGTCATCAAGGCCAGCACCGGACGCAAGCCCGAGCTGTCGACCACCGGCGGCACTTCGGACGGCCGCTTCATCGCGCCGACCGGCGCACAGGTCGTGGAGCTGGGCGTCATCAACGCGACGATTCACAAAGTGAACGAGAACGTGCGCGTCGCCGACATGGGAGCGCTGTCGAAGATGTACGAGCAGGTGATGAAGGAGTTGTTGGTGTCAGGCTGAAGCCTGACCCACAAAGACTGCTGTGGGTCAGGCTTTAGCCTGACTTCTTGAAGTTCACCACCAACCCCCACACCCCCAGCACGCCCAACGAAATCGCGACCCACCACGGCATCGACAGGCCGAGCAACGTCCAGTCCACCTTGCCGCACTCGCCCGACCCCGTGAGCACCTTCGTGACCACCTGAGTCACCGGCATGATCTCGAGCAGATAGTCGAGGTCGGCGCCGCACGCAGCGACCGTGCCCGGCGGCTGCGCCTGGATCCAGATGTGACGAGCCGAGATCAGCACGCCGAACAGTGCCGCGATCGTGATCAGCACACCGTACACGCGAGCGCCGACGCCACGCGGGCTATGGATCGCCGCAATCAGGAACAGGACCCCAACGGCGATGGTCGCGACGCGTTGGAATATGCACAGTGGACACGGCGCCAGTCCGAGAACGTGCTGCGCGTACAGCGCATAGCCCATGAGACCTGCGCACGCGAGAAAGCCCAGCGCGTTGCCGGAGCGGCGGCTGATCGCTGACAACATGCGCGACTACCGGCTCGCCGCTTCCTGCCCCGGATTATTCTGATTGGCTTGATTGCGTTGCGAGCGCGACTGCAGATGCTTCTCGACCTCGTCGATCGAGAGGTGGCGGATGTCCTTGCCGTGGACCATGTAGACCACGTACTCGCACACGTTCTTGGCGTGGTCGCCGATGCGCTCCAGCGCACGCGCGATCCACAGTACGTCCAGCGCACGGCGGATCGTGCGCGGATCTTCCATCATGAACGTGATGCACTGACGCTGGATCGCTTCGTATTCTTCGTCGACCAGCCGGTCCTTCTTCGCGATCGCCACGGCGCCTTCCGGATCGAGGCGCGCGAACGCATCGAGCGACTCGTGCACCATGTCGGCAACGAGCCGGCCGAGATGCTTGATCTCGCGATACCGATCCACCGGCCGTTCGACCGCGGCGAGCCGCGAGCCGATGTAGCCGATCTTCTCTGCTTCGTCGCCGATGCGCTCCAGGTCGGTGATCGTCTTGATGACCGCGACGATCAGACGCAGGTCGGAGGCAGCGGGCGAGCGCGTCGCCAGGATGCGGCTGCAATCGTCGTCGATCGCGACCTCCATCGCATTGACCTTCTGGTCGCCGCGCGCCACCTGCTCGCCGAGCCGGCTATCGCCGTTCACGAGCGCCAGCACCGCCTGCTTGAGCTGCTCTTCGACGAACCCGCCCATCTGCAGCACGCTGGTTCGAACCCGCTCCAACTCCTCGTTGTAGCGGCTCATGATGTGATGCGACAGGTCCGACTTTTCCATGATTAGCTCGCGTGACTGATGGGGGTTGTATACCCGTCGCCCCCACAGTCTGCAAGGCGGTGCGTCAGAACCTCACGTTGAAGTCCAGCTGCAAGCGGTCGTAGTCGACCTCGGTCGTGTTGAAAGCGTTCTGGGCCACATCGACGTTGCGCTTGTTGAGGAAATAGGTCGCGTTCAGCGCCCAGTTCCGCACCGGCGCATAGCCGAAGCGCAGCACCCAGCCTTCGTTGTCGGAGAGGCCGCCCGCGAAGTCCGAATCGATCAGCTGGGCGAACAGAGCGTCCTTTTCCAGCACCTGGTACAGCGCGCCGACTTCCCACGTGCCCGGGTTGCTGGCGCGGCCGAACAGCACGCCCGCGGACCAGGCAGTGTTGAGGTCATCCGGATCCTGGTTGTTGGCGTACTCGCCCCACACCTGCAGCGGCCGGCTGCCGATCGTGGTCTCGTACTGGACCAACGCGTCGATCACTTCGTAGTCGAACGCGAGCCCGATGTTCGGCGCAGTGCCGATGGTCGTGTTGCCGTTCGCAGAGCCGTTGAAGAGCGGACCCGCCGGCAGCAGCCTGCCCTGCGACGAGCTCAGATCGTAGTAGTGCGCAGCCAGCGTCAGCGTCGCGCTGCCGACCGGCACGCGCGCACCGATCTGCAAGCCGTGCATCATCGGGTCGGACGTCTGCGTGTTCTCGGCGCCGGACACTTCGTTGAGCCAGAAGTTGTACGCGCTGCCGAACCACATGCCGCGATTGAAAACGAAGGCCACGCCTTCCGGGTTGATGTCGTTATCCCAGAACAGGTTCTGGCCGCCCTTGACGAACGGGTGGCGCATCTTGCCGCCCACCAGGTTGCCCCAGCTCGCGAACTTCCAGTCGAAGTAAGCGAGGTCGAGGTCGAGCGACTTGCGGTTGAAGACGCCGGTCAGGGACTGGTTCGACGAGCGCGGATCGCCGCCTTCGGTCGTCGCGAAGCCGATGCCCACGTTGATGTTGTCGGTCGCCTTGGCGAGCGCGTTGAAGCGCGCGCGGACGCGATCGCGAGTGCGATCGGCCGCCGTCACGCCGGTCAGCGTTCAGCGCGGTGTCGTCGGCGATGTATTCGTAGCGATAGCGGATGTCGCCCGACAGCGTGACACGGCCGGCCCAATCGGCGCCTTTCACTTTGTCTGCGTCGGCGGACTGCTGGGCATTTTCCTTGCGCAGCCCGCGCGTCTCGGTCTTGAGATAATCGCCCTGCGCCTTCAACTCTTCGCCCTGCGCTTTCAGGTCCGCGTTCTCCGACTTCAGCGCCTGGTTTTCCTGCTCCAGCCGGTCGACGCGATTCATGAGTCCCTGAAGCTGCTCGCGGATCTCTGCCAGATCGTTCGGGCTGGCAGCCTCGGCGCCGGCGGGCATCTGTGACAGGGCGACGGCCACGGCGGCCGCGATCATCAGGTTCTTCACGGTAAGGTCTCCGTTTGGTGTTGTCAGGCGTGGACGCGCTGACGTTATACGGAGCACTTGTTACAGAGAGATTGCAGTTCTGGCGGCGCTTGCGAATCGCAATTGTGACGCTGCGATGACGCTGTCCGACTGTAACTCGGACCCACGATGACGCCGCTGGGTCAGGCTTTAGCCTGACAATTTCGCCTGCACGAACTCCGCCGGCTGCGGCACGACCCGCTGCGCGGGGAAATGACAAGTGAACTTGCTGCCGCGACCTTCGACGCTTTCGATCGTCAGCGTTGCATCGTGCCGCTGCAGCGCATGCCGCACGATCGCGAGTCCCAGTCCCGAGCCGCCGAGATCGCGCGAGCGCCCGGAATCGACGCGGTAGAAACGCTCCGTGAGGCGCGGAATATGCTCCGGCGCGATGCCGACTCCAGTGTCGCGCACGCAGATGTGCCCACCCTCCTCGTCGGTCCACCAGCGCAGCTCGACCTCGCCATGCGCAGGTGTGTACTTCACGGCGTTGGAGAGCAGGTTGGATACGATGGAGTGCAACTCGTTCTCCACGCCCTTGAGCCACGCGTCGCTGTCGAGCGTCAGCTTTATCTCGCGCGGACGTTGCTCGATCGCCAGCGTTTCCTTGCGCAGCAACGCGAGCATCCCCGGTACGTCGACGGGCTCCTCGTCGAGCGGCCGCTCGCCGGACTCCAGCTTCGACAGCTCGAGCAGATCGTTGATGATCGTGCTCATGCGTTCGGCCTGCCGGCGCATTTCGAGGATCGGCGCGCTCCAGGTTGCGTCGAGCTTCTGATCGTCGGCAAGCGCGTCGAGATAGCCCGTGATCACGGTCAGCGGCGAGCGCAGCTCGTGTGACGCGTTCGCGACGAAATCCTTGCGCATGGATTGCAGCTGCTGCTCGCGGCTGACGTCGCGCACCATCAACAGCTGGCGCTCCGCCATACCGGTGCGCACTACATGGAACGAAAACCAACGGCTCAAATCGCCGGTGTCCTGCACGATGACGCCGTCGGAGGGCATGCCGGTGCGCAGATATTCGACGAAGCCCGGCTGACGCACGAGGTTCTCGATGCGAATGCCGAAATCGCGCTTGCGCCGCAACCCGAGCCACTGCGCCGCCCGCTGATTGAACCAGAGGATTTCGTGCTCGGGGCCGAGCAGCACGGCGCCTTCCGGCATCGCGATGGTCATCTGGCGGAATTCGCGCAACAGCGCAGTGACGCGCGCGCGATGAAACTGTTTGCGGCGATAGATGCGGCTGACGATCGCCACGACCTCGCCCCACAGGCCACTGACGTCGGGCGGCTCCTCGATGCGTCGGCGGCGCAGCCAGTGCTCCAGGCGCAGCAGGTTCCACAGCTGCACGGCGGCGTAGGCAGCGAGCGCGAGCGCGAAAATCAGAGCGATGCGGCCGGTCGCCAACCCGATCAGTAACGCGGCCAGCAATGTCATGCCGAGCCGCAGGACGCTCTGCCAGGCTGCCGGGGTCATGGCGCCGGGAAGCTTCAAGAACTACTCCGCCCGCGTGGAGAAGCGGTACCCCGAACCGCGGACCGTCTGGATGAATCGATCGTAGGCGAACCCCTCGAGCGCCTTGCGCAAGCGGCGGATGTGCACGTCGACCGTGCGTTCCTCGACATAGACGTTGCCGCCCCACACTCGGTCCAACAATTGCGCGCGACTGTACACCCGCTCCGCGTGCGTCATGAAGAAGGACAGCAACCTATATTCCGTGGGCCCGAGTTGTACGGTGCGGTCGCCGACCATGACACGATGGCCCGCGGCGTCCAGCACCAGGCCGTCCGCCTCGATCAGCTCTTCGCCCGCGCCGTGAGTCGAGCGCCGCAGAACGGCGTTGATGCGGGCGAGCAACTCGCGCGGCGAGAACGGCTTGGTCACGTAGTCGTCGGCGCCGCCTTCCAGGCCCATGACCTTGTCCTGCTCCTCCGCGCGCGCCGTGAGCATGATGATCGGCACTTCCTGTGTTTCCTTGTCGCGCTTCAGCGCCCGGGTGAGCTCCAGGCCGCTCATGTCCGGCAACATCCAGTCGATCAGCACGAGGTCGGGACGTCGGTCGGCGACGCTGGCGCGGGCGGTGCCCGCGTCGGGAGCTTCGCGGACGTCAAAGCCACTGCGGCGCAGTCCGAATGCAATCATTTCACGGATTGGCCGCTCGTCTTCGACGATCAGGATCTGCTTGGCGGTCATCGTGACAGCAATTTAACAGCTGGAAGAGCTGCAGCATTACAACAACGGATTATTACAGCCGCATGAACTTCCGGCGCAATCGCCAGTACGTATGTTACGGCGGCTTGACGACTGCGACCTGGTCGCGCAAGTACACGGGTTGTGCGCGCTCCGGCGGTTGCCCCTTCCCGGCCCGCAGCTCCGACGCAGCCAATTGCGCGATATCGCGCGCGTCCGGGCGGGCGGCACTGTGAACCGCGGCTGCGGTTCGGCCCGCGAGAAGCTGCGGATACGCCCCAAAGCCGGTTCCCGCAAACACTGTCGCATCGCCCGGATCGACCGCTTCGGGGCGATCGACCCGCTCCGGCGCCGTCGGCCTCACGAGCCCATCCGGCGTCACTTCGAACCGGCCCCAATACACTTCGTTCATCCGCGCATCCATGCACACCAGGATTCGCGCACCGGTGGCCGCGAACTGCTGCGCAACCGCTGCGAGGTCCGAGATGCCGACGGTCAAAAGCTGCGCACCGTAGGCGAGCCCTTGCGCCACGCCCACCGCGATTCTTACTCCCGTGAATCCGCCCGGACCGCGGCCATAGGCCAGTCCGTCGAGCTGTTGCAAAGTCAGCCCGCCCTCGGCGAGCACCTCTTCGACCATCGGTAACACGAGGTCTGCGTGTCCGCGCTGTGTTTCAGTCGCGCGTTCGACGATGCGCGCGTCGATGAGCAATGCGACCGAGCAACGCTCGGTGGCCGTGTCGATCGCAAGCAGCTTCATGGCGCCGCCCGTTGCGGCGACAGCGGCGCAGCGATTCCCACTGTCGCGAGCTTCGTGAACAAGAACTGCTCGACTTCTTCGAGCCGCTCGGTGCGCGGCATCTGCGGCAGACTGTCGAGGAAGATCCTGCCGTAGGCGCGCGTGCGCAGACGCTGGTCGCACAGCATGACCACGCCGAAGTCGTTCGGATCGCGCATCAGCCGGCCGACGCCTTGCTTCAGCGCGATCACTGCCTGCGGAATCTGCTCTTCGAAGAACGGACTGCCGCCGCGCCGCTCGATGGCATCGAGCCGCGCCTTCAGCACGGGATCGTCGGGTGCTGCGAACGGCAGCTTGTCGATGACGACGACGCGAGAGCGCGGCGCCTTTCACGTCGACGCCTTCCCAGAAGCTGCTCGTACCCAGCAACACCGCGTTGCCGTACTCGCGAAACTTCGCGAGCAGCGATTCGCGCGGTCCATCGCCCTGAACCAGCACCGGAAACGGCAGCGTCGGGCCAAGTCGTCGCAACAGGATCTCCGCGCCGTCGCGCAGCGCGCGATGACTCGTGAAGAGCAGGAACGCGCGTCCGCCCGCGGCGTGCAATACAGGCAACGCTGCATCGATCACCTGCTCCGTGTGCCGCGGCGATGAGGGCGGGTCCAATCCACGCGGCAAATACAGCAACGTCTGCCGCTCGTAGCTGAACGGGCTGCCGAAGCGCACGGTCGTGGCTTCACGCATGCCGAGACGCCCCATGAAGTGATCGAACTTGTCGCCGACTGCAAGCGTCGCCGACGTGCAGATCCATGCGCTCGTGTGCGACTCGACGAGCGCGCCGAGCTGTTCGGCCACATCGACGGGCACGTAATGCAGCGACATCCCATGCGTCGTCGATTGCGCCCATCGCACGCTCGCCGACTCGGCCTCTTCCGTGGCGGTCAGGATCCGCAAACGCGACGCCAGCTCCGCGCTACGTCGTCGCAAAGCCGCGAGCCCCGCATGGTCCTTGGCCGCCTCGCTCAGCGACGCGACGAACTCATCGAGCAGCGACTGCACGCGCTCGACGGACTCGATCACCGACGCCGGCCATTCCTTGAACTCGGTGCGCTCGCGCGGCCCGCGCAGCGAGTCTTCCAGGTCGAACAAATGACGGTCGAGCGTCTGCGCGAACGTCGCCGACACTTCGTGACGTGCGCCGGACAACAGCAGCTCCGCTGCGACATCGCGCGACAGCGCCTGCAACTGCCGGCTCGAGACCGCGAAGCCGAGAAAATTCGCCGCGATCTCCGGCAGCTGGTGCGCCTCGTCGATGACGATCGCGTCGGCGCCTGGCAGCAGGTCGCCGAACCCCTCCTCCTTGAGCACGAGATCAGCCATCAGCAGGTGGTGATTCACCACGACGACGTCTGCCGCCTGCGCATCGCGCCGCGCCTGCACGACGTGGCAGCGATCGAACGCCGGACAATCCGGCCCGAGACAGTTGTCGCGCGTCGATGTCACCCACGGCCACACCGGATCGGAGTCGCTGAGCTGCGCGAGCTCGGCGATGTCGCCCTGTCGAGTAATGCGCGCCCACTGGCGTACTTTGCCGAGTCCGCGCGCCACTTCCTTACGCAGACCCCGCGCGGCGGCTTGCTGCTCGGCAAGCTCGAGTCGATGCACGCACAGATAATTGGCGCGACCCTTCAGCAGCGCGACGCGCACCGGCCGGCCGATCGCGCGCGCCACTGTGGGCAGATCGCGATGGAACAACTGGTCCTGAAGATTCCGCGTGCCCGTGGAGACGATCACGCGCCGACCCGACAGCAGCGCCGGCACGAGATACGCGAACGTCTTCCCGGTGCCCGTGCCCGCCTCCACGATCAGCCGCCCGTGCGAGCGCACGGCGAGCGCGACCTGCTCGGCCATCGCGATCTGCTCCTCGCGCGTGGCAAAGCCGGGGATCGCTGTCGCCAGCGGCCCCTGCGCTCCGAACAGTTCGGAATAGTCGTGCATGATCAGGCGCGCATCAGCGAAACGTGGCGCGAAAGCGCGCGAGCGCAGTTGCGCCCGGCGCGAGCGGGTTGCGCAACTGCCATCGAATATGTGTGTACTGCGGAGCCTGCGCGAGCGAACCCGCGGGCGAGAACGTGCTGCCGCCGTCGACTGAAAACGTCACATCCGCGCCGGGCCCGGAGGCAGAATCCGCCAGGTATGTGGTGTTCGCCGGAACGGGCTGTACGACGGCTACGTTTCGCAGCGGCACGGTCGTCTGATTGGTGATGCGCAATGTGTAGTAGACCACCTGGCCCTGTTCGAGCATCCGCGCCGGCACGAAGCGATAGACCTCGCGCCCGGGCGTGGTGCTCACGTTCTCGCGCACTTCCGCGACCAGCTCGGTCCGGATGTCCGGCGCTTCCTCGGCAGGCGTGGCCGGCGGGCAGAATGCCGTCAGAACTGCGGCTGCGAGCAGCCATAAACTCTGCAGATCCCAAGGCTTACGAGAAACTTCTCTCAAGATTCCACTTTGCAGCACTATTGCACCGGGGCCCCGGGTGCGCAATGACTCGGTACAGACGACCGGTATAATCCCGCGCCTGTTTTTCCCCGCCTCCCATTCAGGAGCATGCTGTCTAAATGAGTACGTCGAATGCGACGCTGCAAAGTTGGGTCGAGCAAGTCGCGCGATTGACCAAGCCTGATTCGATTCACTGGTGCACCGGGTCGGACGCCGAAAACTCGACACTGATCGAAGCGATGCTTCGCAGCGGCGATCTTAGCAAGCTCAACCAGACGACCCACCCGAATTGTTATCTGCACCGCTCGAGCCCGTCGGACGTCGCCCGCGTCGAGCACCTGACCTTCGTCTGCACGCGCAACCGCGACGATGCCGGCCCGAACAACCTCTGGATGGATCCGGCCGAGGCCCATCGCAAGATCGATGCACTGTTCGACGGCGCAATGCGCGGCCGCACGCTGTACGTGATCCCGTACTGCATGGGGCCGATCGACTCGCCGTTCTCGCGTTGCGGAGTCGAGATCACCGACAGCGCATACGTGGTGGTCAACATGCGCATCATGACGCGCATGGGCACGCCGGCGCTGAAGCGCATCGAGCGCGACGGCACCTTCGTGAAGGGCCTGCACTCGATCGGCGATCTGAATCCCGACCGCCGCTTCATCATGCATTTCCCGGAAGAGCTCGCCATCAAGAGCGTCGGCTCGGGTTACGGCGGCAACGCGCTGCTCGGCAAGAAATGCCACGCGCTGCGCATCGCGAGCTGGCAGGCCCGCGAGGAGGGCTGGCTCGCCGAGCACATGCTGATCATGGGCGTGCAGAGCCCCGAAGGCCGCACGCACTACATCGCCGGCGCGTTCCCTTCGGCCTGCGGCAAGACGAATCTCGCGATGCTCGTGCCGCCCGCTTCGATGCCGGGCTGGAAGATCTGGACCGTCGGCGACGACATCTGCTGGCTGCAGCTCGGTGCGGACGGGCAATTGCGCGCGATCAATCCGGAAGCCGGTTACTTCGGCGTCGTGCCCGGCACGAATCGCAAGACCAATCACAACGCGTTCGAGATGATCCAGCACGACACGATCTTCACGAACGTCGCCGTCACTGCGGACGACCAGCCGTGGTGGGAAGGCCTGGACAGCGGCACGCCGGTCAAGGACTGGCAAGGCAAGCCGTACACGCCGGGTAGCGGTCACGCCGCGCATCCGAACGCGCGCTTCACCGTCTCGGCAAAGCAGAATCCGATCTACTCGAAGCTCGCCGATGCGCCCGAAGGCGTGCCGATCTCCGCGATCCTGTTCGGCGGCCGCCGCCGCGAAGTCGCGCCGCTGGTGTACGAAGCGCGCAGCTGGTCGCACGGCGTGCTCGTCGGCGCCGGCATGGCTTCCGAAACGACCGCTGCTGCCGTCGGGCAGATGGGCGTCGTCCGCCGCGACTCGATGGCGATGAAGCCGTTCTGCGGCTACAACTTCGGCGACTACTGGAAGCACTGGCTGTCGTTCGAGGGCCGCGCCGGCAAGCTGCCGCGCATCTTCCACGTCAACTGGTTCCGCCAGGACAAGAACGGCCGCTACATGTGGCCGGGCTTCGGCGAAAACCTGCGCGTCCTGCGCTGGATCACGGATCGCTGTGACGGCCGGATCGAGGCTCAGGACACCGCGATCGGCTTCGTGCCGCGCAAGCAGGACCTGGACGTCAGCGGGCTGAACATGGACGCGGCGACGCTCGAGACGCTGCTGTCGGTCGACCCGGTGGCGTGGCGCCACGAGATCGAAGCTATCGGCAAGTACCTGGATGAGTTCCGCGAGCGCGTGCCGGCGAAATTGCGCGAAGAGCTGAAGGAAGTGGCAAAGGCGGTTGGCGTCAGGCTGAAGGTCTGACCCACAAGAAGCCGCGGGTCTACAGGTGCGACTGTGGGTCAGGCTTTAGCCTGACTACTCTTCGCAGACGTATTTGACCGTCAGGCTCGAGCCCGACTCCGGCACGCGGCCGAAGCCGATCAAGCCCTCGCCTTTGAGCTGCATGCTGTCGCGGCGCACGAACGCTTCTTCGCCCTCGCGCGTGGTGACGAACGTACCGTTGGTGCTCTGGTCGATGAGCAGGAATTTGTTGCGGTTGAATTCGATGCGTGCATGCAGCCGCGAGATCAGGTTCCCTTTCACGACGATGTCGTTCTCTTCAGCACGCCCGATCGCGATGTTGGTGCGGCTGTCGTCGACCACGATCTCCTCGCCTTGAAAGCGCACACGCAGGCGGCGCACGCGCTGCTTCTCGCGGGACGCGGCGTTGCCGAGCGCGATCGCCGGCAACATGCTGGTGGCGTCCTCCTTCTGCCACAGCACTTCGAACAACTCGTCCTCGCTGGTCTTGCCCTTGAGCGTGGCGACGTCGATCTGGCGCACCGCCGACTGCCACTCGGGCGCGAGCCGCTCGACCATCGCGCTGGTGATCATGATCTGGCCGGCCTTCGCCTGGCTCGTCATGCGATTGGCCGTGTGCACGGCGGCGCCGAAGATGTCGCGATTCTCCAGCACGACCGGGCCGAAGTGCCCGCCGATGCGGATCGCGATCGGCTGCCCCTCGACCTTCAGCTCCGAGTGGATGCGGATGTCGTGCTGCATGCGGCTGCCCGCGTTGAGCGCATCGTTGGCGGTGGGAAACGTCGCCATGATCTCGTCGCCGATGGTCTTGATCACCGTTCCGTGGTTCTGCTCGGTCGCTGCCCGCATGATCTCCACGCAGGTCAGGACCATGTCGCGGGCCCGCAGGTCGCCCATGACCTCGTAGATGCGGGTGCTGCCGACCACATCGGCGAACAAGATGGCGAGTTCTATGTCTTTTCCCATGACCCCTTACAGTCTTTCACCGCGAGTCGATCCGGCGGGCGGTGAGCCGGACGCGTTGGCATTATACATACAACGCGACATAACCTTGCTGCCGCCGGGCGGCCCCGCGAATTAAGGAGTTTCCGATGCGGATTGTGGTTCGCTGTGTGATGGTGCCGGCATTGGCCTTGTGTGCAGTACTGGCTCCGGCGCTCGCAGGGGGCGCGGACTGGAGCGAACAGCAGCTCGCGACGGCTGGCGCATTACGCGATCGGGCGCTGTCCGGCACCTCTGCATACGATCACGTCAGCTCGCTGGTGACCGAAGTCGGTCCGCGCTCCGCCGGCTCGAGCGGCGATGCGGCCGCCGTGCGCTGGGCGCTCAACAAGCTCGCTAGCCTGGGCTTCTCGAAAGTTCGCACTCAGGATGTGCTCGTGCCTCGCTGGGTGCGCGGTAACGCCGAGGTCACACTCGCCGGGTCCACACCGCAGCCGCTGGTTGCAGCGGCACTGGGTGGCAGCGTCGGCACGTCCGACGAAGGCGTCGAAGCCCAGGTTATCGAAGTCGCTTCGCTGGACGCGCTCAACGCACTGCCGGCGACGACGGTCGGCGGCAAGATCGTCTTCATCAACCAGCGCATGGAGCGCACGCGCGACGGCTCGGGCTACGGCGCGGCCGTGAGGAATCGCAGCGAAGGTCCGAGCGCGGCCGGCAATCTCGGCGCGGTCGCGCTGCTGATCCGTTCGATCGGCACTTCCGATCAGCGCTACGCACACACGGGCTCGATCAACTATCGCGTCGATGCACCGCGCATCCCGGCGCTCGCTCTGTCGAATCCCGACGCGGATCAGCTGGCCCGCTGGCTCAAACCGGGCAAGCCCGTACGCGTGCGCGTGAAGTCGACGTCTCGCGAGTTGCCCGCGACGTGGTCCGCAAATGTGATCGGCGAGATCCCGGGCGCCGAGCGCGCCAACGAGATCGTGCTGCTCGGCGCGCACCTCGATTCGTGGGACCTCGGACAAGGCGCGATCGACGACGGCGCCGGTGTGGCGATCGTCATCGAAGCTGCGCGGCTGATCGGTCGGCTGGAACGCAAGCCGGCACGCACCGTACGCGTCGTGCTGTTCGCGAATGAAGAGTTCGGCCTGTCGGGCGCGAGAGAGTATGCGCGCCTCGTCGGTGATGAAGCCGCGCGCCACGTGATCGCGGCCGAAGCGGATCTTGGCGCCGGCGCGGTGTGGCGGATTCAGTCGCAAGTCGCGCCGGATGCAGTCCCTGCAGTCGACGCGATCCGCGAGGCGCTGAAGCCGCTCGCGCTCGAAGCCGGCAGCAACGAAGGGCGCGGCGGTTCGGATCTCGGCCCGCTGCGTGCGCTGGGTGTGCCGATCCTCGATCTGTCGCAGGACGCGACGAACTACTTCGACGTCCACCACACCACGAACGACACGCTCGCTCAGATCGACAGCAAGACGCTGAACCAGGTCGTCGCGGCCTACGCGGTGGCTGCGTACATGGCGGCGAGCAAGAACGGCGACTTCGGACGAGTGGAGCCTTCTCAGTAGGTCGGGTTTTAACCCGACTCCTACGCCGCCGCACGCACGATGCGCAGCGCGTCTCTTAGCATGTCCGCGCGCGCATCGGGTGCCGCCGCGCGCTCGGAAATAAATCTGCGCCACGAGCGCACGCGCGGCAGACCGGCGTAGAGACCCTGCACGTGGCGCACCATCGCTCGCAGGCGATGGCCTTCAGCGAGTCGATCCTCCACATACGGCACGTAACGCTCGACGATTTCCTCGCGCGACGGCAGCGACCACTGCGGATCGACGACGGCCCGGTGCAGCAGCGCGAGCAGATACGGATTTTGATACGCCTCACGCCCGATCATCACGCCGTCGAACAGCCGCAAGTGCTCGAGTGCGTCTTCGAGCGTGCGAACACCGCCGTTCACGACGAACGTGAGCGCAGGAAAATCTGCGCGCAGCTTGCGGACGACATCGTATTGCAGCGGTGGAATCTCGCGATTCTCTTTCGGGCTCAAGCCATTCAATACCGCCTGCCTCGCGTGCACGGCGAACACAGTGCACCCGGCACGCGTCACCGCATCGACGAAGCGCACCAGGAAATCGTAGGCATCGGTCGCGGTGTGCGGCATCGGGTCGATGCCGATGCGACACTTGACGGTCACCGGAACGTTGACCGCCGCACGCATCGCGCTGACGCATTCGGCGACGAGCGATGGCTCTGCCATCAGGCACGCACCGAATCGTCCGCTCTGCACGCGATCGCTCGGGCAGCCGCAATTCAGATTGATCTCGTCATAGCCAAACTCCGCGCCCATACGCGCGGCGCGCGCGAGCTCGTCCGGATTGCTGCCGCCGAGCTGGAGCGCGACCGGATGCTCGGCGGGATGAAATTCCAGCAGGCGCGCAGCGTCGCCGCGCACGATCGCAGCGGCGGTGATCATCTCCGTGTACAGCAGCGCGCCCGGGCTCAGCAGCCGCAGGAAATAGCGGCAGTGCCGGTCCGTGTAATCCATCATGGGGGCCACGCTGATTTTTCTATTTATATTCAAGATCTTCTATAGCATTACGAAAGTGATATATCAGCACATTTCTGCGGTATTGCTGCGAATTCTCACACAAGATCTACCGCGATCGGCAATCAACCGGCCATGGCTTCTACTTGCGACCTCCCATAGCTCGCGTCGCAGATTTCACGGTGGCCGCGACATCTCTTGCAGCAGCAACCTGTTTCAAGTCGTCGCACAGTCGTCCGATCCTTGCAGCTCCGGCGCAAGCAGCCCATAGCCCCAGCCGCGACGTTATGTCGTTGACTCAGGTAGAGCGCAGCCTTCATACATGAACGACATCGGCTTCGGGCCTCTCATGTAACCGGTCTGCAGCCGTGTCATATTGAAACCAGCGCTCTCGATGAGCAGCTGGATCGGTCGATTCAAGTGACATCCGCCACCGATACGCTTCCAGGTAGGCGTCAGCCGATCCTGCCACTTGCGGATACTCTCCTCGGGTGCCCGTCCGTGTTCGACGAAGAGCAGCTGACCATCCAGTTTGAGCACGCGACGCATTTCCCGAAGTGCCACAACTGCATTGGGGATGCTGCACAAGGTCCATGTCGTCACGACGGTGTCGAAGCTGCGAGCATCAAGCGGGATCGCCTCAGCGGATCCTTCGATGAAAGTCGTTGGGATTCGCGCGTTCTCGGCAGCTGAGCGCCTGGCCATCCCAATCAGACGCGGCGCCGGTTCCAGTCCCACGATCTCACGCACTTGCGCGGGATAGAAGGACAGATTGAGTCCGGAACCGATGCCAATCTCCAACACCCGGCCCTGAGCCGCAGCGAGCAGTCGTTTTCGGTACGGCAGCAGATCGCGATTGCGCATCGCGAGATTGATGACATGCGGCAGAAGGTACTGTTGATAGAAGCCCATCGCTTGCCTCGCTCATCTCAAGCAAGTCTATGCGCTCCTTCCGGCACCCGTGCAAGCTCGCGCCGTCGCAGAATGCGGTAAGCCGCCGGAACGACGAGTAGCGACAGGAGCGGCGCGCTGATCATGCCGCCGATCATCGGCGCCGCGATCCGCTGCATCACTTCCGATCCGGTCCCATGGCTCCACATGATCGGGAGCAAGCCGGCGATGATGACGCTGACAGTCATCGCTTTCGGTCGGATCCTGAGCACGGCGCCCTCGAGGATCGCTTCGTCGAGCAGCTCAAACGTTGCCGGTCGACCAGACGCTACGCGCTCCTCCCATGCGTGTTTCAAGTAAATCAGCATAACGACGCCAAACTCAGCGGCAACCCCAGCCAGCGCAATGAAGCCCACTGCTGTTGCGATGGACACTGCATGCCCCAGCAAATAGATGTACCAAAAGCCACCGATGAGCGCGAAGGGCAACGTGGCCATGATCAGCAGCGCCTCATCGATGCGGCGAAAAGTGAGATACAGCAACACGAAGATGACTATGAGCGTGAACGGAACAACGACTCGCAACTTGGCCTGCGCGCGCTCCAGATACTCGAATTGCCCTGACCAAGACACTGAATAGCCTGCCGGTAGCTTCACTTGGCGTGACACCGCATCACGCATCTCTTCTACGGCCGACTGCAGGTCGCGGCCCCGCAGGTCGACGTAGATCCAGCCCGACAGCCGAGCGTTCTCGCTGCGAAGCATCGGTGGGCCGCTGGTGATCTTGAGGTCGGCCACCGTGCCCAGCGTGATCTGCGCTCCGGCCGCCGTCACGATCGGCAGTTGTTTGAGATCGGAGAGCGAGTCGCGCAGTTCGCGGGGATAACGTACGCTGATCGGAAAGCGCTGCAGTCCCTCCACGGTCTCGTCGATCGTCTCGCCGCCGATGGCGGCCGTGATCACACTCTGTACGTCCTCGATGTTCAGACCGTACCGACCCGCCGCCTCGCGATCGATGTTCACTTCGATGTACCGTCCGCCGGTCAGTCGCTCGGCAAGTGCGGATGTGACTCCCGGCACCTTCTTCACGACCTGCTCGATCTGCTGTGCGACGCGATCGATTACGACGGGGTCCGTGCCTGCGATCTTCACGCCGACGGGACTCTTGATCCCCGTCGCGAGCATGTCGATGCGATTGCGGATGGGAGGTACCCACGTATTGGCAAGGCCCGGAATCTTGAGCCTCTGGTCCATCTCCTCGATCAACTTCTCCATCGTCATTCCGTCGCGCCACTGATCGCGCGGCTTGAACTGGACCGTGGTTTCGACCATTTCGAGCGGTGCAGGGTCCGTGGCGGTTTCAGCGCGGCCCATCTTGCCGAAGACGCGCTTCACCTCCGGCACCTCATCAACTGGCGATCCATCTGCTGCAGCAGTTGCGACGCCTTACCCGCGGACAGACCCGGCAGTGCGGAAGGCATGTGCAACACATCCCCCTCATCGAGCGGCGGCATGAACTCCCCGCCCAGCCGCAGGGCCGGAAACGCCGTGATGGCAAGGAGCACAAGGCCGATCACGATAGTGGCTACCGGCCGCGCCAATACCCGCTCCAGCAGCGGTCGGTAGCCGCGCACCAGCCAGCGGTTCAGCGGGTTCCGCTGCTCGGGTGGTATTTGTCCCCGGATGAAGTAGCCCATCAGCACCGGCACGAGCGTCACCGAAAGCCCTGCCGCGGCCGCCATCGCATACGTCTTGGTGAATGCCAGCGGGGCGAACAAGCGCCCTTCCTGCGCTTCGAGCGTAAAGATCGGAATGAACGACAGGGTGATGATCAGTAGGCTGAAGAACAGCGCCGGCCCGACCTGCACGCTCGCATCGCCGATCAATGACCAATGCTCTGCCGAAGTCGGCTCCCGATCAGGGTGCTCGTCGCGCCAGCGCTCGATCTGCTTGTGGACGTTCTCGATCATGACGATAGCGGCATCGACCATTGCGCCGATGGCAATCGCGATCCCGCCCAACGACATGATGTTGGCGTTGATTCCCTGATAGTGCATGACGATGAAGGCGGCCAGCACCCCCAGCGGCAGCGAAATGATCGCCACGAACGCCGAGCGCAGATGAAACAGGAACGCGAAGCACACGAGTGCGACGACGATGAACTCCTCGATGAGTTTTCCGGTGAGATTGCTCACCGAGCGCTGGATCAGCTCCGACCGGTCGTAAGTCTCGACGATCTCGACGCCCGCCGGCAGTCCTGGTTTCAGCTGTTCCAGTTTGCGTTTGACCGCCTTGATCGTCTCGAGCGCGTTCTTGCCTGAACGCATCACGACGATGCCGCCGGTCACCTCGCCGTCGCCATCCAGCTCTGCGATGCCTCGACGCAGCTCCGGGCCCAAGCTGCAGATGCGCCACGTCAGCGAGGCGCACGGGTACGCCACCGGCGACCGACGCGCAGAGGGATGCTTCGGAAATCGTCCAGTCCGCGCAGGTAGCCTGAGGCACGCACGACGTACTCGGCCTCGGCGAGCTCCAGCACGGAGCCGCCCGCTTCCTTGTTCGCCCCACGGATCGCCTCGATCACATCGCGATGAGTGATGCCGTAGGCACGCAATCGATCTGGCTGGAGCACGACCTGATACTGACGAACAGCACCGCCAAGCGTCGCCACCTCGGCAACATTCGGTACGGTCTTCAACTCGTACTTCAGAAACCAGTCCTGCAGCGCGCGCAATTGCGACAGGTCATGACGTCCGCTGCGGTCGACCAATGCATACTCAAAGATCCAGCCGACCCCCGTCGCATCCGGCCCGAGTGAAGGCTGCACGTTTCGCGGCAGACGGCTCTGAACCTGATTGAGATACTCGAGCACCCGCGAGCGCGCCCAATACGAGTCCGTGCCGTCCTCGAAGAGCACGTAGACGAACGAATCGCCGAAGAACGAGTAGCCTCGAACCGTCTTTGCGCCCGGCACGGACATCATCGTCGTCGTGAGCGGATAAGTGACCTGGTCCTCGACGATGCGCGGAGCCTGTCCGGGATACGGCGTGCGAATGATGACCTGTACGTCCGAGAGATCGGGTAAGGCATCGAGTGGCGCGCGTGACACGGACCAGATTCCCCAGGCGGTCACTAACAAGGTACGCCAGCACTACCAAGAACCGGTTCTCAATCGACCAGCGAATAAGTGCAGCGATCATGGCTTCGGCTCCGCCCCATCCGCTGGCTGTGGCTCTGCGTCCGCAGTCGAGAGGCGCGAGACCGTGGACCTGAGACTCGCCTCCGAGTCGATCAGGAACTGCCCAGAGAGAACGATCGATTGCCCCTCCTCCAGGCCGGAGAGAATGGCGGTCTTACCACTCGCCTCTGTGCCGACGGTCACCTCCGCCACATCGAAGCCGCCACCGTCGCGCGCAACGATCACGACACTGCGCTCGCCGGTTACGATCACAGCTTCGCTCGGCACGACGAGCTGCGCTTGCTGTGCCTGCCCCTCGAAGTCGAGTGATACGAACATGCCCGGCGCGAGTTTGGAGTCCGCGTTGTCCATGGCGATGCGAACTGGCAGCGTGCGGCTTTGCGGATCTACTTCCGGCAAGAGGGCGACGACGCTGCCCTTGAAGGCCATCCCAGGCCAAGCGGTCGCGCGCACGGTCACGCTCGATCCCGGCGGAATCATCGAGACTTGTGCTTCGGGCACTTGCGCAGTCGCCCAGACTGTCTTCAGCCCATTGATGCGAAACAAGACTGCACCCGGCATGAATGTCGCGCCCTCGCGGACCGCGAGATCGGTGATCACACCATCTGTGGGCGCAACCAACGTCGTCGACGCGTTCGCCTTGCGGTGCGTTTCCAGATCGCGAATCGTCGCTTCGGGGATACCGAGCACTAAGAGTCGCTGTCGAGCAGCATCCCGAATCGACTGCAGGCGACCCGACTGCGCATCGAGCAGTGCCAGATACTCCTGCTGCGCTTCCAGCCACGCCGGCGCGATGACTTCGGCCAAGGGTTGACCGCGCTTGACGCGCTGGAGTGGCGCCTTGACCCGCAGGTTCGTGATGTAGCCTTCGACGCGTGCCTGCACGAGCTGCGTCAAGCCTTCATCGAAGGCGATGCTGCCGATGGCGGTGAGACGGCTCTGCAGCACGGTCTTCTCAACGCTGCCGCGCCGGATGCCGAGATTCTGAATGACCGTGGGACTCACTTTGACTGCCGAGTCCCCCGCCTCGTCCGCGTAGACCGGCACGAGTTGCATGTCCATGAACGGTGACTTGCCCGGCTTGTCGAACCTGGCATTCGGCACCATTGGATCGTGCCAATAGAGGACCTTGCGCTCGCCGTTGCTGGATGCACCGGCAGGCTGGCCTTCCGCTGACGACGGTAGCTGAGCGAACCAATGCCCCAGTAGAGCACCGATCAGCAGGATCGCGATCCCAGCCACCGCAAGTTTCGATTTCATGTGATTCATGATGTCACCGCTCAGTGCAGATGCTCTGGACCGAGGTACCGCAGAAAGGCCCATGCACGCCCTCGCTCATTCATGAGCTGCGCGTGTTCCACCACAAACTCGATCTCCTGCGTGTACGCATCGAGTGCGAGCCGCAGATCACCGCGCCCGGAACGATAGGATTGAACGCTGCGCGCGAACGCTCACGCGACAGCGGCAACAGCTCGCGCTCGTACTGGTGAAGCTGTTCGCCCAGCTGCTGCCAGTCTGTCAGCATCTGCTGCACCTCGGCCGTGTGCATTCGCAGTTCAGCGTCGCGCTCCGCTTCCAGCTTGCGTAGTTCTGCGTGCTTCGCGCTGATGGCGGGGTTTTGTCGATTCTTGGTAAACAGAGGCAAGCCGACGCGAAACTCGAGCGAGACCATGTCCGAGAAGTCCGGGCCTCGTTTGGCGAAGGCTAGTTCCGCGCTCCAATCTGGACGGCGCTGCGCCTTTGCGAGATCGACATCGACTCGGGCTGCTTGAATCTGCGACTCGAAGGGCAGCAGCGATCCGTGTTGATGCACCGCCTGCAACAATGCCGCTGGCGGTGTCGGCAGCTCGTCGAAGGACGGCATCGGCGCTACTGCAAGGTTCGCATCATCACCGAGCCAGCGCGCCAACTCGGCGGTCGCTTGGCGTGTCTCCCCTTGAAGTCGCAAGAGGCGATTGCGCAGCTGAGCGACGGCTGTTTCTGCAGCGAGCGCCTCTGCGGTGGAGCTGCGCCCCGCAGCCAATGCCGCCCGTGCGGCGCTTGCCTGCAGGTCCACTTCAGGTTGAAGCGATTGCAGGTCATTGAGCGCCGCTTCCGCGGCGGCGCGTCGTACCCACGCTTGCGCAACCTGCTGCGCGATGGAGAGCCGCGCTTCGATCAGCTCGGCGTCGGCGATATTCGCTTCCGCTTCTGCGCGCTGGTGCTGCAGCTTGCGCTTAGCCGCAGCTGGAAATTCCTGCATTACACCGACCTTGCGCATCGTCATGAAATCGCGCGTCGTCGAATACGCGTCTGATCCTGTGACTGGCAAGTTGTCGATGCCGACGATGAGCTCGGGGTCCGGCAGCCGACCGGCACTGACGGTGAGCGCCTGCATCGCTTCAAGATTTGCAGCTTGAGCGCTCACTTGGGGTGCAATCTCGAGCGCCCGCCGAACGGCAGCATCGAGCGACAACTCTTCATCGGCATGCGCACACGCTGAGGCGGCACATAGCACGAGGAGTAACAAGCGACGCACGGACATCGGATGCTCCTCATTTCACATTGATACACGTCGCTTGCATGCAGGCCGTGGACGCATGCGTGAGCGCGCGCCGCAGCGAGGCGACATGAGCGAGGGCCGGCCTTCTAGGCCGGGATCGAGGAGCGAGACTTAAAGGCGAAGACGCCCGGTCTTCAGATAGGTCAGCGTTGCATCCGTGCGCGCGTCGACGCTAATGGGCGCGATGAGCTCGCGCTGCGGAGTGATATCGGGGAAGAAATCAGCCCACACGACAATGGCCGATGGCTCAGGCAACCGCCCGTCGTGCTGGGGCTCATTCGGGTTGCCTGCGAGTGCGATCGCTACTGCTTGCGATGGCATCGCCGGAGCGAGGCAGTACATCGCGGCGCTTGCGCTTTCCAAGCGCTCGAATGCCCACGCCTGGCGGCATTCGGACGAGGCATCGGCGGGACAACAGTCCCCGTTGCTAGTCGTCACCGCACAAGCGAACGCCGGCGAGATGGCCCCCAGGAGGCCAACCCACAGAACGAGCAACGCGGTCAAACGGCGCATAGACACAGATTCAGCCAGGCCGCTTTTCAAGTCAACTGCAACGTGACTACGGCGTCACAGATCAAGTCTTTTATCGCACCTCACAACCGAACGCTGCCGCAGGCTGCGGTAATCCCCTTCCGAGCCGTGCGTTCCTCGCCAACAGCTGATCGTCGATGGTCGGTTTTGCGCGCTGCCCGTCTCACGACGAACGTTCGATGCGTGCGAGAATCCGTTTGAGATCATCCGGTATGGGCATGGGCTTCAGTGCGCTCACGTTCGCTCCTCCCGTGTTGCCCTCCGGTATCCAAATTCGAGAAAACAGCGCAGCCGCCACAATGCGACTGAGCTGACCAATTACTTCTCTGTGATCGCGCCGCCTCCATCCGACTCTCAGCATTGCGGCATGCGCACGCATGTGCATGCGAGTTCTATGCTGCCCGAGAATGTGCGCGCGTTCGAAGCGGGCGAAGGCTTCGATGAGGTCTCCGTGCTCAAGGCGAGCGTACCCCTCGGCGAGTTCGTGTCTGTAAACCGTCAACAAGTCGAGATTCATCACAGGAGATTCCTCAAGGCGACATTTCGCCTGAAACGCCTCACGCCTGCCGTCTCAGTCGAAGCGCGTTGGTGATCACTGATACAGACGACAGGCTCATCGCGAGGGCTGCAATGAGTGGACTCAAGAGCCAGCCCGTCAGCGGATAGAAGACGCCGGCGGCGATCGGGATCCCAAGTGCGTTGTAGCCGAACGCGAAGAAAAGATTCTGTCGGATGTTGCGCACCGTGGCTCGGCTAAGCTGGCGCGCGCGAACGATACCTCGCAGATCGCCCTTCACGAGAGTGACCTGCGCGCTTTCCATCGCGATGTCCGTTCCCGTACCCATGGCGATGCCGACGTCCGCCTTGGCGAGCGCCGGTGCATCGTTGATCCCGTCACCGGCCATTGCCACGCGCGCACGCTGCGACTGCAGGCGAGCGATCACGTCCGCCTTGTCCTTCGGCTGAACTTCAGCAATCACCTCGTCAATGGCCAGATCGGCCGCGACGGCGCGCGCTGTTGCGGCGCTATCTCCGGTGAGCATGATCAGCCGTAGGCCGTCGTCCTTGAGTGCGCGCAAGGCGGCCGGTGTGGTTTCCTTGATGGGGTCGCCCACCGCAATGGCCCCCGCCAGCTTGCGATCCACACTCAGGAAGATCACGGTCAGTCCCTGCTGACGCAGGCGATTTACGTCCTTGTCGATTGAGTCCGTACTTATTCCCTCTGATTTCATCAGAGCAGCGTTACCTAGTGCGAGCGCATGTCCGTCCGATTCTCCGCGAACGCCTTGTCCCGTTAGGGAAGCGAAATTCAGAACCGTTGCTGGGCGTACGCCGCGCGATTCCGCGCCGCTGACGACTGCACGAGCCAACGGATGCTCGCTGGTGCGATCCAGCCCCGCAGCCCAGCTGAGAACTTGTTGCTCGGAGTAACCGTCCGCGGTCATGACCCGATCAAACGCAGGCCGCCCGACCGTAATGGTCCCCGTCTTGTCGAGCACGAGCGTGTCCACGTGACGCAGATTCTCGATCGCCTGCGCGTCGCGAAACAGAACGCCAAGTTGCGCACCGCGCCCGCTCGCGACCATGATGGAGATGGGTGTCGCGAGACCGAGAGCACACGGACAGGCGATGATGAGCACTGCCACGGCATTGACGATCGCGTAGGCGAGCCGAGGCTCAGGCCCGATCAACCACCACGCCGCGAACGTCAGCACAGCCACGAGAATGACTGACGGCACGAACCAAGCTGCGACCTGGTCCGCCAGCCGCTGCAAAGGAGCTCGCGAGCGCTGCGCTTGTGCTACCAGCGAGACGATCTGCGACAAAAGACTTTCTGCGCCGACTCGCTCAGCCACGATGACGAGGGTCCCGGTCTGATTGATCGTTGCGCCGACGACCCGATCTCCGGCGGACTTGTCCACCGGCATGGGCTCGCCCGTCAGCATCGATTCGTCCACACTGGAACTGCCGTCGAGCACCCGTCCGTCGACCGGTAGCTTCTCGCCGGGCCGAACCCGCAGGTGCTCACCGGCATGGACCTGGTCAAGAGGCACGTCCTCTTCAGTGCCGTCCGCATTTACCCGCCGCGCGGTCTTGGCCGCAAGGCCAAGCAGTTGCCGGATCGCCGCGCTGGTCCTACCGCGCGCTCGCAGCTCCAACCACTCTCCGAGCAGTACTAGAGCGACGATCGCGCTCGCCACTTCGAAGTAGACGCCGACCATGCCGTGTGCATCGCGCATTTCGGTTGGAAACGCCTGCGGTACTGCGGTAGCAACAATGCTGTAGAGGAACGCAACGATCACACCCAACCCGATGAGCGTGTACATATTAGGCGACCGATTGACGACACCCATCCAACCGCGCCGGTAGTAGTCCAAGGCCGCCCAAAGCACTACCGGCGCCGACAGCAACAGCTCCGCACCACGCAGCACTCGGGCGCCCGCTTCGGAGACATGCAGATTCAGCAAGTGAGGCAGCATCGCAATGCCGACTACAGGGAGCGCGAATGCGAGCGCGATCCAGAACTTCGTCCGTACTTTGCGGATCTCCCGATCGTCCTCCTGCTCGGCCGGCACCTCGGGCTCGAGCGCCATGCCGCAGATCGGACAATTGCCTGGACCGACTTGGCGCACCTGCGGATGCATCGGGCACGTGTAGATCGTTCCAGCGGGAACGTCGGTGTCCGGCTTCCGCGCCGGCAGGGCAACATGGTCGTGACGAGGGTCGTGATGTGCCGTCATGTACTTCCTTGGATTGCCGGCAAACTTCGCGCGGCAGGCAGCGGAGCAGAATACGTATCGCTGTCCGTCGTGCGTGAGCGAGTGCGCCGAGTCGTTGCCGACCCGCATTCCGCAAACTGGATCGATAGAGCTCTGGCTAACGGCGTTTGCATCCTTCGCGTTCGCGGTGGGGTCGGCAGCCTTCTTCTTCGAGCTGCAGCACGTGTGCTCCGCAGCGGCGTGGCGCTCATTTGAGTGGGCATGGTGACGGTGCTTCATAACCTTTCCGCGGGCGGTAGACGTCCCAGATCGTCCAGAATCGGGCATTCAGGTCGCTGATCGCCGTGACAGTGCGCAGCGAGATCCGCAAGCGCAGCACGCATTGATTGAAGCTCTTCGATTCTGCTGTCCAGCTCGGCCACGTGCTTCAACGCGAGTCGCTTCACTTCCTTGCTGGCTCTTCGCTCGTTTTGCCACAGGCTCAGAAGCATGCCGATCTCGTCGATCGAGAACCCCAGCCCGCGAGCGCGGCGGATGAAGCGCAGCTTATGAATGTCACTGGCTGTATAGACTCGATAGTCGCCCAGCGTCCGGGCGGCCTTCGGGATCAGCTCCAGCGATTCGTAGTGGCGAATCATCTTCGCCGTGACGCCCGAAAGTTCGGCCGCACGTCCGATACTGTAGTACCCACGCTCTTTGGCGTCGGCGAGCTCGGCCAGGGCCTTGGCACACATACTGTCCTCGCAGTTCTGGAATTCACGGTGCGATCATGGACCTTCCCACGGTGGCAAGGTCAAGCCGCGAAGTCCGTGCCCGGATCAGCGTCCCTTCGCAGCCTTCGATGACCAATGAATGTGCACTACCTTCCAAATCCCTGCGACATTCTTGAGCACGAGTGTCTCGGTACTGGCTAGCGCCACTGGCTTGCCGTCGCTGGCCCCAGTCAGGGTCGCTTCGCTGGCTACCCATGCGAGGTCGCCAGAGCTATCACCGGTCTGCCGCTCTAGCTCGTAGGTGACGCCTTTCATGAACTTCAGATCTGCAGGCAGGTGGTGCGCGGTGTACTCCTTCAGTGATCGTTCGACGTTGCCACCTTCCATGATCATTACTTTGGGATCGAGAAGGCTTCGAACGCGGGCGATATCGCCGGCAGACAGCGCATCGTGCAAGGCCGTCGCCGCGCCGACCGGTCCACTGGCTGGCGCCTTGTGCGTGTGCTGGGCGCCATCGGCATGGACGTGCGTGCTCTCACCAGTCTCAGAATGGCTGTGCGCAGATCGCGCGGACGTCTCGTCACCATCGCGTGAATGATGATCGGCAGCTTCCTCCTGATGGTCCTCGCCTTCCTCATGGCTATGGCCCACCGATCCGGCTCCTTCATGCGAATGGCCGCCGCTGGCAGCTACCTCGGTTTGATACTGTTCGGCTGACAGGGAGGGGAGCTTGCGCAGGAATGCGACAACGTCCCAGATGTACTGATCTTCCATGTGCTTGCCCCAAGCAGGCATACCCGTCGCTTTGATACCGTGCTTGATGACCCAGAATGCCTCCCCTGGATCCGCGTGTGCATGCTTGGCCAGATTCGGCGGAGTCGGAGAAAGTCCCGCGCTCAGCTCGGTCGGATCCATGCCGGGTGCGAGATGGCACTTGGCACACATTGAGTCGTAGTTGCCCGCCCCTCGGCGGACCATTTCTGAATCATCGAGAGCGGGAACTTGAATGTCATCTGCACGTGTTTTAATCGAGCGCTCACGAGCAGTGTCGAGAATGCCGAAGACAAGGGATGAGTGCGGCTCGTCTGCGGCCACACTGATTGCGCCTGATGCGACGACCATTGCGCCCAGCAGCACAACCGCGAGCAGCGTAATGGCAACTACCGATAACGTACGTTTCATGTTCTTCTCCTAGAACCACAACCGTAAGCCAGCTACAAAGCGTAGTTCATCCACGTCGTCGCCCCGTGCCCGAGCGAAATCCGCTGTATCACCATGGGAGCGCGTCCAGACGAGCCCCACGTAAGGCGCGATCTCGCGACGAATTTCGTAGCGCAGTCGAAGTCCGATCTCGGAATCAGCGAGCCCCGAGCCAATTGCATTCTGCGGGTCGTCCTTGCTGTACAGATCGAACTCAACCTTCGGCTGGAGAACCAGCCTCTGGGTGAGCAACAGCTCGACCTCGCCGGAGAAGCGAGCGGCGGTGCGACCTTGCTCGCCGAAATAGACGGTGGCCTCGACCTCGAACCAGTGCGGAGCAAGCCCTTGGACACCCAGCCCGATCCAATCGCGGGACGGGCCTTCGCCGAAGTCATGCCGCACACCCGCTTGAGCATGCCACCACCGTCCGACGATATGGTCCCAGAAAAGCTCGGCAAGACCTTCGTACTCTCCTTCGATGTGATTACCTTCCGTTCGCAACCATGCCTTGTTGTAGTCAGTGCCGTACCAGCCTTCCGCATCCCAGTGAACGGCATCCTGATTGTTCTTCTCATGCCATTCCAGCTCGTCGAACAGCAGCATGCTGAACGGTGCGTTGTCTTCCATTTGCATGAGCTCGACCATCCGGTCGTTGGACATCTCATGCATCGGATGCTGCGGCGGATCGGGCGCGACATGCCCGCGCTCGCTCTCGGTGGGCTCTGAGTTCGCCTCCGGCTGTGCGTGTTCATGTCCTTCATGACCTTGAGGTGGCGTCAGCTCGTGGGACGGCGGATGCTCTTCGTGACCAGCATGAGTCGGATCCTCTGCGGACGCGGCCGTCGCGGCACGAAGCGTGAGGATCAGCGTACAGAAGACGAGTGACGTGGTCTTCATTCGTGATCTCCTGTGTTTCCACTGACCTCCACTTCGCGAAACATGCCCGCTTCCATGTGATACAGCAGATGGCAGTGATAGGCCCAGCGACCCAGCGCATCGGCCGTCACGGCATAGCTGAGCTCTGCGCCGGATGCACCGTCACCGTGTGCTTGCGCACCTGGAATTCACCTTGAGGCGTTTCCATCTCGCTCCACATGCCGTGCAGGTGAATCGGATGGGTCATCATGGTGTCGTTGACCAGCGTGATGCGCAGGCGCTCGCCGAGGTTGAACCGCAACGGCTCGGCTTCCGAGAACTTCTGCCCATTGAACGACCAGATGAAGCGCTCCATGTGGCCGGTCAAATGCAGCTCGATCTCCCGGCCGGGCTCCGGCGATCAATCGGCCCGCCGATCGTGTGCAGATCGGCGTACGTCAGTACGCGCCGTCCATTGTTCCGCAAGCCGATGCCGGATCGTCGAGATCCGTCGGGCCTGCTCGACCCGCATGTCGACGGTGGGGCCGTTCTCGGTCGGCGCATGACGGATAGCCGTCGTTGCCTGCGCTGCCGTATGACCCATTGCGGCGTGATCCATGCACCCGCTTGGATCCGGTGTCGCATGCTCCATCCGCCGTCGTCGGAGCCGCTCATCGAGCCCATGCATGCGCCATGCCCATGTCGCTCATCGTGAGCAGCGGCCGCGGATCGAGCGGCGGAACCTCCGCAGTCATGCCTGCGTTCGGCGTCAACGTTCCACGCGCATAGCCGGATCGATCCATTGACTGCGCGAAGATCGTGTAAGCGCGATCGTCGTTCGGCTCGACGATCACGTCGTAGGTTTCGGCCGTGGCGATGCGGAATTCATCCACCGTCACCGGTTCCACGTCCTGACCATCGGCGGCGACGACTGTCAGCTTCAGCCCCGGAATGCGCACGTCGAAGATGCTCATGGCGGAGCCATTGATGAAGCGCAATCGCACGCGCTCGCCGCGATTGAACAGCACCCGTCCAATTGCTCGCCGGCGTGACGCCATTCATTAGATAGGTGTACGCGTAGCCGGACACGTCGAGCAGATCCGTGGGGTTCATGCGCATCTGCGCCCACATGCGCCGATCGGCGACCGTCGCTTCCCAGCCCTTTCGCGCACGTCGTCGAACAAATCGCCGACAGTGCGCTTGCCGAAGTTGAAGTAGTCGCTCTGCTTCTTCAGCGTCGCGAAGATGCGCTCGGGATCGACGTCGGTCCAGTCCGACAGCAAGATCACGTACTCGCGGTCCGCTTGCTGCCGCTCGCCGCCGCGGCGCTCGATGACGATCGGGCCGTAAAGGCCAGTCTGCTCCTGGAAGCGCGAGTGCGCGTGATACCAATACGTGCCGTACTGATTCACCTTGAATCGATAAACGTACGATCCGCCGCTCGGAATGCCGTCGAAGCTCAGCCCCGGCACCCCGTCCATGTCGGCCGGCACGATCATGCCGTGCCAATGAATCGAGCTGCGCACGGGCAACCGGTTGGAAACACGCAGCGTCACCGTGTCGCCCTCGCGCCAACGCAATAGCGGTGCCGGAATCTGTCCGTTCACAACCGTGCCGCGCGGGCGATCCGGTGAAATTCACGTCATCTCGCCGATGTCGAGATCGAATTCGGTGCCGGACAATACGCTTTGAGTCGGCTTTGCGCCCACGACAAATTGCGGGCGGCGCCCAGCACGAACAGCCCCGCACCGGCACCGTAAAGAAAGTTTCTGCGGGTCAGGCACGGCCAAGGCACGCGCAACGGATCGAACTTCGTCATGAGAATCTCTGGTTCCGCCTGTCGCCATGAATGGCCGACCGCATCGGCTCGCATGGCGAGCCAGAGCAGGTCAGCAACCTGTTACGGACGAGCGCAAACGTGCTGCATTACGGGCAGCGACGACGCGCTAGAACGCTGCGTTGAAGAAGCGAGTCAGGCGGGTGGTCGGAACAGCGACCAGAGACGATCGCAGGCGAATCCGTTCACCTGGTTCAAAATCCGTCCGTGGTCTACGTGCACCGATGTTGCAAGGAAGGAAGCGACGACGGCTGCCGGGACGTGCATGCATGGACATTGGGATGTACCCGACTTGCAGCAGTCGTGATGCGAGTCGGCCGAAGACGCGATGTCCGAGGATTGGCTATCCGTGCCGCCGTCCGCGGCCTGGTGCTCAGGGCAATCCGCACTCTGAGTGCTCGCCGCGACCACCTTCTGTTCGGGTGATTCATGCGATGACGGCACCGCATGAGCAAACTCGCCCACGACGAGCCTGCTCAACAAGAGCAAAGCCAGTGCACAACACCGAAGAACACGATTTCGCACACACACAGACTAACCGGCGCGACTATCGGGCGCAACGACATAGCCATCGACATGCTATGGGAACTCCCTGGTCACCTGCGGAGAACCCCTCAATGGTCACAGTGCCGCTCACGACTAGACTGAGGTCATGAAACTCCCATCCACGCGTACAAGGAGAGCTCCGAGATGGACCACAGCAAGAAGGATTCTGAAGTCGCCGCCGAGTACAAGGGTGAAGCGACGCAATTGCGCGAGAAGGCGGAGCACCATCGCAAGCTTGCTGCGACCTATAAAACCCGGACTCCTCCGAAGGGCCCAGGCAGCTACGCGAGCGTGGCGCAGCACTGCGAGAAGTTAGCGAGGTACTACGAAGACGCGGCGAAGGAAGCTGAGGCCGTATCTTCGGAACTCAGCAAAAAGTAACGGTCGCTCGCGCCCCATTCAGGATTCCGGCGCGTGCCACCTGCAGAACTCGACCCGAGGTCCGAACATGATCACGATGTCTCGTCACTTCGAGAGCGCGGGATTCGTAACCGCATCGCCTGACGCGGTCTTCGGCTACGTTGACGATCACGAACGGCTGTCGTCGCACATGACGCGCTCGTCATGGATGATGGGCGGCGGACGCATGGATGTGAAGCTGGATGCGGGACGCGGACGTCGACTCGACTCTCATATCCAAATGTCTGGGCGGGCATTCGGCTTGGAACTGTCGCTGGAAGAATTGATCAGCGAATACGATCCTCCGCGCCACAAGGTGTGGGAGACAGTAGGCCAGCCTCGCTTGCTGATTGTTGGGGAATATCGAATGGGCTTCGATATCTCGCCGCAAAATGGCGGGTCGAATCTCCGCGTCTTCATCGACTACGAACTGCCCCAGGCGACACGCGGTCGATGGCCAATTGCGAAGCTCGCTTCGTGGTACGCAGCCTGGTGCACACAGCGCATGGTCAAAGACGCCGTCGCCCATTTCGCAGCCGTGCCCGCATCGAGCGCCTCGCTGGCGTCAAGATAGCTCGCGGTATTGGCTCGACAGTGGAGCAATGCTGCCACCGCAGCGCACTGATGCCATGGTTCGAAGTTTGGCAATCGAAGGTGTGATTCCATCGCAATCCTACGTCGCCGACTCGACGAGCATACCGTTCGACCAATAGAAGACCGATCGATCCCCTCCTACCATCCCTCCAACGGCAGGTGCGCAGGCACAAATCCAAGCAACGCGGATTCGGCGCCGCGCCATTTCGTGCAGACCAGCAAATGCGCCCAAGGGAGGGCCTATGCGCCACGAGATCAGAGGCAAGGTCGTCGACACGTTCACCGGCGATGGGATCGGCGGCGTTCGCGTCGAAGCATGGGATAAGGACTTCCTGCTGCCAGACGACTATCTCGGCTCCGCCTCCACACGCAGCGATGGCTCGTTCACCATCGTCTTCGACGAATCGGCGTTCCGCGAATTCTTTCTCGACAACTGGCCCGACATCTACTTCAAGGTCTACTGCTACAACGAGCTGCTGGTATCGACTGAGAATTCGGTGCTGTGGAACGTGCGCAATCCGCAGCTCGGCATCACGATCCAGGCACCGCACCCGAAGCCGCCCGCGTGTGAAGAGCGCCACATCTATCTGAAGATCGAGCGCATCGAGGACTACAGCCCGGTGCAGCCACAGGACAAGGTCGTCCCGCCGGTGAAGTACGGCCGCGACTGCATGCGCAACCACGGCCACGAGAACGGGCTGATCCCACAGGCGGAAATCGACGCTCGTCGCCTGAATGCGGTCACGTATCGCGAATACCTCGACTCCGGTTATCTGATACCGAAGCCGGACAAGCTGATCGATGCAGACATCAACGAGCCGGCGTACACGCATCGCGTGCCTGGCACCGTTATCTACACACGTCCGTGTCAGCGCTTGAAAATTCACGTCTGGAATGCCGACGACGTACCGCATTCGCTGCACATGCACGGGCTGAGGTACGGAATAGATTCGGATGGCTCGTGGCCCCTCGGTACCGAGGCGGCCCATCATGGCGGGCGTTCCGACGCGATCTGCCCAGGACACACGTGGACCTACACGTTCGACGTCCCGGACAACGCGCTCGGCGCGTGGCCCTTCCATGACCACACTCACCACATGTACAACAAGATCGACCAGGGTGTGTTCGGTGGCTTGATCGTGCTCGGAGCATGCGATCGTCCGCCGCGCCGCTTCAAGTTTCCGTGGTATCTGCTGCGCAAGGCGTATCTCGACATCCAGAAGTACGAAGGCCTGCCGGTGTTCAAGCGGGAGCTGCCAGAGAATTTCGAGTTGCCCGACGACGAGGCACTCGAGCTGCTGCCGCACATACACACGCACCGGCTCAAGAAACCGAGCCTCCAGATCCTGGCGCAGTATCACGACCTGCTCGAGGAATTCACGGTCAAGGAGCTGGCACTGCCGCGACGGATTGTCAACACCGATCACGTCCCCGTGTTCTTCCACGTGCTGGCCAACCCGGACGCGACGCCGGTGTTCGACACCGATGACATCGAGGAGCTCGGCGGCGAAGCCGATCTCACGTTCGCTACGGCGGGCGATTTCGAGTATTTCTGCCGCCATCATCCGGAGATGACGGGCACCGTACACGTCGTGTCCGGCGGCCCGGCGCTCGTCACCGTGACGATCGTCGGCGGACCACCGATGGCATTCGCACCCGCTGACGTCACGGTCGGCATCGGCGGTGTCGTCAAGTGGATCAACAATAGCGACTTTCACCACACCGTCACATCGAAGCTCGGCGCCTCGATGCCGACTCATTGCATCAACGGCCGCGGCTTCGTTGGGAATTCGCCGACGATCGTCGGCCGCAGTGGCCAGCGCATCCGTTGGTACGTGTTCAATCTCGACACGAGCACGACCTGGCACAACTTCCATCCACACGCGATGCGCTGGAAGTTCGGCGGCGAAGCCATCGACATCCGCAGCATGGGGCCGGCAGAGTCGTTCGTCGTCGAAGCCGAAATCCCGCCCGTTCTATTGCTGACCGCCGACGAGGAGAAATCGCAGGATCCCGGCCATCGCCCGCCTGGCGCCACGCTGCGCCACCTCAAAGGCGACTTCATGTTCCATTGTCACGTGCACCACCACATGATGAATGGAATGATAGGCTTGGTGCGTGCGCGTCAAAGCATCTGGCTCACGGACGACATGGCGCACGAGATCAGTCATCGTACCGGACTGCCGCTCGATGACGGCACGAACTCCTGTCCGGACGTCGATCCGCATCCCTGTCATGGACACGGCACCGGCCGCTGGGAAGAGATCGTCGGGGCGCCGGAAGTCGCATTCATGCATGCGGTTCTGCTGCCCAACACGCTGCGTGTCCTGTATTGGGGCTACACGCGCGACGACCAGTCCAGAGTGTGGGACTACTCGACGCCTGCGGGCAGCTTCATGTTGCCCGCGAACCAGCCGGCGGACGATCCCGTGCTGGACATGAACTCGTCCAACATGTGGTCGGCCGAGCACACGGTGCTCGACACCGCGGCGGGTACCGTGCTCATTCATGGCGGGTTCTCGCCGAACAAGAGCTTTACGTTCGACCCCGCCACGTTGACATGGACACGCGCCGCCGATACTGCGCACGACCGCTTCTATTCGACGACGTTGACCTTGCCCGACAGTCGCGCCGCGACGCTGTATGGCTCATTGTCAAAGTCGATCGAGGTCTATACCGACGGTGTGGGATGGGCAGCGCCGATCGCGATGCCCCTGGCGATGAATCACCACCAGTACTATCCGTGGACCTACGTGCTGCCCGACGGCAAGCTGTTCATCGCCGGACCGCACGTTCCGACGCACCGATTCGATCTTGCTGCACCGGCCGGTGCCGAGGCATTCGCGACGATCAACGGTGATCGCAGCACTGGCGGAGAGAAAGGCACGTCCGTGCTGCTCATGCTGCGGCCGCCCGACTACAAACCGATCGTCTACATCATTGGCGGCAACACGCCGACCACGCAAAGCACAGCAGAGATGATCGATCTGTCGGCAGCTACACCAGCATGGACAGCGCTGCCGAACGTGAGCGTGCCGCGTCCGCAACAGTTCACGTCGACGCTGCTCCCCGACGGGCGCGTCTTTATCGCTGGCGGTGTGACCGGCGGCGCCGACGGTGGTATCTGCGAGATTTTCGATCCACGCAACCCAGGCCTTGGCTGGGTCATCGGCCCGCCGATGAAATACGTGAGAACGTATCATTCTGCCTTCGTGCTGCTCACCGACGGCAGCATCCTAGGGGGCGGCGACCCGATGGCCGGCGGCGTACCGACGCCGCACGAGCGATTCTTCCCGGACTACATGGATTCGATCCGCCCGGTCATCTCGGCAGCACCGGCGACGATCAACTACGGGACAAACTTCGTCATCAATACGCCGAATCCAGGCGATATCACCGAAGTCGTCCTGTTGCGCGCGGGCACGGTCACGCATGGTTTCAACATGTCCCAGCGAGGTATCGAGCTCGTCATGGGTGCGCCCGGCGCCGGATCGATCACGGTCGCCGGCCCGCCGAGCGCGAATCTCGCGCCGCCAGGTTGGTACCTGCTCTTCATATTGAATGCGAGCAAGATTCCGTCGGCTGGGCGGTGGGTCCGCGTCACAGCGTGAATCTCGTGACCGCGATCGTTGCGTGGTGTTGATCGCGGTCCCCGCAAGGTGTCCACGCAGTGTCCAAATGCGTACGAATTGCCGCGGCAGCATCCGCGAGAAGACGTGACGACAACCTGATCGAAGAACAAGGAGTCGCGATTCTCGTCGTTCTTCATGCCTCGCACTTCCCCTGTCTGCGGAAATTCAGGCGTCGAATCGCGCACTTGGCAATAGTGCCGGCTGAGAGACTCGAACCCACGACCCCCTGATTGCAAAGCACCGGAGTCGGGGCTGCCCTGCCAGCGCGCAACGCTCACCGAGATAGCTTGGCCCTAAGACGGCTTTAACGCGTCACAGGTTGTCGCATCGTGTCGCGCGTTGTCGGATCTATTTCACGCGAAAATCCAGTGACATCGCAGGAAAGCGAAAAATCCCCTCGCTAGTCATTCGATCGCACGTTCAACACATGCGGAATAGCTGCGACAAAACTGCTACCCGCCGTTTCGGCGAAGCGTAAGTTATTGAGGAGTCAGCCGAACTCGCGACTGTCGGTCAGTCCATCATAGGTGCAATGCAGCAACGGCGATCTAAGTCTTTCATACGAAACCGCTTTTGGAAGAGCGTCAGTGTAGTCGATGACTGGGCCGACCGGCACTGACGCTGGGCACCTGATGATCTGAAGTGCTTGTAAATACAATGATTCCGTTTGCGCTGCGGCGTCACGAGTGCCGAGCCTTCAGTGAAAGCGAATCGCCGTAGCGGGCAATCGCTCGACGCTCTTTGCGCCGACTTTCTCATTGCAATCTATCTGTCGTTCTTCCCGTGCGGTGCCGCATGTGCTCCGGCGAACGGGCCCGATCACAACTTCGTTTCGGGTCGGTTCGCGACGATGATGCTGCTCCATCGTACTAGCACCGGAGGAGCAGGTGACTTGAAGAGCCTGTTCGACGAACGAGCGGAGTGAATCTCTCGCACGGCAGCAACGAACCTTGGCTGCGCTGCCGTTCTCCCAGCACGCCGCGCATTCGTTTACCGTGCAAGCACGAATACCCAGTCGGTAACACTTGGCGCATCGTATAGCCAGATAAATGCCGACGTGACGACGCGCATTTCTCGTGAGTTCGGTTTCTCAGCGCTTCATTCAGTCGCTCAATACATTAGTGCCTTTCTGACGACGCCAAGCTTTGGCGGGGAGGCGAAAATGAGAGCTCGTGCATTGTCGATTCTGTTGGCTGGCTCAGCGCTGACCTTTGTGGTCAGCACTGCGAGTGCAGATCGGCCGATCAAGGATGTGCAAGTGTTTCAGTTCTCGACGGTGATACCCGCTGGAACAGCATGGAACAGTCCCGTACGCTTCGGTGAAGTGTGTGCGTTCGACGTTGCCATAGACTTCAATGATCGCTTTTTGACTTGGGAATACGGCGATCGAACCAAGTTGGATAACGAGTTCAACGACACGTTTACCAACTTGGCGACAGGATTCTCTTTCTTCGACACTGCCAAATACAGCATTCAATTCGACCACGAAAGCGGGATCGCCAAGCACTCTGGCATTTTCTGGAAGACGTTGGTGGGAAATGACATCGTCGTGCTCGATGTCGGCTCATTCACTCAAAATTGGAATCTCCCATTCCCTCAACCGGTGGAGAATCTCAAGGGCGTTCACGATGTGAACAGCCTTCCATTTGGCACATTGAGCTACTGCGATTGGCTCCAGGGTAACTTCCCTGTTCCCCGTTGAGAGAAATAACGCTAGGGCGGTTCGAGGGCAAGCGCGCTGATGCCATAGGTCAGCGCGCGGATCACCCACGCCCTACTTAGAACGTCGACATATTCTTCTGCGATCCTCAGCAATCGCGCCGTGGGCCACACGCAGTCTGCTCGCCGTCGACTCTGCGGCTGACAGGCCCCGGTAGAACTGGACCAGTTTGAACGAGAGTTCTGCGGCAAAATCGAGTCTGATGGACGGAGGTTTTGTCGTGAAGAAGAAACGCTTTTCGGTCGAGCAGATCACGGGGATTCTGAAGCAGGCGGAGCTCGGTACACCGATCGCCGATCTGTGTCGCCAGCATGGGGTGTCGGAGCAGAGCTTCTATCGCACGAAGAAAGTCTATGGCGGCATGCTGCCGTCGGAAGCTCGTGAGCTCAAGCAGCTGCGCGATGAGAACACGAAGTTGAAGCGCCTGGTGGCGGATCTGTCGCTCGACAAAGTCATGCTGCAGGATGTCGTTCAAAAAAAGTGGTGAAGCCCGTCAAGCGGCGTGAAGTCGTGCGCTACTTGATGGGACGGTATTCGGTGGGCCTGCGGCGAGCTTGCCGGTGCGCCAGGATGAGCCGAGCGTCGTACCGATATTGCAGCCGGAAGGATCCACAGATCGCGCTTCGTCAGCGTGTGCGCGAGCTCGCTCAGGCTCGTGTTCGAGCGATGCTCACAGGGGCCGCAGACTCTCAGTCGTAGTGGTCCAGAAATACCGGGCCTCTCAGGAAGAGCCATTTCCTAGAATCCCGTGGCCCGAAGAAAGCCGGCAGGTCACATCCGCCGATAGCGAGGGCCGTCACAAAGGTTGGAAGCTTCCACTGCACCTTTGTCACCATAAGGAATAGAACGGCGCAAGCGCCGTGTGCTTCGGGTCCGAATGCAGACCACCTGCGCTATGACGATGCGGCGACATCCGCTCGCAGTGATTCCAGATAGTCCGCCCAGCTCTGCATCATCTTGCTTCGTTCTGCGAGGCGCCGAGCTAGGTTGTAAGCCGCACGCACTTCGTTCCGCTTGACCATGCACACTGGGGTTGCAGTTGCAGACCGTCAGTTGCACCAAGGCGCTCGGCCGCGCATCCTCAGGCGCGAAATAGCAAACGTATCAAAGGACATCTGGTGACCGAAGCGAGCGACTTGGGCGAAGCGCAAGCCGCACCGCAACAACACGCGGAGCTGTCAGTACCTGCGCGCTCGATGAGCGTGTGGGCCCGCATCAAGGAACACAAAGTCGCGCAGTGGACGCTTGCCTATGCAGCGGGTGCGTACACCCTCCTACACAGTGTGGAGATGGTGAGCGATGCGCTCGACTGGCCGCACCTGATCGTACGCATACTGACTCTCTTGCTGCTTTTCGGTCTACCGCTCGCAGCGACGCTCGCATGGTTCCACGGCCACCGAGCGCAACACCGAGTCAGCGGCGCTGAACTGGCAATCCTTGCTGCACTCCTAGTACTCGCCGCCGGTGTGCTTTTTGTTCTCGGCCGCCCAGCGCCGGAAGGTGCCTCGGCGAAGATCGCGACATCAGTTCCCGCGACCAGCGGCGTCCACCCTGGCGTTACCGCGCCACTTGACGCGTCTATCGCGGTGCTGCAGTTCGTCAACATGAGCGGCGATCCACGCAACGAATATCTCGGCGATGGATTATCCGAGGAGCTGTCCAACCGGCTCGCGAAGATTCCAGCGCTGCGCGTTGCGGCGAGGACATCCGCGTTCGCATTCAAGGGCAAGGATATGGACGTCAATGAGATTGCCACGAAGCTGGGCGTGCATTACTTGATTGAAGGTAGCGTCAAGCGCCAAGCGAATCGTATCCGGATTACGGCTGCACTGGTCGATGGCGCGAGCCGATCCAAACGCTGGTCCAATTCATACGAACTACCGACCGCGGATCTCTTCTCCGTGGAGAGTGATATTGCCGCGCAGGTTATTACCGCCCTGGAACTCGTGCTTGGCGGACGAACCAGCTCTTCTACCGCGCGGACCACTAGTGGCAGTGGGATCGCTTACGACTACTTTCTGCAGGGACTTGCGTATTTGCGGCAGCCGAAAACGCCGAAGACGCTTGAGGCGGGCGAGCAGTTGTTCGAGCGGGCGCTCGCTGAGCAGCCGGATTTCGCGCGCGCCCAGGCTGGTTTGTGCGAGACGCACGTTGAGCGCTACCGTCTCGAAAAGGTTCCTAGCTACGTGACAGCGGCCGAGCGGGCGTGCGCTAATGCCGAGGCGCTCGATGGCGCCGCACACGAAGTACACATGGCGGTGGGTGGATTACGCCTTGCGACCGGAGACGCGACTGGCGCCGAGGCGTCGTATCGTCACGCGCTGGCACTGGTGCCGCAGTCCTCTGACGTATTGCTTGGCCTTGCCGAATCGCTGGCCGACGGGCTGAAAATAGATGAGGCGCAGGCGATGTATCAACGGGCGATCGCGACGCAATCGAGCTACCCTGCCGCACACCTAGCATACGGAAATTTTCTCTTCTCCCAAGGCCGCGCTGCCGAAGCCGTCGTGCCTTACGAACGGGCCGTTCAGCTCGCTCCGGATGACCCCACTCCACTGAACAATCTGGGCGGCGATATCTGCTCATGGGCAACCTAGAGAAGGCTGACGACGCTTTTGAGCGTTCGCTGGCAATCGAGCCGCGCCGGTCGAGCTACTCGAATGCCGGGCTTGCGCACTACTATCTCGGCAAGTATGACAAGGCAGCCGATATGCTTCGTAAGGCCATCGAGCTTACGCCCGCGGACCATCGGCTGTGGGGCAACCTTGCCGATGCGCAGCTTTTCGCTAGGCAGCCCGAGCAGGCCCTTCAGTCATACCGCCGCGCCGTCCAGCTGGTTGACGGTGAGCTGGCCATGAACCCAAAACACCCGCTCAATCAGGCCCAAGCTGCGTACTATGCGACGCGCCTCGGCGAAAAGAACCGGGCTCGGCAGGCCATTGAGATTGCTCTGTCTGAAGGGGAGGAAAACGTGCACGTCCAGTACTACGTCGCGCTCGCCAAGCTCGGTTTGGGCGAGAAGGCGACGGCGCTGGCTCACGCAAAGCGCGCGCGGGAGCTCGGATACGCAGAGAGTCTGATGCAGTCCGCACCGGAACTGAGGGAAATTCGCGAGATGCTCTGAGGCTTGCATCAGCGGGCGCATGCAGCAGCCTCAGCATACGCATGTGGCGACCTTGCCAAACACCAAGGCAAGACAAAGAAGCTTTCCTCACATCCCCCCCAGCCTGCTGATGAAATAGTAATACTCGTCGAACGAACCCGGACGACCGTCTGAGCGAATCGCGGACGCAAGCGGCAGCAGTCGAGGCGATGAGGAAGGAGGCAGCTCGCCTTGGCGCCAATACAATCGTGATCACCGGCAGGGGGTAGTCGCCCCTAGGCAAATGCTGACGAAGAGGTTGTCCTCCGCTCAGACGAACGCGTGTTGATTTCCGCTTCGGGTCGCTTGCAGACGAGCAACTCAGCCTCTTCCAAGTACGCTGCGAGTCAGGCGGGTTCGTCTGTCGCAAAAAAGGTCGCAGACCGTCGCGCAGTGTCTCAATGTGCAGCGGCAGTGGATGGCGGCTGCGGCTCACGTTGCTGGGCTCTGAATCCGTGATGTGCCAACCGCTCGTCTCACGAAGCGAGCAGCACTTCACATGCTCTCTAGCAGCTGCGACAAAACTGCTACATGCCGTTTCGGCGAAATGTAAGTTGTTGACCTGTCAGCGCGAACTGCGACTGTCGCTCCAGTCCATCATCGGCGGCACGGAGACGCGCCGATCTACCTAATTAATTCGACTAATGTTTTTCACGGCAATCAGTGTAGTCGAACACTGGAGCGACTGAAATCCGGAACGGCGAAAATCCAACTCACGAAGTATCCGACCATCCGCAAATTCACGCACCGTGCCCTCGCGCGCATGCGGCCAATCGGGGGAATCTGGGGAGAAGAACTCTCATCTCGCCTGGCATTCCCAATCGATTCATGTATGATGATCATCATATATGAAGCACCCCCAGCAGAATCGTAAGGAGGCCACCCACGACCGCATCGTCGAGGCTGCCTCCCGGGCCATCCGCCGCAGCGGCTATGGCGGTACGAGTGTTCCCGACATCATGAGGGACGCCGGCCTCACGCATGGCGGCTTCTACGCCCATTTCGACTCTCGTGAAGCCATGCTCGCGGAAGCTGCCGATCGCGCAGGGGCCGACAGTGTCGCAGAACTGGCGCGTGTTGCCTCCACGGCTCCACCACATCGGGCGCTGCAGAACATGTTGAAGCTCTATCTCTCGAAAGAGCACGTCGCGGAAATCGTCTGCCCGGTCGCTGCGCTCGGTTCGGAGATGCCGCGCCAAGCGCCCGAAGTGCGGCGTGCTGCTACGAGCCGTATCAAAGAAATGATCGATCTAGTCGCGCGTCAGTCGCCGGACTGGGGACAGCTAGGCGCGCACGAGCGCGCGCTCGTTACGGTGTCCACGATGATCGGCGCATTACTGCTGGCCCGTGCTGTTGACGACCAGCGGCTTTCAAATGCTGTACGCACAGCGGTGCTGAGGCACCTCGCTGCGACCGACGATTGATTTTTGTAGATCACGCTTCGCGTGTTGCTTCGAGTTCAAATATGATGACCATCATACTAGAGCATGATCAAGAGGGCCCTTCGATGAACATCAAACAGCCGATCGCGCTCGTTACCGGCGCCTCTTCAGGCATCGGCGAAGCTACGGCACAGCGGCTCGCGACCGCGGGCTACAAGGTCTACGGCACGAGCAGACGCGTACGAGCAGGTCAGCGAGCATTCGCGATGCTGGCTCTCGATGTGACCAGCGACGCATCGGTCGCAGCCGCTATCAGCGAGTTGATGCGGTTGGAAGGCCGCATCGATCTGCTCGTGAACAATGCCGGCTTTGGCGTGGCGCCGGCTGGCGCGGAAGAGAGTTCACTCGATCAAGCGCGAGCGATCTTCGATACGAACTTTTTCGGCATCGTCCGAATGACGCGCGCCGTCGTGCCGTACATGCGACGTCAAGGCAGTGGTCGCATCATCAACATCGGCTCCGTGCTCGGCTTGGTGCCGCAGCCGTACGGGGCACTCTATGCCGCCACCAAACACGCAGTAGAGGGTTATTCGGAATCGCTCGATCATGAACTGCGCACGAGAGGCATCCGCGTGTCCGTCATCGAGCCCGCATATACGAAGACGCAGTTCGACGCGAATTTTCTGGAGCCAGACGCAAAGCTCGATGAGTACCGCGAAATTCGGTTGGCCTTGAGCGAGACACTAACGAAGGTGATGGCCAATGCCGACGAACCGAGCGTCGTGGCCGACGTGGTGCTGAAAGCCGCCAGCGCGGCTCATCCAAAAATTCGTTATACGGCCGGCGCCATCGCGGCGCGTGTTCGATTGCTGCGCAGATTTGCGCCGGCCGGCTTGCTCGATGCGGGCATTCGCAAGGGCCTGAGTCTCGACGCCCCTGCAGGTTCAACGCCTCGCCCCGTAACCAAACATTCGGCACCAGAAAGTCCATGAAGCGTAACGCTCGTGCTCGAGACGCACTCACTAGTCGCCCAATCTTGGAGACCTATCATGAAACGCCATTTACTTTTGATTCCCATGATTCTTGCCACGACTGCAGCTATTGCTGACGCTCAGACTCTAGCGACTTCAACGCCAGCGGATGCACAGGCGCAGGCGGCGGCATTGCTCAGCCGCCCGCATGCTCTCGGAGCAGCGAAAGCTGATGCACGCTCGCTGTCTCCGTTATCTGTATCCGACGCGCCTGATGCGCATGAGCGCGCGGCGGCGTTGCTGAGCGGAGCTCGCCCCAGAAATCGGACGAACGCGGTCGCAGCGATCGCAGAATCCTTTGGCGCACGTGTATCAACGGACGCACAAGCGCAGGCAGCAGCGCTACTGAGCGGCTCCCGATCCGCTACTTTTCAGACGAAACGCACAGATGGCGGCGAGCGCACGATCGGTGGTGCATTTTAGCGAGTGGCCCGTCGGTGGTCGATGCATGCGCGCAGTATCGCGAGTCGTTACCGCCGGTAGACGCATTCGTTACCCTTGCGTGAACTCCATCGGGCGCGGAACTTCAATGCGCGGCCGGGCATACAGGCGTGCGCAACAAGAGCGCGCAGGCTATCGAAAGGAGTTCACCATGGCACGGCTGTTTGCCCTGGCAGTACTTTTCACATCGCTTTTCACTGTCAATCTTGCATGGGCAGATCGTGGCTACCGCGTCGTGCCGATCACGACTGACAGCGGCTCGACGGATGTATTCGCACACGACGTCAACAACCGCGGCGAAGTCGTCGGCTTCTCGTTTGCGACAGGCCAGCAGCACGCATTCCGCTGGCGCGACGGCGTGTACACCGACCTGCACGACGTCATTGCGCCCAATGCGTTCTCCACGAGAGTCGAAGCCATCAATGATCGATCGACGATTTTCGGGTCGCTCATCACTACCAGCTTCCAGCCTCAGGCCTACCTGCTGCGCAATGGTCAGGTCACGCAGGTGGAACCCGTTCCCGGCGTGGACACGTTCGCGAGCGACATCAACAATCTCGGACAGATGATCGTGATCACTTCACAGGGCTCGGGGCAGACGTGGTTCCTGGACGGCGAAAACTCCGAGCAGCTGCCGGGCCCGCCCGGCAGCGACGGCATGCTCGGGCAAGCGATGAACGATCGCGGCGCCGTCGTCGGCCAGTCCATCGTCGCAAGTCAGAATCATGCTGTGCTGTGGCAGAGCGGCACGCTGACGGAGATCGGTCTCGTCCCGGGTGCAGATGCGTCGATTGCTTTCGATGTCAACAATCGCACCCAGGTGATCGTCAACGGCCTGGTGAACGGCAGCTCGCAGGCCTTCCTGTGGGAGGACGGAGCGTTCACGAAGTTGCCGGACGTGGCGCCCGGCCAGGTGAATGCGACTGGCGCCCAAAGCATCAACGACTGGGGTGCAATCGTCGGATCGAGCGCCGTCAACGGCGCCTCCGAGACAGTGGGTACTCTCTGGCTCAAGGATCGTGCTGTCAGCATCGACAGCCTCATCAGCGAGGGAGATCCGCTGAAGGCTTTCCTCAGCGTCGTCGGTGGCATCAGCATCAATGAGCGCGGCGATATTCTCGTGAACGCAGTGGACTCGCGCACCGGTCAGCGCGCGCAATACCTTCTGACGCTCTTTTGAGCAGCAACGCAGGGCGGCCGCAAGGATGCGGCCGCTCTGCTGCTGCGTCTTTCACTACTTCGGACGCCCGGAGAATCCGGCTGCGGCGCGCAGCGCGTCTGCGTCGAGGAGCTTGCCGGCGAGCATGATGGTGCGAGTCTGGCGCAGGTCGCTCAGACGCTGCGACGGATCGCCTTCGACGAGGACCAGATCGGCGACCTTGCCAACCTTGATCGAGCCGGTGTTTTTGTCCTGACCCACGAGCCTGGCCGGGACGATCGTGGCCGTCGCCAATGCTTCGGCGGGCGTCATGCCGGCTTCCTGGTAGATTTCGAGCTCGCGAACGATTTCGATGCCGGCACCGTCCGTGCCCGCGACGATCGGTACGCCCGCCTTGTGCATGCGGCCGAGCAACTGGACCAGCTTCGCCCAACTTTTGCGATAGTCGGCTCGCGTGAGATCTTTCGGCACGGCGAACCCGCCGCTGCGAAACGCGCGCTCCGTCGTCGGCGGCAGCGTGCCGACGAATGGCGCGTAGGCCGCCGACAGCACGCCGTTCTCCGCCGTGTACAGCCCTTCGAACGCGACCATCGTGGGATCGCTGTACACACCTTTTGACGCCATCGTGCCAATGATCTTCCCGATCGGCTCGCTGTCCAGATCGAGGTCCTTGGCGTGACGTCCCGGACCCTCGAAACGCATGATGCCGTTGGATTCCTTGATCACCGCATCCGGCATCGCCTGCATCACGATCCAGTTGATGTGCGTGATCTCGCGGTAGCCGGCGTCGATGGCCTCGAGCGGCCGCATGCCGACCGGAATGTGACCGTGCACATGCATGCCGAGCCTGCGCGCCTCGGAGGCTGCCGCGGGCAACCAGGCCTTATCGAGCGTGCCGTAGAACTTCACGCCGATGAAGCCGTTCTGCTTGGCTTTGCGGACGAGTTCGACCGCTTCGGCTTCGCTCGTCGCGACGTTCGCGACCTGAGCCGTGTACTTGCCCTTGCCGTCGATCAGCGAGGAGGCGTACACGTGCGGCGACAGCAGTTCGCCGCGGCTCGCACGCGCGCGACGGTCGATCGTCTGACCGTCGTCATTGCCGGGATCGCGCACGGACGTGATGCCCATCGACAACTCGGCGAGGCCCGTGAAGTCATCCGCCGTATGCATGTGGCTGTCCCACAAGCCAGGCAGCAGTGTCTTGCCGCGGCCATCGATAGCGTGAGCGCCTGACGGGACTTTCACAGCGCCCGCAGGGCCGACGCTCACGATTCTGCCCTCCTCGATCACTACGGTCTGATCCTCGAGAAACTGCCTGCGATCTGCGTCGAACAGTTTCGCGTGCGTGAATGCGACGGCGCCCGCAGGCGTCTTCACGAGCGACTTTGCGAGCGCGGGCGCCCGCGCCGCCATCGCCTTCGACTGCGCCTGATTCAGACGTTCGTGCTCGTTCGCGTACTGCTCGGGCAACCAGCTCAGGAAGGACACCAGACCGAAGAACTTGCCGCTCGCATCGGCCCATACCGGAAGCGGCGAGGTGTTCACGCCGGTGACCGCCCATGCGGTCACTGTCTTCCTCGCGGCGCCCTCGCCGACCTCCAGCGTCGTCAGCTTCTCGGCGCGGGCCTGACCGCCAGGCAGCAGTTTGAGCGTCTTGTCGGGCGCAGCAAGCAGCCGCTCCACGAACCAAGCCGTGTTGTCGATCGGCCCAGCTTGCGTGACATAGAACTGCGGCGCCGTGTACGCCGCGCTTCCAGAGTCCACCTGGCTTTTCCAGTTCGCCTTGCCGCCAGCGACCGCGAACGTTTCCGCTGCATCTCCCGTCGGCGTGACTCCGCGCACCTCCACGCGTGCGGGCGCCCGGTCGCTGCCTGGATAACCGACGGAATCCATCTCCCAGACCTGCCCGCGCAGATTCATGCTTTCGCGCGCCATGCGTGCTCCATCGCTCGTGGTCCACAGCCACGATTCGCCGTGCGGCCCGGCCGTGGACTGGATGATGTAGTGCGTCGCCGACGCCGGCGGTTTCGCCAGCTCGGACTTCGGAACCTGTGCATTGCTTGCCCAGGAACAGCAAGTGAGCATTGCGATGCAGACGGTTCGACGCAGCATGGAGTTTCTCCCGCGAAAAATCCGAGCATAGCTCAGAGCGCGCGCGCGAACGCCGCATACGTTGCTCGCGTGTACAGCGAGGATCGCGTGTACAGCTGAGCGCATTCATCTCGGCCGCGGCTCCTCCTTGATTCACAGCACGATGGCGGGCGCGAAAGGTACGAAGCGGTCGAAGCGGCCGAAGTCCCTGCTCGACATCAGCAAGCCCGGCGGCGTGTCGATCTTGTAGCCCCGTTCGAGCAGATGATGCATTACGACGACGTTGATCGAGGGCACTTGAAACGAAATGCTCTCCATCCCGCGACTGTGAGCGAGCATCTCGAAGTGGCCGAGGATTGCGCGCTGGTCATCGGGTTCCATCGCCACGATCGGCCCCTGGCCGGTTTCGCTGAAGCAGCCGAATCCGACCGTGCGTCCGGCGTTGCGATACCGGTAAATCTCACGGTTTTCGAGTAGCCACGGATAGTCTGCATGGCGCGCGTAACCGACCACGGCTTGCTCCATCTCGGCAAATTCGCGGATCTCCGCAGGTCCGATTCGCAGGGCCTCGTGGTTCTCGTCGGCAACCTGCCTGGGCTGTCCCGTCAATGAGAACAGCACGAAACGGGCCGCTGTACCGGCACCGTAGTAACGTGCCAACCCACGTACGTCATTGGTTGCAATAATGGCCCGAACCTCGCCACGACCGGATGGGAACGCCTTGTCGAGCAGCAATTTGCCCAGTCCGGCCGACTGTTTGTCCGGTCGGACAAATAGCTCGGAAAGCTCGAAGAGGCCGTCGCGTTCTACCGATCGAGCGTAACCGATCAGTTTCCCATCCGCGCGATCCTCCGCGATCCACCACTGCGCTGCGTGCTCAGCCAGGTGGGTAAGGAATGGCGCCAGGACTTTCCAGAATGCTTCCGGTTCGAGCTTCCACTCGTAACCGTGACGAAGGAAAAGATCCTTCATCGCCAGCATCGAGACGTCAAACGCAGCGCGAGTGTCGCTGGGTGTCCCCCGGCGAATGTTGAATTCAGCAGTCATAGGCAGTCCATCACTCCGACTTAGACGGCACTTCTGCGCGTCCAGAATCGTCGGCTCGCGGGCGTAGTTCCTCCGCAATCGGTTCACCGACCTCAAGCCCTGAGGCCAAACAGGCAATCGCCGTTTCGATGCCACGTCATATTAAGTGCCGCTGTCAACATGTCGGCGAGACGTACCCCCGGCCGTCTTTCAACTGTGGCGATGTTGCCGCGTACAACCAATGGACCACAGCGATGACTCAGCCCTCCCCTGCAGCCCTCTGAGGGGGGGTGGTGAGATGGACTATCGAGTTGTGGTCGTTCTTTATCTGATTCCGGGACGTGCTCGGTGCCGTGCTCACGATGAGTCTGCTGGGTGGCGCGATGGCGACGCAGATACGGATCGGAAGCCCGCTCTTCAGCCACGTGTTGTTCAGCATATATCTGGCGCTGTTCATGTGGGGTGGGTTGTGGCTGCGGGACATGCGGGTGCGGGCTGTGCTTCCGATCCTCAGATAGGACTGCAGACCCATGAGCACCGCAACTGAAATACTCAAACAGTTCTTCGCTGCAATCAATCGCAATGACACGGACGCTCTCGTCGGGAATCTCGATCCTGAGATCGTACGCATCGAGCCAGAGGGCTTTCCGACAGCCGGAACTTATCGTGGTGTTCCGGAAGTGCAAGAGCACGTCGCGAAGGGGCGTGGTACGTGGGCCGAAGGAAGCTGCGAGCCCGAAGAGTTCTTTGAGAATGGCAATAAAGTCGTCGTGTATCTCCATGCTCGGGTACGCCTGAAGGATTCCACCGAATGGATCAGCGGACGATTTGCCGATGGCTTCGTGTTTCGTAACGGCCAGATCGTCGAGTACCGCTCTTTCGGGGAACGGACGCAGGCCCTTAAGTGGGCCGGCATCGAAGACTAAGGTGCGGATCGCGCAGGCTGCTAGGGCGCGCTAATCCCGGGCTTATCGATCTCCACATCCTGCGCTCGCGACGGCAGCACTGGACTAGCGGGCCGCACCTGTGTACGCCAGCGCACTGAGACCTTCGAGACAGCCGCGCATCATTGCGGGATCCTAGCGGTAAGCGCTGCTTCCCGCACACCACGCGCGAATCGAAATGAAACAGTACGTTACCTATGCTCAGCAGCCGATCGCCCCGGACCAGCCCTGAAGGTGCCTCGTGGCCGAAGAGCGATTGCTGAACATCCTCCTGGTCGATGACGATCTAGATGCGCGCGACCTGTTGCTGCTCGCATTTAAGCGCATAGGCATAGCGTCGAGGGTCTCCTGCGTGAACAGCGGCAACGAAGCTGTGGCCTATCTAAAGGGAGAGGGAGCGTTTTCCGATCGCGAACGATTCGCGTATCCCTCACTGCTCATCACTGACCTGAAGATGGCCGATGGCGACGGCTTCCGGTTGCTGGCACAACTCAGGACCATGCCACGGTACCGCGTCGTACCGACCATCGTGATGTCGGCCTCCTCGGACGCAGATGATATTCGGAAGTCCTATATGCTTGGGGCCACCAGCTACTTCGTGAAGCCCACAGGATTCGAGGCTCTGGAGCGCTTGCTCAAACTGCTATACGAGGTGTGGCTACTCACGGAGCTTCCGGCAGTCGATGCCACAGGTAGACAGCTGGACACTAATGGCGAGGGCAAGCTGGGAGAGAGAATACCTAACGATGTCGAGCCCTCCGATGATGTTGGCGCGGCCGATGAAGAAGAATATGTACCCGTGCCGTACACGATGCCTATCCGACGGCAGCGAGCCTAGAACAAGTCTGCGGCGGATGCTTACACCGGCGCGCCCCTTCTAGCTGGAAGCGATGCTAGGACGTGCGAATCAGTCGTCATCGTGACTGCAGGCGCGCGTTCTGGTCACCATGTAAATGTGCGGTAGCAGACAGAGCGACAAGAAGGGTAAGCATAGGCTGTCAAAGTGCTCCACGAATTCCTTACGACGAACCGGGCTGACTTGATCGAGCGGTGCCGGCTGAAGGTCGCTCAAACGGCTGGCGCCGAAAGTGGCTGGTAAGGAGCTAGCCCACGGAATTCCGCGTTTCCTTGACCAGCTCATCAAGACGCTCGAAGTCGAGCAGACGTCCGAACCCATGCGAAGCCGAAGGGTTTCCGGACCCGCGGGCGGCGGAGCGGTGGCCTCCGAGATCGCTGCAACGGCGGCGTTGCATGGGCGCGAGTTATCAGAACAGGGATTCACGGTTGACCAAGTGGTTCACGACTATGGCGATCTGTGCCAAGCCATAGCGCGACCTGGCATTTGAACGGGGAGTGCCGATCGAGGTCGATGAATTTCGAACTCTCAACCGCTGTCTCGACAATGGCATCGCCGATGCCGTCACGGAATACGCTTTTCAGCGAAATTCTTTGGTGGAGAGCAAGAGCGTCGAGGCCCTGAATGAACGGCTGGGATTTCTGGCGCACGAGCTGCGAAATCTGCATTCACACGGCGACGCTGGCGGTTATGGCCATCAAAGCTGGCAATGTCGGAGTAACCGGGGCGACCGGAGCTCTGCTGGACCGATCCTTGATTGGCATGCGTAATCTCATCGATCGATCACTCGCCGACGTGCGAGTCACTGCGGGCATGCCTGCGCGAGCTCAACTGATCTCTCTCGCCGATTTCGTCGCCGACGTGAAAATCTCTGCCTCACTCGAGGCTCACGCTCGGGAATGTGAGTTTACGGTCGGCGTGGTTGACGCGGGACTTGCCCTCGATGTCGATCGGGAGATGCTTTTCTCGGCGGTGGGAAACTTGCTGCAGAATGCTTTCAAGTTCACGCAGCGCCACACCGAGGTCTCATTGAACGCCTACGCTGCCGCGGACCGCATCCGGATCGACGTCGAGGATCATTGCGGCGGCCTTCCGCAGGGAGCTGCAGAAGACATGTTTCTGCCGTTCAAGCAGAGTGGCGAAGATCGATCAGGCCTTGGACTTGGCCTCGCAATCTGTCGGCGCAGCGTCGAGGCGAACAATGGCGTTCTCAGCGTCCGCGACGTAGCAGGCTCAGGGTGTGTTTTCACGATAGATCTGCCACGACACGTGCTGGCATAAGGTTTGACGTTCTTGGCAATCTGCCTGCAGTACGATGCATATCGCTGCTGGAAACTCGGCAGGTAGTACTCTTTCGCCAGCGAGAGCCGATCGTCAAGCAGCGGCTGCCGTCAATTGCCAGTTCTTCGGCAAGATCACTGCATCGATGGCGTGAATGATGCCGTTCGACGCTGCCAGGTCTGCTTGCACGACGCGGGCTGCGTTGATGCGCACGCCCGATGACGACGATGGCGCCGACACCAGCGTGGTGCCCTGCTGCGTCATCAGCTCGCCCGCCTTCAGATCGTTGGCCGTCACATAGCCCTGTATGACGTGGTAGTTCAGGATCGCCTTGAGTTTCCCGGTGTCCTTGAACAGCAGATCGTACGCGCCGGTCGGAAGTTTCTTGAACGCTTCGTCGGTCGGGGCGAAGACAGTGAACGGGCCGTTTGCAGCCAGCACTTCGGTCAAACCCGCTGCCTTGATGCCAGCAGCGAAGATGGAGAGATTGCCCGCGGCGATCGCCGTGTCGATGATGTTCCTTGCGGGTCCGGTGGAGTTGTTCCTGGCGGCTGCCTTGTCAGGAGTGCTTTTTGACTGATCCATAACATGAACCTCGAAGTGGGACCGGCAAGAATTCACCGGCCATTTCAGCTCGTGTGCGGCTGAGGACCCGGAGTATGCGCTCCGTATCGAGCCCGTGCGGCCTGCGACAACAATTGTTTTCGGCTCAGTTCGCTGGATTCGACGTGCATATGTGCGCGATGAGATCGACCAGCGGGAGCACACCTGCTCAGCGCTGATTGCAAGACGGGTGCATTGCGCGACTCCCGGTTCGGTCGAAAGCCGTTAACTAGGCCGACAATGCAGGAGCGGTCACAGGCAGCTCGGGCGTGACGTGCACTCGATGCAGACAGTACTCATCGTCATTAAGCGTTATCAGCAACATGTGCCCGTGCTGGCGATGTCGAGCGTCGATCCGCCGCTCGAAGAAGCCGGCAACGGCGCTGGACTGATCGACGAGCTCGACGCTTGGCGGCGGCGCGCCGAACGACCGGATCGCAGGCGCTCATTCAACGACCCGGACACGGCACTGCCGAACGAGATCAAATCGAAGTCCCTGGCACCGAACAGATGGGCAGCTTATTGCGCGTCAGTCGAAGCTTGCACCGGGTAATTCAGGGCGCGGAACATCAGATTCTGGCCATCGATGTTGCGGCCTCTCATCAAATGTTTAGGCTCGCAGACTTGATAGTCGCGGTGACGCCTCCACTGAATTATCAATCGATGCACAGTCATTCGACCGCCGATTGGTTTGAGTTTTCATAGGAGAACAAAGTGGTAAACATCACACGCTTTAATCCGCTCCAGGACGCATTCGAGAACTTGTTGCGTGGCGTCCCCGTGTGGCTGCCTAACCCTGAGACGCGTGCTGAACCACGTGCGCCGGTGCCGACGCAGTTCCGCATGGACGTAACCGAGAACGACAAGGAGTATCAAGTGCTGGCCGAATTGCCCGGCGTCAAGAAGGACGAGATCAGTATAACTATTAGCGGTAACCAAGTTGCGGTATCCGCGGAAGTGAAGCACGAAAAAGACATCAAGCAACGGCGAGACGGTGCTTCGCGCCGAGCGCTATGTTCGGCAAGATCCAGCGCGCGTTCGCGCTCGGTCAGGAGGTCGACGAAGCGACCGCCGAAGCCAAGTACAACGACGGCGTGCTGGAACTCACGCTGCCGAAGAAAACCGCAGCGGCAGCGAAGAGGCTCGCAGTGCATTGAGCGGCGCCTCGAACACCTTATGGTATCGACCGTGGAATCAATGTGGCGGTCTGAGATGTCGACCCCGCTTCGGCGGGGTTTTTGTTGATGGTGCACAGTTCATAGTTGATCCTTCCATGGGACGATGACCGTCGACGATCGGCCATCCACGGCTGTGCTTCAGCACCTACTCGCTCAGCCTCGAGCGTGACCGCCGCGCTCGCAGTGAGCTCTCCAAAGCAAGGCGAAGCCTACGCGATAGGTCCAGCCCCGCGTAGTTCAGTCTTTATGTTCTCGCGCATCCGGAACGTGTCCGACACGCGACACGTTGCTTGGATACCACCGAATCTTTCGGCGCGGCAGACGCCGAGTTGGATTCTTCGGCAGCGCCGCCGCAATAGGTTTCTGCATCGACGCGACGACACTTATCTCGAAAGCAAGAGGGCATCATGAACAGATCACTTATCTTAGCCGCTGCACTGTCATGCGTGATGGGCAGTGCGTCGATGGCGCAGGATTCCGCCAGAAGCGCGCAGTCGAACGCTTCCGTGCAAGAGTTCGTACGCAGGGCCGGGACGAGCGGTCTGGCCGAAGTCGAAATGGGCGAGCTTGGCGCGAAGAAGGCCAAGAACGGCCAGGTCGAAGCGTTTGCCAAGCGGATGGTCGCAGACCACACAAAGGCGAACCAGGAGCTTTTGACCGCCATCAAGGGCAAGGGCGTGCAAGTGCCGTCGTCACGGACTGACACGCACAAGGCCATGGTCGAGAAGTTCCAGCAGCAGGATGCGGGCAAGAATTTCGACCGCGATTACATGGAGCAGATGGTCGAGCACCACAAGGCCGATATCGAACTGTTCGAGACCGCAGCGGACGACGAGAAATTCGATCTCGACCTGCGTAGCTATGCGAAGAGGACCCTGCCTACGTTGCAAGACCATCTGAAACAGGCGCAAACAATCCGAAGCAAGCTTGCCGACTGAGAGCTGTGATGAGGGCGGCCTGCTCGTCGACTCAGACACTGCGACCTGGTGATTTTGTCCGCACTGCGTCGAATCAAAGCTCGACTCTTGGCGGCAGCAGACGGTCGAACTCCTTCTTGACGACGCCGTAACACTCGCAGGTACGGGCCTCCAATCCGGGTCGATCGAGGACAGTAATGCGTCCTCGGCTGTACTTGATCAGTCCCGCGTTCTGCAGGCTGCCCGCGGCTTCCGTAACGGTTTCGCGACGCACGCCCAGCATATTCGCGATCAATTCCTGGGTCGTGACGAGTTCGACCCCGGACAAGCGGTCGAGACTCAGCAGCAGCCATCTGCATAGTTGCTGGTCCAGCGAATGATGCCGATTGCACACGGCGGTTTGCGCCATCTGCGTGAGCAACGCCTGCGTGTAACGCAACAACAGGTGCTGCATGGCCCCACCGCGAATGAATTCCTCCTTGAGTCGCTTGCCACTCAATTGGTAAGCATGGCCTGCACTCTGCACCACTGCGCGGTTCGTCGTCGTTTCACCACCCATGAAGAGAGAGACGCCAATGATGCCTTCGTTGCCGACTACCGCGATCTCAGCGGAGGCGCCGTCCGCCAGCATGTACAAGAGTGAGACGATCGCGGTGGTTGGAAAATAGACCCGCCGCTGCTGACTGCCGGATTCGTAGAGGACCTCACCCAGAGGCATCGGTACGAGCTTGAGGCCTACTTTCAAGCGCGCGAGTTCCTCGTCCGGCAGCGCTGCCAGCAGGTGGTTTTGCGAGGGGTCATGAGCTGCCGACATTGTGTGCGGCATCGTACACAGATCGGGCAGCTAGCGCCGCCCTGCCGCGCGCGGCGAACCGAGTGTTTGCGCATACATCGCATTGCCCCCCCGACGCCACTGTGTTCGCCACCGTACCGAGATCTTCGCGGTGGACGCGCATCATGGCCCTGCTAAGACGGCGAACTCTGTTCGCTCTCCCCTTCACCCAGAGGATCGAACATGAAGTACCGCACGAAATACCGCACAACCCGTCCCGTCAGGACCGCCGTGTCCTTGGCGCTTGGCGTCAGCATCCTCCTCGGCTCGCTCAGCGCATATGGCAGCAACGCGTCGGATCTCGCGAAAGAGCGCGTGGCACAAAGCGACACGTCGGTTGAGCAGGCTCAGCAGACGCTTGGGAAATCCGAGCACGGCGCCGTATCGCTGCAGCAGGCGCGCGACAAGCTGAACGCTGCAAAGAGCGCGCTGGCCAAGAAAGAGTGGAAGGAAGCGGAACGCGCAGCTGCGCAGGCGCACCTTTTCGCCGAGCTTGCGGTAGCCAAGTCCCAGAGCGCCGATGCGCGCAAATCTGCGAATGAAGTGCTCGCGAGCCTCGAAATGCTGCGTCAGGAGACTGAGCGCAGCACACCGACGCAGCGTTGAGCGATTCGTCCCGAATGCAAGATGAGGTCAAGGTCATGAAGTTGAGCAACCGAGTTATTTTGAGTGTGGCGATAGCCGCAATACTGGGCGCGTGCAGCGCTGCACCCCCGCGCAACGAATCGCTGGAAACGGCGCGAACCCTGGTGCCGGAGATCGAAAAGTCACCGCGCGCCGGAGTGGCGGCGACGGACATCGCCAATGCGCGCAAGTCGCTGGAGGCCGCCAACCGACTGGCTGAATCGAAAGCCAAGCGGGCGGACATCGAGTACGAAGCGAACAACGCCGTGACCAGTGCGCAGATCGCCAACGAGAAGATCCTGACGGCACAAGCGAACGAGGAAGTCGCCAACGGCACGGCCCAGCGTCAAGCCGTTCTGCTGCAGGCCCGGGAACGTGAAGCGCAGCGCAATGCCGACCAGGCGAGCGATGCACGTCGACAAGCGGACGCCTCGTCGGTGCGCGCGGACGCCGCGGCGTCGCGTGCAGACTCTCTCGAGGCGGAGCTCGCCGGTCTCAAACTTCAGAAGACGGAACGTGGCCTGGTCCTGACGCTCGGCGACGTGCTGTTCGATACGAGCCAGGCGACCCTGAAGCCGGGCGCCTACGGTACGCTCGATCGCCTCGCCACGGCGTTACGAGAGAACTCAGGACGCAAGGTGGTCATCGAGGGCCATACGGACAACGTCGGCTCGGATGAGAACAATCAAGGGTTATCCGAGCGTCGCGCGCAGTCGGTGCAGTCAGCGCTGATGCAACGCGATGTTGCACGTAGTCAGATCTCGTCGCTCGGCAAGGGTGAGAACTTCCCCATCGCCAGCAACGATAGCGCGGACGGACGCCAATCGAATCGGCGTGTCGAGCTGATCTTTACCGAAGATCGGACACGCGTAGCGGTGGATTAGCTTTAGCAAGACGGCTCCCATGCGCGACAGCCGCATGCACAGCAGCGCAGCGCGCCCGCTCGCAGTCGGGGGCGCGCTGCACGCATGCGATTGAGTCAGTTCATCGAGCAGAACGTCGAGACCATCGTTACTGAATGGGAGACGTTCGCGCGCGAGACGATGGAGCCTGCACAGACGATGTCCCGGCTAGCCCTGCGCGACCATGCAGCGCAGATTCTACTTGCCATCGCCAAGGACTTGCGTCAGCCGCAGACCGAGGACGAGCGACACATCAAGTCGCAAGGGTTGGCGAAAGCCGATTCGAGCGAGACATCCGCCGCGACGCATGGCGTATTGCGGCAGCTTGTCGGGTTTGATCTCGTCCAGCTGGCAGCAGAATATCGGGCCGTCCGTGCGACTGTCCTGCGCCTGTGGAAGCAAGCTCACAAGGTTATCGATGCAAATGTCGTCGAAGATGTCGCTCGATTCAACGAGGCGGTCGATCAGGCCCTTGCCGAATCGATTGCAAGCTACTCGGAGCGTGTCGCTCATTCGCGAGATACGTTTCTCGCGGTGCTCGGCCACGATCTGAGAAGCCCGTTGTCGGCAATCACGTCAGCACTCGAACTGCTCGCAGACAACCGGTCGCAAGACCAGCAGAGAGGTCGAGCGCTGCAGATTGCGAAACGAAGCGCCGCATCGATGCGCCAGATGATCATCGACCTGCTCGAGTACACGCGAACGAGGTTGGGGCGTGGTATCGAGATTGTTGCGGAAGCTGGGGATTTTTCGAGTCTCTGCCGCGACGTGGTTGAAGAAGTCGAGGCCGCGCATTCTGATCGAGCGTTTGTTGTGCAGATTCCGCAAGACCTCGAAGCACGATTCGATGCAGCTCGAATGCGACAGGTTCTTACTAACCTGTTGAGCAACGCAGTCCAATACGGGGACCCGGCTTCGCCAATCGTTGTCACCGCTGCGCGAGAAGTGGCCGAGACCACGCTCGCGGTCATGAATCGTGGGAAAGCAATTTCTCCCGATGCTCTCCAGGTTATTTTCGATCCCTTGGTGCAAATTCCAACAACAGACTCAGACCAGAATGGCAGGCCTGCAACGAGCCTCGGTCTGGGCCTCTACATCGTGCGAGAAATCGTGACCGCTCACGGCGGTACCATTTCGGTTCGCTCGACCGACGCGGACGGCACGGTGTTCACCCTGCACCTGCCGGATTCGGTCGGCGGCACATAGGCACTGGCAACAGCGAGGATTGCATATGACTAGAACTCCATTCATCGCAGTCGTCTTGGTGTTACTGGCCGCCTTTCAGATCGGGCCCAGCGGACAAGTGTGGGCCCAGGCGACCACGGGACATGACCACTTGACCGAAGTGGCCTGCCTGGACGTGCCGCCGGGCAAGGAACGACCCGAGTTCGGATGCTTCAACGTCGGCACGGTAACCGGACTGCATTTCAGTCAGGCATCCGTCTATTGGCATCTGCGCGCGTTTCCAAACAGCAAGGCCGCGCAGGCAGCGAAGAGTGCGACTGGAATCGTCGTGGAGGAAAACGGGCGAGTATGGCTCTCGGAATTCGCAGACCGAAACAGTGCGCCGCGCGGCGGTGAACCCATAGCCGTCGTAGGGCCTCTGCAGCTCCCCGCAGCTGAGACCTACACTGCGGTTCTCTCTTACGCCGTCATGCGGCCCGGAGACAATTCTCGAGTGCATACCCATCCGGGCCCCGAGGGTTGGTACGTGTTGGAGGGAGAGCAGTGTCTGGAGACTCCGGCTGGCGCCAACAGGGCTCGAGCCGGAGGAACCGCGACGGTGCCACCCAATATTCCGATGGAGCTCAATGTCACTGGTGCGACGCTTCGGCGTGCGTTCGCCCTCGTCATCCATGATGCGGCTCAGCCCAGAGGCATACCCTCTGACTGGAAACCGGCCGGAGTTTGTAGCCAGTAACGAAGTAGAGAAGCGCTCCAGCACGCTTGCGGCTGGCTCGAAGAGCGACGCACCTGCGCATACGTATTCGTAAGCACGCACCCTCGCATCTCGATTAGCGTTCCCGATGAGCAGCAGGTCTGAGCCTGCCGGTAGATAGCCGACTCATTGAGGAGTTCGCACATGTCGTCACAGGGCTGGCTCATCCGCGCCGTCATTCAGTTCCTCGCGCTCGCGATCCTGGCTTCGAGCGGACTTGACGCCGCGGCCCAGGTCCCGGCCGCAGTGGGCATACCCGGCAACTATCAATCGGAAGCCGGCTGCGCCGGCGACTGGGACCCGGCCTGCGCCGCAACCCAGCTGGTGTACGACGCCAACGGCGACATCTGGCGCAACACTTTCAACGTGACGCCCGGCGGCGCCTACGAATATAAGGTGGCGCTCAACGGCAGTTGGGACGTGAACTACGGCCTGCATGCGCTCCAGAACGGTCCGAACATCCCGCTCGCCCTCGCGGCCCCGCAAGCCGTCACGTTCTATTACGACCACAAGACGCACTGGGTCACCGAGAACGTCAGCTCCATCATCGCAACCGTACCGGGCAACTTTCAGAGCGAGCTCGGCTGCAGCAGCGACTGGGATCCGGCGTGCTTCCGCAGCTGGTTGCAGGATATCCAGGGCTCCGGAATCTACAGTTTCAGCACCGCCGCCATTCCTGCCGGCACCTACGAGGCGAAGGTCGCGCTGAACGGCAGCTGGGACGTGAACTATGGCGCCGGCGGCGTGCAGAACGGAGCCAACATCGCGTTCACGGTTCCCGCCAATGACATGGAAGTAGAGTTCCAGTGGAATTCAGTCACCAAGGAGCTGCGCATCATAGTCGGCGGCATCCAGGGCGATCTCAGCAAAGCGCAGGCGTATTGGCTGTCGGCCGACACCATCGCCTGGAACGTACCCACAGACTCCACGGTCGCACTGTTCGCGGACCCCGAGGGCGCGCTCACGCTCGACGGCCCCGGCATCGTCGGCGGACCCGAGTCTCGAAGCTGGATCCTCACACATGATCCGGCCGGCCTGTCGCCCGCGCTGAAGGCGCGGTTCCCGCATCTCGCGAACCTCGCTGCGTTCAAACTTCCCGCCGACGCCATCGCGGCTGCGGCTCAGAGCCTCAAAGGCCAGCTCGCCGTGGGCGCGACGCGCTCCGGCCACGGCGTCGACGCCACAGCACTGCAGATTCCCGGGGTGCTCGATGACCTCTACGCCGCGAAGGCGACGCCGCTCACGCTCGGTCCGAGTTTCAGCAACGGCCAAACTACCTTGCGTGTCTGGGCGCCCACCGCGCGTGACCTCAAGCTGCGCCTCTTCGCCGATTCCAACCCGGGAACGATGTTCTCGACGCATGACATGACACTCGATGCCGCGAGCGGCGTCTGGAGCTACACCGCGCCCACGGCCTCACTGCTCGGCAAGTATTACCTCTACGAAGCGCGGGTCTTCGTGCGTGCCAACAACCGCGTCGAGACCAACATCGTCACCGATCCCTACTCGGTCTCGCTGGCGCGCAACAGCACACGCAGCCAGATCGTCTCACTCGACGATCCGCAGTTGCAGCCGCATCACTGGACGAAGTTGCGCAAACCATTCCTGGCCGCGCCCGAGGACATGGTGCTGTACGAGCTACACGTGCGCGACTTCAGCGCCACCGATCAGTCAGTGCCCGCGGCGCTGCGCGGCACGTACTCTGCCTTCACTCATAAGCGCTCGGATGGCATGCGGCATCTCACCATGCTGGGCCTGGCCGGCGTCACGCACGTACACCTGCTGCCATCGTTCGACTTCGCGACCACCAACGAGGACAAGTCCACCTGGCAATCGCCGTCGTTCGACGCGCTGGCGGCCTTTCCCGCGAATTCTTCAGAACAGCAGGCACTGGTCGCGGCGACTGCCGATCAGGACGGCTTCAACTGGGGCTACGACCCGCTGCACTACAACGTGCCCGAGGGCAGCTATGCCACGGATGCCGACGGGTCGGCGCGCATCCTCGAGTTCCGCGAGATGGTGCAGTCGCTGAACCAGAGCGGCCTGCGCGTGGTGATGGACGTGGTTTACAACCACACCAACTCTTCCGGACAGAATCCGAACTCCATTCTCGACAAGCTGGTGCCGGGCTATTACCACCGGCTCAACGGCGACGGCAACGTGCTCGGCGAGAGCTGCTGTGCGGACACCGCCACGGAACACGCCATGATGGAAAAGCTCATGGTCGATTCCATCGTGCTCTGGGCGAAGCACTACAAGGTGGACGGGTTCCGCTTCGACATCATGGGCTTTCATCTCAAGTCCAACATGCTGAAAGTCCGCGCCGCCCTCGACGCGCTCACGCTGAAGAAGGACGGCGTCGACGGCAGATCCATCTACGTGTACGGCGAAGCCTGGAACTTCGGCGTCATGGCCAACAACGGCCGCGGTGAGAACGCCATCCAGGTGAACCTCGCCGACACTGGCATCGGCTCGTTCTCGGACCGCATCCGCGACGCGGTGCGCGGCGGCGGCCCGTTCAGCCCGCGACGCGACCAGGGATTCGCCACGGGCCTGTTTGTCGAGCCCAACGGCAGCTTCGACGGCTCGGCGGCCGACGCGAGGGCCGAACTGCTGCGGCTCTCCGATCTGGTGCGCCTGGGGCTCGCCGGCAACATCGCGAGCTACGAGTTCGTCGATCGCTTCGGCAACACCGTGCGCGGCGGCGACGTCGACTACTTCGGCATGCCGGGCGCTTATGGCGGCGATCCTTCCGACACCATCCAGTACATCGGCGTGCACGACGACACCGACTGGTTCGACACGATGAATATCAAGCTGAGCTCGGTAGTGCCGCGCGCCGATCGCATGCGCATGCATCGGCTCGGCCTTTCGATCGTCGCGTTGTCGCAAGGGGTGCCGTTCTTCCACGCCGGCGACGAGATCCTGCGCTCCAAGTCCGGCGACCGGAACAGCTACAACTCGGGCGACTGGTTCAACCGCATCGATTGGACGCTCGAGTCCAACCACTGGGGCGCGGGCCTGCCGCCCGCCAACGGCAATCAGGACGACTGGGACATCCTCGCCCCGGCGCTCGCGGATCCCAACCTCAAACCCACGGCGCGCGACATCCAGGAGACGTTCCGGCACATGCTCGAAATGCTGGTGATCCGCAAGAGCAGCCACCTGTTCCGGTTACGCACGGCCGACGCGATCAAGGAGTCCATCAGCTTCTACAACACCGGCCCGGATCAGGTTCCCGGACTCATCGTCGAGCGCATCCAGAACCGCGACCACTTCTGCTTCCCCGCGCAGCAGGCCGTGGTGCTGGTGAACGCCACCCCGCAGCCACGAACGTTCGGTGACGCGGCGTTCCGACGTCAGAAGCTGGTGCTGCATCCGGTGCAAGCGTTCTCGCAGGATCCCGTGGTCAGGACCGCGAAGTTCCAGAGCAGCACCGGCACGTTCACGATCCCGGCGCGCACCACGGCGGTGTTCATCGAGCCCTGCTTCGGCTTGCGGTGAGGCGCGGCGTTCGGATGGCCAGCTGGATTAGTGTTTGGCCTTCCGCTTCGACGAGCCAGGACGCTTCGCCCCACGTCGCGTTTTCTCGTTCGCTGCGTCGCGCGACTTCCGGCGTTCGAACGCCGCCCGCTTTGTGTTGAGCCGCGCGACCAGTCGCGGCCACTGTTCCTCCCGAAATCGCGAGTAGGCAATGCGGTCGACCGGGATCGCGGCGAGTACGTCTATGTCATACGTGAACGCAACGCGTGCAAGCTGGGTATCCAGCGCCAGCTTCTCAACACGCTTTACCGCCTGCCGAACCGTTCGCGGATCCCCGGCTTCATTCATGTAGTGCTCGATGAACGCTCGCACCACGCTCACCGCGAGCCGCGCTTGTGCGACGCCTATGGCGTTGCGCTTCGAGGGGAGCGCGTCGAGATTGCGAAGCCGACTCTCGAGCACGTCGAGAGGGTGCAGTACTTGGACGGTGGTTCCGTCCTCCAGCCGTAGCTGCGATGCACGCCTGCGTATAGCGTCCGTGTCGAGGCCCACGATGCCGGAAAGAAAATCGACCTGCTTGATGCCTTGCTCGGGAAGAGTCGCGTAGACCTTGGCGACCTGAGGACCGAAGTCATCGAGTGTGGCCTTGCGCAGTTTCCATGGCTGACCGAGCGAACGCTGCAGCTTCTGCGCCGTTGCATTCGAACCGATGAAGTCGGCGTCCATCGTCACCACCCGGGAAAGCTCGCCGGCCGGTTGAACGCCGTAATACACGGCCCAGGTCGCGAGCGCTTGTCCACCGACGAGCAGCGCATGCGGACCACATACCTTGAGGATTCGCTCGACTTCCTCGGCGGTGAGTTCCGCCTCTTCCAGTGCGCGAGTTGAGTCCCTCACACGAGACTGGCCTTAGGCCACCGAACCTTGGCGCCACGAAGTCGCCCAGGTTTCAGGAGCAACATTTGGCCTTTTGAGACGTCAGCCGACCGCGCAATTCGGTGATCGCGCTCTTGCGACCTCCCTTTGAGCAGCTGGAGCTCTGCCATCGAAGGCTCACTTGCAGCACTGCGAATCTCGAACGGAATTCCCTGATGCGCCACCACCTGCTGCAGGTACAAGCGGATTGCATCGCTCAACTCGAGGCCGCAGGCGGCCAAAACCCTGGCGGCATTCGCCTTGAGATCAGCATCGATTCGGGCCCGTACGATTTCACCTTTCATGGCTACAGTGTAGCTACATTTTTTGATGACAGGAAGTGGCATGCCGCAACACTGGCGTCAGCCGGAGCGTGCGTTGGCGCACAGCACGCGGTACAACTCACCCATGAGCACCATTCTCAAGCTCGGAGATCCGCGTTTGCGGGCGATTTCCGTCGCCGTCGAGCCGGGCGATCCAACGCTGCAGCGGGAGCTGCAAGACCTGGCTGGCGCCCTGAGGTCGTTCCGATCGAATCACGGCTGGGGACGCGCGATCGCCCTGCCGCAGCTCGGGACGCCCAAGCGCGTCATCGCCTTCGATCTTGGCGTGCAGCCGTTCTTCGTTCTGAACCCCATCGTGGAGTGGGTCAGCGAAGAGAAGTTCGAGCTGTGGGACGACTGCATGTGCATGCCCGAGATTGCGGTGCGCGTGGAGCGGGCTCGTTCGCTGACGATTTCGTTCGTGGACGAGTCAATGCAAGGCAGACGCCTGGAACGTGTGTCGAGCGACGTTGCCGAGCTGATTCAGCATGAGCTCGACCATCTCGATGGCGTTCTGCTCACCGATCGGATGATTCCCGCGTGGGGTGTCGTGGCCAGAGAGTTGCGCGACGTCGCGCGACCCCGTGACGAAGGATTTCAACGCCCCGTCACCAAGGCCTGAAGACATTCGTCTTCCGAAATGGTGCGTCGTACAGCTTCTTGCGGCAGGCCGGTCCGCATCGCTATCTCCTCGTGACCCAGCCCGCTCAGCGCGAGCCTGCGAATGGTCACGCGCTGCACGTCGTGCGGTAACGCACGGAAGTGCCAAAGCACCGGCGAGCTGAACGATGCAGCAACTGTAGAGCCTTGATTCAAGGTTTCCATTGGCTTTCCACTCGAAGCCGCGCCGTCGACGAGCAGCGTGGCGTGCGTTGCAGTGGGCGCACGGTCGGCCGCCGAAACTGCGTGTCATATAGGGCCTCGGTTCGCTTGTTCAAGAGCTTCGCGGCGGCGCTTGAAAGAAGCGACCACCCTCGTTCTGGGAGTGCTGCTCATGGGCGCTCCCTGGGCACTCGGCTTCGCGGATCAGCGTACGGCCACCAACCCTGCTGCGTGACCTGGACATTCGCAAGCTGAAGGAAGGACACCGTCAGACCCCAGGAACCGGCTGACCTTCAAAATAGTAAGAGGCGAGCACAAGCTGTGCTCGCCTCTTTTGCATGGAACCCGAACACGAAGATCGCGTTCACGGATTGAACCGCCCGGCGAAGGGCTGACAGAAGACATCGTATGCATGCGGGCGTGATCATGGAAATGGATCCGCAGGGATGCTTCGGGATCATCGAGTCCGACACGGGCGAGATCGTTCTATTCGGTCGCGACTCACTGCGGCCGAACTGCGAGCCAAAAGCGCTGAGCGTCGGTCAGCGCGTCGAGTTCACGATCGACAAGATCGATCCTGCCCCATATGCAAGCGGACTCAATCCCAGGTTGCAGCATTGAGTACAGCAGTGCCGAACCGATCTGAGTAAGGGGTATCGAGTCATGAATGTGAAAAATCTCATTCCGTGGCGCAAGAGCCGCAGCCTGGAGGGGCAACGCTTTGGGGGACACGAAAGTCCGTTTCTGGCGCTTCACCGTGAAATGAACCGGATGTTCGATGATTTTGCACGCGACATGGATGGGCGCGCCGGGTCCGCCTGGCCCCAGATCGAGCTGTCGGAAACCCCGGACGAGCTCCGGGTAGTTGCGGAGCTTGCCGGACTCGAGCAGCGGGACGTCGACATGACACTGGATGAAGGCGTGCTCACCCTGAAGGGCCAGAAGCGTCTGGAGAGGAATGGCACGGTATATTGCGAACGTTGGGAAGGCGCGTTCCAGCGCATTATTCCTGTCGGTCAGGACGTGGACCCGGATAAAGTCAAAGCGTCCTTCAAGAATGGCGTGCTGACGATCCGCCTGCCGAAGAGGCCCGAAGCTCAGCGTCCGGTGAAGCGAATCTCGATCCAGTGAGCTGTGAGGCAGATTCGCACCCCCTCCGCGGATCGCTCCGCAGAGGGGGGCAGGATGCCTGCGCGAATCGCGTCGGAACTCTCAGCTCTGAATCTGAATGCGCCGCCGCCGTGCGCTCTGCGGCAGCGGCACCGTCACCTTCAGCACGCCATCGCGCATCTCAGCCTGGATATCGTCCGCGTTGACGTCCTGCGGCAGCGGGATCGCGCGATAGAAGGTGCCATAGCTGCGCTCATAGAGCTGATAGCCCTGGTCCTTGCCACCTTCCTCGTGCTCCTCCTGGCGCTGACCTGAAATGACGAGCGTGTTGTCATCGATGTCGATCTTCAGATCCTCTTTGCTTACGCCGGGCAGATCGGCCTTCAGCACCAAGGCGTCGTCACGGCGCTGAACATCGATCTGGGGCGACCACAACGTCGGAGCATCCAGGGCTTCACGACCGCCGCCGCCCCACAAACTCGAACCGAAGCCGGTGCCGAAGAACGAATCGAACAAACGATCCATGTCGCGCGAGAGCTGCCTCATCATTGAGAACGGATGCTGCGGAGCTCTGGGACAGCTGCCGTGAGCCGCTCCGGGTCATTCCCCGACCGGTGCCAGCTTCGGATCCCTGACGCATCAAGCTACCGCCCTGCGCCTGCTGATTCGTAGGTTGATTCTGATCTTGCTGAGTGCGGCCACCGTTTCCCGACCGCGAGGTCTGACGCACATTCGCAGACTCAGTTTCATTCGTACGTGTCTCTGCCATGTTCGTACCCTCCTGACAATCTACTTCCCGCTTCGCGTATGGGGATTGCGATGTTCGCTTCAAGTCGCATTCGATGCTGCGTATTCGGCGTCGGTGAAGAGCGCACCTGCGCCAACCGGGCGGAACTCGAGTCAGTCACGTGAGTCATGCATATCATGCATACCTCTGCTTCATTCGAATGATGAGTGATGACCTTTGGCAGCTCGAGACGGCGTTCTGGACCGCCAACCCGGATGAGGCCCGGCACGCGCTGGATCCCCATTGTTTGATGGCGTTTCCACCGCCGGCGGGAATCGTTTCCGGCGATCAGATCATCTCGAGCATGAGAGCGGCACCGCGCTGGCACACGGTGGTCATGGTCGACAAGTATCTGCATCAACCGGCCGTGGATCTGGTGGTGCTGGCGTACTTCGTCTCAGCGAGACGCAACGGTGGCGGCGCGTACACGGCCGAGACGTTCGTGCGCAACCCCTTGACGCTGGCGATTCTGCTCGCGTCACCGGTGCTGGTTGTCGGCATGTTCGCGATCCTCTTTCGACCCGGTGCGTTCGAATCCAGCGATCCGAGCCCGAGCTCGATGGTGATGATCGGCTTTTGGATCGTCTTCGCCGCCTTCTTCTTCGGGATCACGTACGGCCTGCTCCAGATCTGCACAGAGCGCACGATCGTGCAGCCCGAACGCCTCGTGGGCCTGCGGCTCGGCGCCTACGTGGCGTCGAAGGTGACCGTTCTGGTGCCGTTCCTGCTGGTCGTGATCGTGGCGATGCTCGGCATACTTCGTCTGCTCGACCGCCTACCGAGCCGCCCACTTGCGACCTATGCATCAATGGCGGTCAGTTTGCTGTTGTGCGCCATTGCTGCGCTTGGACTCGGCCTGCTCGCTTCCGCTTCGGTCAAGAACGTCGCCCAGGCGACGCTCGCCCTGCCGATGTTGTGCTTCCCTGCGGTGTTGTTCTCGGGCGCGATCCTCCCGGTGCACCTGATGGCGAACGCCGGCGTGGCAATGAGCACCGTGATCCCGTCGCGCTGGGCCTTCGAGGCGATCGGTCACGACCTCGGGGCACGCCAGATCCTCGCCCAAGGTGGCTCACCTCTCGGCCCCCCGTTGCTCGCGTCGTATGGCGATGCAGGCACCGCTTCCACCCCCACCTACTGGCTCATTCTCGCCGCATTCGGTCTCGTGTTCTTGCTCGCTACGTGGGGTGTGCTGAATCGCACCACTCGGAGCGCTACACGCTGAACCCGAGCGGGTGAGCACGTCACTCAATGCTCTGGGGGTCCGGCGGCAGGGTCCGTCACACGCGAGCTGCGGGAGACGCTGGCTCAGGATGCTCGGTGGCTCAACCGCTCGCAGCCGGCGCAGGTGGGGGATCGTCAGCACGATCGTCACGGCCAGCAAGGTGAGGCCGCTGGTGGCGGTCACCCATCGCAGACCGGCCGTGTCGGCGAGCGCGCCCTGGATGAGCGTGCCGATCGGGTAGAGCAGGCCGAGCACGAAGCTGTTGACGGCGAGCACCCGGCCGCGGATCTCGTTGGGCGCCGACTGCTGAGCGACGCCGGCGAACGACGTGAACGAGTAGCCGTAGAGCAGGCCCACGATGGCAAGGCCGATCGCCGCCAACCACAGCGCCGGGGCGATCGCGTACATCACGAGCGCCGGCCCGAGCAGCAGCACGGCGCCGGTCAGGAGCCTCCAGACCCCGAGCCGCTCGGTGAGGCCGCCGAGCGTGAATGCGGCGGTGACGGCGCCAATGCCCTGCGCTGTCACCAGCAGCGACGTCGCCTCTTCGCTGCCATCGAAGACGTTGGTGGCCATCTGCGAGACGAAGGCGATGAACGGCGAGGCGATCAGCATCGTGGCGATCATCAGGGCGAGCATGCGCCGCATCGCCGGATGGTGGCGGGCGAACTCGGCGCCGTCGGCGAGCGCTCGGAGATCGGGCGCCTGACTCCTTCGCGGTCGGGGAGGTTGGCCGGCCGCGACGGCGGGAATCACCGCGCCGAAGCTGACGACGTTGCACCACAGCGCGGTGGTGATCCCGCCGATCGTCATCGCCAGTGCCGCGCACGCGGGACCGAGGATCCGTCCGAGGTTCCACTGCGCGTTGGACAGGCCGACAGCGGCCACGAGGTGCTCGCGGGGGACGAGGTCGGGAAGCGCTGTCTGGAATGACGGGAAGCCGAACATCGCCACGGCGCCGGCGATGAAGGACAGTGCCGCGATTCCGCCCGGACCGGCGTTGCCGTTCGCGACCCACACGGCGAGGATCGCTGCGATCAGCGCCGCCAGCGCGTTGGTCGTGATCAGCACCCGGCGGCGATCGAGCCTGTCGGCCATCGCCGAACCGACCGGACCGACGATGGCGGCCGGGATGAAACCGGCTGCCGCAACGACCGCCGACCATGACGCCTTGCCGGTCGTGTCGGCCACGTAGTAGGCGAGCGCGACCGTCTCCATCCACGTGCCGATGTTCGACACGAGCGCGCCCATCCACATGACGGTGAACGACCGTGAGTGGAAGGGTGCGAGCGAGGCCGAGGCCACCAGGCGAACATAACCACGAGACGCAGGGGCCGCGCACAGTCTCGCGCCGATGATGGGCGCGGCTCCTTACTACGCGGCGACTGCGACGCCGAGGGAGTCGGCGGCGAGGAACTTCGGCGCCCCCTTCTTGTAGAACACATCGACCTCGGTGATGGTGAAGCCGGCGTTCGTCAACAGATCGGCGATCTTACGATTGAGGTGGCACCCGCCGAACAGACGCTGCTGCATCGGATCGAGCCGGTGTTGCCAGCGTCGCACCTTCTCGTCGGGCGCCAGCCCGTGCTCGACGAAATGCAGCGTGCCGCCGGGTTTGAGGACCCGCCGCACCTCTTGGAGTGCGACCACTGGGTCTGGAATGGTGCACAGCGTCCAGGTCGACAGCGCGGTGTCGCAGCTGTCGTCCGGCAGGGGCAACGCCTGGCCGTCGAGACCCGAGCGCTCGATGGCGACCGTCGCCGCCGCCAGGCGCTTGCCGGCAAGTTTCCACCCGAGGTCTGCCGGCTCGATCGCAGCGACCTCTGTGACGGCCTCTGGATAGAACGGGATGTTGAGCCCGGAACCAAAACCGATCTCGACCACGCGGCCATGAAGGCCTTCGCAGACTCGACTTCGAAATGGATTCGAGGACTTCATCCCGCATACCGCGTTCACGATGCGGGGGAGCACTCGCTCGGCGTAGACGCCCATCTATACCTCCTCACTTCGGCCATCGAAGCGGCGACGTCAGCGAGCGTTGTTGATCGCCGCCCAGACCCGCTCGGCGGGCACGGCATGTCGATGTGGGTGACACCGAGGTGCGAGACGGCATCGACGACGGCGTTCTGGATCGCCGGGGTGGAGCCGATCGTGCCCGACTCGCCGATGCCCTTGGCGCCGAACGGGTTGCGCGGGCTGTCGGTCTGGGTGTTCGACTCTCGAACTGCGCGAGCTCGGCGGCCGACGGGATCGCGTAGTCCGGCAGGTTCGACGTGATCGGGTTGCCGCGGCGTCGTACAGCACCTGCTCGAACAACGCCTGCGCGGCGCCCTGGACGATGCCGCCGTGCTGCTGGCCGGCGACGAGCAGCGGGTTGAGGATGCGGCCCAGTAGTCGACGGCGACGTGGCGCAGCATCGTCACGGCGCCGGTCTCGGTGTCGACCTCGACGACCGACACATGTGCCCCGAACGGGAATGTCGATCGGTGCCGTCGAAGTCGAGCTCGTGTCGGAGCGGC
>CAWISC010000022.1:0-20911 GCA_963838635.1 uncultured Gammaproteobacteria bacterium | reverse complement strand
TAAACGCTCGCACCACGCTCACCGCGAGCCGCTCTTGTGCGACCCCTATGGCGTTGCGCTTCGCGGGCAGCGCATCGAGATTGCGAAGCCGACTCTCGAGCACGTCGAGAGGGTGCAGTACTTGGACGGTGGTTCCGTCCTCCAGCCGCAGCTGTGATGCACGCCTGCGGATCGCGTCAGTATCGAGACCCACGATGCCGGAAAGAAAGTCGACCTGCTTGATGCCTTGCTCAGGAACAGTCGCGTAGACCTTGGCGACCTGAGGACCGAAGTCATCGAGTGTGGCTTTGCGCAGTTTCCATGGCTGACCGAGCGAACGCTGCAGCTTCTGCGCCGTTGCATTCGAGCTGATGAAGTCGGCGTCCATCGTCACCACCCGGCAAGCTCGCCGGCCCGCTCGAATGCCGTAATACACGGCCCAGGTCGCGAGCGCTTGTCCACCGACGAGCAGCGCATGCGGACCGCACACCTTGAGGATTCGTCGACTTCCTCGGTGGTGAGTTCCGCCTGCTCCAGTGCGCGAGTTGAATCCCTCAAACGAGACTGGCCTTAGGCCACCGAACCTTGGCACCACGAAGTCGCCCAGGTTTCAGGAGCAACATCTGGCCTTTTGCGATGTCAGCCGACCGCGCAATTCGGTGATCGCGCTCTTGCGACTTCCCTTTGAGCAGTTGGAGCTCTGCCATCGAAGGCTCACTCGCAGCACTACGAATCTCGAACGGAATCCCCTGATGCGCCACGACCTGCTGCAGGTACAACCGGATTGCATCGCTCAACTCGAGGCCGCAGGCGGCCAAAACCCTGGCGGCATTCGCCTTGAGATCAGCATCGATGCGGGCCCGTACGATTTCGCCTTTCATGGCTACACTGTAGCTACATTTTTGATGACAAGAAGTGCATGCTCGCAACACTGCTCAGCCGGAGCGTGCGTTGGCGCACAGCACGCGGTACAACTCACCCATGAGCACCATTCTCAAGCTCGGAGACCCGCGTTTGCGGGCGATTTCCGTCGCCGTCGAACCGGGCGATCCAACGCTGCAGCGGGAGCTGCAAGACCTGGCTGGCGCCCTGAGGTCGTTCCGATCCAGTCACGGCTGGGGACGCGCGATCGCCCTGCCGCAGCTCGGGACGCCCAAGCGCGTCGTCGCCTTCGATCTTGGCGTGCAGCCGTTCTTCGTTCTGAACCCCATCGTGGAGTGGGTCAGCGAAGAGAAGTTCGAGCTGTGGGACGACTGCATGTGCATGCCCGAGATTGCGGTGCGCGTGGAGCGGGCTCGTTCGCTGACGATTTCGTTCGTGGACGAGTCAATGCAAGGCAGACGCCTGGAACGTGTGTCGAGCGACGTTGCCGAGCTGATTCAGCATGAGCTCGACCATCTCGATGGCGTTCTGCTCACCGATCGGATGATTCCCTCGTGGGGTGTCGTGGCCAGAGAGTTACGCGACGTCGCGCGACCTCGTGACGAAGGATTTCAACGCCCCGTCACGAAGGCCTGAAGACATTCGTCTTCCGACATGGTGCGTCGTACAGCTTCTTGCGGCAGGCCGGTCCGCATCGCTATCTCCTCGTGACCCAGCCCGCTCAGCGCGAGCCTGCGAATGGTCACGCGCTGCACGTCGTGCGGTAACGCACGGAAGTGCCAAAGCACCGGCGAGCTGAACGATGCAGCAACTGTAGAGCCTTGATTCAAGGTTTCCATTGGCTTTCCACTCGAAGCCGCGCCGTCGACGAGCAGCGTGGCGTGCGTTGCAGTGCCGATGCCAGCGGGTCTCGCCTTCGCGCAGCAATGAGCATATGTCAGCCTGGTGGCCAAATGCCGAGCGCATAACCCGCTGAAACTTCCGTTGCCCTTAGCTGTAAAAACCCCCGTGGGCGGCACGGTCGGCCGCCGAAAGTGCGTGTCATATAGGGCCTGCGTTCGCTTGTTCAAGAGCTTCGCAGCGGCCTGGGAAGAAGCGATCACCCTCGTTCTGGGAGTGCTGCTCATGGGCGCTCCCTGGGCACTCGGCTTCGCGGATCAGCGTACGGCGACGGCGAACGTCGCAATAACCGGCGCGCTCGTCGTAGTGTTCGCGATCTGGGCAATGCTGCGTGACCTGGACATTCGCAAGCTGAAGGAAGGACACCGTCAGGCTCCAGGAGCCGGCTGACCTTCGAAGCGAAGAGGGCGAGCACAGGCTGTGCTCGCCTCTTTTGCATGGAACCCGAACACGATAGATCGCGTGCCTCACGGATTAAACCCGCCCGGCGAAGGGCGTGACAGAAGACATCGTGTCATGAATGTGAAAAATCTCATTCCGTGGCGCAAGAGCCGCAGCGTGGAGGGGCAACGCTTTGGGGGACACGAAAGTCCGTTTCTGGCGCTGCACCGTGAAATGAACCGGATGTTCGATGATTTTGCACGCGACATGGATGGACGCGCCGGGTCCGCTTGGCCCCAGATCGAGCTGTCGGAAACCCCGGACGAGCTCAGGGTAGTTGCGGAGCTTGCCGGACTCGAGCAGCGGGACGTCGACATGACACTGGATGAAGGCGTGCTCACCCTGAAGGGTCAGAAGCGTCTGGAGAAGAATGGCACGGTATATTGCGAACGTTGGGAAGGCGCGTTCCAGCGCATTATTCCTGTCGGTCTGGACGTGGACCCGGATAAAGTCAAAGCGTCCTTCAAAAATGGCGTGCTGACGATCCGCCTGCCAAAGAAGCCCGAAGCTCAGCGTCCGGTAAAGCGAATCTCGATCCAGTGAGCTGTGAGGCAGATTCGCACCCCCTCCGCGGATCGCTCCGCGGAGGGGGGCAGGATGCCTGCGAGAATCGCGTCGGAACTCTCAGCTCTGAATCTGAATGCGCCGCCGCCGTGCGCTCTGCGGCAGCGGCACCGTCACCTTCAGCACGCCATCGCGCATCTCAGCCTGGATATCGTCCGGGTTGACGTCCTGCGGCAGCGGGATCGCGCGATAGAAGGTGCCATAGCTGCGCTCATAGAGCTGATAGCCCTGGTCCTCTCCACCTTCCCCGTGCTCCTCCTGGCGCTGACCTGAAATGACGAGCGTGTTGTCATCGATGTCGATCTTCAGATCCTCTTTGCTTACGCCGGGCAGATCAGCCTTCAGCACCAAGGCGTCGTCACGGCGCTGGACATCGATCTGGGGAGACCACAACGTCGGAGCATCCAGGGCTTCACGACCGCCACCGCCCCACAAACTCGAACCGAAGCCGGTGCCGAAGAACGAATCGAACAAACGATCCATGTCGCGCGAGAGCTGCCTCATCATTGAGAATGGATGCTGCTGCGAGCTGTGGGACAGCTGCCGTGAGCCGCTGCGGGTCAATCCCCGACCCGTGCCGGCTTCGGATCCCTGACGCATCAAGCTACCGCCCTGCGCCTGCTGATTCGTAGGTTGATTCTGATCTTGCTGAGTGCGGCCACCGTTTCCCGACCGCGAGGTCTGACGCACATTCGCAGACTCAGTTTCATTCGTACGTGTCTCTGCCATGTTCGTACCCTCCTGACAATCTACTTCCCGCTTCGCGTATGGGGATTGCGATGTTCGCTTCAAGTCGCATTCGATGCTGCGTATTCGGCGTCGGTGAAGAGCGCACCTGCGCCAAGCCGGGCGGAACTCGAGTCAGTCACGTGAGTCATGCATAGCATGCGTACCTCTGCTTGCGTTCGAATGAAGAGTGATGACCTTTGGCAGCTCGAGACGGCGTTCTGGACCGCCAACCCGGATGAGGCCCGGCACGCGCTGGATCCCCATTGTTTGATGGCGTTTCCACCGCCGGCGGGAATCGTTTCCGGCGATCAGATCATCTCGAGCATGAGAGCGGCACCGCGCTGGCACACGGTGGTCATGGTCGACAAGTATCTGCATCAACCGGCCGTGGATCTGGTGGTGCTGGCGTACTTCGTCTCAGCGAGACGCAACGGTGGCGGCGCGTACACGGCCTACTGCACCTCCACTTATCGTCAAGACCAGAGTGGCTGGAAACTGATCCAGCATCAGCAGACACCGACCTAGCCGCGGTCCACGGAGTTCCGCTCGGAACACGTCTGCAGCTCGCGCGTCCTAGTGCATGCGCTACCGTCTATCCGCGGATCGATGACTACGTTCAGCTACCACGCGTCACACGAGCAATTCGCACCGAGCGAGCTGCTGCAGTGGGTACGCAGGGCCGAGGATGCAGGCTTCGGCGGCGGCTTTTCTTCGGATCATCTGCAGCCATGGGGCAGCGCGCAGGGTCACTCCGGGTTCGCGTGGTCCTGGTTGGGGGCGGCGTTGCAGGCAACCCGCAAGCTGTCGTTCAGCCTGATCACGGTGCCGGGCGGGTGGCGATATCAACCCGTCGTACTCGCGCAAGCGATCGCCACACTGGCGCAAATGTACGAGGGCCGCTTGCCGTGGGTAGCGCTCGGCAGTGGCCAGGCCATCAGCGAACGCGCTATCGGGCAGGGTTGGCCCGGCAAGGACGAACGCAACGCGCGACTCCTCGCGGGTGCTCAAATCATCAAGCGCTTGCTCGCAGGCGAGACAGTCACCCGGCAAGGCAGCGTCGGCGCACTGGACGCGAGAATATGGAGTCGGCCGCGGCAGATTCCGCAGTTGGTTGGAGCGGCAGTGACAGAAGAGACCGCCGCATGGATCGGTGGCTGGGCCGACGGCCTGCTGACGGCAGGTCACGACCCGGAGAAGCTGGCGAAAGTCATCGCCGCCTTTCGCGGTGGCGGCGGTGTTGGTAAGCCCATCTACTTGAAGGTAGGACTGAGTTGGGCCGCGGCGCCAGCAGAAGCGCTGCATCAGGCGCATGAACAGTGGCGGTTCAACGCACTCGGGGGTGATGTCAGCTGGGAGCTGGCCCGGCCGCAGGACTTCGAACAGGCCACCCGGTTCGTGCGTCCTGAGGACATGCACGAGAGCGTGTTCGTCTCGCACGAACCGGCTGCGCACATCGAGCGTTTGCGGACACTGGCCGAGCTGGGATTCGACACGATCGTTCTACACAACGTCGGGCGGAATCAAGCGGACTTCATCGACATGTTTGCCGAACGTGTGCTCCCCCGCCTCTAGGCGTGCCCCAGATTGCGCGACGGCGGCAACGGACTGGTCATCGTCCACCGTGATGCGAGAGATCCAGAATCCAAGCCGCAGCCCGATCCGAACTACGGCAGGGGACATGATGACTTCGTGATACGCCCCGACGGGGCTGTGGCTGTATCGCGCCAGGTACAGCATCGCCACAATGTGCCCTGGGTATAGGCACCAGACCTTTGTGTCAGCTGGCACCAACGTCGGAGGAAAACACCATGACCGTTCCCTCATCGCCTGCGCTCGCTGCATCGTCGGTGCGCGTCGCACTCGTCACAGGAGCCAACAAGGGCATCGGCCTGGAAATATCCAGACAACTCGCCAAAGCCGGTGTCCGGGTCGTCCTCGGCGCCCGCGATCCTCAGAAGGGAGATGAGGCGGCCAGCAAGTTGCGCGCAGAAGGACTGCACGTCGACAGCATACGCATCGATCTCGGCGATGCGGCGGCACTCGCGGAAGCCGCCGCGAGTTTCGAGAACAGGTTCGGTCAGCTCAACATCCTCGTCAACAACGCGGGAATCGCTCATCGGGAGGACGGACCTCCGGAAACGGCCAGCCTCGACGCGGTTCGCGCAACGTTCGGGACCAACGTCGTCGGGACGCTCGCAGTCACGCAGGTGTTTCTGCCTCTTCTGATGAGATCGACATCCGCGCGCATCGTCAACGTGTCCAGCGAACTCGGATCTCTCACGCACAACGGCGATCCGGCATGGGCTTTCGCCACTCACAGATTGATCGGCTATAACGCCTCCAAGGCGGCGGTGAACATGCTCACGGTGCAGTTGGCTGCGCAACTGCGGGCGCACGGGATTCCGGTCAATTCCGTTGATCCCGGTTTCACGGCGACCGACCTCAACGGTCATCAAGGCTTTCAGACGGTCCAGCAGGCTGCCGCGGCGCCGGTGAAGCTGGCACTCAGCGACGACGGTGCGACGGGCGGTTACTTGAGTGCCGACGGTGTTCTTCCCTGGTGACGACCGCAGGGCTTCGACCCCGCACGTAGCGGATTCTGCAGATCCGGAGCTGCAGGAATCAAGGTCGACGTCGCTCCCGAGAGCGTGCTCGACCGGCTCGACGAAAAGAAGCGCCAGTATCCGGGACTTTGGTATTCGGGCCGGCCCTTGCGGCCGGCCCCCGCGTTTTTCTCACCGCCTCACGCGCTCACCGCGCGCGACACGACCCGAGGCTCGCGTCGAGTTGCAGCAGCAACGGCGCCAGCTTCTTCGGCACCTTCACGTCGGCGATGAGCAGGCACATGTTGAGCTGCTGCGGGATCGTCACCGTGATCGACGCCGGTTCGCTCGTGTTTGCGCCGTCGCCGACGGTCGTGACCAGCGTGTAGCTGCTCTTGCGGAAGTCGATCCCCGTGGGCTTCGCAACGCGGATCGCGCCGCTGGCCGGCTGAATCGCGAACAGCGCAGCGCCGGTGCCGCCGATGAGCTGCCAGTTCTGCAGCGTCGTGAAGCCCGGCTGGTTGGTGTCGTCGGCGTCGTTGGCCACCGCCTTGCCGACGACATTGCGCACACCGCCATCGATCTGGAAGCTCTGTGGTGTAGCGACGACCGGCGTATTGTCGTTCTCGTTCGTGACGTTGATCGCCACGCTCGCAGGCAGGCTGCGGCGATAGCCGTCGAACACTGAAACGTCGACGCTGTAGGACGTCGTGGTCTCGAAGTCGAGCGCTGCGTCGTCGACGACACTCAATGCTCCGCTCGCCGCATCGATCGCGAACGCCGAAGCTCCCGTCCCGCCGTCGATCTGCCAGGCGCTGAACGTGGTGCCGGCGTCGGTATCGGTTGCGACGACAGTTCCCGCAGCAGTGCCGTTCGCAGCGCTTTCGCTGATGCTGAACGTCTGCCCGGCCGTGACGACTGCAAGCTTGTTCTCTACGTAGCGCACCAGCCACTGCAACGCCGGACGCTCCGCGCCGTTTTCGTACATCAGCCATGCGCCCGCCCCCCGACGCCAATGGCCGTTGCGGGTGTAGCCCCACATCGTGATGCCCTTGATGTTGGGGTTCTCCCAGAACGCCGGGAAGATGCGCTGGTAGTTGGCCAGCTGCACCGGATCGTCGTTGCCGTCGATGTCCAGCTCGGTCACGTAGATCGGCAGCCCAGTCTCCGCCAGCCGTGCGATGTTGGCGGTGTGCGTCGACATCGGCCCGGTAGTCGAGAACGCATGACCCTGCACGCCGATGGCATCGATGAGACCGCGCTCCTGCAGCAGCCTGATGATCTGCAGATAGGTCGTGGTGGCGTTGCCGTCGTTGGTGATGCTGAAATCGTTGAGCCACAACCTGGCTTTCGGGAAGTACTGCCGCGCCAGCGTGAATGCGTTGATGATCCAGTCCCAGCCGGTGGCGCCGTCGCCGCCCAGTGCCTCGATGTAGTTGCCGTTGCCCAGGCCCGCGCGGCGGATCGTGCAGCGGCTCGTTGACTACTTCGATCTCCTCCAGATCCGGGAACTCCTGGGCGATCGCGGCCAGCCATTCGTGGATCTCTTCGAGCTGCTCGGTCGTCGACAGGCTTTCGATCCAGGCGGGCTGCTGGTTGCCCCAGAAGAGCACGTGCCACTTGAACATGTGGCCGTTGCTGCGGGCCTGGTTGTACGCCGCGCGCGCTTCGGCGAAGTTGTAGACGTCGCGCGTGCCTTCGACGCTGCTCCACTTGCCGCCGTTCTCCGGTGTCACCTGGTTCCAGTAGGCGCCGAAGTTCAGCGAGTTGAGCCGGGCTGTGCGCACTGCCGAGGAACTTGTCCTGGCCGGTGGCGAGCGGTGGGCCGGAGCGGGTGAAGGGCGGCGGATCCGGCGGCGGCGGCGTGCCCGTCGCGGGACCGCCAGTGTCGAGATCGTTCACGGTGTAGAACGAGCCCTGGCGTCCGAATGCGAACTTGTCGATGAAGTTGCCGGTCTCGCGGCCCGCGACGGAGAACTGTTGCATCAGGTTGCCGCCTGTCACGGTCCACACTGCAGGGCCGGCGAATCCCGTGATCTTGAACCACTTGAAGACATTGGTCGCCGCAGCTCCGCCGTTGCGAACGGTGTCGACTGGCAGCGTATAACCACCCTGATCGACCTGGTTGAGCAGCGTCCACGGACCGGCCGTGGCGACCTTGTCGCCGAAGCCGTTGCCGACGAAGAAGCTATCGTCGCTGCCGCCGCCGGCGCCGACACGAAAGCGGGCGTACAGCTCGTAGTTGCCCGCGGAGGGAAAGGTCACGTTGTAGATGACCGCGCCTGCCGCTGTCGTCGGCGGCGCGAAATTCGGGGAATCGTTGATGATGGTGATGTAGGTGGCGCCGTCGAGCGTGCCGGTGGCGTAGATGCTGGGACTGACGTTGCCCGACTCGGCTTCGATGATGACCGGCTCGGTCTGCGCCTGTGCGGCGAAAGAACAGATGAAGAGCGAAGTCGATGCAATCGCAGGCAGCAATCCGCGCAGCCAGTGCGTGTCGGGTCGCATGAGGCACGTCATGGCACTTCCCTCCCTGTTTGTATTGGTACCGCTATCATTAGCGCACATAGGCAGCGCCGGTCAATGGCGACGGTCGTCGCCAGCCCCGGCGCGCTCATGCTGTGCCGCAAGAAGCGTCGGAACGGGAGATTTTCAGCCATTGCGGTTACCGTGACCACGCGACAGGACGGTGCTGCCGGCCTCGGCCGTGGGACCCAGGCCATGCGGCGGTAGCCGCCGCACGGCATCTTCAGTGGCGTTACGCTGGGAGCGCTATCATGCCGACTCAGGTCAGCCGGCTGTGTCCGGAGCAGCTGACGGCTGTCGACGACGTTGCGCGACTCCTCTCTCGAGGTTCGTCGAGACAGATTCACGGACTTATCACGGCCGCGATCACACCTTTCGAACGGCGGTCTCCGACATTACACCTGACTTGAACAGCCGCGTTCCCGACCGACGGACCGGCCAGACCCAACTCAGGAGACCCGAGCATGAAGCCCTTTCCCGAATCGATACGACTTACGAGCCCGGCGTGGGCCGCGTTGCTGTGTCTTGCCATCATTCCGGCCGCGCACGCCACACTGCCGTCGGCAGAGAAGGAGCTGGTGGCAAGCGTACGCGTCGCGTACGCGGATCTAGATCTGTCACGGCGGGCAGATGTCCAGATCCTGCTTGGCCGGATCGAGAAGGCAGCCTACCGCGCCTGCGGCGGCAATCCGCGGCGGCATTCGAGCTATGACATGACGCCCAGCTATACAGCGACGGTGTTCAAGGAGTGCCGCGACGATGCGATCGCACGCGCCATCGGCGCAATCGATACGCCGGCCTGGACTATTTGGCGAGCGCAGCCGCTTCAATCATCAGCGGGTGACCGGACCCTACAGTCGGAGTGAGCTGCGATAGCGCTTCTACGGCAAGCTCCTTTGCCTTCGCGGAGTGACCGAGCGCCTGTTCCACGTCGACTTGCGCAAGCAGGGCCATGCCTAACCAATATGAGGGCTGGTCAGGCAGCGCGAACTTCCGTGCGAGTGCAACTGCTTCGGACGCACGGCTGGCTGCACGCTCGAGCTTACCTGTTTGCAACTCGCAGCGCGCGAGCTCACTGAGCAACACGATCTGGTCCGCCTGGCGCCGCTTGGTTCGCTGGAACAGTGTGAGTGCCTGCTGCAATCTGACTTTTGCGTCACTAAAGGAGCCCTCTGCGGCATCCAGCAAGCCGCTCTCGAAAGCCAGGTTCACGTGCGTCGTGTGCTCAAGCGGCAGAGTCTGGATGAACTGGGCAGCTCGATCGCGTGCTGCCCGGGCCGCCGCGAAGTCACCTCTCGCCCGATTTACGGAGACCAGCCCCAGCAGAGCAGCCGCTTGCATCTCCGCATCGTCCTCGCCGCTCGCACGCCGAAGAGCATTCGAAAAATATCTCTCGGCATCGTCGAGCCTGTTGAGCCAAACCAGACGCCGCGCGTAGGTGACGCTCACCCACTGATCCACTTCGGCATCGCCCGACAGCGCATGACCGATGCGCAGTCCGGTCTCGACCAAATGCACGGCGCCCACGATGTCGCCGGTGTCGGCTTTCACGATGCCCCAGGTGGCGTACAGAAGCATCGCGTTGGCCGTGCGTTCCCGGCCCAGCTCCTTGAGCATCTCGTGCGTCTCGCGCAACAAGTCGTCGGCGACCCGTGTGTGTCCTGCCGCGCGATTCGCGATGGCGAGCTGCACGCGTGCAGAGACCTGATGCATTCTCGCCCGCGGAAACAGCCGCTCCGCCTGCGCCACGGACTCTTCCGCAGCTTCGAGCGCCGCAGCGATGTTCTGTCGCGTCAACTCGAGATCCGATTTCTGCTCCAGGCATTCGATCAGCGCGGGCGAGTCCGGCGCCTGCAGTCGCAGCTCGGCAATCGCGCCGTCCAGCAAGGCAACGCTCTGCCGCAAGCGTCCGGCATAGTGATGCATTCGACCGAGCTCGCACGCGGACTGCCACCCCAGCTCGGCGTGATTTCCTGCGAGCGCTCGTGTGTGTGCGTTCTCGAACAGCTGCAGCGCCTTGCGGTACTGCCCGAGCCGCGCAAACAGCATCCCCAGCTTGATGACCTGCTCGATCGCGACCGGGCTGCCCGGCGAGCCGTAATTCTGAATCGCCTGCTCGGCCCGCAGCAGGAGCTCGGAAGTCGTGAACGGACGGCCGGTGGCGCCCGCATCGGTGAGAACGAACTCGGCGAAGTCGCGCGCGAACTCCGCGCGCATCGCCTGATCCTCGGCGAGCCGTCGCTGCTCGTTCGCCTGGATCATCTGCCAGAACGAGAAGCCGCCCGCGCCGATCAGCGCAATGATCACGGCGCAAGCGCTGGCCACTGCTACGCGATTCCTCTGCACGAACTTCGCCGTGCGATAGCCAACCGAGCGCGGCCGCGCCGACACAGGCTCGAGCGCCAGGTAGTGCCGCAAGTCCTGCGCGAAGGCTTCGGCAGTCCGATAGCGCTCGCCAGGCGTCCTGCGCAACGCCATCGCCACGATGTTGTCGATATCGCCGCGCAGACTGCGCCGCCATTGCGTGTTCGAAGCAACCTCGGACAGACGCGGCGCATCCGTCTCCAGCGTCAACCGAATCACCTCGGCGTTGGTTTTCGCTTCGCCGCTCGTAGCAGTCGGACGCCTGCCGGCGAGCAGCTCGAACAACACGACGCCCAGCGAATAAACATCCGTCGCCGTGGTGATCGGCTGCCCGAGCAACTGCTCGGGCGACGCATAGCCCGGCGTGAGCCCCGGGCCCATCTGGTGCGTCAGCGGCGTGACGTGATCGCCGCCGCCGGACAACAGCGCCGCGACGCCGAAGTCGAGCAGCTTCACCTCGCCCTGCTCGGTGACGAGGATGTTCGAAGGCTTGAGATCGCGATGGACCACGAGATTGCTGTGGGCGTGCGCCACTGCGGCCAGCACGTCGAGAAACAACCGGATGCGCTGCTCGATGCCCAGATCGTTGCGCTTGCAGTACTTGTCGATGGGCTCGCCTCGCACATACTCCAGGACGAGGTACGGTTGGCGCTCGCCTTCGACACCGGCATCCAGCAGATGAGCGATGTTCGGATGCTGCAAGCGGGCCAGCACGCGTCCCTCGCGCGCGAAGCGCTGCTCCGACGGATGCCCGACGAGAGCGGCATTGAGGAGCTTGACCGCCACCTGCCCTTCGAACCGACCATCGCTGCGATGTGCGAGCCAGACGGTTCCCATGCCGCCGAACCCGAGCGGTCGCTCGAGTGTGTACGCGCCGAAAGCACGGCCTTCGAGCCCGGGCGGGAGATGGCGACGGATCGGGTCTTCTAGAAACTTGCGTTCGGAAAGGCCCGCCACCTGCGTAAGGCAGGATCGGACGTGCGCGGCCTGCTCCGGGGAGCGCTGTTCCAGATCTGCGAGCCAGGACTCGCGCGCGCTGGCGGGCAGCTCCATTGCCTCGTCGAGCAAAGGACTGATCTCGCTCCACCAGTCTTCGAGCGTGCGCATCCGTGATGCGCAGTATACGACCGGTCTAAGAGCGGATGCGCGAGCGCGGTTTCGGGGTTGCGGCTGCAATTACGGCAGCGGAATCCTGCCCCAGCGCCGGCGCCGCAAATGGCGCAGGCCCCGGCGTGCGTCCGAACTTGATCGGTCGCGCGACGCCGCGGTAGCTGCCCAGCGTCGGATGCTCGATCTCCGTGACGATTTCTTCGGCGAGCACTTGCGGATGATCGAACATGTCCTCGATCCGCCGCGCCATCGCACACGGCACCTTGTCGCCGAACAACTGCTCCCATTCCAGCGCGGTGTGCTCCAACAATGCAGCGCGCAGCTTCGGCACGATGTCCGCTGCGTGCTGTGCACGCTTGCGCACGGTGTCGTAGCGCGGATCGTTTGCAAGCTCAGTGAGACCTGTCTTCTCGCACAACGCCTTCCAGAAATGCGAAGTGTTGGCGGAGAGATATAAGTAACCCTCGCGCGTCGGATGCAAGCCGGTGATGCCGCCGGAGCGCATGTCGCGCCAGATGTCGAGCGCCTCGCCTTCCGCCCAGATCATTCGTGCTGACTGCATCGTCAACGCGCTTCGCAGCAACGACACGCCGACGAACTGTCCCTGCCCGCTGCGCTCGCGCTCGAACAACGCGGACGCGACGCCGGCCGCGACCAGCGCGGCTGCGTAATAGTCGACCATCGAGCCGTGCACGATTTCGGGTGCGCCGTCGGGCTTGCCCTGGAGCACGCACATGCCGCTCATCGCCTGCAGCACCTGGTCGTAGCCGGCTTTGTCCTTGAGCGGACCGGTCTCGCCGTAGCCAGTCACCGCGCAGTAGATCAGCCGCGGATTCAGGCGGCTCAGCCGTTCGTAATCGAAGCCGAGGCGTTCGGGCACACCGGGACGGAAGTTGTGCACCAGGACGTCCGCGACCTCCACCAGTCGCAACAGGACTTCGAGACTTTCCGGATTCTTCAGATCCAGCACGACGCCCTGCTTGCTGCGATTGACGCCGAGGAACGCGCGATTCTCCGAGGTCAGCGTGGAAGGGTACTGCCGCAGGTTATCGCCGCCGGGCGGCTCGACCTTGATCACGTCTGCGCCCTGATCGGCCAGCAGCGTGCAACCGTACGGGCCTGCGATGTAAGCGCTCAGGTCGAGCACGCGCACGCCGCTGAGCGGACCTGCAGGGCCGGAGCGTCGCGCGCTGCCGAAAGGTGAGGAAGCTGTCATTGTGATTCCGGCGCGAGCGGCATCCACGTCAGCCGCCAGGTGCGGTCGCGACGTCCACCCGCGCGATAGTATGGAGAAAACACCAGCGCCGGCCGGTCGCGCGGCGTCAGGCGCACGTCAGGTCCTTCGGCGTCCGCTGCGAACACGGTCTCCAGCCACGTCGGATCGGTCCGCTGCGGTATGCGCAGCGTTTCCTCGATTTTGTAGCCGTCGATCAAACCGGTTGAGTACACGAGCGGGCCGCGCGTGACGGCGATATAGTCGAAATGCAGCACTTCCTGGCGCACCAGCGAATCGTCCGGTGCGCGCGATTCCTGCATGTTGCTGTGAGTTCTGAAATGCGTCTGCGGCTGCATCGGCAACGACAGCGTGATCGCGTCGTCCTTGCGCCACTCGCGCAGAATCGGGAAGAAGGCGCCCGGCGGCGCAGCTTCCATGCCCGCGCCGTTCACGCGAATGCTGGCACCCGCTGCCCACTGTGGAATGCGCACCTGAATCCTGAATGTCGCCGTGCGGTCCGGCGTCACTCGAATCGCAACTTTGCCGTCGAATGGATATCCCGTGCGCTGCTCCAGGCGCACAGTGCCAACATCCGGCACCTGCACCGTCGCCTCCGACGCGCCGAGCAAGTTCACTTGCACGCCTTCAGCACTCGCGGTGTATGCGAGTGAAGGCAACTCTTCGAGCGCCATCGCGCCGCTCGACTTGCAGCAGCGCCAATAAGTCGTGTGCACGCGTCGGCCGTTCGGAAAGGAGTAGTAGCACCAGTTCTCGCCGTCCGGCGCCTGCGCGCCGAGCAGATCGTTGTACGCGCTGCGCTCGATTTCCTCTGCGTACGCAGCCTCGCTCGTGATTCCGAGCAACTCGCGGTTGAGCTGAATCCAGGCGAACGTCGAGCACGTCTCGACGTAGCCGTACGGACTGAACACCGGCGCAGGATTGAAAACCTCGCGCGACCGATGCGCGACGCCGCCCCACGGTCCGCCGCCGAGCGTCAGGTGATGGTCGCGGATGTTCCGCCACACATTCGTCACCGCGCGCAGATATGTCGCTTCACCCGTCGCGCGATGCAATTTCGCCAGCGCGAGCAGATTCCAGATCAGCTGATACGCCTTGCCGGTCGCGATCTCCGAAGCGTCCGCGCCGGCGAGCGCTTGCGTCAGCAGCGCCAGGCGAGGATTGCGCTCGGCCTGCTCCAGAATGCGCAAGGCGAGATCGAGGAAGCGTTGCTCGCCCGTCGCGAAGTGCAATTCCAGCGCAGGATCCATCAGCACCGTCGCCGACATGCCGTGATGATTGCCGAGATCGGTGATGTCGATGCCGCCGCTCGTCAGCGTGCGCAGGCACAGGTCGCCGATCCTGACTGCCGCTTCAAGATAGGACCGATTGCCGAACTGCCGATGCACTTCGAGCAGACCGAGGATCTGATAGCTGTGAATCCAGATGTCCCACGTGCGTAATGTCGGCGCACCGTCCCAGCTCACGGGCTTGGGCGGCTGCTTGTGCATGAAGCGTCGCTCGGGCGCGTAGTTTCCCAGATAGCCGTCAGTCTCCTGAACGCTGACGAGATAATCGGCGACGCGTCGAACCCGCTCGGACAACGCTGCATCGCCGGTGCGCGCGGCGGCCTTCGAAGCGGCATACAGCCATTTGCCGGCATGCTCGCCATACCAGTCGCCGGCGTGGTTAGCATTCGCGTGCGCCGGCGCGAATATCGCGATCGCGGGGCTGGTCTCATCGACGATGAACTTCGCGAGGCGGCCGCGATGGTTTGCGGTCAGCGCCTCGCCAAGGATGCCGTGCAGCTTCGCGATCATGCAGCGTCAACGACGCAGCGAAAGCCGATGCCGCCCGAGCGGTCCTTGCACGGCGCCATCAGCAGATATTTGCCGTGCTGATCGAGCCGGTACGCCTGCGGGAAATACCAGTGCGAAGTCTGCGGCTGGTAGTTGCTGCCGCCGCGCAGGATCGCCGAGCGCGTGTGCGCATCGACGAATTCATCGGTCCACTGCCAAACGTTGCCGACGAGATCCATGACGCCGAACGGGCTCGCGCCCGACGGATGCGCATCGACGTCGTCAGGCGCCGGCATTTCGCGCGCCGTCGAGGGTGCGGGTACTGCCGCGGCATTCCACTCGTTGCCCCATGGGAAACGTCGGCCGTCACTGCCCTGCGCGGCGTACTGCCATTCCCATTCGTGCGGCAGGCGCTTGCCCGCCCACTGCGCATAAGCGCGCGCGTCTTCGATCGATACCCACGTGACCGGCTTGTTCTCCCACCCCCGGCTCGGCGCGCCGCGTTCCCAATGACGCAGGAAGTTGTGGTCGTCGCGCGGCCGATAGTGACTGGCGTCGAGAAATGCTTTGAACTGCGCGTTCGTAACCGGATAGCGATCGATATGAAACGCGCCGATGCGCACTCGCCCGCGATGCGCGCGCCGCGGGCTCGACTCCCACGGGTACTGAACGTCCAGTCCATCCCACGTCGCGCCCTCGATCTCGTTGCCATGCACCGCGAAATCGAACTCGGCGGCAGGAATCGAGACCATACCGGCCGGTGCCTCGCGAGCTGCCTTGGTCTTCTCGATCTCGACCAACTGCTGCGGCAATGCGCGCCACTCGGCCGACAACGAACGCAACGGCGTGCGCGCGAGCTTTTTCATCTGTTCGAGAAAGCCCGCGAGCTCCGGCGTCTGCTTGCCATCGGCGACCGCGAGAATCGCACCAAAGCCGTGCGCTTCCAGCTTCAACGTGCAACGCGCCCGCCCACCTTCGATGCGCGGCTCCAGTGGCACGCCGTTCCAGATGTCGAAGTAAACGATGCCGTCCGTATGGGCGATGGCGATCTGCTCACCCGAGACCTCGTATTCGTTGCGGTTCACGATCGTCCACACTGCACGACCCGTGCCGGGGAACCGGCTGGCGAATACGCCGGTCTGCAGTGTCTTCTCATACGGCGTCCAGTCGGCGCTGACCATGAGCGGCGCGAACTGCCGCTGGATCGTCGCGATCCGGCGCAAGGTCGCGGCGTCGCGCGGCGTGAGCTGATTCCAGATACCCCACACGTTCTCCCACGCCGTGTAGCCGATGCCGTTGAAGAACATGTGCTGCAGATCGTTGGTGCGGTCGCGGCTCCAGCGATTCTCGATGTTCACGATGTGCCGCGGCTCGAGCCACTTGAGCTTGAGCACCGACGGAATCACTTCCTGCGGAACCTTCTTGCTCCAGCTCTGCACGTTCCAGTTGAGAATGTGATCGCCGGCTTGCGCTGTCGACTCCGGCTCCAGCACCACTGCATGACCGCGCTTCGCGCAGGCGTCGAAGAATGCACGTGGCATACCGCTGTATGTGTCGCCGTTGATGCCGTCCGCGCCCGTTGTAGCGATGAGCTCCGCCATCAGCTCCCAGTCGGGCTCGCTGTGCGGCCGCGTGCCGTTGTCCCATGGCATCGTCGGCAGAAAGACTTTGACCCCACGCTGATGGAAGTCCGCGACGGCTCCGCGCAACCCGGCGAGGCCGCCCGGCAGATCGTTTGCGAGGTCGAAGTGATGGCGATCGTCGACGCCGACGTTCGGGTAGATGTACCAGAGCAAAACGCTGTCGATGCCGCCGTAGCGGCTCTCCAGATCGTCGAGGTAACGCGACACGGTGTAGCGGCCCGCGACAGGATCGTAGAGGTAGCGATCCTCGACCATCGCCAGCGCGTGCACGAAATTACGCTGTGCCCATTGCAGCCGCGGGTCGCGATACAGCGCGTCGTCGTAACCGAGCCTGACGAGATGCTCGTGACGCCACTCGCGCAGGCCGCGGATCCAGTCTTCGCTGTTGGCGTTGACGTCGATCATCCAGTGACCGATGCCCGCGAACGGCCAGCCGGGCGGCGAGCCCGGCAGCGGCAAATAGGGGCCGGTGAGCGCGTGTGAAAACTTGAAGCTGGTGCTAGGTCGCATCATGACTGGAATGATCGCACGCCACAGTACTGGGCCAGCTCGTCGATCGCGCCGGTGCGGCCGTCCGCATGGGAGCGCAGCAGCGCTTCGACCTCTTGCGTACCCGGGATGCTCGATTGCGCCCCGACGCGCGTCGTCGCGAGGGCTGCGGCGGCGCTCGCGCGGCGCAGTGCCTGCGGTAGGGGGGACCCCGAGCACAGCGCGGCTGCGAGCGCGCCGCAGAAAGTGTCGCCTGCTGCGGTCGTATCGACCGGCTCGACTTTGAAAGCAGGCTGCAGATGGAACTTGCCGCGCTCGGTTGCGCAGCTGCCGCGTGCACCGAGTGTAACCACTGCGCACGGCACATCGAGTGACGCGAGCACTTCGGCTACCGCGCCGTGACGGCCTGAAACTTTCGCGAGCTCGTCCTCGTTGACGATCAGCACGTCGACGAGTGCGAGGAGGCTTGCCGGCAACTCGGACGCCGGCGCGGCGTTGAGTAACACTTTGACGCCGCTGTCGCGCGCCGCGCGGGCGAATGCGGTAACTGTTTCGAGTGGAGTCTCGAGCTGTAACAGGAGATAGCCGATGCCGTCGAGCGACGGCAGATCCGAGCCGCTGAGCATCGAGTTGGCGCCGGGAGCGACCGTGATCGCATTCTCGGCGTTGTCAGCGAGGCAGATCAGCGCCACACCGCTCGCCGCCTGCGCGACCCGAACGATGTGGAGCGTGACACCAGCTTCCAGCAGCGACTGTTCCATCAGCGGAGCAAATGCATCTTCACCGAGCGCGAGCACCATCTGCGTCGCCACACCGCCGGCGCGTGCACAGGCGACCGCCTGATTCGCGCCTTTGCCGCCGGGAACGATCGCGAGCTCGCGGCCCAGCACGGTCTCGCCGGGCGCGGGCACATGATGCGCGCGCACGACGAAGTCCAGGTTGGCCGATCCCGCGACCAGGATCGCATCGCGAGGCTGTTTCATGGGGCATCCGGAGTCAGGCTAAAGCCTGACCCACAAGCAAGACCACGGGCCCGATTTTACTGTGGGTCAGGCTTCAGCCTGACATCCTAAAAATCGATTCTATACGTCAGCGACACCGTGCGGCCGCGGCCGGCGAAGTAGTTGCGGAAGAAGTCGATCTGCGAGAACGACAGGAAGTAGAACTTGTCCGTGAGGTTCTCGACGCCGAGCGAGAACGCGCCGTAGCGCTCCATGTCGTAGTTCACTGTCAGGTCGAACAGCGTGTAGCCGTGCGTGTGCTCTTCCCCGGCCCTGCCTTCGTTGATGTCGCGGCCGAGCAGCGTAGTTGCGCCGAGGATCACCTGCGCGCGGTCCAGGAAGTTGTACTGGACCGAGCCGCCGATCTTGTCGGGGCTGATGTTGACGACGCCCATCTCCAGGCTCAGCGGACCGTTCGGCTGCCCGGCCTGCGTGGTATGGCCTTCCGTATGCGAGAACAGCGCGTTGAACTGCCACGAGGAGCTCAAGCGATACTCGGCACTGAGCTCGTAGCCTTCGATGTCGACCGGCGCGCGATTGAGCACGAAGTCCAGCGTCACCGGATCGACGCTCAGCGAGGCGCCGAGGTCGGAGCTCGACTCGTAGTACGACGCCGAGAGGCTGGCGCTGTCGCCGCGCCAGTTGAAGCCGACTTCCTTGCTGTCGAAGATGATCGCCTGCAGGTCGAGGATGCCTTCGACCGATTGCCCCGGCCGATTGATGTTGCGCAGGGGGATGCCGATGTTCGGCAGCGTGAAGCCTTCGCTGTAGGAAGCGAACACCGACCAGTCGGACGTGATGCGCCAGATCGCGCCGGCGTTGAACATGTCTTCCTGGTAGTCGAGCGTGCCGCCTTCGACGAACGCGCGGTTACGGAAGAACGTGGTGGTGTAGTCGTTTACCGAGAGCTCTCCGTCTTCGCGGCGGGCACCGCCGCTGATCGTCACCGGGCCGATGTCATAGGACAGTTGCACGTACGGGGCGACGCTCTTGTACTCCATCGGCGGCACCCATATGCGATCGGTGAGCGCGAGGCGTTGCTCGGTCTCGTCCTTCACGACGTCCAGGCCGACATGCAGCTCGAGGCCGGCAGTGAACAGGTCGCTGCGCGTCCACGACGAGCGCAGGCCTTCCTTCTCCGAGTACACCTCGGACTGATCGACCAGCTGGCCGAGCGGCGCAATCAACGGATCCTGGCGATCGGCGCCGTTGTCCGCGGGGAAGCGCATCGCCTGCTTGGCCGTGTACACGTCGGCGCTGAGGCTGCCGCCCAACAGGTCGTAGTTCTGGTACGTGAGCACGTACTGCTCGAAGTCGTTGAACTCCGTGCCCACCAGCGCCACGCCGCCGGTGCCGAGCGGCGGGCCGCGCTCGGAGGTATCCGGAATGCCCAGCGCGCGGCTGCCTTCGACCCAGTGATAGCCGCCCTTGCTCTGGATCTTGAAGTTGCTCGCGGAGAACTGCAGACGCTGATTGTCGTCGGCGCCGAAGTTCCAGCCCGCCTTCAGGAACAGATTCTCGGTCTCCGAGTCCGCCGCAGAGCTGCTGGCGGAGAGGCCGATGCGACGACCGTTCGCGTCGTACGTGATGCCACGGTCGCCGAGCGAGCCGTTCAGCACCAAATCGTAGTCTTCGGACTTGTAGGTGAGCGTGCCGCCGGCCTTCCAGCTGTCGCTGTCGCTCTCGAATTGCGAGGACAGGTTGGTGAAGACGTTGAAGTTCAGTCCGGGCTCGGTCGCATTCTTCGAGATGTAATTGATGATGCCGCCGGCGGCGCCGATACCTTCGGCCGCGGACGGACCGTTGATCACCTCGATGCGGCCGACCACATCCATATCGGTGAACACGCTGTTGCGGCTGCCGTCGCGCAGCGGCGTGCTTTGCGGAATGCCGTCGAACAGGCGCAGCGGCACACGGCCGCGCAAGGTTTCGCCGAGGCTGTTCACTGCCTGCGACGACTCGGAATAACCGGGCACGGTACGTGCGAGCACCGCAGTGGCATCCTGCGTCAGGCTCAGCGAGCGCGTAACGTCCGCTTCGGAAACCACGTTGATGGCGCCGGGAATCTTGTCGACCGCCTTCGGTGCGCGGGTGCCGGTGACGATGACTTCTTCGACCCGCTCGACCTGGGCGGTCTGGTCCTGCGCCTGCGCAGCCCCATGTGCCGCGAGTACGCCGATGGAACCTGCGAAACAACGCAGCGCTGCGCGCAAAGTATTGCTCATGATGTCGCCTCTCCCCCTTCAGGCAGTTGTGGGAGGCAATCTATGAAGTCGCTGCAGGAAATGGAACCGGCCGGGGGTTTGTTCAGAGCCTAGGAATTGTTGGGTCCAAAGGATGTCAGGCTAAAGCCTGACCCACATGCCGCAGCCCGTTCTGGCTCACGCTCTAGCCTGACTCTGCAATGCTCTCCTGCAGCAACACGGTCACCAGCCGCAGCCGCACGCTCGCGCGCGACCAGATCACGCCGATGCGCCGCGGCACTGATTCTTCCGGCAGCGGCAGCCGCGCCAGCTTCAGTCCTTCCGGCCACGGCCGCGCCCAATCGGGTACGAGTGACACTCCGAGACCGCGGTCGACCATCACCGCGATCGCATTCAGCGCGTTCACCTCGAAACGCTCGCGCGGCACGATTCCGACTTTGCGCAGGTACTCATCCGCCTGACGTCCGCCCCACTGGTTGCGGTCGTAGCGGATCAGCGGCTCGTTGGCCAGCAGGTCGTGCGCG
>CAWISC010000021.1:0-109895 GCA_963838635.1 uncultured Gammaproteobacteria bacterium | reverse complement strand
GGGCCAGACGGTGGCGGTCGTGCCCGTCTCGACTGTCGCGCCGACCGCGCCGACCGTGCCTGGTCCAGCTCAAGGCGATTGATGACACCACCCCGCGGCCGCCCGCTTCGCCCCCGAGGCACAGGCGATCGGCTGGGAGCAGGCCCCGCTGGTCGGCGCGGAGGCGATCGCCGCGTCCTGGGCGGCCCGGCCGCCGATCGCACCAAGCCCGAGGGCGGCGGCGTTTCGGAGGCGGGCGATCTCGGCTGGACCTACGGCTTTGCGAGCTGGAGCGAGGGCGGACACGGCGAAGCGCGGCCCCTATTTGCGCGTCTGGCAGCGCCGCGCCGACGGCTGGATGATCCTGGTCGAGAATATCCACGCCTTCTGACAAGGCTTTCCGCCCGCCGGACGCCGCGCCTAAGCGTAGGCGGCGATGTCCGACGCTGCCCGAGCCGATCCCGGCCGCGACCCTGATCCTGATGCGGCCCGCGCCGCGGCGGCGGCGCCGCCCGAGCTGCTGATGATGGAGCGGGCCGAGACGATGGCCTTCGCCGCCGGCGCCCTGGTCTTCCCGGGCGGCCGGATCGACCCCGACGACCATGACGCCGCCGCCCGGCTTCCGCGCCTGCGCCGACGCGCGCCGCGCGGATCGCCGCGATCCGCGAGACGATCGAGGAGACCGGCGTCGCGCCGGCGCTGCGGCCGGCGCCCGGCGACGCCGACGCGGCGGCGCTGCGCGACGGCGATCGCCGCCGGCGAGCCCTTCGCCGGCCTGCTCGACCGGCTCGGGCTGGCGCTCGACCTCGACGCGCTCACCCCGTTCGCGCGCTGGTGCCCCAATTTCCGCGAGGCCCGCCGCTTCGACACCCTCTTCTACCTGGCCGAGGCGCCGCCGGGCGGCGCAGCCGGCCAGCGCCGACGAGACCGAGGCGGTGCGCACCTTCTGGGCGAGCGCCGCCGATATCCTCGCCGAGATCGAGGCCGGCCGGGCCAAGGCGATCTTCCCGACCCGCCGCAACCTCGAGCGGCTCGCCGGCTTCGCCTCGCTCGACGAGGCGCGGGCCGACGCCGCGCGCCACCCGGTGCGGCAGATCACGCCCTGGGTCGAGGAGCGGGACGGCCGGCCCTTCGTCTGCATCCCCGAGGATCGGCTATCCGGTGACCGCCGAGCCGCTCGAGACGGCGCGGCGGCGCTGAAATGCTGCGCCGCGCTGAAGGCGCTGCTGCTCCTCGCCCTGCTCGCGCTTCCTCGGCGCTGCTCGGCTGGGGCTATGCCCGCGACCATCCCGAGGACATGCCCTGGACGGAGCTCGACCTGACCGGCCGGTCGGCGCCTTCACCGGCCGCAAGCTCGCGCGCCTCGGCGGCGAGGCGGACCAATGCCGGCGCCTGCTCGAGCGGGCCGGGATCCGCTTCAACGCCCTGCCGCCGCGCCGGCCGGCCCGAATGCGGCTATGACGACGCGGTGCGCTTCGTCCGCGGCGGCGCGCTGACCGTCGCCTGGCGGCCGGCCGATCTCGGCATGAGCTGTCCGGTCGCCGCCGGCGCTGGCGCTGTGGGAATGGCACGTCGTCCAGCCCGCGGCGATCGAGCATTTCGGAGTCGCGGGTGGCGGCGATCGACCATTTCGGCAGCTACAGCTGCCGGCGGCTCTACGGCCGCTCGGAGGGCGGCTGGAGCGAGCATGCCGCCGCCAACGCGGTCGACGTCGCCGGCTTCCGGCTCGAGGACGGCCGCCGGATCGAGCGTCGCCGGCGACTGGCAGCGACGCGGGGGCGAAGGGCCGCTTCCTGCGCGACGTCCGCGACGGCGCCTGCCGGCTGTTCGCGACCGTCCTTCCGACTACAACGCCGCCCACCGCGACCATCTCCACCTCGACCAGGCCGGCGCGGCGCGATGGGGCGCGCGGCTGCCGCTAGAGGATTAGGGTCAGATTGACAATGATCCGACTCCCCGCCCCGCCATCCTCCTCGCCGCGCTCGCGCCGGCCGCCTCCTGCGCCGCGGCGCCGAGCGAATCGGACGCCGCCGCCGGGGCGTGCGCGCTCACCGTGAGCTTCGGAAGCTATGCGATGGGGATCGACCGCGGCGCCCTGGCCAGGGTCGAGGCGCTGATCGCCGAGGCGGATGGGGCGCGCACCCGAACGCAGCCCCCTGGGGTCGGAAACGGGCGTAGCCCTCGTGCGGACCGATGCAGGGGCCCAGCTCGACTTCTCGTGAACGCACGACGCAACATGCTCTCGAACATGGCGCAGTTCGCGAGCGAGACCGATGCGACGGGGTTCGGTGCGAACGCCCTCAAGGCGCACATCGATGCGATTGCCGCCTCCATTCCTGCCGCAAGCGGCACGCCTCTGCCCGTGGCACAGGCTTCCGCGGACTCCGCGTCGAACCCGGGCGCAGCGGAATCGCCTGCCGCCGGCAGCTCGATCAGCCGCTTCGGCATCTGGGATCTGGCAGCCACGGTGTTTCGGCTTTCGGCCAAGGCGCGCACGATCGAACAGATCGATCAGCGCACCGCCGAGCTCGAGCAGACGTTCAACGTCATTCGCACGCCGCCGCTCGATCAACTGAAACGGCTGGCGGATCGCGGCGATGCGCTCGCGGCACAGACCGATGCGTCGAATGACGCGAGCCTCAAAGGTGTGCGCGACCAGTACGACACGCTCGCGTGGCTGTTTCAGCAGACGTCCTCGATCGTGACGCCGTTGAGCAAGGCGAGCGTGTTGCTCAACCAGTATCGCCGCAACCTCGCCAACTGGCGCGAGGCAACCCGCAAGCAGTACCGCGATGCGCTCGAAGTGCTGGGCTTGCGCGTGGCGCTGTTCGTCGGATTGCTAGCGGTAGTATTCCTGCTCGCGCATCTGTGGCGTCGCGCCGTGTATCGCTACGTGCTCGAAACGCGGCGCCGCTCGCGACTCCTGCTGCTGCAGAAGATCGTGTTGTGGGTCCTGGTCATCACCATCGTCGCCTCGACATTCACGACCGAGCTCGGTTCGCTGGCGACATTCGCCGGCCTGATCACCGCAGGTCTGGCGGTCGCGATGCAGAGCGTGCTGGTCTCGATCGTCGGGTACTTCTTCCTGATCGGTAAGTACGGCATCCGCGTCGGCGATCGCGTGCAGATCGGCGCAGTGACGGGCGAGGTCATCGAGATGGGACTGGTGCGCCTGCATTTGATGGAGTTGTCCGGAGACGGGCAGATGGCGCCGACGGGCCGCGTCGTCGCATTCGCGAACTCGATCATCTTCCAGGCGTCGGGCGGGTTGTTCAAACAGATACCGGGCGTGAACCTCGCCTGGCACGAAGTCACATTCAGCCTGCCGACCGGTGCGGACTATGCGGCGCTCAAGGACAAGATGGTCGAGGCGGTCACCCGGGTAATCGCCGACTATCGCGACGACATCGTGCGCCAGACGCGGGAGATCCAGAAGGCCGCGTCCTCGTCCGAGTCCGGCGATCCGCTGCCGTCGGTCCAGCTGCGGTTCACAGCGTCCAGCGTCGATGCGACCGTGCGTTATCCCGTGCAGCTCTCGAACGCTGCAGAGATCGACGAGCGCGTCTCACGTGAGCTGCTGAACGTCATCTCGCAACACACCGCCGCCGCGGCGTAACGGGTGGCGGGAGAGAAAAGGGTATCCTCCGGGCAACTCAGCAGCGCAGCAATTGCCGCTGGGTCAGAGCTGCGACTCCCCCGTTGGCGCGGCGTATTGCGTCGCCGCGCCTCGCGGCCACGCAGTGATTTGTAGTAGACGGTGGTTGCGCAGAGCGCGCCGTCGGGCATGAGTGCGTAATCCGGAATGCGTCCGCACAGGCGCCAGCCCTGCCGGACGTACAGCCGCTCGGCGTCGTCGGATGCCGTGTCGAGGACCAGCAGCGTTTTGCCCGATCTGAGTGCCTGCTGTTCGGCAGCCACCAGTAGTGCCGCACCGACACCGCGCCGGCGTCCGCGCCGATGCACCAGCATCTTCGCGACGTCGGCGCGATGGGGCTGGTTCTCCGGCTGCGCGAACACGATCTGGACAGTGCCGATGATCGCTTCAGCTGCGTCGTAGGCGGCGAGCACAATCCGCTGGCCGCGCATTGCGCTCGCGGCTGCGTCACGCCAATACGCCAGCGCCTTGGCGCGCGTCATCGGCCACATGAAACTTACGGACGCGCCGCCTTCCACGCAGTCGATCAGCACGTCGCTCAGCCCCTGCAACTCGGAATCGCCGAATCTATCGAGTGCGCGGACATCGACCTCGTGCGACATGACTCATCTCCTGACGGTTGCCGCGCGCTCTGCAGCGAGCACCACGATGTACCGCGCGGCCTTGCGCGTGCGGTTGCGGAACGTGATCGGCTCGTTGAGCTGCATCGCGAGGCAATCGTCCTTGACGAGTCGATAGGTGACCTTGCCGACCGTCACCTCGATTGCGCCTTCCTGAATCCACAGCTGCTGATGCAGGTTCACGTCGCGTGCGCCGCTCTCATACGCCACGCGCGCACCCGCGGGCAGCGTCACCTCCACGATTTGCAACGCGGAGGGGTAGTTCGCCGGCGAGATGTTTCGACGCAAGTAGCCGGACTGCGGATCTCGCCACGTCGTGCGATCTGCGCGTCGCGAGAGCGGGCTGACCGGCGCGCCCGCGTCGTCGAACAGGCCGGCGAGCGCGATACCGAGGCCGGTCGCAATCTTCTCCAGCACGACGGCCGTCGGGCTGCTCTCGCCGCGTTCCACCAGCGACAGCATCGAGCGGCTCACTTCGCTCTTGGCAGCCAGACCGTCGAGCGTCATGCCGAGCTGCGCGCGCAGCTGCCGTACCCGGCGGGCGATGCGGGAGTTGATGTCGGGAGCGGGGGCTGGGGCTGGTTCTCTCATACTGGAAGTACTGTCCAGTAAAGTGGAGAGAGTGTCAATCGAGCCCAGGCTACTCGTCGATCAGCCGGTAACCGACGCCCGTTTCGGTGAGCAGGTAGACGGGTTGCGCCGGGTCCGCTTCGAGCTTGCGCCGCAGCCCGGCCATGTAAATGCGCAGGTAGTGCTGCTGGTCGAGCTTCGCGGGTCCCCACGCTGCCCGCAGCAGCTCGGCGTGCGTAACTACTTGTCCGGCCTTGGCGATCAGCGTGGTCAGCAATCGATATTCGATCGGTGTGAGATGCGTTTCGGCGCCGCGCAGCGTTACGCGTCGGTGTGCAAGGTCCACGTGCAGGTCGCGCACGGCGAAGGCCGTGGGCGCGCCCGCGTCTTGGCGCGGCAGCGCGCGACGCAGCGCGGCCCGCAATCGCGCAAGCAACTCGCCGGTCGCGAACGGCTTGGTCACGTAGTCGTCAGCGCCAGCGTCGAGAGCGGCGACTTTCTCGGACTCCTGTGACCGCGCCGAAAGCACGACGATGGGTGTCGCCGAAGTTCGCCGCGTCTGGCGAATCACGTCGATGCCGTCGCCGTCCGGCAAGCCGAGATCGGCGATGATCAGGTCCGGCCGTTGAGTCTGTGCCCACGAAATCGCCTCGCGCGCGGTCGCGGCCTCGGCATAACGCATGCCGTTACTCTCGATCGTGACACGCAGGAGTCGACGCATCTTCGGCTCGTCTTCCACGACCAGAACGAGAGGCGCCGCGGCAGTCATTGGACTTCCGCCGGCGGTGCTTGCGGAGCGGGCAGAGTTACCGTGAAAACCGCGCCGCCCGCGTGACGATTATCGGCAGCGATCGTTCCACCGTGCATCTGCGCGATCGCGCGGCAGATCGACAGACCCAGCCCGGAGCCTGTTACCGGACCTTCGCGATCGGCGCGATAAAATTTGTCGAACACGCGCTCCTGCGCGCCCGGCGGCAGGCCGGGACCTTCGTCCTCGACGCGGATCACGACGCTGCCGGGCTCCAGCCCGACGACGACAGTGATCAACGTGCCCGCTGGCGTGTACTTCGCCGCGTTCTCGATGAGATTGACCAGCAGCTTCTCCATCAGTACTGCATCGACGTGCAGCATCTGCGACTGCGGATGCAGGCGTGTCTGCACACGATGCTGCGCCAGTTGCCGTTTGCATCGTTCGAGAGCTGCGCCGATGAGCTCTTCGGCTGGATACCACTGTCGATCGAGCACAACGCGGCCGGCATGCAGGCGCGTCATCTCCAGCAGGTCGTTGACTGTGAGACTCACGTGCTGCGCTTCGTCGTACAGCGTTTCCAGCAACTGATCCTGTTCGCCTTGCGAGAGTCGGTCGCGCTCATCTCGCAGGCTGCTCGCACTGCCCGCGATCACGGCCAGGGGCGTGCGCAGATCGTGCGACAGCGATGCGAGCAGCGAATTGCGCAGTTGTTCTTCCTGGGCGAGAAGGGAAGCGCGTGTCGCGGCCCGCGCCCGCGATGCCAGCGTGCTGATCACGATGCCGACGACGACGAGCGCGAATCCCGTGACCACGTATTGAGTGTCGTCGATGCGCAGCGTGAAGACGGGTGGCACGAAGAAGAAGTCGAAGGTGAGCGCGCTTAGCAATGCGCACGTCATCGCGGGTCCGCGCTGGTAGTGCGCGGCGACAGCTACGACGCCGAGCACGTAAACCATCGCGAGATTCGTCGGCGCGAGCCAGAGCGACAACGGCCAGTTCACCGCCGTGCACAGCACTACAACGAGAATCGCCGGCAAATAGCTGCGCATTGCTCTTAGCTTAAGGCGAAACAGCGGCTTGCGAGCGACGCGCCGGAAATTTTGCGGAATCTTTACGCGCTCCGTCGCTACGCTGCGTGCATGACACAATCGACCAGCCCGCAGGCGATGCGGGCCCTGACCGTCGGCGCGCTGGGCGTCGTGTTCGGCGACATCGGAACCAGCCCGCTGTACGCGCTTCGGCAATGCTTCACCTCGCCCGGCGGCGTGACGCTGACACACGCTAACGTTCTTGGCGTGCTGTCGCTGATCTTCTGGGCGCTGATCGCCGTGGTCTCGATCAAGTACGTCATGCTCATGCTACGCGTCGACAACCGCGGCGAAGGCGGCGTGCTCGCGCTGAGCGCGTTGCTCGGCAATTCGACCCGCAACTGGAAGTTATGGCAGCCGGTGGCTGTCGCGGGAATGCTCGGCGCGGCGCTGTTCTTCGGCGACGGCGTCCTCACGCCGGCCATTTCCGTATTGAGCGCAGTCGAAGGCGTCGCAGTCGCCAGCCCTGGTCTGCAGCAGTTCGTCGTCCCGCTCACGCTCGCGATCCTCGTCGCTTTGTTCGCCGTGCAGCGCAAGGGTACAGGCGCGATGGGGCGGGTGTTCGGGCCAATCATCATCACGTGGTTCGTGACGATCGCTGTGCTCGGGTTGGTGCACATCTCGGGCACGCCGGCGGTGCTCGCGGCGCTCAATCCGCTGCACGCCGTGCGGTTCTTCGCAACCAACGGATGGGCGGCGTTCGTGACATTGTCCGCCGTATTTCTCGCAGTGACGGGAGGAGAGGCGCTGTACGCCGACATGGGCCACTTCGGTCGCGTACCGATCAGCCGCGCATGGTTCCGGCTGGTGCTGCCCGCATTGACGCTCAACTACTTCGGTCAGGGCGCGCTGCTGCTGAGCGATCCGGCTGCAATCCAGAATCCGTTCTATCTGCTCGCACCGTCATGGTTGCTTGCCCCGCTGGTCGTGCTCGCGACCGCAGCCACGATCATCGCTTCCCAAGCAGTGATCTCCGGCGTGTTCTCTGTCGCCAGCCAGGCGCTGAATCTCGGCTACCTGCCACGCATTCGCATTTTGCAGTCGTCCGCGACGGCGATCGGCCAAATCTACGTCCCGTCGGTGAACTGGATACTGCTGCTCGGCACCGCGTTGCTGGTCGTCGGATTCGGTTCGTCGGAGGCGCTCGCGAGCGCGTACGGCATCGCTGTGTCGGCCACGATGTCGCTGGCGGGCTTGATGCTCGTCGTGCTCACCTACATTCAGCAGCGCGAGCATCGGATCGTGATGCTGACGTTGCTGGTCGCCATCAGCGTCATCGACCTCGCATTCTTCTGCGCGAACGGCTTGCGCGTGGTCGAGGGCGGCTGGATTCCCATCGTGATGGCGCTCCTTGTTTACACGGTGATGGCGACCTGGCGCGAAGGACGTCGACTGTTGAACTGGTCCGTGGCGCGCGAGCAGACGCCGACGGCCGACTTCATCAAAGGACTGGAGAGCGACCCGCCGAACCGCGTGCCGGGCACGGCGGTGTACCTGACAGGCGAGGCAAGCATCATCCCGCGGCCGCTGATTCAGCAAGTCCGCTTCCAGCGCAGCCTGCACGAGCGATCGATCGTCCTGACGTTCGTCCGCACTGAAGTGCCGCGCCTGACGCGGGAGGAGCGCGTCGAGGTCGAGACGCTGGCGTCGGGTATTTACCGGGTCGTCGCGCGCTACGGATTCATGGAGCAGCCGGACGCCATCGCAGCGCTGCGGCTGGCGGACGAGCAGGGCCTGAAATTCGATCCGGGCAGCACCGTGTATGTCGTGGGCCGTAACACGCCGATCGTGACCGGCAGGCGGACCATGGCGATGTGGCGCAAGCGGCTGTTCGCCCTCATGGCTCGCAACAGCCAGGTCGCCTATCGGTATTTCGGCGTGCCGACACATCGGCTGCTCGAGGTCGGAGGGCAGACCGAACTGTGATATGTGGTTTTGACGAGGCGGCGGACAGCCTGCAAAGTAAGGCCCATGTCCGCAGTCGAAGTCGTAGTCGCCAGCCCCAAAGAGCGAATCGTTTTCGAGAATCTCATGCAGCTTTACACGCATGACTTCTCGGAGCACTGGTACGACCGCCCGATCGGCGAGGTCGATCATGAGGGTCGCTTTCCGCCCTACGCGCTCGATCCGTACTGGCGCGACCAGGACCACGTGCCGCTGCTCCTGCGGACAGGCTCGCAGATCATCGGCTTCGCACTGCTCAATCGCGTGACGCACACGGACCGGCCGGTCGACCGCAACATGGCGGAGTTTTTCGTCCTGCGGAAGCATCGGCGGACCGGCGCGGGAACCACGGCCGCGCAGGCGATCTTCACGCGCTATCCGGGCATGTGGGAGGCCGCGATCGCGCGCAGGAATGTCACGGGCCTGTCGTTCTGGCGCAGGGCGATCGGCGAGCATCCGCTCGCTCAGCACATCGAGGAAGTCGATCTGGCGACGCCGGTCTGGAACGGTCCCGTCCTGCGGTTCCGGATCCGCGCGCGCTGAACCGCACTCAGCTCGTCGCCAGGACGGGCTGGGCGGCGGCAGGGTGGAAGCGGCGGACCGCCAGGATTCCCGCGATCACGAACAGCACCAGCACGAGTCCCTGCGCGAGCACGAAAGGCGGCTCCTTGCCCTGCGGCGCGAGGGCATGCAGCGCAGGCACCTTCAGAAATGCCTGGACAACCAACACGAAGCAGTTCAGGTACAGCGACACGACCGCGCCGATGACGTAGATCCTGCGCCAGGCACCGGCGTAGTGAAACGCGTAGCGCCCCAGGAATGTGGGAATCATCACCAGCGTCGACACGATGCCGGTGCCGATCGCCGGCGTGAACCCGCGGAACGGAAACAGGAAGCCGGTCAGCGTCGTCGCCGCCGTCGTCAGCAGGAAGACGTGGGTCCAGCCGTTGAGCGGGTTGTTCTTGAACAGGCCGAACAGCGCGACCAGGCCGGCGCCGATGCCGATGAAGCTCAGGACCACGTGCAGCTGCGTGAAGGTCGAGCTTGCGAAGAAACTCATCGGTCGATCCTCCTGACTGCAGCTTCGACGCCCTCCATCAGCGAATGCATGCCGAAGGAGACGTCCTGGATCACGCCGTTGATGTAGAAAGTCGGCGTGCCGCGCACGTGACTCTGCGCGCCGCCCTGCATGTGCTCGCGCACGCGCTGCAAGTAGATCTCGTCGTCCATCTCCGCGATGAAGCGCGGCATGTCGAGCTCCAGGCGTTCCGCGTAGCCGCGCAGGTGGGGCATCTTGAGATGGCGCTGGTTTTCGAACAGCAGGTCGTGCATCTGCCAGAACTTGCTTTGTCCACCGGCCGCCTCGGCGGCCTGCGCGGCATGCATTGCATGCGGATGCGCCGACTCGACCGGGAAGTGGCGGAAGACGAAGCGGACATGGCCGCCGAACCGCTCGAGCACGAGCTTGACCGCTGGCGCGGCTTGTTTGCAGGTGGGGCACTCGAAGTCGCCGTATTCGACGACGGTGATGGGCGAGTGCTCGGAGCCGATGCTGTGATCGACGGCGGTGACGGGGACGGCGAGGTCGAGGCGGCTCATGCCTCGAAGTTACTCGCTCGGCAGATCGAAGACCAGCACCTCCGCGTCGCGTCCGTCCTGGAGCTGCAGCTGTTGGGTGTCGCTCAATTTCAGTGCATCGCCCGCTTCCAGCGCAGCGCCGTTGGCTCGTATTGCGCCACGCGCAACGTGCACATAGATCAGCCGGCCTGGCGCAACATTCAGCGATGCGCTCTCTGCGCCGTCGAACAAACCGGCGTATACGCGCGCGTCCTGGTGAATCAACACGGAGCCGTCACTCTGATCCGGCGACGCGATCAGCCGCAGGCGCCCACGCTTCTCGTCAGGTGTGAAGCGCTTCTCCTCATAGCTGGGCTCGATGCCCTGCACGTTCGGCTGGATCCAGATCTGCAGGAAGTGGACGAGGCTCGCGGGCGAAGGATTGAACTCGCTGTGGCGCACGCCGCGGCCAGCGCTCATGCGCTGCACGTCGCCGGGACGGATGGATGAGCCGTTACCGATCGAGTCGCGATGCGCGAGCTCGCCAGCCAGCACGTAGCTGATGATCTCCATGTCGCGGTGACTGTGCGTGCCGAAGCCCTGGCCGGCGGCGACGCGATCCTCGTTGATCACGCGCAGCGGGCCGAACTCGACGTGCTTCGGATCGAAGTAGTCGGCGAACGAGAACGAGTGGTACGACTTGAGCCAGCCGTGATCGGCATAGCCGCGCTCGAGGCTCCGACGGATTTCCTGCATGACGTTTACTCCCGCAACAACGCCGGGCTGAAGGCGAAGCCGAGCTGGAAGCCGATGTCGGGCGTGTTGTTCAGGTTCTGCAGATTTTCGGTGATCGCGAACGAGAGCAGTCCGTAGCCGATGCGGTGATAGATGCCGAGGCTGGCCTGGTACTTGTCTGCCAGCAGCTCGTCCAGATCCGTATCGCGATTCGAGTAGACGCTGGGACTGGCATAGGCTTGCAGGATGACGTGCGTGTTCGGTGTGAAACGCCGCTCGTAGCCTAAGAGGAGCGTAGGGATGATCTCCGAGTCGTTCGGCGCGAGGTTCGGGCTGCCCGCGTAGTAGACGGCAGAGCCGGCGATGTACCACGCGTTGTTTCTGCCGAACTTCTGCAGCGTCATCTGCACGCCGTAGTCGCTGCGTCCGGTCGACAGCAGATCGCTCCTCCCGCGCACCGGCACCTTTGCAGCGGCCTCGAGGATGACCTGCCAGTTCCTGCCGAAGTTCAGACCGGAGTAGCGCATCCCGATCGTCGGATCGAGCATGCCGCCGCTGGTCGGCGCTTCGAACAGCGCGACCTGCGAGCTCTTCAGGTCGAGGATGTAGCTGGTGCCGTTGCGGACGACTGCGGGGCGGCCGAAGTCGCTGAAGCCGAACGTGTCGTGGAACCCTTCGATCGTGCTGTCGAGAAAGCCGCCGCCGTAGTGGACGCCGCTGAGCACGAGATACGCGGCCCACTGCGACGAAAACTTGTAGTTGAAAGTGACGTCGAGCAGCCCGAGCTCGAAGTCGGCGAGATAGTTCTCGCCCGGCAGTGCGCGAATGGCTGCCAGCTCGTCGGGTCCGATCTCGCGCCGACCCTCGAGTGTGCCGAGGTAGCGCTCGACTTCCGGGCTCAACGCCCAGGTATTCTGATATGCGAGCTCCATCTCGACACCCCAGCCGCCGTCCGGGACTGCGACGGCATGTGTCGGGCGCATATCGAGCCGCAGAAAACCGAAAGGCGTGATGTCACGGGCGCGAAGCAGGCCGAAGAAGTCGGATGTCGTCGGCGGCATCGGCTGCGCCGGCGCCCTGAGCGACGAGACCCAACAGTGCAATCCAGCAGCAGCGAAATACCGTTCGCATCATTTCCTCCCTGCGACGATCGCTTCCTCGACGTCGCGCAACCGATCCTTGCCGAAGTAGATCTCATCGTCGACGAAGAACGTCGGCGCGCCGAACGTGCCGCGCTCCACCGACCGCGATGTATTGGCGGCCAGCTCGTCCTTCACTGATTGATCCTGCGCGAGCGCCATCAGTTTCGCGGCGTCGAAGCCGGATTCCTGGAGCGCCGCGCCGATGACTGCGGGGTCGTCCATGTCTTTCGGCTGCGCCCACATGTGGCGGAACATCTCGTCGACGTAGCGCTCGAACACGCCGAGCCGCTGCGCGGCGACCGCCCCGCGCATCAGCGCGAGCGTGTTCACGGGAAAGAACGGGTTGAACTGATAGTTCTCGATGCCGTGCTTCCTGATGAAGCGCTGAGTTTCGAGATGCTCGTAAGGAAGCTTGTTGCGGATGCCGGCATAGCTTTCGATCGGTGAGCGGTTGTTGGTCAGCTTGAACACGCCGCCGAGCAGGATCGGCACATACTCGAACTTCGCGCCGGTGCGCTGCTCGATGCGCGGGATGATCACGTGACTCAAATAGGCATTCGGGCTGCCGAAGTCGAAATGAAACTCGACGCGCATCACCACTTCTCCGCGAACGGCCGGATCTCGTGCTCGAAGGTCCACGCATCGCGCGGCTGCTGATACAGGGCCCAGTAGGCTTCGGCGACCGATTCCGGCCGCATGAGCTGATCCGGCTTGATGTTAGCGAGCGCTTCCTCGCCGCCCGCAACCTTGATCCGCTCCCGCACGAAGGCGGTATCGACGCCTGCATCGATAATCAAGTGCGCGACGTGAATGTTCCTCGGGCCGAGCTCGCGAGCGGCGCTTTGTGCTACGGCGCGCAGACCGAACTTGGCACTGGCGAACGCCGAGTAGCCGACGCCGCCGCGCAGGCTCGCCGTCGCGCCGGTGAGAAAGATGCAACCGCGGCCACGCGGCAGCATGTGACGGGCCGCTTCGCGCGTGGCGAGAAATCCCGAGTAGCAGCCCATCTCCCACACCTTGCGGAACACGCGCTCGGTGGTTTCCAGCAGCGGAAAATTTACATTCGCGCCGATGTTGAAGATGCAGACCTCGAGCGGCGCGTGGCGCTCGGCATCAGCAAGGAATGCGACGATCTCGTCTTCTTTGCGCGCATCGAGCGAGCGGGCGACGACGCGTCCGCCTGCGCCTTCGATGTCGGCCACAAGCGACGCGAGCTTGTCGCCGTTCCGGCGACCGGCGAAGACAGTGAAGCCGGCGGCGGCGAAGCGGCGGGCGATCGCTGCACCGATAAAGTCGCCCGCGCCGATGACGGCGACGGTCGCGTTGTTCTCGGGCACGCTCGGGCTCCTGAAGGGACCGAAAATGTTGGAAGACCTGACTATACGCCAGATGCTGTCACGAAGCGTCCAGCGGACTGAGCACTCCGCGGCCGCCCCGATTGAGTACGTGGGTATAGATCATGGTCGTTTTCACATCGCTGTGGCCGAGCAGTTCCTGCACTGTTCGAATGTCATAGCCGGACTCCAGCAGGTGCGTTGCAAACGAGTGTCGTAACGTGTGTACGCTGGCGGGTTTCACGACGCCGGCGGCACGCACAGCGTTCTTGATTGCACGTTGCAGCACATCGGTACTCGCGTGATGTCGACGCTCGACTCGCGCGCGAGGATCGTGGGATCTGCGGGATGCAGGGAAGACGTACTGCCAGCCCCAGTCGCGAGCCGCGTTTGGATATTTCCGATCGAGGGCGAACGGCAGGTACACGCGACCGTAGCCCTCTGCCAGGTCGCGCTCGTGGAGCAAGTGGACGCGACTTAGATGTGCGCGTAGCGGCTCGAGCAAGGTTCGCGGCAGCATCGTGACGCGATCCTTTTGTCCCTTGCCGTCGCGAATCGTCACCTCGCAACGCTCGAAGTCGAGATCCTTGACGCGCAGCCGCAGACATTCGAGCAACCTGAGGCCGCCGCCGTACGTGATAGCGGCCATCAACCACACGGTGCCTTCGAGTTGAGCCAACACGTGTTTGATCTCGGCGCGAGTCAGCACGACAGGGAGGTGTTGAGGCCGCTTGGCGCGCTGAACACCCTCGACCCAGGGCAGCTTTTGCTTCAGTACTTCGCGATACAGGAAGAGGATGGCGTGCAGCGCCTGGTTCTGCGTGGACGCGGCGACTCTGCCGCGGACCGCGAGGTCGCTGAGGAAGGTGCTGAGGTGATCCGAGCCCAACTCGCTCGGATGACGTTTGCCATGGAAGAGGATGTAGCGGCGAATCCATTGCAGATAGGCCTGTTCGGTGCGGATGCTGTAGTGCTTCATGCGGATGACGTCGCGCACCTGATCGAGCAAGCGGCTGCCACCAGACATAAGAGCTCCGTGAGCCGCCAGATGAGTGGCCAAGGTTGACGCGCCCGAGACGGCAGCGATAGGGTGAGGCACAGAATCTGTCAGCGGCCTATCCTGCCGCGCGGCGCACGGAGCGGACGCATGAATAACTATGAATATCCGCGGGAAATGGCGAGACAGTACGGTCCGCAGCCGCGATTAATCACGGCTGTTAGGCGGTCGATTTGGAGTTGGGCGTGATGAGCACATGAGCACTTGGGAAGCTATTCGCTGGAATGTCCGGAGGTCGAAAGTCGGTGCCGGAATTCCATCCTAGCAACGAACTAGAGCGCGCATTGAGTCGCGCGCAAGCTCGAACGATGTCCGTGGACGATTTCTTTGCGCATTTGCTTGCGGCCCAAGTAGCCCTGCTTCTCGACAAGGAATTCCAGGATCTGGTTGGGATAACAACATTTCGCCTCTGGTGCTTATGAGCCCGCGAGGTGGCAATGTGCTCGCAGTTTTCACAAGCGTGGATCGGGCGACCCGATGAGTCAGAGCTCAAAGTCACACAAGTACGCTTTGCTCGTCGACTTTCGCTGGGTCTTGAAGCGCGCAGCTCCCGGCGTCGGAATCGTGGTCAACCCGGGTTGGTCGGTTGGCGTTGAGATCGAGCCTGCGCGGGTTGCTGAACTAAAGAATGCGTAGCGGAGATCGCCCAACAAGCCCATGCACGCGACGTGCGAAGACGCACGCGCGTGATGGGCGGCGTTAGGTATCAGACATGGACAGGTGGGACCGTAAGATCTTGGTAAGCGCCAGTGTGATTCTCTTCTTTGGCCTTCTGCACTTCATTCGCAGTTACTTCGGTCGCGGCGTTTCCTTAGGCTTCGTTTGCGAGAACTGCACCACTGAGACACGGCACATTCCCAGAACGATAAGAGCCGCTCGTGCAAAGAAGCCACTCCTGTGCAACAAGTGCCACCTCGATCGGGCTGCTTCACCCAACAGGCGCGGGCCTTCGAGGAACATTCCCGGCTTCCTTCTGGCGGGATGGCTCCTCCAGATCGTGCATCTGCTCGGCCACCCGGATGCATGACAAGCTCTGCTATGTCGACCCCCACCTCCAAATGCAAGGATCTGTGCGTACTCGCCATGCGCACGGCTGGCGCACCTAACAAGCCGCTGGTTCCGACTCGCAACGGCGAAGCGCCGTCGCTCGCGGCACAGCGGCGGCGTTATAAGTGCTATGAAGCTTGAACTCATATTCGTCGCAACCGGTGCAATTGCAGCGAGCGCCTGCTCCACATCCCGCGTCGATGACGCAGCCTCCATCTACGAAGGGGTCGCGAAGCAACTTGTCGAAGCAAGGTACACGTCGGCCTGCTGTGGTTACGTTGGTTATTGGCTACCGCTAGGCCGAGCCCAACTTGGTGGAATCTCCAGCGTGTCCGAAGAACTAACGAAGGAGCAACAGCAGGAGATGCAAGCGGGTCTTACGGGGTGCATTGAAAAATTGAAGCGAGAATACATTGGCGTCAACGAAGCTATAGCAACCAGTCAACTCATCGAATGCATGCGGGCGAAAGGCTGGTCTCATGGCTTCGAGGAGTTCGTGACAACGTCATGAGCACTTATAACAAGCGAATGAAGCCCGCACGCGTCGCGTGCTCGACTCGCAAACAGCTCTGCTGTTTGCTCGCGGCTTATTCGCGGCGTTAGAACTCAAGAATGCGAAAGCTGGCCATCGCGATCCTGCTCACATGCGCTGCAAGAAGCGCCGGCGCGTGCTCCTGTGTTCCGGTACCGGATGTTGCTGGTGCGTTTGAGCGGTCAGACCTAGTGGCGGATGGCACTGTGCTGGCCGTGGAGGACCGGCATGTGGGGTGGCGAAAGATCAAGGTCTGGTTTGAACGCCGCTTTGGCTCGCCCTTCCCAGGCGCAGTGGACGCTGGCTTCGAGGTTCGCATGAAGGTCCATCAAGCTTGGAAAGGCAGGGCAGCGCCCGAAATGGTTATTTACACTTGGCGAGACGAAGCGGGGTGTGGTTTTCGGTTTCGGCCGGGTAGTAGATATGTGGTGTATGCACGCCTTGAGGGCGAACAAGTGTATGAGGCTTCGCTCTGCAGCCGAACCAGATTGCGCGGAGAAGACAGTGAAACCACTGCACTGGACAGGCTTGCTGGTTCCAAGAAGTTCTAACAAGCGCCTGCAGCGTCGCTCGGAAACCCTCGCGCGGCTGAAGCGCAGCATCAGGTGGCACGCACATGGCAAGGGTTGTGCCGGTTACCTCGCCGCAGTTCTGTGTGAGTCTCGTGCGGAAGCTCGACCATCTAGTTCCGGGCTGTTCCGTCGAATTTGTTGACGGGTGCGGCCCGGCATCGGTTTCAGGTTGAAGGACCGCGCGGTCGCTATCGATCGAATGTGGTGCGTATCTATCGAAACGGTCCGCGTGTGTTGGAGAGTTCCTCGCTCGCTCGGTCCATACTTGGCGCGGGAACCTCCTGGGGGCTTTCCAAGAGGTTTGCAGCGTCAGTGAACGATGTAACACCTAACAAGCAGCACAGCGGCGGCGTTCGGCTGTACAGTTTAGACGAGTGTTGTTCAGCAGCGATTGCTCATTCCGTCCAGGAGTAGGAGTCAAATAAAATGAAATTGAAAGTACTTGTCTTAGCGATGATCGTGCTGCCTTGCCATGTCTTTTCCGCAGATGGAAATGGCGGGCAAACACTTCGATACAAATGTGGAAGTATGAGTATCGAAGTCCAGTATGCGTCGGACGGCAAGTCAGCGCTGTTAAAGGGCTATGACGTCAAGATGGAGGCGCAACCGACAGAGGCTGGGATACATTTTGCAGGAGGCCACCACGTCATACGCGGGAGTGCGCGAGACAATATCGAATTCAAATGGGGCAGAGAAGACTTCAGAAAATGCAGCGTTTCAAGCAAGTAGGGATGACGTTCTGGTCCAGCGGGCGATTGGACAAGCAGTGCCGAACAATGCCATCCACGCGACGTGCCAAGGCGCACGCGCGTGATGGCAAACGTTAGGCGGCAGGGCCGGCTCGGCAGTGCCATCGTGCGTGTCTTATGTTTCGAAACCTTCGCGGCATTGGCAAATGGAGAACAGGATGCCAGACGTGATTCCGTTCCTGACTTATGAGGACGGCATTGCCGCCCTAGAATGGCTGGCCGAGGTGTTTGGATTCACGGAGACAGCTCGCTTCACGTCTTCCGATGGGAGGCTGTCTCACGGAGAAATGTCGGTGGGGGATGGACTGATCATGTTGGCCAGTCCGTCGCCGGACTATGAAGGCCCCAAGCGACATCGCGACAACTGCGAGATCGCCGCCTCATGGTCCGCTCTGCCATGGATTATCGATGGCGTTCTCGTCTATGTTGACGACGTCGACGAGCACTATGCTCGGGCCAAGACCGCGGGAGTGGTTATCTTGTCTGAACCGGAGGATGGGCCGCCAGCGCGACGATATCGAGTTGAGGATCTGGAAGGACATCGGTGGATGTTCATGGCACGAGACTAGCCGCCCGTCGGTCCGCTACTCGAGCAAGAAACCGAGCGTTAGCTGCATGAATAAGAAAACGCTCCATACCGTCGCGGCGGGTAAGAAGCGGTAGTCGTGTCCGAATCCGGCCAGTAGTTGTGCCTTCAGACGCGTATCACTTGCGCGCTTGCCCAGCCGGGCTCACTCAAGTGGTAATCCCATGTACGAACAACTTCGAGCCACGCGTCTACGGATAGCATCGGCAGCGCTGGGCATTGCTTTCATTTGCCCGGTTGTGGCGGATCCTTCGGCTGCGGCGCCCACTTCCCCGCACTGCGCCGCCGAATACCATCAACTGGATTTCTGGATCGGCGATTGGGATACCTTCGAGACTGACGCCCCGAGCGGGCCGTCCATCGCGCGCGCACGCGTCGAGCCCATCGCCCAGGGCTGCGCCATCCGCGAGCTCTACGAGCAAACCGATGGACTCGTTGGCGACAGCATCCTGAGCTATGACCCCGTGCGCAAACAATGGCAGCAGACCTGGGTCACCAATCGCGGTTCGCTCATGGTGCTCTGGGGCAACTTCAAGGACGGCGCGCTGATTCTCGAGGGCGAGGCGCATCTGCGGGATGGCAAGTCGGTCATGCAACGCATTACATGGGAAGCGCAGGCTAACGGTGTGCGCGAGTGGGCGGTGCTGTCGAAGGACGGCGGCAAGACCTGGGCTCCGGCGTTCGACGTGCTGTTTCGCAAGCGCAGTTGAGGCGGGAGCGTAACAATGCTGTGATGAGCGCCCATGAGAAAGCTGGCGCTCATAGCCGTCGTGCTGGCGGCCGTTTACTTCGGCGGCGTCGAAAGCGGGTTCATCCCGAGTCGGCAGCAGCACGCTGACACCAGTCCTGGCGGCGGCGAGCAGGCCCTGGCTGCCGCATTCGAGAATCGCCGCAGTGACATTCAGGTCCAGGGAAGCGGCCGGGTCAGCAAAATTCTTGCCGACGACAACAAAGGCAGTCGGCACCAGCGATTCATCGTGCAATTGGCGTCCGGCCGGACGGTGCTGGTGGCGCACAACATCGACCTGGCCGATCGTGTTGCTTCGATCAAGTCCGGGGACGCGGTCGAGTTCAATGGTGAGTACGAATGGAACGAGCGGGGCGGCGTCATCCACTGGACGCATCGCGACCCGCAGGGCGTCCACGAGGCCGGCTGGATCAAGCATGGAGGCCGGACTTATCAATGACGGGTACGATATGCCGTCCGGAGAGGGGTCGGGAGGCTGACGTGGAACAGGACACGCCACAGTATTGGTTTCCGGTGAAACGATACGGCTGGGGCTGGGGCCTGCCGGTCCGGTGGCAAGGCTGGGTCGCGCTGGCGCTCTACTTCGCGTCCATCTATGCGGGTGTCCGCTACTTCCGTCCGCAAGACAGCGTTGCCGGATTCCTCGTGTGGCTCGCCATCGCCACCATCGTCTTCGTCGCTGTCGTCGCGTGGAAAGGCGAGCGGCCGCTCGCCTGGAGATGGGGTGACTAGCGATGATGAAAAAATCGCCTCCGGCAGCGAACCCTGACGCGTACGTCGCGGCAATTTCAGGTTGGCAACGGCCGTGCGTGGAGAGTCTGCGCGCAGCAGTTCGCTCGGCGGGCGACCTCGAAGAAGTCGTGAAGTGGGGCCATCTCGTCTATCTGTCGAATGGGCCGGTGTTGCTCATTCGCGCCGAAGATCATCGTGTGTTGTTCGGGTTCTGGCGTGGCAAACGCCTGCTGAGCATCGACAAGCGCTTGAAGGCCAGCGGCAAGTACGAGCTGGCGAACCTGGAGCTGCGCGAAGGCATGACCGTCAGTCCGGCGAGCGCGCGCCGTCTTACGAAGGAAGCGGTTGCGCTCAACAAGTCTTTCGGCAATCCGCAGAACGACGCCAAGTCGAAGCCGAAGAGCGCACCCAAGAAAAAAAGTGCGATCCGTATCTCCAGGAAATCTGGCAGGTGACGAGCACGGGCGAAGACAAGAGATGGAGCCGCGATGGGGCGGCTGTACGAGTCTTTCCGCCTGCGGTTCCGCTCATCGCCATTCTCGCCGGCAGCGGCTTGCAGTACGTCTGGCCAATCGGCATCGGCCTGGCAATTCCCGAGCTCGTCCGGTACTGGATCGGCGGTTTGATATTTGCCGGCGCGGTGTTGCTGCTCGGCGGATGGTCGGTTCTCATCATGCGCAGATCGGGCCAAAGCGAGAATCCGTGGAAGCCGACCACCGAAATCATCGAGCGCGGTCCCTACCGTTTCACGCGCAATCCCATGTACCTGCAAATGGTGATCGCATGCGTCGGTGTCGCCGTTGCACTCGGAAACGTTTGGATTCTGCTGCTCGCGCCGGTCTGCGCTTGGGCTTTGCAGGTGCTCGCGATCCTTCCGGAAGAGGAGTACCTGGAACGCAAGTTCGGTGATCGGTACCTGACCTACAAGAGGCGGGTTCGCCGCTGGCTGTGATATATGATTCGCCGATGCGTCTGCGAGCCGTTCTGACGATTGCATGCATCTGCTTCGCGGTGATTCCCGCATCCCGCGCCATCGAGTGCAAGTCGACGGTCAGCGGCGACCTCCGCATCCACTCGCTCGCCAGTGATATTTTCAACAACACGCGTTCGATCCGCGTGCTGCTGCCGCCCGGCTACGATGCGGCGGAAAATCGCAGCAAGCGTTATCCGGTGCTCTACATGCTCGACGGACAGAATCTGTTCGACGCATGTCTGAGCGACGTAAGTCATACGGAATGGCGGTTCGAAGAAACCGTCTATCGCTTGATCCGCGAAAAAGCGATTCCCGAAATGATCGTGGTGGGCGTCGATCACGCGGGCGCGAAGCGCGCTTATGAGTTTCTTCCGTATCGCGACTCTTTCAATCCCGACCTGGAGGAGCCCGCCGGCAAGTACTTCCCGGATTTCCTCGCGACCGAAGTGCTGCCGTTCGTGAACGGCCAATACCGCACCCTGACTGGCCAGGGCAACACGGCGCTCGGCGGCTCATCTTATGGTGGGGTTGCCACGCTCTACGCATTGCTGGCGCGGCCGCAGACGTTCGGCTATGGACTGATCGAGAGTCCGTCGATCTGGGTCGGTATGGGGCAACTGATCCGCGACACTTCGCCGCTCGTGGCGCTACCGCGGAAAGTGTTCATGGCGTTCGGCAGCGAGGAGATGTCGCGCGGCGAGGGCGAGAGACTGGTGCAGGGGTTCTTCGCTACCGTCGCGGCGAATTTTAAAGCCGCCGGTTACGACGACAGCAACTTCCGCTACGTTTACGAACCCGGCGCGAAGCACACCGAGAGCGCGTGGGCCAGGCGATTGCCCGATGCGCTGAAATTCCTGTTCGGCGACTGGAAGCCGCAACCCGAGGCCCCCGATGCCGGCAAACAGTGATGTCCTGATAATCGGCGGCGGTCACAACGGCCTGGTCTGCGCCGCCTATCTCGCGGCGGGCGGATTGAAGGTGACCGTGCTCGAACGACGTCACGTCGTCGGCGGTGCGGCCGTCACCGAAGAGTTCCATCCGGGATTTCGCAACTCCGTCGCGGCGTACACGGTTTCGCTGCTGAATCCAAAGGTCATTCGCGACCTCGACCTGCACGCGCACGGCCTGAAGATCGTGGAGCGGGAACTCGCCAACTTCCTGCCGACGCAGGACGGGCGCTACCTGAGCATCGGCGCCGGCCGCACCCAGGAAGAAGTCGCGAAGTTCTCGCGCAAGGACGCAGACCGGCTCGATGCCTACGCCGAACGGCTCGAAGTGATCGCCGATGTGTTCCGCGAGCTCGTGCTCGAGACACCGCCCAATGTCGTGGAAGGTGGCTGGCGCGTCGCGTTGCCTGAGATGCTGCGCGCCGCGAAAATCGGTGGCCGCTTCAGCAAGCTCAACCTCGCGACGCGACAGGAGCTGCTGACGTTGTTCGCAACCTCGGCGGGCGATTATCTCGATGGCTGGTTCGAGAGCGATCCGATCAAGGCCGTGTACGGATTCGACGGCATCGTCGGCAACTACAACAGCCCATACGCGCCGGGCTCCGCGTACGTGCTGCTGCATCACGTGTTCGGCGTGGTCAACGGCAAGAAAGGCGTGTGGGCGCACGCAATCGGCGGTATGGGTGCGATCACGCAAGCGATGGCGAAGTGTGCTGCCTCGCGCGGTGCGGACATTCGCTTGAACGCGGGCGTCAAGGAAATTCTCGTCGAGAACGGCAAGGCAGTCGGTGCGGTCACCGAATCCGGCGAGACGTTCCGCGCTTCGGCCGTCGTCTCCAATCTGAATCCCAAGCTGCTCTTCATGAAGCTGCTCGACCCAGGCGTGTTGCCGCCCGCGTTCCGTCAGCGCATCAGCCAATGGCGTTGCGGCTCCGGCACGTTCCGTATGAATGTCGCGCTCTCGGAGTTGCCTGACTTCACATGCTTGCCTGGCAAGCAGCGCGCTCCGCATCACACGGCCGGCATCATCATCGCGCCGTCGCTCGCGTACATGGAGCGCGCGTACTTCGATGCGCGTCTGCAGGGCTGGTCGAAAGAGCCGATCGTGGAGGTACTGATCCCGTCGACGTTGGATGACAGCCTTGCTCCGCCGGGCCAGCACGTCGCGAGCATGTTCTGCCAGCACGTCGCGCCGGAACTGCCAAATGGGCAATCGTGGGATGCGCATCGCGACGCCGTCGCGGATCTGATGATCGAGACGGTCAACAAACACGCGCCGAATTTCAAAGCATCCGTGCTCGGGCGGCAGATCAACAGCCCGCTCGATCTGGAGCGAACCTTCGGCCTGATCGGCGGCGACATCTTCCACGGCGCGCTGAACCTGGATCAGATCTACTCGGCGCGGCCGATGCTCGGGTATGGGAATTACCGCGGGCCGCTGCCAGGTATATATATGTGTGGCTCCGGCACGCATCCCGGTGGTGGCGTGACAGGAGCGCCCGGTCACAACGCGGCGCGTGAGATTCTCATCGACTTCAAGAAGCGGAAGCTTCGGCGCATCGCCTAGAAATCGACGACTCCATGAGTGGATAGCCTTGGTAGAAAAGTGAGGCAGAAAATCATGCATTGACACAGTTAACCTAAAGGTTAATATGCTGCTTCACGAGCTCGGACGCGACACATGGACAGTGCTGGCTATCGCTCGATCGGAAACGGAATGCGAGTTGAAGAACGTGCTTGCGCAGCCGGACTCGAACGACCTCGGTGCGCGGATGTTCACGTTCCTCAAGTATCGCTTGCCGTACAACGAGGCGATGTCGAAGCAGCTCGACACAGGGATCTACGAGTTTCGCATGACTCCGAAGCGTGGGCCGGCATTATGAGTCCTATGGCTCTACGACGAGGGAAAAACAGTCGTGTGCACACATGCATTTTGGAAGACGGCACAGCGGACTCCGTCAGCCGAGGTGGGCAAGGCGCGGAGATTGCGCAGCGACTATCTGCTCGCCAAGCGCAGAAATTTACTTGTGATCATTTCCATAGACTGAGAGAGCATCATGACTATAACTTGGCGCGAGCTCAGTGAGGCCGCAGAACGTAAACCGGCGTCCTGGGCGGAACTCGCGTGGCTAGAGTTCACCGAAGAGCTCCTGGCCCTCATGACTGCACAGAACGTCACGCGTGCGGAGCTCGCGCGTCGGGTCGGCGTATCGCCCGCCTACATCACCAAAGTGTTTCGCGGCACCGTCAACCTGACTTTGGAAACGATGAGCAGACTTGCGCTCGCCGTCGGCGCATCCGTGCGGCTGCACGTAGCGCCGATTAGCCAGCGCACCAGCTGGCAGGATGTGGCAATAACGAAGGGACGCCAGGACGGCGCCCGTTTGAAGAAAGTGAGCGGCGGGCGCCGATAGAATCTGTTCTGCAACCTTCCCTCAGCGTGCGGCGTCCCAAGCCGAGGCCAGTCGGCCAGCAGGGAGTCTCACAATGAAAATTCCTCGTTCCAGACTGTGGTACGCGGCGATCACCGAGCTCGTCTTTGGCTTCATCGACCAGTTCAACAACTTTCTGAAGTAGATCGGCTGGAAGCGCTTCATCGGCGAATGGCTCATCGTTCTCGGCATTCGCAATGCGCTGGAAGTCCTCACGTGCTTTCTCGCTGTCGCCGTCACGCATAGCCTCGGATTCAAGCGCGCGGCCCGCGAGCTTGGATTGACGAAACCGGTCGGCCGCGGACTCGCGTTCGCCGCGATCGCGACGTTACCGATGCTGATCGCGTTCGCGCTGACCTCGGACGTGAATCCCAACATGACGTTCCTGACCGTGGGTGTGTTGTGCTTCATCGCGCCGTTCGCGGAAGAGGTGCTGTTCCGCGGCTTCCTGTTCCGGCAGCTCTACATGCGTGCGCGCCTTGGATTCTGGGTGTCGGCGCTACTGCCCTCGATCGTGTTTGCGGCCAAGCATCTCTATCAATCGGACGACCTGATGGAGCTGGTCGGCATCGTCGCGATCACCGGCACCGGCGGCATCGGCTTCTGCTGGTTCTTCATGAAGTGGCGCTACAACATCTGGGCCATCTTCGGTTTGCACGCTTTGATGAATCTCTGGTGGGAAGTGTTCGCCGTCGACGACACGGCGCTCGGCGGCTGGCTCGCGAACGGCGCGCGGCTTGCCACTGTCGTCATCGCGGTGCTGCTGACGATCTACAAGGACAAGTTCTGGAGGCCGGTGCCGTCGGAAGCAGAGGACGTCGATACGGCGCCCGCTGAGTCTAAGACTCCGGATCGCTCCGCAGCGCCGCGTGTGCAGCCAGGATGTGTGACCGCATGACCGATGCGGCCCACTCCGGGTCGCGCGACTCGAGCGCGCTGACGATCTCCAGGTGATGCGAGGCGCTGCGGATCAGGTGCTGCGGCTGATACTTCGCGAACGTCTTGAGCATCATCGGCGCTTCGAGCAGTGCGGGGAGTAACGTGACGAGCCGCGCGTTGCCGGAGAAATCCTGCAACGCGCGGTGAAACGCGCTGTTCAATTGACCGATGCGCTCGATGTGGCCGTCGGCGCGCGTCGTCGACTCGTGATACTGCTCTTCGGCGAGTCGCCGCACCGTCGCGAGGCCCTCCGGCGTGATTTGCTCGCACGCGCGAGCCGCACCGTACGGTTCCAATAGCGCGCGCAACTCGAACACATTGCGCGTATCCGAGTCCGTCCACGGCGTGACGACCGCGCCGACGTTCGGCAGCACCGTGAGAAATCCTTCCGCCTGCAAACGTCGCAGCGCTTCGCGCACGGGCGTGCGGCTGACGCTGAGCGCGTCCGCGATCTCCTGCTCGGTGATTCGCACGGCGGCGGCGTAGGTACCGCGCACGATCCCCTCGCGAACCATCGCGTACGCCCGATCGACTGCCTGGGCCATGGATGTCCTCTCTTATCGCTCTGCACCATTACGGTGCGGATTGCATGCAATCATACGCCTGCATTGCCAAATTCTGCCTTCCACTTGCCAATGCGAGGATTGATTGCATACGATCCGCTGCCATGGGGACTCAAGTCGAAATGGTCGAAGTCGGGCCGCGCGACGGCCTGCAGATCGACCCGCTCATCCTCCCCACGACCACCAAGATCGAGCTGATCACCCGGCTGCTGGCCTCGGGCCTGCGACGCATCGAGGTCACCAGTTTCGTCAATCCGCGCAAGGTCCCGCAGATGGCCGACGCCGAGCAAGTGCTGGCCGGTCTCAGCCGGCCGCGCGACGCCCATTTCATCGGATTGGTGATGAATCGCAAAGGCTTCGATCGCGCGGCGGCAGCCGGTTGCAGCGAAGTCGGCATGGTCGTGGTTGCGAGCGACACGTTCAACCGCCGCAACCAGGGCGTCGGTACCGACGAATCCATAGCGACGTGGATCGAAGTCGCCAGCGCCGCGCGGGCCGCTGGCATCCGAGCCCAGGTCACGATTTCGGCCGCCTTCGGTTGCCCGTTCGAAGGCGAGATACCGGTCGCGCGCGTGATCGACGTGGCGCAACGCGTGTCGGAAGGCGAACCGCATGAGATCTGCCTCGCCGATTCGATCGGCGTCGCGGTCCCCGCGCAGGTCCACGAGCTCCTCGGGCGTGCACGCTTGCAGATGCCCGGCATCCGTTGGCGCTGCCACTTCCACAACACGCGCAATACCGGGATAGCCAACGCCTGGGCCGCAATCGAGAACGGCGTCGTCGCGCTGGATTCGAGCATCGGCGGCATCGGCGGCTGTCCGTTCGCGCCTGCCGCGACCGGCAACATCGCTTCAGAGGATCTGCTCTACATGCTTGCGCGCAGCGGCGTCGAAACCGGCGTTTCGCTGCCGTCGCTGATCGAGACGGCGCAGTGGCTGCAAACGCAGCTCGGCCGCCCCGTCCCCGGAATGCTGAACAAGGCCGGGGAATTCCCCAGGAGAGCACTGCAGTGACCTATCGATTGGGTGTCGATGTCGGCGGCACGTTCACCGACCTGTTGCTGGTCGACGAGGCGAGCGGCGCCACGTGGTCCGCAAAGGTGCCGAGCACTCCGCAGGATCAGTCGATCGGCGTGCTGACCGGCCTGGAGCGAGTGTGCAGCCGCGCTGGCATTTCGCCGAAGCAGATCGATCACGTCATGCACGGAACGACAGTCGCGACTAACACCGTGCTTACAGGGACCGGAGCGAAGTGCGGACTCGTGACGACGCGTGGATATCGGCAAGTGCTGCAGATCGCGCGGTCGTACGTGCCTGGCGGACTCGGCGGCTGGGTCATCTACAACAAGAGTCTGCCTATGGCGCCGCTGTCCTGCACGATCGAGGCGCACGAGCGTATCGGTGCAAAGGGCGATGTGGTCGAGAAGCTCGACGAGAAGCGCCTGCGGGAAGACCTGCGCCAGCTGGGCAAGAAGAACATCGAAGCGCTGACCGTATCGCTCATCAACGCGTTCGCGAACGATACGCATGAACAGCGCGTGCTTGCGATCGCCAGCGAGGAATTGCCGGGAATTCCAGTGTCGCTGTCCTCGCAGGTCGTGCCGGAGATGCAGGAGTACGAGCGCACGGTTACGACTGTCGCCAACTCCTACGTGCGGCCCCGCGTCGCGCGGTACGTACGCAATCTGCAGGAGAAGCTCGCGGCGAAGACCGATGCGGTCAAGCTGCACATCCTGCGTTCGGATGGCGGTCTTGCGTCGGCGAAGTCGTCCGAGGAGTTTCCGGTCAATCTGCTGATGTCGGGCCCCGCGGGCGGCGTGACTGGTGCGTTGTGGGTGGCATCGAAGGCGGGATTTCCGAATCTGCTGACGATCGACGTCGGCGGCACATCGACGGACGTTGCACTGATTCAGGACGGCGAGCCGCGATTGCGCCGTGAAACGACTGTCGGCGACGTGACCGTGCGTGCATCGTCGGTCGACATCCGCACGGTCGGTGCGGGCGGTGGCTCGATTGCACACGTGCCGGAGCTGACGAAAGCGTTGCGCGTCGGCCCGCAGAGCGCGGGCGCAGATCCGGGCCCAGCTGCGTACGGCAAGGGAGGTACGGAGCCGACGGTCACCGATGCGAATGTCGTGCTCGGCTACTTGCCAGAGATGCAGCGCCTCGGCGGCGAGATGCTGCTCGATCGCAAGCTCGCGACGACGGCCGTGCAGAAGGTCGCGGATGCGCTCGGGCTATCGCTGGAGCAGGCAGCGCTCGGCATCTACAACATCGTCAACGAAAACATGACCGGCGCGCTGCGGCTGGTCTCGGTCGAGCAGGGCTACGATCCGCGCGACTATGCCTTGATCGCATTCGGTGGTGCGGGACCGCTGCACGCCAACGCTCTCGCGCGTTTGCTCGGGTCGTGGCCCGCCATCATTCCGCCGGGTCCGGGCGTGCTGTGTGCGCTCGGCGATTCGACGACTGCCGTGCGCGACGAGCGTTCGCGCACGTTCGTGCGCACGTTTAAATCGATCAGCGCCGGCGAAGTGGCGCAGATCCTGCGTCAGCTCGCGGCCGACGCGTCGGATGGACTCAAACAGGAGAACGTCCCTGCGGCGGACATGCAGACCAGCTACCAGGTCGAGGTCCGTTATCGCGGACAGGGTCTGCGGTTGAGCGTAGACGTGCGACTCGATGAGCTGGAGGAGCGCGGCCTCCTTGCGATCAGCGAGAAGTTCGACGCCGAACACAAGCGGCTGTTCACGTTCACGCTATCGCTCGAACACGAGCTCGTGACACTACGCGCCGCTGTGCGCGGCAAGAGCATCCAGATCGAGCGGCCCGCAGTTCGCCGCGGCGGTGCCGAGCCCGAAGGTGCGCAGGTGGGAACGCAGCGCGTGCACATGGATGGCAAAGATCTGAAAGCCAACGTCTACGAGCGCGCGCAGCTGCAGGCCGGCAACGTCATCGCCGGCCCCGCGATCGTCATGGAGATGGACTCCACGACTGTGATCCTGCCCGGCCACCGCGGCCACGTCGACGGCTTCGGCAACATCCTGATCTATCCCGATTCTCATGTGGGTCAGGCTTCAGCCTGACAGGTACGCCTCATGCCCGCCAAACTTGTCCAACGCAACTCGCAGCCTTACGCGCGCGTCGACGTCGACACCGTAACGATCGACATCATCGAAAGCGCACTGCGCAACGCGCGCTTCGAGATGGACACCGTGCTGTTCCGGACCGCGATGTCGCCCGGCATCCGCGAGCAGCACGACGAGTTCCCGATGATCGCCAACGTCGAAGGCAAAATGGTCGTGGGCCAGTTCGGCTCCTTCATCCACGGTTTCCTGCAGGGCTACGACGGCACGATCGAAGACGGCGACATTTTCTTCACCAGCGATCCGTACTCGGTGAACGGCGCGATTTCGCACGCGAACGACTGGCTGATGCTGATGCCGATCTTCCGCGAAGGCCGCCTGCTCGCATGGACGGCGATGTTCGGCCATATGACCGACGTGGGCGGCAAAGTGCCGGGCAGTCTGCCGACGGATGCGCGGCAGATCTACGAGGAAGGTATCTGCGTGCCGCCCGTAAAGATCTACAAGGGCGGCGAGCTGCAGCAGGACGTGCTGCGCATCATTCTGCACAACTGCCGACTGCCGCACTGGAATCTTTCGGACTTCAACGCGATCGTCGCCGCGCTGCGCACGGCGTCGCTGCGTTGCTTGCAGATCGCACAGCGCTTTGGCGACGACGTTTTCTACTCCGCGCTCGACGCCATGCTCGAGCGCAACAAGCGGGCGATGCGCGAGCTGATCCGGCGCACCGTGCCGGAGAAGCGGCAGTACTTCGAGGACTACATCTGCGACGACGGCCGCGGCATGGGTCCGTACAAGATCGCCTGCACGATGTGGCGCGAAGGCGAGAAGTGCATCTTCGACTTCAACGGCACCGATCCGCAGTCGATCTCTTCGATCAACTTCCTGCTGAACGAAGAGATGTTCAAGATGTTCGCGGGCGTGTACATGATCATGGTGTTCGACCCGCAGATCCTGTTCAACGACGGCTTCTACGATCTGATGGAGGTGCGCATCCCGGCCGGGACGCTGCTGAAGCCGCTCAAGCCCGCGGCGCTGTCATGCCGCACCCACGCGCTCGGTCGCATCTTCGACATCCTCGGCGGCTTGCTGGGGCAGGGCAGTCCTGACTTCCTGTGCGCGGCCGGGTTCTCCGACAGCCCGCACTTCATGTATTCGGGCTACGACAGCAAGGGCGAGTGGTATCAGCTGTACCAGATCACGTTCGGCGGGATTCCGGGCAAGCCTTTTGGCGACGGACCCGATGGTCATTCGCTCTGGCCGTCATTCACGAACGTGCCGAACGAATTTCTCGAAAGCTACTTCCCGCTGCGCATCGAGACCTACGAGACGATTGCGGACAGCGGCGGCGCCGGCAAATTCCGCGGCGGCAACGGCCTGCGCATCGGCTATCGCTTCCTGGAGCCGGGCGAGATCTCGATTCACGACGATCGTTGGCTCACGTATCCCTGGGGAGTGAATGGCGGAACGCCGGGCGAGCGCAGCAAGAAGACACTCGTGCGCGGCGACGGTACGCAGGAGTTGCTGCCCGCGAAGGTCGATCGAATCAAAGTCGAAGCGGGTGATCTGCTGCTTTCCGATACGTGGGGCGGCGGTGGTTGCGGCGACCCGCTGGAACGCGACGCTGCGCTCGTGCAGTTCGATGTTGAGGCAGGTTTGGTCACGCGCAACGGCGCGCGTCGCTATGGCGTCGTGCTCAATGACGATGACAGCATCGACGAGAAGGCGACGACGGCTCTGCGCAAGCGCATGGCGAGCGAACGCGGCGAGAAGAAGCTGTTCGATCGCGGCTTCGACACGATCGAGAAGCTGAAGGCTCGCTGCAAGCAGGAGACCGGCCTCGAACCGCCGAAGCAGCCGCAGTTCGCGCGCTGGACGCACCGTGGTGCTGCATGACTGACGTGCGCTTCGCGAACGGTCCGCTCTCCGACCTGCGCGTCATCGAACTCGGGACGCTGCTCGCAGGTCCGTTCTGCGGCCAGCTGCTCGGCGACATGGGCGCCGAGGTCATCAAGGTGGAGCCGCCGGGGCAGGGCGATCCACTGCGTGTGTGGGGACAGGAGAAGGCCGGCGGCAAATCGCTGTGGTGGCCGGTCGTCGCGCGCAACAAGAAGGCGATCACGCTCGATCTGCGTCAGGCGGAAGGTCAGAAGGTGCTGCACGAGCTGGTCACGAAGGCTGACTTTCTGCTGGAGAACTTCCGGCCCGGCACGCTGGAGAAATGGGGCTGCGGGTATGACGAGCTGGCCAAGATCAATCCGCGCCTGATCATGATTCGCGTCTCGGGATATGGGCAGAGCGGGCCTTATTCGAAACGCGCCGGCTTCGGCGCCGTCGGCGAGGCGATGGGCGGATTGCGGTATGTCGTCGGCGACCCGAGCACGCCACCTTCGCGCATGGGCATCAGCATCGGCGACTCGCTTGCCGCGACCTTCGCGTGCCTCGGGGCGCTGTCGGCTTTGCATCATCGCGAAGTAACCGGCCGCGGCCAGGTCGTCGATTCTGCGATCTACGAAGCCGTGCTCAACATGATGGAGTCGCTGATCACCGAGTACGACAAGGCGGGCTACATCCGCGAGCGCACCGGCGCGATCCTGCCGAACATCGCGCCGTCGAACGTGTATCCGACGAGCGATGGCTCGATGGTGCTGATCGCTGCGAATCAGGACGCCGTGTTCCAGCGGTTGACTCAGGCGATGGGCCGACCTGAACTCTCGCGACAGCGTGAATACGCGACGCATGGTGCGCGCGGTGCACGGCAGAAGGAGATCGACTCGATCATCGGAGACTGGACGCGCACGAAGAAGTGCGTGGAGGTGCTGGAGCTGATGGAGGAGTTCAGCGTTCCAGCTGGGCTCATCTATCGCGCGCCCGAGATGCTGGAAGACCCGCATTTCCAGGCTCGCGAGGCGATCGTCTCCGTGCCGCATCCAGATTTCGGGGAGCTGAAGATGCAGAACGTCGCGCCGAAGCTGTCGCGCACGCCCGGGCGCGTGCGCTCGCCGAGTCCGAGTCTTGGACAGCACAACGATGACGTGTATCGCGGACTGCTCGGCATGAACGCAGAGCGTTACGCGCAGTTGAAGACGGCGAAGGTCATATGACGTCGCATCCTGGTGGCCCGGTCGACGCACGCGGATACGGCGGCACGCTGCAGCCAGGCGTGCGGCCCGCGCTGCTGGTTGTCGATTTCGTCAAGGCGTACACGCAGTCCGAGTCGCCACTCTACGCGGGCCCGACGACTGAGGATGTGCGTCGCGCATGCGAGGAACTGCTCGGTCTCAGTCGCCGCGCAGGCATCCCGATCCTGCATACGAACCTCGCCTATCAGGATGGCGGCCGCGACGGCGGCGTGTTCTTCCGAAAAGTCCCCGCGCTGAAAGTCTTCGAGCGCGGCGCGCGCTCGCCGCTCGCTGAGTTCGCGCCGGGAGTCGGTCCTGAGCGCGTCGAAACCGTATTCACGAAGCAATATGCCAGCGCCTTCTTTGGAACCACGCTCGCCGCGACATTGACCGCGCTCGGAGTCGACACGTTGCTCATCGCGGGAATGTCGACCAGCGGCTGCGTGCGCGCGACTGCCGTCGACACCGTCCAGCATGGATTCATACCGCTCGTCGTGCGCGATGCCGTGGGTGACCGCGCCAGCGGGCCGCACGAAGCGAATCTGTTCGATCTGCAGACCAAGTATGCCGAGGTCGTCACGCTCGATCGCGTGCGCACCTATCTCGCCGGGCTCAACAAAACCTGAAGGGGACATTTATGAAGCGCCGTGCACTGCTGACGTTATCCGTGGCGACGACTCTGAGCTTGAGCCATGCCCATGCGCAGGAAGCGGCCAATCAAAGTGTGCTGGAGGAGATTGTCGTGACCGCGCGCCAGCGCGCGGAGAAGATCGAGGACGTGCCCGCGACGATCCAGGCGTTCAGCGCTCGTGACATCGAGATCGCCGGTATCGAGCGTCCGACCGATTTCATCGCGCTGACGCCCGGCTTGGCGCAGGTGCAGACCGCCGAGGTCGGCGACTTGCAGCTCAGCATTCGCGGCATCAACACCGGTCGCGATGCCGAGACCAACTTCGCGCTCGTCGTCGACGGCGTGCTGCAGACGAACCCGACTGCGTTCAACCAGGAGTTGGCGAACGTTCAGCAGATCGAGGTGCTGAAAGGGCCGCAAGGCGCCATTTACGGCCGCAACGCTGTGTCAGGCGCAATCATCGTCACGACGCGCAAGCCCGGGCAGGCCTTCGGCGGCAGCGTGGACGTCGGCTTCGGCAATAACAACTCGCGCAAGGCTCACATCTATCTCGATGGCGGCAGCGAAGCGGCCCAGTTTGGCGTTGCCGGCTACTACCGCGAGACCGACGGCTTCTTCAAGAACGACTTCCGCGAATGCGACGACTGCGTCGATTACTTCAAAGAGTACGGCGTGACGCCGCGGCTCGTCATGCCGATGGGCGACAACGGCGAGCTGGACGTCAAAGCGAAGTTCTCGAAGCTCGAGGCGGGCGCGATCAATTTCAACGCGACCTTCGCGCTGCCGTTCTTCGCGCAATTCGTCGGCAACCCGGATTTCTTCGAGGACGTGAACGATCACGAGTTCAACTACATCAGCAACATCATTCCGACCAACGAGCAGGAGAACAAGCAGATCTCCGTGAAGGGCGAGTGGACGCTCGACGTCGGCACGCTGACGACATGGGTCGCGTACAACGATCAAACGAACTTCTTCCTGACGGACGGCACGAGCGCGGCGTTTGGCTTGTATGCGCGGACGGCGGAGTGTCAGGCCGATATCAACGCGCAGGTGGGTGGACCGTTGCCGTCACCGACGTTCTACGCAGGCGCGAACTCAGTGCTGCCACCGTACAGTCCGGCGCGTTGTGATGGCTATCAGTATCAGCAGCGGGATCAGGAGGACACGTCGCTGGAGATTCGCTTGGCTTCGCCTGCGGATCAGCCGTTCCGTTGGTTGGCTGGTGCGTACTACGCGGATATCGATCGGCGCGTCGTTGTCGCGCAAGGTGGCGATCGCGGGACGGGCCTGGTGGAACAAGCCTTCGTGCCGAGCACCGGACCGAATCCGACCGATCTGCTGTATCGACGATGACTTGAACAGCAAGGTGTCTGCAGTGTTCGGTCAGATCGCTTACGACCTGATGCCGGGCATGGAGCTCGCGCTGGCGCTGCGCTACGACCGCGAGAAGCGCTCGGTCGACAACAATGTGCCAACGGGCACGCAAGCCTTCGCACAGACGCCGTTGTTCGGGCCGGGTCCGACGGCGCCGTTCATCAATCCCGCGTACACCGTGAATCCTGCGCTCGCGACGAGCGGCATTCCCGATCGCGACAAGACGTTCAGCCAGCTGCAGCCGAAGGTCTCGTTGAACTGGAAGTTCACGGAGGGCTGGGCCGCGTTCGCGTCGTACGGCTGGGGATTCCGCAGCGGCGGCTTCAACTCCACGGGCAGCAACGCGACGATTCAGACGTTCCTCGGCGGGCTGCGTTTTGTCGAGGCGGACGGCACGATCACGACGACGCCATCGCTCGTCACGCAGGGCATCAGCTACGACGACTACAAGAAGGAAGTCGCGAAGGCGGCGGAGATCGGACTGAAGGCGGAGCTGCTGGATCGCACGCTGTCGCTGAATCTCGCTGCATATCGCACGGATGTCGAGGACATGCAGATCTTCAACTTCCTCGCCGGTCCGTTCGGCCTGCTGCGCGTCGTGACCAATGTCGACGAAGCGACGTTGCAAGGCGTGGAAGCTGATGTGCGTTGGCGCGCGAATCAGTACGTCAACTTGTTCGCAGGCATCGGTCTGCTCGACAGCGAGATCGACAAGTACGACGGCCGCCCATACACCAAGGGCAACAAGGTGCCTTACGCACCGGAGTACACGGCGACAGCAGGCGTCGACTTCGTCGTGCCGATGGGCAACTCAGGCATGTCGCTCATCGCGCGCCTGGATGCGAGCTTCACCGGCGAGACGTGGTTCAGCGCCGTGCAGGAGGAGTCGGTCGTCACATTGTTCGGCGTGCCCGGCGACTACGCGAAGACGAGTCGCGACACGTTCACGCTGTTGAATGCGCGCCTGGGAGTTTCCGCGGACAAATGGCAAGTGACGGCGTGGGTACGCAACCTGACCGACGAGGAATACCTGGCGGAGGTGATTCCCGCGCCGGAATTCGGCGGCACGTTCTCGCACGAAGCGCCCGGCCGGGCGATCGGGTTGGACCTCAAGTATTCGTTCGGACAGTAGCGGGGGAAGCAGTCGGCCGCGGGCAGAAAAGTCGCCCGCGGCCGGCTTGATTCCAGGCTCAGTGTGATAGGATGCGCGCCCCGTGAGGGCTCCCGGCCGGCATTCGTCCGACCGGAAAGCTGCAAGCGGACCGAGGGCGACGCGAAAGCAACCCCTTGATTTAAGGTTAATTTCAGGGCAGTTCGCCGCCGTCGGCGCGAGGCCCTACATATATAAGTCTTCTCTGCACGCGCCCGTAGCTCAGTTGGATAGAGCGCCTGGCTACGAACCAGGAGGTCGGGAGTTCGAATCTCTCCGGGCGCGCCAGACTTCTCCTTTTTCAATCAAAGCACGTTGCACCTTTTTGGGTGACAACTTCTTTCTTGTCACCCTGCCACTTCGATCCGCTCGTGGACACCCTCATCAGAGCGGTCCATAGACTTCCTGTCTAGTGACCTGCTGGTTCGTAGAGTTGATGTCTACCGGCATCACGCACCAAGTACCTCATGGCTCGCGGATTTGACCCTATGGGAATGGCACGCCGCTAGCGCTAGTCTCTAGCGCGCGCTGTTCACAATGCGACCTACTAAACCAGCAGCGCAGAACCACTTCTTACAACAAAGTTGCGACTGAACTTGGAAGGAACCATGCGCGAGTGGCCGTACGTTGTGGTGGGCTTCGTGTTTACGCTCGCGACGGGACACTACCTAGTGCGTCGCACACTGGCTCTTCTTCGGGACAGGGTAAGAGTCCCGCCAATCTCACCCGATGTGCCGACGCAGAGAGCTTGGGAGTTGGTAATTCTGCATCCAGATGAAAGCGGCCAATGGGTCGGCTACGCAGAGCGGATAGTTTTCTTCGTGGCCATATTCATGGGCGGATGGGAAGCCGTAGGTGTCTGGTTCGCCTTCAAAGTTGCGTGCAAGTGGGAAGCGTGGAATCACATGGGGTATGTCCCTGACCAGGTACGTCATGTTGATCCTCTTGCGTATGCGTTTGCTAGGAGAACTTGGGCGGCGCAGGGATACGCGACGTTTATCTTCGGAACGTTTCTGAACGTGCTGCTCGCATCGATAGGCGTCGTGATAGCCAAGGAAATGTCGGCCGGCGTCGAATACCTTTGTCAAAAGCTACCTTTCTAGCAAGCATGCGCTCAGAACGGAGATCGACCCTATGAACGAGCTTGCAGCAATCCAGGCGACGCTTACGAGTCTGAAGCACGCTACGAAATTGCGAAGACTATTAGGGACAGCACTCTGTCGCTGAAGGATGCCCGAAACAAATCTCAAGCTGGCTGAACTAATCGGCGCTCTCGCAGAAGCGAAAATTGAGCTGGCGAACGTTCAAGAGGTGCTTCACCTACCACGGGCAGAAGACGTCTAACCACAGCCACAACTGAGGTGTAGCCATGGCTGACACGGATGATACGTCGGACCGCCAATCCACCCCGAATCGGGATCGCCGCAAGGCTCCTCTCACTCCAGACGTTTCAGCTGAAACGTCTTCACTCCGCGACCAAGCAATCTCAGCCGAGCGAAGAAGGCTGATGCAGGTTCACAGTCTGCTTCACTGCTTGTCTGAAGTGCTGCTGCACGCGGACGGCGAGGACGCAATCCTCTACGCGCAAGTAGCGCAGCTCGGCGCCGAGTTGCTCGACGATTCCGTCGCGCGACTCGAGCAGGCCGCGTGACCGGAAACAGGAGAAGCCGCACTTCGCCCACGTCTACTAAACAATAGCTCGCTCACAATTTCCACGGAGGGAACGCCCTCCCTCAACTGAGGGAGGGCGGTGACAGGAGAGTCTGATGACCTATCCAACAACAGAGGTATCGTGTGCTCGAAGTGGGGTGTTACCCTTCCGCCAGGAAGGGCACTTCCGGGAGGCGCGCAGCCATGGCTATCAGCATCGAAGAGATCACCAAGGAAGTTGTCGAGCTACCTCGACACCAGCGGCTGGCGCTCGTTCGCTTGCTACTCGATCTCGACCAACCTGGAGCGACGGACGACATCGAACAAGCGTGGGACGAGGAGATTCGTGCGCGGGTCAGGGCCGTCGACGAAGGTCGTGCGAACGGCATCCCCTACGAGGAAATCAAGAACGAATTGGCGGGCCGCTTCGGTCCGAGATGAGCATCAAGTTTGTGCCCGAGGCTCGCGATGACCGCGCATGCGACCTGGCGGCTATCGCCGAGTGAACCTCAAGCTGTTTCCCTACTACATTTCTTATATCGTCCGCGAGTCTGTCATCTGGATTCTTGCACTCGCACACGGCCATACACGGCCGGAGTATTGGATCGATCGACCAAAAACGATTCGGTGATCGGTCCATGAATGACGCCTCCCCGACAAATCTGAATCGCCGTGAGCGTCGGCTGGCGTACGCCAGACGCATGTACGGCAACGAGTTGCCTGAGGCCGCGCTGACGCGCAACGTGTGCGTCGTCCTTTAGAAGTATTCAGAGCTATTCAGGATCGAATCAGGACTCGTCGGTGCGGGATCACTCATCCTCGCGGCCGGCACCTCGATCAGGAATTAGCTCTCAATGGCCACCCTGCGGCACGCTGCATTTGCATTGCTATTCTTCGGGATCTCCGCCGGTGCTACGGCGGCAACAGATCCCCGAGCCACGTTCGAAGCAACTGCGCGCGCACTTGCAATTCCTGAGCGCGCGCATGCCGTCACCCTGACCATGCAAGGTGTAGTGCATGTACGCGACCAGGCGAGTCGACCGGAGATACCGATCGTCGAGCTACCCGACCGGCAGAGCGTGCTGCTCGTTCGCGACGGCCGCTATCGGCTCGAGAGCGATACCACGTTCCCCGGTGCCATCCGTTTCCACTACCTGACGATCGGTTCGCCGACTGCATGGGCATCCGTCGACCTCATGCGCTGGCGAGACGGCAGCGAAATCGACCGGACCCAGGCAGCGACGGGCGAGGCGGAGTTTTGCGATCTGCTCCTCCTGGCGCCCGGCCTGTTGTTGGACGAAGCCCGCAGGCGTGCGCCGGACCTTTCGGTCGACCAGGCGAGCGGCGACGTGCGCGTGACTTTTCGAGATCGGGTCGATCGGCTCACCACCATCGCCATCGATCCGGCAACCGAGCTCGTGAGAGCCGCCACTTCAGGCGACAGGCGCTATGTGTATGAGGACTACCGCAAGGCAGGCGATGCGCTACAGCCGCAGCGCATTCTCATTTACACCGGTACGCGGCTGACCAATCACTGGCAAGGCGTGGCGGTTGCCGCGACGAATATCGATGCTCGCACGTTCGACCTGCCGGCCGGTTATGTGGAGAGAGCCGATCGGGGTCCGTTGCGGGCGACATCGCTCGGTCACGGCGCCTATCGTATCGACGGGGCGCCCTCGGGCTATCACACCGGCTTCGTTGTCGGGACGAACGCCGTGGCGATATTCGACGCGCCAATCAGTCCTGCGGAAGCGGAACAGGTCCGCGCTGTCATCGAGCGAACCGCGCCGGGCCGCCGCATTACTCATCTCGTGGCGTCGCATACGCACCGCGACCACATAGCTGGACTGCCTGCCTACCTCGAGGCAGGTGCAACGGTGCTCACCGGTAAGGGCGGCGGCATAGCGATACGCAGGCAATTCGAAAACCTGCCCGCCACCGCGATCGAGGAGGTATCGACACCCCGCACACTCGATCTCGGCGATACGAAGGTCATTCTCTATCCGCTCGCCAGCAGCCATGCAGGGGAAATGCTCGTTTCCTATGCCCCGGCCTCACGCACCCTCTTTCAGGGTGATCTCTTTTATCTTCCGGAGGTCGGCAGCACACCAGCGACATTCGAGGGCGGTGAAGAGCTGTCGCGGCTCATCGTTGCCAATCATCTCGACGTCATCGATATTGTCGGCGTCCACGGCCGCAGCGGCGGACCGGCGGAGCTCGCCGATGCAATCCGGCTGCGACGGACGGGCGATCGTTAGAGTTCTGAACGTCATCACATGAGATCGAAGCACGTGCCAATTGTTTCCAGGCGGACATTTACTCGGCAGCGTTCTGGCCTCAATGGGTCTACTGGCTCTTGCGCGAGCAAACGCGTCGCCGGGTTCCGAGGTCAATCCGCTCCTGCTTGCTCCGACGACGCTTCACGGCGTCAGGTTGCCCAACCGCATGGTCATGGCCCCGATGACGCGAGGTCGCGCTGGAGTCGAGCGCACCGCGAACGCCTTGATGGCGGAGTACTACGCGCAGCGCGCTGGTGCCGCATTCATTGTGACTGAAGCTACGGCAATCTCCCCGCGAGGCTATGGCTGGTTGGGCTCGCCAGGCATTTACACCGAAGCACACGCCGTGGGATGGAGCGGCGTGACCGACGCTGTGCATCGGCGCGGCGGACGAATCTTCCTGCAACTCTGGCATCTGGGCCGCGTCTCTCACCCGGACTTCCTGGATGGTCTCGCACCCATGGGGCCTTCGGCTGTTGCCGCAAAGGGTGACACCCATACAGTCTCAGGCAAGAAGCCGTATGTCACGCCAGTATCCATGACAAAAAAGGATATCGACACCACCGTGCACGACTTTGCCCGCGCCACGCACCGCGCGCGAGAAGCCGGCTTCGATGGCGTTGAGATTCATGCCGCCAACGGTTATCTGATCGACCAGTTCCTCCAGGACGGTTCCAACCATCGCACCGATGCCTATGGCGGTACCGTGCAGAAGCGACTGCGAATGCTCCTGGAAGTAACAGAAGCGGTCGTCAAGGCTTGGTCGCCAACCCGGGTCGGCGTCCGACTCTCGCCCGCAAGCGACTACAACGATATGAGTGACAGCAATCCGCGGGAGACATTTACGCAGGCTGCCAAAGCATTGAGCCCATTAGGCCTCGCATACCTGCATGTTGTCGAAGATGTGTCTCAAGCGCGGCAACTCCAGCGAATTGCACCATTCATGCGAGCAGCCTTCGACGGTCCGTGCATCCTCAACGGTGGCTATGACGCACGAACTGGAGCCGCGGCTCTCAGCGCAGGCGAAGCGGATCTGATTGCCTACGGAAAACATTTTCTCGCCAATCCCGATCTCGTCGAGCGCTTTCGACGGGGCACTGCACTGAATGGCCCCGATCACAGCACGTTCTATACCGATGGACCACGCGGCTACATCGACTATCCGTCCATGAAGTCATAGTGCGGCGTGCATCCAAGGCCGGCTCGTGCTCGTAGCGACACGGAGCAACTAGTCCATTCCGGGCTGGCGGCCACACTTCTGGGAGAGGTAGTGCCACCTGTATGCAACACCCCGATCATGGCAGCGGATTGCGCCATTGGGCCAGCGAAGGCCGTGCACGCTGCGGTGGACGAGATTCCGCAGTCCGAGGCTGCACACGTGCGCAACCTGGCGGCACTGGTTGAACGGATGCGCCTCGGTCAGGAGCGCGCGCTCGAGGAACTGTATGACGCGACGGTCGGCAAGCTCTATGCGCTTGCCTCCGCAGTTCTGCGCAGCCGCGAGGATGCCGAGGAGGTCGTCTGCGAAACGTATGCCTATGCGTGGGCAAACGCCGCGCGCTTCGACGCCAGCCGCGCCAATGCGCTCGGCTGGTTACTGATGCTCTGTCGCAGCCGTGCGCTGGATCGGTGGCGGAAACACCGCACAGATGCCAACGCCCTCGATGTCGTTGCCTCGGCAGAAGCCGCCGGCAGCAGCACCGATCAGCCTTACGACATTCTTTCCCTCATGCAGCAACGCACTAGCATGCACGCAGCCCTCGCACAGCTCACGCCGCAACGCCGCCATCTCGTTTCGCTGGCGTTCCTGCACGGCATGTCGCACCAGGAAATCGCCGACGCGGTGCGTTTGCCGCTCGGCACAGTCAAGAGCCATGTACGCCGTGCGCTGAGTCAGCTGCGCGAATCACTGGAGGCCATGTGAGTCTCTGGCTGATCCCGGATGCATATTCACTTGATGGCGACCTGCCGCAGAGACTGCGGAATGCGTTCGCTTCTGCCATACGGCCAGCGGAGCTCAGCGCAGAGCAGCGCGAGCGGCTGCGCCGTCGAATTCTGGAACGCGCGCGCGAACAGCCGTCCGAAGGCACGCGCACACTGCGTGGCAGTGAGGGAGAGTGGATCGAGATCCGACCGTTGGTAGAAGTGCGCGAGCTGTGCCGGGACGACGCGTCGGGCATGCACACGAGCCTGGTGCGCATCCGGCCGGGCGGCGTCATTCCGGCGCACCGCCATGAGCGCGAAGAGGAATGCATCGTGCTCGAAGGTGAATTCCAGATCGGCGCGCACAAGCTCTCTGCTGGCGACGTGCACATCGCCGCCGCGGGTTCGTGGCACGAACAAGTCTCTAGCCGCAACGGCGTACTGGTTCTATTGCGAGGCGAATATCCGCTTCCGTCGCCGGTCGAGTGATGTGGGGGCATTACGCAACGCCACCCCACCGACCTGCTTATGTGAGATCCGAACCGTGATCGCGCCCGCAGTTTCGGCTCCTGCGCGCCCCACCGAGACGGCCGCACGCTGAGCCGGTTGCTCTCTCATGTACGGTTCGTGTCGTGATGAGAGGTGATTTTCAATGGCAAAGCAGGAAATGAGCGGCAAGGCGCTCCTCGACAAGCTGTATAGCGGGCTGGATACGATGCCTGTGGTCGAGGCCGAGATGGACGCGGGCGATTTGCGCCGATTGAATGATGAGTTCCTCGGCAAACCGACGGAGCCGACTGCGTCCGGTCGGCGGCCGGCAACGGTGTCCCGAGTTGCCCCGGCCGCGCGGCCCGCCTCACGCGTGTGGATGTTGCGTTTACCTCTTCTGATTCTTTGCTCGGTCGCAGTCGTCGGCGTGATCGCCGCCGGGGCTTTGCGCGAATCCGACAAGCGGGCTGCCGTGCCTCCGCCGCCCCCTGCTGTCGTTCCTGTCTCGGCTCCTCCGCCATCGGTGCAAGCCGCGGAGTTGCCACCGCCTGCACCAGTCGTGCTGGTCAACCCGTTCGATGCGACCGAGAAATTCACGTTCCCGCCGGGCACGAGCAAAGCCGACGCTCGCGATCAAATGGCGTCACTGCTCTTGCAGCGCGCGACGGAGCGCCGCGCCCATCTCCCGCGCGCTCGCAAACTGGCTGCCGAGCCGAAGCCCCGCTCGACCGGCCACGGCTCGTAGCCGCTCATCTCGCTCCGCTCCCGCGCACGCGCGCGCGACGAACTCCTTGCCCGCGTGCGCTATCAACGCGGTGTCCGGCACTGCGATCAGCATGGCGCCGCCAGCGATGGCCCGTGACGCGGCTGCCGCGTCGATGACGACGGTCATTCGCTTCTTCCCGGCAGCGGCGATGGCGCGGTCCGCGACGTCAACCAGCATGCGTACGCGCTGATCCCGCGCGCCCTCAGTAGTGCCGATGGAGAGACCGAGATCGTTCGGACCAACCGCGACACAATCGAGCTCGGAAACCGCCAGAATCGAATCGAGCTGTTCGATCGCGCGGCGGGACTCGATCAAAGCGCCGATCAGGGTCGGCTCGCGCACGGCAGCGATCAGCGCGCGGACATCGTCTGCCGACTCGACAGCGCTCGCCAGAATTCCGCATACGCCGGCGTCGAGAAAACCTCCGATCACGCTCGGCCGGATCTCGGGCGCTCGCACCACGCAAGGCAGGCCCGCCAGGTCCGCGGCGCGCGTGAGCTCGCGGCAAGTCTGCGCGCTGAGCGGCGCATGTTCTGCATCCAGCAGGAGCCAATCGAAACCGAGCCGGCCATACAGCTCCACGAGCTCGGCGCAGTGAAAGGTCACGAGCACGCCGATCGCGGGTGCGTCGAGCGAGCGCAGGTCGCGGATGACTCGGTTGCTCACAGGCGCTCGACGATGCTCTTGTCGATGGTTCGCACGTCCGTGCAGCCGGTGAGCTGCATGGCGCGCACGAGCTCGGTTCGTAGAAGCTGCAGCGCGTGCCCGACACCCGCTTCGCCGCCCGCGCCAAGGCCGTACAGATAGGGCCGCCCGATGCAGCATGCCTTTGCGCCGAGCGCCAACGCTTTCAGGATGTGAGCGCCGCGGCGAACACCGCCATCTAGAATCACTTCGATGCGGTCGCCGACGGCGGCGACTATCTGCGGCAGGACATCGATCGCTGCGGCTGCACCGTCGAGTTGTCGGCCGCCGTGATTCGAGACTATTACCGCGGTCGCACCGGCATCGGCGGCGAGACGCGCATCATCGGCGCGCATCACGCCTTTGATTGCGAAGGGTCCGCCCCACTGCGCGATCATGGCGCGCACTTCGTCCCAGCTCATGGTGCAATCGAGCTGCTCGTTCAAGTACTTTCCATTCGCGGCCAGCCCCGTGCCCGGCGCGCGATCGGCGAGATTGGGCATCGACAGCGAGCCGTGCAGCAGTTGCGACAGGACCCAGCGCGGGCGCAGAGCGAAGCGACCCACGCTCGAGAACGTGAGCCGCGGCAGTACGCCCATCCCAGCTCGGAGCTCGCGCTCGCGCTTGCCGCGCACAGCGGCGTCGACGGTCAGGCAAAGCGCAGAATAACCAGCACGCTTGCAGCGCTCGATCAGCTCCTGCGTCAGCTCTCGATTCTTGAAGGGCAGCAGCTGGAACAGCTTCGGACCTTTGCTCGCATTCGCAACGGCCTCGAGGGTGTGAGTTGCAGCGACGGACAATGCATAGAACGCGCCCGCTTGCTCGGCTGCTCGCGCGACCGCGAGTTCGCCCTCGGTGTGATAGAAGCGCGACGCACCGGTTGGCGAGCACAGGAGCGGCCATTGCAGATCCTGCCCGAGCACCCGCGTGGCGGTGCGCACGTTGGACACGTCCACCATGCATCTCGGCACGAGCCGGTGGGCGTCGAAGGCGGAAGTGTTTCGCCGCAGGGTTGCTTCGTCCTCGGCGCCGCCATCCATGTAATGGAAAATCGGCGCCGGCAGGCGCCGACGCGCCAGCTCGCGCAGATCGAGGATGCTGAAGCAATCTTGCAGCCTGGCAGCAGCAGCTCGCATCGTCAGCCTGCGAACGGCGTTGCAGCCGCACCTGAGATGCCGGGTCGGCACACGTACAATCCGCCGGCGTCGGCGCCCGTACAGTCCTGCATTTCGGGCCTGATGCCGAGCTCGGCGGCGATGCCCGGCATCCGCCCGCTGCGGCTCGTGACGAACAGCTCGGCGCTGTCCGAACCTCCAAACGCACAGCTCGTCGGGCCCGGAGTCCGCAGCTCGATCCGATCGAGCAGCTCGCCCTGCGGCGAGTAGCGGCGGACGACGCCGCCTCCCGTGAGCGCGACCCACAGGCACCCGGCGCTGTCGACCGCCAGTCCGTTAGGTCCTCCGGCCCCGCGCTCGATGCTGAGCAACGTCCGACGATTGGCGAGCGCGCCGCGGTCGGAATCGAAATCGAAGGCATAGACCGCCAGCGCCGCGGTGTCGACGAGATAGAAAGTGGACCCGTCCGGACTCCAGTCGAGCCCGTTCGCGAGCGTCAGGCCCTGCAGCACGGTGTGCACGCTGCCATCCTCGTCGATGCGATATAGAGCAGCCGCGCCGCGCCGGAAATCGACCGCGAGCGACCCGGCCCATAGACGACCGCGTCTGTCGCACTTAGCGTCGTTGAGCCGCTCTCGATCCGGGTCGGCGTCGACTCGCGCAAACGGCGTCATGCGTCCGCTGGTGTCGAGCACGTCGATGTGCAGCGCGCCGACGATTGCGAGTCCACCGTGTGCGCGAGGCAGAGCCGCGGCGATGTGTCGTCCGAGCTGCCACTGCCGTGTTTCCTGCCAGTTCGAGCCGTCGCTCCGCGCTTCGTGAACAATGCCTCGCTGATGGTCCACCCACAGCAGGCGCTGCGCTTCGGCGTCCCAGACCGGAGCCTCGCCGACCAGGTCGCGCGCGTGAATGGCGAGCTCCGCTTTCACGCGCGCGCATCCTGCGGATAGCGCCCGAGACACAGCAATAGAATTGCCGCCAGCGCCAACAGCCCCGCACAAACCGTCAGGATCTGCGAGTAGCTGGCGAAGCGATCGAACGCCCAGCCGATGAGGCTCGGCCCCACTCCGGCGCCGAGCGCGAACAGTCCGAACAGCAGGCCGTACACCGCTGCGTAGCTGCGTACGCCGAGATATCGAGCAGTCAGATACGGCAGCAAGTCGACTTCCACTCCGCCGGCGAATCCAAGGAGCAGGATCGCGATCCGCGCCGTCGACGCATCGACGCCCGCTTGTGACAGCAACAGCAATCCGAGCGCGGCCGCGCAAAGCACTGCGACGCCGATGATGGGCGCCCACAGCCGGTCGAGCAGCCAGCCGCCTGCGACTCTGCCGAGGATGATCGCGGCGCCGATGCTCGACGTCAGGTTCGGAATCGCCTGCGAGTCGATGTGCGCTGCGCGCAGGATGTTCTCCAGGTGTGGAATCGGCGCGCCGTTAGCGAAGGAGATGGCGACGAAAGCACAGACCAGCAGACCGAAGGCGCGGGTGCGCACCGCATTTTTCAGTCCTCCATCTGTCGCGCCACGTTCGGCAGGGCCGGCTGAGCGCGCCGGGACCGCCCAAAGCACCACCGGCATCGCAAGCACCGGCAGACAGCCGATCGCCACGATGCACGCTCGCCACCCCGCGACCTCGATGATCCAGCCGGCCAGCGGTTTCACGATCAATGCGAACAGGCCGATGCCCGATAGCGCGAGCCCGAGCGCGAAGCCGCGGCTGTCGCTGAATGCGCCGTTGATGACGGCCGTGAAGGAGATGGACGTTGCGCCGATGCCGGCAACGGACAGGATCAGCCAGCTCACGTAGTACTGCGCAATCGACCCGTCGAGCAGGGCGAGCGTCATGTAGCCGAGCCCGAGGCCTGCCAGCGACGCTGCGGCGACCGTCCGTGCGCCGCGGCGATCGATGACGGAGCCGATCCAGGCGCCGCCGAGCAGCAGCACGAGGGTGGAGACGATCAACCCGCCGAAGATGGCTGCGAACGACCAACCGAACTGCGAGGCAAAGATCGGCGCGAAGATACCGACAGTGTAGAAGGGCAAAGTAGGCAGTCCGAAGGCCGTGCCCAGCAGCGCAGCGACGATGAGACGCCAGCCCGCGCGCAGTTCCGAACCCGCGCCGGATCGCATGCGCGCTGTCACTCAGGAGCTCCGCAGACGCTGCACGAATTCGAGGATGGAGTCGTTCACGATTTGCGGCGCTTCGACGTGCGGGAAGTGTCCCAACCCCGCGATGAAGCGCAGTTGTGCATCGGGAACCTGGCGTGCAACCAGCTCGGTCCACGGCGTCGTCATCCCGGGAGTGAGGCTGTAGCGCTGGAACGCGGCGTCGAAGTAGGTGCTCTGCAGAAGCAGCACAGGAACCTTCAGTTCGCCGAGCACGCGCGCTGCGCGGCTGGCGTCCCAATGGACCTTGCTCAACACGGTCTCCTGTGCGAACTCGGGATCGAGCCGGGTGAGCCGCTGCATCACACGCTCGCGCAATTCCCGGTCGCTGCTTGGAACGAACATCTGGGAGAACGAGCGCTCGAGGAATTGCCTGCAGCCCGGCCGCGCTAATCATGTCCCGGACGGCGCCGACCGCCGCGGCCGGATCGCCGCTGGCGACCAGGCCGCCCTCGATCAGCACGAACCCGGCGATGTTCGCGGGCGACTGCCGCCATGTCTCCAGTGCGACGTCGACGCCGAGGCTGTGGCCGACCAGGATTACGCGCTCGTCCGCGTGACGCTCGATTACCGAGCGCACCGCGCGATCCCAGCGCTGCAACAGTAGGCTCCGCGGGCAGCGCAGACTCACCATGCCCTGGCAGATCGAATGCGACAACGCGACAGTGCGGCGCCAGCGCTTCCATCTGAGCGCGCCAGTCGCGGCGATCGCAGAACCCGCCATGTATGAAGACGAGTGTCGGCGCGCTGTCACCCGCGCAGTCGATACCCAGCCGCAACCCTGCGACATCCTCAATGGTCATGGTCGCTCGTCAGAACTGCCACTGTGCGCTCACGCCGTACTCGCGCGGCGGCGCCATGTTGCGGAAAGCGAATCCCAGTCCGGGATTGGGCGTATCCGCATCGTCGAAGCCGCCGACGAAGTAGCGCTCGTCGGTTAGATTCGACGCCGAACACTGCGAGCGACAGGCCATTCGACACGTGCAGGAGAGTGATGCGCGCGTTCAGCAGGCCGTAGGGCTTCTGCCGCAGCAGTGGAGAGTTGGCCACGTCGTAATCGATGGTGCTCTTGTGCGCGTAGTCTATGCGGGCGCTCAGCTCGAAGCGATCGCTCAAGGGCGTGCTGTATTGCGCAGCGAGCGTGACCGAAGTCTTCGGTGTGTAGACGAACTCGCTGTCCTTGTCGATCAACTGCGATGCGAGGAACTGCGCATCCGTCGGCAGCTCGGTGTACTCGAGCGTCCGTGAAGCCCGCTTCGGCGGACAACTCGAGCCCGCGCACCGGGATGACTCTCAGCTCCAGCTCGCCGCCCACGATGCGCGCCTTCGGCACGTTCGTCACGACATTGAACGGCGCCGGCGCGCCGTTGACTGTCGTCGAGCCGCTGATCTGCAGCTGCAGGTCGGAGTAGTCGCTGTAGAACGCGGTGGCGTTGAAGCGTACGCGGCGGTCGAGAAAGTCGGAGCGCAGGCCGAGCTCGTAAGTCCAGACCGTCTCGGGCTCGTACTCGTTGAAGTCGCCGACCGAGCTGGCGCGCCCGTTGAACCCGCCGGCCTTGTAACCCTTGGCCGCCGAGACGTAAGTCATGAGCTGCAGGCGTCCACTGGTAGTCGAGTCCCACTCGCGTCGAGACGTCATCCGATGACGCCTCGCGAATTGCCTGCGCCTGATTCGGCACGCCGCTCGGATAGGTGAGGTTGCGCCGATCGACTTCCTTGCGGTCGTGTGTGTAGCGCAGCCCCGCGGTGAGGCGCAGTTGCTCCGTCAACCCGTAGTTGGTCTGGCCGAAAGCGGCGTAGCTCTCGTTGCGCACGCGCAGATCGTTGCTGAAGCTGCGATTGCCGATGATCGGCTGCAGCGCCGGTACCAGCTCGAAATCGACTTTGTTGTGGACGGATTCTTCGAAGTAGTAGAGGCCCAGCACCCAGTTCAGGCGCTCGCCGAGGCTCGTGCCCGAGGCCTGCAGCTCCTGCGAAAACTGGTCCTGCCGCGAGACGTCGTATTCGTCGAGAACGGTGACCGGCGAGAGGTCCGCATCCTGGTCGCTGTGCACGACGTTGTCGCGGTAGGCCGAGATCGATTTCAGCTCCGCTGCGCCGAGGTCGTACCTGAGCGTCAGCGCCGCTCCGTAGAGATCGCCGCGGCTGGAGTTCGGCCCGCCGGCGAAGTTGAAGAAGTCGCTCTGCGACAGCCAGCGCTCGTCGTACGGAACCGGGGTGAACCGGTTGATCAGCGCGATCGGCGGCGCAGGATAGACCGAGATGAGCTTGAACATGGAGTTCGTCTCATCGTAGGTGAGCGCGTCCGCCGCGAACAGGGCGCTGAAATCGTCGGTGAGTTGCAGGCGCAGTGCGAGCCGTCCGGACGTGCGGTCGGTGTTGGCCATGTCCTGGCCGTCGGCGCGCGTTCCGTAGCCGTCCTGAGTTCTGTGCGAAGCAGCGACCAGCAGAGCCGCCTTGTCCGCGACGAGCGGAATGTTGACGCTGCCGAGCGTGTCGAAGCGGCTGCGGCTGCCGGCAGTCAGTTGGAGCTTGCCACTATAGTTCTGGAGGTCCGGCTGCCGCGTGACGATGTTCAGGGCGCCGCCGCTGGTGTTCTTGCCGAACAGGGTTCCCTGCGGGCCGCGCAGGACTTCCACGCGCTCGACATCCATCGTGTCCAGGTCGTTGCCCTGCATGCGCCCGAGGAACACGCCATCGACGTAGATTCCGACCGCCGGGTCGTAGGTCGGGCGAACGTCGGCCTGGCCGACGCCGCGAATGTAGACCACCGCCGAGCCGCGCCCCGAGGCGCCGCGTTCGCCGAACAGCAGGTTGGGGACGGTCTGCCCGACGTCGGAGAGGCTTTCTATCGAGCGCTCCGCGAGATCCTCCGCGCTGATCGCGGACATCGAAATCGGGACGCGCTGCAGGGTCTCCGCCGTGCGGCGCGCCGTGACGACGATCTCCTCCAGTTGGCTCGCGATCTCCGGAGCTGCGTCGGATGCGGCCGCCGCAGGACCTGCGACCGCAGCCTGCAACACCATGGCGGCCATGACGTCTCGACGCATGTGTTCCCCCTTTCGATCTGCCGACGGCGACCTCGGCATGTTGATGCAGTGGCGAGGGTGTGCCGGCAAGAGATACTCTGTCCACTACTGTTTGAGTAACATCCGTTATCTTTGGAGTAACGCTGGTGGAGTTGCGGCACCTTCGATATTTCGTCGCCGTTGCGGAAGAGCTGAACTTCCGGCGAGCCGCCGAGCGCCTGCACATTGCGCCACCGCCGCTGAGCGTGCAGATCCGCAAGCTCGAAGCTGAGATTGGCACGGAGCTGTTCTCGCGCCAGGCGCGCGGCGTGCGTCTCACTCAGGCCGGCAAGGTTTTTCTCGAACAGGCGCGGCAATTGCTCGCGAGCGCCAAACGCGGTGTGACGCTCGCGCGCGAGGCGGGGCAAGGCGAGATCGGGCAGCTGGCTATCGGCTACAACGCGCCGGCCGGGTTCCTGATCTTCCCGCGGGTCGTGCCGCCGTACCGGCTCGCGCGTCCCAGGGTGCAGCTGACGTTTCACGCATTGAACATGCCCCAGCAGCTCGAAGGACTGGAGCGCGGCGAGCTCGATCTCGGCGTCATCTGGCTGCCGTTGCGGGCTCAAGGCTTCGACGTGCAGGAGATGGTCCGCGAGCCGCTCATCGCGGTGCTGCCGGCGACGCATCGGCTCGCGGGCAGGAAAGAGGTCTCGATCCGTCAGCTCTCGGGCGAACCGATGATCCTGCCGTCGCGAACGCTGCACGCGGAGGCGCACGATGAAATCGCGCGCGCATTCGGGCGCGCACGCGCTGTGCTCAACAGTGCGTACGAGCTGGAATCCTCGCTGTCGATGATCAACTTCGTCGCGATGGGCGTCGGCTGCAGCCTGCTGCCGAATTACGTGCGCAGCATCCGCCAGGAGGGCGTCGTGTTCCGGCCCTTGCGCTCGCCGCAGATCGTCAAGACCCTCGCGCTGATCAAGAAGAAGGGACGCAAAGGGTTGGCGGACGCGTTCTTTCAGTTTGCACGCCAGACGCTATCCTGATCGCGGTACCAACGGCCGGGTCGACCACCAGATGAGCGCCAGCAACACCACCTGCGCAACCAACCTCCAGCCGAGAAACGCCGGGCTTATGTCCGGAAACAACTCCGGGTTTTGCCACATGTAGATGTTGGCCGGCGTCACGCACACGGTTAACGCGGCGAGGCCGATCCCGGCCCACGAGCGCCACGCCGGAACCCAGATCGCGATCGCCCCGATCAGCTCGAGCACGCCGGTGACATACACCATCAGCACCGGCAACGGCACGTAGGGCGGCACGATCTTCACGAAGAACCCGGTCGCGGTGAAATGAGCCTGTCCGCCGACGACGAAGAACAGCGAGACCAGGACCAGCCCGGCGTATTTCATGATTCTTTTCATGGGCGTCTACCGAAACGGGGGTCGACGCGGATGGTACTTCGAACTGCGAGCGCTCGAGGGACCGTTAGTGCGAAGTGCGCACGGACCGGGCGCAAGTCGTGTACAGTGCCCTGCGGCTCGCGACCTTCCTTTTTCGTTCTTGGCCCAACCCGCCGTTGCGCGTTCCCCGGCCAATTCAGCTGAACCGAATCGTCTCGATCCCGAAGACAGCGTTCATGCAGCTGTCGCGGTCGTCACCGACCCCCGTGCGGGATTTCACAGGAGAACGCGATGGTCGAACAAAGGTCATACCACGGCGCCGTCTCGGATCCGGGCTCGCTCGCCGATCGTCGCGCCCAGGCCGAGCATGAGCAGCAGCAGCGTCAGGCGGATCGTCAGCAGCAGATTGCGCTCCTGACTTCGCCGCTGCGCACCCCTGACGAGCGGATTCGCCTGTGGGAGAAGCTGCACGCGCTCAACTTGCCGCGGTCGCCGACGCACAGGCTGTTGCGCATCATTGCCGACCAGACGGAGCTTTCTCTCGAGCAAGTGCTGGACGTGCAGCGGCGCAGTTTTGCACCCCGGATCCCGCAGGAACCGGCAATCTGACATGACGAAAGCAGTCAACAGCACGCAGAGCACGGTGCAGTGGCCGTTCAAGCTCGAATCGATTGCGAAGGCCGCGGCACCGGGCGGCGCCGCGGGTATGTGGCATCGCTATGTGATCTCGCAGGGCAAGAACACCATCGAAGGTGTGCGCGCCGGTACGGACGCGGAAGTCACGACACTCGTTCACGACATGATTGAACGGCTCAACGAGCGCCGCGAAGGCAAGCATCGCCCGAAATCGAAACGCTGAGCAGCGCGCCCGCGGAACTATCCGCGGCGCCGTGTGGGCCTTGTAATATCGTGGCCCATGAAGTTCCTCGCTCTGCTCGCCCTGGGGTCGGTTGTCGCTCTTCGCCGCCGGCTGCACCAGCCTCTCGTTCCTCATCGCGAACACAGCGACCCTGACCGGCCGCTACGACCGCTCGACCAATCACTCGTACGGTCCCGAATCCCGACAGAAGCTCGACGTCTATTCGCCCAAAGACGCGAAGGATCGTCCGGTCGTGGTCTTCTTCTACGGCGGCTCATGGACCGCCGGCAGCCGAGGGCTCTACCGCTTTGTCGGCGCAGCGCTCGCGGAGCGAGGAATAGTCGCTGTGCTGCCCGACTATCGGCTCTATCCACAGGTGAAATTTCCGCTCTTCCTCGACGACGGCGCACTGGCTGTCGCGTGGGTGCAAAAGCACGCGCATGAGTTCGGCGGCGATCCGCAACGAATCGTATTGATGGGCCACTCGGCGGGTGGGCACGAAGCAGCGTTTCTCGCCTACGATCGGCGATTGCTGGAGAAAGCCGGAGCGCGCCCGGAGTCGATCGTGGGCCTGGTCGGTCTGTCAGGTCCTTATGCGCTGGCGCCGGACACGAAGATCCTGAACACGATTTTCGCCAGTCCCTACACCGAGGCGCAGTGGCAGCCCGTGCGTTTCGTGACGTCGCAGTCCCCGCCGACATTGCTCGTGCACGGCACCGCCGACGACGTCGTCTCCATCGAGCACGCCGAAAAACTGCGCGACACGCTTCAGGCAAATCACGTGCGAGTCGAAACGCAGTTCTATCCGGACAAGAGTCACTCCGATACCGTCGCGGGGTTTTCCATTCCGGCGCGTGGACGCACGCCCGTTCTGGATCACAGCGTGAGCTTCATCGAATCGGTCGCGTCGCATGATGGCCGCTAGAAAGCCACTCCCTGCCGAAAAACCCGCCGTCCAACTCTCATCCGCTCAGGCGCGCAGAATCTGGCTGCACGCCCAGCGTCTCGACACAACCGAACCCTTCGGCTCCGGCCCGAAGGCCACGCCGGCAGCAGTGGCGCACCTCGGCTATGTGCAGATCGATCCCATCTACGTCATCGAGCGCAGCCATCACCACATCCTTCACACGCGCATCCCGTCGTATCGGCGCGAGCATCTGCATCAGGCACAGAGCATCGACAAGACAGTTTTCGAATATTGGGCGCACGCTCTGTCGTACCTGCCGATCGAGAGCATGCGGTTTCATGTGCGCGACATGCGCCGCAATTGGCAGCGACGTGTCGTCTGGTTCGACAAGGTTTCAAGCGGCGACCTGCGCAAAGTACTGTCGCGCATCCGCAGAGACGGCCCGCTTACGATTCGCGACATCGACAACGACGCGCTGGTGGAAAAAGATTACGCGTGGGGCAGCCGCAAGCCCTCGAAGCGCGCGCTGGAAACGGCTTTCTACAAAGGCTTAGTGACGATCAGTCATCGAGCCGGAATGCTCAAGACCTATGAGCTCCTGACTCGCCATTTCGACTGGGACCGTCTGCCACGCGCCGCGCTCGAAGCGGAAACTTTGAACTACCTGCTCGATCGCGCCCTGCGCTCGCAGGGGATCGTGAGTGTGGAATCGATCTGTCATCAGAACGCTCCGCGCAGACTGGCGATGAGGCGCCTGCTTGAATCGCGAGTCCGTCGTAAGGAGTTGATGCCCGTGCAAGTGGCAGGAGCGGGGAGTCGCTGCACTGGATGCATCCGGATTCCCTCGACGCCATTCCCGCTCCGGCGCGGGAACAGGTTCATATCCTGTCCCCTTTCGACCCGCTCATCATCCAGCGCAAGCGACTGCGACTCTTCTTCGATTACGAGTATCGCTTCGAAGCTTACGTTCCCAAGCAGCAGCGGCTGTTCGGCTATTTCGTGTGCCCGGTTCTGATCGGTGATCGCATCGTTGCCGGCCTCGACCTCAAGACCGACCGGCAGCGGCAGAAGCTGCTGGTGCAGCGCTGGAACTGGGTCGGTCGAGCGTCCCGCGCTCATCGGCAGCAGGTGGAAGCCGCTTTGCACGAGTTCGAGCAGTTCCAGTTGTGTCGCTGATCCTGTGCAAGATCAGCCAGGGTACCGTGCTCCAGACATCCGGTACCCGGCTCTTGACCTTCTTCGTCACTCAGGCGGCTCTCTCATCCTGTGCGCTGTAGCGGGAAACTCGCAGTTGCAGGTGTGGTCGTGCTCTTGTGCGACTTGGTGTCGACCACGCAAGTTCTCTGACCCTCAGCGTTACAGACATAGATGTTCCAGTGACTGACGACCGCGACCGGGGCAGCAGAGAGCTCGCTCATTTCTCCTCCGGCCAGGTCGACAACCAGGGGTCGCGCGTCTTTCGCAGACTCGACGACGAGGAGTTGCTGTGCGTCCTGTATGAGCAGATCCCCGGCCATAAGAGCGGACTGCTCGCGCTCGGTCTGCACCGGCTCGAGCAGATTGGGCTCGACGCTGAAGTTTCGTCCCAGACTCAGCACGAACCGCTCGGGCGCTTCCGTAGCTGAAAGCTCGGTTCGTACCGCTCGCAAGGCGCCACGGTCGCCGCGGAACGATACCAGGCGCGTCGCGGACGGTTCACCGGCTCGATGAACCGCGATGGCGAAGTACTGCTCGGCATCAGCGTCCGTTGCTGCGACGAGGACCAGAGATCCGGGTTCGACTTTCGAAAGCTGCACGTGATTCAACTGAATTGCGTCCATTGAGATTTTCTCCAGGCAACGAGGTGGGCGCCTCATTTTCGGTGCGGCGCGTGGCTGTCCAGATCGGGGGTGGCGTGCGGGTCAGCCGGGTTGTTGGCGTCAACGGCCGGGATTGGAGCAGGCCCGCGCCCAATCCACAGCCCGGTCGCTGACAGTGCACACACGACACCGATGACAATCCAACTCTTGCGCGGCGACAGAAAATTCTGCAGGGCTGGTTCGCTGTGAGAGCGGCTGTTCGGGATCGGAAATTGAGCCATGGGTGGGAGTGTCTGCGCCGGCGCTGCAAGCATCGGTGCGCTGTCGCACATATATGGTCATTCATTCGCGGAGTGGCCCGAAGATCCAGTCGCCGCAGGCCAAGCACCGGACATGGTGCGGCCGTGAAGGGTTGTGGCAGTCAAACGTAGCTGAGCCACCAATCCTGCCGCCGTGCCTTCACCGCTGCGACCCATCTGCAGACCGGGTAAAGCACGATCACAACCGCGATCCAGATCACGTAGACCTCCAGCAACCCCACACCGAAGCCTTTCGGGAAGAAGCGGTAGGGCGTCAGGAACTGCTCTGCTGCAAATCCCTGCGCGATGCCAAGCAAGATCGCCAGAGCATGAATGAGATAGAGATGCGCAACGTAGAACGCCAGCGGCGCGCGTCCGAACGTCACCAGCACATCCTTGATCGAACCGCGCCAGCGTTCCGCAAACGCGCAAGCGATCGCGGCAGGGCCCAGCGTCATCAGGATATAGAGAAGGCTCGGCGGGTATTTCGTCGTAGCAAGAAAGGACATGATCGACGCTGCAGTTCCGCTCGTGTGAGATTCCCACGGGTGCGGGTCACCGTACACATTCAGAGCACGGAGCAGAATGAACGCGATGACCAGACTCACGCCGATGCGCAGCAATCGTTGGTCCCGCTGTTTCGCCGGTAGCTCGAAAAGACCGGCGGCGCCGTAGCCGAGAAACATGACACCGATCCAGGGCAGCAACGGGTAGTTGAAGAAGATCGCGAACGGGCCGACATCGTAGAACTGCCGCGAATGCAGTGCTGCCCACACAGGGGCGGTACTTGCGCTGGCCATCGCTGCCGGCCAGATCGCATCCAAAAGGTTATGGCCTAGCAGGATCGCTGCACCGATGGCGAGACACGCGCGCCGTCCCATGAACTGCGCACCAGCCAGGATCACCATGCTGGCGCCAATCGCCCAGAGCACCTGCAGGTTGATGAAGGTTCGTCCGCCGAACCCATCGACGCCTGCCGGTGAGAACGACGCGGCTGTGGAGATGACGAGGACCTCGAGGACGAGCAGCCACAGCCCTCGCGTCAACAGAAACGACGCGAGCTCCGCGGGACTCTTGCGGCTCGCCATCAATCCCGCGCTCGTCCCGGCGAGGAACACGAATGTCGGCGCACAGAAGTGAGTGATCCAGCGCGTGGCAAATAACAGCGGACCAGTTGCTGGATCTGCCGTTGGATCCTGCACGGCAGCGGTCATGAAGAAGTCGCGAACGTGATCCAGGGCCATCACCACGATGACGAGCCCGCGGAGCATGTCCAGCGATGACATGCGGTACGCCCGCCGATCGGATGCCGGAAGGGCTGTTGCTTCAGAAGAGAGTAGCGGCGGGCTGATGTCGACCTTCACAAGAAGGCCATCGGATTTTCCCAGCCCGATCACGACACGCGACGCGAAGGTCCCCCGCGCCGGCAGTCGCAGCTGCCGGCGCGGGGGAGGTGAGGCCGATCAAGCCGGCTTCACTGACCTTTCGCTACTCGTGACAGTTCAGTCGTACCCTTCCGGCTCAGGTGATATGCAGTGAGCATGGGCTCATCGACCTCCGCTACCGAGCGCGCCAGCGCCGGGTCGAAGCATTCACGCCACTTCGTTTTCTCCCTGAGCGTAGTTGCCGCTGAACGGCGCGCAGACCTGTATTGCCGCCATCCGCAGGCGACCGTGCAGGACGCGCGCGCCCGCTTCGCCGTTCAAGTTCAGATCTGCGTAGTTCACGACCTTCGTCAGCGCTTCGCCATCGCTGCGGTCCGCCATCGCAGGCGTCGTCAAGGCGATCCCGCAAGCGATAGCTGCGAGTGCAAAGTGGCGACCGATGGAACGAGTCGAGCTGTGGAATTTGGCCTTCAAGATCTTGTCCTCGCTTTGTCCGAAAATGGGGTTTCAGTTTTCGCCGGCTGCTTCAGGTGTTCCGGCGTGGGATGAGCATGCAGCGCGGCAGCGCGCCGTGCATGAAGGGAGGCCGAAGATCAGCCCAAGCTTTCGCGAAGGAACCCCGATGCTGCAGCGTCCTCCGACAGACCAAAGGGCACCCGTCCTTGCGGCCAATCTCTGCGTCACGCGCTGCAAGCTATGCTTTGCCGCGTGAATGTCCGATACAGCGCGCCCCGTGAGTTGGAGGTGTACGAGATCTCCGACCTCGTGATCGATCTTGCGCGCCAGCGCGTCACGCGCGCGACCGACGAGATTGCTCTCCCCAAGCTTTCCTTCGATCTGTTGCTGGTGTTGATCCGTGCAGCACCCGCTGTACTTTCGAACGATGAACTGATGGCGCGGGTCTGGCCGGGACTCGTCGTCAGTCCCGAGACCGTCAGTCAACGCGTGAAGCTGTTGCGCGATGCCCTCGGGGATGATCCGCGCGCGCCACGCTATATCGCCGGGCTGCGCGGACGCGGCTACAGGCTCATTCCAGAAGTGAGATCGGTGGAGGAGGTCCCGCCGCGCCAGTCGCGGCAGCCGAGCCCTGTGCAGAGCGACTCGATCGAGACTGCGAAGATCGATCCGCAGTTCGCTGCGGAGCTGACGAAACTCTCGCAGATGCGCTCGTTTCACGGCGAATTCGCCGAAGGCTTGTTGCTCGCTGAGCGCGCCATTGCGGCCGACCCTGCGAATCCATGGTCGCGAGCGCGACAGAGCGCGTACGACAGGTATCTGGAACTGGGTGATCTGGCGGCCGCGCGCGATGTCGTCGCGGGGTCCAGCGCTGCGGGCCTTGCGCCCTTTCAGCTGTTCCAATATCTCGGCGATTGGCGCGCGGCCGGTGAAGCTGTCTACGCAGTCCCGGAGCGGTTACGCAGTGCCTGCAACGACTCGCTCGCTGCGGAAGCCGTGCGCGACCTGGCGTTGCACACCGGCGACTTCGCTCGTGCAATCTGCTTCATTGACACCGCGCCGAGTGCACTTTCGGCGGTTCCGCTCGCTCATGTGCTACTGGCAAACGGTCAGCGCGCCGAATCGGAAAAGCTGCTGATGGATACACTCGCCTGTCCCCATCGGCGTGTGCGTGCCGACGCGCTCGCATTGCACGGGCACCGCGATGCTGCAGTCACCGAGCTCGCCGAGGCATTTCGATCCGGCGAGCGCACGCACTGGTGGTACACGATCGAGCGCGACCCGGTGTGGGATTCGATGCGCTCCGATCGGCAATTCCAGGCGATCGCCGCGGAAGCTCGCGCACATGCCGCCGCCCAGCGAGCACTGCTCGAAGAGATGCGGCGCAAAGGAGAAGTGCCGTACCGATCGCGTGGTCGAATCTCGCGCCGTCAAACGTAGCTGAGCCACCAATCCTGTCGCCGTGCCTTCACCGCTGCTACCCATCGGCAAAACGGGTAGAGCACGACCACAACTACGATCCAGATCAAATAGACCCCCAACAATCCGACGCCGAAGCCTTGCGGAAAGAAGCGGTAGTGCGTCAGGAACTGCCCGGCTGCAAATCCCTGCCCAACACCAAGCGCGATAGCCAGGGCATGAATGAGATAGAGATGTGAGATGTAGAACGCCAGCGGCGCGCGTCCGAGCGTCACGAGTGCGTCGCTGATCCGACCGCGGAACCGATCGGCAAATGCACAAAGGATCGCGGCAGGGCCCAGCGTCATCAGCAGGAAAAGAAGACTCGGCGGGTACTTGGTCGTACCGAGAAAGGACATGACCGACGCTGTAATGACTGCTCGGGTCGACTTCCCATGCGTTCGGATCGCCGTAGACATTCAGCGCGCGGATCAGAATGAATGCGATGACCAGAGCAACGCCGATGCGCAGTAACAGCTTGTCCCGTTTTGCCGCAGGCAGCTCGAAGATCCCGGCGGCGCCGAAGCCGACGAGCATGACGCCAACCCACGGTAGCAACGGATACGAGAAGAAGATCGAGAACGACCCGACGTCGTAGAACTGTCGCGAATGCAGTGCCGCCCACAGTGGAGCAGTGCTTCCGCTGGTCATCGCTGCCGGCCAGACCGCGTCCAGGAGATTGTGGCCGAGCAGGATCGTCGCACCGATGGCGAGGCACACACGCCGTCCCATGAACTGCGCACCGGCCAGGATCACCATGCTGGCGCCGATCACCCAGATCACCTGCAAGGCTACGTAGGTTCTTCCGCCGAAGCCGGCGACGCCTGTCGGGGCGAACGACCAGGACGTGGATATGACGAAGGCTTCGAGGACGATCAGCCACAGGCCTCGCGTCAGCAGAAAAGACGCCAGCTCGGCGGGTGTCTTGCGGCTCGCCATCAGCCCCGCGCTCGTCCCGGCAAGGAATACGAATGTCGGCGCACAGAAGTGAGTGATCCAACGGGTGGCGAACAACAGCGGCCCGGTTGTCGGATCTGCCGTCGGATCCTGTACGGCGGCGGTCATGGCGAAGTCGCGAACGTGATCGAGAGCCATCACCACGATCACGAGCCCCCGAAGCATGTCCAGCGATGACATGCGGTACGCGCGCCGATCGGACGCCGTCGAGTGAACTGAGCTCATGGAAACCCTCCCCGGTAAAGGGAGGATCGGAATTGCACGGCCCAATCACGACACAGGACGGAAGGTCCCGCTGCGTCAGGCCTGGTAGACCGTCTTGCCGCCGGTAACCGTGCGCACGACCTTGATGTCTTTGATCGTGTCCGGCGACACCGTGTGCGGATCCGCCGAGAGCACGACGAAGTCCGCGAGTTTTCCCGGCGTGATCGAGCCCTTGATCGCTTCCTCGTGAGACGCGTGCGCGCCGTTGAGCGTCTGGACTTGCAGCGCCTCGGCAACCGTGATGCGTTGGTTCGAGCCCCACTTCTCTCCATTCCAGCCCGTGCGCGTAACCATGCCCTGCATGCCCATCAGCGGAGCGAACGGACCCGGATAGAAGTCCGATCCCGCAGCCACCGGGATGCCCGCATCGATGAAAGAGCGGAACGCCATGGCCCGGCTCATGAACTCCTCGCCGTAGAAATGAAACTTGTCGGCGTTGTAGTACGCGTATGACGTAAACGGCATCGGCACCGCTCCCGCGGCCTTGATGCGTTTCAGGAGATCGTCGTTGACGAGCGTGCAGTGTGTGATCTTCGGACGCGCATCCTTGATGGGGAACAGCTGCTGAGCGCGGGCCACTGCTTTCAGCATCATGTCGATCGCTACATCGCCGTTGGCGTGGCAATTGATCTGGATGCGAGCGCGGTGCACGCGCTCCACCCAGGCATCGAGTGTTTCCTGCGTCTCGGTGACATTTCCTTTGTATCCGGGTCGCGAAGGGTAGCCTGCGCTCCACGACATCGTGCGTTCCGAGAACGAGCCGTCGAGGGTGTGCTCCCGGGTTGCGCCGATGCGCAGCCACTCATCGCCGAAGCCGCTGCGAATGCCCGCGGTGATCATCCTCTCCAGGTCGGTATCGTTCAGTTGAAAGTTGACCCGATGCAGCAGCTCGCCGCTGTCGCGGATCTCCTCGAGCGACGCCAGATCGCCGTCCTCGTGATGCACGCTCGTCAACCCGTAGCGAACGAACTCCTTGGATATGTGAGCTGCGCCGTTTCTGCGACGTTGCTGCTCTTCCTGCGCCGAGAACTTCGGCCGCATGCCGACGTTGTCGAACACAGCAAGCGCATTGTCAGTCACGCGTCCACTCAGATTTCCGTTGGCATCGCGATCGAAGGTCCCGCCGGGAGGATCGCGCGTATCGCGAGTGACGCCTGCGAGCTCGAGCGCCTTGCTGTTGTAGAAGGCGGTGTGTCCGCCACGATGTCGAACAGTCACCGGGTGCTCCTTCGACACCCGGTCCAGGTCGCGAATGTTCAGCGGCCGCTTGTCCTTCACCTTGGTGTCGTCATAGAAGAAGCCGCTGACCCAGTAGCCCGGAGGCGTCTGGCGCGCTTTGGCGATGAGCTTGTCGACGATGCTGTCGATCGTCACGAACTCGACGTCGAACGGATTGCCGACGACCACCTCGTACAGCAGCGTCTCGCCGATCGGATGGTTGTGACAATCGATGAAGCCCGGCACGATCGTCATGCCTTGCGCGTCGAACACCTGAGCGTCTTTGCTCGGCAAGTGCAGCGATCTCTGCGTTGCTACCCACTGCGATGAAATGGCTGCCGCGGATCGCGAAGGCTTCGGCCCGGGCGAATCGAGCATCGACGGTATGGACGATTCGCGTTGCGAACGATCAGCTCCCCTTCGTCCGCTGCGAAGATCGCTGCGCTCACTCGGCGCGGCAGTGCGCTGGCAGCGACGATCCCCAACGCCGTCAAGCCGATGAAGTCTCGTCTGTTGTAGCTGCGACGATTCATATTGGTGACTCCCGCGTTCGTTCGCGCAGCGGCAGAATGCCACCACGCGTTTGCGCCGTCACCATCACAATGACTACTGGATGCTGATGTCCCTTCCTGACAGTATCCATGCGTGCTGAGACAAACGCGGAACCTGCTTTGGCGTGCCGCTGCGCTTGCCGCATTCGTCATCGGTGTCGTCGGCATCGCGATCCCGGTGCTGCCTACTGTCCCTTTCCTGATCCTGTCCGCTTGGGCGGCGAGTAAAGGCTGGCCCTCGTTCGAGCAGTGGCTGCTCGACCACCGCTTATATGGTCCGCACATTCGCAGGTGGCGGGAGCGGGGTGTGGTGCCGCGCTCGGCGAAGCTTTGGGCCATCCTGACCATGTTCGGCAGTGCCGTTCTTCTGCAGCTGCTCGACGTGCCCACGTGGCTTCAAATCGGTGCGCCGCTCACGATGGCCATCGTCGCAGTGTGGCTCTGGCGTCGACCCGAGAGCTGAAGCCTGCTCTGCAGCGCCCCTGGCACAGGGCGCGGACACAATCCGGATGCGTTAAGTCGCCGACGCTGCATCCGCACGCAACCAAGCATCGTATCTGCTGACGCAGCGCCGTCCGGGCTTCTATGTGGCTCAATCCGGCCGCTGCACGGAATTCCTACAACCCGGAGCAACAGATATGAACACTGGACGAAATTTACTGAGGGGCGCCATTGCGGCCGCAATCAGCGCGGCGGTGCTGATGGCGGCCTCGCCGACGCTGCTCGCGTCGAATCACAGCGACGCGCCGCTGATCAAGCAGGATCCGCAGGCGAATCTGACCGACGTGTACGCGTTCATCGGCAGGAAGTACGACGATCCTTCCGTCAAAGTGCTGAACGTCAGCATGAGCTTCCGGCCGTTCTCGGAGCCGGGCGACGGCGCCCAGTACGAGCGCTTCGCCGATGACGCGCGCTACAGCATTCACATCACGGATCCAAAGAGCGGCGCGACCCGGCTGCGCTACGACTTCGTGTTCTCTCCTGTGGATGAAAACTACAAGAACAAGGACACCGTCATCTCGTACGGCGTCGGCAAAGAGGTGGGCCCGATTGTCGCCGTGGGCGACGCGCGCCAGAACTTCACGCAGACGTTCACGGTTGTGAAAGAAAGCAAGGGCCGCACGCGGTTCATCGGCAGCAGTCTGCTCACGCCTCCGCCGAACGTCGGCAACCGCGTCACGCCGGCTTACAACGACCCGACGACAGGCCAGGCAGCCTCGGGCGCGACCACGTTGTCAGATCTCGACGTCTACACGAGCTCGACGATCTATGGCCTGCGCTCCGGCGAGGTGGTCTGGGCGGGCCATCGCGACGACAGCTTTTATTCCGACATTCCGGGCATCTTCGACCTGCTGAATGCTCGCATCCTCGACAACAACGGCAGCCTCGCCGACGGTCTCGGCCAGGACGGCAACGGCGTCGATGGTTTCAAGGGATTCAACGTGCTGGCCATCGTGATGCAGATCCCGGTCAGTGAGCTCGAAGATCTCGGCATTCCCGAACCGTACGATACCGTGTTCTTCGGTAAGCAGACCGGCGTTGGCGTCTATGCCTCCGTGAGCCGGCCGCGCATCACCGTACGCAGGAGCGACGGCGAGCGGTTCGATCGCTTCAACACGCAGTTTGCCCCGCTCGGTGGTTGGCAACAGGTGTCCCGCCTCGGCAATCCGCTCTTCACGGAAGGGCTGGTGGCGTTCCGGGACAAGGATAAGTTCAACCGCACACCGGCTACGCAGGATGGTCAGTTCGCCAAGTACGCGCGCAATCCGGAGCTCGCGAGTCTGATCAACACTGTGTTCGGGACGAACTTCGCGACAACCAATCGCGAGGATCTCGTGAAGATCTTCATTCCTGAGGTGCTGCGAGTCGTGACGACCACCGACCCCGTGAGGCTTGCGGGCCAGGAAGGGTTCAGTCGCTTCGGCTTCGTCGGCAACGACACGACGAACGGCGTGTCGGGCGGCTGGCCGAACGGCCGGCGATTCGGCGATGACGTCGTCGATATCGCGCTGACGGCGATCGCCAGCGGCCCGAAGTACGAGACGATCACCGTAGTCGGCGACAACGTGGCGGGCAACGATCTGCCATTCCACCAGGTGTTCCCGTACATCGCGACTCCGCATTCCGGCGCCAACAACAGCAAGGACTCCACGACGCCGTAATCAGGATGAGTCGCCCGCTCGCCGCTTGCGGCGGACGGGCGACTCAACTCCAGGAACAAGCGCCATGAACGCAGTACGAATCGGCCTCATCACCCTCTGTGCAGCGGCGAGCGTCGGCGCCTGGCTGTCGCTGCGGGACACGGAGACTCCCGAGGCGCCGGCGCCGCAGGCAACCCGTGCGCCAATGAACCCCTTCGCCGCGAGCCCTCCTGGCTCGTCTGCCTCATCTGCCGACAACAGTTCGCAACGCACAGCGCCAGCGACTGCGATGAACAAAGCAAGCGAACTGCGCGAGCTCCCCGACGAGTCGGACGCGACCGACATACTCGCACCGAAGATGACGCTCGATGAGCTGCTCGATGCGCTCGATGCAGACATCGGCGAGGACGGCGAGCCCATCGATCGCGAAGCGGTCGGCGCTTCACTGCGCACTGATCCGGCGCTTACCGAGACATTGGAGATGTCGGGATCCGATGCCCATGACAACTGAAACCCACCCTGCGGCCTGGTTCTTTGCCGCCGCACTGCTCTTCGCAGTCTGCACGAGCGCGTCGGCGCACGAATTCTGGGTTGAACCGTCGGAGTTCAACCTGGCGAGCGGTGCGCGCGTCGACGTCCGGCTCTGCGTCGGCGACGGCTTCGAAGGATGGCCGTTGGCGCGCAACGAACAACGGATCGAGCGTTTTGCAGCGATTGGCGCGCATACCGAGCAGCGGCTGCTCGGGTTGGATGGCGCCGATCCGGCTGGCGTTGCCAGGCTGGAGACGCCGGGCCTCCATATCCTGGCCTTCGAAAGCAAATACTCGCTTTCGAATATGCAGGCGGAAGAATTTTCCGCATACCTGAAAGAGAAAGGACTCGAGCGGATCCTCGCGCAGCGTGCACAACGCGGCGAAACCCAAGTCCCGGCGCGCGATGCCTATACCCGTCATGCGAAGGCGCTGATCCGGGTGGGCGATTCTCGTGAGGGCACTGCCGATCGCGCCATCGGCCTGCGGCTGGAACTGATCGCCGAGCCTGTTCGAGGAGGCGCCGCGCGTGTTTTCGAGCTGCTGTATCAGGGGAAACCGCTAGCCGACGCGCTCGTGACAGCAACGCGGCTCGGTGGCGCGGACGGCGACTTGCATGCGCGCACCGACAAGCAGGGCCGCGCGACGTTCATTCTTGAGCGTGCTGGTGTGTGGCGTATCGGGGCGGTGCATATGATCGAGGCGCGCGACAAGAAGATCGCGGACTGGGAAAGCCTGTGGGCGTCGATCACGTTCGAGTCTTTGGAGGCGCCCACCGCACCGAAGGCGTACTCCGCTTCCACCAAGACTAATGTCTGCCGCAACCGCACGGTCGCGCCCACGGCGAAGGTGCAGCCATGATCGTGCGTGCTGGTGTTGCGTTTGCTCGCATTGCTTCTGGGCGCGGCCGCCAGTGGAGCCGCCCTCGCGCACGCCAACGGATCAAGTTACCTGCGGATCGATGCCGACGACGCCGGCGCGGTGACCGCGACGTGGGACATCCCTGTGCAGGATCTGCAGCTTCCGCTGGAGCTCGATGCGAACGGCGACGGTGTTCTGACAATCGATGAATTGAACGTGCGGGAAGCTGCGCTGGTGCGCTTTACAACAGGGCGCCTGCAGGTGCGTCGCGGCGGCGTCGACTGCGAGCTGCACGCTGGCGACCCCACGATGCGTGAACGCGAAGCGGAGACGTTCGTATCGCTTCCCCTGAGCGCAGTGTGCGCAGCGGATGGACCGCTCGAAGCATCGACGAGCCTGTTCTTCGGCAGCCCCGGGTACTCCGCGCTGCTCGACGTCCAAACACCTGAGCATCGCTTCGCGGCCGTACTGTCGATGAACGGTCCGACGTGGACGCAGCCGCCCGTCCCTTCCGTGCTCGCGACCAGCTGGCGTTTTCTGCGTGAGGGCGTTTGGCACGTGCTGATCGGCTATGACCACATTGCGTTCCTGCTGTTGTTGCTGCTGCCGAGCGTCGTGCGCGCCTCCTCCGCGGGCTGGACCGCGATTGCGAACCGTCGCGAAGTCGTGCGCGATCTGTTGAAGATCGTCACAGCATTCACGCTCGCGCACTCGGTGACGCTCGGTCTTGCAGCGACAGAAACAGTGCGCCTGCCAGAGCAGCCGATCGAAATCGCCATTGCGGCGTCAATCGTGATCGCGGGACTTCTGAACCTGTTCCCAGCCGCTGCGCATTGGCGGCTGCGCCTCGCGCTCGGCTTCGGGCTGATTCATGGATTTGGTTTTGCGAACGCGCTGCAGGGCATCGATGCGGAAGGGTTGCGACTCGCGCCCATGCTTGCGGGCTTCAACGCCGGCGTGGAAGTTGCGCAGTTGCTGATCATTGCGGCGGCGCTGCCGTTTCTATGGCTACTCAGTCGCCGGCCGATCTATCCCCGTCGCGTAATGCCGGCTTTGTCCATGGCGACTGCCCTGACCGGCGCGTTCTGGTTGATCGGTCGACTGTAACCGCTCTAGAACTCCGCATTCTTCGGCGCCCGCGGAAACGGAATCACGTCGCGGATGTTCGTCATGCCCGTCGCATATTGAATGGTCCGCTCGAAGCCGAGACCGAAGCCGGCGTGCGGCACCGTTCCGTATCGGCGCAGATCGCGATACCAGGAGTAGTGCTGCTTGTCCAAATGCATGGCATCCATGCGCCGGTCGAGCATGTCGAGGCGCTCCTCGCGCTGCGAGCCGCCGATGATTTCGCCGATCCCCGGAGCGAGCACGTCCATGGCTGCGACGGTTTTCTCGTCGTCGTTGAGGCGCATGTAGAACGCCTTGATGTCTTTCGGGTAGTTCATCACGACCACCGGCCGGCCGATGTGCTCGGTGAGGAAGCGCTCGTGCTCGGACTGCAGGTCGAGCCCCCATTTCACGGGGAACTCGAACTTCTTGCCCGACTGCTCGAGGATCTTCACTGCATCCGTGTACGTGATGCGGTCGAAGCTCGACTCGACGAATTTCTCCACGCGCGCGATGCATTCCTTGTCGATGCGCTCCGCGAAGAACTTGAGGTCGTCCTGCCGCTCGTTCAGGACCGCGCGGAAAATCGACTTGAGCAAGGCTTCGGCCAGGTCGGCATTCGCGGCGAGATCGGCGAACGCGATCTCCGGCTCGATCATCCAGAACTCGGCGAGGTGGCGCGGCGTGAAGGATTGCTCGGCGCGGAAGGTCGGGCCGAACGTGTAGACCTTCGACATGGCGAGGCAATAGGCCTCGACATTCAGCTGACCCGAGACGGTCAGGAACGTCGGCCTGCCGAAGAAATCCTGCGCGAAGTCGATTTGCCCGGCGGGTGTTTTCGGGAGGTTCGCGAGATCGAGCGTCGAGACACGGAACATCGCGCCGGCGCCTTCGGCGTCGCTCGCAGTCACGATCGGCGTGTGGATCCAGTAGAACCCGTTTTCATGAAAGAACCTGTGAGTCGCCATCGCGAGCGCGTGGCGCACGCGGGTCACCGCGCCGAAGGTGTTCGTGCGCGGCCGCAGGTGCGCGACTTCGCGCAGGTATTCGAACGTGTGGTGCTTCGCCGAGACGGGATAGGCATCCGGGTTTTCGACCCAGCCCAGCACCTGCACGCGGTCGGCCTGCATCTCGATGGCTTGTCCCTTGCCCTGGGAGCGCACCAGCTTGCCCGTACACGTCACCGCGCAGCCAGTCGTGATCTGCAGGATCTCGGACGTGTAGTTCGGCAGGGAGTTGGGAGCAACGATCTGGATGCTGTCGAAGCACGAGCCGTCCGAGATCGCCAGGAACGAGAAACCGGCCTTGGAATCGCGGCGGGTCTTGACCCAGCCGTTGACGGTCGCCACTTCATCGAGTGGCACGCGTCCGGCGAGAACTGCGGAAATAGAAGCGCTCGACATAGACGTCATCCCGAAAGCATGCAGGGAGGGCCCGCATTACACACGCTGCCGGGGGAAAAATCGACCCGATCGCAGTCAGGCCGACTGCGTCTGCGGCTGCTTGGTATCGAACAGGGACAACGGCGGATAGGCGTCGGGGTCGGTCACGACGTCGATGAGCCAGGGTTGCGTCGAGCCCAGGGCTTCGCCAAGAGTCGGCGCGAGCGCGCTGACGGCTTCTACTCGAACGGCCCTGCAGCCGCAGGCGCGCGCAATGGCGGCATGATCGACCGGCGCAAAGTGGCAAGCAGTCGTGTACGCGCCGAATTTGACGCGCTCAGCGTCCTTCTGAAAGCCGAGCACGCCGTTGTTCAGCACGATCACAGTGAGCGCGATCTCGTGCCGCACGAGCGTTTCCAATTCGGCCCAGCTGTGCGCGAAGCCGCCGTCGCCGACGACTGCTACGACAGGACTCGACGGTGCAGCGAGCTTGGCGCCGATCGCCAATGGCAGTCCCCAGCCGAGGCCCGCAAGGCCTCGCGGCGAAAGAAAGCGGCTGCCCGGCTTTCGTGCGGTGAGCTCGCCCGCAATCCACATGGATGCATAGCTCGCATCGGCTACGACGGTGGTATCGGCCGTTACGAAGCGATCCAGATCGCGCATGATCCGCTCGGGCCGGATCGGCGATGCGTCCGAGTTCACGTACGCATGGCGCTCACTCGCAAATCTATCCTTGGCCGCCGCAATTCGCGCAGTCAGCTCCTGCCGTTGCGACTGACGCCTGGAGAGATCGCGCCGTGCGAGCGCTGCGTGCAGCGCTTCGAGAGTTTCCTGCAAATCGCCCACGAGCCGTACGGCTTCGTAGTTCCTGCCGACCTCGCACGGATCGACGTCGACGTGAATGATGCGCGCCGATGCGGGAATCGACCGCCACGTGTCTGTGCCGTTCTGGTTGGTGCGCGTGCCAAGCAAGAGCACGACGTCCGCGTCGGCGACGAGCAGTTTCGTGTGTCGTCCCAGCGAGCGCGCGCCAGTCAACGCACTCAGTACGCCAACCGACAGCGGATGATTCTCGTCGACGGCGCCCTTGCCCATCTGAGTTGTCACGACGGGCAGGTGCGCTTCCTCCTGGATGCGCGCGAGTGCCGGCGCAGCACCTGAAGACAGCACGCCGCCGCCGGCAAAAACGATGGGCGCCCGTGCCTGCGCGATCAAGTCCGCGGCCGCATCGATGGCAGCATCGCCCGGCCGGAACCGATCGATCGGCCAGTGCATGTACCGGGTGCGACGAACGAACGAGGATTCCGCCGCGGCTTCCCGCAAGAGATCGGCGGGCAGCAGCAGCACAGCGGGGCCGGGGCGCCCGCTGCCGGCGGCGACGAATGCCGCGTCGACGTAGTCATCGACGCGATCGGCCGTGAGCAGGCGGCGCACCCACTTGGAACACGACTGAAAGAGCGACAGGTGATCGAGCTCCTGGAAAGCATTGCGATCGAACTGCGGGCGCTCGACTTCCTGCACGAGCGCGACGATCGGAATGCTTGCCTTGAGCGCCTCGGCCAGCGGCGGCACCAGCAACGTTGCGGCTGGGCCGTTCTGAGCGGCCACGACAGCGATGCGATTGGACCTGCGCGCGTAGCCATCAGCCATCGCGCCGCCCATGTTCTCCTGGCGATAGGCGATCTGGCGGATCCCGAGCGCTTCGGCAGCGAGAATGACTGCGCTCGGCAGGCTTTGCGCAAAGATGATCTCGACGCCGTGACGAGCGAGCGCGGACGCCACTTTCTGCGCGACGGTTCGCGATGACGTCGGCATCAGGACAGCGCCTCGAGAAGATCGCCGCGGCGGCGAACGAGGTCCGCAAATACATCCACGACGAGCGCGACTTCCGCGGATCTCATCGGAGTTGCGAGGCAGGCCGCCGCGCCGCTCGGCAGCAAGATGCCGTGTGCGGCGAAGTGCCGGCTGAGCTCACGAAGGATGTGTACCGATGCCGGCGTCGCGGGCAGATCGCGGAACTCACGCGGCGGAGTGCGGCTCAGATGAATTCTGAACAGCGACGCTGCGCCGCTGATGCTGAGTGGCGCGCCCGCCCTCTCGATCACACCGCGCATCCCTGCTCGCAGCTCCTCGCCGAGCGCATCGAGATGCGCGAACTGAGGCTCGTCGAGCGCGCGCATGGCGGCAAGGCCCGCTGACATGGCCAACGGATTTGCGGCGAATGTGCCTCCCTGCGGCACCGGCGCGCGTCCGTTGCCGGCTGCGAAGACTCGCATGACGTCCGCGCGTCCGCCGACGGCGCCGATGGGCAAGCCGCCGCCGATGATCTTGCCGAGCGCGAACAAGTCCGGTTCGAGCTGATAGCGCGCCGCTGCGCCGCGCAGGCCTTGCCGCAGATTGAGGACTTCATCGCAGATGATCAGGATGCCGTGCCGACGGGCCGCGTCCATGACGGCCCGGATGAAAGCAGGTTCGGGAGGAATGAGTCCCGCCCGGCTCGGCATCGGGTCGATCAGGATCGCGGCGAGGTCGCTGGCATGCGCATCGATGCGGCGCATTCGCGCCGTCGACGTCGTTGAACCGCAGCGCGACGACTTCGCCGAGCACGGATTCAGGCATGCCTCGATAGTTGGGCGTCGACGCCGGTTGCGTGTCGCTGCCCCAGTTCTCGGCGTTGCTCGCATAGGCAACTTCAGCCCAGTCGTACGCGCCGTGGTACGCACCTTCGATCTTCGCGATCGCGCTGCGTCCGGTGTGCGCGCGAGCTGCCTTGACTGCGAACATCACTGCTTCCGAACCGGTCGTTACGAACCGGATGCGTTCGAGCCGGGGAATGCGCGCACACAGCAACTCGGCGAGCTCGATTTCTGCTTCGGTCGGATTGGCGAAGCACGAGCCCATCGTGAGCTGGCGCTCGATAGCGGCTTGCACCGGCGCGAATGCGTGCCCGTGAATCAGGGTCGTGAAGTTGGCGTTGAGATCGAGGAAGCGCCGCCCGTCGAGATCGAAGAGGTAAGCGCCCTCGCCACGGGCCATGTACCGCGGGATCGGATCGCGCTCGATGGTCACGCGCGAGACGCCGTCGGGAAAGACGCGGCAAGCGCGTTCGTAGGCCGACGCCGAACGGCGGCCAGGGTCGGATGGAGCAATGAGCGGCGAGTCGAGTGATGCGGAATCCACAGCGCTTCTCCCTGAAACGCTGCTATCTGACCCTAAAATGAAATTTGATGCAACAAAACGCTCAGGTGCGTGAGATATGAGCCAGCAGACGCCGGTAGCCGCTGCGGATGTCGTTCTCGATTGCGGCGCGGACGGTCGCTCCGTCCTTGTCGCGCAAGCCACGCATCGCGAGCTGGTGATTGGCGACGCCCTGTCGCGACTGTGCGAACTCGGGATAGAGGGCGTGAAACGCCGGACCGACGCGCAGCCACATCGACTCGATCATCGCCACCAGACGCGGCATGCCGGCCGAACGATAGATCAGGAAATGAAAATCCTTGTTGGCGTCGAGCACGTCGGTGTAGCGGGATTCGTCGAGCCCCTTGTTGATGCGCTGCTGGATGCGATCGAGCTCATCGATCTGCGCATCGGTAATTTTCGGCGTGGCGCGTTCCGCCGCTATTCCTTCGAGCGCGAGCCGAATTGCCGTGGCTTCTTCGAGCGAGGCGGGCGTCAGCGTCGGCACCAGCACGGTCTTCGGACCTGTGTTGATCAGCGCGCCTTCGCTGATCAGACGATTGATGGCGTCGCGCGCCGGCGTGGTGCTGACACCGAGCGCGAGCGCGACTGAACGCACCGTCAACTTCGTGTCGGGCGCGAAGCCGCCACGGATGATGCGATCCTTCATGGCTTCATAGGCCCGCTCGCCCAGGCTGGCGTGGCGGTCGATCGGGTTGATGTCCATCGGCTTGGCTTGCGCCATCCGTCAATTCCTCGCGCACCAAATATCAACGGGCGAATTCTACTCGGGGCACCCGCTTGTCGCGCATCCTTTTTAGTGTATGATGCATCAAACATCGAGGGAGCCTGCCATGCACAGAGTATCCGCGACCGCTGCGCTGATCTCCTTGATCGCCATACCCGCCGCGTATGGCCAGGAGCAGACCACGCTCGAAGAGATCGTCGTGACGGCGCAGAAGCGGACCGAGACTGCGCAGGATGTTTCCGTATCGATCGCCGTGATCAGCGGCGAGGACATCCGCAACGCGAATGCAGCCAGCGCCAAGGATCTGGTGAACAAGATGTCGGGCGTGCTTGCCCAGGATCATTACGGCACGAATACCTTCTATGTGATTCGCGGCATCGGCCTGAACGACTACCGCGTCAACTCCTCGCCGTCGGCAGCAGTCTACGTGGACGAGGTATACCAGGCCACGATGCTGGGCGGCTCGCCCGGCGTTTTCGACGTCGAGCGCGTCGAAGTTCTGAAAGGTCCGCAAGGCACGCTCTACGGACGCAACGCCTCGTCCGGCGCAGTGAACATCATCACCCGCAAGCCGAGCGACACTCGCGACGGCTATGTCAAAGCGGGATATGGCTCATATCAGCGCGTGAGTCTCGAAGGAGCAGTCGGCGGACCGTTAAGCGAGGCCGTGGCATTCAGAGTCTCGGGCATGCTCGACCGCTATGGAGAGTCGGTTTACGACAACGTGTCGCCGATCCCGCAACTGCGCGCCGTAGCGCCGGGTGATGCATTCGTCCCGGAAAACTGGGGTGGGCGCGGCCAGCTGCTCTGGCACGCAGGCACGGCGACCGACGTGCTTCTCAAGGCTTCCTACTCCAACCGCAGCGGCGCGAGCGCAAACACCATCGCGATCCCGACGCAGCAGATCGCTGGAAGCGCAGCTGTGTGTCCCGGTGTAAACGGTGCGCCCGACGCCGCGCGCGCCGGATGCCGCACCGGCGTTTTCAACGGCGTGTCCGTCATTCCGCCGACCGGCGATCGTGTCGTGAGCCACAACTTCCCGCCGCAATTCGATGCGGACGCGTGGAGCAGCTGCGTTGACGGTGCAACATCAGCTCGGCTGGGGCGATCTGACGTCCATCACGGCGTTCGACCGCATGACGGCGGAGCAGAATTTCGATTTCGACGCGACGATCCTCGACTCGCTGAACGTGCGCCAGGTTTCCCGCTATCGCGCCTATAGCCAGGAGCTGCGGGTTGCGAGCAACGATGCCGGGCGCATCAAGTGGCTGATCGGCATCAACGGCGGGTTCGACGACTACGAAGAGCCGGTGCGCACGTTCTACGCCGGTGACTATCTCGGCAATGAGCGCGGCACGGTCAACTATTCGGGAGCACCGGGCCGCGTCGCCGCAGCCTCACCGCACTTCGCAACGCGCAACACGGACGCGAATTCGCTGTTCCAGACGATCGACCAGGAGACCGCGAGCTACGCGATCTTCACCGACGACGAGTTCCAGCTGACCGAGCAGTTTTCGCTGGTGGCCGGCTATCGCTACACCTACGAGAAGCGCGACTTCTCGGGCGCGGGCTTCGTGGGCTTCAACGACGGCACGAGCGAGCTTGCGAACCAGAACAACCTCGGCGCTGCGATCGGCTCCGGCGAGCTCGAGACCAAGCGCTCGACGGGCCGCATCGGCGTCAACTGGCGCCCGACGGCGGCGGTTCTCGGCTACGTCACCGCGTCCGAGAGCTTCAAGAGCGGCGGCTTCGACGCCGGATTCCTGTCGAACGTCACGTTCATCACGACACCGTACCAGGCAGAGATCGTGCGGTCGTACGAGCTCGGCATCAAGAGCGATCCGCTACCGAACCTGCGCTTGAACGCCGCGGTGTTCCACACGGATTTCCACGATCCGCAGGCGCGCCTGACTTTCTTCTTCCCCGGTCCGGGCGGCGTGCAGGTGCCGCAGGGAATTCTCAGCAATCTCGACGAGGCGACCATCGACGGCGCCGAAGCGGAGTTGATGTGGCGTCCGACGTCCGGGCTCACGTTGACCACGACGGCGACGTGGCTCGACACCGAGGTCGAGCAGAACGGCACCGGCGCTGCAACGTTCGACGGCAGGCCGCTCTCGTATGCGCCGGAGTTCTCCGGTACATTCGATGCGGTCTATGAATTTCCTCTCACGGCGACGCTCACCGCACGCGTGCAAGGCAATCTCAAGTACGTCGGCGCTTATTTTCTGCGACCGGAGGCACTGCCCATCGATCGCGAAGACGGCTACACGGTGTTCGACGCGCAGCTCGGCATCTCGGACGAAAGCTGGGAGGCGATCTTGTGGGGTCGCAATCTTTCGGACGAGCGCTATCTGGTCGACGGGCAGGCGGGCTTCGGCTCCAATCGGTACAGCCTGGGCATGACGCGTACTTACGGCGTGAGCGTTGCGATCAGATTCTGAACCGCGGGTGACGACAGACGGCGCTGCGCGCGCGTACTCGTACTACGTCGCAGCGCTGTTGATGCTCGTCTACACGGTCAACTATCTCGACCGCAACGTCCTCGTCATTCTCGCGGAGCCGATCAAGAGCGAGCTCGGCCTGCGGGACTGGCAGATCGGCTTCCTCACCGGCACGTCGTTCGCGATCTTCTATGCAGTGCTCGGATTGCCGATCGCGCGACTCGCCGATCGCTCGCATCGAGTCAACATCTGCTCCATCGCGTTGGTCGTCTGGGGCGGCATGACAGCGCTCTGCGGCGCAATCTCCAGCTACACGCAACTGGTGCTCGCGCGCATCGGCGTCGGTGTAGGAGAGGCGGGCGGCAGTCCGCCTGCGGTCTCGTTGATCTCCGACTACTTTCCGCCGGAGCAGCGCGCGACTGCACTGGGTGTCTACAACCTCGGCGTGCCCTTCGGCATGTTGCTGGGATTCGTCGTCGGCGGCACGATCAACGAGCTCTATGGATGGCGGACTGCCTTCATCGTGGCAGGGCTGCCTGGCGTAGTGCTTGCGCTGCTCGTCAAATTCACCATTCGCGAGCCGCGTCGTCACTTGCCCGAGCGTACCGATGGCGGATCGATGCTGGCCGATGTCCGCACGTTGCTAAAGAACGATTCGTATCGCGGCATGGTCATCGGCGCTGCTGTGTTCAACGTTGCCGCCTACGGCGTGAGCTTGTGGTCGCCTGCGAACATGGTGCGGGTATTCGAGATCGACACGCGCGCAGCGGGCTGGACGATGGGCCTGGTCAGCGGCATCGGCGGTGCGCTCGGATCATTTTTCGGCGGCTACGTCACGGACCTGTTGCGACGTCGCAGCGAGAAATGGTTGTTGCTGGTTCCCGCGCTCGCTGCGCTGCTGTTTTTTCCGCTCGTGGTCGCCGGCGTCATGATGCCCACGGTAAACCTGTACGCCGCGCTGCTCGTCGTGACCTACATCGTCTCGTTTGCTACGCATGCGCCGTTCTGGGCCGTCGCACAGGCCAGCGTTCCAGCGCACAAGCGCGCACTCGCTGCTGCGTTCCTGCTGTTCTCGATCAACCTGATCGGAATGGGCATCGGACCGCAACTCGCCGGAATTCTCAGCGACATGGCCGAGCCGCTGTTCGGCCAGAACCGGCTGCGCGTCGTGATTCCTGCGCTCGCGACGCTCGCGCTACCGGCGGCCTACATCCTGCAGCGAGCTGCACAGTCGACGCGCTGAGCTCTGCGCCCGCTGCACGATCGCATCTTCGTCGGCGTTTGCGACTGTGCCAGCCGCGACTGCGGTTCGTCCGTTGACTATTACGGCCGCGATGCTGTCGGAGCCTGCGATGGCGCCGAATTCGAGCGCGTGATCGAGTGCGAGGTGCTCCGAGGCGCGCGGCTTGCGAATCACGATGTCTGCGTACTTGCCGACTTCGATGCTGCCGACTGCGTCGTCGGCACCCACGCTGCCGGCCGCGCCAAGCGTACGCATGCGCAGGACTTCCCGACCGTAAGCCGGCAAGCCGGTCGCTGCAGCCGCGCCGATCGCCAGCGTACCGAGCGCCCCAACGTGCGTAGCGCGAGCGATGTCGCTACCGATGCCGACGACGACGCCGGCACGCGCGAGTTGCACCATGCGACCTTCGAGCTTGCCGCGACCGAGCATCTGCAACTGGCCGTAGGGACACCACACGATGCGCACGCCGTGTGCGGCGAGAAGCGGGACGTCGTTCTGATGTACCACGTTCATGTGGATGAACGTCACGTTGTCGGACAAGTGACCTCGATCCGCTAGATGTTCCAGCATGCTGCGACCGAGCTGCGCTTCCTGCTCACGGTAGGTTTCCGGCGAGTAACCCAGATGCTTCTGCACGCGCACGCCATTGCTGCGCGCGACGTCCGACGCTGTGCGAAAGAGCTCGTCCGAATCCGTTCCTTCGCCGTACAGACCGATGAACGCACGCACCAGTCCGTCAGGCTCGCGATTGCGAAAGAGCTGCGAGCCGAGACGCCGCAGCGCTTCCTCGCGGTTCTGCGGCCAGCGGGCGAGGAAACGATCGGTGGCAAGCTCGGGCAGCTTCTGCTTCAGGACGACGCCCAGGTCCGCCACGTACGGGTCGGTCAACCAGATGCGAATGCCGAGCTCGGCCGCGACCGCGGCGACTGCGTCGGGCTCGAAAATCGTGCCGGGATCGACGAAGCCCGTGTAGCCGCTCTTCAGGTAATCGACCGCCGCCAGCGCGGCGCTTGCGTGCTCGTCCTCGGGCGTGAGCGCACTCTTCCAGTCGCCCATCGTTGCGCGGGTTCCTTCCATGCGCGACAGCACGCTGCGGCTCGTGTACTGCGAGATGTGAACGTGGGCATCGATGAATCCGGGATGCACCACACCGCCGCCCGCATCGATGACGCGCAGCCGGCGAAACTCGCGCCGACACTGCCGCGTCCGGGCCGACATCGCAGATGCGATTAGCGCGCACGGCAACAGCGCCGCGGTCGAGAACGGTGTCGTTCGGATCGACCGTCAGGATCACGGCATTGCGAATCAGCAGATCGCAGTGCGCGGGAACAGAGGAAGACGTGAGCACAGTCTATCCTTCAATCTCAGTTTTGGTGCATCATACATCACGATGCCGCGTACATATATAAAGCGTGTGCTGGTGGGGCAGTTCTTCCACGAGACTCATGGCTTCAATCCGCATCCGACGCCAGCCGAGCGTGTGATCGTGAGGCGAGGCGATGAGCTGCTGAGCAGCGCGCGCGGGACGGGGACGACCCTCGGCGGCATCGTCGATCGGTTCACCGCTCTGCGCTACGAGATCGTGCCGACGGTCGGCTTCGTGGCGTCGCCGAGCGGTCCGATCGATCACTCGTTCTTCGCGTCGCTCAGCGACGAGTTGCTGTCGGCGGCGCAGCGCGAACGAGTCGGCGCCGTCGCGCTCGACTTGCACGGCGCGATGTGCACGACGGAGTCGACCGACGTGGAAGGCGAATTTCTGCAACGACTGCGTGTTGCGGTCGGACCGCGTCTGCCGATCGGCATCGGTCTCGACATGCACGCGCACGTCACGCGGGCGATGTTGCGCAACGCGGACATCTGCATCGCATGCAAACAATGTCCGCACGTCGATTTTCGCGAGTGCGGCGAGCGCGTCGCGCAGGAGCTGCATGAGATGCTCGAAGGGCGGCTGCATCCGGTGCGCGCCATGGCCAAAGCGCCGATGATTCATCTCGACAGCGGCCTGACGGCGAGCGCGCCGTTCTGCGAGGTCAGAGCGCGCGCCGATGAGATCATCGCCCGCGAGCCGGCGATTCGTGACATTTCTCTCTATCAGGTTTTTCGCTTTGCGGATTACGACGAGCAGAAAGGTCACACAGCGGTGGTCTTGTCCGACGGCGCGCCCGAGGTGGCGCAGCGCGTTGCGCAGGAGCTCGCCGGGATTTTCTGGAACGAACGCGAGCGTTTTCGCAGCCAGCTTCCCACGGTATCGATGGCTCTCGACCGGGTCGCGCAGGAGCGCGCTCTGCGGCCGTTCGTCCTCGGCGACACAGGCGACCGCGTGCTGGCCGGCTCGCCCGGCGACAGCACGGCGATCCTGCACGAAGCCCTGCAGCGTGCCGACGATCTCCGAGGCGCGATCCCCATCACCGATCCCGTGAGTGTCGCAGCAGCGAGCGCTGCGGGTGTTGGTGCTGAGGTCGAGCTGCAAGTGGGCGGGCGTTTCACGCCGGGTTTCACCCCGCTCGCGATTCGCGGGACGGTCGTGCGACTGGGTGATGGACGGTTCACGGTGTCGGGACCGGTCCTCGACGGCGAGCGCGCCTCGCTCGGGCGAACTGCAGTCGTGCTGGTCGCAGGCCGGTTGACGTTGCTGCTGATGAGCGAGCCGGGCTTCACGCATACGCCGGCGGCGTTCACCAGCCAGGGCATCGATCTCGCGTCGCAGGACTTCATCGTCGCGAAGTCGAGCTCGCACTTCCACGCGAACTTCGCCGGCGTCGCTACGCCCTTCGAAGTTGCGACTCCCGGCCTGTCGCACTTCACCAAGGGCTTTTTCCCCTGGCGCAAGGCTCGTTTCTGGCCGGAGCACGAGATCGAGCGCCCGGATCTGCGAGCGCATGTTTTCATCGGCAGAAGCGAGCAGCCGTTGGCCGCAGGTGAGCATCCATGAGTCACGAGGGGCGGGTTGCCGTAGTCACGGGGGGTGCAAGCGGGATCGGTCTCGCCATTGCCATGCAACTGGCGCAGGAGCAGGCGTCGGTCGCAATAGTCGGTCGCGATTCCGACAAGCTCGCCCGCGCGCTCGATGAGATCAGGCGCGTGCATCCGCAGGCACGAGTGCGTGCTTATCCAGCGGATGTCGCCAATGACGTGCAGCTGCAGGACGCGATCGAGCGCGCGCGACGTGAGCTCGGCCGCATCGCCATTCTGGTCAACAACGCCGGCGTGTCGCCCAAGAAAGATGGCAAGAAGATTCCCGCCGCGCAGCTCGCGACCGACGAGTGGCGGCGGACGCTGGACGTCAACCTGAGCGCCGCGTTCTTTGCAGCCCGCGCTTGCATTGCCGACTTCGAAGCAGCCCGGTGGGGCCGCGTCATTTCGATATCTTCCGTGGCGGGCCGCACGCGCTCGGACGTCGTGGGTGCGCATTACGCTGCCGCGAAAGCCGGGCTGATCGGGCTATCGCGCGTCCTGGCAGTCGAGCTCGCCCCGTTCGGAGTGACGGTCAATTGCATTGCCCCCGGTCAGATCGACACGGGGATGACGGATGCAGCGGCCAATGCAGCGTACCTGCCGCGCATTCCGGTCGGACGTATCGGACTGCCGCAGGACATTGCGGCGGCGGTCTCCTATTTTGCGTCCGATGCCGCGGGCTTTGTCACCGGCGCCACGCTGGACGTGACCGGCGGGTCGTTCATGCCATGATGGAGTAGGTGCAGGGAACTGTGTCCGGCAGCGCACAGACGCAGGAGAAAGCAGCGTTCAGAGTGCCGCAAACTGCGGAGTCTCTGAATGATTCTACCAAGCGATCTGCTGGTTAGCCCCGAGGCGCTCCAAACCCGTCGCTGGGTGCGGAGCCTGCGCACGGAGATCGCAGCCTTCGGCGAGCTGACGAAGATTCCTGATGCCGACCCACGTCGCAGCATGCAGTGTCTGGTCGATACTGTGTTGGGCCTGTACGGCGCCGGTAGCGCGGGCCTCAGCGTGCTGCGACCTGGTAGCTACGGCCATGCGTACTTCGTTTGGGAGGTAGTGAGTGGCGCGTTGGCTGCTCACCAGGGAGACGGGACGCCGGGCAACTACAGCACCTGCGGACTATGTCTGGACATCGGCACAGCCATTGTCCTGACGCGCCCAGAGCGGGCATTTTCCTATCTGGTGCGAGTTCAGCCTGCGATCGGCGAAGCGCTGATCGTTCCTTTGTACGACCATGACGGCACACCGCTGGGCACTGTTTGGGTCGTTCATCATGACCCCAAGGCCCGCTTCGGCGCTGACGATGTGCTCGTCATCGAGCGACTGTCGCCGCTGATGGCCGTGGCGCTGAAGCGGATGCAGGCGGGCCATCCGGCAGTGGCCGGCGATAGATCCCTATCCGCCGGATCAAGGCAGCCCACCTCGGGTCGCTATGGAACATTTCGAACATCGGATCCTGCGCGAGGAAACTGATCATCGTCGATCGATCCTCCATGGCGCGCTCGAGCCACGCAAACGCATTCTCGGTGTCGGCGAGCGCTGCGTAGATCAAGGCGATGTCGTACCCGGCGACGTAGCGTTCCTTCGACAGCTCGAGCACTCGCTCCAACTCCACGAGCGCCGCTGCGCGCCGCCCCGATAGTGCGAGTGCCTGTGCGCGGTGCGCGTTGCTGCCCGGCATTTGCAACGGCCGCTTCTCGTACTCTGCAATCGCGCGGTCGTACTCTCCCTTGACGATGAGGTTGCGAATCAGAAACGCGCGCGCGTTGTCCGCACGCTCGTCGAGAGCGAGAACCTTTTCGAGGAGCCGGACCGACTCGTCGTAGCGACGTGCATAGTAGAGGTAATTGCCCGCAGCACCCTTGGGCGCGAGCCACAACGGCTCGAGCTGTTGTGCCCGTTCGTTTATCTGCAGAGCACGATCGATATCGCCCTGCATCGCGTACAGCAGGCCGCGGCGGTGATATGCGACCGCCAAGGAAGGATCGAGTTGCAGCGCGCGCTGGTACTCGCGGGCCGCGCCATCCCAATCGCGCTCGTAGATCATCTCGATGTGTCCCAACGCCGAATGGGCAGCCGCGAGATCCGGATCGATCGACAGCGCCTTTTCCACCGCGCGACGCGCCCTGGGAAACACTTCATGAGGAGTGCGCATGCCGAAGACGCCGAGGAAAGCGTAACTATCGGCAAGGGCCGCGTAGGCAAGCGCGTAGGTCGGATCCTTTGCAATGGCTTGCTCGAAGAAGTCGATCGCCTGCAGCAGGCTCGGTTCTGTCTGCCGCGACAAGGCGAATTGGCCGCTCGCGTAGAGCGCGTACGCTTCGGGGTCCTGCGTGTACGGAGCGCCGCGTGCCGACCCGCTGCCAACCCAGCGCACTGAGATGGCCTGCGCGACCCGGGCGGCAATGATGTCTTGCACGTCGAAGATGGTCGTGAAGTCCTGATCGAAGCTCTGCGCCCACAGTTGCCGCCCGTCCGCTACGCGCAAGAGTCGCACCGCCACTCGCAATCGATCGCCGCGACGCTGCAACGAACCGTCGAGTACTGCATCGACGCCCAGCGCGCGACCCGCCGCAATCGGATCCTGGTCGAGCGCCGCATAGCGGCGCACCGAGCTCAGGGGACTGATCGCCCCCTGGCTGTCCTGGCTCAAGCTCGAGATCAGCGATGCCGTCATGCCCAGCTCGAGCGATTCGTTGCGTTCTGCCGGCAGCAGCGGCTTGAACGGAAGAATAGCCAGCGTCTGGCCGGCGAGGGGAGCGGCTTCGCGCGGTGGCGGTGCAATGGCAAACAAGGTGATCGCTGCGATCGCGGCAAGGAGCACGGCCGCGCCAGCGCCGAGCAGTATCTTCCGTCGGCGCGGAGCGCTGGGGGTCGCACTCGTGGGGGCTGCAGCACTGGCCTCCGCGATGCTCGACACGTCCGGCGCAGCGCGACGCGTGACCTGCGCGACGAAGCGATAGCCCCTGCGGGGAACCGTCGCGATGTAGCGATTCTCGCCGCGCGCTTCGCCGAGCATCTGGCGCAGGGTCGAAACGTTCTGCGTGAGGCTGTTCTCCTCCACGATCGTGCCCGGCCAGATCGAGCGCAGCAGCAGGTCCTTGTCGAGCGTCTCGCCGGCGTGCTCGACGAAATACACCAGCGTGTCCAGCACCTTGGCCGTGAGCAGGGTCGTCTGTCCCGTGTCCCGACGCAGCAGGCACTGCTGGCCGACATCCAGGGCGAAATCGCCGAACTCGTAATAGGCGCTGGTAGCGGGCATTGGGCTGGGGGAAGTCCGGATCAGAACGAAATCACAACTTTTTCACCGCTGCGCCAACGATTCTTTCACCGATTGCGCTGCATGGTCAGGTCCGAAAGTCATTGGAGCGAGCCATGAAATCGAGACCCGCAGGCGTCCTGACACTCCTTATCTATATATCGCTGGCGAGCCCCCTGGCGTGGGCCGACACGCCGGCGACCGGCGACGACACCGACCGTCAGTGCAGCGGCGAACCCTGCGCTGCCGTATTGCGCGGGCTGGTCGCCTTTTTCGATCGCGACTTGCGTGGACTGGACGGTAACGGCCGCTCCTGCGCCGACTGCCACATGGTCACGGAACAGTTCCGGCTGACACCGTCGGCAGTGGAGACAAGATTCCAGCGACTGCAAAAGCGGCGTCGCTACAACCACGAGGCCGACGATCCGCTGTTCCGTCCGATCGACGCCGACGATTTCCGCGTCAACGGCGAACAGGCGAATGACTATAGCAACTTGCGCCAGAACGGTCTGATCAGAGTCGTCTTCGCGCTGCCCGCGAACATCCGGCTGATCGACCCGGCCAGCAACGCGCCATCGGACGAGCGAACGGTCGACATCTGGCGCATGGTCCCCGGCGTGACGGACGTGAAGCTCACTGGCTCCGACGGACTCAATCCCTGGCCCCGCGCACCGAATCAGACCGGCGGCTTTCAGCTGGATGGACGATTTCTCACACTGCAGGAGCAGGCACTGGGTGCCCTGCTCAGTCACGCGCAGATTCGTAACCAGCCGCAACCGCGCCTGTTGGACGATCTGAGCTCGTTTCAGCGCGTGCTGTTCACCAACGAACGCGTGCGTGCGCTATCTGCTGCGATCGATCAGGGTGTGACGCCGCTGCCGGACGTCGATCCTCGACTGAATGCCTTGGAACAGCAAGGCAAGCTGGTCTTCACTCGCTCGTGCGCGCAGTGTCACGGCGGTCCGGGGCAAGCGACGGCGCAGGCGCCGGTGGTTCGCATGCACGATATCTTCACGCAATGCCCGCGGCCTATCGATACGCGGCCCGCAGACGTCGTTTCGCCGCCGCGCTTCAACTTCGCTGCATGCCCGCCGCGGTTGGCGCGCAACGCGCGAACCTACGAAATCACGAGGCCGGACGGCTCGACGCTACGGCGAACGAGCTCGGACCCCGGCCGCGCACTGCTGACGGGCGTGGCCGTGCCCGCCGTACCCACGGTTCGCGACGACTGGAACAAGCTCGACGTGCCGGGCCTTCGCGGTCTGCGTCACAGCGCGCCGTACTTCCACAACAACAGTGCCGATACACTCGAGGCGGTCGTCGATCATTACATCGAGTTCTTCAAACAGATCAGAGTGGTTGCGCCGCCCGGAGTCGTGCCGCCCGCGGCGTCGACTGACGGTGTGAACTTCGATCGGCAGCCCAGGCCCGAAGAGCGCGCGGCGCTGCTGGCATATCTGCGCAAGCTCTAGCTGCAGATCCGTGTATATGCGCGCTAGCGCACCAACAGTGCGCTAGCGCGACGAGCCATCGGCGGATCTCGATCGATCGCAGGCCGTCTTCCTAAGGTTGATCCACCGCTACGCGTGTCCGATCTTCGGTAAAGATCAGCTCGACACGCCGATTCGATTGGCGTCCGTCGGCGCTGTCATTGCTGGCGATGGGGAAGTTCTCACCCTTGCCGAGCGACGAGATCTGACTACGTGCAACGTCGCGTTGCATCAGCGCTGACTGCACCGACTGCGCGCGACGCTCGGATAACCCTTGATTGTTCTCATCCGAGCCGACGTTGTCCGTATGGCCCTCGATGACCACCGTGCGTCCTGACTTCTCTCGTAACGCCGTGGCGAGGCGATCGAGCGTACCGTAGGCGCCCGGCTTCAGGGTCGCCTGGCTCGTATCGAACAGCACGTCGCCGAGCGTCAGGACCAGGCCACGTTCCGTCTTCTGAAGTTTGAGACCGGCGAGCTCCGCCTCGAGAGAGTCTGCACGCGACGCCGCGGCGTCCGCGCGCACCGACGAGGCGTCCGCTTGTCGACGTGCATCGCTCGCCTGGTCGGCATTGCGCTGCGCTTCACGTTCCCGGGCCTGCAGCAGAACGGCTTGACGCTGGGCCGTGCCGTTGGCGACTTCCTCGTTCGCTTGTGCCGTCAGGATCTTCTCGTTGGCGATCTGCGCGCTGGTCACGGCGTTGTTGGCTTCGTACTCGATGTCCGATCGCTTGCCTTTCGATTCAGCCAGTCGGTTGGCGGCCTCCAGCGACTTGCGCGCGTTGGCGATGTCCGTCGCCGCCACTCCGGCGCGCGGTGACTTTTCGATCTCCGGCACCATGGTGCGCGCCGTTTCCAGCGATTCGTTGCGCGGGGGTGCGGCGCTGCATGCGCCCAGTATTGCGGCTATCGCCACACTCAAAACAACTTGGTTGCTCAACTTCATGACCTTGACCTCATCTATGCATTCGGGACGATATCGCTCAACGCTGCGTCGGTGTGCTGCGCTCAGTCTCCTGACGCAGCATTTCGAGGCTCGCGAGCACTTCATTCGCAGATTTGCGCGCATCGGCGCTCTGGGACTTGGCTACCGCAAGCTCGGCGAACAGGTGCGCCTGCGCAGCTGCGCGTTCCGCTTCCTTCCACTCTTTCTTGGCCAGCGCGCTCTTTGCAGCGTTCAGCTTGTCGCGCGCCTGCTGCAGCGATACGGCGCCGTGCTCGGATTTCCCAAGCGTCTGCTGAGCCTGCTCAACCGACGTGTCGCTCTGTGCCACGCGCTCTTTCGCGAGATCCGACGCGTTGCTGCCATATGCGCTGAGCGAGCCGAGCAGGATGCTGACGCCAAGCGCCAATGACACGGCGGTCCTGACGGGACGGGTTGTGCGGTATTTCATGCGGTACTTCATGTTCGATCCCCTGTCTATGGTGAGCGATGATGCGCGGCTCCCGCGAAGATGTCGGTGCGCTGGCGAACACAGTGCATGGAGAATCACTCCCCATGTGTGCTGGCGTACATCACGGTAAGACTTGCGCGCGTACCGTGTGAGGGATGAAGAGCCGGGCAGCACTGTTGAAAGGCGCAACGGGCGAGAATCGCCTGTTGGCAGCCTTGCCGCAGCGAAGCCGGCAGCATTTTCTAGCCAGCTGCGACCAGGTCGAGCTGCGGTTTGCCGACGTCCTTTGCAAGCTGGGCGAGAAAATCCGTCATGTCTATTTCCCGACCGAGAGCTTCGTCTCCCTGGTGACGGCGCTCGATGACGATGCACGGCTGGAAGTCGGAATCGTCGGTGACGAAGGCATGCTCGGCATCGCCCTCATTCTCGGTGTGAATCGCTCGCCGCAGCACGCGCTGGTCCAGGGTGCGGGGGCGGCATTGCGGATGAGCGCAGCCAATTTTTCGCGGCACTATCGACAAGACGCCAAGCTGCGTCAGCAGCTGAGTCGCTATGTGTACGTGTTGATGAGGCAGCTCGCGCAAACGGCTGCCTGCACCAGCTACCACTTGGTAGAGGCGCGGCTTGCCCGCTGGCTGCTGATGAGTCGCGACCGTGCTCATCGAGATCAGTTTCGTCTGACCCACGAGTTCCTGGCCTACATGCTCGGCGTGCGGCGCGTAGGGGTCACCCAGGCCGCCAGCTCGTTGCAGGAGCAGGGGTTGATCGACTATCGCCGCGGCGCCATCACCATCCTCGACAACGCGGGCTTGGAGAAAGCATCCTGCGCGTGCTACCGCGAGGGCAAGGTGATGTACGCGCAGATACTCGGCTCGCCGCGCGCGGCGCGGCGCCACTAACTACGCCTGCGCGGGCGGACGGATCGTCAGAGTGATCTGCGTACCTGCCCCTTCCGGGGGCGTGGCAAATGTCAGCGTGCCCCGCAGCTGCGCCGCCAAGGTACGGATGAGCTTGAGGCCCATGCCGATCTCACTGCCGGTCACGGCCAAACCGATGCCGGTATCTGCGATTCGCAAGGTCAGCCCATCCTCCGGGGTGTGCTGCAGGCTCAGGGTGATCTCTCCCGCGGAGTCGCTCGGGAAGGCATGCTTGTAGGCGTTGGTCACGAGCTCGTTCGCAAGCAGCGTCAACGCAATGGCCTGGTCGACCGGCAGGGAGATCGGATCGGACGTGAGCTGCAGGCCCACATGGGCCGCAGTCTTGCCGAATGAATGGCGCAGCCCGTCCGCCAATGCCTGAAGCAATCCCGGCATGAGCACCGTCTGCGCACCGTCGGTCTTCATGCAGAGCAATTCGTGCACTTTCGCGAGCAGTTGCAGGCGCGCATAGCTGTCCAGCAGAGCCATGCGCGCTGGCATGGAAGGCGTCGCGCTTGCATGCAAGACCAGCAGGGATCCGGCAACTTGCAGCGTGTTCTTGGTTCGATGGTTCACTTCACGGAGCATTGCATCCTTGAACACCAGCCCCCGTCGACTTTCGCTTTCCATCGCTTCGGCGTGTTCGCGCAGGCCGCGCTCTTCGGCCAAGTCGTGCACCAGCAGCTGCTGCTGCGCCACTTGATGCGATTCGCGCAACGCCATTGCGTACTGATGCTCCTTGGTGCGCTCCAGGAGACTCAAGGCCAGCACCGATTGCGCTGCAAGTTGCTCCGCGACTCGCGCATCGTCGGAACTGAAATGGGATGTGCGGTCGTGATGCGCGATCCAGAGCGTGCCCAGCGGTTTGCCGGCCTTGTCGTACAAGGGAACGATCAAGTCTTCGACGATCTCAGGCTGAGTATCGCGCAGGGAAGCGAACGCGCGCTGCGGTCGCGATACCCGGATCGTCGCGCCGGCATCCAGACAGAGCCCGCAGGGGCTGGAATCACGGGGCGTGCCTGCGCCTTCGTGCGAAGCCAGCGCCCCGCTGATTGCCGCCCAGTGCACGACTGGTTGGCCCGAGCCGTCGTCACGTAGCAAGCTCAGGCCAGCGCTGCCTGCGTGGCAAGAGCTGCGTGCGATGTCGAGGAGGTGCCGCAAGGCTGCGCAGGGGTCGTCGGCGAGAATCTTCGATAGCTCGCAGAACGCCGCTGCCTCGGCTTGCAAGTCCGGCGCAGCCTTGCGCCGATGCAGCTTCGCCCGGGTCACGAAGAGATCGGCCGGTCGAGTGACTGCAGCTGCGATTGCGAGGTTCACAGTGCAAAGCCTACGTAGAAATTCTCACGACCACTGTACGTCACCGCACAGATGCGTGCGGAATCGGCGTTCACGACGCTAGTCGCTGACCGACCGTCCTTCGATCTTCGAATAACACCGGCAGGAAACTGCTTCGAGACCTGGCCGATCCAGAATTCTGATCCAGCCGCGGCCACAGCTGATCAGCTTGCGGCGCCACAGGCGGCCGGCGATCTCGGTAATGGTCACACGTCGCAGTCCGAGCATGTCTGCCAGAAAGCTCTGCGTCAGGAAGAGCTGCTGCGACTGCGCACGATCGCTGGTCATCAGCAACCAGCGCGCGAGTCGCGCTTCGCTGAGATGGAAGCAATTGCAGGCGATCGTTTGCCTCGCGAGCGCCAGCATCGCGTATGTGTACCGGTGGAGCTCCTGCTGCAATGACAGGCATTGCAGGAACGTCTTATGGAAGCGTGTGGATTCCATGCGTAACGCGGCACCGCTTGCGGCCACCACAGCGCGCACAGCCGAGGCCCCGGCGCCCAGCACGAGCGCCATTCCAATCATGCCCTCATAGCCGACGAGCCCGACTTCCACGGCTTTGTGATCCGCTACTGTCGTCATCAGACAAACAACACAACCGACAGGGAAGTAGACGTGGCGAATCGTTGCTGCCGGCTCGTGCAGTACCGCGCCCAGTTGCAGCGTCACCGGCTCGAGTCCGGCAAGCAGATGTCGATACTCCGCGCTGGGCAGTGCAGCCAGCAGGCCGTTCGCAAGCGGACGGCGCTGGGCGGCAGATATCTGGCATCGCACCTGCGTGCAGAGCGCGCCGTGCCGCGGGGAACAGAATCACATTGCTGCTCGAGTAATCGACAATCGCGTCGATCTCGCCCGCATCGATGGCTTGCTGCTCCGGACCGCCTTTGGTCAGCCGCAGCAGCGCACTTCGCAGACTCATGCAGGCCACCTTCGGCTCTTGGGCGTCAAGCCGAGCGCGAGCAGTACTTTGGCTTTGTTGCTCAGGTTGCCGATGACGCTCGCGGCCGGTAGCGGCGACAGCTTGGCGAGGCTCGGCGTGACCAGAACGCCTTCGGCCATCGCGCGACTTGGGTTTTCCAGCACGTCGACGACTTCGAGCTTGTGACCGCCCTGCAGGTACTCCTGGCAGATTGCCTCGAGATTGGCGATCGCCTGCAGCGAATTCGGCGCGCCGCCCGCGATGTACAGACGCAGGACGACCACGGTCGTAATGTCGGCAGCGGGTGCCTTGGGTACTTTCTGTCGCCGGTTCATCCAGTCGCCCCGTTGCCGCGTTTCCTCGAGGACGGATGTTGCGGATCTGCGCTGCGTCGCCTGCGCAGCTCATGCTCCCGTTCGCTCGTCGAGACGGTACGCACGTCAGTCTCACCGGAGTCAGAAGCCAGTTCAGCGCGCTGCCGCTGCAGGTCCAGCTGCAGGGCCTCGATCTGGGCGCGGGTACTGGCTTCGGAAAATTGCAGTCCGCGCCGCTTTTGAGCAGCTTCTGCGCGCTGCCGGGCCTTGCTGGCGCTTTGCTCTGCTTCCCTTTCCCAACGCAGCGTGCCCATCAGCACTTCACCGCCCGCGCTATAGACGTCGCTGAGCGTTGGCCCCGAATTGCTCAGGATGAGCTCACGCACCTGATTGCTATGCGCAGTGCCGCGCGACTTGATGATGGTGAGGGCGCGGTTGCGCTCGCCGCCTCGCACCAGGTACGACAGATGGATCCACGTATCCGCAATCGTCGAGATCTGCAGATCGGTGGATTCCGCCTGCATTTCGTCGGTCTCGCTGAGCGCGGTCACGAACAGGGTGATGCCTTCATCCTTGATCATGTAGATGAGCCGATTGGCGACGGTGCGCGCTGCGCCAAGAGTGCCCGCCTTGGCGATTGCCGTGAGCGGGTCGATCACTACGCAACTCGGCTGGTACTCACGGATCAGTGCTCTGAGCTTGAGCAAATGGGCTTCCGCGCTGATGCCTTCGGTACGCGCCGAATACAGGCGCAGCAGGCCGGACTTGACGTGAGTCTTGAACTGAATTCCCACCGACGACAGGTTGCGTATGATCTGTTCGGCGGCCTCATCGAAGCTCACGAACAATGCGCGCTCGCCACGCCGGCTGGCCGCTTCCGCGAATTTGCCGGCCAGGGTCGTCTTGGACGTGCCTGGCACTCCGCTGATCAGTGTGCTGCTGCCGCGGAATACGCCACCGCCGAGCATGGCGTCCAGACGCTCGAACCCCGCGGTGATCCGCTCACTCGACGCCCGGTGCTCGATCAGCGCAAGGTTGGCGGCGCCCACCTCGATGCCGCTGGCGCCGATGCTCATCGGGAACTCGGCCATCGCGTAGCCCGAGCCCCGATACTTGGTGATCTGAATGCTTTGTGTGGCGACACGGTCCTGCTGTCGTCGCTCCAGGCGTATTACGCAATCGACCATGAACTGCAGGAAGTCATATTGCATGAGGCCGGACGTGCGATCGTCGACTTTGGCCGTGATGATCGCAGTCAGGGCGTTGGTCGGCGAGCCAGTCGCGCAGGCGGTAGATTTCCCGCATCTCCGCGCGCCGATCCTGCAGCAGCGTGAGCAGTACGTCGATCCCGTCGAAGACGATCCACTGCGCGCCGATCTCCTGCTTCTTCGCCGCGAGCATGGCCAGCATCCCGCTCAGATCGAAGTCGCCGGCCATGACGAGCGTCGGCGACAGATGAGCATCGAAAAAGAAGATCTGCTTGCTCGCGAGGTTTTGCGGCCCCCAATCGAAGGTGGCGCCATTGGCGAGGAGCTGAGCGGGACTCTCCTCGAACGCAACGAAAATACCAGCCGCGCGCTGCCGGCTCGAAGCGTTCGCCAGGCACTGCAGAGCGAACACCGTCTTGCCCGCACCCGGGCCGCCGATGAGCAGACTCGTACGATGGCGGGGCAAGCCGCCGCTGCTCAGCTCATCGAAGCCCTCGATACCGGTTGCCAGCTTGGCCAAAGGTCGGGCTGCCTTGGCGTGTGTTCGCGGCACTCAGTCGCTCCGTTGCTGCTGTTGTCTGATCTGTCGTACGTGCGCGTAGCCGACCAGCTTCCTGCTTTGCTCGTCCCAGAAGTGAAACGTCAGGCACTTCAGGCTGGACCACAGCGTGATGGGCTCGACTTGCTGGAACAGCCGCTCGCGCTCGTGGCAGTTCTGCAAGTTGTAGTTGGGAATGCGCGGGCTCAGATGGTGGATGTGGTGGAACCCGATATTGGCCGAGAACCATTGCAGCACCCGGGGCAACTTGTAGAAGGAGCTGCCGCGCAGTGCCGCCGCGGTGTAGTCCCAGTTGTCGCCGCGCTCCCAGTAAGCGTCTTCGAACTGATGCTGCACGTAGAAGAGCCAGACGCCCGCGGCGCCCGCCACCAGCATGACTATCGACTGAATCAACAGGTACGGCCCGATGCCGAAGATCCAGCTCATCAGGCTCGCCGTGCCGAGCAACACCAGGTTCATCCACCAGACCGAGCGGCGTTGTCGCCCGTCTGCCTTGGGTGAAGCGAAGCGGTGACCGATCAGGAAGATATAGAACGGGGCGAGCACGAACAGCACCAGCGGATGGCGCGTCAGCCGATACCCGAAGCGACGCCACCGCGAAGCTTCGAGGTACTCCTGCACGGTCATGGTCCAGATGTCGCCGGTACCGCGCTTGTCCAGATGCCCCGCGGTGCCATGATGGATCGCATGTTGCCAACGCCAATGATGGTAGGGGGTGAACGTCAGGGCGCCGGTGATGAACCCGACGATGTCGTTGGCGCGGCGCGAGCTGAAAAACGAGCCATGGCCGCAGTCGTGGAAGATGATGAACAGGCGCACCAGGAACGCGCCCGCCAGAATCGCCGGCGGGATCGTGAGCCAGAGCGATACTTCCAATGCCAGGGCGATGACATACCAGAGGAGGAAGTACGGAATCAGCGTACTGGCTAGCTGCCACAGCGCGCGCTTGGTCGAGGAGTGCTGGTACCGGGCGACGACATCTCTCCAGGCCGCTTGATCCAGGCGCTCCGGCGCGCCAGCCGTACTCGAACTGCTGATGCTCATGATCGCAGGTTCGGGCAGGCCGGGACCGACGTCGGTGCGCTAGCGAACATTCGGCAAACCTGGGTGGGTTACACTCGCGCTGTGTACGATGACGAACATACGGCTCGCGCAGCTCGCAGCAGGCTCAACCGGGAGATCCGCCATGTCTGCAGCGCATGACCCCTGCCAGAACCACCTGCTCGCCGCGCTACCGCCCGCGGACTTCGCGCGCTTGAAGCCGGGCCTCAAACTCGTACCGATGCCTCTGGGGGCAGTTCTCTACGAATCCGGCAGTCAGCAGCGGCGGGTGTATTTTCCGACCACCTCGATCGTCTCGCTGCTGTACCTGATGGCGGACGGCGCCTCCGCCGAAATCGCTGTAGTCGGCAACGAAGGCCTCATCGGCGTCTCGCTCTTCATGGGGGGTGAAACGACACCGAGCCGCGCGGTGGTGCAAAGCGCCGGCTACGCGTATCAATTGACCGGCAGGCGCCTCAAACTGGAATTCAATCGGGGCGGCGCCATGCAGCACCTGCTGTTGCGCTACACGCAGGCATTGCTGACGCAGATGGCGCAAACCGCTGTGTGTAATCGGCATCACACGCTGGACCAGCAACTATGCCGATGGTTGCTGCTGAGTCTCGACCGTTTGTCCGGAACCGAGCTCGTCATGACCCAGGAATTGATCGCGAACATGCTGGGCGTGCGTCGTGAGGGCGTCACGGAAGCCGCGGGCAGACTTCAGAAAGCCGATTTGATCAAGTACAGCCGAGGGCGCATTACCGTCCTTGATCGTACGGGGCTGGAGAAGCGCACCTGCGAGTGCTACGCCGTCGTCAAGAAAGAGTCCGATCGCCTGCTGCCGGCACTGATGGCGTCTTGATTCGGCGCACGCTCGGGTTTCACGATCTGCGCGCCAGCACGCCGTCACCGTGCAATTCTGCGACGAATCCCGCGCCCTGCAGACGGCGCGCGACTTCCCGCGGCACATCCCGTCCGCTGCTCAGTGCGTTCGGCGATCCGGTGTAATGAAAGAGCAGGCCCTTGCGTCTGAGCACTCTCGCCAGCTGTTGGTAGAACGCGGCTGAGTACAGTTCGCCGGCAATGCCGAAGCGCGGTGGATCGTGTAGCACTGCGTCGACCGAACCTTCGGGTAAGAGCGCGATCGCCTCGGTGATATCTGCCTGGGTCAGGCTCAGCCTGTCATCCGCGTCGCCGCTGTTTTCCGGTGACCACGGATTCAGTGCGCGCAGCCACATGACATCCGCGCTTTTCTCGAACGAGGTCACCTGTCGCGCGCCGCCAGCGAGAGCACACGCAGCGAAGTAGCCGAGTCCGCCACAAGTATCCAGGATCGCCTTGTCGCGAGGCTGCACCAGGGCAACCTTGTGTTGCGCGTCTGCGTAAGGCGAGACATGCGCCGTCGGCAGCATCTTGATGCCGTCGATCTCGAACGTCGGCGGACCCCAATCGGTGGGGACGAGCTTGATCAGCGAAGTGGTGAATCTTGCCGCCGGCTCGAACGCCGTGCCGGTCCAGTAGTAGATCGTGCGGTCCTTGCAGCGCTCGAGGTACGGAAAGCTGCGGCCCTGCCACGTCCACCCGGACGCGCCGATTTCGACGGTGTCGGTCGAGCGGTCCAGATCGAGCGAGCAGGCGATAGTCGCGACGCCAGCGCGCGCCGCCGCCTGCAAAGCGCTGTGCACCTTCAAAGTGAGCAGGGGTTGCAGCACACGCGAGCGCTAAGGACTGAACGACAGGAACAGATACGCGCTGAGCAACGCGAGATGCACACCCGCTTGCAGTAACGTGGCCCGACCGGGCACCACTGTGAGGACTGTAACGATGCACGTCAGGGCCAGCAGGACGATGTGCGTCGGGCTAAGGCCCAGATGCAACGGCACGGGCAGCCAGATCGAGGCAATCGAGATCGCGGGAATGGTCAGGCCGATGCTCGCCATGGCCGAACCGAACGCAAGGTTCAGACTGATTTGCAGGCGCTGACGCCGAGCGGCACGTACGGCAGCGAGCGTCTCGGGCAGTAATACGAGCAGTGCGATGATCACTCCGACCACCGACAGCGGCAATTCGGCTGCGGTCACGGCCCGCTCGATCGTCGGTGACACAAGCTTCGCATTGCCAACGACTGCCACCAGCGCAACCAGCAGCAGGAACGAGCTCAACAATGCTGTTCGGGCTGGCGGCGGTTGGGCGTGTACTTCCTCTTCGGGAACATCACCTGATGCAGTGACCGGCAGAAAGTAATCGCGGTGACGTCCGGCCTGCAGTGCCACGAACAATCCATATAGGCCGAGAGCGGTCACCGCTGCGAATGCGAGCTGCCCCGGCGAAAACTCCGGCCCCGGCGTGCTGGTCGTGAAGTTGGGTACGACCATACCGAGCGTCGCGAGTGTCGTGACAGTGGCGAGCGCTGCGCCCGAACCTTCTGCGTTGAACGATACGACCGAGCGACGGAATGCGCCGAACAGGATCGACAACCCGACGATGCCATTGCACGTGATCATTACGGCGGCGAACACCGTATCTCGCGCCAGGGTCTCCGTCTCGCCTCCGCCACTGATCATCAGCGTGACGATCAAAGCGACTTCGATCACCGTGACCGCAACTGCGAGCACCAGTGAGCCGTACGGCTCGCCGACACGGTGCGCCACGACTTCGGCATGATGGACCGCCGCGAGGACCGCGCCCGCCAGCAAGACAGTGACGAGCACCACGAGTACGCCAGCAACCTCGCGTCCCCATGCCGTAGCCAGTATGACCATTGCCATCACTGGGACGAGAGTCGTCCAGGACGTCAGAGTGGAACGGATCGAAAGACTCATGCGCTCTCCTTACGGAGCAATCGGCGCGAGTCTGCCAGACTTGTCTGCTGGTGCGCGATATGCGAGGTCTAGCGGAGTCGGGACAGGTCAGCGTCGCAGCCCTGACCTGTTGCTCGAGAGCAGGCGATTGCTGATGAGCACCTGCGCCGTATGACGACCCTGTCCTTCCCTGGTATGTCTGCAGTCGTTCGCTGCCGTGAATTCCGCGCACACGCAGTGCCAGCCGGCGCCGGACTCGAAGCTCACGTGGTAGCTGTCGATCAGGTAATCGGTGCGGCGGATTGCTTTGGATCTCGGGGCAGACATTGGCAACGCTCACATCCTGCGAACTGCAGGGGTTTGCATGGTTGGGAGTGTCCTTGGCAGCGTTCGCGCGATCGGTGCGCTGCCGAACTTAACGGTTCTTCGGAATCGCGCAGCCCCGCCGCACGGAAAGCGCGCAGAATCGGTTCGAGGCAACTTCGAGGCACCCGTGGACGAACATGTCTTGCACATCCTCCTGGGCTTCGCCGGCGTCGGCGCCACCTTTGCGGGTTTCAGCGGCGTAGTGGCCGTGTTTGGGCGGCGCGCGCACGGCGAATGGCTTCCAGAAGACCTGTTCCGCTTGCGAAACCTGATGTTCATGTCGCTGGGTGTCTGCCTGCTGGCTTTCGCACCGCTCGTCCTCATCACATGGCATTTTGGAGATGCGCTTACGTGGGCGCTCGCGAGCATGCTACTCGGCGCAGGGAGCATCGTGTATCTCCTGTACGCGAGACCTGCCAGCCGGCATCTGCGGCGCGATCGCCCGGGACTGATGCCGACCTGGGCGTCGGCGGTCTTCATCGTTGCATTGTGTGTGACGGCGATTCTCCAGTTCCTGAACATCGTCGGTCTGTTCCTGGAACGCGGAGCGGGGCCTTATCTTGCTGGGTTGCTGGCACTGCTTTGCGCCGCTGCCATGCAGTTCGCGTTTCTGGTGCTCAGGCCGCTGAACTCGGTGGCGTCGGATACACCTCAGCAGCACTGAAGGTGCGTGCAAGTCTCGCTTAGCGAGCGCGCTTCTTGCCCGCGCGACGGTCGTTCAACCGTTCGATCATGTCTTGCAGCAGAGTGGTGACTTCGGCGTGCGTGCCGGCGCGAACTCCGGTGATCGTGTTCGTGCCTTGTGAAATGACGTAGCTGTGCCACACGCCTTCCGCGCCGGCGGGTGCGGTGGCCTTGGAGATCGAGTCCACTTTGAACGGGAGCTCCAGAAACGTCTCGGTCTGGTTGTTGGCGATTTTCGCCAATGCTATCTCCAATGTGCAGCAAAACCCTGCACGAGCCTTGCGGCCCGTGCAGGAATGGATCGATCAGTAACGACGCGGACCACCGCCGCCGCCGCCACCGCCGCCACCGCGGGGCTTGTCCTGCGCTTCATTGACCTTGAGAGGGCGTCCGCCCATGTCCTGGCCGTTGAGGTTCTGGATTGCGCGCGCCGCATCCTGGCGCGGCATTTCCACGAAGCCGAAGCCGCGCGGTTGTCCCGTGTCGCGATCCTTGATCAGGGCGACCGACTCGACCGTGCCGTGTTGCGCGAACAACGTGCGGACGGAATCTTCGTTGGCGGAAAAGGGCAGATTGCCCACATAAATCTTGCTCATACAATTACTCACTGAAAAAGCGGTTCGGCCGCACTCGGCCTGACGCGCTGGAAACATGACAGCCCGATAGGCGGCTGCCGCCAGGTTCGAAACAAATCCGATTTAGTTTGACTGGCCGGAACAGCGCCGAACGGCGAAAAGGCCAAACGAAGATAAATTGAGAAAGGTCGCGAGCCGGGCGGGACTATACACTGTTGGCGGCTCGCTCGCACGATTATTGCAGGCGCCCTACACTTGAGCTCGAACCATGAGTGCAATCGTCGAGATGTTTCGCGAGGCCGCGGCGCCCGGAGGGCGCAACCGGTTCTCGTGCCCGCTGCAGACCTGGGAGCTGCTGTGGGAGCTTGGCCGCGCGTTCGGCTGGACGCCGCGAGGCACAACGTACGTGCTGCCGGCAAAAAGCACGGTGGAGGCGCCGGCGCGACGCAACTACCAGCCAGGCAGCGAATATGACCACAAGCACGTCGAGGCGGACGACGCCATGGCGTGGGCGCGTGCACTGGAGGTGGCGAAGGATTCGCCGCACACAGCGGCAATGATCGAAGCACGATCCGCAGCACTTGTGGACGCCGGCAACGTCGCAGGTCAGGTGCTGCCTGGCGTGGTCGATGAGTTCATCGCGTTTGCGTACGGCGGCGCCTTCGAGTTCGCGATATGGAGCGACGCTCCATGATGCCTGCATCCTGGTTTGCGCAAACTCCAACGATTACAAGCGTCATTCATCTGCGTCCTATCTAATGGCGCTCCAAGCGCGCACTATGCAATCCGGATTCTGCTGTGGAGAGCCGATTGCACGCTTCGAAGGTCATGTACCTGCTGCTCGGCTCTGCCGCACTGTTCGTCGCCGCACTGCCATTCGACGAGCCGGCGCAAGCCTCGCCTTCGGCAATTCCTGACGACGCACGCTGCGCTGCTCTGCGCGTACCGGACGACGGCTTCATCAACTATTCCGGCGACGATTGGTCGTGCGAGGAGGGATTCCGCAGACAAGAGAGCGCTTGCCTCGCGTTGCCGAGCTCTCCGTAACGGAAGGCTGTTCGGCAAACGCAGCGCATCGACGCTCGTTCATACGTGCTGTTTCGCGGTTGCGCCTTTTTCGACCGTGCGATGACGCATTCGTCCACTCGGTCAACGCAAGGTGCTCCATGGCTCCAATCTCTCGGCTGGCTTTCATCGGCAATTCACTGCCGCGTCGCTGCGGAATCGCGACGTTCACTACCGACCTGCAACAGGCAATCGCATCGCGCAGCTCCGCTCGATCCGCCATCGTGGCGATGAACGATCAGGGTCGCGGGTACGAATATCCGCAGGTCGTTCAGTTCCAGGTCGACGCCGAGGAGCCGGCTGCCTATACCCGTGCAGCCGAATTTCTCAACAGCAACGAGTTCCAGGTCGCGTGCCTGCAGCATGAGTTCGGCATCTTCGGCGGCGAGGCGGGCGGGCACATCGTGGGAATGCTCTCGCGATTGAACATGCCCATCGTCACGACGCTGCATACCGTTCTGGAGAAACCGGAGCGCGCGCAACGCGCCGTCTTCGAGCAGATCGTCGAGGCTTCCGCGAAGATCATCGTGATGGCCGAGAAGGGCGAGAGGCTGCTGCGCAGCGTGTACGACGTGCCGCGGGAACGAATCGAAGTCATTCCGCATGGCATTCCCGACTGCACCTTCACCGAGCCCGACGATGCGAAGTTGCGACTCGGGTTCGCCGGCCGGCGAGTCATCCTCACGTTCGGCCTGCTCTCGCCGAGCAAGGGCATCGAAGTGATGATCGATGCGATGCCGTCGATTCTCGAGCGCCGCCCGGATGCGGTTTACGTCGTGCTCGGAGCAACGCATCCGAATCTGGTTCGCCGCGAGGGCGAGGCGTATCGCGAAAGTCTTGCAGCGCGCGTGCGCGCGCTTGGCATCGAGGACCACGTCGTCTTTCTCGATCAGTTCGTCGACCAGGCGACGCTGCTGGAGTTCATCTCCATGTGCGACGTCTACGTGACGCCTTACCTGAATGAAGCACAGATGACTTCCGGCACGCTGGCATACAGCTTCGGGCTGGGGAAGGCAGTGGTGTCGACACCCTACTGGCACGCACGCGAGTTGCTCGCCGACGAGCGCGGCGTCCTGGTGCCGTTCGGCGATTCCCGCGCAATCGGTGCTGCCATTACCGGCCTGCTCACTGACGACGTGCGGCGGCAGAGCATGCGCTGGCGGGCCTATGCAAGCAGTCGCTCGATGACCTGGGATCGAACAGCGGAACGCTACCTGGCCACTTTCGAGAAAGTTCGGCGCGAGCAGCGGCTCAGAGTCGTGCCGTCGCAGTCCGACAGCGTAGTGCGACATCAAGGTCAGATCCCGCCGCAGATGCAGATCGGGCACTTGCTGTCGATGTGCGACGACACCGGGCTGCTGCAGCACGCGATCCATGCCGTGCCGGATCGTGCCCACGGCTACTGCGTCGACGACAACGCCCGCGCGTTGCTGGTAGCCTGCGCCCTCAATGCTCCAACCGAGAAGCGCTTGCCCGAGACATTCATCATGCGCCTCGCGTCGTTCGTGCAGCACGCGTGGAATCCAGACACGCGGCGCTTTCGTAACTTCATGAGCTTCGAACGGCGTTGGCTCGAAGACACCGGTTCGGAAGACTCTCATGGCCGCGCTCTGTGGGCGTTGGGTGAGTGTGCGCGCAGCGATACGAGTGCCTCGCGACGCCGCTGGGCCACGGCGCTGTTTCGCGAAGCGCTGCCCTCGACAGCAGCATTTCATTCGCCGCGCGCCTGGGCCTTCGCGCTCCTCGGACTGGACGCATACTGCTCCCTGCCTACGCACGATTCTCAGGCGCGAGAGTTGCGCCATGAGCTCGCGGACAGATTGATGTCGCTCCTGAAAGCCGTCGAGACCAAGGATTGGGTATGGTTCGAAGAAGTCCTGGCCTACGAGAACGCGCGCTTGCCACAGGCGCTGATCGTGACGGGGTTGTCTACCGGCGTGCTCGGGTACGCGACAGCCGGCTTGCGGTCACTGCGCTGGCTGATGACGCTGCAAACGACGGAAACGGGATTGTTTCGACCCGTCGGCTCTGCAAGCTTCGGGGCCAAGCGTGTCGCGCCCCGGCAGTTCGACCAGCAACCGTTGGAAGCTGCGGCAACCATCTCAGCCTGTCTCGCCGCGCTGCATGCGGACGGCGACCCCAAGTGGAAGGCCGATGCGGAGCGCGCGTTCGCATGGTTTCTCGGCAGCAACGACCTGTCCGTGCCGCTGGTCGATCTCGACACGGGAAGCTGCCGGGATGGGTTGCATCCCGAGCGGGTGAATGAGAACCGGGGCGGCGAATCCGTCGTGTCGTATCTGCTCGGGCTCGCGGAGATGCGTGCGCTGGCTCGCGCCAACGGCAATCGCACGAGCCCGCCGCCGTTGCGTGTCCTGCACGGATGACGTTACTGAAGCGCTACGACCTGTTCCTGCGGCCCGACCCGGCGAGGGTCGTGGTGCGGCCATTCAGGCCGGCGACCGAGCCGCGGGACTTCAACGCCACCGACAAGACGCGTGCAAATCACATTGTCGATCGGGTGCTCGCGCTCGCTCCGGACGTGGCCGAGCAGCAGCTGGCGGAAGTCCTCGAGTACTTTCAGACGCGTCATCGCAAGCTGATAGAGACCTTCGAAGCGCGCGCCGATGAGATGGAAGACGCGTTTGCGTCGCACGCGACTTTCACGAGGCAACAGCGTCAGCTCGTCGGTGCCTATTTCCTCCACGAGTATTCCTTCGAAGCGGCGGCGTTGTTCAATCCCAGCATCGTCGACCATCCGGATCAGTCGGCGGCGCCGCCGGGTGGCCGTCGCTTCATCCTGAGCGTGCGCGCCGTCGGCGAAGGACATATCTCTTCGCTGACGTTCCGCTCGGGATCCATCGCAGCGAACGGCAACCTGACGATCGACGCACCCGCGTGCCTGGCGTCCATTCCGAAGTTGCAGAGCCGGGCGCCCGGGGCTTACGGAGATCACATCGAGCTGGCTTTCCGGCCCGAAGAGGACGTCAGCGAGCGCGTGATCTTTCCGGTCACGCAGTTTCAGTCCAACGGCGTCGAAGATGCGCGTTTCGTCAGGTTCGACGCGGATGGACAGCACATCTATTACGCGACGTACACGGCCTACAGCGGCAGGGCGATCAGGTCGGAGTTGATCGAGACGCGCGACTTCGTGTCGTTCCGCATGGCACCGCTCAACGGCAGCGCGGCGCTGAACAAGGGCATGGCGCTCTTTCCGCGCAAGATCGCACGGCAAGTTCGCCATGATCGCCCGGCAGGACAACGAGAACCTGTATCTGATCCTCTCGGACGATCTGTACACGTGGGATGGCGGGGTGGCGCTGCTCAAGCCGCGCTATCCCTGGGAGTTCGTGCAGATCGGCAACTGCGGCTCGCCGATCGAGCTCGACGAGGGCTGGTTGCTACTGACTCATGGCGTCGGCCCGGTGCGCAAGTACTCCATCGGCGCGGTTCTGCTCGACAAGGCGGATCCCTCCAGGGTTCTTGCACGTTCGCGCGAGCCGCTGATCCGGCCCGAACCTTCGCGGCGGGAGGGTTATGTTCCGAACGTGGTCTACACGTGCGGAGCGACGCGGCACAACGATCAGATCATTCTGCCGTATGCGGTATCCGACACGTTCTGCACCTTCGCGTCGATGAAGATCGCCGACCTGCTCAGGAGCATGGACGGTTGACCCGACCATCGGCAGCGCTACCACGCCCACACTGCCCAGACCGATACGGTCGTGTTCGCGGCGACACCGGTGGCGACCGCACGCAGAAACTGAATGGGTTGAACGTGCAACAGAGCGCAATCGCGATGCGCCGGCCCGATGCTCTGCCAGGGTGCGTCGCGCGCAATCCGACCCTGAATCTGCACACTGGCGCTGCCGCCGATCGCGATCTGGATGACCATGTGCGGCGGCGGCTCGCGGGTGCCGATCACTCTGAGCACCACTTCGGGACCTTCGGCGTCCTGCTTGACACAGTTCAACAGATTGCCGGACATCGCAGGTCGGGGCTCAGCGAACGCTACATCGGGCGAGTGGCATTGCGATCGGCACGCTTGGCCTTCTTCGCAGCACGCTTCTCTTCGAGCGTCTTCGCCGGCTTGCGCTTCTGCTCCCGCTTCTGGTCCATGCCTTTGCTCATCGGTCAGCTCCTCATGAATAGGCCGAAAGACTATACATCCCGTGCCGCGCGGCCGCTCGGGTTTCGGTCCGTATCAATTCATTCTCGATTGGCGCACACTGCTTCGTGCGCTCGGACAGATGGAGAACAGCATGCAGGATTCACGTCGATTGGCGGCCCTTCATGCGGCACTTCGCTTCGTGATCACGAACGATACGGGCGCCGAGCACAAGCCGATTCTCATCGATCTTCTGACACAGGCGCTGCGTGACGATGAAACCGCCGAGCTGCGTCGGAACGAAGTCGCGAAGGCGGGCGACGAGTGGCAGGAGCACGAGATCGCGCAGCTGACAGCTCATCTTCAGGGCCGGCTTGCAAGGAGCTGGCAGCATGCAGACGAGTCGGTGATGCAGCTGGCCGCGCAGTTGCATCGCAACCCCGGGGCCGTTCGCGACAAGGCAACGAAGCTCGGCCTGGGCGCCGCGGTCGACTACCGTTTCGCCAAGGCGCTCAAACAGGCCAGCGGCGAATAGCTCTTTCAGCGCAGGCGAACGGAGCGCTGAAACTCTGCGGGCGTGCGGCCGTACGTCTGACGGAACGCCGAGCTGAAATGACTGTGACTCGAGAAGCCGAGATCCATGCTCAGCGTGGTCAGGTCTTCGTAGCGGCCTAACAGATCCAGTGCACGCGCCAAGCGCAGCCGCAGCTGATAGCGATACAGCGGCATGCCTTCCACTTGCTGAAATACCTGCGTGAGGTAGACGGGCGAAACGCCGATCGCCGCGCCGATGTCGCCCAGTGTCCAGCGGCGCGCCGGATCGGATGACAGCAGGAGCTTGGCGCGGTCGACCAATTTCTGTCGGCCGATGCTGGCGCGTGTTGCATGCGACGTGCGCTCGCCCAGCGCTGTTCTGATCAGCGTCAACGTCAGGGTTTCAGCTTCCAGCGTCTCGGCCACGTGACGATCCAGACTGTAGCGCAGCGTTGCGACGAGTGCCTGCGTGCGCGCGTCGATGCGTCGTCGGTGACGGCGAAACGCCAGTTCGTCGCCGCTACGCATTTCTTCCTTCGGCGCCAGCTCTTCGAGCCAGTGCTCGGCGACGCCGACGGAAAGACATGCATCGCCGCCTTGGACCGGATGGCTGATGCAGTATTCCTCTGCCTTGTTGAAGAAGACGACCTGGTTGCCCTCGGCCACGCAATCGTGGCGACCGACGTGGCGCACATAGACGCCGCGATACGGAAAAACGAAGAACGTCGACTGCGCGCACTCGGCCGGGCCCGGGTGCCGGCATTCGCCGCTGCAGACCACGTCGCGGACGTTCGCGGTCGCGGTGTCGAGCAGCAATTTGATCGAAAGCGTGGTCATGGCTGACCGCGATTATCTCAGCTCGCCGGTGAGTCGCTAAAGAGTTTGATAGCGGCCCGGACGCTCCGTCGGGCCTGCTACGCCTGTGCCAACGACCATTCGGAGCTCCCAGATCATGAAATGCATGACCTCGACAGGACGACTGCTCGCGACGCTGCTCGCCGGCATCACGGTGGCGAGCGGTTTGCCACCGGCTCACGCGTCCGACCATCTCGATACGCCGACGGTTGCGATGAATCCGCGAGCGGACATCGGCGATCTCTATGCGTGGACATCCGCGGATGGCAAGCAGCTGAATCTGGTGATGACGCTCGTGGGCCAATCGTTCTCGGACGTCGTGGAATACGCGTTCCACATTGACAGCGGTAAGACGATGGGCGCCACCACGAACACTACGACGATCCGCTGCAAATTCAGCGACGAGCAGCAGGCCGCCTGTCGTGTCGATGGTTCGCAACGTCCAGTGCGTGTATTCGCCGGTCAACGCGACGATCCGTTCTTCAACAACGTGAGGGGAACGCGTGCTGCCTATCAACGGGCGGCTGCAGCGCTGAAAGGCGGAGCCGCCACGGATGCCGCCGGCTGCCCGAGCTTCGATACGGACACGACGAATGCAATCCTGTCCGAATGGCGTCACACGGACGGCGGCGATGCGCGCGACTTCCTGGCGGGATGGTCGCCAGCTTCGCTGGTGGTGTCGATCGATCTGGATCTCGTTACGCAGGGTGGGGCGATGCTGGGCGTCTGGGCCGTGACTTCATCGCACGATGGTCCGCTCGATCGCATGGGTCGTCCGCTGACCGGCAATGCGCTGCTCGGAACGCTCGCTTCGGCCATAGTGAGCGACAAGCTGAAGGAGGATTACAACCACGCGACTCCAGCGACAGCAGCTCGCTTCGTGCCGGAGATGGAGAAGACGCTCGGCCTCTATGACGGCTTCGACGGCAAGTGCGGCAATCAGCTGCTCGCTGGCAAGGTCGAGAGTGCAGGGCGCTATCGTCAGCTCGCTACGCTGCTCGCCGACGATCGGCTGTGGGTGAACAGCGCATCGAAGGTGTGTACGCACTTCTTTGCCGTGGAGCTGGCGGAGCTGACGGGTCAGCGTGCGCTCGCGAACGATTGCGGCGGTCGCAGTCCGACTTACTCGGCGGCGAACATCTATCGATCGCTGCTGGCCAACGGTAAGCCGGTGGGCATCGATGACGGTCTCACGCGCGACGAGCATGACCATTCGTCGAGTGCATTCCCTTTCCTGGCGGCGCCCGCTGCGACATATAAGGAGTGAGCAAAGTGCGAGCGGCGCTCCTGCTTCTGATCGCATTCGGCATCGCACGCGCCGGTCACGCGCACGAGTTCTGGGTCCAACCGGGCGAATTCCAGATCCCGCCCGGGGCAGTGCTGTCCCTGGCGCTTCAAGTGGGCGACGGAGGCATGCGACAGCGTTCGCCTATACCGCTGCATCGAATCACCCGATTCGATGCGATCGGCCCGCGTGGCGATGCGCTCGACGTGCGGGCGAGTCTCGCCGCCACCGCAAAACGCGACCTCGTGCTCGATGCGCCCGGGACGTATGTGCTGGCTCTGGCGACTGACAATCGTGCGTACAGCCGCCAATCGGCGGAGCGCTTCAACGCGTATCTCGAAACGGAAGGACTCGACGCCTGCGCTCGAGCACCGGGCGCGCACGCATCAGATGCACGTGGACGGCTTCGAGCGCTACAGCCGCGCGGCGAAATCCATCGTGCTCGTCGGCGGCGCGTCCGGTGTGCAATCGCAGCCGTACGTCACGAAGCCATTGGGCCTGCCGCTGGAAATCGTTCCCTTAGTGAATCCATACAGCGAGCCACGCCCGACGAGCTTTCCGGTGCGAGTGCTTTACAACGGCGGCATCCTGGCCGGCGCACTCGTAAAGCTCATCAATCTCGAACAGGATCTCGCGCCAGTCGACGCGAGACGCAGCGACAAGTCTGGACTGGTGACTTTCACGATGCCTCAAGACGGCAGCTGGCTGGTCAGCGTCGTCTGGACGAAGCGCCTGGAGCACTCGTCCGAGGCGGACTTCGAGACCATCTTCGCGAGCCTTACGTTTGGCTTGGGCTCTGCAACCAGCGCTCCAGCCAGCGGTGCACTTCGCCGTAGAACTCGCGGCTGTTCTCGCCTTGCAGGATCCAGTGGTTTTCATCCGGAAACACCAGCAGGCGGCTTTCGATCTTCTGACGCTGCAGCACCGACCAGTATTCCAGCGTGTTGTTGAGCGGCACGCGGAAGTCGCGCTCGCCGACCGTCACCAGCACCGGCGTCTTCCACTTCGGCGCGTAGCGGATCGGGTTCTGCTTGCTCCAGTCCACACCCGACTGCCACGGCGGGCCGCCCATGTTCTGCTCGCGCGAGTAGGTGATGTCGCTCGTCGCCCACTGGCTTTCCAGGTTGATCAGGCCGGCGTGGCTGACCAGGCAGCGATAGCGATCGGTGCTCGCTTGCTGCCAGTTCGCGAGATGGCCGCCGTAACTCGCGCCGCCCGCGCATTGGCGGCTCGCGTCGATGAATGAGTAGCGCGCGATCGCCTCGTCGGCTGCCTGGTTGATCTCGAGCGTCGGACCTTCGAGCGGATCGCCCTGAATGCCCTGCGCGAAGCGCGCACCGAAGCCGGTCGAGCCGGTGTAGTTGGTCAGCACGAGGACGTAGCCCGGCGCGGCCAGCAGGTGATAGTTCCAGCGCAGGAAATACGTGTCCCGCCACATCGTGTGCGGGCCGCCGTGCATCATCACGAACAGCGGATATTTCCTGGTCGGGTCGAAGCCCGCCGGCTTCACGATCATGTTGTGAATGCGCGCGCCGCGCTTGCTCTCGAACCAGAAGTGCTCGGGCGGAGACATGTCCAGTTGCGCGAGTGCGCCAGTGGTGAACTTCGTGAGCGCCTGGTGACTGCCGCGCTCCGGATCGATCCGCACGACCTCCGGTGGGTTGGTTGCCGCGTCGAAGTTCGCGATCAGCACCGGCTTGGCGGCACGGTCTGCGCCGACGAGGTTGAGGTAGATACCGGAGGTCATATCGAAGGCCAGCTTGGCTTCGCCGCCGCGGCTCGCGCCCCGATAGAGTTTGACGTGTCCGGAATCCTCGCTGAGCATGAAGATGTCGCGATTGTTCGGCGCGACGGCAAAGGCGATCACATCGCGTTCGGCCGGCAGCGTGATCGACGGACGCTCCTTCGCGGCAGGCCAATCGAGCGCGCCGAGATGCGTCGGTTTGAAGACGCGATCGGTGCGTCCTTCGCGCAACGCGTACAGGCTGCGGCCGTCGGGGCTGAACTTCGGCTCGCTCCAGCCCTCGCTGCCTTCGATTGCATCGCTGCCGGTGAGCCGGCGTGGCTCGCCGCCTGTCATCTCGATCTGCCAGAGCTCGGTGTTCGTGAAGTCGTAAGCGGTGCGATGTGCGTTACGTGTCGCGGCGAACACGAGCGACTTTCCGTCGGGAGTCCACACGAGATCGATCTCGGTGCTGCCGGGCGTAGTGCGGCCGGCAAATCCCGGCTGCTTGATGAACGCCGTGCCCGCGAACAGGTCGCGCGCCTGCGGCTCGCCGAGCACTTGCACGAATGCATGCGGTTGCCGGTTGGCGGGCAGCCATTGATCCCAATTGCGGATCGGGAAGCTCGTGTAGGCGCGCACGTTGTATTTGCGGGCTTTCTCTTCCTCGACGATCTGGCGCATGTGAGCATCGTCGCGCGCATCCGGGTGGACGTTGCTCGTGAAGGCGATCCGCGAGCCATCCGGAGAAAACTTCGGCAGGCGCGCACCGGTGCTGATCTGCGTTACGCGCTGCGCTTCGCCACCGACGACGAGATCGAGCACGTAGATCTGATCGGCTTCATCGCCGTCACGCTTCGCCGTAAAGGCGATGCGCTTGCTGTCTGCACTCCACGTCTGGCCCGCTTCCGGCGTACGCGTTTGCGTCAGGCGCCGCGGCTCCGACTTGCCGTCCGTCGCGACCAGCCACAGATCGCTCGCCTGTTTGTCCTTCTCATAAGAGGGCTCGACTACGGAGAACACCGCGAAACGCCCGTCCGGGCTGACAGCCGGAGCGCCGACGCGCGGCATGAGCCAGATGTCTCCATGAGTGACTGCTTTGCGATCCTGCGCGTGCAACAGCGCAGGAAGCAGACATGCGAGCGAGGCGAGCAAGCGCAGGAGGCTTCTGTTCACGGACGGGCTCCCTTGTGAGGTCGGCCAGCCTCGCATCGCGCAGCCCGCAGGTCAAACTACATCAGCGTCTCGACGGCTCGCGAGTTGCGAGCTGCTCTAGTGAGCTATGTCGCCGGTCAGCGCCTGCGCCAGTACGATCTGATTGCCGTCGGGGTCCGACAGGATCGCCGTCTTGACGACTTTGGACACATTCTTGCTCTTGATTTCCACGCCCTGGCCGCTCAGCCGCTCGAGCGTCTCGTCCAGGTCGTCCACCGCGAGGGTGACCGAGGACGATCCCGCGCGCCGCTCGTCATGAAATACCTGGATCCAGCCGCCTCGCTCGAAGCGCCATTCGGCGACCTCGGGCATTGGCTTCGAATCTGCACGCCGGCCGAGAAGAGTCTCGTACCAGCGCTCCGCGGAGCCCAGATTCCTGACGGCCACACCGGCCAGCGCGTTTTGAAACGACATTGCCGTTCTCCTTTCGAGTTGCAACTGCAACCCCACGACGCCCCGCAATGTTCCGGCGGCCATGGCATAGGCGGATGGGCGAGAGCACAGGTGGCTGACGATTCGACGTTGCGGGGCCTTCACGATCTGGCGCGGTCGTCGAACCTGCCGTGAGCGCCGAAGTCGCCGGGCACCGGCTCGAAGAGGTTGTCCGCTCGATCCGGATTCGCAGGCTCGTCGGTCATCTGTGCCTCATATGCGTTGCGAGCTGCGAGCCGATCGCCGAGCCCGGGAAACAGACGCGTCGAGAGGATCGTCTTCACTGCCGGCCAGCCGACCCAGACTTCCCGCCTGGGATGCATCGCCGCGCGCACGATCGCGTCGGCAGCCATCTCGGGCTGGAAGATCGGCGGAACCGGTTGCAGCCGCCGCGGCAGCTTGCTGCGTGCCCAGTCGAACTGCGGTGTGTTGAACGCGGAGAGTTGCATCATCGTCAGGCGAACGCGCGAGCGATCGTGGATCAGCTCGCAACGCAGGGCATCGGTGAAGCCACGAATTGCCGCCTTCGCCGCGCAGTATGCGGATTGCAACGGGATCGAGCGGTACGCGAGCGCCGAGCCTGTTTGAATGATGACGCCTTGATCGCGCGGGTGCATGCGCTTGAGTGCAGCCATCGTGCCGTGCACGACGCCGAGATAGGCCACTGCCGTGACCTGTCGATATTCCTCGGCGGTCATGTCGAGCACGCGTGCGAACACTGTCGTGGAGGCGTTGTTCACCCAGACTGAAATCGGTCCAAGCTCGTGCTCGATGCGCTCGGCGGCGAGCTCCACTTGCGCGGCATCGGCGACATCGGTCGAGATGCCGAGCGCACGACCGCCCTTGCTGCGAATCTCCTCGCACGCCGACTCGACTCGTTGCGGATCGCGCGCCAGCACGCCGACGCTGTAGCCTGCGCGAGCGAAGGCCTGCGCAGTCGCTCGCCCAACCCCTGCCGATCCGCCGGTGATGACGACAACCTTCGGCATGTCACCCTCCGGCGCCATCGATAATCCGTTGCGAGATCTGCCCGAACCCGCCGAGCGTCAAGCCATAGATCGTTTGTGCAAGCAGTGTGGTGAGCGGCGTTGCGCGGCCGTAGTTGAGCCCCATGAAGCCCGGTGGCTCCAGCCGAAAGCCGCTCGCCGGACCGTCGTGCTCGGAGGCGAGCCGCGGATGCATGTACGGCAGCAAGGGCAGGGCACAGAGAAGCAGAAACAGTCCGTGCAGAAATCCGAGCGAGGCGCCGAGCCACCAGCTGGCCTTGTCGATGCTCGCGAACAATGCAAAGTAGAGCAGGGCGAACAGCCAGCCGCCGATCACATACAAGATGAAGCCGAAGATCGTTGCCTTGCTGCGATTTGCCGTGAACATCGTGCCGACGAGAAAAGGCAGGCTGAGGCGCGACAATCCCAGCCCCTGGCTGCCCGAGAGGATCGTCGTCATCGCCACGGTCGCGATCAATCCCCAGAGCACCAGGCTTGGCAGCAGATCGATCGTCATCGATCGCGCTCCTTGCGCCGCTGCGCGCGTGCCAGCGACAGGGCGGCGAAGATCACGCCGACATGCGTGAAGGCCTGTGGAAAGTTGCCCAGCTGACTGCCGTCTTCCGGATCGATCTCCTCGGCGAACAGGCCGAGATCGTTCGCCAGCGAGATCACGTGCTCGAACATCTTTCGAGCGGCATCTACGTCGCCACGACAGACGAGGTAGTCGACGGCCCAGAACGAGCAGATACCGAACGCGCCTTCCCCAGGCGGCAGGCCGTCGACGTCCTGCTCATATCTATATAGGAGTCCATTGCGACCGAGCCGTTTGCAGATGAGGTCGTACGTGCCGCGCATGCGCGGGTCGTTCGGGTCCTTGTAGCCCAGGCACGCCATGAGCAGGAGACTCGCGTCCGCTCGATCGCCATCGAAGGTCTGCACGTAGCTCTGGAGCTGTGTATTGAAACCACGCGACTCGATGGCGTTCATGATCGCCTCGCGACCTGCTCGTATGGGCGCTGTATCGACGTCGATGACTCCTCGCTCCTGGAGCTGGAGCAGGCAATCGAGCGCAACCCAGCACCAGAACTTGCTGAGCGTGTAGTCGCGGCAGCCGCCGCGGATTTCCCAGATGCCGTTGTCCGGCTCGGTCCAGAGCTTGAGCACGCTGCGGCCGAAACCGGCCAGCAGCTTCGCCTCGTCAGCCTGGACTTCACCGCCGCTGCGCACGTAGTCGAGCGCGGCGGAGAGCACACCGCCGTAGGTGTCGAGTTGCAGTTGCTCGGCAGCGCCGTTGCCGATGCGGACCGGTTTCGAGCGAGCGTAGCCCTCCCACTGCGGCAGTTCGAATTCAGGCACGTCGGTGCGACCGTGGACGTCGTAGAGGACCTGCAGCTTCGGCCAGGTAAGTCGCGTCGTGTGCAGGAGCCATGCGAAGAATGCGCGCGCTTCCTCCATGAAGCCGAGCTCGGTGAACGCGCGCATCGTCAACGCGGCATCGCGCATCCAGCAATATCGATAGTCCCAGTTACGGTTGCCGCCCAACGCTTCGGGCAACGACGTCGTCGGTGCAGCGATGACGCCGCCCGACAATGAATACGTCATGAGTTTGAGCGCGAGAGCGCTGCGGATCACGACAGTGCGATAGGGGCCGTCGTAGCTGCAGCGACGTGCCCATTGCTTCCACCACTCGAGTGTGGACGCGAGTCGCTGTTCCGAGGCCGCTCCGAGCGGGGCGGTGCAGCCGATGTCGCCCTTCGCGTAACACAAAGAGAATGAGTACTTCGTACCTGCGGCGATGGTGACGCGCGCATCGAGCGCGGTCGCGTTCGTGCCGGACACCGATGAGAGTGGCGCATCGGTTTTCAGAGTGAGCAATTCGTTGCCCCAGGTCCATGCGCAACCCAATGCATTCACGCGCGATCGCCTCGCGCGACGACGGCCGTAGTCCGGTCTGGGATCCACGATCACGCTCAGGGCGACATTGCCCTCGATGCCTTCGACAATGCGCAGCACTTCGCGCATCGGCTCCAGGCGATGCGGATCCGCGGGCATCGGCATGAGGTCCGTGACACGTACGACGCCGGTCGTCGTGCTGAAAGTGGTCTCGAGGACGTTGGTATCGTCGATATAGCGCCGGGTGCTCGTGTATCGCCGCTCAGGCGAGATCGCGAACACACCGCCGCTGTCGCGATCGAGCAACGCGGCAAACACGGACGGTGCAGAAAAATGCGGGAGGCAAAGCCATTCGATCGCACCTGCGCGCGATAGCAACGCGACGGTGCGCCCGTCGCCGATCGCAGAATAGTCTGCGATCGGCGGGTAGGACGACTGCGCAATGAGTGGCTGCTGGCTTGGAGTGCTGATTGCGCGGTCAGGTGCGGGGGTGCGGTTCATCGCGATGTCCCGCCACTTCGCCCGCGTGTTGAGGCTGCGTGACGCCCAGAACGTGCACCAGGTGGCCGCCCAGCCAGCCGGAAATCACCAGCGCGACGATCGCGACAATCGAGATCGCTCTGGGAAGCACCGCGGCGTCTCCTGCGTCCTCCATGCGCAACCAGAAATTCCCTGCCTGCACGGCGACGATCGCGAGATTCAACACCAGGTGATAGGTGCCTACTCGCACGGCTCGCGGATCGCGCATTCCAAGCAAGTCGAGCAGGCCCGGTACGGCCGCGATGAGCGCGCCGATAATGCCGCCGCCGAGGGTAAAATATGCCGTCACCGCCCAGCGGGCATCGTCCGTGCCGACGTACACGAAATCGCAGATCAGCGAAAAAATCCACAGCCCGATCGGAATAGTCACGAGCATTGGGTGGACAGGATGTCCGGCGATCGTAACTCGCGTGCTCATGGGGGATACCTCCTTGCGTGGTACGCTGCTGATAACGTTCCATTCGGGACAGGGGTTGCGGCACCGTCGCCATTCTGCCAATCGCCCGGCCTGGAATTTCTACACAGGAGCCAGCATGAATCGCCGCCTACATGTATTCATGACTATCGCAGCGGCACTCTTGGTATCGACCGCGGCCGTCGCGCATCACGGCTGGACCGGTTACAACGAAGAGGCCCAGAAGCTCAGCGGTGTGATCGAGGAGTCGAGCTACGTGAGTCCGCACGGCACGATCCGGCTGAAGGTCGACGACAAGATCTGGCTCGTCATTCTCGCGCCGCCGTCGCGCATGACGAACCGCGGCCTGACGCCCGAGATGGTCAAGGTCGGCAGCAACGTGTCCGTCGAGGGTTATCAGCACAAGACGGATCCGGGCGAAATGCGCGCGGAGCGGATCATCGTGGACGGCAAGACGGTCGAGCTGCGTTAGCCTCGCGATAGACCGTGCAGTACGCGGTCGCGGATTTCGTCGCGCGGCATGCGATCGCCGTGCTGAGCGTCATCGCGATCGCGACGCTCGCGTTGTCCGCTATCGCCTGGCACGTGCTGGGCACTCTTGCCCCGCGCACGTGGCCGCTGGCGATCGAACTCTGGGATCGCGCCGTAAGTCGGGATTTGCGCGTTGGCTGCGCGAGTTGCCGCTGGTGGGACGGTTTCTCAGCAGCACGCTCACTATCGCGCGCTACCTTGGCATCGTCGCGATCATCGGGTTCGGTCTCTCCGTCGGCGCGCTCGTGCTGTTCGTCGAGCTCGCCGATGAGATCGGCGCGGGCGAATCGCTCGCCGAATTCGACGTCGCGCTCAGTGCGGCGCTGGGCAAGCACGTGTCGCTCGGGACACTGCGCGTCTTCTCGATCATCACGCATCTAGGCGATGGGGTGGTGCTGTTCGCGATCGGGGCGGTCGTGTTCGCGGTGCTTGCCGTCAAACGCCTCAAGCTCCTGGCCGCAGCGTGGGTTGTCACGACGCTCAGCGGCGCAGTGCTGAATCGCCTCCTCAAGGCGATTTTCGAGCGCAGCCGGCCGTTGCACGATCACGGCCTCACCGCCGTGGAAGGCTGGAGTTTCCCGAGCGGTCACGCGTCCGGCTCGATGCTGG
>CAWISC010000020.1:0-43906 GCA_963838635.1 uncultured Gammaproteobacteria bacterium | reverse complement strand
CTCGCGCTGTGCCGATCATCTGCAGCACCGCGGCGGCCAGCGGCGAACCAGGATCGCCCAGCGCCAGGACCGTATCCTTGTGGTCGGCGCCTTCCATCACGAGCAAGCGCGTTTTGACGCCCTTGGCGCTCAGCCGCCGCTCCAGTTCCTCGGACGAAGCGCGCATTTTTCCTTCGTTCGTGCCGGCAGCGACCACCGCAAGTGCGGCGGGATCGACGATGTGGCGTAACGGGCTGGCGCGCGCCTCGAGCTCGGCGCTCGGCGCGTAGTCGACGTTCTCGCCTGGGCTCAGGTCATAGTCGCCGCTGATCGCGGCGATGCCCTTGATCGCAGCGTGCGGCACGCCAGCCTGTTTCATCCAGCTGCGGTCGAAGCTCACTTCTGCCGCCAACGTCGCGCCGACGGAATGGCCGCTGAGAAACAGCGTGTTCGGATCGCCGCCGAACTTTGCAATGTTCTTGTGAATCCAGACGATCGCAGCCTTCGTATCGTCGCTCTGCGCGGGATACGGCACGCCGCGCTTCGCCATGCGATAGCCGGAAACGACAGTGATGATCCCCTTCTGCACATAGGGCTTGGCGACATAGCCGTAGTGCGCGCGGTCGCCTTCCATGAAACCGCCGCCGTGCAGGAACAGCAGCACCGGCGCGTTCTTCACCGGACCCTTTGGGAGATACACGTCGAGCCGCTGCTTCGGCGTCTCGCCGAAGGCAATGTCGAGGTGATTCGGGAATTCCGCGCGGGTCTGCGCAGTCAGCTCGTCCGCCTTCTGATAGAACGGCGCCCAGATCGTGCCGTACCGCTGCGGGTTGTTGACTGTGTCGTACTTGGTGTAGTCCTGCGCGTGCAGCGCAAGCGGTGCCAGGAAAACGCACGCAGCGAGCACAGTTCGCAACGACTTCATCGCACGGGTACCTGGCCGATCCATTTCTCGCGGCCCGCAACCTGTGCATCGACCTCGGCGACGAACTCGAGCACCAGGCGATTGAAGGTGTCCGGATCCTCCAGCATCAGCAGGTGGTCCGTGCCGGGAATCACGTGATGCCGCGTATTGGGCCAGAGCCGATGCGCTTCCTTCGCGCCTTCGATGAAGAACACGTCGGTCAGCTCGCCGACCAGCAGCAGCATCGGCTGCGGCATCTGCGACATATCGGGAAAGTCGCGGCTGTTCCACGGCCCGATGTGCATCGGCGAGGCCGAGTCGGAGCGCTGCGGATTCATCGAAACGCGCGGGCTGAACTGTTCGGCCATGCGCGCCTGGATCGCAGCGAGCTCCGGCCGTGCCTGCGCGACTTTCGTGAACGACGACTTCTTGGCGTTCTCGCGCCCGGCGAGCGCCTGCTGCAAAGTCGGCGGCGGTCCGGCCATGGCTTTCGGCGCATTGAAGAACGCGCTTTCCTTGGTGATCGGCGCAAGAGCGATGGTCGCATCCGCGAACGTGATGCTGCGAACCTTCTGCGGATACAGCTTCAGGAACTGCACGATGATCGCGCCGCCGCGCGAGTTCGCGACGAAGTGCGCCTCGCGAATGCCGAAGTGCACGAGCAACGCATTCAGATCTTCGGCGTGCGCAGTCTCGGAGTAGCCGGTGATCGGATCGTCCGACATGCCGTGGCCGCGCCGGTCGTAGCTGATGAACAAGTGCTGCTTGCTGAACGCCTCGATCTGCCTGGTCCACAGTTCGTGCGAATAGCCCTCGCCGTGCACGAAGAAAACCGGCGTGCCGCCGCCGGCGAGACGATACGCAAGCTTGACGCCGTTGACCTGCACGAAGTGCAGCTCATCGACGTCGCCTGCAACCGCTCGCGTGTAACCTGGCGATGGTGCTTTCGCGGGCGCGGCTGTTCCCGGCAACGCAACCAGCATCGCCGCCGCGAATGCAAGCGCCGCCGCCCTCATGGCGCACTTCGCTCCGGCGCACCGGCAAGATCGTTCCGATAAACCGTACCGCCCTTCATGATCATCGCGATGTTACGCAGCGCGGAGATGTTCCTGGTCGGGTCGGACGTGACGGCGAGGATGTCCGCGTACTTGCCGACCTCGATCGAGCCGATCTCGTCATTCGCATCGAGCATCGTCGCGCAGTCGATCGTCGCCGAGCGCAACGCCTGGAGCGGCGTCATGCCCGCCTCGACGTAGGCTTCCGCCTCGCGCACTGTCGAAGTCGTGCCATCGTTCGGCTCGAACGGCATCTGGTCGGTGCCGAGCGCGATCTTCACCTTCTCCTCGATGGCCGTCTTGAGCGTCACCCAATGCTGCTTGCCGATCGACTCGCGTCGCTCGAGATACCACTGCGGCGAGCCGATCCGCTGGAAGTACTCGCGGCCGCCGGGATGCGTGACCATGATGGTCGGTACGTACCACGTGCCCTGCTTCGCCATCTTCTTCAGCAGCGGACGATCCAGGTCGTAGCCGTGCTCGATGCTGTCGATGCCTGCGTCGACCGCCGCGTTCGTCGCAGCCGTCGAGCCGGAATGCGCAGCGACCTTCACGCCGAAGCGGTGGGATGCGTCGATGACGGCGCGCATCTCTTCCGGCGTCATCAGCGACTCGGTGATTCCGCCATCACCGTCGGTCGCGACACCGCCGGAGATCGCGATCTTGATCCAGTCCTGGCCCTCGCGGATCTTCATGCGTGCGGTCTTCACCATCTCGTAGGGACCGTCGTTGTAGGTCTGGCCCGGTCGGCTGCCGTGGCCGGCCGTCATCGTTACGCCGCCTGCGGTGAAGATTCTCGGACCGTCGTACTCGCCGCGCGCGATGGCGTCGCGAACCGCGACGCCTGTGTTGCCCTCGGAACCGGGCATGCGGATGGTCGTGACACCGGCTTTGAGCGATTCGCGCGCATTGACCATCATGCGCAGCGTGACCGCGGCAGTCGTCTCTTCGGCAAGGGCTGCGCGGTCGCGCCCCGGCAGCTTGAGACCGAGATGCACATGCATGTTCATGAGGCCCGGGATCAGCCACGTGCCCGCCGCGCGGATCACTTCGGCGCCTGCAGGCACTTCGGTGCCGGCCGGGCCGATGGACTTGATCTTCTCGCCTTCGATCAGCACCACAGCGTTCTCGACCGGCGCGCCGCCGCCGATGTTCACGACGGTCCCGCCGACGATGGCTTTCACCTTCGGCGGCGCCGTGGATTCCGCCGCGCCCGCCGCGGCAGAGATCAGCACCAGTATCGCGGCCAGGCACCGGATCTTCATATCTCGCTCCTACTATTCTTGGCCTTTCGCAGCGACTTCTTCGGCCTTCTGTGCAAACAGCGATTCGCGCACCAGCGCCGGCGGAATCGAGCCGACGCTCAGCAGGCGGTCGTAGAACTCGCTCGGCGGCGACGGCTCGCCGTACTTCGCGACGTAGTCCTTGTGGATACCTTCGATCTCCTGCATGCCGATCAGGTAACCGAGCACGTAGGTCGGCCGCACCGTGTACATGTCGACGTCGAGCCCCGCCGCGTAGCGATCGAAGCGCACCTTGTCCGCAAGGAACGTCACCGCTTCGTCGTAAGTCATCTTTCCCGTGTGCAGGCTCGCATCCATGATCACGCGCGCCGCGCGCCACAGCCGGTTGCGCAACTGAGTGAGACGCACATCGTCGCCCTGCAGGAAGCCCTGCTGGAACATCATCTCTTCGGTGTACAGACCCCAACCCTCGGACATGATCGACTCGCGCACGACCTTACGCAGCAGCCGCGTATTCGCCTTGCGATTCAGCCCGTCGACGTGATGGCCGGGATAAGCCTCGTGCACGGCGATGATCGGAATCCACGCGTTGTGATGCGAGCGCAGCCGGTCTTTGCGCTGCTGCGGCGTCATCCAGTCCTCGATCGGAGTCAGCACGAGCTTGCCTTGCAGGCCTTCGCCGAATGCATCGACGGACTGGAAGGTGCCGAACGGCGAGGACCGGCGCATCGCCGGCGGTGTGTCGATCGTGATGACGTTCTCACCGGCAGGCAAAGTCGCGATCTTGTGCTCGATCACGAAAGCTTTCGCGAGATCGATCTTCGCCTGGTAGGCCTCCTTGATGCCATCCGCCTTGGGATGATCGTCCTTGATCTTCTCGTAGACCTCGGTCCAGTGTTTCGCGCCCGGCTGAATGCGCTGCGCGACCTGCTGCGCGAGCGCTTCGGTTTCTTCGAAGGCCTTCTGGCCGCGCGCGAGGATCGTGTCGGCATCGGCGTCGAGGAACCAGCGGTGCTTCAGCACGTAGTCGTAGTTCTCTTTGCCCAGCACCCACGTGCCGGTCGAGCGCGGCAACAGGTCTTCACGCAGAAACTTGCGATAGTCTTCCAGCGCCTTCTGCGCAGTGCCCGCGGCAGCGGTCAAAGCCTTGCCTTGCTCGCCCGCCTCTTGCGCCAGCCCCGGTGCGCCGGCCCGCATCAGCTTGAGCGTGCCTTCGGTCTTGAAGATCGCCGACTCGGTGTAGCTGCGCGGCGGCTTCACCAGATTCTTGCGTGCCTGCTCGATGCGCGCGGGGACTTGCTCCAGCAGCTTGGTCAGGTTGGCGGCGCGCTCCTGCGGCGTGCCCGGCGCGGTTGGCTCCAGTGCACGGCCGATTTCACCTGCCGGCACGTACAGCGACGCGTCGTTCTCCCACATGCGGCGCGCCTGCGCCGTGTGGATCGTCGATTCGAGCAGCCCGATCATCAGGCGACGATCGATATCTTCCTCGCGCGACAGGCCAGTCGCGTCGACCTGCTGGATCTTCGCCAGCAACTGGCGCCGCGTGTCGATTTCCTTCTTGAAGCCGTCGAGCGAAACGTCGCGCAGCCCGCCGGACTCGTCGTCCTCGTCCTTGCGCTCGAGATCGGCGTACTGCTGGATCAGCGGCTCCAGCGCCACCGATGAGGCTGACGGCCCAGGCGCCGGCGCGGGCTCCTGCTTCTTGCCGCATCCCGCAAGGCCCACCGCTATCGCGGCAACCGCCGCACCGATCACCAAACGCTGCGTCATAGTCCCCTCAATTCGTTCGCCAGGTGAAGCGGACTCCGTAGGTCTGATAGGACGGCTGCAGCGCCATGCCCGACACGAACGCCTTCTCGTAGACGTTGGTGAAATACTTCTCGTCGAACAGGTTCTCGATGTAAGCGACGATGCTGAAGCGATCCGACTGCAGCCCCGCCCGCAGGTTGCTGTGATCATAGCTCGGCACGAGGAACGGAAAGCCTTCGTCGCGCCGCGCGAGCGCGGTCAGATCGCTGTAGGTCTCGTCGCGATAGAACCATTCGAGCCGCGCGAAGCCCTCCCACGTCGGGCCGACCGGGAACGTGTATTGCGCGTCCGCGCTCGCTGTCCACTGCGGCGCGTTCGGCATCGGCTGCTTGCTGAGGTCGACGATCGCGCCGTCGATGAACGCGTTGGTGAACTCGTCGAATTCACCGTGCAGATAGCCGGCCGAAAAGTTGAGCAGCAACCGGTCGGTCGGCAGCAGCGAGAGCTCCGCCTCGATGCCGTAGTTGGTGGCCACCGCGGCGTTCTGGATGCCGCTGGTGAAGACGATCGTACCTTCGTCGTCGATATCGGCCACGGCGAACGAGGCTTGCAGGTCTTCCCATTCCATGAGGAACGCCGCCGCATTCAAGCGCGCACGCCCGTCCCAGAAGTCCGACTTGATGCCGACCTCGTAATTCCAGATCGTCTCCGGATCGTAGCTCTCGTCGAGCAGATCGTTCGCGGCGATCTGCACGCCGCCGGACTTGAAGCCCTTGGAAATGTCGCGTAGACCTTCGACTGGTCGTTCAACGCGTAGCTGGCAGTGAGCTTCGGCGAGATGTCGTCGAAGGTGTCCTCCTCCTCGATCGACAGTCGCGCATTGCCGGCAGTGAAAGTGATCTCGCGGATCTTCACCTTGTCGCGCGTCGCGCGCAGACCGAGCAGCAGGTCGAGGCGATCGGTCGCATGCCACACGGCTTCGCCGAACACCGCCGTGCCGATCGTCTCGTTGTCGGCTACGTTGCGCGTCACCTCGAAGCCGACCGGCAGTCCGAAAGGCTGGTCTTCGCCTACCTGCGTCGCCTGGTCGATGTTGCCCCGGTCGCGGCTGTAGATCGCGCCGACCGTCCAATCCCACACTTCGCCTTCGATCGAACCGAACCGGAACTCCTGGCTCAGTGCGTCACGATCGTACGGCTTGCGCTCGAAGAAGAGATCTTCGCTGCCGCCGTCGACGTCGCCGCGCAGGAACGTCTTCGAATTGAGATAGCCGGAGACGCTCGTCAGCCGCACGCTGTCCCAGCGATACTCGGCACGCGCCGTGACGTACTCGTACTCCGAGCCGACTTCCTGCGGACGATTGAAGTTGACCCGATTCGTGTTCTGCGGCCAGTAGCCGATGCCGTCCGGGGTCACCGTCCCATACAGGCTTTCGGTGAAAGCGGACAGCACGCCGGACGGTACGCCCTCGCGCATGCCGACCAGCTCGTCCGAAGCGCTTGCGATCACGTCCAGCGTCAGGTTCTCGTTGGGCGTGTAACGCAGGCTCAGGCGCCCGTACTTGTACTCGGAGTCGTTGCCGCCGCCGGTCGGATTGATGTTTTTGATGTAGCCGTCGCTCTCGTGATACTTGACGTTGGCGCGCATCGCCAGCTTGTCGTCGACGAGCGGCAGATTGAGCGTGCCGGCCACTTCATAGGTCTCGTACCGTGAGGCGTCCGCAGTCACTTCGGCGAAGAACTCGTTGGTCGGCTTGCGCGTCGTGATGTTGAGCGCGCCGCCCACCGCGTTGCGACCGAAGTAAGTGCCCTGCGGACCGCGCAGCACCTCGATGCGCTCGATGTCCATCACGCCGGGATTGGAAGTCGCGGTCGCGACGCTGAAGTCGTCGATGTAGATGCCGAAAGTGTTGGCCGGCACCGTGGCCTCGCCCGCTTCGGTGATGAACTCGGTCACGCCGCGAATGCTGAGCCGCTTGCGATCGCGCGAGCCTTCGGTCGTATAGCTGACGTTCGGTGTGCGCGAGAAGACGTCGTCGACGCCTTCGATCATGTTGCGCTGGATGCTCTCGGCCGAGAAAGCCGAGACCGCGATCGGCACGTCCTGCAGCGATTCCTCGCGGCGGCGGGAGGTCACGACGACTTCTTCCAGGGTCGTGCGCGCTTCCTCCTGCGCACTGCTCTGCTGGGCGCGCACCTCGTCACTCGACACCGCAACGATCGCCGAACACGCGACGCAGCTCGCAAAAACCCATTGTCTCGACTGATCATCTCCGCCGGAATCGTTGTCGGGCTAAAGCCATTTGTCGGCAACCACTTTGAAGCTGCGCCCGTCGGCGAGCTTGAGCGTCTTGCCGTCGAAAGTTGCCTTCTGCGCAAAGTCGCGCTTGTTGATCGCCTTCGTCGGCGTGGCCTCCGCCCAGCGGGTGGCGTTCAGGTCGTACGTCGTGCCCGACTGTTTGTACGTCCCGAATCCGGTCACGACGCCTTGCTCGTCGCCGTCGACCAGGACGAAGTGCCCGTCGACGAGCGCCAGCACGCCTTTGTCCAGCTTGTGAATGCGGCCGTTCGCCGGCCCGATGCGCTTGAACTTCTGCACCGTGCCGCTGGCGAAGACGATCGTCATTTCGTCGCCGGAGCGATCGACCGAGATGTCGTGCTGCGTGTCGCGGCGAAAGCTCAGCGGCTTTTCCTTGCCGGGCGCGGTGCTGATGGTCTGCTCGGCCGTCATGTGCACACCGCTCGGGCCCGCACCGAACGGCCCCGCATGCGCCATCGAGCCTTGCGACTCGAATGGAGCGCCGTCGTAGATCGACTGCTGCGCGAACATCCCGTCCTTGAACAGGATCACGCCGGTGAGCGGCATGTTCTCCTTCTTGCCGCCGGCGATCAGCGCCGTGTATGCCCAGAGTCCTTCGGCTGCCTTGACAGCATCACCCTTCTCCGTCGTCGCTGCAGTCGCACCGGTTGCGGCAAGCGCAGCGAGCGCAACGCACACGAACGGAAGGTTGCGCAGGAGTGCTCTATTCACGTGCTGATCCCCTTTGAATTACGCACGCAGACGCGCGCAGTTGCCGCCTCACAGTGCTGCAACACCTGCGTTAGATCAATTACAGGGACTGAGCGTGTTCGTTGCTTCAGCTGCAACGTTCGGGCGCGAGAACACCGAGCAGCACCGGCTTGACGGGCGCCTGGGCCTGGAACGGCCCGACGTCCGCCGCACTGAGGCCGCGCATTCGGGCGAGCGTGCGCCCGGCGTTGTCGCCGCACATGCGACCCTGGCACAGACCCATGCCGACACGAGTGAGGAGCTTCGCTGCATCGCTGGAGACGACGTGCGGATTCTCCCGTAGCTGCTGCTCGAACTAGTCGCGACGGATCGACTCGCAGCGGCAGAGGATCGCCTCAGGCGTCATCGTGGCGTCCGCGAGATGCTGCGGCGGGCGTGCCAGCTCGTGCAGCAGCTGCGCAAATCGTTGGATGCCTGCGAGCCGTCGCCGAAACGGCCGCGCCAGCTCTTCAGCGCGCCGGGCATCGATCTGGCCGAGCGAGCGCAGCATGCCGACAGCGGCGACGCGGCCTTTCTCCAGCGCAGCGTCGGCGCCGGCCACTCCCGTAACCTCGCCGGCAACGAACAGATTGCCGATGCTCGACTCGAACCACTCATCATGCTCGACGAGCCAGCCGCCTTCGTGCTCGCGCCAACGCACGCTCGCACCAGCCTGGCGCGGCAGCTCCGAGGATGCGAGAAAGCCGTGGCACACACCCACGCGGTCGCAGTCGATTTCCTCCGTACGATCGCTATCGATCGTGCCGTCGGGACGCAGCATCGCAATCGTCGCGCGTTCGACCGCATTAACGCCCTCGACTCGCAGAATGCTCGCTCCGAATTTCACGGGAACGCGGGCGCGGCGCAGGCGGCGCAGGATGCGTGCAGTCTCGAGGAATTGCCGGCCGTTGCGGAGCAGCACTTGCGGGTGTGCCAATGCAGCGAGCGCGCGTTGCATTCGCTGTGTGAAGACGACAGCCGCCACATCGGCGCCCGCACTGAGCAACTGATCCGCAACGACGAGCTGCAACGGATGACTGCCGACGAGCAGGAAGCGATTGCCGGGCACGAGCTGCTGACTCTTCACGAACCCCTGGATGGCGCCCGCTCCCATTACGCCTGGTAGCGTCCAGCCTGGAAACGCCAGCGGACGCTCGTAGCATCCCGCGGCGACGAGCACCGACTTCGCGTGCAGGAAGTAGCAGCCCGCTGGTCCCTGTATCCACAGCGTGTGGCCGGCGCGGTGCTCGCCGGCACGATACGGCGAAGGTCGCAGGATGCCGAGCACCGATGAGCTCATTCGCCAGTCGACGTCCGTCCGCTCGTTCATCGCCTGCAACGCTGCCTTGACGCGATCGTAGAGCTTCGCGGGCAACCAGTGCTCCACCGTGAAGGTCCGCGGCGGCTGACGCAGGATCTGTCCGCCGGCGCGCGGTTGCTCGTCGATCAAGGTGACGTCGAGCCCATGCTCGCGTAGCACGGCCGCCGCGCCGAGTCCGGCAGGCCCGGCGCCGACGATCACTACATCGCGATGCTCGACCGCAGCTTCGGTCGTCATGCCTGCGGAACCGTGATGCGCAGGCCGGCGCGAACGGCCGTCAGGCACGCACGCACGCGCTGCGAGCGGCCCGCATCCTCGATCTCGACCAGGCAGTCGAAGCAAACGCCCATGTTGCAGTAGATCCGCACCACGTCAGCCGCGATCAGCGCCGTCGCGAGCGATTCACCCTCGTACGCAGTCACGTCCCGGCCGTTGACCTGGATGGTGATGGCGGAAGGTCGCGTGACGTTCTTCGTGATGCGCGAGCTCATGCTCAGACCGATGCCATGAAGTTGTTGACGTGACTGAAGCGCGCAGGACTGTACAGGTCGATCGCGACCGATGGGCGGCCAGCGAGGATCAACTCGCTGATCAATCGCGCGTAGGTCGGCCCGTGCGTAAACGCAGCACCGCCGGCGGCCACGTAGAAGCCAGGCGCCTCGGGCATCTCGCCCAGCAGTGGCATCTGATCCGCGGTAACGCCCGTGATGCCGGTCCACGACCGCAGCAGATGCAGTCGACCAAGCGCAGGCACCAGCTGCGTCGCCAACATCAGGTTCTGAACGACGTTCTCCATCACCGGCTCGGCGCGTAGCCGGGTGCTCATCCCCGGGCCGTCGCGCGTCAAGGCGGCTGGGCCATCCGCCGCCCACGAGGAAGTTGCCTGCGGCGACCTGCTTCAAGGTCAGGCGTTTGCTCGCATGCTGGACCAGATGCGGAATGAGCGGTGGCGCGCGCTCGATGACGTTCATGCTCAACGGGACTGAATAGATGGGCAGGTGCAGGTGCGCCATGGCCGCGATTTCGCCAGCCCACGTTCCGGCTGCATTCAGCACGGCGCGGCTGCCGACCTCGCTCGTACTCCCGTCGCGATCGGTCAGAGTGACCTGCCAATGCGAGCCGTCACGCTCGACCGCCGTCACGCGTGTGTTGCAGCGGATCTCGGCGCCCTTCGCCACCGCGCTGCGCGCGAAGGCCGGCGCGACCAGTCGGGGATTCGCGTGCCCTTCATGCTCGAAATACCCGGCCGCAATCACGCTATCGGCAAGATAAGGGGCCATGCGACGCGCCTCAGCGCCGCTGAGCAGCTTCGATCCCAGCCCCATCTTTTCCTGCAACGCCTGTCGCTGCTCGAGCATCGCGACGTCCGCTGGCGACTCGGCGACGATCAGGCCGCCGTGCATCTCCACTTCCATCGCCGCGCCCAACTCCACCTCCAGGCCCTGCCAGTCGCGAATCGCGACCAGGCTCAGCGGAATGATCTGGGCGAACTGCGCCGCCTGCTGCTCGCCGTAACGGATCAACCGGTATTCGAGCTGGAAATGCAGTGAGCCGGCATTGCGGCCGGACGCCTCCCGATTGATGTCCGCCTGCTCGACCAGCAGCACCCGTGCGCCGGCACGCGCCAGGTAATACGCGGCCGCGCAGCCCACCAGGCCGCCGCCGACCACCACGACGTCGTAACCGTGTCATTGCAAATTCATTCCCGGCATCCGGCGCGCATTGTAGGTCGGCCGCTTCTGTCTGCTCCCGCGGCATTCGCGCATCCATGCGCAGCAGGCTGTAGCCCGACTCCCCTCCGATGCGGCCGCCGTCAAAGTTTGTTGCTCCAGATGCAACGATCGGGCCGCAACCCGCTGAATCCCCGTCTGCAGCGCGCCTTCGGCCGCAGCGTCTCCCCGATTGTGTTCATTCGAACCCTCAACATAGACTCGACTTCGTTGCGTTTACTGCAAAGTACCGGGGAGCCAACGCATGCACGGGGAAATTCGCTTGCGCTACCTCTACGAGGCGGCGCGTTTGGGGACGATGCGAGCTGCCAGCGAGGAGCTCAACGTCGCCACTTCTTCCATCAGCCGGCAGATCGCCGCGCTCGAGAAGGACCTGGGCATGCGGTTGATCGAAGGGGGCCGGCGCAAGATCAAGCTGACCGAGGCCGGCGACGCGGCATTCGCCTACTACCGCGAGATGCGCGCGCACGAGGAAGTGTTTCTGTCGCGCGTGGAGGAACTGCGCAGCGTCCGCACCGGCACCATCAATCTCGCGGTCGGCGAGGCGTTCATCAGCGATGACTTCAGCGAAGTGCTGCAGGAGTTCATGCGGCGCTTTCCCGGCGTCATCGTGCGCGTGAAGATGAGCGGCAGCAACAACGCGGTCGAGCTGGTGCGCGACGACGAAGCGCACTTCGGCCTGATCTTCGACGTGCCGCGCGACCCGAAAGTGCGCGCGCGCCTCACGCTGTCGCAGCCGCTCAAGGCGATCGTCCATCCGCAACACGAGCTGGCCGGACGCAAGAGCGTCAAGCTCGCCGACCTCGGCAAGTACAGCATCGGCCTGCCGGAGGATTCGTTCCGCATCCGGCAGATCGTGCGCGAGGCCGAGCATGCGGAAGGCATCTTCCTCGAGCCGGGCCTGATCGCCAATTCGATGATGCTGCTCAAGGATTTCGCCAAGTGCGGCCGCGGCCTCACGTTCCTGCCGGAATTCCTGGCGCAGCCGCAGCTGGGCGAAGGCAAGCTCATCGCGATTCCGATCGACAACCCGGTGATGAACTCGACGCGCATCAGCCTGATCACGCGCACGGGAAGGCAGCTGCCGAACGGCGTCTACCGGCTGATGCTGCGGATCGAAGCCCATCTCAAGAGCCTGATCGGGCCCGGCTGAGATCGGGGTGAAAGGGTCCTATCGCTGGACCGTCGTCGCGCTGCTGTTCGCCGCGACGGCGATCAGCTACGTCGACCGGCAGGTGCTGACCGTGCTCGCGCCGACGTTGCGCGACGATCTCGGCATCAGCAACACCGGCTACGCGTCGATTCTCACCGCGTTCCTGCTCGCGTACACGTTCATGCAGCCGGTCACGGGCTGGCTGGTCGATCGCATCGGCACACGCCTCGGCTTCGCGCTCATCATGGGATGGTGGTCGGCGGCCGCGATCCTGCACGCTTTCGGCACGAGCGTTGTGACCTTCGCGGCATGTCGCTTCCTGCTCGGCATGGGCGAAGCCGGCAGCTGGGCGGCGTGTGTCAAGGCAGTTTCGGAATGGTTTCCCGCGCCGCGAGCGCGGCCTCGCCACCGGCTTGTGGAGCTCCGGTGTAGCGACAGGCCTCGTCGTCTCCGTGCCGATCGTCGCCTGGATCAGCCTGACGCTCGGCTGGAAATGGGCTTTCATTCTCACGGGACTCAGCGGCTTTGCATGGCTGGCGGTGTGGCTGTGGCTCTATCGCGTGCCGTCTGCGCAAGAAACAACTGAGCCCGTCGACACAGCACGCGTTCCCTACCTCAGCTTGCTTCGATCGCGCAACGTCTGGGCAGTGATCGCGGCGCGCATGCTCGCCGACCCCTGGGTCTGGTTCTACTACTTCTGGATCCCCGAGTACCTGACGCGCAGCGCCGGCTTCACTGCCGCCGACGTCGGCAAGTACGCGTGGATTCCCTTCCTCGCACAGGGTGTCGGCATCGTGCTCGGCGGCATGCTCTCCGACGTGCTCCTGCGACGCGGCGTGCGTGCAGTGCAGGCGCGCCTTGCGATCATGCTCATCGGCATGTTGCTGATGACTCCCGGCATCCTCGCGGCGTTCGAGCTCGACATCGTCATCATCTTCGCCGGCATCAGCTCGGCAATGTTCGGCTTCGGCTTCTGGGCGCCGAACATGATGTCGCTGTGCGCCGATGCTTTTCCGCGCACTGCAGTTGGATCCGTGGTGGGACTGAGCGGCATGGGCGCCGGTGTCGGCGGCATGCTGTTCACGATGCTGATCGGCTGGACGCTCGATCGCTACGGCTATCCGCCGGTGTTCATCGCAGCGGGGCTGATTCCGCTGCTGGCGTTTGTAGTGTTGTTTGTGGTGTTGGAGCGGGAGAAGAGTCCGGAAGATTCTCTCGCCAAGATCGCCAAGATCGTCAAGGAAGAACAAGCAATCTGAATTCTGAGAACAGAATTCTTTTCCGAACTTGGCGATCTTGGCGATCTTTGCGAGAGATATTCTTACTCCGGCACCGCCGCGATCGCCTCGATCTCGACGAGAAAATCCGGCAACGCGAGCGCGGCGACGCCGATGAACGTGTTCGGCGCGGGCGTGGCGTCGCCGTAGAACGCGCCGATCTCGCCGAGGATCGGGCCGAGCTTGTCGGGCGAATGGTTGACGACGTATGTGCGTAGCCGGATGACGTCGGCTGGCGAGCAACCTGCGGCTTGCAGCACCACTTTGAGATTGGCGAGCGCCTGCCGCGCCTGTGCGCCGTAGTCGCCGGGTCCGACGACATTGGTCTGAGCATCCCAGCCGACCTGGCCGGCGAGATGCAGTGTCTTGCCGCCTTTTTGCAGGGTCGCGTGAGAGAAGCCGAACTTGAGGCTGTCGTAGAGTTGTTTGGGGTTGATGCGTTCGATGGTCATTGTTCGCTCCGTCAATCGACGAGTTCGAGGGTGAGGCCCCAGGGGTCGGAGACGTAGATGTTGGTCTTGCCGGCGAGTGGGCCGGAGTCCATCGCGATGCTCTCGTACACCTTGCAACCCCGCTGCTTCAGCCACGCGGCGGCGGCATTGACGTCCTTCACGAGGAAGGCGATGTGATGCCCGCCGCGGTCGCAGTTGCGCGGCGCGTCCTGTTTCCGGTCGGCCGGCTTGTCGTACTGAACCAGTTGCAGTTTTAGATTCGGTGCGAGCTGCAGCATCGCCAGCGTAAGCTTCGCACCTTTCACGCCGACGTGCGTCTCCATCCAGTCGCGCCCCTGATCGTCCTTCGGGATGTCGGCCGAGTCGATCGGGCCGATGCGGTACATCAGCGTCGCGCCGAAGGTCTCGGTGTAGAACGCGATCGCGGCATCGAGATCGGGGACCGTCCGCGAGATGTGATCGACGGCGAGGAAAGCAGGACGAGCTTGGGCGTTCATGCGGTGCTCCGGGAATTAGGCCACGACGCTGCTGCCAGCGAAAAGCCGTGCATGCCGGCCTTGTTGCGCACGGCGGAGACCGAGCGTTTCAGTTGCGCGGCGATGATCTCGACGCCGATGCCTGCATCGGTGAGCTCGCGCAGCTGTTTCAACTCGGCCGATGACCACATCTTTGCGGCACAGGGACGCTGGCGATCTCATCCGGGCACCAACGCCAGCACGCGCAGCGGGCTGCCCGAACCGTTGACGATCTTCAGCGGCGGCGCGATCACCACCGCGCCCGTCGCCGGCAACTGATCCAGATTCATGAGGCTCGCGAGCCCGAAGCGGTTCGAGCCGTGCATGATCGTGTGACACGGGAACATCGGATCGAACGTCGCCGCCTGTCCCGCGTCGGTGCCGACCGTCTCGACGCCCACGCCGAGAATATCGCGCTCCTTCGCCAGGAACGGCACGCACTGCGGATGAAAGCCCGGCGTATGCGGACCGTCCTCGCGGATGTTCAGGAACCGGTCGGCGCCCGTGCGCTTCGACCAGTCGGTGCGGATCAGCACCCATGCGCCGCGCGGAATCTCGCCGTACCGTGCCTCCCACGCCTCCACCACTTCCACCGTGACGAGGAAGTCGACGTTCTCGCGCACCCGGTCGGTCACATCGATGACGCACGCCGGCCCGATGAACTTCTGCACCGGGATGTTGTGCGTGGCGTTGTTCGGATAGTCCTTGCCCGTTACCCAGTGGATCGGCGCATCGAAGTGCGTGCCGGTGTGCTCGCCGCAGGCGATGTTGTTCCAGTACCAGGCTGGGCCGCGCTCGTCGTACTTCGAGATCTGTTCCAGCGAGAACGGCTTGGACGGCGCGAAGATCGGCGGCAGCTGAATCGTCGGCGTCGCAGGCTCCAGCGGCACCGTGAGATCCACCACGCGAATGCCGCCGCTGACGATACCGGCAGCCAGCTCGGCCAGCGTTGCGGAACTCTTAACCATGGCTCACCTTCCTGTCCTGCGGATTGAGCTTGCCCAGGGATGTCAGCGTCTGGCGAACGATGCTCAGTCCGTGCTCGTCCAGCGGCAACAACGGACGGCGCGGATAGCCGCCCGGCAGACCGAGCTCGTTGAGCGCGGCCTTGAAGATCGCCTGGCCCGAGCCGAAGCGCCCGGTGTAGTCCGCATTGAACCAGGCGCGCATCAGCAGCTCGTTGCGCTCGCCCAGCTTGTCGCGCGCGCGGCAGATCGTTCTCCCAGATCGCATTGAAATAATCCGGCAGCTCCCGGCCGAGCACCGCGCCCGCGCCCATCGTGCCGTCCGCGCCGTGCTGCTGCACCAGCATGATCCCGATCTCGTTCATCGGCACGCCGAAGATCCGCACCTGGTCCTTCAGCGCGAAGAACACGTCGACGAAGTGCCGCAGATCGGCGGTCGAGTTCTTGATCGCGACCACGTTCGACAGCTCCGCGATCGAGCGCAGCAGGTCGAGCGACATATCGATATTGGTGCCCGGCGGCCAGTTGTAGACGCAGATCGGTAACGACACCGCCGCGTTGACCTCGCGATAGAAACCGAGGATCTCGCGATCGGTCGGCACCATGTAAGGCGGTGGCGTCACCAGAATGCCGTCGAAGCCGTTTTCTGCCGCGAGACGCGCGTGCGCGGCCACTTCCGCGACGGTATATGCGCTGCAGCCCGCGATCAGCGGCATCTTGCCGCGCAGCTTGCGCGCTACGGCCTGCATCAGCTGCTTGCGCTCCGCGGCGGAGATCGTGAACCACTCGCCCTGGGTACCGCCGATGATGATCCCGTGCATTCCCTCATCCGACAGCCACTGCAGCAGCCGCTCCATGGCTTCGAGGTCGAGCGCTCCGTCGCGCGTAAATGGGGTCGTGACGGCCGGGATATACCCCCGCCACTGCACTGAATGCCTGTCCATAGTTTCGCCTCGACCTGTTTTTGATCTGCTGGCCCACACGCTAAGAAAGATGCCAGGCCGATTCAATATACCCATTCGCCCCATTACGTTGCGTTCGCGGCAATGAAGTCGCCCGGCGCCTGCCGCCGCACCGGTTCGCGGCGGGACTACCCTTTCGCTGCCGCTCGGGAACATAAGGTGCGCACTATGAGGCTTCGCGTCTGGTACCTCGCGATCGTGCTGTTGCTGCCGTTCCATGTACAGGCCGCCGAATCGCCCCCGACCGGCGTGCTCGTGCTCTCGGGCGGCCGCGTGATCGACGGCTTTGGCGGCACACCGCTCGAGAATGCAGTTGTCGTCGTCCGCGGCAACCGGATCGAGGCCGTGGGCCGGGCCGGCGCCGTCGCGATTCCCGGCGACGCGCGCACCATCGATGTCAGCGGCATGACTCTGCTGCCCGGCCTGTGGGAGTCGCACGGCCACCTCATGCACATCGGCGAGGGCGACCCGGAGCAATTTCCGGCCAACTATGCTGCTCGGGCCAAGGAAGTCATGGGCGCAATTGCGCGCACGACTCTCCTGTCCGGCATCACTACGTTCCGCGACACGGGCGGACCACTGGAAGCGCAGCAGGCACTGCGCGCCGACATCGAAGCCGGTCGCACGCTCGGCCCGCGACTGTATCTCGCCGGACCCATTCTCAGGCAGCGTCAGCCCGACCCGCGCATGCCGCGCAACTTCAAACACTACCCGGATCAGCCGGACCTCATCTCGACACCGGCGCAGGCGCGTACCGCTGCCGAGTCGCTGATCAAGCGCGGCGTCGATCAGATCAAGGTCTACGGCTTCTGGGATCTGGAGATCCTGCGCGAGATCACCGCGACGGCTCACGCTGCGAACATCGGTGTCGAAGCCGATGTCCGCCACATCATCGCCTATCGCACGGCAGTCGAGGCCGGCGTGGATCGTCTGCATCACGTCTTCACTGCCGATGCGCTGTCCGATTACTCGGACGAGGATATCCGACTGCTCGTGCGCGGCGACCGGCCGACCGGTACCGGGCCGATGGCGAACATCCTGCGCGGGCCCTACATCATTCCGACCATCGAGATGCGACAGGCCTACGCGCGTGCCGCGAGCTATCCGGAGCTGCTCGAACATCCGCGCCTGGCGCACGACCTCCCGCAGGACGTGTACGAGCACCTGCGCAAGACCTGGAGTACGCCGGCATCGATCCCGTGGGGCATCGGCGCGGCGGAGCGCGTCAAAGTGGCGAAGCAGAAGCTGAGCAAGTTCATCGCGGCTGGCGGCCGCGAACAGATCGTCGCAGGCACCGACGCCGGCTCGCCGCTGAACATCCACCCTGCGGTGCTGCGTGAGATCCGCAATCTGCACGAAGCAGGATTGACGGCCATGGAAGCGATTCAAGCCGCGACGCTGCGGCCAGCGCAAATGCAGGGCGTGCTCGACAAGCTCGGGACGATCACGCCGGGCAAGCTTGCCGACCTGGTCGTCGTCGACGGCGATCCGTTACAGGACCTCTCGGTGATCGAGCACCGCCTGATCCTCGTCGTGAAGGACGGCGTACCGCACGAGATTCCGCGCACGTCGGTCACGATGCAATGAGCTATCTCCATCGCGAGCCGATCGCGCTCGGCCCCGGGCAGCGACCGGCGGTGCTGGTGGTGGATTTCATCGAAGGCTTCACCAGCATCCAGTCGCCGTTCGGCGGACCTTGGGACGATGCGATCGCAGTCACCGCCGACCTGCTGCGCGACGCTCATCGCAACAACGTGCCGGCGATCTTCACGACCGTCGAGTTCGATCCGCAGGACGCGGAGAAGAATCTGCTGATCCGCAAGGCGCCGGCCGTGGCCGCTCTCGCTCGCGGCTCGCACTGGACGAACATAGACCACCGACTGCCCCGCCACGCGACCGACCAGGTCATCTCGAAGAAACACGGCTCCGCATTCTTCGGAACCGATCTCGCCGCGCGCCTGCAAGCTATGCAGATCGACACGCTGCTGATCGCTGGATGCGTGACGAGCGGCTGCGTGCGCGCGAGCGCAGTCGATGCCGCTCAGTACGGGTTTCGTCCGCTGGTGGTCAGAGAAGCAGTGGGCGACCGCTCGCCGCTGGCGCATGAGGCCAATTTGATGGATATCGCCGCGCGCTATGGCGATGTCATCTCGTTAGAAGAGGCAAAAGAAATTCTCTCGCCAAGATCGCCAAGAACGCCAAGGAAGAACAAGGAATCCGAATTCTGAGAGAAAGAATTCTTTTCCGACCTTGGCGATCTTGGCGATCTTGGCGAGAGACATTCCCTTTCTTCTCCCTCACTCGTCGTGCCGGATGACCTGGCCGCCCTTCATCACGAACTTGATCGTGCGCAGCGCGCGAATGTCCTGCGCCGGATTGCTGTCCAGCGCGATGAGGTCCGCGTAGTAGCCGGCCGTCAGCGAGCCGACTTCCTTCTCCACTCCCAGCATGCGTGCGGGCTGGAGCGTCGCAGCTCGCAGCGCGTCGAGCGGCGTCATGCCTGCGGCGACGTACAGCTCGGCTTCATGCACGGTCGCGGTCGTGCCCGCGTTTGGCTCGAACGGAAACTGATCCGTGCCGAGCGCAATGTTCACGCCCACTTTGATGGCCGTCTGCAGCATCTTGTGATGATCGACGCGCGTGCTGCGGACCCGGTCCAGGTACCACGGCGGCGAGCCGATCTTCTTGTAGAACTCCATGGCGCCCTTCGTCGGTCACCACGGCCGTCGGCACGAGCCACGTGCCCTTCGCCTTCATCGCGCGCAGCTGCTTCTCCGTCAGGTGATACGCGTGCTCGAAACAGTCGATACCGAGCGCGATTGCTTCGTCCGCTGCGATCGGCGAGCCGTTGTGAGCAGTGACTTTGACGCCATTGCGATGCGCCACATCGATGACGGCGCGCATCTCATCCGGCATGAGCGAGGACGCGCTGATGCTGCCGTGGGAGTCGGAGATGCCGCCGGAGATCGCGACCTTGATCCAGGTTGCACCCTGCTTGATCTGCTCGCGCACGACCTTCGCCATCTCCGCGGCACCGTCGGCTTCGAGATCGCCGTGCCCGCCGGTGGCGGCGATGATCTCACCGGCTGTGTGAATACGCGGGCCGAGCGCCGCGCCGCCGTCGATCGCACCCTTGAGCGCAAAGTCGCTGCCATGGTTCTCGCCGGTCAGCCGGACCGTCGTGACGCCTGCATAGAGCGACTTGCGCGCGTTGTCCGCCATACGCATGACCAGCTGCATGTCGTTCTCGTTGACGAGCGCGGCACCGGCCGCGCCGGGCAGCTTCAACCCGAAGTGCACGTGCATGTTGAAGAGACCGGGCGCGAGCCACTTCCCGTCGAGCGGCAGCTTGCGCACGTTGGCGGGCAGCTCCACCGAGCCCGCCGGACCGATCGCTTTAATGCGATCGCCCTCGATTAGCACGACGGCGTTCTGGATGACCGATCCATCCTCGACGTTGACGACGGACGCGCCGGTGATCGCGATCGGCGGTCCTGCCGGCGCGCCCCCCTGCGCAAACACTGCAGTCGGAACAGCTGGCGCGAGAGCGGGCAAGAGCAGCATCGCGGCGGCGACCAAACCCGCACGCGCACTGCGCAACAAGTCGTTCATATTTTTTCTCCCGTCATCCAGTTGCGCAGGGTGCGCGTCCACAGGTTAGCCGGATTCTGCTGATCGATGTGGATCCAGAAATGATCGAACAGCGGGAACATGTAGCCTTCCGCGCGCACGCCATGCTCACGCAGCGCCAGCACGAACGGCGGCGACTGCGCTTTGCACAGCACGTTGTCGTTCTCGGACCACGTAACGAAGAACGGCGTCTGCAGCCCTTCGAGGAAGGCGATCGGCGAGGCATCGACCTTGTCGCTCTCCTGAGTGAACAGGTTCTCGGCCGGCCCACCGGTGGCCGACTGGCCGTACATCACCATGTCCCGGAAATCGTAGACGCCGCTGTAAGGCAGGCATCCCTTGATCACATCCGGCGGCAGGCCGTACTGCGCGAACAGGTCACGGCGCACGGTCGCCAACGCCGACAGATGCGCACCGGCGCTGTGGCCACCGATGAACAGACGCTGCGGATCGCCGCCATGACCTGAGATGTTCTTGTAGACCCACGCCAGCGCCTGCAAACAGTCGTGCAACAGCTTCGGATGGCGTTGCGCCGGACTCAACCCGTACTCGATGGCGACGTACACCGCCGGAAACTGCGTAATCGCTGGCGCATTCAGACCCATCCATTCCTTGTAGCCGTGCGTCCAGCCGCCGCCGTGAATGTTGATGAACACCGGCAGCCCTTTGGCCGACTTGTCGGCGGGCATGTAGACGTCGAGCCGTTGCGCCGGTCCTGAGCCGTAGGCGATGTCGAGCTTGCAGCGCGTCGTCAGGGCTGCGAGGCGCGACAGGTTCAGCGCCGTCTGCCCATACGCATCGGCACGGATGTTGATCGGCGATTGCGGCTTGAGATTGGCGAACGGAACGCTCGGCGCCGGCACTTCGGCGCTCGAGGCTTCGCCAGCGAACAGGACGCCTGCTGCGCTCAGATAAGCGCCGTCGCGCAAGAATCGGCGACGGTCCGGCTGCGGTGCGGTGTCTTCCATGCGGCAATCCTCGGAGGCTGTCGTGGGGCTGGTCAATGTAACGCGGGACCCAAGTTTGTTGCATTGGGCGCAACGACGCCGAGGACCGTCGAGTCTTGTATCGCTGCGGGGCGCGCGCCAAGCTGGCGGCACTACAACTCGAAGCATCCCGATGAGCGCACGACACTGGTCGTCCAACCTGCTGTTCCTGATCATCGCCATCGGCACGGAAGCCGGCATCGCCAACGTCTGGAAATTCAGCTATCTGGCCGGCGCCAACGGCGGCGGGCTGTTCGTCGCGCTGTATTTCATGGCGCTGTTCCTGATCGCGATCCCGGCGCTGATGGCGGAGATGATGATCGGCCGGCACGGCGGGCGCAGCGTGCCGGGCACGATGCAGGTGCTGGTCACACGCGACGGCATCGCACCGTTCTGGAAGTTCTTCGGCGTGCTCGCGACCACCAGCGTCATCCTGATCCTCAGCTTCTATTTCGTGGTCTGCGGCTGGATGCTCGACTACTTCGTCTTCGGTCTGCGCGGCGGCTTCCATGCGGCATCGACGCCGCCGGGGCGCAGGCGGCGTACGACGCGATGATGTCCAACCCGCTGCGCATGCTGCTGTTCTCGGGAATCATCATCGCGCTCACCGCGATCATCATCGCCCGCGGCATCAACAAGGGCATCGAGCGCGTTTCCGGCGTGCTGACGCCGCTGCGCTTCGTGATCCTGATCCTGCTGATGATCTACTCGATGTTCTTCGCCGACTTCGGTGCGGCAGCGAAGTTCCTGTTCAGCATCGACTGGAGCAAGCTGACGCCGGCGGTCGTCGTGACGGCGTTCGGCCAGGCGTTCTTCTCGCTCGGCGTGGGAGTCGGCGTGCTCATGATGATGGGCGCTTACATGAAGCGCGAGTACTCGATCACGCGAGGTGTGCTGACGGTCGCGGTTGCGCAGGGCCTGGTGGCACTGATCGCCGGCATGTCGATCTTCCCGCTGGTGTTCAGCTACGGACTGGAGCCGACGCAAGGACCGGGACTGATCTTCGTGACGCTGCCGATCGCCTTCGGCCAGATGCCGTATGGCGCGATCTTCGGCACGCTGCTGTTCCTGCTGCTCTCCTTCGCGGCGCTGACTGCCACCATCGTCATCCAGGAGCCGATCGTCGCGGCGCTGGAGGAATACACCAAGTGGTCGCGGCGCACGCTCGCCTATGGCACCGGCTTCATCATCTGGCTGATGGGCATCGTCACGGTGTTGTCGTTCAACCGCTGGAGCGACGTGCACCCGCTGCGCTGGATCGGCATCGACTCGAACAAGACGCCGTTCGACGTGATCGACTACCTGACCTCGAACCTGATGATGCCGCTCGGCGGATTGATGGTTGCACTGATCGCAGGCTGGGCACTGTCACGCAACGCCGTGCGCGATGAGCTCGGGCTCGGCGACGGCGTCGCGTTCCGCCTGTGGTACGCGGCGACGCGCTACCTGGTGCCGATCGCCATCCTGATCATTTTCTGGTCGGTGTTGTAGGTCGGGTTTCAACCCGACTCTGGAGGTGCGTCATGGTCAATCGCTGTCGTCTGTTCGCGCAGGCCCTGTGTCTCCTGCTCGCAGCCGCTGCGACATCGCTCGCCTCCGCCCAGGACTGGACCACCTACTACACCGTCGTCCATGCCAAGGATTTCGAGCTCGACTGGGGCAAGTTCTATCGCATGGCCGAAGCGAAAACGATGGCGGTTCGCAAGGAGCTGCGCCACGAGCTCGACGTGCCCTACGGCAAGGATCCGAAGCAGCGCATGGATTTGTACTTCCCGACCGCGAAGGCGGCCAACGCGCCGGTGCTGCTGTTCCTGCACGGCGGCGGCTTCCGTGAGGGCGATCGCAAACAGTACGGCTATGTCGGTGAGCCGTTCGCGAAGCACGGCATCATCACCGTCGTCGCCAGCTATCGACTCACGACCGGCGGCTTCAAGCATCCGGCGCAGCCGGACGATACGAAGGCCATCGTCGCCTGGATCCACAAGAACATCGCGCGCTATGGCGGCGATCCGAATGCGATCTACATCAGCGGTCACTCGGCGGGCGCGATTCTGGCAGCCGATGTCGGCGTCGACCTCGCATGGCTCGACGCGCTGAAGGTGCCGCGTTCAGCGGTGCGCGGCATCGTGCCCATCAGCGGCTCGTACGACCTGCGCGGCTCGAAGCGATTCGAATATCTGCCGACGCCGGAAGCGGAAGAAAAGGCGAGCGCGCTGTTGCACGTCAACGCGCCTGCGCCGGTGGCCATCGTCGCGTATGGCTCGCTCGAAGAGCGACTCAAGGAGCCGTCGGCGGCACTGGTGAAAGCACTCACGGCGAAAGGCATCAAGGCAAAGACACTGAACCTCGAAGGTAAGGATCACGCCACCGCAGTGTGGGAGCTCAGCGACGAGAACAGCACGCTGACGCAGGCGATCCTCGCCATGATCCAGTCCAGAAGCTAAAGCGAAGTCCCCCTCCCCTTGTGGCCCTACATATATATGTAGGGCCTACTTTAGGCGTTTTACTTAATCACGCGCCCGTCAAAACGATTTCCTGAGGCTCAACGAGATCGAGCGCGGCCACACTCGACCGAGACGATCGGGGATGTTGCCGTTGATCGCCGCGGCAGTCTGGAAGTCGAACGGATAGCTGATGATCTCATCGGAATCGAGTGCGTTGTCGACGGACAGCACGGTCGTCCAGCCGTCGCCGCCCTGTAGCCCGACGCGCAGATTCAGAATGTCGTACGCCTCCAGCTTGCGATAGTACCGATCGGTCGGGCGGAGTCGGTTCGCCGATTCGTCCACGTACGACCAGTCGCCGCCGACGAATCCCTCCCAGTCCTGGAACATCGACCAGGAGTAACGCGCATTGACGCTGCCCGTCAGCTCCGGAACGTACGGCAGCGGATCGCCCTTGAGACCCTGCGTCGGAATCGGCAGATCCTCTTCCAGCTTCGAATCGGTGTAGGCGAGACCCAGGCCGAACTGCAGCGACTCGCTCGGACGCGCGGTCATTTCCAGCTCCACGCCCTGCACTTTCGCCTTGCCGCCGTTGCCGCGATACGTGAAGCGCAGTCCGCTGGCGGAGTTCGCGAACTGCGAGACCTGAATGTCCTCCCAGTCGATCTGGTAGATCGCGCCGTTCAGCGTGAGCCGGCGATCGAGCAGCGAAGTCTTCAGGCCGAGCTCGTAGTTGATGATCGAGTCCGAGCCGAAGCCGGCCGGGATCTGCACGTTCGCAATGCTCGCCGCCGTCTGGTCGTTCGGTCCGCCGGCGCGGAAGCCTTCGGCTATCTGCACGTACGCCAGCACGTCATCCGTCAGGTCGTAGCCCACGTTCAATCGGCCGGTGGTGCCCGACTCGCCGAACTTGAACGTCGGTCCGGGACCGGGTCCAGGCACGGACTGGAAGTCGACGACGCGGCTCGCGTCTTGAACGATGTCGAAGTCGAACCAGCGCAGGCCGGCCGTTGCGACCAGCCGATCGGTCACGCTCCCACGTCACTTCGCCGAACAGCGCCACCTGGTCGAGCTGCGTGGACGTCGTGCGCGACAGGAACACCGTCGGATTCGCGCCGTAGCGTCCGGTGTTCGGATCGACCGTAGCCCAGTAGGAACCGCCGCGGCGGTCTTCGTTCTGGTTGTAAGCGCCGACCAGGATCTGGACCGGGGATTCCCAATCGGAGCTGAAGCGCAGCTCGCTGCTGCGAATCCACGCCTTCGGCCAGCCGTCGCGGCCGCCGATCAGCGAGATGCCGGTCGAGTCGGCGCTGAGGCGACCCGCGCTCAGCACCTCGGCCGCAGCGCTCGCATCGCGTATGTAGCCCGAGTAGCGCTCGAACAGCGATGACGCGCCGGTGATCGTGCCCCAGCCTTGGCTGAAGACCAGCTTGGCGCTGTACATCTCGATTTCGTCGTCGCGGCTCGAGCGCGCGTGATCGCTCGTGTAGTACTTCGACGGCAGCGGCCCGCCGTTCAACGTCGGGCTGCGCGGCAGATTGAGATCCTCCGTGCTGAAGCTGGTGCGGCCATCGAGATGCATGTCCTGCTTCATCGCGAGCAGCGACAGCTCCAGGCTGTCGGTGATCCGCCAGCCGAGCATCGCGCGAACGGCGGTCGTGTCTTCCTGATCGATGTCATCGCCGAAGCGGCTGTCGATGTAGCCCGGGATCACGGCTCGCAATCCGGCAACCCGAATCGCGACTTGATCGCCCAATGGAATGTTGACCATCGCGTCGTACTGGTAGCCGGTGTCGTCGGATTCCTGCAGCGTCTGATCCGTGCGCCGACGTCCGCAGAGAACTTCGTGTAATCCGGCGCGCGCGGCAGCCAGCGGATGGTGCCGGACAGCGAGCTCGAGCCGAAGGTCGTGCCCTGCGGCCCGCGCAGCACTTCGATGCGATCCATGTCGAACAGCTTGATGTCGGGCTGCTTGCCGCCGTCGTCGCCGAGGCTTTCGCCAGTCATCACGACTTCGTCGAAGTACAGGCCGACGGTGCCGTCGCCCGTTGCGCTGACGCCGCGCATGACGATGCGCTTGTCGCCGGGCCCGTTATCGCCGATCGCGAGGCTCGGGATCTGTCGCATGTAGTCGTCGAAATCCAGCGAGCCGGCCTCTTCGAGGCTGCTGCCGCCGAGTGACTGCACCGACAGCGGCGTGTCTTCGAGAAGCGTCGCGCCGCGTTTGGTTGCCGTTACAACGACTTCCTCGACGCCGGGGCCGACCTGCTGAGCTGTCGCCGCGCCGGCAGCCAGGACCATGCAAATTGATGCTGCGAGTTTCATACGCCCTCCGCGAAGATGTGATTTTCAGGCGCGACTCACCCGTCGATCCTGCGGGTTGATCTTTCCCAACGAGACGAGCGTCTGGCGAACGATGCCTTGTCCGTGCTCTTCCAGTGGCAACAGCGGTCGGCGCGGATAGCCGCCCGGCAAACCGAGCTCGTTGAGCGCCGCCTTGAAGATCGCCTGGCTGGAACCGAAGCGGCCGGTGTAGTCCGCGTTGAACCAGGCACGCATCAACAGCTCGTTGCGCTCGCCCAGCTTGCGCGCGCGCGGCAGATCGTTCGCCCAGATCGCATTGAAATAGTCCGGCAGCTCCCGGCCGAGCACTGCGCCCGCGCCCATCGTGCCGTCCGCGCCGTGCTGCTGCACCAGCATGATGCCGATCTCGTTCATCGGCACACCGAAGATCCGCACCTGGTCCTTCAATGCGAAGAACACGTCGACGAAATGCCGCAGATCGGCAGTCGAGTTCTTGATTGCGACGACGTTCGACAGCTCTGCGATCGAGCGCAGCAGGTCGAGCGACATGTCGACGTTCGTTCCCGGCGGCCAGTTGTAGACGCAGATCGGCAACGACACCGCCGCGTTGACCTCGCGATAGAAGCCGAGGATCTCGCGATTGGTCGGCACCATGTAAGGCGGTGGCGTCACCAGGATGCCGTCGAAGCCATACTCGGCTGCGAGACGCGCGTGCGCGGCGACTTCAGCGACCGTGTACGCGCTGCAGCCCGCGATCAGCGGCATCTTCCCGCGCAGCTTGCGCGAGACGGTCTGCATCAGCTGCTTGCGTTCCGCGGCGGAGATCGTGAACCACTCGCCCTGGGTGCCGCCGATGATGATGCCGTGCATGCTCTCGTCCAGGAGCCATTGCAGCAGCCGCTCCATGGCTTCGAGGTCGAGCGCTCCGTCGCGCGTGAACGGCGTAGTGATCGCCGGGATGTACCCTCGCCACTGCACCGAGTGCCTGTCCATACTGTGTCCTGACCTGCTATGACGCTGTCGCCGCCTCACACGCTAAGAAAGATGCCGAGCCCGTTCAATAGACGTGCCCGGATCATTTGGTTGCGTTCGCTGCAACCATCGCCTCCAGCACGTCCAGCGGCACCGGACCTGAGCGCAGCACGAGATCGTGGAAATCGCGCACGTCGAAGCGTGCTCCCAACTGCTGGCGTGCGCGCTCGCGCACGGCGCGAATCTGCGTCGCGCCCACCATGAAGCTGCACGCCTGCCCCGGGTAGACGCAGTAGCGATCGATCTCGCGCTGCGCTGCCGCCGGCCGCTCGCCGACGTTCTCGATCATCCAGCGGATGGCCTGCTCGCGCGGCCAGCGCCGATGATGAATGCCGGTATCGACTACGATGCGCGCCGCGCGAAACAGCTCCGACTGCAGCAGGCCGATGCGACCCGCGGGATCGTCCTGATAGACGCCCAACTCGTCGGCAACGCGCTCGGAATACAGGGCCCACCCTTCGGTGTACGCCGAGAAGCGCACCAGCCGGCGAAACAGCGACAGATCGCCCGCCGCCCGCAGCACCGAATACTGGAAGTGATGGCCCGGAATGCCTTCGTGATGGGCGAGCGTCGGCAGCCGCCACAAAGCCATCTCGGCGGGTGACTTGAGATTGAGAGAGAACGTGGCGGGTGCTCCGCCGCCCCCATCGCTGTAGAACGCGCCCGGCGCGCCGCTTTCGATCGCCGGCGGAATGCGCCGAACTTCCAGCGGATCGTTGGGGATGGTCTTGAAGCCTGCAGGCAGACGCGCGCGGATTTTGTCGACAGCGGCAGTCGCCGCGGCCAGCAGTCGCTCGCGCCCGGCATCGTCGTCTGACACGAGGTAGCGCCGATCGCGGTTCAGCGCGTCGATGCGCGTCACGACGGCGCCGTCGCTATAACCCTGCGCCCGCAGCGCCTGATCGAGCTGCGAAGTCAGCTCTGCGACCAGTTGTACGCCGCGCTCATGCAGTTCAGCGGCAGACGTTCGCGATGTCGTATTCGACAGCAGCGCCGACGCGTAGTACGACTCGCCATCGGGCAGCGCCCAAACTCCTGCGTCGTTGTCGGCCTTGTCTCGCAGTGTTTGCAGAGCATCGATCTGCCGGGACAACGCCGGCGCGATCAGCTTGCGATGGATCTGCTCGGCACGTTGCGCGATGTCGCCCAGACCGGCGGCAGCCGCGCGCTCGATAGCCGGACCGATCGCAGCTGATTGTGCAGCGGGCGTATCCCGCAGCGCATGGAGCTGAGTGAGCGTCGTCGCGAGCGTGAAGTCGGGCAGGATCACGCCGAGCCCGGCGTCGTGCCGGATTCGTTCGGTCTCCTGGTCGAGCACGGTGGCGAGCGCGCTCAGACGCGCAAACCACGCGTCCAGGTCCTGCCTGGATTCGAGCGGATGGCGCGAGCCGATGAAGCCCGGCAGCCAGTAGTAGGCGCCATTCATCTGGCTCACGACATAGGGACTCGGCCGCAGGTTGATGTCGACGAAGCCGTAGCGCCCGAGCTGATCGGCGAGTGTCGAGTAGACGAACTTTGCGACGTCGTAGTCCAACCGCGCGGCTGCGCCAAGAGAGGCGCGATCGATTTTCGTCAGCTGCGTGAGCGCCGCCGCGACGCTGCGGCGATGGTCCGCGATCGATTGCAACGATCGATCGTCGAGCCGGCTGCGCAGCGAAGCATTCCTGCCGGTGTCGCGCCCGAGACCGGTCGCCTCTTCCGGGCTGCGTTGGAGGTGCTCCTCCGCGAGACGCTGCAGCAGCGCGGCGAGCTCCGCGTCTGCCGCGACAGCTTCACCCGCTGCGCCGAAAGTCAGCGCAGCACCGATTGCGGCCTTGATCAACTCGCGCCGGTCGAGGTGTGCCGGACCGGCTCGTAGAAGTTCGTGCTCCGCAGGGGGGTATGTCTCTTGGAACAGAACGCTGACGAACTTCCGGCCCGGCACTTTGACCCTCTACTGGAACTTGTAGCTCAGGCTCACTCCGAAGACGCGCGTGGACGGCTCGACCTGCACGCCGCTGTAGAACGCCTTCTCGTACGAGTTGAAGAAGTATTCCTTGTCGAACAGGTTCTCCGCGTACGCCACCAGCCGCAGCTTCTCGCCTTCGATGCCGACACGCAGGTTGGTCACCTGATAGCTCGGCGTAATGAACGGCCACTGATAGTAGCGATAGACATACGGGTTACCCAAGGCCTCGTCCCGGTAGTTCCACTCGGCGCGCGCGAAGCCTTCGAGCGTCGTCGTCAGCGGCATCTGGTAATGCGCCTGCGCCCCGAGCGTCCAGCGCGGCGCGTCGACCAGCGTCTTGCCCGACAGGTCGAGCACCAGGCCATCGATCAGCGCGGCCGGATAGTCGTCGTACTTCGCGCGCAGGTAGCCGACCTGCGTGCTGAGCTTGAAGCGCTCGGTGATGGCAGCGTCTGCGCTGAGCTCGGCGCCGTATGAGCTTGCCGCGGCAGCGTTGGCGATACCGCTGACTGCACGGATCGCGCCGGTGTCGTCGAGGAACTGGAAGCGGATCAGCTGCTGCACGTCCTTCCAGTCCATGAAGAACACCGTGCCGTCGAGGCGCAGCCTGCGGCCGAACAGGTCGAGCTTGAGGCCCGCTTCGTAGTTCCACAGCACCTCGGGCTCGAACTGGTTGCTGAGGTTGATGTTGTTGCTGGTCTGCGTGCCGCCGGACTTGAAGCCGCGCGAAGCAGTCAGATAAGCGAGCGTGTTCGCCGTCGGCTCCCAGCCGAGCGTGAAGCGCGGCGAGAAGTCGTCGAAGTCCACCTCGCGATCGTTGATGCCGGTCAACACGCCGTTCGAGCGCGAGACCGCGAAGGTATCGAGCTTCTCGTACGAGTAGCGTCCGCCCAGCACCATGTGCCACTGATCCGCGAAGCGCCACGTCGCCTGGCCGAACGCAGCCCAGTAGTTCGAGGACGCGTCGGATTCGCCGGCGGTGGTCTCGGTGCCTACGGGCCGGCCCTGCGGACTCTGCGCGCCGTGATAGGTGTACTGGCGCATGCGGCCCTTGTCTTCGCCGATGGACGCGCCGACGCTCCACTCGATCGTATCGGTGCCGAGCGATTGCAGGCGCAGCTCGCCGCTGGTGCCCTCGCGCTTGAGCAGCAGGTTCTCGTAGTAGAAGTCGGGGCTGCCGCCGTCGACGTCGCCGTAGTTGAAGACGTCCGATTTGATCTGGCCGACGACCGCAGTGAGCGCGACATTCTCGAACTCGTACACGGCGCGGCTGCTCAGGTAGTCGTACTGGCTGCCGACGCGTCTGCGGCCGGTTGAAGTTCACCCGGTCGTCGTTGCTCGGATAAAAGCCGACGCTGTCGGGATTGGTGATGTTGCCCTGCTGGTTGCCGTAATAAACCGCGCGCCACGTCGCAGTGATGAACCCGGTCGGCACGCCGACGCGCATGCCGGTCTCTTCATCGCTGTAGCTGTACGCGAAATCCCAGGTCAGGTTTTCGCCCGGCGTCAGGCGCGCCTGCAAGCGTGCGGTCTTGTAGTCGTAGTCATTGCCGCCGCCGACCGGATTGACGTTCTCGATCCAGCCGTCCGATTCCTCGATCTGGCCGGAAGCGCGCAACGCCAGGACGTCGTTGATCACGGGAATGTTGGCGACGGCATGCGCACCGCGCGTGTCGTGGCTGCTGTAGTCGAGACCGACTTCGCCGTACCACTCGTTGCCGGGCTTCTTGGTGATCACGTTGATCGCGCCGCCGACGGCATTGCGACCGAAGTACGTGCCCTGCGGACCGCGCAGCACTTCGATGCGCTCGAGGTCGACGATCTGCGGATTGCTGGTGCCGGCCACGACGTTGAACTCGTCGATGTAGAACGCGTAGGTCGCGGGCCGCACGTTGGAGTACTGGTTCAGCTGGTTGCTGATACCGCGCATGCTCAGGTCTTTGCGGTCGCGCGAGCCGTCGCTGCGGAAGCTCACGTTCGGCGTCAGCGCGAAGTAATCCTCGATACCCTTCACGTTGGAGTCGCGCAGCGTCTGCTCGCCGACCGCGGTGATCGCGATCGGCACGTCCTGGATGGACTCCGAGCGTCGCTGCGCGGTAACGACGACTTCATCGATAGTTGCGCCGCCGGCTGCTCCTTCCTGGGATTGCGCGGGCGCGGCGAGCAGGCACAGTGCCGGAGCGGCCATGGCCCCGAAACGTAAGCGCCGTCGCATCGACATCCTGGACTGGAGTTGCTGTTGCATGTGGATCACCCCGTTGTTGGTGCGCCGCTGACGGGCGCATCTCGGGGCAAAGTGTCTGGCGATTCCCGGACGGGAACAACGACATGCAGCGGCGTGATTTGTTGCTCTTCGCGCAACGACGCGTCGCGCGCCCTGCGGCGGTGCGCGACGCTTTACTGGGCGTCCATTTTGGCGCGGCGCGGACGCCAGACGAAGTAGGCGATCGATATCGCCACGAGCCAGGGGACGCCGACGATCCAGGAGATTCCCCAGAACTCGCGATCCAATCCCATCGTGACCAGGACAGCGATCAGCAAGCCGAGCGCTACGAGCTGCAGCCACGGAAAAAAGGGCATGCGCACCGGCAGCTCGGCCGCTTTGTGTCGACGTCGAAAGCTGAGGTGGCTCAGCAGGATGAAGATCCACACCGTCATCGCACCGAACAGCGCCACGCCGAACAGGTAGTTATAGGCGTGCGGCGTGAACATGGAGACGCCGGCGGCGACCAGGATGCCGCCGCCCGAGACGAGGATCGCGCCGATAGGCGTCCGCGTGCTGCTGAGCTGGCCGAGAAAGCGCGGCGCATAGTTGCCTCGTGACAGCGAAAAGAGCATCCGCGAGCACAGGTACACGTTCGTGTTCATGCTCGAGAGCGCGGCGCTCAGCACCACGAAGTTCATGATGCCCGCCGCGTAGGCAATGCCCGACTGGGCGAACACCTTCACGAAGGGACTCTGCTCCACCACCCGCGCGCCGGTTTCGGTCCAGGGAACGAAGGTCACGACGATCGTGAGAGCCAGGATGTAGAAGAGGAACAACCGCAGCAGCATGGTGCGCAGCGCGGCCGGGATCGCCTTGACCGGATCGGCGGTCTCGCCCGAAGTGACCGCGATGACCTCGATGCCGTTGAAGGAAAAGCAGCCCATGATCACGGCCATCCAGACGCCGGCCAGGCCGTGCGGCATGAAGCCGCCGGGCAACCCGGTCAGATTGTGAAAGCCGACGGCCGGCACGCCGAGGCCGAAGATGTTGACCGCGCCGAGGATGATGAACAGCACGATCGCGGTCACCTTGATCATGGCGAACCAGTACTCGAACGTGCCGAAGTTGCTCACCGAGCGCGAGTTCACGTACAGCAGGATGAATGCGAACCCGAGCGACCACATCCACACGGGCACGGCGGGAAACCAGAAGGTCATGTAGATGCCGCAGGCGACCGCCTCGCCGCCGATGGCGATCACCTGCGTGATCCAATAGGTATAGCGGACGAGGAAGCCAGCCCAGGGATTGAGATACGTCTCCGCGTACACGCCGAACGAGCCCGCCGCCGGATGAACGACGGCCATCTCCGACAGGCTGAAGACCATGACCAGCGCGATGAAGCCGGCGATGGCATAGCTCAACACCACGGCCGGGCCGGCGTAGCCGATGGCGATGCCGCTGCCCATGAACAGCCCGGTGCCGATCGCGCCGCCGAGGCCGATCATCACCACCTGGCTGCGGGTCAGGGCCTTGTCGAGACCGTGTTCGCGATCGACCGGTTGCGTCACAGACTCACCTTCGTCAAATGTCTTCGCCGCGCAGGATCTTCAGCAGCAGCGCGGAGTCCAGATTGCCTCCGGACACCACCGCGCACACATTCCTGAAGCGGTGTCGATCCGAAAGCGCCGCGGCGACTGGAATCGCACCGGCGCCTTCCGCGATCACCTTGTTCTTTTCCGCCATCAGTCTGATCGCTGCGACGACTTCGCTCAACGATACTGTCAGTGTGTCGTCGATGAGCCGGCTCGCGACGGGCCACATCTCGGCAAGCACCGAACCGAAGCCGACGCCAGTGACGAAGCCCGGATCGCATGGAGCATCGACGGGACCGCCGGCGGCGCGTGCAGACTTGAACGGATGCGCAGTCTCGAGCTCGCACACGATGATTTTCACCGCAGGTCGCAACGCGCGCACCGCGTTCGCGATGCCACAGGCCAGACCGCCGCCGCCGAACGGCACGAAGATCGCGTCGACGTCGGGCAAGTCCTCGAGAATCTCCAGCGCTATCGTGCCGCTCCCGGCCAACGCAGCGGGATCGCGCACGGCGTCGATATAGACGCTGCCGAATTGCGGGTGGTGACCGGAAGTGACGGCGCTCCACCATTGCGCGAATGGCTGCGCGACGATACGTGCATCGAGTGTGCGCAATAGCGCGAGCTTGGATTCCGGCGCGCCTTCCGGCACGACCGCCGTCGCAGTGATGCCGACGCGCTTCGCCATCCACGCCATCGCGACTGCGCTGTTGCCCGAGCTGTAGGTGTGAACTCCTGCGGACAGCGCATCGGGCGGCCTGCTCAGGATCGCATTGCCGATGGGTCGCAGCTTGAACGAGCCCGCGGGCTGGAGATTCTCCAGCTTCAGATGAACGCGCTTGCTGGCAGTCGACGCGCACGGCACAGCGGGCGTGCGCGTGACGATACCGCGGAGCCGAGTGCGTGCACTCTCGATCTCCGCGGTACCTGCAGCTCTGCAACACTCAGAACGTGATGCGTGCGTTGACACCGATCGTGCGCGGCTGCGCAGCGACGACAGCTTCGGGATCCTGGAACGTACCGACACCGTCATAGAGCGCCAGCTCGTCGGTGAGGTTCTTCACGAACAGGCCGACCTGCACACGCTCGGTCACGTCCATGCGCGCCACTGCGTTGAACAGCGTGTACGAGTCGAGTGCGATGTTGAACGGACTGTTCGGGACGAACTCGGTGTTGGTCTTGCCGCGGTAGGTCGCATCCAGCGAGAACGCGGTGTTGCGGCCGGCGATCGGCGCCTCGTAGCGCAGACCGGCGTAGAGCTGCACGTCCGGCGTGTTCGGAATCTCGTCGCCCTCGCGACCGATGATCACGAACGGCGAAGCGCCCGGCAGCACCGGCTGATCTTCCGAGAGCTCGTGCTCGAAGAAGTACGTGCCCGTGAACGTCAGCGTCAGCTGATCGGTGAGCAGCGAGTCCAGCGACCATTCGACGCCGGTCACGTCCGCCGCGCCGCCATTGGTGGTGAACGGGATGTTGCCGACCGGATCGCGCGGCTCGACTTGAATGTCGTTCCACTCGATCATGAATACGGTCGCATTCAACTGCAGGCGCTGCTGCAGCCAGCGCGACTTGACGCCGATCTCGTAGTTCTTCAGGTCGTCGGAGCCGAAGGTGTCGGGGATGCCCGGCGCGAACGGCTGATTGCCGTTGTTGATGCCGCCCACGCGGAAGCCTTCCGAGTACAGCGCGTAGAGCAGCACGTCGTCGGTAGCCTGCAGCGACAGGCTGACCTTGGGCAGCGTTGCGCTGTCGTCCTGCTCGAGCAAGCCGACGGCGTTGCCGTTGACCGTCGTCCCGATCTGGCGGCCGGCGACCGGCGCCGGCCCGCTGGGAGCGAAGCTGTGCAGCGTCGCCTGGATCGATTGCAGATCCGAGTCCGACCAGCGCAAGCCGCCGAGCAACGTCCAGCGCTCGGCGAACTTGAACGTGACTTCGCCGAACACGGCCTTCTGCTCCACTTCGTCCGCGCGCGTGCGTCCGAAGAAAGTGTTGCCGCCGTTCAGCAGCGCGTCGTCCGAGTTCAGCGGGTTGAACGGCTGCGGCCTGCCGGTGCCGTCGGTGGTGATGACGTGCACGCTGAACTCGTTGTCGTCCTTCTGATAGTACGCGCCCGTCACGAAGTTGAACGGCGAGTCGAAGTCCGAGGCGAAGCGCAGCTCCGCCATCTTGGTGCTGTACTCCTGCGGCTGCTGCGTGATGCCTGCGATCGGCACGCCGAAGAACAGCAGGATGGGCGTGCTGTCGAAGTTGAAGAGGATGTCGTGCTCGTAACGCGACGCGGCGAGCGAGGCGCTGCCGAAGCCCATGTCGTAACGCAGAGTCGCGCCGAACAGGTCGAAGTCGTCTTCGCGCGGGCTGCGGGTGATGTCCGTGTTGATGAAATCCCTGCCGGGCGTGAACGACGCCAGGCCGGGCAGCGGCGCGAAACCCGTGTTGCCGGGGAGCGATGCAATTTCCGGCGGCTGATCGGGATACGCGGGCACGCCCTTGCTCGTGAAGCGAGACGAGCCGTCGCTCTCCAGATCCTGCATCACGTACATGACGTCGAGCGACAGCGCATCGCTGGGCGTCCAGCGCGCACTCAAGCGGCCGCCGGTGATCTCGGTCGTGTTGATGTCCTCGTTGACGCCATTGAACACCGCGCCGCGTTCGAGGCGGGCCTGATCGATCCAGCCGTCGCGGTCCTCGCGATAGCCGACGAAGCGGATCGCGAGTTTGTCGGGCGACAGCGGCACGTTGACCATCGCGGAGAGACCGAAGCCATCGCCGCCGTCCTCGATCGATGCTCCAGTCGACCTCGGCGTTGGCGTCGAACTTCGAGGAGTCCGGCTTGTTCGTGATGAAGCGGATGTTGCCCGCCATCGAGTTCGAACCGTACAGCGTTCCTTGCGGGCCGTTGAGCACTTCGATGCGCTCGACGTCGACCAGCTGGATCGGCGCGTTCTTGCCGCCGCCGTCCTGCTGGTCGCTCGCCGTGATCACGTACTCGTCGAGGTAGGCGCCGACTACGGACGGTCCGCTGCCGTTGATGCCGCGGATGATGTACTCGGAATCGCCGGGACCGAGGTTCTGGAATTGCAGGCCGGGCACGCTGCCGGCGAAGGCTTCGAAAGTCGTCTCGCGCTTGAGCGAGAGATCGGCGCCGCTGACCGCGTAAACCGACTCCGCAGTCTTCTGCACATCCGTCTCGCCGCGCTTGGTGGCGGTGACCACCACTTCTTCGAGCGCATCTGCTGCGTACACCTGCGTGCACGCTGCGACACAAAGCAGCGTCGCTGCACGTCCGCAATTGAGTTTCCAGCGCTTGACCATGGCTCTCCCCATATGCCGTGAACGGCTTTTTAATGCACGGATTTAACCGCTTCCACGAATCCCAAGTCCCGAGCCTCTTTAGCCCGGGAGCCCTAATTTTGCGCAGTGAGACGCTCGATGGTGCTGTATGACTCGCTCGTGACCCGTTGCGGGTCGCCGATGAGATACGGCCGCAACACTTCCAGGATCTCGTCGTACCCGGCCACCACCGCCTCGAGCGTCAGTTCGCGATCATGGTACTCCACGTAGTTCAGCCAGTTCTCCGAAATTATCCATGTGATGTCCACGATCGAGCGCAGCCGCCGCGGGTCGGTGGGCAGTCTCATCAAGCCGTGCTGCTCCAAGGCGTCGAAGAACCGCTCGAGCTCCGCGATCCGGCGTTCGCGATTATGCGCGAAGCGACGCCGCAGCACCTTGTCCCGGCGCAGCAGGTCCGCCATCTCGCGATAGAAAAAGCGATAGTCGAGAATGTGGTGCAGCTGGCGCACGAACATCGCCGCCATGTGCTGGAGAGTGGCCGCGAGGTGATCGCGATACCAGCCGGCGTCCATCTCCTCGACCATGCGCTGGAACAGCAAACGGATGATTTCCTGCTTGTTCTGGAAGTGGTAATGCAGGTTGCCCTTGCTGATGCCGCAATGCTCGGCAATGCGGTTGGTCGAGACCGCGGCCGTGCCGTGCTCGTTGAAGAGCGTCAGCGCGGCATCGACGATGCGGGTTTGGGTATCGCGGGTGCCCATAGTTTCGTTCGCATAGGATAACGCATGAGCTTTCATATGAGTCTACAGGCTGGGGAGGCGTTCCCGGTCGAACGCCTGAGGACCGAGTTTCCCGCCCTGCAGCGCGCCGGCAGCGGCATTTTCTTCGACAATGCGGCGGGCGCGCAGGTGCCGCGCGACGTCTTCGACGCAATCAATGAGCACCTGCTGGAACGCATGGTGCAGCGGGGCGGTCGCTATCCGCAGAGCATCGCGGTAGACGAGTCCATGGCGCGGGCGCGCGTCAGCGTCGGCACCCTGGTCAATGCCCGCAATCCGCACGAGATCGCCTTCGGCATGAACGCGACTTCGTTCATCCGGCTGATCAGCCTTGCCATCGGCCAGACCCTGGGTGAGCGCAACGAGATCATCGTCACCGACCTCGATCACGAGGCGAACGTGGCCACCTGGCTCGCGCTCGCGCCGCTGGGCGCCGTCTTTCGCTGGTGGCGGATACGTGAGGACGGCAACCTCTATCTGGACGACCTGGCCCAGCTGGTGTCGCCGAGGACGCGGCTGCTCGCCTGCCCCGTTGCGTCGAACGCGCTCGGCACCATCGTCGACGTACGGGGTGCGGCCGATCTGGTGCACGCCGCCGGGGGTGAGATCTTTCTCGACAGCGTCCATTTCGGGCCGCATGGCGTCCTGGACGTGCAGGCCTTCGACTGCGACTACCTGGTCTGCTCCGGATACAAGATTTTCGGGCCCCACATGGGGTTTTTGTGGGGCCGCTACGAGCTGCTCGAGCGCCTGCCCACCTTCCGCGAGGATTTCATCCCGGATACGCCGCCCGGCAAGATCGAGGCAGGGACTGTCGTCTACGAGAACGTCGCCGGCATGGACGCGGCGGTCGGGTATCTCGCCCGGCTCGGGCGCTCGCTCGCGCCGCATTCGGACGGCAGCGCAGGAACGCAGCGGGCGGACATCGTTCGCGCGATGCAGGCAATACTCGTTTACGAGCGCAGCCTGTCGCTGGAACTGCTCAGGGTGCTGCACGATTGCAAGGCACGCGTGCACGGGATCTCGGACCCGGCGCAAGTCGCCGGCCGCGTTCCCACGCTGGCCTTCAATATCGAGGGCGTTACACCCGCCGCTGTCACCGAGACGATGGCCCGCGCGGGAATTGGCATCCGCGACGGCCACATGTACTCCCCTCGCCTCATGCAACGGCTGGGACTGCCGCTGGCCAGCGGCACGATCCGGGCGTCACTGGTCCACTACAACACCGTCGCGGAAATTCATCGCTTCGGCGACGTTCTCTCCGGCCTGACCGGCTAGACTGGAAAAATATGAATTCGGATGAACCCCGCGAGCCGCTGATCGCCGGCTTCAAGCCCTCCTACCAGGAGCTGGTCGCCGGCCGACGGTACTTGTGGTGCCGTTGCGGGCGCTCGAAGACTCAGCCGTTCTGCGACGGCTCGCACGCCGGCACCGGCATTACGCCGCTCGTCTACGTTGCCAAGTACGACAAGGAAGAAGCGCTGTTCTGCATGTGCAAGCGGACCGGCACCCCGCCCTTCTGCGATGGCACCCACAGCAACCTGCCCGGCGGCTACGGGGAAGAGAGCGCGGAAAGCGTTGCTGGCAGCAACGTGCCCTGGGCGCCGGAGGTCGACGGCGGCGTGCGCCAACTGGACGCGCCCTGCTACACGATTCGCGCGGCCGCCACGCGTCCGGCGGATGCCGGCCCGTTCTGGATGCGCACCCTCGTGGACGCGGAGCGTGGCGCCGCACACCAGACGCAGATCTATGTGGAAGTTCGCGATCGAGCATCGCCGATCCTGTCGGCCGGGGAGGCCGCGCAGACAATCATCTTCATTGCTGCCGGTACGGGCTCGGTCGAGATCGGCACGCAGCGATTCGACGTCGGCCCGCTGGACGGAGTGATGGTGCTGCCCGGCGAGGCCTTTCGAATCACGCCCGACGCCGGCGTCTGCGTGCAAGCGTTCGTCTCCGTTTGTTCGGCCGTCGCAAGCCTGCAAACGCTGGCAGCGATGCCCGACTTCGACGCCAGTCAACCGCAGCGTGTGGTAGGTGTAGATGTGCAGCAACGCCATGCGATGGGGCCACGGTTCTTCCAGCATCTCGTCGACCGCAGAGTGGGCGCGAACAACGCGGTGCAGTTCATCGGCCACATCCCGCAATCGAAGGCGCAGATGCACCGGCATCTCTATGAAGAAGCGTTGGTGATCGTGTCCGGCGAAGGCGTGATCTGGAACGAGCACTCGCGAGCGCCGGTGCGGCCCGGCGACGTCATCTTCTTCCCGCGCAAGCACGTGCACTCTCTGCAATGCACTTCGCCCGACGGCATGGACGTCGTCGGCATGATCCATCCCGGTGAAAACCCGGGTATCAACTACTGAGCCGGATCAATCGTCGGGCGCGATGTTCTTCTCGATCTTGCGCAGCGTCGCGACGAGCTGCGCCGTTTCCTTCGCGCCGACGTTCTGAAAAGCCAGGCTCTGATGCTTGAGCGCCGCCGGCACGATGTGCTCGAAAGCCTGCAGGCCGGCTGCAGTGATCGAGATCTCCGCGACCCGCGAGTCGTGATCGGAGAGCCGCCGCTTCACGTGACCGACGCGTTCGAGCTGTGCGACCACGCGGCTGGTGGTCGGCTGTTCCATCAGCGTCGTCTCGACGATGCGACCGATGCTCAGCGGGCCATAGGCACGCAGCACGCTCAGCACCCGCCACTGCGAAGAATTGATGCGCAGGGTCTTCAGGCGCTTCAACAGCCGCGCGTTCAGCTTGTTGGTGACACGATAGAGCTGATACGGCACGAAGTCGTCGAGCCAGCCATTGCCCTTGATGGCCGGCTCGGCGCTCCTGGCGCGCTTGCCACCATCCGGGGCGGCGGTGCCGCGGGACTTTCTCGCCATTAATGTGCTCCCAGCGCCTTGTTGGTTCCAGCACGCATTCTAGCGGCTGACCGCGTCAGAAGCTCTTCGTCAGCTCCACTCCGATCGTGCGCGGCAGATTGGTGTACTTCAGAGTCGGCGTCGCCGTCGCCCCGACCAGGAACACGTCGCCCTGGATGTCGAACACGTTGTTCACGTACAGCGCCACATCCAGACCGGCGTCATCGTTGCGCGCGCCAAAGCGGATGTTGGTGATGTCGTAGTCCTCCTGCAAACGGTTGGTGGCTGCCGTCGGACGCAGCTCGGTGCGCGATTTGCCGTGGTACGACCAATCGCCGCGGACCCAGGCGGACCAGCTCGGCAACGCTGCCAGCGAGCGCTCGTACTGCACCGAGAAGTTGGCGGTGATCTCCGGGATGCGCGGCAGATTGTCGCCCTTGCGGCCGGGGGCCTGCACGGTCGCGTTGACCTGGTCTTCGACCAGCTCGCGCTTCGGCAGCCAGCTCAACCCGGCCGACAGATTGAGGCTGCGGACCGGTTGAAAGAACGTCTCGAGCTCCAGGCCCTGCACCTCTGCGGCGCCGGCGTTGCCGATGAAGGCGAAGGAACCCGTGGGATCGCGCCCGGAGACCTGGATGTTCTCCCAATCGATGTAGAACGCGCTGCTGTTGACGATCAGCCGTCCATCGAGCCACGCGGTTTTCACGCCGACCTCGTAATTCCACAGCGAGTCCGCCTCGTAGCCCGGCGGCACCGCCGCGATATTCGGCTGGTTCGTGCCGCCCAGACGGAAGCCCTCCGAGGCGAGCGCGAAGACCGTGACGTCCTCGTTCGGGCGGAACGAGAGCTGGAACTTCTTGATCAGGCGGTCCTCCTTGAAGTGCCGGTTGTCCGGCGGCGGCAGCGCGCCGAACAGCGGGAACTGGAACAGGTAGAAGCCTGCGTCCTGCTGCTCGGCTGTGAACTGCCGCAAGCCCGCCATGACCTCGAACGACTCGAACAGCTTGTACGAGATTTCGCCGAACACCGCGCTCTCTTCGATTTCGCGCGTGTTGAAGCGCGCGAGCGCGCAAGGCTGGCAGCCTTCGATGCCCGCGCCCGGCAGGGCGGAAAAGCCGGTCGGTGGGCCCGTCACCGGGAACGGCAGTCCGGTGGCCGGATCGACGATGGGCGAAACGCTGCGGAAGTCCGACTCGCGCTCGCGATAGAACACACCCGCCAGCCAGGACAGCGGCCCGGTGCCGGTCGAGTTCAGACGCACTTCCGCCGTGCGCTGCTCGATGTCCTGCGTCTGGTCGGTCAGCTCGGGAAACAGATCCGGGCGCACGCACGGCCCGTTGAAGCACGCAGTCGCGCCCGGCGGTCCGACATTCAGGGAGATGATGGCCCAGGTGTTGTCGCGGAAGAAGCCGAAGTCGCGCTTGTAGAGCGAGCCGGCAGTCGTGAGCGTCGCCCACGGCAGATCCTGCGTCCAGGTGAGACTGTAGATCGCCTGGTCGTCGGGACGCTTCGTCTCGACGTAATCGCCGTTGTTGAACTCGCCCGTGTCGAAGAAGGCAAACGCCGGCACGCGATCGAGGAAGCCTGGATCGCTCGCATCGCCGCCGACGCGGAATGTGTCGTACGCGTGATAGCCGCTCGCACCGTCGACCTCGCGCTTCTGCAGCCAGATCATCGCGTCGATCGTCGCGGACTCGACCGGCTGGTAACGCAGCATCACGCGGCCGCCGGTCGTCTCCGACGAGTTGATGTTCTCGTTGCCGAGGCGGACGTTGTCGACATAGCCGCCGCGCTTCTCGTAGTACGCGGTCGTGCGCAGAGCGAGCTTGTCGTCGATGAGCGGCAGGTTGAAGGTCGCGGCAGCCGTTGCGCCCGGATCGCCATGCTGCAGCGACTCTCCGCCGACTCGCAGGTTGCCCTCGACCGCGTCGAGCACCGGCTTGTTCACGATGAAGCGCACCACGCCGGTCTGCGAGTTCGCGCCGAAGGTCGTACCCTGCGGGCCCTTGAGCACTTCGATTCGCTGCAGGTCGACGAGCGCCAGGTCGGGCGTCTGCGAGCCGCTATCGCCGCTCGAGCTTTGCACGCCGGTTGCAGGCACCTCGTCGTAGTACACGGCGACCTGCTCCTGACCGGCCGACTGCACGCCGCGCATGATGTAGCGCTTCTCGCCGTTGCCGGTGTCGTTGAACGTGAGCCCCGGCACCTGATAGGCGAAGTCGGTGAAATCGTTGACGCCCATGTCCTTCAGCGTGTCTTCGCCGAAGGCCGTGATCGCCGTGGGGATTTCCTGCAGCCGCTCGTCGCCGCGCTTGCGCGCCGTGACCACGACCTCGGTGATCAGGCCGCGCCGCAGGTCCGCTGCAGCGTCCGACGCTCCCTCCTCCGCCGCGGACGCAAATCCTGCGCCGCCCATGGTGACCGCGATGATCGCCGCAGATGAACCGATACGTCGGATGTGCATGACCGCTCCCCATTCGCACTCGGGCGATGATTGCGAATATATATTCCGAATCATATATTGTCGGCAAGCTCTTTCGGGTGAGTGAACCGTCCGGCGCCGCGTGTAGCGCGCCATGCACCATGTGAGGTCGCACGATGCTCAGATCGCAATTGTTTGGTGCGGCAGCGGCCGCGCTGCTGGCAAGTCTCGGTGCACAGGCAGCCGCGCCCGCCACGGCGATCATCCATGCGGGGCAGCTGCTCGCGGTGCCGGGCCGGGAGCCGCTCACGAACGCGACCGTCGTCGTCACCGACGGCAAGGTCCGGGAGATCCGCTCCGGCTTCGCGGACCCGACCGCGGTCGGCCTTCCCGCAGACACCGCCGTGATCAACCTGCGCAACATGTTCGTGCTGCCCGGTTTCCTCGACCTGCACGTGCACCTGAGCTCGAGCGGCATGCGCGGCCGCGATCTGCGCTTCCGCGAGTCCGAGGGTTACTTCTCGCTGATCGCCTCGCGCAGCGCGCACGCAACCTTGATGGCAGGGTTCACGACGGTGCGCGACCTCGGGTCCGAGGGCAGCGCGATCTACGCCTTGCGCGATGCTGCGCGCGACGGCATCGTCCCGGCGCCGAAAATCATCGTGTCGGGAGATCCCATCAGTCCGACCAACGGCCACGCCGACAATCACAACCTGCGCGAAGAGATCATGCACGCAATGCCCCGCCGCGGCGTCTGCGACGGCGCAGACGACTGCCGCCGCGTGGTGCGTGAAGCGATCCGTCGCGGCGCCGACGTCATCAAGGTCATGGCCACTGGCGGCACGCTCGACGAGTCGAACGCCGGCACCGGCCAGCAGTTCACGGACGAGGAGCTGCGAGCCATTGCCGATACCGCGCATGCATTCGGCCGCAAGGTCACGGCCCACGCCCACGCCAAGGCCGGCATCGACGCCTGCGTCCGCACCGGATTCGATTCGATCGAGCATGGCATGTGGGCCGACGACAAGACGCTGCGCGAGATGAAGGCGAAAGGCACGTGGCTGGTGCCGACGGTCGCGACGATCACCTTCGTCGGCGACACGCCGGAGAAGGTCAAAGCCGGTCCGCTCAAGGATCTGCCGCCGGTCTCGATGGAGAAAGTCCTGAAGCTCGGAACGCAGCCGCGCAAACTGGCGCGCCTGGCGCACGAGATCGGCACGAAGATCGCGCTCGGCACCGATGCACCGCTGGTGCCGCATGGGCAGAATGCGACCGAGATGATCGACTACGTGAACGAAGGCATGACGCCGATGCAAGCACTCATGAGCGGCACCGTGAATGCAGCCGATGCGGCCGGAGTCGACGTCGGCCGGCTCGAGCCGGGCAAGGCGGCAGACATCGTGGCGTTGAGCCGCAATCCGCTCGAAGATATCAAGGCCGTCATGGACGTCGGCTTCGTCATGCGCGACGGCATTGTGTTCAAAGGTCCCGGAGCTGTGGAATGAGATCGATACTCGCTGCTGTTGCCCTCCTCCTGCTGTCGCCTTTTGCGAGCGCAGAACGGCTGATCATCGATCACGTCACTGTCATCGAAGGCACCGGCCGCGCCCCGCAGCCGGACATGGCAGTGATCGTGGATGGCCCGCGAATCGTTGCGGTCACGCCGAGCCAGCTCGCCGGCAGCGAATCCGGCCGACGGATCGATGCGCGCGGCAAGTACGTCATCCCCGGACTGATGGACGTTCACATCCATCTGCGCGGCGCGGCTGCGACTTCTGGACCCGGAACGAAGTGGGAAGAGTCGAGCCGCACCGAGGCGCTGGCTGCGCTCGCGAGCTATCTGTATTCCGGTGTGACCACGATCTACGACGCCGGCAACCGCAAGGAACTGATCCTGCCGCTGCGCGCCGACGAGCGCGCCGGTCGCATCCTCTCCCCGCGCATCTTCGCGACGGGCCAAGCGATCACGTATCCAGGCAGTCATGGCGATCGCATCTCCCTGGGCATCACTGACTTCGAGAAGGACAAGGCGCTGCTCGACGCGCACATCGCCGAACAGC
>CAWISC010000019.1:0-31240 GCA_963838635.1 uncultured Gammaproteobacteria bacterium | reverse complement strand
AGCCCGACATGGTCAAGCTGATGATCGAGGAGGAAGGCTGGGGCTCGCGCCCGATGATCACGCTGCTGACCGCCGAGCTGGCGGAGAAGATCGTGCGCTACTACAACCAGCACGGCATCCGCACGACTGCGCACGTCTCCAACGAGTTTCGCTCGCTCGAAGCGATCTACGCCGGCCTGGACACCCTCGCGCATCCGATCATCCAGGGCCCGGTCAGCGATTCGTTCGTGAAGCTGATGAACGCGAAGAAGATTCCGTTTGCCAGTACGCTGACGATCGGCGAGAACTACAGCCGCCTTGCGGAGCATCCGGAATACCTCGATCAGCCGCTGTATGCGGCCTCGTTGTCGAACGAAGAACGCACGAAGCTGAAGACGCAGACGTCAGCCGAGTATCGTGCGCGTAGCTGGACGACATGGATGAAGCTGATGACGCCGATCGCGCAGGAGAGCATCCGCAAAATCCACGCCGGTGGCGGCGTCGTCGCCTGCGGCACGGACCAGAGCAGCGGACCGGCGGTGCATCGCGAGCTCGAGCTGCTGGCTGCGGCCGGCATTGCACCGCTCGACGTGATTCGCATCGCGACTTACAACAGCGCCGTATTTCTAGGCAAGGCCGATCAGCTTGGGTCCATACAGGCCGGCCGGCTGGCCGACCTGGTGCTGCTGAACGCCGATCCGGGCGCGAGCATCGACAACGCCAAGCAGATCGCGTTCGTCATGAAGAACGGCGAGATCGTCGACGAGAGCAAGCTGCCGCTGGCGGGCGGCAAGCAGCGGCCTCGCTTCACGGCGCCGCGATGAGCAGCACCGTCGACGGCTCGGGATATTTCCTTTACCACTCCATCGGAATGTTTCCGGGCAAGGAGGCCCTGGTCGCGGAAGGCCTGCGCAAGTACGCACACTTGTGGAGCGTGCCCGACGATTCGCAGTGGCCGCAGGCGCTCGCGATCCGCGGGCAGTTCATCGAGTGCTGGCGCAAGCTGATCAACGCGCAGCCGGCAACGCTGACGACCGCCGAGAACGTTACGACGGCGCTCTACAGTCTCATCGGCTCACTGCCGAGGTCTTATCTCGAAGGGCGTCGCGTGCTCGTGGCCGCAGATTGCTTCCCGAGCCTGCATTTCTTGCTTGCGGGCCTCGCAGAACGGCACGGCTTCAGGCTCGACACGGTTCCGTTGCGTCCCGGCGAGAGCTGGGTGCGCGAGGAAGATTTCATCGAGCGCTGGACTGCAGACGTGGGTGTCGCACTGGTGACGCAGGTGACGTCCACTGCGTCGTATCGGTGCGACCTGTCGATGCTCGTCGCGCATGGCCGCCGCATCGGCAGCCTGGTCGGCGTGGACGTGACTCAGGGCATCGGCCTGATTCCCTACGACGCGCAAGCGCCCGAAGCGGACTTCACCGTTTCGACCAGCCTGAAGTGGCTCAGCGGCACAGCAGGTGCCGGGATTCTGCACGTACGCGCCCCGCTCCTGCGCGAATGCCAACCGCAGTTGCGCGGCTGGTTCAGCCAGGACAATCCGTTCTCCTGGGATCTGAACGCGTTCAACTATGCGCCCGACGTGCGCCGTTTCGATCACGGCACGCCGTCCGTCGTTGCCTGCGCCGGCACACTGCCCGCGCTGGAGTGGCATGCGAAGCAGGACGCCCGCGCGATGCTCGCTCACAATCGGGCGCTCACGGCAGTGATCGTCGCGGGCGCAGACGAGCTCGGTCTCGGTCTCGTCAGTCCCCGAGAGGCGGAGCGCCGGGGAGGAAGCTTGATGCTCAATGTGCCGGCGTCCGCCGACCCCGCGATGATCGTGGACGGTCTGCGCGCTGCTGGTGTTTACGCGGACTGTCGCGGTGCTACGCTGCGCCTGTCACCGGGAACCGTCACGACGCTGGAAGGCTGCGAGCGCCTGCTCGGCGCGCTGCGACGCTTGCTCAGAAACAAATGACCGATATCCCCGCCCTCTCGCACAGCGTCACCGCGCTCATCGAGGCGCCGGCCGAGCTGACGTTCGCGTTTCTCGCCGATCCGCTCAAGGTGGGCAACTGGGCGCTCGCGTCGATGCAGGCGCAGCCCGCCGACGATCCAGGCATCTATCGCGGCCGCTCGCTGTTCGATGGAGCGCAGAACCACTTCGCCGTCACGGCGCATCCGCAGTTGCTGCTGGTCGAGTACAGCGTCGGTCCGCGCGAGGCACTCAGGCCGCGTATCCGCGCGCAGGTGATGCGCTCTGAAAGCGTCGGCCTCGCGGCGACGAATTGCTATTTGACGTTGACCGCGTGGCGACCGGCGGACATGCCGGCGGCGCGCTGGAGCCGGCTGTGCGCCGCGCATAATGTTGAGATCTGGCTGATCAAAGAACAAGTTGAGGCAATCGCACAGCGCTAAGAGTCAGGCTAAAGCCTGACCCACAGCAGCCGGGGTAGTTAGCCTGACAACACGCCATCCGTGGTCAGCCAGCCTGACAACACAGCCATCTCGTGGCTCAGGCTTCAGCCTGACAACACAGTCCCGTGGGTCAGGCTTTAGCCTGACAATCTTGTTAACCCGGCACCAACGCCAACACGCGCAGCGGACTCCCCGACCCATTCACAATCTTCAACGGCGGCGCAATCACCACCGCTCCCGTCGGCGGCAACTGATCCAGATTCATCAAACTCGCCAACCCGAAGCGATTCGATCCATGCATGATCGTGTGACACGGGAACATCGGATCGAACGTCGCCGCCTGCCCCGCGTCGGTGCCGACCGTCTCGACACCCACACCGAGAATATCGCGCTCCTTCGCCAGGAACGGCACGCACTGCGGATGAAACCCCGGCGTGTGCGGACCATCATCCTTGATGTTGAGGAACGGTCCTGCGCCGGTGCGCTTCGACCAGTCCGTGCGGATCAGCACCCACGCGCCCTTGGGAATCTGCCCGTGCTTCGCTTCCCACTCCTTGACGACCTCGACGGTTACGAGGAAGTCGTTGTTCTCTTTCGCACGAGCCGACACGTCGATCACGCAGGCCGGCCCGATGAACTTCTGCACCGGGATGTTGTGCGTGGCGTTGTTCGGATAGTCCTTGCCGGTTACCCAGTGAATCGGCGCATCGAAGTGCGTGCCGGTATGCTCGCCGCAGGCGATGTTGTTCCAGTACCAGGCCGGTCCGCGCTCGTCATACTTCGAGATCTCTTCCAGCGCGAACGGCTTGGATGGCGCGAAAATCGGCGGCAGCTGGATAGTCGGTGTCGCAGGCTCCAGCGGCACCGTCAGATCCACCACGCGAATGCCGCCGCTGACGATACCCGCAGCCAGCTCCGACAGCAGCGCAGAATTCTTGCTCATGGCTCGTTCCTCTCGTTAGTGGGCTGCGAACTCGCCGCGCAGCTCACGCAGTGCTTCGATGAGACCATCGACGTCGTCATCGTTGTTGTAGAAGTGCAGGCAGATGCGCAGATTGTCGTCGCGGTTGGACGTGACGATATTACGCTTCATCAGTTCCTGCGACAGCGGACCGCTCGCCCGCGACGGTACGCAGATCATGGCGCCGCGCCGCTCGTCGCTGGCTGGCGTGATGCTCGGCCAGCCGATTTCGCGCAGGCGCTCCATGCATCGCCGCGTCAGCGAGCGCACGCGTCGCTCGATCGCCTGCGTGCCGACGCCAAGCAGGACTTCCAGGCCGGCCTCCGCGGCGTAGCAGTTCACCACAGCAGGCGTCCCCGACTCGAAGCGGCGGGCGGTCGGCGCGGGACGGTTCGCGGTGATGTCCATCGCAAAGATGTTCTCCTGCGCGAACCAGCCGGTGTGGATCGGCTGGAGTGAGCGCACCAGCGAATCGCGCACGTAGAGAAACCCGATGCCCGCGGTGCCGAGCAGGTACTTCAGCATGCCGCCGACGGCGAAATCCACGTCCAGCGCCTTGACGTCGATGTCGACGGAACCGACCGATTGGTAGCAGTCGAGCAGCACCATGGCGCCCTTGGCGCGCGCCAGCCGCACGATGGCAGGAATGTCGAGCCGCGCACCGTTGCGGAAACAGACATGCGTGATCGCCACCAGGCGTGTGCTTTCGTCGATGAGATCCACGAAGGACTCGGGCGGGATGTAGCCGTCAACGTCGCGCCGCGCATGCACGACGCGCGCTCCGCGCTGCTCCTGTGAGTGCCAGATCTGGGCGTTGGTCGGAAATTCGAAGTCGCTGACGACTATCTTGTCGCGCCCGCCGGAGAACTCGAGAGCGCTCGCCAGCGCGTTGAGCCCGGCCGAGGCCGACGCCGTGACCGCGATCTCATCGGGCGACGCGTGCAACACGCGCGCCATCAGCGAGCGCACGGCTTCGTTCTTCGTCACCCACACGTCCCAGTTCGCGCCGACGGCGAGGCGATCCTCGAGGTAGGTCTCGAACGCCGCCCGGACGCGGTTCGCCAGCGCGCAATACGAGCCGCTGTTCAGGTAGATCTTGTGCTCCAGGAGCGGAAATTCCCGGCGCAGCGCTGCGAAATCCGGTTCCATGCCTCACCGTGTCGAACGTCGGACGGCCAGTATATGCATAATCATATGACGCGCAACGCGCTCACTCTTCCTGCCAATCGGGTGCGAGCAGACGCCGCTTGCCGTCGCTCGACATCTGCACCCCCGAGGCGTCGAGACCTTCGCGGTCCCACAGCTCGCACGTGACCTCGCGGTGCCGCTGATCGAGCGCTTCGCAGTAATTCGTGTACAGACAGATGCGCACTTCGCTGCCGCGGCCGGCGCGCACCTTGCGGAACCAGTCCGGGTCGGCGAGCGCCTGGCGAGCGAAGCCGACGATGTCGCCGCATCCCTCGCTGAGCGCGGTTTCTGCTTGCTGGAAGCTGTAAATGCCGCCGCTGACGACGATCGGAGTCTCGAGTCCTTCTCCCCTCACAGCAGCACGCACTGCCGCCGCTGGTTGCAGGTTCCGGCCGAACGGACCGCGTTCGTCGGAATAGTACGAGGGCATGCACTCGTAGCCGCTGGGCCCGGTGTACGGATAGGCGGCCTCGCCGACCTTGGGCTGTTTCGCATCGTCGAACTTGCCGCCGCGTGACAGCGAGATGAAATCCATGCCGGCGCGCGCGAACGCACTTGCATAGAGACACGCATCCTCGACGCCGTACCCGCCCGCGACCGCTTCCTCCGTCAGCATGCGACACCCAACTGCGTAGTCGGCGCCGACTTCCGAACGCACGCGCTGGAACACTTCGATCGGCAGCCGCACACGCGCCGACGGCGATCCGCCGTAGCCGTCGTCGCGTGTATTCAAACCGGACAGGAATGACGCCATCGTGTAGGCGTGCGCATAGTGCAACTCGACGCCGTCGAATCCGGCCTCACGCGCGCGGCGCGCCGCGGCGGCGAACAGATCGGGCAGCTGTTCCGGCAGCTGTCGAATCGCAGCGATGTCCATGTCGGTCACCCGCTCGCGCGCGCCGAAGCGGAGCGCTTCGAGCTCCGCGGTGCTCAGAACATGTTCCAGTCTTTGTTCGTCGAGCTCCGCGAGCGCCCGCCGCACCTGGTCCTCAGGCGCGTCGATCAGGTCGAGCGCCTGCCGATGCCGCTCGCTGATCTCCAGAAATTGCCCGAAGTACTTGCCGGGCTCGGGGCGCCGACGAATGCGCAGGAAGTCGATGAGCTGAATGAGCAGGCGCGTCTCGCCTGCGCTCGCCTGTCGCACGACGTCGACCAGCTTGCGCAAGCCCGGCAGGAAGCGATCGTCGCCGATGCGCAGCAACGGGCCGCTGGGTATGTCGCGAACGCCGGTCGCCTCGACGACTATCACTGCCGGACGGCCGCGCGCGAAGCGCTCATACCATGCAAGAACGTTGTCGCTGACGAAGCCGTCTTCCGTCGCGCGCCACGGGACCATCGCCGGCACCCAGGTCCGCGCCGGCAGCGATAGCGGTCCCACCTGGATCGAAGTGAACAGACGTGACGACTGCGCTTCCGCCGCGCTGGGCCAGCGACCGGCATCCGGCGTGTACCGAATGCGTTGCGGCGGACGCCACATCGCCATGGCTATTCCTTCAGCAACTCGCGCCCGATGATCAGCTGCTGCACTTCGGTCGCTCCCTCATAGATGCGCAGCGCGCGGATCTCACGATACAGACGTTCGACCACCTCGCCACTGCGTACCCCGCGGCCGCCGAACATCTGCACGGCGCGATCGATCACTCGCTGGGACCCTTCGGTCGCCGCGAGCTTGGCCATCGCCGCTTCCTTGGTGACGACGTTGCCGAGGTCGCGCAGCCATGCGGCGCGATAGACCAGCAGTGCTGCCGCGTCGACTTCGGTCGCCATGTCTGCCAACCCGGCCTGCGTCAGTTGCAGGTCGGCCAGCGTCTTGCCGAACATAGCGCGCTTGCGTACGTGCGCCAGCGCTTCACGCAGCGCTCTGCGAGCAAACCCCAGCGCCGCGGCCGCAACGGACGTGCGGAAGACGTCGAGGGTTCGCATCGCGATCTTGAATCCTTCACCTTCCGCTCCGATGCGCTGTGCTTCGGACACGCGGCAATTGCGGAATCGCAGCGTCGCCAGCGGATGCGGTGCGATCACGTCGATCCGCTGCTCGATCTCCAGGCCTGGAGCATCGGCATCGACCACGAATGCTGTGATTCCCTGAGCGCCAGTCGTACCGTCCGCCCTCTTCTGTCCCGGCGTCGTTCGCGCGAACACGCAGTAGAAGTCGGCGATGCCGCCGTTCGAAATCCAGGTCTTGGCACCGTCGAGCACGTACTGATCGCCTTCGCGACGCGCTGAGCACTGCATGGCAGCTACGTCCGAACCCGCATCGGGCTCCGACAGCGCGAATGCCGCGATCGCTCGACCTGCCGCAACCTCCGGCAAATACCGCGCTCGCAGCGCGTCCGACCCAGCGATCGAAATTGCGCCGCTGCCGAGACCTTGCATCGCGAATGCGAAGTCAGCCAGTCCGTCGTACTCGGCGAGCGTCTCGCGCACCAGGCAAATTGCGCGCGCATCGAAATCCTCCGAGGTGCCGCCGTACGCCCGAGGTACGCAGCGACGCGTGAATCCCGCAGCGCCGAGGTCAGCGACGAGCCGCCGGCATGCCTTGTCGACAGCGTCGCGCGATTCGTCGTGGTGATCGTGCAGCGACCGCTCCGCCCACGCACGCACTTCAGGAGCGAGGGCGCGATGACTGTCGTCGAAGAAAGGCCAGGCAAGATGCTGCATATATATGTATCCGAACTCAGGTAGCAGACGGCGCCAGCTCGTTGACCGCCGCCTGGAGTTGCTTGCCTTCTTCGTCTGCCAGGGCCGCTGTGCGCAGGCGCTTGATGATTACCGCGAGATCCGGTCGATCGCCAAAGCGCCGGGTCGCGTCGGCGATGACGCCGTAGTTCTTCAGTCCGCGCTCGTGCGTATCGCTGTATCCCTTCACCAGGCGTTGACACTCCGCGAGCTCGACCGCGGCGTCGTAGCCGCCGGGTTTCATTGCCAGCTCCTTCACGTGCGCCAGCCATGCATCGATGCGCTCTTGCTCCAGATCGGTATCGCAACGTGCCGCGACGCCAACGGCGCAGACCCGAGACCGCGTACAGCATCAGGAATCCGCCGATGTGCGCGGTCTCGATCTGCCGGCCCTTGCGGAACAACGGCGCAAACAATCGACGCGCCCTGCTGCTCGCGTGCAACCGGGCCCCAAGCCGCGCCGGCAGCGTCTCGCAGACTTCGTCGAAACGCGGATGCATGTATTCGCTCATGTAGACGATCTGCTCTGCCTGCGCGCGCACTTCTTCGCGCACGCGGCTGAAACGCGTGCGGCGCGTCTTCAGGTCGGCTACACGGATGGTGTCCTCGTACGACATCCACAACGCCAGGTGGCGAGCGACGACCGCAGTCAGTGCGTAGCCGCCGCCGGCGCCTTGCGTGCGCTGATCGCAATCGCGGATCTCGTGCATGCGATCGAGATAGAGATTCGCATACTCGCCATCCTGATAGTCGACGCAGCGCCTGACACCTTCCTGCAGCAACCCGTGCAGATGCGCCGGAAATTCGGCCTTGATCCGTGCATCGAGCTTCCTGCCGAGCTCCGTCGTCGGCGCAGCGCCGGGCGGTACGAGACTCGCGATGGGTGAACGTTGCAACGCGCGCTCGAAGCCCGCCGCGAAAGCCGCCAGACTGCTCTGCACGGCCACGCCGGACTGGGTGATCGCTTGTTCATAAAGCGCGCGCGGGAACGGCAGCACGCCGGACGCGGCGATGGCGCCGAACAGGGTCGAGCTGATCACACTGCGGTGTTCTTCGGCGAGCGCCTGCATGTCGAAGCCGATGAATCGCTTCGAGCGCGCGTGAAGTGCTGCTAAGACGGCGTTGCCATCGACGATGCCGTCGCCCATCGCGGACTTCTCGGTGATGCCGTAGATGCGATGAGTCGAAGCGACGACCGTCGTGCGCTCCGGCGTGACGATGCCGCGAACCACCGCACGGCCCGCTTCGATCAGCTCGGCGGCGACGACGAGATCGACGTCGCCCGATACAGGCATCAGCGCGAGCACTGGGCGACGCTCCGGCGTGCGCGGCGGCGCACTCATCTCCAGGTAGTAGACGGTGGTTCCGGTTCGCTGTGCCACGCCGGCAACGGAAGTCGCCTGCACGATCCAGCCATGCAGTTCCGCCACTGCGACCAGCCAGTCGGCCAGTACGCCGCCACCCTGGCCGCCGAGCGCGGCGATGGCGATCGACAACGGCCGTGCGTCAGAAGGCATGGCGAAGTCTGCGTCGCTCCATGCGCCGTTGGAAGAAGCCGATGACGCTCGCACGCAGGCTCTGCAGCACACGATCCCAGCGCGTCGGATTGAACAGGAGTTGCGCGCGATAGAACGACGGGCACAGCACCGCCGCATGCGCCACTTCGCCGCAGACTCCGCAGCCGACGCAGGAGTTGTCGACGTGCGCGATCGGGTCCTGGCGCAGCGGATCGGGATTGGGCTTGATGGTCAGCGACGGGCAGCCCGACAAGCGGATGCACGAATGATCGCCGGTACACGTATCGGGATCGACGCCGAAGCGCTCGCGCACCATGCGGGCTCCGCCGGCGACCGCCTTGTTGAACGCAGGTTTCTCGCGACGCTGCCGATTGAGCATGCATTCGGACGCGGCCACCACGACCTTCGGACCCTTCTCCGGCGTGGTCATCGCCTCGCGCAATACGTCGCGCATGCGGCCGATGTCGTACGTGCGGTCGATGACCCGCAACCATTTCACGCCGACGCCTTTGACGGCCTCGCCGATCGGATGCTTCGTGCTCTTCGAGCGGTTGTCGGCGCGCGAGGACAGGATGTCCTGGCCACCGGTCGCGGCCGAATAGCCGTTGTCGACCACGACCAGCACGTTGTCGCTCTGATTGAACACCGAGTTGCCGACGCCGGAGGTCAGTCCGTTGTGCCAGAAGCCGCCGTCGCCCATGACCGCGATCGCGCGCTTGTTGCGCGGCGCGTTGAAGGCGGCCGCACCGGCCGCGCCCAGCCCGTAGCCCATCGTCGTGTTGCCCAGGTTGAACGGCGGCAGGATGGAGAACAGGTGACAGCCGATGTCGCAGCTGATGTGCACCTGGCCCAGCTCCCGCTGCAACAGCTTCATCGCCGTGAAGATCGGCCGCTCGGGGCAACCGGTGCAGAAGCCCGGGCGGCCGGGCCGGCAGCAGCGGTGCGAGCGCCTGGACTTCTTTCGGCAACTCCGCCGGCGGCGGCGGCAACAGCGGCGTTGCGCGCTCGAGCTGCTCCGGCGCATACACGCGCATGAATGCTCGAACGCCGCGCTGAATGACATCGCCGGTGTACTCACCGGCTTTCGGCAGCACGTCTTTGCCCACGACACGCGCGCCGAGATCCGCCTTGCGCAGAATCATGTTTAGGCTCTGCTCGAGAAATTCCGGCTGGCCTTCCTCGACGATCAATACCGCTTTCTTGCCATGACAGAACTCGATGACCTCGCCGTCGATCAGCGGATAGGTGACGTTGAGCACGTACAGCGGCAGCTGCGTTTCGCCGGTCGAGTCGGCGAGCCCGAGCAGCTCCAGCGCGCGCACCACCGTGTTGTACAGGCCACCCTGCAGGATGATGCCGACGTCGCCTTCCTTGCCTCCGAGGAACTCGTTGAGCCGATGCTTGACGATGTAGTCCACCGCGGCCGGCCAGCGCTGATTGATCTTCTCGTGCTCGTGCAGAAAGCTCGCGGGCGGCAACACGATGCGGCTCACGTCGCGTGTCGGATTGTCGAGAGCATCCTGCAGCGTGAACGGCGGCGGACGGTTGTCGCGGGCGATGAACGAGCCATACACGTGGCAGGCGCGGATGCGCAGTTCGAGCATGACCGGCGTGTTCGACGCCTCCGACAGCTCGAAGCCGCGCTCCACCATGGCGACGATGCTCTCCAGGTTCGGGCGGGGATCGAGCAGCCACATCTGCGACTTCATCGCAAAGGCGTGCGAGCGCTCCTGCATGATCGAGGAGCCTTCGCCGTAGTCCTCGCCGATGATCACCAGCGCGCCGCCGGTGACGCCGCCGGACGCGACGTTCGCCAGAGCATCCGAAGCGACGTTGGTGCCGACGGTGGATTTCCAGGTCACTGCGCCGCGGATCGGATAGTTGACCGAAGCGGCGAGCATCGCGGCGGCAGCGGCCTCGGAGGCGCTGGCTTCGAAATGGATGCCGAGCTCCTTCAGCAGCCCCTGCGCATCCGACAGCACATCCATGAGGTGCGAGATCGGCGCGCCCTGGTAGCCGCCGACGTAGCCGACTCCGGATTGCAGCAGCGCCTTGGTGACCGCGAGGATGCCCTCGCCGCGGAACTCCTGTCCGGCGCCGATGCGCAGTTTGCCGACTTCGTGCGTGAAAGATCGTTCAGCCATCGCAGCACTCTATCCCCTGCGGCAGGCCCGTTCCAATACAGCTATGGACGGCATGTAGGGCAACCGCCCTAATTCCCTCGCAACAGCTCGCGGATCTCGTCGTCGCGGCCGGTCAGCTGCCAGCGCAGCAGCGATACCGGGATCATGCCGGCGGCGTTCACCTCGGCGAAGAAGCCGCGCATCGTGAACTGGTCGCCCAGCTGCGCCTTACGCTCCATCATCAACGCGTCCAGCATCCGGGCGCCCGTGACATAACTGGGCCCATAGCCGGGTTGACGCATATATAGGAGTTGCTCGAAGCCGAGCAGGTCGAGGTCCCGGCGCATCCAGCCGCGCGGCGTGCCGTTGACATGCATGTCGCTCGCCCCCGCCATCGTCACCCGGTTGTCGAACGCATAGAGCGAGCTGAGTCCGCGGGCTGCGCGGTTGGCGAGCATGATCCAGACGATCTCACGGGCGCGTGGATTATCGTCGTACAGGCCCGCGTGCATCATCCACTCCTCCATGACTGTCGCCATGCCTTCGGAGCGGTTCATCCAGATGTTGTACAGCGAAGGCGAGCGGCGGATCTGGCTCGCGTGCGGCTCCGCCTGCGCCTGGGCCATGTCCCAGTAGTGATAGAAGTGCGTCCACAACGTCATCGGCTCGCGATGCGTGGCCTGGTGGAAGAAGTGGCGCGTTGCCTCCGGGGAGTAGTCGAAGACGCGCTCGCGCAGTGCCTGCTCGTAGTACGGCTTGACGGGCAGGATGTCCTTCTTCTCCATGAAGTCGAGGTACTTGCGGATCGAACGGTCCTGCAGCTGCGCAAACTGCTCGGGGCCGGCGACCGGATCGAGCGGCGGCAGTTGCCGGTTGCGCTGTTCCTCCAGCAGCAGCGAAGCGTGAGCCCGCGCCAGTTCGCGCTGCATGATCGTCACTTCGTCTTGCCACGTCATGGGGACGAGCAGCACGTTGCGCAGGTGCCAGGTGTAGTCGTCCTTGCCGAGACCCGACGGACCGGTTTTCGTGGGCGCTTGCTGCTGCAGCCACGCGACGAAATCGCGATTGGCGGTGCGGGCTTTCTCGACCGCCGCGCGTAGCTCGCGGCTCGCGTCCTTGGTTTTCCCGGCGACTTGCTCCAGCGTAGCTCCCTGCTGTTGATGCGTCTTGATTCCGCCTGCCCAGAGGTCGCGCGCGTTGCCAGTGAGGTTCTTGCGTGCTTGTTCGAGCAGCGGCGGGATTTGTTGCAGTTCCCGCGCCAGGCGCTGCTGATCGGCGGCCGATAGCGGCGCGACGACGCTGAGGCTCGTCTGCGGCCAGAAGGGGTACTTCCACAGGCGAACGGCGCCGTGGATCGTAGGACCCTCCTCCGCTGGCGTATCGCTCTGCGACGTGCGGATCGAAGCGTAGAACGCCGGATCGCGCTGCCATGGCGCGAGCACGCGCAGGCGGAAATCGAGCCCGTTCATCTCCGCGCGTATCAGGTGATAGTCCACCTGCTGCTCGACGGGCCAGCCCTTCACGTCCATCGCGGCGAGCTCAGCCTGAATTTGCCGCAGCCCTTCGCGCTTTGCGCTGCATCGCTGCGGCCGTGTAATCCGGCAGCGCCGTCGAGCCGCTCTGGCACCTCGAAGGTTCGCCAGCGCTGGAACAGGCTCACCAGATCCTGATAGGAGCTCTCGGCTGCGTACGCCGCCGCAACGTTGAGCACCAGGCCCAGCGTCGCCACGCATCGAAGCCACCGCCGCACATTCATCGACATCCTCCGTGCCCCGTCAGCGCATGCGCCGGATTTCATCGTCGCGACCCGTCATCTCCCAGCGGATCAGCGAGATCGGGATCACACCGGCCTGCAGGAATTCGTCGTGGAAGCGCTGCAGATCGAACTTGTCGCCGAGCTGCATCGCGCGCTCCGACAGCAGCTTTTCGAGCTCGACTTTGCCCATGTAATAGCCAATACCATAGCCGGGCTGGCGCAGATACAGCTCGATGTCGAAGCGCGCGATCGCATCGTCGGGCTTCATCCAGTACGGCGTTGCGCTGGTGAGCGACTGCAGCGCCTGTTCGTAGGTCCATTCATTGGCCTGCATCATCAGCTCCGGCAGCACACGCGCAGCGCGCTTGGCCTGCAGGATGTACGTGATCTCGCGCGCTTTTGGCCGGTCATCGAGATATCCGATCTGCAGCAGCATCTCCTCCAGGTACAGAGCCCAGCCTTCGGCGCGGTTACCATCGACGAAAAACATGCGCCGGCCGCCGCGGATCGGCCGCGTGTCGCGTGAGCGCATTTGCCCGTCCAGGAAGTGCCCGGGAACGTTGTGGGCGCGCAGCGGACGCGGGTCGCGGAACTCCGCTTCGAAGAAGAAATGGCGCTTGATGGGTGGATCGAACAGGCCGGGTTTGGAAGGATCGCGCTCCGCCGGCAGGATGTACGGCCCATCGCCGGGCGGCACGAGGTAGTCCGGCGTAGTCAGGATCTTCTGGTCGCGCAGATACGCGATCATCTCGGTGTCGGCTTCGGTGCGCGCACTATCGAACTCAGCTCGGGTGGTCACGGGCTCGGGCATCGTGATGCCACGATTCTCGTGCTCCTCCAGCTTGAGGAACGTGATCGTACGCTGGTACTCGCGCTCACTGACGATGCGCATCTCGTCCCACGTATAGGGAAACAGCAGTACGTTGCGCAGGTACCAGTCGTACTCCTGCTTGCCGATGCCGCCATGCGGCGGCAACTTGCTCTCGCTCTCTTCGAGCCACGCAATGAAACGGTCCGCAGCGTCGCGTGCTTCACGCGCGGGCTTGACCAGACTGGAATGATGTTTCGCTGCGTCCTGCGAGAGTCGATCGTAGACGTTACGCTCGATGCGCTTCTGTACGATGGCGAGCCGCGCGAGATCGCCGCGCGCATCCGTTAGATTTCGTCGTGCGTGTTCGAGAATCGTCGGAACGGCGCGCAGCTTCGCCGCGAGCGGTGCGACGTCTTCCTTCTTCAGCGGAAACTTGGGTACGGAGATCGCTCCATGCAGCTTCGGCCCGAAACCCAGGTCAGTGGTGCTGTAGAACGCCGGGTCGCGCTCCCACGGCTTGAGCACGCGATGGTTGAAATCCAGGCCCCGCATCTCGGCCAGGACGATCATGTAGTCGACGCGCTCGGTGATGGGCCATGAACTGTCGTCGATCGCATCGAGGCGCGCTCGCAATGCCTGCAGCTTGCGATGCTGTTCCTGCATCGCTGCGGGACTGTAGTCCGGCACGCCTTTGACGATCGGCGGCGGCACCAGTGCGCGAAACTCCTTGAAGAGTCCCACCAGGTCCGCGTGCGTGGCCGCAGCCGCGCCAGCGCAGTGCAACCACAGACTCAGCGCGAGAGCAGCGAGGAGAGCGGCTTGTGCTCCCATAGCGATTTGACCTCGTCGTCGTTACCGGTCAGCTCGTAGCGCAGCAGGCTCAGGGGCAAGCGCCCCGAGGCCATGAGCCAGTCGTGGAACTCGCCCAGCTTGAAGGCATCGCCAAGCTCATGGCGACGCTCGCCGAGCAGCTTGTACACCTGGAAGCTGCCGATCGTGTAGCTCAAGCCATAGCCCGGTGGCCGACGGCGATAGATTTCCGCATCCACGCGCGACACGTTGTCGTCGAGCCAGGGCGTCCACTTCTTCCAGTATTCGGCCGTCTGCAGCGCGTTCATCTCATTGCGTTGCATGCGCACGTCCGCGATCGTCCGCACCGCGCGGAAGATGCCGAAGACGTAAATGAACTCCTGCGCCCGCGGCCGCTTGTTGCGCTCGTAGAATCCAAGCTGCACCGGCGCTTCCTCGAGATACAGCGCCCAGCCTTCGCTGCGGCCCGGATCGCTCACATAGCGGCGGATCGGGTGCGTGGACTTCTGCGCGACCATGCCGTCGAAGCGGTGGCCGGGGATGACCGCGTGCCAATGATCGGGATTCGGATCCCGATACAGCACGCTCTCCCAGAAGTTCGGGCCGCCGTCGCGCACCAGCCAGAGCGCGTTGAAGCCCATCTCCTGCCAATCGGTCGGGATGTAATCGGGCACGGTCATGAAGCCGTCCTTGACCAGGAACTCGCGCACTTCCGCATCCATCTTGGCCATGCGATCGTGGTATTCCTCGCGCGTCTTCGGGAACGTGAGCTCCGGCAGATCGCGATTGCGATGCCGCTCCAGCGCATAGAACGCGAGATTACGCTCCAGCTCCCGCTGCGCGAGCGTCAGCACGTCGTCGCCGTTGTACGGCATGAACTTGACGCTGCGCATGTACCAGTCGAACAGCTCCTTGCCCACGCCGGCCTCTGCGGTCATCGACGAGCGGTTCGACGCGAGCCAGTCGTGGAACGATTGGACGGCGGCTCTCGCAGCGGTGATGTCCTTCACCAGAGCCGGTTGCTTGGATTTCGCCCGCCCCAGCATGTCGTCGTACCAGCCGAGTACGCCGGCTGGCGGCACTTCACGATACGGATGACGCAGGTTGACGCCGTCGGAATGCTTCAGGTTGTGCATGGCGAAGTCGGCGAAGTCGCCGGGGACTTCGGTGAGATTGCGCTGGGCAGCCGCCAGAGCGCGCGGCACCGTGCGCAATGAGTCGCGCAACTTCTTCAGTTCCTCGCCCTTCGCCGGCAGCTCGGTGAAGGCGATCTGCATCAGCGGATCGACATAGAAGCCGGGATCGCGCGCCCATGGCCGCGCTACAGTCAACAGAAAATCGTGTTGGTCGAGCTGGGCGCGCACGGCGAGGTAATCGACCTTCTTTGCCCGGTCCCAGTCGTCGACCTGCAGCTGCTTGAAATGAGCCTGGAACTCGCGCAGTTGCTGCTGGCGTTGCGCGACGGTTTGCGCCGCGTAGTCCACGACGCCGTTCACGGGCTGCGGCTGCTTGTATGCACGAAACTCGTCGAACAGCGTCACGAGCTCCTGATACTCGCTGCCGTGAGCAGAGAATGCACTCAGCAGCAGCGCCGTTGCGACGAGCGCGGAGGTGCAGGCGCGCGAGCTACGGGCGAACGGATTCATTCTTTATCTCCTGCCGCAGGCTTCAGGTGCTCATCGAAGAAGTCGAGCATCTTCCGGTACGCGAAGCGAGTCTGCTCGGGCGAGTCGGTGGCCCAGCTGTGATTGCCGCCGGGCAGTGTCACCAGCTCGAACTTCTTGTCCTGCGCGATCAGGCGCTCGGTGAGCGCGATCGTATCGGAGTACAAAACCACGACGTCACGCGTGCCGTGAATGAGCATCAGCGGATCGGCGAGGCCTTGAGTCTGATACAGCGCAGACTGCCGCTCGTAGCGTTCCGGAAAATCGTCGCCTTTCGGCTCGCCCATTACCCACATCTGCGACGGATAGGCATGCGCCACGTTGGTGGCGGGTGCGCCGGCGATGCCCGCCGCGTACAACCCGGGCTTCTTGAACAGCGACATCAGTGTCATGAGACCGCCATAGCTCGAGCCCCAGATCGCAACGCGCTCAGGATCGACGTAGCCTTGCGCGAGGATGTGACGCACGCCGCTCTCGATATCGTCGGTGTCGATGCCGCCGTAGTCGCGAATCAACCCTGAAGAGAATTTCCTGCCCTGGCCCCAGCTGCCGCGCACGTTGACCTTGAGCACCAGATAACCTTTGCCGGCGAGCGTGTGATCCAACCCCCACGCGGGCGTGACTCCTCTCCCCCACTGATTGCGCACCGTGTTGGCGTAGACGGAACCGACGATCAGCGGATACTTCCTGGTGCGATCGAAATCCACGGGGACGGTGAGACGTCCGAGCAGCGTCGTGCCGTCGCGATGGCTCGGAAATTCCAGGTAGCTGGTGACGCCCCACTGGTAGCTCGCGAAATCCTCGCGCGGCGATTGCGTGACCTGCTGCTCGGCCTGTTTGTCGCGCAGGTTCTTCACATACAGGTCCGGCGGCGTGGCGTCGCTCGAGAAGTCGTCCGCGACGTAGCGATAGTCGGGTGAGTACGCCGCGCTGTGAGTTCCGGCACGGCGCGTAAGTCGCTCGTACTCGCCACCGTCGAACGGTACGCGGTATATCTGTCGCTCGGACAGGTGCGACTCGTTTGCGATGAAATAGATCTGACCCTGCTTCGCATCGACTTCGAAGGACTCGATCTCCCACTGACCACGCGTCAGCTGCTTCAGCGGCGCGCCGGCGGTCGGTTGGTGATGCAAGTGATAGTAGCCGTCGCGGTCGGTCAGAATGATCAGCCCCTGATCGCCGGGCGCCCATTCGGCCTGCCAGCCCGGACTCACATTGGTCGGATCGTCGAAGTCATAGAACGTCTCGCGATTGCCGCTGGCGGTGTCGAAGACGTAGATCGTGTGGCGCTTGACGACGTAAGTGCTGGTGTTGACGAACAGCCGGCTGCCGTCGGACGACAGGCCGTAGTTCCAGATCGGATACTGCTCCTCTTCGAGCTTCAACCACTTCACACCGGCAGCAGCTGGATCTGCGACACCGACGCGTTTGCGCGTGGTCGGCTCACCAGGGAACGAGCGGTTGACGCGATAGACCTGCGGCTCGCCCTTGTGGTGATAGAAGACGTCGCGTTGTGGGACCGTGCTGTTGTCGCCCACCACGAACGCAATCCTGGCGCTGTCGGCTGACCATTCATGGCTGTCGATGAAGCTGCGCGAGTTCGGGCCGGCTACAATCTGGCGCGTCGGCTGTCGCGAAGCTGCATCGGTGCTGCGCACCCACAGCGCCGGTCTGCCGGAGACCTCGTGCAGATAGAAGCTTTCGGGTCCGCCTGTGACGAATGAAAGATTGCGACCGTCCGGAGAGACGCGCAGTTGGCGTACTTCGCTCTTGTCCAGCTCCAGCGGAGTCGACTGACCTTTCATGTCGACCGTGAACAGCTTGCCGGAGATCGTGTATGCCAACCGATCCTTCGACAGCCACACGACTGCGCTAACGCCGCGCTGAGGCGAGTCGGGCGACGTGCTCAGGTTGGTGAGCCGGCGCTTCTTGCCGGAGCCCGGCGCGTAGATCCAGATGTCACGAAACTGCCCGCCGGCATCGTTCCAGGCGAACGCGAGCTGGCTCGCATCCGGCGACCACGCGAATTGATCGGGCACGGTGCCGATCAGGCTGCGCTGCGTAATGAACGCATCGAGCGTCACCGGCTTCGTGCCGGCAGCGTGCGTCAGCGGCGAGGCGACGCACGCCAGCACGAACGCCATGCAAAGTGCGCGCGCGACGCGACCGCCGCTGGGCTTGGTTGTCATTGGTGTGAATCCCCGCTGCAGCACCTCAGAAGCGTACACGCGCGCCGACGGACATGTAGCGCCCGATCACGTCGTATGTTTGCGAGTCGGTGTTGACGAAGCCGCGGCCGTCGGTATTGCCGATGATTGGCGGCGACTTGTCGAACACGTTGTCGATGACGGCGTAGACCGAGTAATCGTCGGTGATGTCCCAGTTCGCGGACAGGTCGAAGTAGCTCACCGCGCTGAGCTCCAGCACCGGGACGTTCGGAATCGGCGAGTTGGTGGAAAGCGCGCCGGCGATGCGCCCGTTCTTCACATCGCCGATATAACGATGCCGCAGCGACAAGGACCAGTCGCCGTAATCCCAGGTGAAGCGCTGCACTGCGCGCCACTCGGGATCCGCGTTGGTGCAAGCGCCGCCGCCGACATATCCGGCGCAGTCGGTCGCCGAGATCACCGGGCTGCCCTGGAAGGAGTTCTCCTTCACGTGCACGCCCGCGAGACTCCAGGTGAGGCCGCCCCAGTTCGACAGGTCGAAGCGGTAATCGACGCGGAAGTCGATGCCGCTGGTCTTCATGACGGCGATGTTCTGGTTCAGCAGTGGCACGTCGCGGAGCTGACCGTCGTCGCCGCGCGTCGTGAGCGGCACGCAGAATGGATTGTCCAGCGACAGGTTCTGCCGGCACGCCGTGATCGTCGGCGACAAGCCGCCGCCGAAGATCGCGATCGCGTCCTCGATCTCGATGTCGTAGTAGTCGACGGTCAGGCTCAGGTTCGGTACGAACGAGGGCTGATAGACGAAGCCGACGGTCCAGGTGTCGGAGGTCTCCTCTTCCAGGTTCGGATTGCCGCCGACGATCGCGCGGATCTGCGTGCTCTCCTGCTGGAAGGTATCGATGGCATCCGCCGGCACGCCCAGCTCTACGCAGAACGCCTTTTCGGCCGGAGTCGGATTGGCCGTGATGTCGCAGAAGTCGCGCGCCTGCGGCGCGGTGTTGTCGCCGCCGCGAAAGAGCTCGATCACGTTCGGCGCGCGCACCGCACGCTGAATCAGGCCGCGGAAACGCAGGTCGCGGATCGGCGCCCACTCGCCGCCGTACTTGAACGAGTTGACCCCGCCCGCGGTGGAATAGTCCGAGTAGCGCGCACCGGCTTCGACGCCCAGGTAGTACGCAAACGGCAGATCTGAAACGATCGGTACGCGCACTTCGCCGAAGACTTCGGACACGTCGTACTCTCCGCCGGCCGGCTTCAGGCCCGCCGAGCGCGCCACCGCCTCCGACGTGCGATACAGATTGTCCGGCGAGAAGAACGCCGACTCCTCGCGATACTCGACACCAAGTGCCACGCCGAGGGGTCCGCCGGGCAGGTTGAACAGGTTGCCGGCAATGTTCGCGCCGGCCTGCTTCTGCTCGACCGTCGTTCGGTTGATCATGCCGACCGAGAGGAAGTTGATCGTCTGCTGCGACATGCCGCCCGTGTCGAACACGTTGATCACGTCGCAGCCGCCGAACGGTCCAGACTGGATCGGCACACTGGGTCGGATCGGCCGGATTGGTCAGCCAGGTTTGCTGGAAGCGGTTCAGGTGGATACCGCCGCCCTGCGTCTGCGTGTTGTCGTTGCGACCGTAGTTGTAGAAGACTTCCCAGTGCAGACCATCGCCAAACGCGATGTCGCCTTCCAGACCGGCGACCATACGCCACACGTCGCGGTCATCGAGGTTCGTGCGGCGGCCCATCTCACGCGTGCTGCGCTCGAGGTTGATCGGCACGATGCCGTTGAGTGCGCCGGTCGGATCGAGCGTCGCGGTCATGAAGGTGCGCAGACTCTCGGGCATGTACGGGTTGTTGAGATCGATGCGGAAGTTCGGGATCAGCGCGGACGGCAGCGGCACCGGGCTCAGCACCGAGGTCACCTGCACGTTCGAGTAGCTCACCTCGCTGAAGAACTTGACGTGCTCGTTGATCTCGTACGAGCCCATCGCCCACAGCTGCCAGCGCTCCATCGGCAGCTGCATCGTGCTGTCGAACGACACGCTCAACTCGTCGGCCGGTACGCGGGCGCGCCAGCCGCCATCGGTCAGCACGATGCCGAAGGAGCCGATCGGCGTGCCGAACGGGTCGGTGAGCCCGCTCGCCGAGGTCTGCATCGCCGGCGCGCTGAAACGCGTCTGCGGCGCATTTACGTCGGCGTCCGCGAGCGGACGCAGGAAGGCGCGGCCGCTGGCGTCAACGGCGTTCACCATCGATGTGCGGCCCCAGGGGCGCGCGTTGGCGTAAGTCGCCGCGCGGTCGAAATAGTTGGCGTAGAACACGACATTGCCGCGACCTTCCGCGAAGTTCGTGCCCAGCGTCAGGTCGATGTTGTAACGCTCGGAGTCGCCGTGCTCGGTGCCGCCCACCTGCCCGCCGACCTCCATACCCTCGAAGTCGTCCTTCATGATGAAGTTGACGACGCCGGCCATCGCATCCGAGCCGTATACGGCCGAGGCGCCGCCGGTCACCACTTCGACGCGCTCGATCAGCGCCGGCGGAATGCTGTTCAGGTCGACTACGCCGTCGGTGCTCGCACCGACCATGCGTCGACCATTGACCAGCACCAGGGTGCGCGAAGGTCCGAGACCGCGCAGATCCACGGTTGCCGTGCCGGTGCCCGGGTTGTTGCTCGACGCGCCGAACGTGCCGACCACCTGCGGCAGGGTTTCCAGCACCTGCTCCACTTCCAGCGACGCTGACTGGCGCAGCTCCTCGGTCCCGACCACGCTCACCGGGCTGTTGGAAGTGAGATCCGCGCGCGGAATGCGCGAGCCGGTGACCGTGATGGTCTCGACTTGTACGTCCTGCGCCAGCGCGGCCTGCGCCGCCAGTGTTGCCGCTATCGCAACGCTCAGCCGCCGCGACCGCCTGGCTCCGCAACGCCCTTCGATTCGCACTTCTCGCTCGTTAGCCATCGCACCGCTCTCCCCGTTGTGTCGCGCCGCTGCCGCTTTCGCCGATCCGGAAGGTGAATATTTGCGCCCACATTTATGTGATTCTGGGCATAATTGTATATACCCCGGGAGCCGGCCGGTCAAATGCCCGCGAGCTGATTTGCGCGGCACGCAACGACAACGCACAGCGCCGGCAACGCAGAGACACTGCGCCTGCTCTGTAATGGCGCGAGGGGCACGAAGCAACGATCATCGATTGTGCGCGAGCGGAACCGATGCACGACAAAGCCGACTTGAGCCGGGCGTTGCAGCTGGCGCGCGCCGGCAGCAACGCTGCAGCGCTGAGGATCCTGGAGGTGTTGCTGGCGCGGACCCCGGATGAGCCGGAGGTACTGCAGCTGATCGGCATGGTGCTGCGATCGCAGGGCAAGCACACTGAAGCGGAGCAATACCTGCGACGTTCGCTGCACGCAGCGCCGGACCGCGCGCACGTCCACAGTAACCTCGGTAACCTGCTCGCGCATCAACAGCGCCACGCGGAAGCCATCGAGTGCTATCGCAGCGCGCTCGCGATCGCGCCCGACTACACCGATGCCTGGTTCAACCTCGGCACAGTGGCGCTGCGGACTGGGGACGCGAATACCGCCCGCGACGCACTGGAACGGGTGGTAGCGGCGCAGCCGGGAATCGCCAAAGCATGGGCCGCGCTGGGCCATGCATACCGCGCGCTAAGCAACCTCGATCGGGCGCGCCACGCTTACCTGCAAGCCCTGCGCGCCGATGCAAGACACCGCGGAGCGCATCACGGGCTGGCCCTGCTGGCTCGGCAAGAGCGGGAGCTGCCGACAGCGTTGCAACACATCGATCGCTGCCCTCGCGCTCGGCTCGTCCGACGCGGAGCTGCACCTGAGCCGCGGCAACATTCTCAACGACATGGGTCAGCACGAAGCGGCGTTGTCGGCGTATCGCCGCGCTATCGATCAGCGACCGGACTATCTCGAGGCTCACCAGGCGCTCAACAACGCGATCTGGCTGTATGGCGATACTGCACAGTACCTGGAGAGCTACGAAAGCGCGCTGAAACGCTTCCCCGCTGCTGTCGACCTGCATGTCGACTTCGCTCATCGCCTCATTCTGCTCGGACGGGCGGCGCAGGCGCAGCGGCATCTCGCTGATCAGATCGCGAAGGGCATCGAAAGCGCAGCGATGCACCATGCACTGGGTCGCGCTCTCGCGAGTCAGGGCGAAGTCGGCGAAGCATACGGTCACGTGCAGCACGCGCTGACCATCGATCCGCAGCCGCGATTCCGGCTGGACGCCGCGCGTCTGTGCCTCATCGAGAACCATGCAGCCGCCGCACTGACGCACCTCGATGCAGTATTGCAATCGACGCCGGACGACCAGGTTGCGATCGCCTATCGCGGCGTGTGCTGGCGACAGCTCGGCGATGCCCGCGAGCCCGCACTGAACGACTACTCCCGCTACGTGCGAACGTTCGACCTGCCCGCCCCTCGCGGCTACTCGAGCATCGAGGACTTCAATCGAGACCTTGCGCAAGCACTGGCGCAGCTGCATCGGGCGCAGCAGGCGCCCGCAGATCAGTCATTGCGCGGCGGCACGCAAACCCTCGATGACCTTTTTGCGTCCCGCCTGCCGCTGGTCGATGCGCTGCGAGCGAAGTTCGAGGCGGCTATCGGTGAATACGTGCGGGACCTGCCGGCGAGCAACGATCATCCGTTGCTGCGACGGAAGTCCGCATTATTCCGCTTCTCAGGATCCTGGTCGGTCAGGCTGGCGCGCACCGGCCATCACGTGAACCACGTGCATTCGCAGGGCTGGATCAGCTCGTGCTACTACGTGCGCGTGCCGCAGGCATCAGCCGATACGACGCGCCAGGCCGGTTGGTTGAGACTCGGCGAGACGGACTTGAAGCTGGCGCACCGTGAGCGCATTGGTCGCATGATTCAGCCGCGTGAAGGCATGCTGGTGCTGTTCCCGTCGTACATGTTCCATGGCACCACGCCCTTCGACACGGATGAGGAACGCGTCACCGTCGCGTTCGACGTGGTGCCTGCCTAGGACGAAGTCAGGGAGAGTTGGCTTTGACGAGCCGGCCGTCTGCGATGACGTGCCGCACCTGCCTCAGGTTGTCGATGTTGGCAAGCGGGTCCGCGCCGACGATGACGATGTCGGCGAGCTTGCCCGGCTCGATCGTACCCAGCCGATCGCCGAGCTTGAGAATCTGCGCGCCGACGCGCGTCGCGGCCGCGAGCACTTCCGCATCGCTGAGACCCGCCTGCTTCAGAAACTTGAGCTCGGTGTAGTAATCCTCCGGATAACGCCGGTCGATCTCGAAGGGAATGTCAGTGCCCACACCTATCGGCACGCGCGCACGATGTGCCGCCCGCACCACTCGCAGGTGTTCATCGTGATCGAGGACGAAGCGCCGTGACATGGTGTGGTAGAAGCCGCCTGCCGAAATTCCCGCCGACGGGTAGCCGTAGTTGAGCACGTTGTAGAACGCGGTCAGCGTAGGCACGAAACTGGTGCCGTGCTTCGCCATCAGCTCTATCGTGCCGTCCCGAATATCGAGCGGATGCTCGATGCTGTCGATGCCGGCCTCGACTGCCCACGTCGTGAACTCGCCGAACGAGTCGACCATGAGCGGAATCCCGTGCATATGCGCCTCGTCGATGGCGGCAGCGACTTCTTCGCGCGTGTACGGGGAAGTGAGCTTGATCCAGTCGGCATGCATGCGAATCTGCTCGCGCACCGCCAGCCGCCAATCCCAGGGTCCGGTCGCGACCCGCGAACGCGGCGAGGTTTCCAGTGGCACCGGCCGGCCGCTGGCCGTGGCCGTGATCTCATCGCCGTGGCCGCCGCGGGAGTTGATTCTCGTGGCGCTCCAGAAAATGCGCGGGCCATCGAGCATGCCCCGTTCGATGGCTTCGCGCAGGCGGATCGTGACGTCGCCGCCCGTGCCCGCCTCGCGCACGGCTGTGATGCCTGCTCGCACGAACTGACCCGCGAGCAGCGTCGCTCGTATTGCACCTGCAGTCTCGGAATCGCGATAACGCCCGAAGTCTTCGCCACGCTGGCCGGTGAAGTGCATGTGCAGATCGATGAGACCCGGCACCGCGAACAAGCCTGAAGCGTCGACGCGCTGCGCGGATTGAGCAGCAGCTCCAAGTGTGCCGGTCGGCCCGAGCGCGGTGATTCGATCGCCTTGGATGAGCACATCCGTGCCGGGTCGCGCGCGAGCGCCTGTGCCATCGATCAACGTCGCATTGACGATCAGCAATGCTGGACGATCGGATCACCTTCTGCGGAGGGATCGGGACGCGCCGCGGATCGTCAGTCGTTGTCGGCGGCGGCTGCGCGGCGAACGTCGCGAACGACAACGCAGCGCCCAGCAGCACCGCAGCACCGGCACGAACAGCTACATTCATCGCTTTCATCACGGCCGCCGCCGTGCGGAGACTTCGATCTCCACGCGCGCGCCGGCGACGGGCAGCTGACAAATGATCGTCGTGTTGGCGGGACGAATGTCCGCAAACTTCTCGGCCAGCACCTTCACGATCTCCGGAATCGCTTCGAGGTCGGTCGCATACACGCGGCACCTGTACACGTCGCTCAGCGTCGCGCCGCCCTCGGACAGCGCACGCTCGATATGCGCAAAACTATTGCGCGCCTGCTGCTCGACCGACGCAGGCATCGTGCCGTCCGGGTCAGCGCCGACCGTTCCGGATACGAAGACCCATTCGCCTTCGACGACCGCGCGGGAATAGCGTGCGATCTCTTCGAAGCGCGATCCCGAGGAAATGAGTTTGCGTGTCATGATCGTTGCAGAGTCGCGAGGAAGCGGGCCATTCGATTCATACCTTCGGCGACGCGCTCGTACGTCTCGGACGCAAAGCATACGCGCAGATGACCTTCGCCGGAGGGGCCGTAGAACGCGCCGGACTCCACTGCCACGTGCGCCTGCTCGAGGATCGCAAGCGCCATGTCGTTCGAGCTGAGGCCGAACGAGCGGATATCCGGGAACGCGTAGATCGTCGCCTGCGGCATGGCGCAACTGACCCCGGGCATCTCGTTCAGCCGGCTCACTGCCAGATCGCGCCGCGCGCGATCGCGCTCCACCATTTCTGCCAGACATTGCTGTGGGCCGACGACCGCGGCAAGAGCGCCTTCCTGCGCGAACACGTTCGGATGAGTCGTATCGTTCATCGTGACCTTGCGCAGGTCGGCGATGATCGGCGCCGTCGCCATGACGTAACCCTGGCGCCAGCCGTCCATCGCATACGCCTTGGTGAATGCGCTGACGGTGATCGTTCGCTCGCGCATGCCCGGCAGCGTCGCGATGCTGATGTGTCGATGGCCGTCGAACGTGATGTACTCGTAGACCTCGTCGGACAGCACGAGCAGGTCGTGCCGGATGCAGATCTGCGCAAGCGCTGCGAGCTCGGCAGCCGAGTACACGGTGCCGGTGGGATTGGTCGGATTGATCAGCACGACCATCCTGGTGCGCGGCGTGATTGCAGCCTCGAGTCGCTCGGGATCGAGCCGATACGCGCCATTCACGCGGCGCATCGAAACAGTCACGACGTTTCCGCCCACCAGCTCGATCTTCGAGTTGTGCTGCGGATACCAGGGCTCCAGCACGATCACCTCATCCCCTGGGTCGATTGCGGCCATGAACGACGCGAAGGCTCCTTGCGTCACGCCGTTGGTGATCAAAATCTCAGCTGGCGTGACGGCGATCCCCTGTTGCGCGCGATAGCGATCAGCGAGCGCTTGTCGCAGCGACGCAGTGCCCTGCAGATCGCCGTAGTGGACGATGCCGGCATCGAGCGCGGCCTTGGCGGCTTCCTTGATATGCGCCGGCGTGTCATCCGCGGGTCGCCCGACTTCGAGGTGGATGACGTCGACGCCAGAGCTTTGCAGGCGCGCTGCGACTTCGTACATCCCGAAGCCTTTCATCGCCTGACTGTGCAGTCTTTGCGCCGGCCATTTCATGATGCGCCCTCTTCAGATCCGCAGCGCGTCGCGCACGCGTCCGTATACCGGGTACAGCCGGCTGCCGATCATCTGCAATCGTCGGCGTCGCGCCGGCTCGGGTTCTGCGATCAGCAGCGGCACGTCGGACATGCGATCGTCGGCAACTGCATTGCCGACTGCCGTGCCGAGCATGGCCGACATCGCGAGGCCGCGACCGTTGCACGCAACGATCGCATGGGCGCCGGGACCGATCTCGTACAGCGCTGGCAACCGATCGGCAGTGACCGACGCCTCGCCGAACCACACGTGCTCGAGCTGCGGCGCGGAATCGAGCGCCAGCTCGCGCGCGATTCTCGCGACGATGCGCCGGCCAAAACGCTGCCCGGTCCCGGCCGGCAACACGGGCATGGCGCCGGAGATGAGACGCCATTGGGCATCGAAGCGATAGGAGAACAAGTCGAGCTGAGTGTCCGACAGACTCTGACCCTGCCGTATCAGATGCGCGCGCTGCTTGGGATCGAGCGGCCGCGTTGCGACCTGGCATACATGAAGCGGCACGATGCTCGCCTCGAGATCGGCGAACAGCTCCGGCGAGCGAGCATTCGTGCAGACCAGCACTTTGTCGCCGCGGATCGGACCGCGTGCGGTGTCGACAGTCCACTTGCCCTCGCTACGTTGCACGGACAGTGCGCTAACGCCGGTGAACAAATGCAATCCCAATGCGCGTGCCGACGAAATGAGTCCGTGCAGCAGCTTCACCGGGTGAACGGCACCTCCCGCGGGCACGAAGAGACTGCCCGCATAGCTGCTGGCGCCAGTGCGTTCCTGAGTCTCGATGGCATCGAGCACTTCCACCGTCGCGCCGAACGAGCGCCACACGCGCGCATCGGCATCGATACGATCGAGCGCCTCAACCGAATGCGCGGGATGAAACCAGCCGTTCTGACCGCCGTCGCAGTCGATGCCGTACTTGCGCACCAAGCCGAAGAGCACGTCGGCAGAGCCGGCGACGGCACGCACCAGACGCTCGCCGCGCTCACCAGATCTTCGTATGACTTCCGCTGGACGGATCGCGGAGAACGTAGGCACCACGAAACCGGCGCTGCGTCCTGTCGCGCCATTCCCAGGCACCGAAGCCTCGATAACCGCCACCCGCGCGCCGCGGTTCTGCAAGGTCAGTGCACTCACGAGGCCGGCGATGCCGGCGCCGATCACGATGCAATCGTAGGATCGATTGGGTTCGAACTCATCGCCCGCCGGCGGCGGCCCGGCCGTCGCATGCCAGAGTGAATGCTCGAATGAATCGCGACCCTTGGTCGCAGCGCCCGCTGTCATATGCAATAGGCAAAGGCGCGATCGCAGCGGTGGCTGCGATACACCGTTACTCGATCTGCAGCCGCCCGAGATTCTCGGTCATGCGCCGCAGAATGGATGCAAGCTGCTTCAGCTCCGCAGCCGATAAACCATCTGCCGCACGCTCCAGTTGCTTGCTGGTCGACTGGCGCAGCATGCCGGCAATCTTCTTGCCCTCGGCGGTCAGCTCGACGGTGGTCGAGCGATAGTCCTCTTCGTTCGACTCGGTGCGCACCCAGCCCCTTTCCAGCATGCGGTCGATGGCTCGGCTGCCGGTCGAGCGCTTCACCAGCGCGTGCTCGCAGATGACCTTGATGTTCTCCAGCCCCACCGCCAGCAGCACCGACAGTAACCGGTAGGTCGTGCGGTCGACCTCGTACTTCTGCATCACCCGGTCCAGGTCCTCGTGATATTTGAAGTCGACGTGGGCGATCAAATAGAACGGCGAGCTGAACAGGTCGAACTCCGGCTCGGCCGGATTCATATTGCGCGGGATGCTCATTCGTACCCTCTAACTCCCTGCCTCCGGTTGCCGCAGCGGCGCCTGCTCCTGACGATGCCTGGCCATGACGTTGCGCATGACCAGGACGAAGATGATACAGAGCACGAGGCCGATGGGGGTATTCATGATCATCGGCAGCGACATCTCCCGGCTGCCCACGATGGCCACCGCGATGTAGATCGCCGTGCCCTCCTGCCGGATCAGGTGCTCGATGCAGACCGCGGAGGTCTGCGGCGCGTTCAGCCGGGCCAGTTTGCTGAGCAGAAAGGCCGCTGCAACCACGATCAGGTTGCAGGCCAGGGTCATCCAGAACAGCAAGGCGGCGTTCTGGCGCAGCACTTCGACCTGGTCTACCAGAATGGTGATGAAGGCCCCCACCAGCACGATCATCGCGACGATCTTGATGTAGCCGCGCAGCTTCAGGGCCAGCTGCGGCTTGAAGCCCCTGACCAGCATGCCGAGCGTCACCGGCACCAGCGTCATCGAGAAGATCGAGCCGATGAACCCGAGCAGCGGCACGTCGATCTGCCGGGTCTCGCCCATGAAGTGCAGCAAGGCGAAGTGCGCGTAGAACGGCACCATGAATATGTAGATGCAGCTGACGGCGATCGTAAAGGACATCGACAGCGCCAGGTCGCCCTTCGACAGATCGGTCATCAGATTGGAGAGCATCCCGCCGGGACAGGTCGCCAGCAGCACGAACCCCACTGCGAGCTCCGGGGTTGGCGCATATTTCGTGGCGATGACGATGCCGACGAGCGGCGGCACGATCAGCATCGCGCCGACGCCGACCAGCAACGCCCGCCGCTCGCTGAACACACGCTGGAAGTCCTGCCAGGTCAGGCTCAGGCCCATCGAGAACATGATCGCCCACAGCGATCCCGGCAACGCAACGTCGTCTATCAGGTTCATGGCCGCGCCTGCGTGAGTTGGTGTCGTAGCGGAGCTTCATGCCAGGCTCGCAGCGTGATTATTTGCGCCCACAATTATGTGATTTTGGGCACAGTTGTATATACCAGCGGGTGGGGTCGGTCAACAGCGCCTGGCACGCCTGCCCGTTGCGCTGCGCGCAACGAAGCCGGAAGCCCCGATCAGAAGCTCACGGTGAAGGCGATCCGGATGCGCTCGATCCAGTCGGCAACGGCCGCGGCGCCCAGCGGCTCATACGGTTTGTAGTGATACCAGATGGCGCTCACCATCGTTTTCGGCATCGGCACATAGTCGAACGTGAGCGCATGCAGCCGGTAGTCGGTCGCGAGCGCGGTATTGTCGTGCGAGAACGCCGCCAGTACGGACTCTCGCTCCGCGACCGAGTAGCCGTACGTCACGCGCCAATCTCGCGCCTGGCTCGCCCGCCCCGCTGAGAGGTCCACGCTGTAGCCCGTGTCCTCAGAGTTGATCGCGCCGAAGTTGTGCACATAGTCGGCGACGGCTCGCAGCGGCCAGCGATCGCCGATACCCGTCCACGTCGCGCCGACGATCGCATCGCCGAGATCGAAGTCGGACTGATAGCTGCCGTCGGGATTGCGGAGGTTGGTGCGGAAATCTCCTGCGTCGGCGCCCACGACGCTGCCAAGTGTGTAGTCGTAGTACGCGAGCGAGAGATCGAACTTGAGCTTGTCGCTGGCGGTGAAGTCGTAGCCGAGCTGCGCGCCCGCCATCCTGCTGTCCGCCGCGACCGCGTCCTCGTCGACGAAGAAGTACAGGCCGTTGACCCTCAACGCGGAACCATTGCCGAGCGATCGCTTGTAGACCGCGCTCACGCCCTGTGGATTCACGTCGCTGTCCCACACGAGATCCGTGCGCGTGAACGGCTGCGGGATCTTGCCACCGTAGAGCTTGAGGTCACGCAGATTGACCTGCACGTAGGCCTGGTCCAGCGCGAATTGCAGATCGTCGTCGAAGTTCGAGAGCTGGACATCGGTGCTGTTGGGATCGTCGGGATCGCCGGTCACCAGGCGCGCGCCGAGTGTGAACGTCTCGTTGACCTTGTACGTCGCGCCGAGACGCCCGCGAACCTGCTCGCTCTCGCGGTCGCGCGCAGTGTCGGCGTAGTCACCCTGAAAGCGCAGACGCACGTCGCCGGATACGGCGAGACGCGACGGCTCGGATGCAGGGGCCTCGACCGACTTCGCGCCGGCACGAGCTTCGAGCGCCTGCAGCTTCGCCTCCAGGGCACGCGAGAGTTCGTCGATGCGTGCCTGCTCGGCGCGCAACGCCTGAATCTCGTCGCGCAGCTCATCAGCTGTTTCGCCGATCGCCGGGGTCGTCGTCAGAACGATCGCAGCCGCGGCCACGACGCCGAGCCTTCTGTGTTCACCAAAACCCACGTCGCAGTCACTCCGGCTTGTAGGTCAGCACGACGAACGTGTTTCGATGATAGACCTCATCGACCTTCTCGCCCGGCGGCAAGGTGTAGTCCGCCGCTACGACATAGACGTTGCCGTTGCGCTGATCCAGGAAACTCATGCGGGCGCCGGGACGGGTCGACACGGTACCGAGCAGCTCCAGCTGATCCGGACCCTTCTGCGCGACCACCGACAGCGTGCCGTCGTTACTGGAAGTGACGATGCGCTTGCGCTGTTCGTCGATCCCCATGCCATCGAGAAGGTTGCCGACCGTCGCCTGGGAAGTGATCTTGCCGGAGGCCGGATCGACGCTGAACACCAACGACTTGTCGTTGACACAGGTGCCGATGATTCGCCTGGTCGAAGGTTGCCAGCGGGCCTTGGAAATGTTGCAGCCAACCTGCCAGCGCGCGGTTTCCTTGAGCGTCTTCGCATCGAGCTTCAGCAGGATGTTGTCGTACCGCGCCGGGGCGTAGATGTTGCCCGCACCGTCCACCGCCGGATCGTCCATTTTCCGGAACGGGAACTTCGTGGTCTTGAGCAGCTTGCCGGTGGCGGCATCGAGCGTGAACCAGCTGGATTCCGCGGGACGCGAGCCGGTGATCATATGGATCTGCTTCGTCGCCGGATCGTACACGCCGCTGTTCAATCCACCGTCGCTGGCGAGCGGAAGGCGTTCGATGGGCTTCAGCGTCTTCAGGTCGAAGATCAGCACCGAGCCGTCCGTCATCGCTACGTAGCCCCGGTTGTACTCGGGCAGCAGCAACGGACCGTTCGCACCGATGGAGTTCTCCACCGTCGTGACCGTTTTGCCGGTGTCCACATCGAACACGGTGAGACCGTCCTTCACTCGCGCCATGAACAGCCGCGAGCTGTTCGGCTCCATCTTGATGTAGTCCCACCAGGTATCCGTGCTCGGCAGCGTGACCGAGGAAGTGACCTTGTAAAGAAGACCGCTCTCGGCCGCCTGCGCGTTCAGCGCACAGGATGCAGCAGACGGCGAGCAGAACCCACGACGAACGTAAAGACATCTGAACCTCCGATTCG
>CAWISC010000018.1:0-228163 GCA_963838635.1 uncultured Gammaproteobacteria bacterium | reverse complement strand
GACAACGGAAATATTCTCGCCGACGTCAATTCGAAAACATCGGGCCGACAAGGCGCCCGTCACCCGCACATCAGCAACTGCGGATCGCAATTATGACCGAGCCCGACGGCATGACCAAGCTCGTGTGCCACGACATTTCGCAGAACATTCGGCAGCGACAGCGGCGGTGTGCCGCCGTTCTTGATGCCAATCACGACGCGGTCTCCTGCATACGCCGTGAAAGAGATGAACGTCGCGTTCGACAGGACGATGAGCACGTCGCCGGAGAAGCGCTCGAGGCTTGCTGGCATCGTGGGGGACGGGTGGTAACGAGCCTGTCTGCCGAGCGCTCGAATGTCGCCGTCGGGAATCGAGTCGGTCACCCAGGTGACGTCGCCCAGTCGAAAGGGCGTTCCCAACTCGGCGAAAGTGCGATTCCAGAACGCCACTGCTTCGCGAACGGCTTCGCTTCGCGGATCTCCCGCCTCGGCGATGACGGTGAGGGTCGGCGGCTTTTGTCCAATGGCCGGGTTTTGACCAGGCTATCGCGGCGGTTGCCACGACTGCCGCCACGACGTAGCAGGCGAGACGCACTCTCTTAGGTACGCTGACCCACATAGAACACGTACCCATAGCTGCCATCGGACTGTTCGAAGGTTTCGATCTCGCGCAACGTGTCGGCGGCTAGAGCGCGAACTGCAGGGTCCGGGTCATCGAGCATCTGCCGAGCCCGCGGGCCGAGAACGTCGTAGTAGCCGTCCGTCCATGCCTGCGGAGGCAGAGTGTGTGTCGTCAGCACCCTGTACCCGGCTTGCTCCACCGTCGCGATGTTGTCCTCGATCGATTGCATGTCGGGATAGCCCGCGCGAAAGAACTCCCTCGCTGCGTCGCTCGGCTCCGCCGAGCCAGGTCAGCTCGCTTGCGACCGCGAAGCCGCCCGGGACGATCGCGCGATGCCAGGTCGAGAACGCGTTGCCGAAGCCGATGCTGTACGCCGCGCCTTCAGTCCATAGCAGGTCGATGGCAGGGAACACGATCGGGATGTCCTTCATGTCCATGCTGTGCGTCTGGACGAGGCGATCCAGTTTGGCCGCACGCGCCCGCTGCGACAGTTGATCCAGGAAGGATGCGCGTGAATCGACGGCTTGGATCAGCGTGCGCAGTTCCATTGCCAGCACCAACGTCTGCCGGCCAGTGCCGCACCCGGCATCGACGACGACGTTGAATTTTCGCTCCGGCAGCAGCTTCAGGACTTTGCGCGTATGCGCGTTGTCGCCGGGGCCCAGCTTCTCGAGACCGGTGAAGAGCAGGTCGAAGGGATCGACAGAGCTCACTTTCCGCGTTCACTGCGCATGCGGCGCAATATGGCACCTCCTTACCTACGCGTCGATAGCGCGCTGTTTAACCTTGACTCGCCAGCGATAGTTGTCTTCGGGAAGATCCTTGCACGCCGGATTCCGAAAATGCTGGGTCAACACCAGGCGCCATCGCTCTGAGGAGTTGCCGGTCGTCATGTGCGGCGTCTTGCTGTGATGGAACGTCACCGTACCGGCTTCGATCGGGCAGACGACGACCTCCGCGTCCTGCGGAATCTCGCAGACCAGCAGGTCGCTCGCCATTTCCGGCGGATTGCGATGCTCAAGCAGCCGCTTGTGGCCGCCACGGACGAAGTGCATGCAACCGTTCTCCGGGCCGACCGAGTGAAATGCAGTCCAGCACGTCACGCCGCGGTCGAGCAGCGTACGGCCCCAATAGCCTTCATCCTGATGCCACGGCGTCGGTGCACCGATTCCCGGCGGCTTTCCCAGGAATTGCTCGTACCAGAACTCCATCTCCTGCTGCATCAGCAGGCCGCCGAAGCGCGCAGCCCACGCGCGGAACGCAGATGTCACGAGCCACGGATAGTGCCGATCGACTGCGCTTTGCACGATCCGGTAGGCGCGCTGCTCCAGCGGCTCGCCTTTGCGCCAGTCCCAATCCTTGGCCTTGGGGTCCAGCGGACGCTCGACCATCTCGTGTCCCATGCGCACGAGCGCAGTCAATTCCTGCGGATCGATTGCGTTCTCGACGACGAGGAAGCCGTCATCGTTGAAGCGCTGCAGCTGTTCGGCAGTGGGTGTCGGGTAGGGCATGCGTCGCGGGTGCTCTTGCGTGACCCGCGAAGCATAGCGACGCCGTCATATCTCAGAAACGCAAGCGGATCATCTTCAGACCCAACGAAATCTAGCGTCCTGACTATTTCGATTTCACTTGGCCGCGCCGATAGAACCGGTTCTTCTGTTCGAGCGCCTGAGTGATGAGCTTCGGATCGAGGTTGTCGTCGGGAATTGCGGTGTTGCTGGCGTCGAACAGCTGCATGCCCTGCTTGCGTACGACGGCAATCCTGTCGGCAGAGGCAATGGCGAAGTCCGTGTACTCGCTCAGGACGATCGCATCGCGCCCGCCTTCCTCGAACAACGATCGCCCGACACTGTAGGTGTCGGGAGGTTCGCTGCAGCCGAGGTAGTCGCGCAGCAACGTCGGCATGACGTCGAAGTGCGTGGTTCGATGCCGCTGCACGCCAGGCGGCAGCGTGGGTGCGTAAAGAAGCAGGGGCACACCGGTCTGATATCTCGTGAAGTTGCTGCCGTGACCCCAGTAGTTGCGACCGCTGTCGTTGAACTCCTGTCCATGATCGCCCGTGATCACGATGACTGAGTTTTCGAGCAGGCCCTTGCGTTCCAGGCTGGTGAGCACTCGACCGATCAGGCCATCGACGTAGTGGACTGAATTGCGATAGCGATTGTGCAGGGGAGTCGGATCCGTCTCGTCGTCGAGGCGCAGGTAGTTCACTTCCCGGGAGATCGGTTTGAACGGCGCAGGGTAATCGGCGGGAAAGATCATCTTGTGCGACGAGTCGTAGAACAGCAGCGCAAAGAACGGCGTTTGCGTCGCACGCTTTTCCAGGAACGACAGGAAGTCGTGCGTCAGATCCGCATCGCGTTCGGCTGCGTTACGGCCGTCGGATCGCATGCGCACGCCATCCACTTGCGCGAACACAGTGCGGTCGAACTCGGGGCTGAACAACGGAGCGCTGCGGAATGCTTGCACGTCGTACCCGTGCTTCAGCAGCTGGGTCACGAAGACCGGTCCTTGCTGTTCCGCCAGAACATGGTGCCAGTAGGTGCCGGGTATCGAGTAGAACAACGAGAACAGGCCGATGCGCGTCGCATTGCCGCCGCTCTGATGTTCCATGAAGCGCACCGAACGGCGCGCGAAAGCATCGACGTTCGGTGTCATCGCGCATCCAGTGCATCCCTGCGCCATGAGTCGATCACGATGAAGACGATGTTGGGAGGTACGGACGTGGCTTGGCAGTGCAGCGGAGACAGGGGATAGGCAAGTAGGTTTTGACCCCCCGACGACGACCGAGCCTGCAGTGGATGGCTGCGCACATCCACGCCCAATTTGCGCAGCGCGCGCTTCGCCGTGGCGGCGTACCGAAGCGGCAGCACGTCGGTCTGCTCGAGCAGAGCGCCACGCGCTTGCGCATCTGCCCAGACATGCACACCGTGAAAGCTTCACGATCGCGCATACCAGAACCACGGTCACTGTGCGTGCGATCCGCGGATGGCCTGAGCTGCGCCGTACGTAGCGCCACAAGAGGAAGGCGGACAGCGACGCTGCCGCGATGATGGTCAAAGCGACTGCTGCGCCCTCCGCATACATCGAAGCCGAGAAATCGAACGTTTCACCCGCAGCTCCACCGAGCAGCAGGTTCATGACCCCGGCATTGATGTGAAAGCGATAGAGCTGATAAACCTGCGTATCGATCAGCAGCGCCGTCCACAGTCCGATCGAACACAGCGCACCGAGGGGGATCGCGATCCATGCCGGCGCGCGAGCAGGATCGCTACCAGCGAGGGTGCGAGAAAAATGGCTGAAATGGTCGTGAAGTGCGCGACCAGCATGGTCGCGCGGAACGCCAGCGAGCCGGGCGCGTCGTCGAGGTCGGCGACGCCGTAGTAGCGTCCGGCGACGATGAGCGCAACCAGAATCGTGGTCAGCAGTTGCAGACCCCACCAACGCCGCAATTCACTTCGCATCCGCCGAATCTTTAGCAGGATCGTTCTCGGCGGCCACTCATCGGGCCGGTGGCTGCTTATCCTGAGACGGTCAGTGCACGCACCTTCATCTTGGGCGGCAAGCGGCTGCGTGAGAGGACGGGTGTGCAGCGCGGGGGCTCATTGAGCACCTCGACGGACAACTTCGGCAGCACCTGCTCGCGTAATTGATGCACGAGATCGCAATCGCCGGCCGTCAACGGCATCTCGGTGCCGCGCAACGAAAGCGTTGTCCATGTCGCGGGGAAATGCTGGATGTCACTCGCGCTCGGCAGCTGCTTGCCCCGCAGACGCGCGACCAGCATGTCTTCCGTGTCGTAGTCTGTCATACGGGCAGATTGCCGGCGTTGCTTCTACCGGCGATTCGAGCGCGATCTGCAGTCGCACGGTGTGCGCGAAGTCGTCGCAGCCGATTCGCTGGACCGGTGCAGTCCGGCGCGCTCCAAGGTGCGTCAGTATTCCAGCGACCTTCTCCCAGAGGCTGCTGCAGCTGTAGAACGTGTTGTCTGCCTGGTACATGAAGGTGACGATTTGCGGCAACCAGACGGCTTCGATGTTCGGGCTGTCGTCGCGCGCCAGAACCGGTGCAGCACCTAAGCACAGGGAAGCTATGAGCAGTAAGGCTTTCATCAGTACTCCAGGGCCAGGGAACCATGCGCCTTTACATCAAAGATGCGCGGGACGGGTAGATGGTTGCAGCACACCTGCCCGGAACAGCTGTACGGATGGTGCATTGGTGACGAAAGTACACGCCCAGCTTAGGGCGCGGTGCAGCGGTGATCAGCGGGGAGTGCGCAGACCGCACATGTGCTGTCATGAGCCGCCGCAGCGATCAATACAAAGACCGATACGTTTCCTTCTGCGTCTCGATGATCTTCGTCAGCTCTTCCGCGGTCATCCAGCGGCCGGCCGTCATGACACCGATCGGTTGCTCGAGGACGTCGAGGGAGTCGAGCGGATTGCCGTCCACCAGGACTGCATCGGCTTTCATGCCCACGCGCAGCTGGCCGAAGCGCCGTGCATTGGGCACCTGACTCGCAATGTATTCGCCGGGAGCACGTGTAGCTGCGACGAGGGCTTCATAGTTCGTGAGGCCGGCGTCCCGCAAAGCTTGCAGGTCATCGTGGATCGAATAGCCGGGATACGCGCCCGGAACAGGCGGGCTGTCAGTACCGGTGAGCAACGGCACTCCTGCTTCCTGCATCGCCTTCGTCAACCTCTGGAGAAATAGCAGCAGCGGGCTGAGGTCGCCGGTACGCCGTTGTCGCCAGTCGCGTGTCCACATCAGGCGCACGCTGGGGCTCATGGCAAGCGCTCGCGGATCGGCCAGGAATTCCTTGACCTGTTCCGGCTTGCCCCATTGCGCAGTCATCACCACCATGAGGGACAGGTTCGGCGTGACGTAGGCCCCGGACCGGCGAATCTCGGCGACCACGGACGGCATGAGTTTTTCGTCCTCGCGATTCTGAAACGCGGTGTAGTAGAGCTCCTCGGCATGCGCCACCATCGACTGCCCGAGAAAGAGCGCTTCGGGAAGACCGACCGCCCGCACGCCGTGGCCGACGACGCCGATGCCTTGTTTGCGAGCCTCATCCGTGACCGCCAGAAACTGCTCGCGCGATGGCGAGTTGTAGAGCTTGATGAATTCGTAGCCGTGACGCTTTGCCATCCGCACGAAGTCGCGCGCGTCATCGGCCGTCTCCACGTAGAGGCTGCCACTCCGCGACTTACCGTCGATCAGGAAAGAGGAATACATGTGGGGCCCGACGACCTGCCGTTCGGCCAGGATCTGCCGCAGTCGGTGCTGGTCCATCAGGGTCGCGCTGCCCATCTGCAGGATCGTGGTTACGCCGTCGGCTATGTACAGCACGAGGTCGTTCCATTCCTCGACGTGCGTGTGCATGTCGGCAAGACCGGGGAGCAGATACTTCGTACCGCCGCCATCGATCTTCGTCGCATCACGCGGCACGTCCACCTTACTCACGGCGCCGATCGAGACGATCGTGTCGCCTTCGACGACGACGGTCTGATGGCGCAGCACTCGTTGCGAATCCATCGGCAGCACGTTGACGTCGACGAACGCCGTAAGCGCAGACGCAAGACCTGCAATAAGAGCGAACATCGAGCCCCCGAACTCGCCTCGGCGGGCAAGGTTCCATTAGAACGCCGTGTTGCAGAAACTGCGGATTCGCGAGCTCTCATCCCGCAAGGACTGCTCCGCCCGCGCCGCAGGCTGTGACTATCGTGACTCCCTGAGTTTCAACCAGGGGAGTTGCCTCATGTCACGAAACAACAATCTCGCACTGGCCGTGCGCCGTGGGCTCGTGCTCGGTGCTGCAAGCACTGTCGCTCTTATCCAACCGATCCACGCTGCAGAGGAGGGCACGATTCAGGAAGTCGTCGTCACCGGCTCGCGCATCGCGCAGCCGAGCCTACCAGCATCAGCCCGGTCACGGCCGTCGGCGCCGAGCAGATCAAGATCGAAGGCATCACGCGCGTCGAAGACCTGATCAACAACCTGCCGCAGGCGTTTGCCGATTTCGGCGGCAACCTGTCGAACGGCGCGACCGGCGCAGCGACCGTCAACCTGCGCAACCTCGGGTCGCAGCGCACGCTGGTGCTGGTCAACGGCCGCCGCCTGATGCCCGGCGACCCGACGCAGAACGGCGCGGCCTCGCCCGACCTCAACCAGATTCCCGCGGCGTTGATCGAGCGCGTCGAGGTGCTGACGGGCGGCGCGTCCGCGGTGTATGGCGCCGACGCCGTCGCAGGCGTCGTCAACTTCATCATGAACGACAACTTCGAAGGCGTTCGCGTCGATGCGCAGTACGGCATGTACCAGCACAGCCAGCACAGCACGGCATCACCGATCTCGTGCGGGCTCGCGACTTCGCGCTGCCGGACAGCAATGTGACCGACGGCAAGTCGAAGGACATCACGTTCATCGCCGGCATCAACACGCCGGATGGTCGCGGCAATGCGACGGTGTACCTCGGCTACCGCGAGCTCGATGCGCTCAAGCAGGATCAACGCGACTTCAGCGCCTGCTCGCTGGGATCGGCGATCGGCGTTCAGCTGCGCAGGCTCGTCGACCTCGGCCTCCGGCCGCTTCGTCACGCGCGCGGACTCGCTCCTTTCGGCGAGTTCGACAGCACGATCGGCCCGGACAACCGGCTGCGGGATTTCGCGACGACCGATCAGTTCAACTTTGCGCCGGACAACTACTATCAGCGTCCGGACGAGCGCAAGACCGCCGGCCTGTTCGCGCACTATGACTTCAGCGAGAAGGCCAGCGTCTACACCGAGTTCATGTTCATGGACGACCGCACGCTCGCGCAGATCGCGGCCGCGCGGCGCGTTCCTCGGCGGCGGCCCGGGTCAGCCTCCGTTCTTCGGCGACCAGGTGATCAACTGCGATAACCCGTTCCTGACTCCCGAGAACTGAATGCATGGTGCGGCGGCAATCCCGCTGCCGGCGACATCTTCCTCACCATCGGCCGGCGCAACGTCGAAGGCGGCGGCCGTCTCGACGATCTGCGTCACACGTCGTTCCGCGGCGTGAGTGGGCCTGCGCGGCGACTTCGCCGCCGGCTGGAACTACGACGTCTATGGCCTCTACGGCACGTCCTGCTCTCCGAGAACTATCAGAACGACATGTCGGCTAGCCGCGTCAACAAGGCGTTGAATGCCGTCGTCGACCGCTCCCGGCTCGCGACACTGGCAGACCGTCTGCCGAGTGAATGCGGATGCGGATCTGTCCAACGACGATCCGGCCTGCGTGCCGTGGAACATCTTCCAGCTCGGCGGCGTGACGCCGGACCAGCTCGCCTATCTGCAGATTCCGGGCGTGATGGAAGGCCAGACGACCGAGCAGTCCTGAGCGGCTCGATCGCCGGCGACCTCGGTCAGTACGGCATCAAGTTGCCGACGGCAAACGATGGCCTCGGCGTTGCGATCGGTGCGGAATATCGCTCGGAGCAATCCGAGCTGCGCACCGATGCGGCGTACCAGACGAACGATCTCGCCGGTCAGGGCGCGCCAACGCTCGACACGATCGGCTCGTTCGATGTCAAGGAAATCTTTGCCGAATTGCGCGTGCCGATCCTGCAGGACAAGCCGTTTGCACAGACGCTGTCGGCCGAAACGGGCTATCGCTATTCGGACTACAACCTCGGCTTCGACACGGACAGCTACAAGCTCGGTCTCGACTGGGCGCCAGTCGACAGCGTCCGCCTCCGTGGCAGCTATCAGCGCGCCGTGCGTTCGCCGAATGTGCAGGAGCTGTTCCTGCAGCCGCGCGTTCAGCTGAACGGCAACAGCGATCCTTGCGCGGGTGATCTGACCAATCGACCACGGTGACGATCCGACTGCCAGCTTCGCACAGTGCGCGCCTCCGGTGTAACTGCCGCTCAGTACGGCAACATCCTTGAGAACCCGGCCGGGCAGTACAACGGCCTGGTGGGCGGCAACCCGGATCTCGATCCGGAAATGCCGACACCTACTCGTACGGCATCGTGTTCACGCCGGCGTTCCTGCCGGCTTCACCATGACGCTCGACTACTTCGACATCAAGGTGGAGAAGCTGATCGATCAGATCGGCCAGGACTTCATCATCGACCAGTGCATCGCGGGAGTCACGGAGTTCTGCAGCGAACCGTCAGCCGCGTGCCGCGGAACGGTTCGCTGTGGCTGGGCTCGAGGGTTCGTCGAGGATCCCATCCTCAACACCGGATCGCTGCAGACCAAGGGCATCGATGTCGAAGCGAACTATCGGCTCGACGTCGGCCGTGCCGGCAGCTTGCGCTCAGCCTGGTCGGCACCTACACCGACGAGTTCATCACGGAGCCGCTGCCGGGCTACCGAACTACGACTGCGCCGGCCTCTACGGCACGGTCTGCGGTACGCCGATCCCGGATTGGCGCCACAAGCTGCGCGCCAACTGGATGAGCCCTGGGGAGTGGATGTGGCGCTGACCTGGCGTTACATCGACGAGGTTCTCGTCGACGGCACGAACCAGGACACCGGTGCTCAACCGGTCCTCGCCACCGATCGCAAGCTGGGTTCGCGCAGCTACTTCGACCTGTCGGCGTCCTACTCGTTTACGGACGTCGGCCTGTTCAGCAGCATGACGGACGCCTCGGCATCAACAACATCGCGGACAAGGATCCGCCGCTGTATGGGGCGGCCAACTGCATCGCGGTGTACTGCAACGGCAACACGTTCCCGCAGGTGTACGACACGCTTGGTCGTTTTGTCTTCCTGGGCCTGACTGCCGACTTCTGATCCTGCAGGTCGGGCTTCACCCGACATTCTTGCGACGGCGGGCTGCACCCGCCGTCTTTTTTTCGCGCAACCCCCGCGTCGGATAAGCGCAGCTTCTGCAACATCGCTCGATTGACCTGATGGCTTTACGCAGTAGGCTTGGATCGCGAGGTCACGATGTTGCTGTTGATGCGATCACTGCCACGGCCCAAGGATCTGCAGCGCGACTGCGACTTCCGTCGTTCGTTCTATGCCGTGTGGGGCAAGGTCAACGCCATCATCGATGCGCCGGAGACCGACGTCCAGTACATCCCCTTCGAGCAGCGTCTGTCCATCAAGGCCTGCTGGGGCGGGGAAGAGCAGTACTTCATCGACGGTCGCGCGCTAGTGGTCGATGACGACAACTACCTCATCTTCAACGACCTGCGCACCTACTCCAGCGTGATCCGCAGCGTGCGGCCGGTTCGCTCCTTCAGCATCTTCTTTCGTCCTGGCTTCGCCGAAGAGGTCCTCGGCGGAATGCTGACGCCGCAGGATCGCATCCTGGATCGAAGCGGCGACCCGAACGCAGATCGGTCGAGTTCGCCGAGCACCTGCGGCCGAACGATCGACTGGTGACGCCGGTGCTGAATACATCGCGTTTCACGTCCGCCAGGGCGTCGACGACGAAGCGTGGTACGAGGAGCAGCTGAGCTTCCTGCTGGAACGCATGCTCGGCAGCCACCGGCGGACCGCGCAGGCGATTCAATCGCTGGCAGCGAGCCGGCCGGGCAAGCGTCAGGAGCTGTATCGCCGGCTGAACTGGGGCCGCGATTTCATTCACAGCAACTATCAGCGTCTGATCACGATCGACGACATGGCGCGTGCCGCGTGCCTGTCGAAGTACCACTTCATCCGCCTGTTCCATGCTCTCGAAGGGTGACGCCGTATCGATATCTGCAGCAGCAGCGGGTCGCTGCCGCACAGCGCCTGCTGTCCACGACTCCTGACGCACGTGGAAATCGCCGAGCAGGTCGGCTTCGATCATCGCTCGACCATGTTCCGGCAGATTCGTCGCCTGACGGGCCGGTCGGGTCGGCAATGGCGCCGTCAGTCTTCGAGCGCGATCTCCAGCGCCGCATCGGCGCTGACCGGGATATCCGGAGTCACTCCGAGCGCCTTCCAGCCGTCCGTCCGGATCGAGTAGTAGTCGGCGATGGGTACGCGCAGGTGGAAGCCGCCGGGAATGTCGAACAATTTCGACGACAATACAGCGCCGGGAGTCTTCTCGCCCACGATCTTCGCGCGCCCGATCGCTTTGAGCGCGTCGGCGGCGATCTCCGCGGCGCTGATCGAGCGGCCGCTCGTGAGCACGAAAACCGGGCCCGGAAGACGGGTTGCATGGGATCGATACGGTAGCTAGTCAATGGCCGCGTCAGCACGTCGGCCTGGAATGCCTGCACCGAGTATCCGCGCCACGGCGTGGCGGAGGGGAAATCCGCGGGGCCGGGCGGCTTGCGATGTGAGTCATACCAGGAGCCGACGACGAATACGCCCGCGTCGATCGGCTGGTCGATGAGATGCCCGACGAGCGGGACGACGGCGAACGCTCCGCCTCCGTTGCGTCGCAGGTCGATGATCAGCTTGTCGGCCTTGCGCTTGATGATTTCATCGTACGCCATGTTGATCGCTTCGATGGTGTCGACGCCACTCATCGTGGTGACCGTCAGGATGGCCGTAGCCTTGCCAGGCAAGCGTCACGGCGTCCGGACCGGCGATCAACGTGTCGAGTCTCGCAATGCGCTCCGCCGCGGGCCCGTCAGATTTTCTCAGGCTGACATGCGAAAACGGGCCGTTGCGCCAGATCGTATTGAACCCTTCATGAATTCGTCGGCCGATGTCGCCTTCTCGGCGAGCGCCATCACGTACTGCTGGATTTGGCGATACCTGTCGCTATCGAGCTCGTCGCGATGGTAGTGGTTGGCGCGAATCGTTGGTCGATCGCTTCGGCTGGCTGGCGAAAGTTGCCGGTTTGTCCCAGGACGTCGCAGGAGAGGCAGGTAGTGACGGCAATGCCAGTGGCGAGGAACAGGCGTCGGTTCATCAACCTTGGACGCGCGAGGTCGGCAAAACGTTAGCTTGGACAGACCGGCTCAACGCGACGATGCACACGAGCAGCAAGAGAAGCTTTGCACAAAGGACGACGCCGCTGCGCGGCTCCAGGGCATCGCCCCAGAAATGGCGTTCGACCTGACTCACGGTGCTCAGGAGCATCATCGAGGCGACGCCCGACCACACGATCAGCAACGACAGCGGCGCCCACCGCGCTCCGCGCAAGGCTCCCAGCGCAGACACGATCAGGGCTATGCCGGCCAGGTAATCCTCGAACATCGTCGTGAAGCTCACCGACCAGTAACCGATCCCGCGCCGCACGGTTTCGAGCGTGGGAATCAGAATGCCCAGAACGATCGCGGCTATGACATGGAATCGCACATCGCTCTCCCGGTCTCACTCGGTGGTGATTCGCTTCATCTTGTCGATGATCGGTTGAATCAGCGGCCGGAACGCGTAGCGCAGCAGCCAGCCCGGCAAGAGCTGACCGCGCTCTTCGAGTGCTACGCGCGCACGAGGGTGATCGAGAAGCTTCGGCAGGAGCGGACGATAGTCGCGGTCGTCACGCCGTAGCTCGATGCTGGCGAGATGCTTGGCGCTCTTGTACCCATAGTGTGCCGGTGCGATGAGCCTGATCGGCGCGCCATGCTCCAGGGTCAACGGCTGATCATTCAGTCGATCCGCGATCAGGACTTCCGGCGCGAGAAGGTCAGCGAGCGGTAGCGCCGTCCGATAACCGTCCCGCCCGCGCAGGATCGCGAAGCCGGGCGCATCCGCGGACTTCAGGTTCGGCACGACGAAGGTGTTCCATACGTCGATGAATCGGTACCCACTCCACTTGAGCGCTCGATAGCTCCAACCGGCCGCACAGTGGAAGTCCAGCGTGACGGCCACTCGTTGCAGCTGCGCAAACTCAGTCGCCGTCAGCACGACCGCTCGCGCGAGCGGCCCGGAAAATTCCAGGCGGGCTTCCTTGTGATCGATCTTTCGTCGCGCGAAGCGCGCGACGCCGAAACGCGGGAATTCGTCGAGGAGGCGCTGGCCGGGCGGGAGCGGGGTGCTCATGCGAGCAGACTGCATGAGGGCAGCGGGGTTCTCAACTCGCGGAAACGAATGAAATCTGTGATCAGTCCGAAACGGCGCGCTTCGACGGCGACCGCTTGCCGCCGAGCAGTTTCAGCAGGAGCAGTCCGCCGACGAGCAACGCGAGAAACGAGACACCGGTGAAGGCCGCGCCGAGTCCCGCGGCATGCGGGTCATCGGCGTGCGAGATCATCCAGTCGTAGTAGCCCGTCACGAATCCGTTGTACGCCGCGTGCAGCAGGATGCACGGCCACAGCGATCTGCACCGCTCGTACAACCAACCCGCCACGATGCCGATCGCGAGCGCGGTCATCATCTGGTAGAGGTTCAGATGCGCGACGCCGAACAGTGTCGCGGACCAGAGGATCGCGAAAGTGCGCGAGTACTGACGCAGGAAGGCGCGCTGGATCACGCCTCGAAACAGCATTTCTTCCAGCACCGGCGCCGCCACGCACGAGAACAGCACGGGCACGATACCTGGCGTCAGCTGCTGCTCGAAGCGCGCGACATCGTCGGCGTTCATCGGGAACAGCCACTGCACGATCGAATTCAAGGCGCCGGCCAGCATGACCAGTCCCGGCACCAGCATCAGGATGGCACGGACACCAGCGTCATAGTCGCCGCGACCGAGTGCCCGGCGGGGTGGAACAGTGCGCGTAACCGATGCGCTTGTACGCCATCAGGCCGACGAACAATATGCCGTTGCCCACGACGGTGATGAACCCGTACACGTCGCCGTCGTTGACGCCGGCCAATAGATTCGCGTCGAACACCGCCGCAGCGACGAACAGCTCGATCGCCATCAACACGGCGATCAGCAGGAGAGCCTCGACCGCGTTGGGATACGTCGGGTGGTGCTCGGTAATGGCATCCCTGCTCACTGCGACGGTGCCTCCAGGCCTTTGCTGTACAGGATGCGGCCGTCCAGCGTCACGAGGATCGCGTCGATGTCGTCGAGGCGATTGTAGATCTCCAGTGCGCCTCGGGGCCGAGCACGAACGCGGTTTTCGACAGTCCGTCGGTCCGCGTCGCCGTCGGCCCGATGATCGTCGCGCTGCGCACCTTGCTCGCGGAATGTCCGGTCCGGGATCGATGATGTGGTGATAGCGCACGCCGCCTTCGTCGAAGTAGCGCTCGTAGTCGCCCGACGTGGAGAGCGCGGCATCTTCCAGCGGAATGCGCGCGATCACTTCCTCCTTGCGTCCGGGTGACGGATGCCGACGACCCATGGATGGCCGAAGCGATCGCCGATGATGCGACTGTCGCCGCCCGCGGTGACGAGCGCGTGCTGCACGCCGCGTCCCTGCAGGATCGCGATCCCGCGATCGACCGAATGCCCTTTGCCGATGCCGCCGAGATCGATACGCACGCCGGGTTGCGTGAAGCGGACGCTGTGCGTCTTTATCGAGCACGACATGCCGATAGTTCACGCCGGGCAGGGCGGCTCGGATCTGCGCCTCGCTCGGCTGCACGTGCTTGCGGTAGTCGTAGAGGTAGCCGACGCTCGCGTAGGTGATGTCGAACGCGCCGTCGGTGACCGCGAATAGTCCAGCGCGGTATCAACAGGTCGAACAGCTCCGGCGAATTTCGACCGACGCCTGCGCGGCCCGCGCGTTGATCATCGACAGCTCGCTGTCGGCTTGTAGTGCTCATCGCCTGTCGACCGGCGCATCTCGGCCATCACGGCATCGATGGCCGCCGCCCCTGGCGGGATCGTCGGCCCACAGCTCGACGTCGATCCGCGTGCCCATGATCCCGTCTTCGTCCCGGTCGACCCATTCGGCGACGGCGACGGTGGGGGCGAGCAGGCCTATCAGAGTGACGGGCAGTGCAAGCCGGAGTTTCATGTACGTATGGTAGAGCAGTCCGGCCCTTTCGGTATCATCGCGCCCCATGGATCAGTTCGACGTAGTTGTCATCGGCAGCGGCCCGGCAGGCGAGGGCGCCGCCATGACGGCCGCCAAGCACCATAAGAGCGTTGCGCTGGTCGAGCGTTACTACGAAGTCGGCGGAGGCTGCACGCACTGGGGCACGATTCCCAGCAAGGCCTTGCGGCACGCTGCCAAGATCCTGCACGACGTGCGTCGCAATCCGCTGCTGCGTGAGTTCAGCGACGCCTCGCGGCTCACCTACCCGCAGCTGCTGAACAGCGCGAACAAGGTGATCGAGACGCAGGTCGCGAGCCGGCGCCGCTTCTACGAGCGTAACCGCGTACCGATCTACTCCGGCGAAGCGTCATTCGTGGACCCGCACACGCTCGAGGTGCAGCCCGCGAACGGCAAGCCGCTACGCGTGTCGGGGCAGCACATCGTCATCGCGGCGGGCTCGCGCCCCTACCATCCGGCCGAGGTCGACTTCACCCACGAGCGCATCCGCGACAGCGACACGATCCTGCATTACGACCAGCATCCTTTCTCGGTCACGATCTACGGCGCCGGCGTCATCGGCTGCGAGTACGCCTCCATCTTCGTGAACCTCGGCGTCAAGGTGACGCTGGTCAACACGCACGACCGGCTGCTGTCGTTCCTCGACGATGAGATCGCCGAGGCGCTGTCGTATCGCCTGCGCGAGCAGGGCTGCGTCATTCGCCACAATGAGCAGTTCAAGGAGCTCGAAGCGCGCGAGCGCGACGTCGTGCTGCACCTGGAGTCCGGGCGCAAGATCAAGTCCGACCTGCTGCTGTGGGCGAACGGCCGTACGGGTCACGCCAAGCAGCTGGAGCTCAACGCGCCAGGAAGCTGTCTGTTCCTCCGCTTCAGCTGTTTGGCGTGCCCCGTGCGGCCGTTCGCCCAGAGCAGCACGTCGGACTTGATCTTGCGCCCCGACTCCAGGTGCAGCACGACGTCGCGCTCGCGCGCTTCGAGCTCCTTGAATTGCTCGTTGTGGCGAATGACGCAGCCCTGTTCGCGCAGGTGATACGACAGCGCCTCGGCGATCTCGTCGTCGAGGAACGACAGCAGCCGGTCGTGCGTGTTGACCAGCGTCACCTTGACGCCGATGTTCACGAAGATTGAGGCGTACTCGCAGCCGATGACGCCCGCGCCGTAGATCGTGACCGAGAAAGGATGCTGGTCGTAGTGCAGGATCGTGTCGCTGTCGCGGATGCGCTCGTGGGTGAAATCGACCTCGGGCGGATGGTAGGGCCGCGAGCCCGCCGCGATGACGATGTGCTGGCCCGCCACGCGTAGCGGCTTGCCGTTCGCGGGCTGCACCTCGAGCGTGTGCGGGTCCACGAATGACGCTTCGCCGGAGAAGATCGGCACGCGGTTACGCTCGTAGAAGCGGTGCCGGCTCGCCACCTGCGTCTCGATCACCTTGTTCGCACTGGCCAGCAGCTGCGGGTAGGTGAGCCGCGAGGCGTCGCTGAACTCCCGCAGCAGCGGATTGCGACGCACGTCGTGCAGGATCTTCGCCGCATGTCGCAGGGCCTTGCTGGGGATCGTGCCCCAGTGCGTGCAGCCGCCGCCGACTTCGTAGTAACGCTCGACCAGCGCGACGCTCTTATGATGCTTGGCGGCCGTCATGGCGGCGCCCTCACCAGCCGGACCGCTGCCAATGACCACTACGTCGAACTGATCCATGGTGCGCGATGATACCGAAAGGGCCGGACTGCTCTACCATACGTACATGAATCTCCGGCTTGCACTGCCCATCGTACTGATAGGTCTGCTCGCTCCTGCCATCGCTCCCGCCGAGTGGGTCGAGCGGGTCGAAGACGGGATCATGGGCACGCGCATCGCCGTCGAGCTGTGGGCCGACGATCCCGCCAAGGGACGGGCGGCCATCGACGCCGTGCTGGCCGAGATGCGGCGGGTCGACGAGGCGATGAGCACATACAAGCCGACCAGCGAGCTGTCGATGGTCAACGCGCGGGCGGCGCAGGCGCCGGTGAAAATCTCGCCGGAGCTGTTCGACCTGTTGAATACCGCGCTGGACTATTCGCGCGTGACCGACGGCGCGTTCGACATCACCTATGCGAGCGTCGGCTACCTCTACGACTATCGCAAGCGCGTGCACCCGGGCGAGGCGCAGATCAAAGCCGCGCTGCCGGGCGTGAACTATCGGCATGTCGTGCTCGATAAAGCACAGCACACGGTCCGCTTCACGCAGCCCGGCGTTCGTATCGATCTCGGCGGCATCGGCAAAGGGCATTCGGTCGATCGCGGGATTGCGATCCTGCAGGGACGCGGCGTGCAGCACGCGCTCGTCACCGCGGGCGGTGACAGTCGCATCATCGGCGACCGCTTCGGCCATCCATGGGTCGTCGGCATCCGTCACCCGGATCGCAAGGAGGAAGTGATCGCGCGCATTCCGCTGGAAGATGCCGCGCTCTCCACGTCCGGCGACTACGAGCGCTACTTCGACGAAGGCGGCGTGCGCTATCACCACATCATCGATCCCGGCACCGGACATTCGGCGAGCAAGGTGCGCAGCGCGACGATCATCGGGCCGACGGCGACGCGCACCGACGGACTGTCGAAAACCGCATTCGTGCTCGGCCCCGAGCGCGCACTGGAAATCTACAATCGCCTCGACGACATCGACGCGATCCTCGTGACGCTGGACGGCCGCATCCTGTACAGCAAAGGCCTGGAGGCACCGTCGCAGTGAGCAGGGATGCCATTACCGAGCACCACCCGACGTATCCCAACGCGGTCGAGGCTCTCCTGCTGATCGCCGTGTTGATGGCGATCGAGCTGTTCGTCGCTGCGGCGGTGTTCGACGCGAATCTGTTGGCCGGCGTCAACGACGGCGACGTGTATGGGTTCATCACCGTCGTGGGCAACGGCATATTGTTCGTCGGTCTGATGGCGTACAAGCGCATCGGTTACCGCGCACTGTTCCACCCCGCCGGACACTCGGTCGCCGCGACGATGGCGCTGGTGTCCGTGCCGATCCTGATGCTGGTGCCGGGACTCGTCATGCTGGCCGGCGCCTTGAATTCGATCGTGCAGTGGCTGTTCCCGATGAACGCCGACGACGTCGCGCGCTTCGAGCAGCAGCTGACGCCGGGTATCGTGCCCGTGCTGTTCTCGTGCGTGGCGGCGCCGGTGCTGGAAGAAATGCTGTTTCGAGGCGTGATCCAGCGCGCCTTCCTGCGGCAGTACTCGCGCACTTTCGCGATCCTCTGGTCCGCGACACTGTTCGGCATCGCGCATCTGAATCTCTACCAGATGATGACCGCGCTCGCGATCGGCATCGTGGCGGGTTGGTTGTACGAGCGGTGCAGATCGCTGTGGCCGTGCATCCTGCTGCACGCGGCGTACAACGGATTCGTGACGGGCTACTACGACTGGATGATCTCGCACGTCGATGACCCGCATCCCGCGGGACTCGGTGCGGCCTTCACCGGCGTCGCGTTTCTCGCGTTGATCGTCGGCGGACTGCTCCTGCTGAAACTGCTCGGCGGCAAGCGGTCGCCGTCGAAGCGCACCGTTTCGGACTGATCACGGATTTCATTCGTTTCCGCGAGTTGAGAACCCCGCTGCGCTCGTGCAGTCTGCTCGCATGACCCCGCTCCCACCCGGCCAGCGCCTGCTCGACGAGTTCCCGCGTTTCGGCGTCGCGCGCTTCGCGCGACGCAAGATCGATCACAAAGAAGCTCGCCTGGAATTTTCCGGGCCGCTCGCGCGAGCGGTCGTGCTGACGGCGACTGAGTTTGCGCAGCTGCAACGAGTGACCGTCACGCTGGACTTCCACTGTGCGGCCGGTTGGAGCTATCGAGCACTCAAGTGGAGTGGGTACCGATTCATCGACGTATGGAATACCTTCGTCGTGCCGAACCTGAAGTCCGCGGATGCGCCCGGCTTCGCGATCCTGCGCGGGCGGGACGGTTATCGGACGGCGCTACCGCTCGCCGACCTTCTCGCGCCGGATGTCCTGATCGCGGATCGATTGAATGATCAGCCCTTGACCCTGGAACATGGCGCGCCGATCAGGCTCATTGCACCGGCCCATTACGGCTACAAGAGCGCCAAGCATCTCGCCAGCATCGAGCTACGGCGTGACGACCGGGACTATCGTCCGCTACTGCCGAAGCTTCTCGATCACCCTCGTGCGCGCGTAGCACTGGAAGAGCGCGGTCAGCTCTTGCCGGGCTGGCTGCTGCGCTACGCGTTCCGCCCGCTGATTCAACCGATCATCGACAAGATGAAGCGAATCACCACGGAGTGAGACCGGGAGAGGAGAAGTGCGATTCGATGTCATAGCCGCGATCGTTCTGGGCATTCTGATTCCCACGCTCGAAACCGTACGGCGCGGGATCGGTTACTGGTCGGTGAGCTTCACGACGATGTTCGAGGACTACCTGGCCGGCATAGCCCTGATCGTGTCTGCGCTGGGAGCATTGCGAGGAGCGCGGTGGGCGCCGCTGTCGCTGCTCATCGTGTGGTCCGGCGTCGCGTCGATGATGCTCCTGAGCACCGTGAGTCAGGTCGAACGCCATTTCTGGGGCGATGTCCTGGAGCCGCGCAGCGGCATCGTCCTTGGTGCAAAGCTTCTCCTGTTGCTCGTGTGCATCGTGGCGTTGAGCCGGTCCGTCCGAGCTAACGTTTTGCCGACCTCGCGCGTCCAAGGTTGATGAACCGACGCCTGTTCCTCGCCACCTGCATTGCCGTCACTACCTGCCTCTCCTGCGACGTCCTGGGACAAACCGGCAACTTTCGCCAGGCAGCCGACGCGATCAACGCAACGATTCGCGCCAACCACTTTCACCGTGCCGAGCTCGATAGCGATGCGTACCGCCAGATCGAAAAGGACGCGATCGCGCTCGGCGAGCGGGCAACTTCCGCCGAGGAATTCATCGAAGGCTTCAACGCGCTCTGGCGCAAAGGCCCGTTCTCGCACGTGAGCCTGCGCAAGGCCCAGGAGTCAGTAGCGGAACGCTACGCGCGCTTCGACACGGAGATGGCCGGTCCCGACGCCGTCACTCTCTACGTGGCAAGGCAACGTCGCCATCCTCACCGTCAATACCATGAGCGGTGCCGACACCATCGAGGCTATCAACGCGGCCTACGCCGAGATCGTCTCGCGCAAGGCCGCGAAGCTGATCATCGACCTGCGACGCAATGACGGCGGCGCTTTTGCGGTCGTGCCGTTGGTCGGGCACTTGATCGACGAGCCAATCGACGCCGGCGTTTTCGTCGTCGGCTCGTGGTACGCCGACCATCGCACGCCACCCGGTCCCGCAGACTTCGCATCCGCCAAGCCGTGGCGCGGATACTCCGTGCGAGCTTTCCAGGCCGATGTGCTGACGCGCCCGTTGACCAGCTACCGCATCGATCCGCTGCAACCTCACTTCCCAGGTCCGGTCCTCGTGCTGACGAGCGCCCGCTCGCTCAGCGCAGCGGAAATCGCCGCGGACGCCCTCAAATCGATCGACCGCGCGAAGATCGTCGGCGAGAAAACTCCCGGCGCGGTGCTGTCGTCGAAGCTGTTCGACATCCCCGGCGGGTTCCACTTGCGCGTGCCGATTGCCGACTACTACTCGATCACAGGCGCGCGGTTGGAAGGCCTCGGCGTCACACCGGACATCGCGGTGAGCGCCGATCAGGCGCTGGATGTCGCTCTCGAAGACTGACGGCGCCATTGCCGGCCCGACCGGCCCGTCAGGCGACGAATCTGCCGGAACATGGTCGAGCGATGATCGAAGCCGACCTGTTCGGCAATTTCCACATGCGTCAGTTGGGTCGTGGACAGCAGGCGCTGTGCGGCAGCGACCCGCTTCTGCTGCAGATATCGATACGGCGTCACACCCGCGAGAGCATGGAACAGGCGGATGAAGTGGTACTTCGACAGGCACGCGGCACTCGCCATGTCGTCGATCGTGATCGGACGCTGATAGTTGCTGTGAATGTAATCGCGGCCCCAGTTCAGCCGGCGATACAGCTCCTGACGTTTACCCGGACGGCTCGCTGCCAGCGATTGCATGGCCTGCGCGGTGCGCCGGTGGCTGCCGAGCATGCGTTCCAGCAGGAAGCTCAGCTGCTCCTCGTACCACGCTTCGTCGTCGACGCCCTGTCGGACGTGAAACGCGATGTATTTCAGCACCGGCGTCACCAGTCGATCGTGCGGCCGCAGATGCTCGGCGAACTCGACCGATCTGCGTTGCGGGTCGCCGCTTCGGTCCAGGATGCGATCCTGCGGTGTCAGCATTCCGCCGAGAACCTCTTCGGCGAAACCGGGACGAAAGAAGATGCTGAAGGAGCGAACCGGCCGCACGCTGCGGATCACGCTGGAGTACGTGCGCCGGTCGTTGAAGATGAGGTAGTTGTCGTCATCGACCGCTACCGCGCGACCGTCGATGAAGTACTGCTCTTCGCCGCCCCAGCAGGCTTTGATGGAGAGGCGCTGCTCGAAGGGTATGTACTGGATGTCGGTTTCCTGCGCATCGATGACCGCGCTGACCTTGCCCCACACGGCGTAGAAAGAACGACGGAAGTCGCAGTCGCGCTGCAAATCCTTGGGCGGTGGCAGTGATCGCATCAACAGCAACATCGTGACCTCGCGATCCAAGCGTACTGCGTGGAACCATCGGGTCAATCGACCGATGTTGCAGAAGCTGCACTTATCGGACGCGGGGGTTGCGCGAAAAAAGACGGCGGGTCGCAGCCCGCCGTCGTGAGGATCAGAAGTCCGCGGTGATGCCCAGGAAGACATAGCGGCCCAGCGTGTCGTACACCTGCGGGAACGTGTTGCCGTTGCAATACACGGCGATGCAGTTGGCCGCCCCATACAGCGGCGGATCCTTGTCCGCAACGTTGTTGATGCCGAGGCGTCCCGTCAGGCCGCTGAACACGCCGACGTCGGTGAACGAATAGGACGCCGACACGTCGATGTAGTTACGCGCACCGAGCTCGCGATCGGTGGCGAGGACCGGTTGAGCACCGGTGTCGGGGTTCGTGCCGTCGACGAGAACCTTGTCGATGTGACGCCAGGTCAGCGACAGATCCACGCCCCAGGGCGTCTGCCAGTTCGCGCGCAGCTTATGGCGCCACTCCGGGATCGGCGTGCCGCATACCGTGCCGTAGAGTCCGGCGCAGTCGAACGTCGGTACGCCCTGCAGCGGTTCCACCATGAACTCGTCTGTATAGGTGCCGATCAGCGTGAAAGCCAGCTGACCTGCGCTGCCGGCGTCGAAGCGATAGTTCGCCTCGGCATCGATTCCTTTCGTCTGCAGCGATCCGGTATTGATGATGGGATCATTGATGAATCCCGTCGAGCCGAGCCACAGCGACCCGTTCAGCGGCACGCGGCTCACGGCGCTGCAGAACTCCGTCACTCCCTCGAGACACTGCCCCAGGATGAAATCCTGGCCGACCTGGCCGATCAGCTTGTCGACCTTGATGTCGTAGTAGTCGAGCGACAGACTCAAGCTCGGCAGGAACGACGGCGTGAGCACGATGCCATACGAGTATGTATCGGCCTTCTCCGGCTCGAGCTCCGCGTTGCCGCCCACGCGCCCGTTGTATTGCCCCGCCGGGTTCGAGAGGATGCGGCCATATTGCGCGGCGGTCACGCCGGAGTTCGCGCACTGTTCGAAGCTGGCTGTCGGATCGTCACTCGCGGTCGCATTGGTCAGATCACCTGAGCAGGGATCGCTAGTGCCGTTCAGCTGAACGCGTGGCTGCAGGAACAGCTCCTGCACATTCGGCGAGCGCACTGCGCGCTGGTAGCTGCCACGCAGCCGCACGCTTTCGACGGGAGCCCAATCGAGGCCGAGTTTGTAGCTGTCCGTATCGAAGCCGAGGTTGTAGTCCGAATAGCGGTAGCCCGTTTCGAACGACAGCGTCCGCGCCAGCGCCTGCTCCTGCAGGATCGGCACGCGCAACTCGCCGAAGACTTCTTTCACATCGAATCCGCCGCTCGTGGGGAGCGTGGGCGCCCCCTGGCCGAACAGGTCGTTCTGTTGGTACGCGGCGTCGGGCTGCAGCTCTGACCGCTCGGAGCGATACTCCGCGCCGAGGGCGAACGCGAGGCTATCCGTCGCGGTCGGCAGCTTGAGGCCGTATCGGCCGAGGTCCCCGGAGATCGAGCCGCTCAGCACCTGCTCGATGGTCGAGCCTTCCATGAGGCCCGGAATCGTCAGGTAGGCGAGCTGAGCCGGCGTCACGCCACCGACCTGGAAGATGTTCCACGGCACGCACGCGGGATCGTCGTTGGACAAATCGACGTCTGCATTCACGCGGCAGACGGTCTGCCCCTGTGTCGGCGAGCCGGGGAGCGTATCGACGACGGCGTTCAGGGCCTTGCCTACGCGGCTGGCCGACAGGTCGTTCTGCCGCTCCGACAGGATTGAGGTTCCGTACAAGCCATAGACGTCGTACGTCCATCCGTCGCTGATGTCGCCTCGCAGGCCCACGACGGCCCGGAACGAGGTGTGACGAAGATCGTCGACCCGCGGCCCGCCCTCGACGTTGCGCCTGCCGATATTGAGGAAGATGTCGCCGGCGGCCTGATTGCCGCCACACCAGGCAGCCAGTTCGTCAGGGGTCAGGAACGGATTGTCGCAGTTGATCAACTGATCGCCGAAGAACGGCGGCTGACCCGGGCCACCGCCGATGAAGGCGCCGCTCGCTGCGATCTGCGCGAGCGAGCGATCGTCCATGAACATGAACTCGGTGTAAACGCTGGCCTTCTCGCTGAAGTCATAGTGCGCGAACAGGCCGGCGGTCTTGCGCTCATCGGGGCGCTGATAGAAGTTGTCCGGCGCAAAGTTGAACTGATCCGTCGGGGCGAAATCCCGCAGCCGGTTGTCCGGGCCGATCGTGCTGTCGAACTCGCCGAAAGGAGAGTCCGCGCGCGTGATGAAGCGGCCGGTCGCCGACGTCGACGAGCCTGCACAGGTGAACGCCGATCCCGACCCGAGCGAGCAGGCGCTGAAATCGCGTTGATCCTGCTTGAGTGCATCCAGCTCGCGGTAGCCGACGTACACCGTCGCGTTGCCGCGGCCATCCGGCGTATTGATACCGGCGATAAAGGTGATGTCCTTCGCCTTGCCATCGGTCACGTTGCTGTCCGGCAGGGCGAAGTCGCGTGCCCGCACGAGATCCGCGATCCCGTCGCTGTGCTGGCTGTGCTGGTACATGCTGTACTGTGCATCGACGCGCACGCCCTCGAAGTTGTCGTTCATGATGAAGTTGACGACGCCCGCGACGGCGTCCGCGCCATACACGGCGGACGCGCCGCCGGTCAGCACCTCGACGCGTTCGATCAACGCCGAAGGAATCTGGTTGAGATCGGGCGAGGCCGAGCCGCTCTGCGTCGGATCGCCGGGCATCAATCGCCGGCTGTTCACCAGCACCAGCGTGCGCTGCGAGCCGAGGCCGCGCAGATTCACCGTCGCGGCGCCCGTTGCGCCATTCGACACGTTGCCGCCGAAATCGGCAAATGCCTGCGGCAGGTTGTTGATCAGGTCTTCGATACGCGTAATGCCCTCGATCTTGATCTGCTCGGAACCGACAGCGGTGACCGGACTGATGCTCGTCAGGCCCGGCTGCGCGATGCGCGAGCCCGTGACGACGACTTCCTGAATCGTGCCTTCCTCCGCAGCATGGAGCGGTTGGATGAGAGCTACAGTGCTTGCAGCACCGAGCACGAGCGCACGGCGCACGGCCAGCGCGAGATCGTTATTTCGTGACATTGAGGCAACTCCCCTGGTTGAGACTCAGGGGGTCACGATAGTCACAGCCCTCATTACGTGGCGGAGCAGTGCTTGCGGGATCAACGGCCGCAAATCAGCAGTTTCTGCATCGCGCTCTCCGCCAGCTGCAACCATCTACCCGTACCGCGCATCTTTGATTGCAGAGGCGCATGGTTCCTGGCCCGGAGTACTGATGAAAGCCTTACTGCTCACAGCTTCCCTGTGCTTAGGCGCTGCACCAGCTCTGGCTCGCGACGACAACCCGAACATCGAAGCCATATGGTTGCCGCAAGTCGTCAACTTCACTTACCAGACTGACGACAACTTCTACACCTGCCGGAGCCTGTGGCAGAAAATCACCGGAATACTCGCGCATCTTGGAGCGCGCAGGACTGCACCAGTCGATCGAATCAGCTGCGACGACTTCGCGCACACCGTGCGACTGCAGATCGCACTCGAATCGCCGGCAGAAGCGACGCCGGCAAACCTGCTCGCGATGACGGAGTACGACTCGGAAGACCTGCTGGTCGCGCGTCTGCGTGGCAAGCAGCTACCGAGTGCGGGCGATATCCCGCGCTTTCCCGCGGCATGGACCACGCTTTCGTTACGCAGCGCCGACATGGATCTGACGGCGGGCGACTGCGACCTCGTCCATCAGTTGCGCAAGCAGGTGCTGCCCAAGTTGTCCGTCCAGGTGCTCAACGAGCCTGCGCGCTGCTTGCCGGTCCTCTCACGCGGCGGCAGCATGCGGCCCAAGATGAAGGTGCGCGCACTGACCGTCGCAGGGTAAAAGCTGCCGGCCCGGATCCTGCTAAGATTCGGCCGATGCGAAGTGAACTGCGGCGTTGGTGGGGTCTGCAACTGCTGGCCACGATTCTGTTTTCGCTCATCGTCGCCGGGCGCTACTACGGCGTCGCCGACCTCGATGACGCACCTGGCTCTCTGGCATTCCGCGCGACCATGCTCGTCGCGCACTTCACCACGCTTGCGGCGATTTTTCTCGCACCCTCGCTCGCCGCGATCATGCTCCGCGCGCCGGCTTGGCTGGTAATCCCCCTTGGAGCGCTGAGCTCGATCGGACTGTGGATAGCGCTGCTGATTGATACGCAGGTCTATCAGCTGTATCGCTTCCACATCAATGCCGGTGTCATGAACCTGCTGTTGGGTGGAGCCGCCGGCGAAACGTTCGAGTTCTCGGCTTCGATGTACGCGCAGGCTGCAGCAGTTGCATTGACGATCATCGCGGTCTCGTCGCTGTCCGCCTTCCTCCTGTGGCGCTACGTCCGGCGCAGCCAAGGACATCCGCGGGTCGCGCGGACAGTGACCGTAGTTCTGCTAGCGGCGATCGTGAGCTTTCACGGCATGCATGTCTGGGCCGATGCCCAGGCGCGTGGGGCTCTGCTCGAGCAGACCGACGTGCTGCCGCTTCGGTACGCTGCCACAGCGAAGCGCGCGCTGCGCAGCTTCGGAGTGGATGTACGCAGCCATCCGCTGCAGGGTCGCTCATCGTCGGAAGGTCGAAACCTCCTCGCCTATCCACTGTCTCCGCTCAACTGCCAGCCAGCGTCCAGTCCGCCCAACATCGTCTTCATCGTGATCGACTCATGGCGCGCGGATGCGCTGGATGCGCGAGTCACACCCAATATCGATGCTTTCGCGCGTCGCTCGGTCCGATTCATGGAGCATCAGAGCGGCGGCAATGCGACGCGCATCGGCCTGTTCTCGTTGTTCTACTCGATACCCGGCACTTACTGGCACCACATTCTGGCGGAACAGCAAGGGCCGGTCTTCGTGACCCAGCTGTTGAAGCAAGGCTACGACGTACAGGCGTTTCGCAGCGCGCCGTTGTTCAGCCCCGAGTTCGACCGCACTGTGTTCGTGCAGGTGAATGGCGTGCGCATGCGATCCGACGGCCGCGACGCGGCCGCACGCGATGCGGATCTGACGCACGACTTCCTGTCGTTCCTGGAAAAGCGTGCGACGCCGACGCCCTTCTTTGCGCTGCTGTTCTACGACTCGACGCACAAGATGATCTTTCCTGCCGACTACCCTGCGCCGTTCAAACCGATTTCCAAGGAAGTGAACTATCTGCGCCTCGACAACGAGACGGACCCGACTCCTTTGCACAATCGCTATCGCAATTCCGTTCACTACGTCGATGGCCTCGTCGGTCGCGTGCTGACTGCCATGGAACAGCAGGGCCTGCTCGAGAACACGGTAATCGTGGTCACGGGCGATCATGGGCAGGAGTTCAACGACAGCCACCGCAACTACTGGGGTCACGGCAGCAACTTCACGAAGTATCAGACCGGTGTGCCCCTGCTTCTGTACGCGCCGACTCTGCCGCCGGGCGTGCAACGGCATCGAACCACGCACTTCGATGTCATGCCGACGCTGCTTCGGGACTACCTCGGCTGCAGCGAACCTCTCGACACTTACAGTGTGGGGCGATCGTTGTTCGAGGAAGGCGGGCGCGATGCAATCGTCCTGAGCGAGTACACGGACTTCGCCATTGCCTCTGCTGACAGGATTGCCGTCGTGCGCAAGCAAGGCATGCAAGTGTTCGACGCGAGCCACACTGCCATTCCCGACGACCAGCTGGATCCCAAGCTCATTACTCAGGCGCTCGAACAGAAGAACCGTTTCTATCGGCGTAGCAAAGTGAAGTCGAAGTAGCCGGAACGCTAGATTTTGTTTGGTGTGAAGATGACCCGCTTGCATTTCTAAGGCGCCGCCGCATCGCTATTCTTGGCGGGTGATGGATCCGACTGCCGAACAGCTGCAGCGCTTCAACGAAGACGGCTTCCTCGTCGTCGAGAACGCGATCGATCCGCAGGAATTGGCTGCGCTCGTGCGCATGGGGCACGAGATGATCGAGCGTCCGCTGGACCCCAAAGCGAAGGATTGGGACTGGCGCAAAGGCGAGCCGCTGGAGAAGCGCGCCTACCGCATCGTGCAAAGCGCAGTCGACCGGCACTATCCCTGGCTCGAGACATCTGCGTTCCGCGCGTGGGCCGCGCGCTTCGGCGGCCTGCTGATGCAGCAGGAGATGGAATTCTGGTACGAGCAATTCCTGGGAAAGCCGCCGGGAATCGGCGCGCCGACGCCGTGGCATCAGGATGAAGGCTATTGGGGCCGGACGCTGCGCGACCGCGGCGTAACGTGCTGGACCGCGTTTCATTCGGTGGGCCCGGAGAACGGGTGCATGCACTTCGTCCGCGGCGGCCACAAACGGCTGCTCCAGCATCGCAATCCGCCGGAGATGGCGAGCGACCTGCTGGTCTGCCAGATTCCCCAGGACGCCGAGGTCGTCGTCTGTCCGATCGAAGCCGGTACGGTGACGTTTCATCACAGCAAGACGCCGCACATGACGACCGGAAACTCGTCGGACCGCTGGCGCCTGGTGCTCACCCAGCATTTTCGGAATCCGGCGTGCAAGGAGCTCCCGGAAGACAACTATCCTTGGCGAGTGCACGTCAAACAGCGCGCTATCGACGCGTAAGTGCGGAGCTGCCATATTGCGCGGCATGCGCAGTGAACGGGAGAAGATGCTCGCCGGCGAGTTGTACAACGCCCTGGATCCGGAGCTCGTCACTGCCAGAAATCGCGCGCGCGATCTGTGCCAGGCGCTCAATCGATCGCGAGAAGAAGAAGTCGAAGAGCGACGCCGGATTCTCCAGGACTTGTTCGGCAGCGGAGGCGACACCGTCTGGATGCAGCCGCCTTTCTACTGCGACTACGGGTCCAACATCGAGCTGGGCGAACGCGTCTTCTTCAACTTCAACTGTGTCGTGCTGGATGTGTGCACGGTTCGCATCGGCAGCTTCACCCTTTTCGGACCGGCCGTGCAGATCTACACCCCGCTGCATCCACTCGATGCCGAGCTGCGTCGGCGCGAAGAGTACGGGAAGCCTATCGAGATCGGCGCCGACGTCTGGGTCGGCGGTGGAGCGATCATCCTCCCCGGAGTGCACATTGGCGCGCGAGCAGTGATCGGCGCCGGCAGCGTCGTGACGCGCGACGTGCCTGAGGCAACATTCGCCGCCGGCAACCCATGCCGCGCCATCCGCAGCATCGCGTGAGCGCCGTCGATCCGTTCGACCTGCTGTTCGCCGGTCTCGAGAAGCTGGGTCCCGGCGACAACGCGCATACGCGCAAAGTCTTGAAGCTGCTGCCCCAGCGAAAATTCAACGTCGTCGTCGATGCCGGGTGCGGCACAGGCCGGCAGACGTTGGCGCTCGCCACGGAACTGCGCACGACGATTCATGCCGTCGATTCGCGCGCATCGTTCCTGGACCAATTGTCGCAGCGTGCCCGCGCAGCGAAGGTCGACCGCCTCGTGCAGACGCACTGCATGGATATGAAAGATATCCCGACTGCCTTCCCTGACATCGACCTGCTATGGACCGAAGGCGCGGCGTACAGCATCGGCTTCGGCAATGCATTCGCGACGTGGCATCGCGCGATCGTGCCGGGCGGCTTCGCAGTCGCGAGCGAGTTGACCTGGCTCAACGAGCCCAGCGAGGCCGTCAGGGAGTTCTTTCGCGCGGGCTATCCCGACATGCAATCGGTCCATGACAACATCGCGACGGTGGAGCAAGCCGGCTACAAGGTGCTGACGACGCACACTCTGCCTGCGCAGGCATGGACGGAAGGCTACTACGATGTTCTCGGCCCGCGGGCTCGCCAGATGCTCGATCATCCGAACGCCGCAGTTCGTGCGCTAGCGGCCGACACGCTGCGGGAGATCGAGATCTTCGAGCAGTCCGCTGGAAGTTATGGGTATGTCTTCTATGTCGGTCAACGCACTTAAGAGAGTGAGCCTGACCTGCTGCCTGCTCGGCGCAGTCGTGGTGGCCGCCACGATAGCGTGGGCAAACCCCAGCCAGTGGCAGAAGCCTCCGACGCTAACCGTCATCGCCGAGGCAGGAGATCCGCGACGCGAGGCGGTGCAGGAAGCGGTGACGTTCTGGAATCGCACCTTCGCCGAGCTGGGAACGCCTTTTCGACTGGGCGACGTCACGTGGGTGACCGACTCGATTCCCGACGGCGACATTCGAGCGCTCGGCCGACAGGCTCGTTACAACCCGTCGCCCACGATGCCGGCAAGCCTGGAGCGCTTCTCGGGTGACGTACTCATCGTCCTGTCGAACGCGACGTTCATCTCCTACACGGCGTATGCAGGAGACCGTGTCGTGATTGCCATCAAGAACGGCGCCATACCGCCGCTGTCGCTGCCGAATGTCCTGCGTAACGTCGTGGCGCACGAGCTCGGTCACGCCTTGGGACTCGGTCACAATCGCGATCCGCAGTTACTGATGTGCGGGCGCCCCGCGCCTTGCCGGCCCGACGCTTTCGAGTCGTCGGCGGCGAGGATGTTTCCGTTGTCGGAGGACGAGCGCAGCCGGCTGCTGACCTTCTATCCCAGAAACTGGCCTGCTTCACGAAATGGGCCTTGATACGACGATGTCGATGCTCTCGAGCTCGGCATCGAAGATGATCCGCGCCTCGCCACGCTCGAGTTGACGCAAGACCTGAGCGACCTTCTGATCCAGAGAGATCTCGCGCTCTCCATAGTCCGTCCCTTCGCGGAGCACGAACGACTCCACCACACCGCGCAGGGCTTCAGCGGAAAGCTCGGTGTGCGGGATGATGATCGGCTGGGGCTTCTCGGTTTCCATTGCGCGCCGATCCCCTACTTCGCCGAGATCACGAGCGGCTTGCCCTTCTCGACCACATACGTCGCGAGCACAGATCCTGTGCCGCTGCCGACGTTCTTCGCCCAATGCTTTACGCCTGTGGGAACGAACGCGACGTCGCTTGCCTTGAGCATCTGCACGCCCTGCCCTTCGAGCTGAAACTCCCAGACGCCTTCGAGCACGTAGACGATCTCTTCGCCGTGATGCGAGTGCATCGGCAAGGCCACTCCCGGATCGACAGCGACGCGCACCTGGATCATTTCGCGTCCCGGAGCGCTGAGGTCGTGCCGTTGCAGCTCGGTGCGCTTCACTCCGGGCTGTTGCGCGGACGCGAGCTGCAGCCCGAGTCCGCTCACGATGGCGAGCAGTGATACGGCGATGATGCGGGTGGTCTTCATGCAGGTCTCCAGTGTTGGCGCATTGATCATGTCATACAATAGCGACGTGAAATTCCCGGCAGATTTTCCGATCACCCGCAAGTGGCCCCCGCGCCATCCGGATCGCATTCAGCTGTATGCGATCAACTCGCCGAACGGCGTGAAAGCGTCGGTGATGCTCGAGGAGACTGGCCTGCCCTACGAGCCGCACCTGGTGCGCTTCGACCAGAAGGATCAGTTCTCGCCGGAGTTTCGCTCACTGAATCCGTACGCGAAGATCCCGGCGATCATCGATCCACTCGGCCCGAACGGTGCGCCGCTGGCGCTGTTCGAATCGGCCGCGATCCTCATCTACCTCGCCGACAAGAGCGGCAAATTCCTCGCGCCGGACGGCACAGCGCGTTACGAGACGCTGCAGTGGCTGATGTTCCAGACGGCCAACATCAGCCCCATCTTCGGCCAGGTGGGGTTCTTCCATAAGTTCGAGGGCAAGACGTACGAGGACAAGCGACCGCGCGATCGCTATGTGGCGGAGTCGCGCCGCCTGCTTGATGTGCTGGAGGCGCGGCTCGCGAACCGCACGTGGATCATGGGAGAAGATTTCACGGTCGCGGACATCGGGACCTTTCCGATGATTCGCAACCTCATTCACTACTACGGCGCGGGCGAGTTGGTCGGCATCCAGGAATTGCCGAACGTGCAGCGCGCACTCGCAGCGTTCGTTGCGCGACCCGCGGTTGCGCGGGCGGTGAATATTCCGTCGCGGAGTTCGGGGTGACCGGTTTGCATCACCGTCCGCTACGTTCCACCTAAGTGGTATGTCAAAGGCTCTGCGCCGCGACTATAAGTTTCCCCCTCACGCATATAAGGGGATCCTAAATGTTCAGCAAGCGTACAACTTTAGCCGTCAGCGCGGGGCTCACGGTCGCAGTGTGCTCGACAGCGTTGGCCGGCAATCCCTTCAGGGGGCTGACGACGACAGAAGGCGGCTATCACACCTGGGATTCCGACCTGATCAACGTCGATGCAGTGTCGCAGACCGGCCATGGTGTCTACGTCGCGGTGCTCGACACGGGCATGGTGCCGAACTGGCGCGACTACTTTCCGGAAGCGCGGGTCGCTACGCATTTGGGCACGGGCTTCGATCAGCCGGTATCGTTTCGCGCCTCGAAGAACAACCCGTGCGGCATCGAGGTCGAGGTAGGCAATCTGCAGCAAAACACCTGGGTGGGCTCGACGGGCTCGACTCACGGCACGCACGTTGCGAGCACGATTCTCGGCTATAGCTACCGTTCCAATTCCGACACGGCCGGCGGCTTCCCGTTGCCACCGATTCAGGTTCGGGGCATCGCGCCGGACGTGACCGTCATTCCGGTGAAAGTGCTCTCCGACTATCAGGTTCCCTCTCTGCCGAAGTGCACCGACCCGGGCCCGCAGGCCGCGGCGAAGGTCGTCTTCGGCACCTCTGCGATGGTGGCTGCAGGCATTCGCTATGCGACCGATCTGAAGCGCGCCGGCTACAGCCCGATGGTGATCAACATGAGCCTGGGCGGATCGGAGCTCGAGCAGGTGGAACAAGACGCGATCGACTACGCGATCGCGAACGGCGTGATCGTCGTCGCCGCAGCCGGCAACGAGGGCGAAACCGGCATGGGATATCCCGGTGCTTATGCGCCGGTGATTTCGGCTGGCGCGATCGGCTGGACCAAGGAATGGCTGAAGCCCACCGATGGGCTGCCGCGCTATCGCATGTGGTGGCTGAAGGACAGCGATCACGTGCCGCCGCTGTTGCCCGGCAGCGGTGAGGTTGCCGATCCTACCCAGGCATCGGACATCTATGTGACGGACTTCAGCAGTCGCGAGTTGCCGGGACAAGAACTCGACGTGCTTGCACCGGGCTCGTGGGTCCGCGGTCCGTTCCCGGGCAGCCCGGGCTTCAATCACTTGCCGTGGTGGTCGAAGGGTATCGGCGATCAGGTCGGCGGCAACGCCGGCAACTTCTTCTACGTGGGCGGCACGTCGATGGCGACGCCGCACATCTCCGCACTTGCCGCGCTGATGATGCAGAAGAATCCGAACCTGACGCAGGCTCAGGTGGAAAGCATCCTGAAGTCGACGACGCTGCCGCTGGCCGCATCCGGCTCGCGTGACATCTTCGACTTCGATCACGCAGCGACGATTACGTGGGACACGGATTGCGCTGGTACACCTTGCGACGCTGTTGGCTCAGGTGTCGTGCGTGCCGACGCAGCGCTGAGTGCGACGCCGGCGCCCTGAGGGCAGAGGAAAGTGCGTTGCCGTGCCTCTCCCGAGCTGGGGACGGGAGAGGCACGCTTGCGAGTGCGCTTCAGCGCGCTGTCAGATTGCCTTGCGAACGACGCGGAAAGGCCCCCACCCTCGCCAGCTGAACCGGGCGTTGGCCATCGGCGCGCAAAGCATGGGCGTATCGACGGACGAGGGTTCGACCGCGACTTCAGCGCCGGCGCAACCATTGACTCACTCCTCAAAACGACTCGTGGCGGCGCGATCGCGATCGTAGCGTCTCGTGAGCGGAAACGGCGGCAACCAAGACTCGCGACGGACGGTCCAGAGTTCGTAGGTTGGCCTCAGTTGGTCAGGGGCGTCCAGGGATCCTACGTTCACTTCGATTTCGTCTGCGCTGCGTCCGAAAACGGACGAGCCGCAGCGGGGACAGAAAAACCGGCCGGCGTAGTCGCGTGTTTCGCCATCGATCGTCACCGCATCCTGAGGGAATATCGCGGAAGCGTGAAAAAGAGCTCCATGGTGCTTGCGGCAGTCGAGACAGTGACAAACGCCGACCCGGTATGGGCGTCCGGTCGCCACAATTCGGACGTTGCCGCACAGGCAACCTCCTGTAAATCGGTCCATGCTGGCGGCTCCTCCAAAAGCAACTGACCGGACCGTTTACAACGAACAGCACCGTCGTTGCAATTGCCCGGTGCTTCGCCGACACCGCCGAAATCGAGACCGCTCGCTGCAGCAGACTGGCGATTCGCTGCATCGAGGATCCGGTATCAGAAGTGTTCGCGTAAAGTGATGGCCATGGACACAACTCAGAGTGGCGCGCCGACGAGCAGTTGGCGCTGGATCGCCCCGCTGTGGTGTGCGTTCGGGCTGATCGAAGCCAGCCAGGCCATAGGCATCATGCGCTTCGGCGAAGGCAGGGATCATGCCTGGCTGCCGCTGTTCGCAATTTCGCTGGCCACCTGGCTGCCGTGGGCATTGGCGACTCCATGGATCATCAGTCTGGCGCGCGGCTATCGAATCCACCGCGGCATGAGCGTACGCACGATCGCCGTGCACCTCGCCGCCTTCGCCATCATCAGTGTGCTCGCTGAAGCATGGTCCGCGGTGCTCCAGGTGATCTTCAATCCCTGGGGCAATCGCCAGGCTCCGACCTTCTGGAACACCTGGAGCATCACGCTTCTTTATCAGTCCTTGATCTTCCTGATTGCGTACGTGCTGATCCTGACCATCACGTACCTGGTGGACTCGCGGGAGAATCTCTCCAAGGCGCAACTCGCCGCACTGCGCGGGCAGATGGAACCGCACTTCATGTTCAACACGCTCAACTCCATCGCTGGTCTGGTGCGCGATCATCGCAGCGACGCAGCGGTGAGCATGATCGTCGGACTCAGCGAGTTCCTGCGACGCGCCTCGGAGGACTCGCACCGCGCGCAGGTGACGCTTGCCGAGGAAGTCGAATATCTGCAGCGCTATGTGGACATCCAGAAGGTTCGGTTCGGGGAACGTCTTCGCGTCAGCGTGGACATCGAGGCTGGACTGTTGGACGCGCAGGTTCCCAGTCTGCTGCTGCAGCCTCTGGTTGAAAACGCCATCAAGCATGGCGTAGCCAAGCGAGTGACCGGAGGAACCATCCGTGTGAGTGGCGCGCGCAAGGAACGCAGCCTCCACCTCAGCGTCTACAACGACGGCCCAAACTTTCCCGAGGAGTGGCAAGCGCAAGGCTCGGGCGTCGGACTCGCCAACCTGCGCACGCGTCTTCAGATTCTTCACGGCGACGCCGCCGAGTTGCAGATGAAGCGCGCTGGAGCGGACGGCGTGGAAGTGGTCGTCACGTTACCGCTGAGGGAAGCGTGAGTATTCGAGTCCTCGTGGTCGATGACGAACCGCTGGCTCGACGTAATGTGACCGTCCTGCTACAGGGCGACCCGGATATCGGATCGATCGCGGAATGCGGGTCCGGGGCGGAGGCAGTCGAGTTCATCCGGCAGTCGCAACCCGATCTGGTATTCCTCGACGTGCAGATGCCGGAGTGCGGGGGCTTCGACGTGCTCGAGCTGTTGGGCACCGACTTGCCACGCGTCGTCATTTTCGTGACTGCCTACGACGCGTACGCGCTGCGTGCGTTCGAAGCCGGCGCGCTGGATTATCTGCTGAAGCCGTTCGACGACGCGCGTTTTCACCGGGCTCTCATTCGCGCCAAGGACCGGCTCGCCCACTCCGGATCGCAGGGTTCGCGGCCGGCAAAGCGGCTCGTCGTCAGATCCCCGGGCCGCCTGCTGTTCGTGAACGTCGCGGATATCGATTGGATCGAAGCCGCGAGCTACTACGCGTGTCTTCACGTGGGAGGTGACACACACATCATTCGCCGGACGCTGGCGGAGCTCGAACAGGACTTGGGCGAGGGAATGTTCATTCGCATTCACCGTTCGATCATCGTGAACCTCGAACGCATCCAGGGGCTGGAGTTGCAGAGTGGCGGTGAGTATGAGGTCGTGTTGAAGTCCGACGTGCGGTTGCGCCTGAGCCGGCGCTTTCGCAAGCGACTGCAGGAGCGGATGGAGGCGAGTGTCAGCAGGTGAGCACTACTTCAGTTCTTTTCTTCGGCCAGACGCCCGTTCACCGTCGAAGCCCAGCTGCTCGTCCCCAGTTCCTTCGCGAGCCACTCGAGGAGCTGCCTCTCGGCCTGCGGCGTGTCGATGCGGGAGAACGTGCCTTTGTCATTTCGGAACAGGCCTCCCTTCTTGACCTCGAGCTTGTAGCTGCCGGCATACGTGACGCGGCCGGGCTCCACTGTGAACGTGTGCTCGCGCAGGCCCCGCTCGAGCGCGAAGAATTTGTCGCCCGAGAAGAATCCGATCACGCTGTACATGCCCGGCGCGAGGTTGGGCGAGAAGAACTCGCCATTGGTATAGGTGATGGTGCCTTTCTCGCCGGACGAGCCCATGTACATCCGTGCGGGCTTCACGCGCATGAGGACCGCGTGCGTCACGGCCAGGTCCGACTGGGTAATGTCGAAGGCGCCGAATGCCAGCCCGGTGCCCGGCTCAGCGCTCACCGTTTGAGGCGCAGCCCAAGCGTACCCGGCAAAGGCGAGCAGAATTCCGCAAACAAAGATCGCGCAACGACGCGCTCGGTTCATGGTGGTTCTCCATGCACTCAATTGCGGAGCCGGATTATGCCGAGGCGCGAGGAAATTGCCGTTGCACACGTCACATCACTGTGCTTGAGAATCAGGGTCCGCCTCAGATCGTTCGCGCTCTTATGCTGATTGTCTTGGGATCATTGGCGCGAGAACTTGGGGACCTCTGAACCGCCCGCACGCGGTCGTCGACGCCAGTCTGCCTATGATCTTCAAGCTGTTTCGCAAACCACCCTTCTCTCGTCTGCGCGTCGAGCAGGATTCGTTGCTCGCCGAAGAACTCGCGCGGCGCGTGAACTCGATCGAGTTCCAGCCGAGCAAGGGTTTTCTGAAGGATCAGCAGCAACCCAAGCGCTCCACGTCGCCGCAACGGGCTGCCGCGACGCAAAAGTGAAAGTCCTGGCAGAGCCCGACCTACTTGGCGTCGGCGTCCAGCTCGCGCAGCCACGCCAGTATCAACGGCGCCGCGGCCAGCATCGAGGCGTCGTGCCCCACGGCGCCGACGTCGATCGCCTCAACGTCGACATTCCGTGCGCGCATCGAGCGCGAAGCAGCCAACGCTTCCTCCGGTACGACGTCCAGATCCTTCGATCCGTAGTAGAGCCGAACAGGCGCGCGGGGCGTGACGTCGACGAGGCTGTTCGCGGCGAACGAATCGAGATACCAGTGAGGCGCATCGCGATCGAAGGCGTCGAGGAAGGACGCGTTAAACATACTGCGCGGATCCTGCGGCAGCGTGCTGAGGATTTCCTTCGGCCCAGCGCCAGCGAACAGACGCTCAACGGTCGCCGCGTACTCGGGCGTGAGCACGCTATCCAGCGAGTGGCCGTAATAAGCGGCCTGCCCCCACGCTGCGTACGCAAGATAGAGCGAATGGGAAGGCGCTCCACCTTTCAGCGCTGCTGGCAGCGACACTCGCCGAATGTCGTAAGCGCCGGCAACCTGCGCTGAGCCGAGGACTTGTTGGCCCTCTACTCTCCAGAACGCGCAGCGCCGCGAGGCTCGCCCAGCCACCCTCGGAAAAACCGGCAAGGAATGCCGGCGTGCTGGGCACACCTTTCACTCGTTGACTCGCCGCGATCATGTCCGCCACGGCGGGGCCGATTGAATCAGCGATGTAGTAAGGATGTCGTCCCGGCGACTCGCCCATGCCCGGATAGTCCGGCGCGATGAGTGCGTAGCCGTTGCCGGCGAACACGATGGCGGTCGCAATGCCGGTCCCATCCAGTTGCGAGGGAACCGCCGTGCGCGTCGTGCTCGTCCCGTGCTGGAAGCTCACCAAGCGCCGCGGCGCGACGCCGCGAGGTAGAGCGAGCAGCCCGCTCAGTTGAACGGCGTCGCTGCCGGAGCCAGACGTGTAGAGCATCCGATAGCAGTCGACCGGGTGCTCGACGGAGATCCCGTCAACGCCGGAAAGGGTCAGCAGGACACGCGCTTTGAAAGTCGAAATCGTTTTCAACGGCGTCAGCTGCACGCCTTCCGGCGCCTCGATCGCGGGCGGGTGCGCGCACGCGGAGAGGAGCGCGAAGGTGGCGATCAGGGCGGGGCGGAGTGTCATGGTTGTCGCCGACGTTTAAAGGCAGGTTTTCCGTTCACTCCGGTCCTTCTCTCCGCGACTCGATATCGTCCGCAAGAGCGCTGCGCAGAGTGCTGCAACACTTTCTGATCCTCTCGTAGTCTGCGTCCGAAACTACGCCGGAGCTGTTTGCGCTGAGGACCTCTGCCAGGGCGTCTTGCAGCGGGCTATAGGCTTTGTCATGGGTGCTTCGCGAGAAGTACATGCCGCCCTTCATGAAGTACCAATCGCGCAGAGTTTCGCTGAACGTCTGGAGCTGCTCATAAGTGAGGCCACTCGCCTTCGGCCATTTCGGCAGCGCGGCTGTCGCGCTCCAGAGCTCCCGGTACACACGAATTCGTCGCTTCCGGAGATCGACGTCAATGTCGGCGTGAAGTCGTTGGTTCTGCGCGATGCGATCTGCCCAGACCTTGCCGAGCCATGCTGCGAGGCCCGCAACGACTATCGCGCTACCGCCTGCTGCGGTGATCACTGTGACGATGATTTCTACCGGAGTCATGATGCACCTGGCGCCGCGGTCCTAGTTGAAGGATGATCGCGAAGAACAGCAGTTGGAAATGGTCCATGAACATCACGGATAACATGGCGCATGAAGTGCGTGCAAGAGCCAGACTGCTCACGTTTCAGCTGAAACGTCCCGGGCGCAGACTCATCAGGTAGTCGATCGCAATCCCATAGTCCATCGATCCGCTGTGCAAGTACGGCGCAGCTGTTCTCGCATCGATTTGAATGCCTGCCCGCTCATGCACCGCCGGTAGCTGCCGCCAGTCACCAGTTATATGCGTGTGGCTGTCAAAGCTCTCCCCGTTCGGCTGCACGAACCGAATCGCGCCATCGTCGAGCACCTGCACGATGACTTGCCCTTCATGCACCTTGCGATGATGAAAGCGACACAGCGTCACGAGGTTCGACATCTTCGTCTCCCCTCCTCTGGCCCAATGCTTGATGTGATGCGCATCCGTGTACTTCTTGTGCGTGCAGCCTGGGAAGCGACAGCCCTTGTCGCGTGAATTCAGCGCGCGCTGAATCGCCGGCGGGATGCTGCGAGTCTTGCGTCCCACACTCAGCGGCTCGCCCTTCTCGTTCTCGACGATCGCGATCACGCTGGCGTCGCAAGTCAGGCGGCGGGCCGTTTCAGCTGCGATGGCAGGGCCGTCTTCGATCTCGCATCGCTCCCCTCCTCCCGCGCTCAACGTTTCAGCTGAAACGTGCACGACGACTTGATGCCGCTCGCCGCCGCTCATCGCTTCGGCGCCGTGCGCCATGAAGCTCTCGAAGATCACCGCCATCGCGTCGGCGCGCTTGTGCGACCAGGTCGGGCGCTCGACTTCGTCCGGCGGAGTCTCCGGTACCGCGGCCTCCAACGCCTTCAGCACCAGCGCGCCGACAGCCGCGGGCAGCCGCACTTTCAGAACAAGCGAGCCGTCGTCGTCGTCCCAGCAGTAGCGGACTCCGCGATTCATCTGCTGTTGACGCTCGCGCGAGAGCTCTTGCTCCTCCGCGCGTCGATAGGCGCGGACCAGCGTCTCGACGTGATGCGCAGTGCCGTGACGGGCGATCTGCAGGAAGTAGTGCTCGTTCTCGGGCGTCGCCACGCGCGTGATCGCGCGCACGTTCGAGTAGCTGATCTCACCGCGCTCCATCGCAGCTGAGACCAGCGGCAGCTTCTCGAGGGCGCGTGCAGTGCGCACCTTCTCGCGCGCCGCACCCAGGTCGATGCCGCACTTCCAGTTGAGCCAGTGCGCGCAGTCCCGCGTGGCACGACAGTTCCAGCCCTTGCGACGATCGAACTCGGCGAGGAGAGACAGGAATCGATAGTTCGCGGCGTTCAGGTGCCCGGCCAGCTCGATGATTTGATCTTCGAGCTCGTGCGTCGAGCGAATGTAGGTCATGCGTTCTTCGAAGGAAGGGAGCGAGCCGTCCATGGTGAGTCTCCTATATATATGAGTGCAGACCATCCCCACTCACGCAGGGACGGCCTGTTTGGTCGGTTGGTGTACTGGGCTTCCTTGTGGGTCAGGCTTTAGCCTGACTCTTCGCACCCCACATGCACGCTATCCAACTCCTCAACCGAATTGTTCACGAGATTCGCCGCAACACACGCCGCCTCCGCGTAGAACACTGCGTCGTCGCACTCCGCATGCAGCAGCACCTCGTACAGACACCTGAGCACGCCGTGTGCCTGCAGCAGCTGCACGCGTTGCGCTTCGATGCGTTGTTGGAGTGGAGTTCGCGGTGCTGAAGGAGCGTCCGATGCGGTATCGTGTCGGCCGGAATCGGCGTTCGATGGGTCGGTTACCTTATCCATGGTCATACCTCTCATTCAGGTGTGGTCGTGGTAGGCACTCGGCGGTGTGCAACCACCGTCGGGTGCCGCTTCTAGCAAATCCGCTCCTTAGTGATTACCCGGTGGAAGTTGATCGGAAGGTTCCAGCGGGCGCGATGTGCTTGGCTGAAGCACGTGCTCGATCGTACGCGAAAACGCGTCGGCTGTGAATATCAACAGTATCGACGAATCGCGGTGATTCACGCGACGAGTGAGAGATCGCTCGATCGCGTTACCTACGATTCAGGTCTCTTTGCGTCGTACCTCGTCGCAAGCTGGAGCTGCACAAGCTCACTCATCCGGTCTATCTCATCGGCATACACGTCGCGGACAACTCGCTGGGCCCTGGGGTTACGAATGGGCGATGGGCTTCAATGGCAGCAGTGGATTTCACTGCTCACGGCAATGGCGGGTCTGCTCGTCGGAGCCGCGCTGTCCGAGATCCAAGTCGTGCTCGCGGGCGCTCGTGAGAGACGCCGCGCTCTAAACGTCCTTCTGTTCGATCTTTTGGAGCTTCGCCGAGACATTCGTGCCGCGAATCCCCGACTCGTCATAGACGCTCTGTTGAGCGTCGCACGCAGAAAATTCGGAGCAGACGCAGCCGCAATGTTGGGCGCACCCGACTTCAGGGCCATCATCAGCAGCCTGCACAAAGAGCTGGTGGGGCCCGACCGAGTCAAGTTAACTGACCGCTACCAGAACGCGCTTCGTTCCCTGGTGCCATACGCCCCCTTGCTTGCCTATCGACTGGCCGGAAGCGATGGCATCGTGAAGCTGGAACGCGCAACCGCCCTGTACTATGAGAAGGTGGCGCAGCATCCGGAGGTAGTGAAGGATGCCAATGCCCCCAAGTTCCTTAGAGTCATGGAGGATGAGACCACGACCGCCCTCATCAGCGAGGTCATCGGAGACCTCGCAGCAGACATCAGGCTCGTTGCACGAGCGCGTCGGTGGTGGCCCTTTCGATTTGCTTGGACGCCCTTCGCCGTACGTGGCGCACTTCATCGGCAAGATAGCGTATCGACGAGGGAAGCGGAGCAGGAGCTCGATCAGCTCATCGATCGCGTCCTGCCAGGAATGATCAGCGCACTGGGTACGGCGACAGAGGCACAGCCGTAGCGAACCGTTTCATGCGCCCAAGCAAAAGGCCGGGCTTTCGCCCGGCCTTCCTTCATCTTCTCAGTCGGGCTAAAGCCCGACCTACAGCGCTCGAACCTACTTCGCCTTCTTCTTCACGCCCGCCTTCTTCTTCGGCGCAGCCTTCTTATGGCTCTTCGCCGCAGCCTGAGCGCGGGCCTCGACCTTCTTCGCCTTCGACTCGGCCTTCTCTGCAGCCTTCGCCTTCTTCGCGGCCTTCTCGTCAGCGCTCTTCGCCGCAGCCTTCTTCTTCGGCGAAGCCTTCTTAGGCGCAGCCGCTTTCTTCGGCGCAGCCTTCTTCGAAGTGGTCTCAGTCTCGCCCTTCTGCGTCGGCGGCTTCTCTTCCGCGGCGACCTGCTCAGGCTGATCCATCAACCGCATCAGCGCCATCGGCGCCATATCACCCGGGCGCGGATCCATGCGCAGGATCTGCGTGTAACCACCCGGACGCGTCTTGAAGCGCGGGCCGAGGCTCTCGAACAACTTGATCACCACTTCCGCATCACGCAGCTGCGCGAATGCGCGGCGGCGATTCGCATCGCTGTCGTCCTTGCCCAGCGTGATGAGCGGCTCGACGACGCGACGCAGCTCCTTCGCCTTCGGCACGGTCGTCTTGATCGTCTCGTGACGAAGCAGCGAGGCCGCCATGTTACGGAGCATGGCCCAGCGGTGCGGGGCGTTGCGGCTGAGTTGGCGGCCGGAGAGTTGGTGACGCATTGTTGTTTACTCGAAGGGGAGTCAGGCTAAAGCCTGACCCACAAATACAAATCAGTCTCAGTGCAAACATCTCAGATCAGCTCGACAATCCGAATCTCAGATCACGTCGCGATCGTCATCGCGCTTCAAGCTGACCGGCGGCCAGTTGTCCAAGCGCATGCCCAGCGACAAGCCGTGGCTCTCGAGCACTTCCTTGATCTCGGTGAGCGACTTCTTGCCGAGGTTCGGCGTGCGCAGCAGCTCGACTTCGGTCCGCTGCACCAGGTCGCCGATGTAGTGGATGTTCTCGGCCTTGAGGCAGTTCGCGCTGCGCACCGTGAGCTCGAGCTCGTCCACCGGACGCAGCAGGATCGGATCGAACTGCTGCTCGGCAGCCTTCGAGGCGCCCTCGTCCTGGCCCTGCAGGTCGACGAACACCGAGAGCTGATCCTTCAGGATCGCGCCGGCGCGGCGGATCGCCTCTTCGGCGTCGATCGTGCCGTTGGTCTCGATGTCGAGGATCAGCTTGTCCAGGTTCGTGCGCTGCTCGACGCGCGCGCTTTCGACCGTGTACGTGACGCGGCGGATCGGGCTGAACGACGCATCGAGCTGCAAGCGACCGATCGGGCCGCTCGACTCTTCGAAGTTCGCGCGCTGCACTGCCGGGCGATAGCCGCGGCCGCGCTCGACCTTCAGCGTCATGTTGAGCTCGCCGGCCTTCGTCAGGTTCGCGATCACGAGGTCGCCGTTCAGCACTTCGACGTCGTGGTCGAGCTGAATGTCGCCGGCCGTGACCGGGCCCGGGCCTTTCTTGTGAAGACGCAGCTGCGTCTCTTCGCGCGCGTTCAGACGGATCGCGACCTGCTTCAGGTTCAGCAGAATGTCGACGACGTCTTCCTGCACGCCTTCGATGCTCGTGTACTCGTGCAACACGCCGTCGATCTCAGCCTCGGTGATTGCACAACCGGGCATGGACGACAGCAGCACGCGCCGGAGCGCGTTGCCGAGAGTGTGGCCGAAGCCACGCTCGAACGGCTCGATCACGACCTTTGCGTGCTTGGCAGTGGTCGGGGTAACTTTGACGACACGCGGCTTCAGGAATTCGCCAACGGATGCCTGCATGGAGGACTCACCTGCTTGGTAGCGGTTAGGACTGCGAGCGCTCGCCTCGTTACAGCGATAACGCCTGCAGTGAACTAAAGAAACGACTACTTCGAATACAACTCGACGACGAGATTCTCGTTGATGTCGGGCAGAATCTCTTCGCGGTCGGGCAGCTGCTTGAACGTGCCGGTAAATTTCTTCTCGTCGACCTCGACCCACGCCGGGAACCCGACCTGGGACTTGATCTGCAGGGCTGTCTGGATGCGCAGCTGCTTCTGCGACTTCTCACGCACGGCGACCACATCGCCGGCCTTGCACTGGTACGAGGCGATAGTGACCTTTTCGCCGTTCACCGTGATCGCCGCGTGGCTCACCAGCTGGCGCGCCTCGTTGCGCGTCGCTGCGAAGCCCATGCGATAGACCACGTTGTCGAGCCGTCCCTCGAGGAGCTGCAGGAGCGTTGCGCCTGTAGCACCGGGCCGGCCCGAAGCCTTTATGTAGTAATTGCGGAACTGTCTTTCAAGTACCCCGTACATGCGGCGCAGCTTCTGCTTCTCGCGCAGCTGCACGCCGTAATCGGAAAGACGACCGCGACGCTCGCCCTTGACGCCGCCGGGCGGCACTTCGAGCTTGCACTTCGACTCGAGCGGTTTCACGCCGCTCTTCAGGAACAGATCCGTTCCCTCACGACGCGACAGCTTGCATTTCGGACCGAGATAACGAGCCATGAATCTTCCTCTACACCCGCCGCTTCTTGGGCGGGCGGCAGCCGTTGTGCGGGATCGGCGTGACGTCGGAAATGTTGGTGATCTTCAAACCGCAGGCGTTGAGCGCGCGCACCGCGGACTCGCGGCCGGGGCCGGGACCTTTGACGCGAACTTCGACCATCTTCACGCCGTGTTCCTGCGCGGCAACGCCAGCCTTCTCGGCGGCGACCTGCGCGGCGAACGGCGTGCTCTTGCGCGAGCCGCGGAAACCGCAGCCGCCCGAAGTCGCCCACGAGAGCGTGTTGCCCTGGCGATCGGTGATCGTGACGATCGTGTTGTTGAAGGACGCGTGCACGTGCGCGATTGCGTCCGTGACGTGCTTCTTGACCTTCTTGCGGCCGGGCTTCTGGGTGCCACCGCCCGCCTGGCCCTGCTGTTGCTTCTGATCAGCCATAGTTCCTCTGCAAAACCTTTATGCCTTACCGGCCGGCGAGTTCATCTTGATCGCCGCCTTGCGCGGGCCTTTGCGTGTGCGTGCGTTCGTGCGCGTGCGCTGACCACGCAGCGGCAAGCCGCGACGGTGACGGATGCCGCGGTAGCAACCGAGGTCCATCAGGCGCTTGATGTTCATCGACACTTCGCGGCGCAGATCGCCTTCGACCGTGAGCTTGCCGATCTGCGAGCGCAGCGCTGCGACTTCAGACTCGGTGAGGTCCTTCACGATGGTGTTCGGCTTCACGTTGGCGCCCGAGCAAGCCTTGAGTGCCTGTGTGCGACCCACGCCAAAGATCGAGGTCAGCCCGACCCAGACGTGCTTGTTCATCGGAATGTTGATGCCGGCTATACGAGCCATTTTGGTGAGCTCTCGTGCGCGTGAAGAAAAGCGCGGAAATTTAAACTAAAAACCTTAGAAACTCAATGCTTTAAAGCGCATCAACCCTTGCCGCTGCTTGTGGCGGGCGTCCGAAGTGCAGATGACATAGATGACCCGCTTGCGGCGGACGATCTTGCAGTTCTTGCAGATCTTTTTGACTGAGGCACGAACTTTCATGACAAAACAACTCCTTACGACTGCCCTGGACGGCCATAGCCGCGCAGGTTGGCCTTCTTCATCAGGCCTTCGTACTGGTGCGACATCAGGTGCGCCGCGACCTGCGCCTGGAAGTCCATGATCACGACGACCATGATCAGGAGCGAGGTGCCGCCGAAATAGAAGGGCACGCTGAAGCGCGACATCAGCACTTCCGGCAGCAGACACACTGTAGTGACGTACAGGGCGCCCCAGACGGTCAGGCGGGTCAGCACCTTGTCGATGTACTCGCCCGTCTGCTGGCCTGGACGGATGCCCGGGATGAAGGCGCCGGACTTCTTCAGGTTCTCGGCCGTCTCGCGCGAGTTGAACACCAGCGCGGTATAGAAGAAGCAGAAGAAGATGATCAGGCCGCCGTACAGGATCATGTGCGCCGGCTGACCGGGGGTCATGGCCGCCGAGACGTTCTGCAGCCAGCTGAATCCGCCCGAAGTGCCCGACCAGCTGGCAATCGTCGCCGGGAACAGCAGCAGGCTGGAGGCGAAGATCGGCGGGATCACACCCGACATGTTCAGCTTGAACGGCAGGTGCGTGCTCTGGCCCGCGTACATGCGGCGGCCCTGCTGGCGCTTCGCGTAGTTGACCTGGATGCGACGCTGGCCGCGCTCGACGAACACGACGAAGGCCGTCACGCCGATGATCGCGGCGAACAGGATCAGCGCGAAGGCCGGGTTCATTTCACCGGTGCGAACGATTTCCAGCGTACCGCCGACGGCCGACGGCAGACCGGCGACGATGCCGGCCAGGATGATCATGGAGATACCGTTGCCGAGGCCGCGCTCGGTAATCTGCTCGCCGAGCCACATCAGGAACATGGTGCCGGCGATCAGGGTGATGGTCGCGGAGAAAATGAACTGTGGGCCCGGGTTGATCACGACGCCCTGGTTCTGGAACGCGTACGCCGCCGAGGCGCCCTGCACGGCCGCCAGCAACACGGTGCCGTAGCGCGTGTACTGGGTCAGCTTACGCCGGCCCGACTCGCCTTCTTTCTTGATCGCGGCGAGCTGCGGCATGACCACCGCCATCATCTGAATGATGATCGACGCCGAGATGTACGGCATGACGCCGAGCGCGAAGATCGACAGACGCTCCAGCGCGCCGCCCGAGAACATGTTGAAGATGTCCAGGATCGTGCCCTGCTGCTCCTGGAAGAAGCGCGCGAGCGCGACCGGGTCGATGCCCGGCGCAGGGATGAACGTGCCGATGCGATAGACGACCAGCGCGCCCAGCAGGAAAAACAGGCGCTGACGCAGCTCCGCAAAGCGGGTCATCTCTCCGAATGCGGAGAGCGATGCAGTGCTGGCGGTTTTGCTGCTGGTGGCCACTGGACCTTACTCGATCTTCCCGCCGGCGCCTTCGATGGCGGAGCGCGCGCCCTTGGTGACGTGGACTCCCTTCACAGTCACGGCGCGGGCCACGGTGCCGGACAGGACGATGCGCGCGCGCAGCGACTGCTCCGGAACCAGGTTCGCGGCCTTCAGGGATGCGAGATCGATGAGGTCGCCCTTGATTTTTGCAAGCTCCGACAGGCGCACTTCAGCAACCAGCGGTGCAATTTTCGAGCGGAAACCGACCTTCGGCAGGCGGCGCTGCAGCGGCATCTGGCCGCCTTCGAAGCCGACCTTGTGATAGCCGCCTTTACGCGCGCGCTGGCCCTTGACGCCGCGGCCGCAGGTCTTGCCCTGGCCGGCGGAGGCGCCGCGTCCGACGCGCAGCCGGATTTTCTTGCTGCCCGCGGCGGGCGAAATGTCGTTCAGACGCATGGTTACGCTTCCTCAACCTTCAACAGGTGCCCGGAGGCGCGAATCATGCCGCGCACTTCCGGCGTGTCAGCGACCGTCGCGGTGTCGCGGATGCGGCGCAGGCCGAGCCCGCGCACCGTCGCGCGATGCGACTTCAGCTGACCGAAAACGCTCTTCACGAGCGTCACCTTGATCTGTTTGTTGGCCATGGCTCGATGCTTCCGGATCAGCCCAGGATCTCTTCGACGCGCTTGCCGCGCTTCGCGGCGATCTCGTCGGGCGACTGCGTGCTGGTGAGCGCATTCATCGTCGCGCGCACGACGTTGATCGGATTGCGCGAGCCGTAGCTCTTCGCCAGCACGTTGCGCACACCGGCGCACTCGAACACAGCGCGCATACCACCGCCGGCGATCAGGCCCGTGCCGTCTGCAGCGGGCTGCATGTACACGCGAGTCGTGCCGTGACGGCCGTGCACTGCGTAGTGCAGCGTCTGGTTCTTGAGCGACACCGCCGACAGATTCTTGCGCGCGGCCTGCATCGCCTTCTGGATCGCGACCGGCACTTCGCGCGCCTTGCCGTAGCCGAAGCCGACTTTGCCGCGGCCGTCGCCGACGACGGTCAGCGCGGTGAAGCCGAACTGACGGCCACCCTTGACGACCTTCGCCACGCGATTCACTGCGACGAGCTTCTCGATGTACTCGTCGCCCGCTTGGTTCTTTTCAACTCTGGCCATGGCTTAAAACTCCAAACCGTTGGCGCGCGCCGCGTCGGCGAGCGCCTTGATGCGGCCGTGATACTTGAAGCCCGAGCGGTCGAATGCGACCTGCTTGATGCCGGCAGCCTTCGCCTTCTCGGCGATCGCCTTGCCGACAGCAGCAGCGGCGCTCGAATTGCCCGTGCCTTTCAGGCCTTCGCGCACGTCCTTCTGCAGCGTCGAGGCAGATGCGAGCACCTTCGACTCGGTGTCGAAGATCTGCGCGTAGATGTGCTGCGGCGTGCGATGCACGGACAGACGCATCACGCGCAGCTCGCGAATCTTCGCGCGCGACTTGATGGCGCGGTGCCGACGTTGTGCGTTCTTGTTCATTTCTTCTTCGCCTCCTTCAGCTCGATCTTCTCGCCCGCATAGCGCACGCCCTTGCCCTTGTACGGCTCCGGCGGACGGAAGTTGCGGATGTCGGCGGCGACCTGGCCGACCTTCTGTATGTCCGAGCCCTTGACGAGAATTTCCGTCTGGGTGGGCGTCTCGATCGTGATGCCCTCGGGCGCGTCGTAGACGACCGGATGCGAGAAGCCGAGCGTCAGGTTCAGCTTCTTGCCCTGTGCCGCCGCGCGATAGCCGACGCCGACGAGCTCGAGCTTGCGCTCGTAGCCCTTGCTGACGCCGAGCACGATGTTCGCGAGGTGCGCACGGATCGAGCCGGCGATCATGTCGGCCTCGCGGCCGTCGTTCGCTTTCTCCACTTTGAGCACGCCGCCGTCCTGCACGACCTTCGCGTGCAGCGCGTTCACGGCGAGGCTCAACGTGCCTTTGCCGCCCTTGATGGTGACGCTGTCCGCCGCGATCGTCGCGGTCACGCCTTGCGGCAGAGTCACTGGTTGTTTAGCTACGCGAGACATGGCTACTCCGTCATCACGAAACGATGCACAGCACTTCGCCGCCGTGACCGGCAGCGCGCGCCTGGCGATCGCTCATCACACCGCGCGACGTCGACACGATCGCGATGCCGAGCCCGCCGAGCACGGCCGGCAGCTCGTCTTTGCCCTTGTACACGCGCAGGCCGGGGCGGCTGACGCGCTCCAGCCGGTCGATGACCGGGCGGCCCTGGTAGTACTTCAGCTGTACGGCCAGCGTCGGCTTGCCTTCCAGCGTGGTCGAGGCGAAATCTTCGATATAGCCTTCGTCCTTCAGCACCTTGGCAATCGCGAGCTTCACCTTGGAAGCCGGCATGTTGACTTCGGGCTTGCCCGAAGACTGGCCGTTGCGAATGCGGGTCAGGAGGTCGGCGATCGGATCCGTCATGCTCATTTGGTTGGTGCTCCAGTGGTTCCAGCTGTTACCAGCTGGCCTTGCGGAGGCCCGGAACATCGCCGCGCATGGTTGCTTCGCGCAGCTTGGTACGGCCCAGACCGAACTTTCGATAGTTACCGCGCGAGCGGCCCGTGATCGCGCAGCGCTTGCGCTGGCGGCTCTTGCTCGAGTCGCGCGGCAGCGCTTGCAGCGCTGCGACCGCGGCCTCGCGCTCCGCCGGCGTGCTCGTCGGCTTGCGAATCGTTTCCTTCAGCTTCGCGCGCCTGGCTGCATAGCGTTTCACCAGCTTGGTGCGCTTGTGCTCGCGATTGACCATCGATGTCTTGGCCATACTTGTCGCTCTACTTGCGGAAGGGGAAGTTGAAGGCTTCGAGCAGTGCGCGTCCCTGTTTGTCGTCGCGCGCCGTCGTCGTGATCGTGATGTCCATGCCGCGGATCGCATCGATCTGGTCGTAGGCGATCTCGGGGAAAATGATCTGTTCCTTGACGCCGAAGTTGTAGTTGCCGCGGCCGTCGAACGAGCGCGCGCTCACGCCGCGGAAGTCGCGGATACGCGGCATCGCGATCGACACCAGGCGGTCGAGGAACTCGTACATGCGCGCGCCGCGCAGCGTGACCTTGGCGCCGATCGCCAGACCGTCGCGCACCTTGAAGGTCGCGACCGACTTGCGGGCACGCGTGACCAGCGGCTTCTGGCCGGTGATCTTGGTGAGATCGCCCACCGCGTTGTCCATGATCTTCTTGTCCGCGACCGCTTCGCCGACGCCCATGTTGATCGTGATCTTGGAGATGCGCGGCACCTCCATCCGGTTCTTCAGGGCCAGCGTCTCCTGCAGCTGCGACACGACCTTGTCCTTGTAGAACAGGTGCAGGCGTGCCGGCGGCGCAGGAACCTTGGGCTCTTTCGCCTTCGGCGCCTTCTCGGCCTTGTCTGCCTTGGCGGCCTTGGCAGCGGCCTTCTCGGCCTTCTCGGCCTTGGCAGCAGCCAGCGCGGCTTTGTCGACCTTGTCGACCTTAGTGGGCTTGTCGTCTGTGTTAGCCATCTTCGATTACCTCAAGCGTCCACGACTTCCTTGTTGGACTTGAAGAAGCGCACCTTGCGTCCGTCCGCGAGCGTGCGGAAGCCGATGCGGTCGCCCTTCTTCGTCACCGGGTTCCACAGCATCACGTTCGACAGATCGAGCGCGGCTTCCTTCTCGACGATGCCGCCCTGCACCTGGCGCTGCGGATTCGGCTTGGTGTGCCGCTTGATCATGTTGATGCCTTCGACGATCACGTGGTCCTCGTCGACAACCTTGACGACCGTGCCGCGGCGGCCCTTGTCGCGGCCGGCGATCACCAGCACTTCGTCACCTTTGCGAATCTTGTTCATAACCGTTCTCTTCAGAGCACTTCAGGCGCGAGGGAGATGATCTTCATGAACGCGGCCGTGCGCAGCTCGCGCGTGACCGGTCCGAAGATGCGCGTGCCGATCGGCTCGAGCTTGTTCGTCAGCAGCACCGCGGCGTTGCCGTCGAAGCGGATCAGCGAGCCGTCCGGGCGGCGCACGCCGAACTTGGTGCGCACTACGACCGCGTCGTAGACCTCGCCCTTCTTGACCTTGCCGCGCGGGATCGCGTCGCGAATGCTCACCTTGATGACATCGCCGACCGTCGCGTAGCGCCGCTTCGAGCCGCCGAGCACCTTGATGCACATCAGGCTCCGCGCGCCGCTGTTGTCGGCGGCATTCAGCATCGTGCGCATCTGAATCATGGCGTCGCCTCCACAGCATGGTCTTGCGGGCCGCGCTCGAGGACCTTCACCAGGCGCCAGCTCTTGTGGCGCGACAGCGGCCGGCACTCCTGGATCGCGACCAGGTCGCCGGTGCGGCTCTCGCCGTTCTCGTCGTGCGCCAGCAACTGCGTCGTGCGGCGCTGATACTTGCCGTACTGCGGGTGCGGCACGTAGCGCTGGATCAGGACCGAGATCGTCTTCTGCATCTTGGTGCTGACGACGCGGCCGGTGAGCGTCTTCACCTGCTTGGCTTGCTTGTCCGGGGCCGTTTTAGCCTGCGTGCTCATGCTTTCTTACCTTTGCTCTGCTCGCCCTGCACCGTCTTCAGGCGCGCGATGTTCCGGCGCACCTTGGTGAACTGGTCCGGCTTCACGTCCTGGCCCGTCGCCCGCGTCATGCGCAGGTTGAACTGCTCGCGGCGCAGCTCCAGCAGCTCTTTCTGCAGGTCGGCGCCCGACTTCGCTCGCAACTCTTTTGCCGTGCTCATTGATTTCAACCTGGGTTATCGGACCTGGCGCGTGACGAACTGCGTGTCGACCGACAGCTTCGACGCGGCGAGCCGGAACGCTTCGCGCGCGATCGCCTCGGTCACGCCTTCCATCTCGAACAGCACCTTGCCCGGCTTCACTTTCGCGACGTAGTACTCGACGTTGCCCTTGCCGCTGCCCATGCGGACTTCCAGCGGCTTCTTCGTGATCGGCACGTCCGGGAACACGCGCACCCAGATCTGGCCGCCGCGCTTCACGTAACGGGTCATCGCACGACGCGCCGCTTCGAGCTCACGCGCAGTCATGCGCGCGCGCGTGGTGGCCTTGAGGCCGTAGTCGCCGAACGCAACGTAGTTGCCGCTCTGCGCGAGGCCGGCGTTCTTGCCCTTGAACTGCTTGCGATACTTGGTGCGCTTGGGTTGCAACATCTCGGGATCCTTTAGACCGTCGCCTCAGCCGGCGCAGCCGCGGGCGGCTGGCCTTCCGCACCTTCCGCAGGCGCAATCGGCTCCGGCTGTGCGAACACTTCGCCCTTGAAGATCCACACCTTCACGCCGATCACGCCGTAGGTGGTCCGGGCCTGGCTCAGGCCGTAATCGATGTCCGCGCGGAAGGTGTGCAGCGGCACACGGCCTTCGCGATAAACCTCGGTGCGGGCGATTTCGGCGCCGTTCAGGCGGCCCGACACGCGCACCTTGATACCGAGTGCGCCGATGCGCATCGTGTTCGTGACTGCGCGCTTCATCGCGCGCCGGAACATGACGCGCCGTTCGAGCTGCTGCGCAATTCCATCCGCGACCAGCTGGGCATCGAGCTCGGGCTTGCGGATCTCGGCGATGTTGATGCGCACGTCGACGGCCGGCATCTTCATCATCTTCGAGACCTGGCCGCGCAGCTTCTCGATGTCCTCGCCTTTTTTGCCGATCACGATACCGGGCCGCGCCGTGTGAATGGTGATGTTCACCTTGCGCGCCGCGCGTTCGATCTGAATACGGCTGATGGACGCTTCCACGAGCCGCTTCCTCAGGAACTCGCGCACCACATGATCGGTGTAGAGGAACGCCGGGAAATTCTTGGTCGACGCGTACCACTTCGACGTCCAGTCGCGCGTGATGCCGAGACGAATGCCAACCGGATTGACTTTCTGGCCCATGTGCTTACTCGCTCTTGCCGTCGCCCACGGTCACGATGATGTGGCTGTTGCGCTTGACGATGCGGTTGCCGCGCCCCTTGGCGCGCGCCATGAAGCGCTTCAGCGTCGGCGCTTCGTCGACCGTGATCGACTGCACCTTCAACTCGTCCACGTCCGCGCTGAGATTGTTCTCGGCGTTCGCGACGGCCGACTCCAGCACCTTGTGCACCAGCCGCGCGCCCTTCTTCGGCGTGAAGCGCAGCGTGTTCAGCGCGAGCCCGACCGGCTTGCCGCGCACCAGGTCGGCGACCAGGCGGCACTTCTGCGGCGAGATGCGCGCGTACTTCAGTTTGGCTGAGACCTGCATGATCAAGCCCCTTCCGATGTGGTGCTGGTCTTCTTGTCGCCGGAGTGCGCCTTGAAGGTGCGCGTCGGCGCGAACTCGCCGAGCTTGTGCCCGACCATGTTCTCCGAGACGAGTACCGGGATGTGCTGGCGGCCGTTATGCACGGCGATCGTCAGACCCACCATGTCCGGCAGGATCATCGAGCGGCGCGACCAGGTCTTGATCGGGCGACGATCGTTCTTGTCGGCGGCGACGCGCACTTTCTTCGCGAGGTGCAGGTCGACGAACGGACCCTTTTTGACTGAACGAGGCACTGTCTGCTCCTAATCAGTTCCGGCGGCGGATGATCATTCCCGCCGTGCGCTTGTTGCGCCGTGTCTTCTTGCCCTTGGTATTCCAGCCCCACGGGCTGACCGGATGCGGGTTGCCCTGTCCGGACTTGCCTTCGCCGCCGCCGTGCGGGTGATCGACGGGGTTCATCACCACGCCGCGCACCGTCGGACGAATTCCGCGCCAGCGCTTCGCGCCGGCCTTGCCGTAGCTGCGCAGGTTGTGCTCGTCGTTGCCGACTTCGCCGATGGTGGCGCGGCACTCGACGTGCACCTTGCGCGTCTCGGTCGAGCGCAGGCGAATCGTCGCGTAAGTCCCTTCGCGTGCGGCGAGCTGTGCGGAGCCGCCGGCGCTGCGCGCGAGCTGGCCGCCCTTGCCGGGCTTCAGCTCGACGTTGTGAATCGTCGTGCCGATCGGAATGTTGCGCAGCTGCATGGCGTTGCCGGGCTTGATCGGCGCTTCCGGACCCGAGAGCACGGTGTCGCCGGCCGTGAGGCCCTTCGGCGCGATGATGTAGCGACGCTCGCCGTCCTTGTAGAGCACGAGCGCGAGGTGCGCGGTGCGGTTCGGATCGTATTCGATGCGCTCGACCTTGCCGGGCACGCCGTCCTTGTCGCGCAGGAAGTCGACCAGGCGGTACTTCTGCTTGTGACCGCCGCCCTGGTGGCGCACGGTCTGTCGGCCGAAGTGATTGCGCGCGCCGGTCGAGTTCTTGTGAACCAGCAGCGACTTCTCCGGCTCGCCCTTGTGCAGGTGGTCGCGGGAGATCTTGACCTGGAAGCGGCGCCCAGGCGATGTCGGTCTTGCTTTGATCAGTGCCATGAGTTGGTTCCTTACGCCTCGGTACCGCTCAGGGACTCGATCTTCTGTCCCGGCGCGAGACGCACGTACGCCTTCTTGAAGTCCTGCCGGCGTCCGAGCCGCTGGCCGAAGCGCTTGTTCTTGCCGCCGACGTTCACGACGTTCACGTCCGCAACTTTCACTTCGAACATCAGCTCGACCGCGGCCTTGATGTCCGGCTTGGTCGCATCGCGACGCACGCGGAACACGAACTGGTTCGCGCCGTCGGAAACGCGCGCGGCCTTTTCGGAGACGTGCGGGCCGATCAGCACGCTCATCAGTCTTTCGCGACTCATGCCAGTCTCTCCTCGAGCATGCGCACGGCGCCGGCGGTCGCCAGCACGTGGTCATGACGCGCCAGGCTCAGCGGATCGAGCGCGCTCACCGGCACCACGTCGACGTACGGAAGATTGCGCGAGGCGAGCTCGAGCTTCTCGTCGTGCGCTTCGATGACGATCAGCACTTTGCTGCCGAGCTTCAGATCCGTGAGCGTCTGCACCAGGAGCTTGGTCTTCGGCGCTTCCAGCTCGATGCCGTTGACGACCGAGAGGCGATCCTGGCGCGCCAGCTCCGACAACATCGCCTGCATCGCGCCGCGATACATCTTGCGATTCACTTTCTGCGAGAAGTCGCGCGGCTTCGCGGCGAATGCGCGACCGCCGCCGACCCAGATCGGGCTGCGGATCGAGCCGGCACGCGCCTGGCCGGTGCCCTTCTGGCGCCACGGCTTGATGCCGCCGCCACGCACTTCGGCCTTGGTCTTCTGCGCCTTGGTGCCGGCGCGACCGCCGGCCATGTACGCGACCACGACCTGATGCACGAGCGATTCGTTGTACTCGCGCGCGAAAGTCGCGTCGGACACCTGGATGTCCTGCGCCTGCGCGCCCTTGCTGACCAACTTGAGTTTCATGGTCGGTTCGCCTTACTTCTTGACCGGCGCGAGCGTCTTCTTCGCTGCGCGGGCGGCCGCTTTCACCGAAGGCCGCACGATCACCTGGCCGCCCGGTGCGCCCGGCACCGCGCCGCTGACCAGCAACAGATTGCGCTCCGCGTCGACGCGCACGATCTTGAGGTTCTCGATGGTCCGCCGTTCATTACCCATGCGGCCGGCCATGCGCTTGCCGGGGAACACGCGACCGGGTGTCTGGCGCTGACCGATCGATCCGGGAGAGCGGTGCGACACGGAGACACCGTGCGAAGCAGGCAAACCGCGGAAGTTGTGCCGCTTCATGACGCCGGCGTAGCCCTTGCCGGTGGTCGTGCCGGTCACGTCGACGACCTGGCCGGCCGTGAACAGGTCGACCTTCAATTCGGCGCCCGCCTGCAGGTCCTTGCCTTCCTCGCCGGACAGGCGGAACTCGACCAGCGACTGGCCGGGAGCGACCTTGACCTTGGCGTAGTGGCCGGTCTGCGGCTTGTTCAGATGAGAGGCCTTGCGCTCGCCGAACGCGACCTGCAGCGCGCGGTAGCCGTCGGCCTCCACGGTGCGAACCTGCGTGATGCGGTTCGGCAGTGCTTCGATGACGGTCACCGGGACGGATTCGCCGGCGTCGTTGAAGACGCGCGTCATTCCCGCCTTGCGACCGACCAGACCCAAGGTCTTGGCAGCGCTCATCGTATGTCCTCGTTGTTCCACGAAAGCCCCCAGCTGCGATTGGCTGAGAGCCACGAAAAATTCCGCGCCTGTAAGCGAGGAGAGGCTATGTCTGACGGGTTGGAAGGAGGGGCCGACCGGCAACTGGGCCAGTCACGCCGCTCGAGCGGTACCCCGTCAGGGCCAGACCTCGGCGCAAAAGAGGCGCGAATTATAGAGATAGAGGCTTGCTTTGCAAGCCTTAGTTGAGCTTGATCTGCACGTCCACGCCGGCGGGCAGCTCGAGCTTCATCAGCGCGTCGACGGTCTTGTCCGTCGGGTTCAGGATGTCCATCAGTCGCTTGTGGGTGCGGATCTCGTACTGGTCCCGCGCGTCCTTGTCGGCGTGCGGGGAGATCAGCACCGTAAAGCGCTCCATCTTGGTCGGCAGAGGCACCGGGCCGCGCACCGTGGCGCCCGTCCGCTTGGCCGTCTCGACGATCTCGCGGGCCGAGTTATCGATCAGGCGGTGATCGAAGGCCTTGAGACGGATGCGGATATTCTGGTTCGTGGCCATGTGTGTCTCTTACTTCAGAACTTTGGCGACGACGCCCGAGCCGACGGTCTTGCCACCCTCGCGGATGGCGAAGCGCAGGCCCTGCTCCATCGCGATCGGCGCGATCAGCTCGATCACCATTTTGATGTTGTCCCCGGGCATGACCATCTCAACGCCCGCCGGCAACTCCACCGCGCCCGTCACGTCCGTCGTGCGGAAGTAGAACTGCGGACGATAGCCTTTGAAGAACGGCGTGTGACGCCCGCCCTCTTCCTTCGTCAGCACGTACACCTCGGCCTCGAACTGCGTGTGCGGCTTGATGCTGCCCGGCTTGCACAGCACCTGACCACGCTCCACTTCTTCGCGCTTGGTGCCGCGCAACAGCACGCCCACGTTGTCGCCCGCCTGCCCCTGGTCCAGGAGCTTGCGGAACATCTCCACACCCGTGCAGATCGTCTTCTGCGTGTCGCGGATGCCGACGATCTCGACTTCGTCGTTCACCTTGACGATGCCGCGCTCGATACGCCCGGTCACCACCGTGCCGCGGCCCGAGATCGAGAACACGTCTTCCACCGGCATCAGGAACGCACCGTCGATCGCGCGCTCCGGCACCGGGATCCACTTGTCCATCTCATCGACCAGCTTCAGGAGCGAGGGCACGCCGAGCGGGCTCTGATCGCCTTCCAGCGCCTTCAGTGCCGAGCCCGTGACGATCGGGGTCTTGTCGCCCGGGAACTCGTACTTGGTCAGAAGCTCGCGCACTTCCATCTCGACCAGCTCGAGGAGCTCCGCGTCATCCACCATGTCCGCCTTGTTCAGGTACACCAGGATGTACGGCACGCCCACCTGGCGCGCCAGGAGGATGTGCTCGCGCGTCTGCGGCATCGGGCCGTCGGCAGCCGAGACGACGAGAATCGCCCCGTCCATCTGCGCCGCACCGGTGATCATGTTCTTCACGTAGTCGGCGTGCCCCGGGCAGTCGACGTGCGCGTAATGGCGCTGCGGCGACTGGTACTCGACGTGCGCAGTCGCGATCGTGATGCCGCGCGCGCGCTCTTCGGGCGCCTTGTCGATCTGGTCGTACGCCTTGAACTCACCGCCGTGCTTCTCGGCCATCACTTTGGTCAAGGCGGCCGTCAACGTGGTCTTGCCGTGATCGACGTGTCCGATCGTGCCTACGTTGACATGCGGCTTGGTGCGTTGAAATTTCTCTTTGGCCACAGCGGCAATCCTCTAACAGTTGCTTGATCAGGTTTTCTTGGTGATGGCGGCAGCGACGTGCGACGGCACTTCCTGTACTTCGAGAATTCCATCGTGTATGTCGCGCGGCCCTGACTCATCGAGCGCATCGAGGTCGAGTACTGGAACATTTCCTTCAGCGGCACTTCCGCGGTCACGACCTTGCCGGACACGGAATCCTCCATGCTGAGGATGTGGCCGCGGCGGCGATTCAGGTCGCCGACGATGTCGCCGTAGTAATCCTCCGGCGTCACGACTTCGACTTTCATGATCGGCTCGAGGATGACCGGCTTGGCCGCGCGCATCGCGTCCTTGAACGCCATGCTGCCGGCGATCTTGAACGCCATTTCGTTCGAGTCGACGTCGTGGTACGAGCCGTCGAACAGCGTGATCTTCACGTCCACGACCGGATAGCCGGCGAGCACGCCGTTGGCGGTCGCTTCCTTGATGCCCTTGTCGACGGCCGGGATGTATTCCTTCGGGATCGTGCCGCCGACGATGCCGTTGACGAACTCGTAGCCCTTGCCCGGCTCGGACGGCTCCAGCGTGATCCACACGTGGCCGTACTGGCCGCGGCCGCCCGACTGGCGCACGAACTTGCCTTCCTGGTCGACCTTGCTGCGGATCGTTTCGCGGTAGGCCACCTGCGGCTGGCCGACGTTCGCTTCGACCTTGAACTCGCGCTTCATGCGGTCGACGATGATTTCCAGGTGCAGCTCGCCCATGCCGGCGATGATGGTCTGGCCGGACTCCTGATCGGTCGACATGCGGAACGACGGGTCTTCCTTCGCGAGGCGCTGCAGCGCCAGGCCCATCTTCTCCTGGTCGGCCTTGGTCTTCGGCTCGACCGCCACGGAGATGACCGGCTCGGGGAACAGCATCTTCTCGAGCTGAATGACGTGCTCCGGGTCGCACAGCGTGTCGCCCGTGATGACGTCCTTCAGGCCGACGGCCGCGGCGATGTCGCCGGCGCGCACTTCTTTGATCTCGCTGCGCTCGTTGGCATGCATCTGCAGCAGAGCGGCCGATGCGCTCCTTGCGATCCTTGCCCGGATTCATGACGGTGTCGCCGGAGTTCAGCACGCCGGAATAGACGCGGAAGAACGTCAGGTTGCCGACGAACGGATCGTTCAGGATCTTGAACGCGAGCGCGGCGAATTTCTCGTCGTCGCTGGCGCGGCGCGTGCCTTCCGAGCCGTCCTCGAGCAGGCCTTTGACCGGCGGCATTTCGATGGGCGACGGCATGAACTCGATGATTGCATCGAGCATCGCCTGGACGCCCTTGTTCTTGAACGCCGAGCCGCACATGCAGATGCAGATCTCGTTGCGGATCGAGCGCTCGCGCAGGCCCTTCTTGATCTCATCGACCGAGAGATCGCCGTTTCTCGAGGTACTTGTGCAGCAGCTCGTCGTTACCCTCGGCCGCGGCCTCGATCATCTTCGCGCGCCACTCGTCGCACTCCGCGCGCATCTCGGCCGGAATCTCGCGATATTCGAACTTCGTGCCCTGGGTGGAATCGTCCCACCAGATCTCCTTCATGCGAATGAGATCGACGACGCCGGCGAACTTGTCTTCGGCGCCGATCGGCAACTGGATCGGCACGGCGACGCCGCGCAGGCGCGACTTGATCTGGTCGACGCAGCGCAGGAAGTTGGCGCCGGCGCGATCCATCTTGTTGATGAACGCGATGCGCGGCACCTTGTAGCGGTTCATCTGGCGCCACACCGTCTCGGACTGCGGCTGCACGCCCGCGACCGCGCAGAACACTGCGACGGCGCTGTCGAGCACGCGCAGGCTGCGCTCCACTTCGATCGTGAAGTCGACGTGGCCCGGCGTGTCGATGATGTTGATGCGATGCTCGGGGAAGTTGTTCTCCATCCCCTTCCAGAAGCAGGTGGTCGCCGCGGCGGTGATCGTGATGCCGCGCTCCTGCTCCTGCTCCATGTAGTCCATGACCGCAGCACCGTCGTGCACTTCGCCGATCTTGTGCGAAACGCCGGTGTAGAAAAGGATGCGCTCGGTCGTGGTCGTCTTCCCCGCGTCGATGTGCGCAGAGATGCCGATGTTCCGGTATCGCTCGATGGGAGTTGTACGGGGCACGATGGTCTCTCGATCTATTACCAGCGGTAGTGGGCGAACGCCTTGTTCGCCTCCGCCATGCGATGCGTGTCTTCACGCTTGCGGACGGCGGATCCGCGGTTCTCGGAAGCGTCGAGCAGCTCGGCCGCCAGGCGCTGCGCCATGGACTTCTCGCTGCGTGCCTGGGCCGCTTCGATGACCCAGCGCATCGCCAGTGTCTGGCGGCGCGCGGAACGAACTTCAACGGGCACCTGATAGGTGGCGCCGCCGACGCGACGGCTCTTCACTTCGACCGTCGGCTTGACGTTGTCGAGCGCCATCGACAGCACTTCGATCGACTGCTCGCCCGCCTTGCCGGTCTTCTCGGCGATCCGGTCGACCGCGCCGTACACGATCATCTCCGCGACGGACTTCTTGCCGCGCTCCATGACCATGTTCACGAACTTCGCGAGCAACAGGCTGTTGAAGCGCGGGTCGGGGAGGATCGTGCGGGTTGGGGCAGATGCTCTACGGGACATATATGACTACCTTCAAATCACTTCTTGGGGCGCTTCGCGCCGTATTTGGAACGGCCCTGGCGACGCTCCGTGACGCCGGCGCAGTCCAACGTGCCGCGCACCGTGTGGTAGCGCACGCCCGGCAGGTCCTTCACGCGGCCGCCGCGGATCAGCACCACCGAGTGCTCCTGCAGATTGTGGCCTTCGCCGCCGATGTAGCTGATGACCTCGAAGCCGTTCGTCAGGCGCACCTTCGCAACTTTGCGCAGTGCGGAGTTCGGCTTCTTCGGCGTCGTGGTGTAAACGCGCGTGCAGACGCCGCGCTTCTGCGGGCATGCAGCCAGCGCCGGAACCTTGGTCTTGTAGTTCGCCGAGGTGCGCGGCTTACGTACGAGCTGACTGATGCTGGCCATACCGGATTGATTCCTAAACGTTGATTCCACTGACGAAAACGCTTGTCAAAACACTAGGCCGCCCCGTGACTTTCCCCGGTGGCGGCCTGGAGTGGATTGGGCGATTGGTGGCGAGAGGCTTAACGGCGCCGGCCAATCGAAGGCGCGCGATTGTAGGAACGAGTCCAGAGAGTGTCAACCGCTGGAAAAACCAGCGGTTAGCACCCCTTCAGTCCTACTCCGCCGCAGCTCCCGCCTCGTCGGATACCGACTCCTCGCTGTCCGACATGCCGCCGCCGACGTCCATGAACCCGCGGCCGAGGCCGATGTCGCGACGCCGACGCCGCTGGTGGTAGAACGAGCCCGTTCCGGCCGGAATCAGCCGGCCGACGATCACGTTCTCCTTCAAGCCGCGCAGGTCGTCCTTCAAGCCGCGCACCGCCGCCTCGGTCAGCACCCGGGTCGTCTCCTGGAACGAAGCCGCCGAAATGAACGACTCCGTCGCCAGCGACGCCTTGGTGATGCCCAGCAACACCGGCTCGATGCGAGCCGGGATCTTGCCCGCCCCCTCGATCCGTTCGTTGACGTCGCTGACCCGCGCACGGTCGAGTTGCTCGCCGCGCAGCAAGGCGGTGTCGCCGCTGTGCGCGATTTCGATCTTGCGCAGCATCTGGCGAATGATCACCTCGATGTGCTTGTCGTTGATCTTCACGCCCTGCAGCCGGTACACGTCCTGGATCTCGCGCACCAGGTAGTTCGCCAGCGACTCGACGCCCTGCAGGCGCAGGATGTCGTGCGGGTTCGGCTCGCCGTCCGCGATCACCTCGCCGCGCTCCACCTGCTCGCCTTCGAAGACGTTCAGGTGACGCCACTTCGGAATCAGCTCCTCGTGCTTCTCGCTCTGCTCGTCGGTGATGATCAGGCGGCGCTTGCCCTTGGTCTCCTTGCCGAACGAGACCGTACCGGTGTACTCGGCGAGGATCGCCGAGTCCTTCGGCTTGCGGGCCTCGAACAGGTCCGCGACGCGCGGCAGACCGCCGGTGATGTCGCGGGTCTTCGAAGACTCCTGCGGGATACGCGCGATGACGTCGCCGACGGACACTTTCGCGCCGTCTTCCAGGCTCACGATGGCGCCCGGCGGCAACGCGTACACCGCCGGAATGTCGGTGTTGGCGAACGTCACTTCCTTGCCCTTGGCATTCGTCAGGCGCACGACCGGACGCAGGTCCTTGCCGCCGCTGGAGCGCTGCTTCGGATCCATCACGACCGTGCTCGACAGGCCCGTGACCTCGTCGACCTGGCTTTGCACCGTCAGGCCTTCGATGAAGTCCGAGAACTTGATCAGGCCCGCCACCTCGGTCACGACCGGGTGCGTATGCGGATCCCAGGTCGCCACGATCTGACCCGGGGTGATCGGATCGCCGTCCTTGACGCTGATGACCGCGCCGTACGGAATCTTGTAGCGCTCGCGCTCGCGACCGAATTCGTCGATCACGCCGAACTCACCGGAGCGCGAGGTCGCGACCCAGTGGCCCTTCTCGTGATGCACCGTCTTCAGGTTGTGCAGGCGCGCCGAGCCCTTGCCCTTCGCTTCGACCGAGTTCGCCGCTGCCGCTCGCGATGCCGCGCCACCGATGTGGAACGTACGCATCGTCAGCTGCGTGCCCGGCTCGCCGATCGACTGGGCCGCGATCACGCCGACCGCCTCGCCCAGGTTGATGCGATGACCGCGGGCCAGGTCGCGCCCGTAGCACTGCGAGCAGACGCCGTAGCGCGTGCGACAGGTGATCGGCGAACGCACCTTCACCTGGTCGACGCCTTCCAGCTCGAGCTGCTTCACCATCTTCTCGTCGATCAGCGTGCCGGCCGGGATCACGATCGCTTCGCCTGACGGCTTGAGTACGTCCTCCGCCGCGACGCGGCCGAGCACGCGCTCGCCGAGACCTTCGACGACGTCGCCGCCTTCGACGATCGGATTCATCGTCAGGCCGTTGGTCGTGCCGCAGTCCGGCTCGGTGACGACCAGGTCCTGCGCCACGTCGACGAGACGACGCGTCAGGTAACCCGAGTTCGCAGTCTTCAACGCCGTGTCGGCCAGACCCTTGCGGGCGCCGTGCGTGGAGATGAAGTACTGCATCGCGTTGAGGCCTTCACGGAAGTTCGCCGTGATCGGCGTCTCGATGATCGAGCCGTCCGGCTTCGCCATCAGGCCGCGCATGCCGGCCAGCTGACGAATCTGCGCCGCCGAGCCTCGCGCGCCCGAGTCGGCCATCATGTAGATCGAGTTGAACGACTTCTGCACGGCCGCTTCGCCCTTGGCAGTCGTCACGTCCTCGACGCCGAGCTTGTCCATCATCGCCTTCGCCACCTGGTCGTTGGTGCGCGACCAGATGTCGACGACTTTGTTGTAGCGCTCGCCGTTGGTGACGAGACCGGAAGCGTACTGCTCCTGGATCTCCTTCACTTCACGCTCGGCCGAGCCGAGGATCTTGGTCTTCTGCAGCGGCACGACCATGTCGTCCACGCCGATCGAAACGCCGGCGCGGGTCGCGTAGTGGAAGCCGGTGTACATCAGCTGGTCGGCGAACACGACGGTCTCTTTCAGACCGACCGTGCGGTAGCACATGTTGATGCAGCCCGAAATCGCCTTCTTCGTCATGTCGCGGTTGACCGCGTCGAACGACATGCCCCGCGGCAGAATTTCCGACAGCAGCGCACGACCGACCGTCGTCTCGACGACGCGGATGATTGCCTTCAGGCTTCCGTCTTCCTGCCGCGCGTGCTCGCCGATGCGCACCTTGACCTTCGCCTGCAGATCCGCAGCGCGGCTCTCGTAGGCGCGATGCACTTCCTGCACGTCCGTGAACACCATGCCCTCGCCCTTCGCGTTAACACGCTCGCGAGTCATGTAGTACAGGCCGAGCACGACGTCCTGCGACGGCACGATGATCGGATCGCCGTTGGCGGGCGACAGGATGTTGTTCGACGACATCATCAGCGCGCGCGCTTCGAGCTGCGCTTCCAGCGACAGCGGCACGTGCACCGCCATCTGGTCGCCGTCGAAGTCGGCGTTGAACGCCGTGCACACCAGCGGATGCAGCTGGATCGCTTTACCTTCGATCAGCACCGGCTCGAACGCCTGGATGCCCAGGCGATGCAGCGTCGGGGCGCGGTTCAGCAGCACGGGATGCTCGCGGATGACCTCCTCGAGGATGTCCCACACTTCCGGACCTTCGCGCTCGACCATGCGCTTGGCGGCCTTGATCGTCGAGGCCTCGCCGCGCAGCTGCAGCTTGGAGAAGATGAACGGCTTGAACAGCTCGAGCGCCATCTTCTTCGGCAGACCGCACTGATGCAGGCGCAGCGTCGGGCCGACCACGATGACCGAACGGCCCGAGTAGTCGACGCGCTTGCCGAGCAGGTTCTGACGGAACCGGCCCTGCTTGCCCTTGATCATGTCGGCCAGCGACTTCAGCGGGCGCTTGTTCGTGCCCGTGATGGCGCGACCGCGACGGCCGTTGTCCAGCAGCGCATCGACCGCTTCCTGCAGCATGCGCTTTTCGTTGCGCACGATGATGTCCGGCGCATTCAGCTCGAGCAGCCGGCGCAGGCGGTTGTTGCGGTTGATGACGCGGCGATACAGGTCGTTGAGGTCGGAGGTCGCGAAGCGACCGCCGTCGAGCGGCACGAGCGGACGCAGGTCCGGCGGCAGCACCGGCAGGACCGTCATGACCATCCACTCGGGCTTGTTGCCCGACTCGATGAACGACTCCACGAGCTTCAGGCGCTTCGACAGGCGCTTGATCTTCGTCTCGGAGTTCGTGCCGAGGATTTCCTCGCGCACCTTCAGCACTTCCGCGTTGAGGTCGAGCGACTTCAGCAGCTCGTGCACGGCCTCCGCGCCCATGCGGGCGTCGAACTCATCGCCGTGCTTCTCGATCGCCTCGAGATACATCTCGTCGGTGAGCAGCTGGCCGCGCTGCAGCTCGGTCATGCCCGGCTCGATCACGACGAACGCTTCGAAATAGAGCACGCGCTCGATCTCGCGCAGCGTCATGTCGAGCATCAAACCGATGCGCGAAGGCAGCGACTTCAGGAACCAGATGTGCGCGGTCGGGCTGGCGAGCTCGATGTGGCCCATGCGCTCGCGACGCACCTTGGACTGCGTCACCTCGACGCCGCATTTTTCGCAGACGACGCCGCGATGCTTCAGGCGCTTGTACTTGCCGCACAGGCACTCGTAGTCCTTCACCGGCCCGAAGATCTTGGCGCAGAACAGGCCATCGCGCTCCGGCTTGAACGTGCGGTAGTTGATCGTCTCCGGCTTCTTCACTTCGCCGAACGACCACGACCGGATCATTTCCGGCGAGGCGAGCCCGATCCGGATCGAGTCGAAGTTCTCGACCGGCGTGTGCTGTTTGAAAAGCTTCAGAAGGTCTTTCATGTGTTCACCTTACTTGTCGCTCTCTTGCTCTAATTCCATGTTGATGCCAAGAGAGCGAATCTCTTTGACGAGCACGTTGAAGGACTCCGGCATGCCGGCCTTCATCTCGTGGTTGCCGTCGACGATCGCCTTGTACATCTGCGTGCGGCCGTTCACGTCGTCCGACTTGACGGTCAGCATTTCCTGCAGCGTGTACGCCGCGCCGTAGGCCTCCAGCGCCCAAACTTCCATTTCGCCGAAGCGCTGGCCGCCGAACTGCGCCTTGCCGCCCAGCGGCTGCTGGGTGACGAGCGAGTACGGTCCAGTCGAACGTGCGTGCATCTTGTCGTCGACCAGGTGGTTCAGCTTCAGCATGTACATGTAGCCGACCGTCACCGGGCGCTCGAACTTCTCGCCGGTGCGCCCGTCGATCAGCATCGTCTGACCGCTGAGCGGCAGGTCCGCGAGCGCGAGCATGTGCTTGATCTCCTCCTCGGCCGCGCCGTCGAACACCGGCGTGGCCATCGGCACGCCGTGCCGCAGGTTCCCCGCCAGCGCGACAACTTCGCCGTCGGTCAGCGAGGCGATATCCGCCTTCTGGCCACCGGTCTTGTTGTAGACCTCATCGAGGAACTCGCGCACCTGTGTGGCGCCACGCCCGGCTTCCATCTGATCGACCATGCGGCCGATCTTCAGGCCGATGCCTTTCGCTGCCCAGCCAAGGTGAGTCTCGAGGATCTGCCCGATGTTCATGCGCGAAGGCACGCCCAGCGGATTCAGCACGATGTCGACGGGTGTCCCGTCTTCGAGGTACGGCATGTCTTCGACCGGAATGATCGTGGACACGACGCCCTTGTTGCCGTGGCGGCCGGCCATCTTGTCGCCGGGCTGCACGCGGCGCTTCACCGCGAGATACACCTTCACCATCTTCAAGACGCCCGGGGCGAGATCGTCGCCGGCGGTGATCTTGGCGCGCTTCTCCTCGAAGCGCTTCTCGAACTCCTTGCGCTGCAGCTTGAGGCGCTCGGCAGCACGCTCGACGGCAGCGTTGCCGTCCTCGTCCTGCAGGCGGATTTCCAGCCACTGCTCGCGCGGCAGGTCCGACAGATACTCCTCGTCGATCTGCGAGCCCGGCTTGATCTTCTTCGGGCCCGCTTCGGCAGCCTTGCCGAGCATCGCGGAACGCACGCGCTGGAACAGATCCTCTTCGAGGATGCGGCGCTGGTCTTCCAGGTCCTTGCGAACCTTCTCCAGCTCCGCCTTCTCGATCGCGAGCGCGCGCGTGTCCTTCTCGACGCCGTCGCGCGTGAACACGCGCACGTCGATGACCGTGCCGTCCATGCCGGGCGGTACGCGCAGCGAGGTGTCCTTAACGTCGGACGCCTTCTCGCCGAAGATCGCGCGCAGCAGCTTCTCTTCCGGCGTCAGCTGGGTTTCGCCCTTCGGCGTCACCTTGCCGACCAGAATGTCGCCCGCCTTGACCTCGGCGCCGATGAACGCGATGCCCGCCTCGTCCAGCTTGGCCAACGCCACGTCGCCGACGTTCGGGATGTCCGCGGTGATTTCCTCGGGACCGAGCTTGGTGTCGCGAGCGACGCAGGTCAGCTCTTCGATGTGGATCGTCGTGAAGCGGTCGTCGTGCACGACGCGCTCGGAGATCAGGATCGAGTCCTCGAAGTTGTAGCCGTTCCACGGCATGAACGCGACCAGCAGGTTCTGGCCGAGCGCGAGCTCGCCCAGGTGCGTCGACGGGCCGTCGGCCAGCACGTCGCCGCGCGCGATCACGTCGCCCGCGTTCACCAGCGGACGCTGGTTGATGCAGGTGTTCTGGTTGGAACGCGTGTACTTGGTCATCGAGTAGATGTCGACGCCGGCTTCGGCCGCCGACGTCTCTTCGTCATGCACCCGCACGACGATACGAGAGGCGTCGACCGAGTCGATCACGCCGCCACGACGCGCGACCACGGTCACGCCGGAGTCGATCGCCACTGCGCGCTCCATGCCGGTGCCGACCAGCGGCGTCTCGGCGCGCAGCGTCGGCACAGCCTGGCGCTGCATGTTCGAGCCCATCAACGCGCGGTTCGCGTCGTCGTGCTCGAGGAACGGAATCAACGAAGCGGCCACCGACACGATCTGCTTCGGCGACACGTCCATGTACTGGATCTTGTCCGGCGCCGAGAGCATGAATTCGTTCAGGTGCCGGCACGAGACCAGGTCGTCGGTGAACTGCTGCTTGTCGTTCAGCATCGCATTCGCCTGTGCGATGACGTACTGGCTCTCTTCGATCGCCGACAGGTAATCGATTTCCTTGCTCACCTTGCCGTCGATCACCTTGAGATACGGCGTCTCGAGGAAGCCGTACTCGTTGGTGCGCGCGTACACGGACAGCGAATTGATCAGGCCGATGTTCGGACCTTCCGGCGTTTCGATCGGGCACACGCGGCCGTAGTGCGTCGGATGCACGTCGCGCACTTCGAAGCCCGCGCGCTCGCGCGTCAGGCCGCCTGGGCCGAGCGCGGAAACGCGGCGCTTGTGCGTCACTTCCGACAGCGGGTTGTTCTGATCCATGAACTGCGACAGCTGCGAGGAGCCGAAGAACTCCTTCACCGCAGCCGCCACCGGCTTGGCATTGATCATTTCCTGCGGCATCAGGCCTTCGGACTCGGCGAGCGTCAGGCGCTCCTTCACGGCGCGCTCGACGCGCACCAGGCCGATGCGGAAGGCGTTCTCCGCCATTTCGCCGACCGAGCGCACGCGGCGGTTGCCGAGGTGATCGATGTCGTCCACCTGGCCGTTGCCGTTGCGGATGTCGCACAGCTCCTTGATCACGGAGATGATGTCCGAGGTCTCGCCCTGCTTCTCGACCAGCTTCTTCGAGAACTCATCGCCGCGCTTGGCGAAGTGCGCGAAGTCGAACAGGATGCCCGGGCCGATGATCGTGTCGCGATGTACGCGACGGTTGAACTTCATGCGGCCGACCGCCGACAGGTCGTAGCGCTCGGGATTGAAGAACAGGTTCTGGAACAGGTTCTCGGCCGCGTCCTTGGTCGGCGGCTCGCCCGGACGCATCATGCGGTAGATCTCGACCAGCGCCTCCAGGCGCGTGCGGGTCGGATCGATGCGCAGCGTGTCGGAGATGTACGGACCGCGATCCAGGTCGTTCACGTAGAGCACGCGGATCTGCTCGACGCCGGCTTCGATCAGCTTGTCGATCGTCGCGATCGTCAGGATCTCGTTCGCCTTGGTGAGGATCTCGCCGGTCTCGGTGTTGAACACGTCGTGCGCGAGGACCTTGCCGATCATGTATTCCTTCGGCACTTCCAGGCGCGTGACGTTCTTCTGCTCGAGCGTGCGCACGTGCCGCGCGGTCACGCGACGGCCTTCCTCGACGACCACTTCATCGCCGATCTTGATGGTGAACGTCGCGGTCTCGCCGCGCAGGCGCGCCGGGATCAGCTCGAACTCGATCTTGCTCTTCGACAGGTGATAGGTGTTCTTGTCGAAGAACATGTCGAGCATCTGCTCCTCGGTGTAGCCGAGCGCACGCAGGATGATCGTGACCGGGAGCTTGCGGCGCCGGTCGATGCGCGCGAACACGCAGTCCTTCGGATCGAACTCGAAGTCGAGCCACGAGCCGCGGTACGGGATGATGCGCGCGGAGAACAGCAGCTTGCCCGAGCTGTGCGTCTTGCCGCGGTCGTGATCGAAGAACACGCCCGGCGAACGGTGCAGCTGGGAGACGATCACGCGCTCGGTGCCGTTGACCACGAACGTGCCGTTGTCGGTCATCAGCGGCATTTCGCCCAGGTAGACCTCCTGCTCGCGGATGTCCTTGACGGTCTTCTTGGTCGGGGTCGAGGTTTCCTTGTCGTACACGACCAGGCGCACCTTGACGCGCAGCGGCGCCGCGTAGGTCAGGCCGCGCAGCTGGCACTCCTTGACGTCGAACACCGGATCGCCGAGGCGGTAGGCCACGTACTCGAGAATCGCGTTACCGGAGTAGCTGGTGATCGGGAACACGCTCTTGAACGCAGCATGCAGCCCCTGCTCGTTGCGCCGCTCGTCGGCCGTGTCGGCCTGCAGGAACTTGCGATACGAGTCGAGCTGGATCGCCAGCAGGTAGGGCACCTCGAGGATGCTCTGCCGCTTGCCGAAGTCCTTGCGGATACGCTTTTTCTCGGTGAACGAATAGGCCATCTGGATCACCCTCTACAAATGAAAAACGCGGCCGGTGGTGACTCCACCTGCCGTGCGGCGTCCCTGCGCCAAACGGACACGAACCAGCCGGACCGTCCCCGCTGAGGGACGGCCCGCCCGGTTTCGGTCACTTGATCTCCGCTACAGCGCCGGCGTCGTCCAGCTTCTTCTTGATCGCGGCAGCATCGGCCTTCGAGACGCCTTCCTTGACGACCGACGGCACGCCTTCCACCAGGTCCTTCGCTTCCTTCAGACCCAGGCCGGTGATCTCGCGGATCACCTTGATGACGCCGACCTTGTTGGCGCCGAAGCTGGTCATGGTCACGTTGAACTCGGTCTGCTCTTCGGCAGCCGGTGCGGCTGCCGCGCCGGCAGCGCCGCCCGCCGCGGCCATCGCGACCGGAGCCGCGGCAGTTACGCCGAACTTCTCTTCCATCATCTTCACGAGATCGACGATTTCCATGACCGTCATGTTGGAAATCGCGTTCAGGATGTCTTCTTTGCTAGCAGCCATTGTCGTCACTCCGAGATATGTCTTTCCGAATCGGTTTCAAGCCTTGTCAAAGGACTGTGGGTCAGGCTTCAGCCTGACCTGCAGCCTTCTGGTCTTTCACAGCGGCGATGGTCCGCACCAGCTTCGCGTGGGGTTCGGCCAGCGTGCGCACGAACTGCGCGATCGGCGCCTGCAGCAAGCCCACCAGCTGGCTCAGCGCCTGCTGCCTGGTCGGCAAGCTCGCGACCTTGTCGAGATCTTTCGCCGTCAGGGCCGAGCCGCCGAGCGACACGACCGTCGCCTTCAGCTTGTCGTGGTCCTTGGCAAAGGTCTTGACCAGCCGCGCCGCGGCGCCGGGGTCGTCCTTCGAGAACGCGAGAATCAGCGGACCCTTCAGTGATTTGCCGACGCACTCGAAAGCAGTGCCGGCGATCGCCTTGCGGGCCAACGTATTCTTCACGACTCGCAGGTAGACGTTCGATTTGCGGGCCTTCGCCCGCAGATCGGTCATCTGCGTAACCGTCAGGCCGCGGTACTCCGCGGCGACCACGGACTGCGCTGTTGCAGCGACCGCGGCCACCTCGGCGACCAACGCCTTCTTGTCATCAAGTCTGAGCGCCATGTTTCCTCCTGGCGTTGAAGAGCACTATCACTACGAGTGCCGATCCTTCAGCACCCACCCTTTGACGGTGCCCCTCCGATTCGGGTCACACCATCTGCGCGGGCGATCATTAAGGAGCCCGGTCTTGCGACGTAGCTCCGCCTGCGGTCTTCGATGAAATCAAACAGGGAGCGACGACTGCTCCACCGGAACTCCAGGACCCATCGTCGAGGACACGGAGACCCTCTTCAGAAAGATGCCCTTGGAGGCTGCCGGCTTGTGCTTCTGGATGTCCTGCAGCAACGCATGCAGGTTCTCCTTGAGCTTCGGCGCTTCGAAATCGGCCTTGCCGATCGTGCAGTGAACGACGCCGGCCTTGTCGGAGCGATAGCGCACCTGACCGGCCTTGGCGTTCTTCACCGCTTCGGCGACGTTCGGCGTGACCGTGCCGACTTTCGGGTTCGGCATCAGGCCGCGCGGGCCGAGGATCTGGCCGAGCTGGCCGACGACGCGCATCGCGTCCGGGCTGGCCACGACCACGTCGAAGTTCATCTCACCGGCCTTCACCTTCTCGGCGAGATCTTCCAGGCCGACGATGTCCGCGCCGGCGGCGCGGGCGGCGTCCTGGTTCTTGCCGCCGGTGAACACGGCGACGCGCACCGACTTGCCGATGCCGTGCGGCATGACCGTCGAGCCGCGGACCTGCTGGTCCGACTTCGACGCGTCGATGCCGAGGTTGATGGCGACGTCGACCGATTCCTTGAACTTCGCCTTGGCGAACTCCTTGACGAGCGAGATGGCCTCATCGATCGGATACTGCTTGCCCGGCTGAATCTTGCCGGTCCAGGCCTTCACACGCTTGGCGATGAATGGCATGTCAGAGGCCCTCCACGTCGACGCCCATGCTGCGCGCGCTGCCCGCAATCGTGCGGACGGCGGCTTCCACGCTCGCGGCAGTCAGATCCGGCAGCTTGACCTTGGCGATGGCCTCGAGCTGCGTGCGGTTGATCTTGCCCACCTTGTTGGTGTTCGGCGTGCCGCTGCCCTTCTCGATGCCGATCGCCTTGCGGATCAGCACGGAGGCCGGCGGCGTCTTCAGAATGAAGGTGAAGCTGCGGTCGCTGTAGACGGTGATCACCACGGGCGTCGGCAGCCCTTTTTCCAGTGACTGCGTCTGCGCGTTGAACGCCTTGCAGAACTCCATGATGTTCACGCCCTGCTGACCGAGCGCCGGACCGACCGGCGGGCTCGGATTCGCCTGGCCTGCAGGAATCTGCAGCTTGATGTAGCCAGTAACTTTCTTGGCCATGTGTCTCTCCGGGTGCAAACGCTGCGCTTCGCGCAGCTCCCCATCGGTTAACTACTAATGTAGGTCGGGCCTCAGCCCGACATCCTCAGCGTCAGGCCTTCTCGACCTGACTGAAATCCAATTCCACCGGCGTCGAGCGGCCGAGAATCTGCACCGCCACCTGCAGGCGGTTCTTCTCGTAGTTCACCGACTCCACGACGCCGTTGAAGTCGTTGAACGGTCCGTGGGTGACGCGCACCACCTCGCCGGGCTCGAACAGCACCTTCGGCTTCGGCTTGTCGACGCCTTCCTCGACCCGCCGCAGGATGCCCATCGCTTCCTTGTCGGTGATCGGTGCGGGCTTCTCCGGCGTGCCGCCGATGAAGCCGAGAACCTTCGGCACTTCCTTCACCAGGTGCCAGGTGCCCTCGTCCATTTCCATCTGCACCAGCACGTAGCCGGGGAAGAACTTGCGGTCGCTCTTGCGCTTCTGACCGTCGCGCATCTCCACGACCTCTTCGGTCGGCACGAGGATCTCGCCGAACTTCTCCTGCATGCTCATCAGCTTGATGCGCTCCTTCAGAGCATCCGCCACGCGGTGCTCGAAGTTCGAGTAGGCATGCACGACGTACCAGCGCAACGACATTCTCAACCTCCGCCCGTCGCCAGCCAGCGCGTGATGACGCCCAGCAGCGAATCCAGTCCCCAGAAGAAAAGGCTGAGCACGATGATCATCACGAAGACGACGATCGTGACCTGTACCGTCTCCTGACGGTCCGGCCATACGACCTTGCGCAGCTCGATGCGCGAGGACTGCACGAACTCCCAGAAAGTCCGGCCCGGCGCCGACTGCAATCCGACCAGCGTGCCGAGCGCCAGCGCTGCGAGCACGATGATCCAGCGCAGCCAGATCGGCAGGTCGGGCAGCAGGTAGAAGGCGGCGATGCCGGCGCCGAGCACGACGGCGCCCGCGACCAGCTTCGCCGTATCCAGCACCGTTACGCTGCGTTGTACCTGTTCAGTCATGAGTTCACTTCAGATCGGGCCGAATCGTGGCAGGCCAGGAGGGAATCGAACCCCCAACCTGCGGTTTTGGAGACCGCCGCTCTGCCAATTGAGCTACTGGCCTACGATTTACTTCAGAACCTTCGCGACGACGCCCGAGCCGACGGTCTTGCCACCCTCGCGGATGGCGAAGCGCAGGCCCTGCTCCATCGCGATCGGCGCGATCAGCTCGATCACCATTTTGATGTTGTCCCCGGGCATGACCATCTCAACGCCCGCCGGCAACTCCACCGCGCCCGTCACGTCCGTCGTGCGGAAGTAGAACTGCGGACGATAGCCTTTGAAGAACGGCGTGTGACGCCCGCCCTCTTCCTTCGTCAGCACGTACACCTCGGCCTCGAACTGCGTGTGCGGCTTGATGCTGCCCGGCTTGCACAGCACCTGACCACGCTCCACTTCTTCGCGCTTGGTGCCGCGCAACAGCACGCCCACGTTGTCGCCCGCCTGCCCCTGGTCCAGGAGCTTGCGGAACATCTCCACACCCGTGCAGATCGTCTTCTGCGTGTCGCGGATGCCGACGATCTCGACCTCGTCGTTCACCTTGACGATGCCGCGCTCGATACGCCCGGTCACCACCGTGCCGCGGCCCGAGATCGAGAACACGTCTTCCACCGGCATCAGGAACGCACCGTCGATCGCGCGCTCCGGCACCGGGATCCACTTGTCCATCTCATCGACCAGCTTCAGGAGCGAGGGCACGCCGAGCGGGCTCTGATCGCCTTCCAGCGCCTTCAGTGCCGAGCCCGTGACGATCGGGGTCTTGTCGCCCGGGAACTCGTACTTGGTCAGAAGCTCGCGCACTTCCATCTCGACCAGCTCGAGGAGCTCCGCGTCATCCACCATGTCCGCCTTGTTCAGGTACACCAGGATGTACGGCACGCCCACCTGGCGCGCCAGGAGGATGTGCTCGCGCGTCTGCGGCATCGGGCCGTCGGCAGCCGAGACGACGAGAATCGCCCCGTCCATCTGTGCCGCACCGGTGATCATGTTCTTCACGTAGTCGGCATGGCCCGGGCAGTCGACGTGCGCGTAATGGCGCTGCGGCGACTGGTACTCGACGTGCGCAGTCGCGATCGTGATGCCGCGCGCGCGCTCTTCGGGCGCCTTGTCGATCTGGTCGTACGCCTTGAACTCACCGCCGTGCTTCTCGGCCATCACTTTGGTCAAGGCGGCCGTCAACGTGGTCTTGCCGTGATCGACGTGTCCGATCGTGCCTACGTTGACATGCGGCTTGGTGCGTTGAAATTTCTCTTTGGCCACAGCGGCAGTCCTCTCAATAATGTCTGCAAGTCATGGAGCCCACGACCGGGATTGAACCGGTGACCTCGTCCTTACCAAGGACGTGCTCTACCGACTGAGCTACGTGGGCACCCTTCAAACCAGCGATCGACTCGACCCAAATGTCCGCGTCCCCAAGCTTTTTTTCATACCTCTTATGGCGCAACAATGGAGCGGGTGATGGGAATCGAACCCACACCATCAGCTTGGAAGGCTGAGGTTCTACCATTGAACTACACCCGCAGAGGTGGTGGAGGGGGTAGGATTCGAACCTACGAAGGCATAAGCCAGCAGATTTACAGTCTGCCCCCGTTGGCCGCTTGGGTACCCCTCCGCGGACATAAGAGCCGGGCATTCTCTTCGCCAAGATATTGACTGTCAACAGCAAGTTGACGATGTAAACGTACTTTCCGGGCCCGCCACCCTCAAGTCCGCCCCCACTGCCGCCGATAACAGCGGCAAGATGCTGTCCCAGGACTTCGAAAACCGCCTGAAAGCCCAGGTGGACTTCCCCAGCCCGTCGCGGGTCGCCACGGAAATCATTGCGCTCGCGCGCGACCCGGATATCGAGATGGCCAAGGTCGCGCAAGCGGTCGGCCGCGACCCGGCCATGACGGCCAAGATCCTGCGCATCGCCAACTCCGCGTTCTACGCACAACGCCGGCCGAGCCAGAACCTGCGGCAGGCGCTGGTGATCATCGGCCTGAACGCCGCGCTCACGCTGGCACTCAGCTTTTCGCTGGTCTCCTCCATGCGCGCGCTGCGCCCGGTCGGTATCGACTACCCCCGTTTCTGGCGCCGCGCCCTGCTGGCCGCCACCGCCGCCCGAACATTCGGCGAGTCGATCAAGGTCGGCCACGCCGAAGACATCTTCCTGGCCGCGTTGCTGCAGGACATGGCGGTGCTGGCGCTGGATCGCGCATCCCGCGACTTCTACGCCAAGCTCCAGCAACCCTCCTCGCACGCAGACTGGATCGCCTACGAAGTTGCAGAGCTCGGCCGCGACCACGCGGGTTACTCCGCGATGCTGCTCAAGGCGTGGAATCTGCCCGAGCGGATCTGCAAGACCGTCGGCGCCAGCCACGAGCCGCAGACGCTCGACGCTACGACAGACGAAGGCCGCTTCGCCCGCTGTGTCGCGCTCGGCAGCGATCTCGCTGAGGCAGTGGTCGCCACCGATCGCGGCGGCCGCGTCGCGGCGCTCGCGCAGCGCGCCGATAAGTTGCTCGGCATGAATCAGGAGACCTTTACTGAGGTCGTGACGCGCATTCTCAACCTGATTCCGGAAACCGAAGCGCTGTACGAGACCAGCATCCTCGACGGCGACGACGCCGAGAATCTGATGGCCGAGGCGCGCGAGCTGCTCGCGGTCCGCAACCTGCACGCCCTGCAGGAAGTCACCCAGTTGCAGGCTACGACCAGCGTGCTGCTGACCCGCACCGAGGAAGCCGAAGACTCCAGCCGTCGCGATGCGCTCACCGGCGCACTGAACCGCACCTGGCTCGACCGCACGCTGGATCGCGAATTCACGCAAGCCGTCGTCTTCGGGCGCGACCTGAGCATCGCGCACGTCGACCTCGACCACTTCCGCAAAATCAACGAGCGCCACGGCACGCCGGTCGGCGATCGCGTACTGCGCAGTTGCGCGCAAGCACTGCAGTCGTGCGTGCGTGGCAGCGACATGGTTGCGAGATTCAGCGGCGAAGAGTTTATCGTCGTGCTGCCCGGCGCGGACCCGCAGATCGCGCGGCAGGTTGCGCAGCGCATGCTGACCACGCTCGCAACCTTGGATCACGACCCGGAGACTGGCTCCGTGCGAGTCACCGCGTCGATCGGCGTCGCGACTTACACGCCCAAGCAGCGTTTCGCGAGCACGCTCGCATTCATCGAAGCGGCCGATCACGCGCTGTACGCCGCGAAGTTGCAGGGACGCAATCGTGTGGAATGTTTCGAAGAGCTGCCGGTGGCGCGCCGCGCCCCGGTCGCTAGCTGATCAATTTGGCGTAAGTCGCTTCGTCGATGTTGCTGCCGCAGACGATCGCGGCAACGCGCTTGCCGCGCAATCGGTCACGCGCCGGTCCCAGCAACGCTGCAGTCGTGGCCGCGCCCGCCGGCTCGACGGCGAGCTTTGCATTACGTAACAGGAAGCGCATCGCCGAGCGCAGTTCGTCGTCGCTCACTCGCACCAGCTCGTCGACATTGCGGCGGCAATACTCGAACGAGATCGGCAATGCATAAGGAGCGCCGAGACTGTCGGCGATCGTAGCGACACGCTCGATCGAGCGCGGCTCGCCGGCTGCAAAGCTTCGATACATGCTGTCGGCGCCGAAGGGCTCGACGCCGATCACTTCGCACTGTGGCGCCAGCAGTTTCACCGCCGAAGCCACGCCGGCGCACAACCCTCCTCCGCCTATCGGAACGATGACTGCCTGCAGCCCCGGCAGCTGCTCGCAAAGCTCCAGCCCCAGGGTCGCCGTACCGAGCGCCGTGGTTCGGCCTTCGAACGGATGGATGAACGTTCGACCCTCCTCCGCCGCGATCCGCTCGACCATAGCGAAGCCGGCATGAGCGTCCGGTGCAAACACGATCTGCGCTCCGTGCGAACGGCACAACGCGACTCGCAGCGGATTGGCGCTCGCGATCATGACGACCTTGGCGCTGACGCCGGCCGCGGCCGCAGCAAAAGCCACTGCAATTGCATGATTTCCGGCGCTGATCGCCGTAACGCCGCGACTGTGCGCCTCGGCCGACAGCCCGAGCACATTCAGCAATGCGGCCCGCGCTTTGAAGGTGCCGGTAAGTTGTAACAGCTCGAGCTTCAACTGCACGTCGGTCGGGACGCCGAGCGCCTCATCCAGCTCGGCGCTGCGCAGCGCATGCACCGGAGTGCGCACCACGCGCCCGGCCAGCTTTCCGGCAGCCTCATGTATCTCTTGCAGCGTCAGCGGCGCAGTCATATTGCAGAATGTTACGACATAACACTGCTACGCCGGGCTTCGCACCTGCCAAGCCTCGCGGCATAATGGCCCGCGTGCGTAACAACAACTACAAGAGTCGGGGTAAATAAGCATGGAGCGACGTCTCCATACGCGTCATCGCGCGCGCACCGCGGTCTACGTTTCGGTTCCCGGCCGTGCCGGCAAGTTGTGCCGCGCGCGTAACCTGAGCGCAAACGGCGTGTTCATCGAAACCGAAAATCTCGGACTGAAGAAAGGCGCGACCGTGCACCTCGCGTTCGCGATCAATCTCGGCGTCGTCACGAAGATTCATCGACGCACGGCAATCGTTGCGCACGTCTCGAAGGGCGGCACCGGCCTGATGATGGAGAGTCTCACCGGTACGCGGTGAGGAGTCTCAGGCCCGACTCACACTCGCGCCCGACATCTCTTCGTCGCGCCGTCGCATGTCCTTCGCGACCGTGCTCGCGGCGCCGAACAACGAACCCGCGCACAACAGCACCAGCACCGGCATCGCGTACATCGCGATGTGCAGGCCCGACGCACGGAATGCTGTGGTCATCTCGCTCGCGCCGGCAGCGACCATCGCGGCCTCGGCCATGCGGTCGCTCAATGTGCCCATGATGGTCGGACCGAAACTCGCGCCCAGCACATAGAACGCGAAGAAGTACACCGAGACTGCCGTCGCGCGCAGGTGCGAAGGCACGACATCCTGAATTGCGCTGTAGACGGTCGCGTAGTAGACGAACGTGCACGCGCTCGATGCACCCATCAGGAACGTGAACACGGCGACACTGCCCTTCGGCTGCTCCAGCGCGATGTAGATGCAAGGCGCAGCGAGCAGCATCGCGACCGCGGCGACCACCAACCGGCCGTTCGCCATCTTCATGCGCAGGCGATCGCCGAGCGCGCCGCCGACGAGCAAACCGATCGCGCCGGCCAGGCCGAGCGAGACTGCCGACAACTTGCTTGCGTCAGCGAGCCCGATTTGGTGGAAGCGCTGCAGGAACGCGTTCTGGAACATGTTCACCGCGTACGCGTGGAAGTTGAACAGGATTCCCGAAAGGATGATCCACCACATCGTTCGCACACGCAGGATCACACCGATGGAGGCCGCAAATCCGCTCTTTACCGGCGGCGCGGCCGACACGACGGCGTCCGACGCCCCGCGGGCAGGCTCGCGGATCCGCAACGCGAGCACGGCGAGAATCAGTCCAGGCACACAGGCGACGAAGAATGCGGCGCGCCAACCCCACGCCTCGGCGATGACACCGCTCAGCAGGTAGGAGGCAAACAGGCCGAGCGGCAGGCCCATCATGAAGATGCCCATCGCACGCGCGCGCCGCTCGGCAGGATACAGGTCGCCGATGAGCGCCTGCCCCGCGGGCGCGCAGCTCGCCTCGCCGATGCCGACGCCCATGCGCGTAAGCAGATAAGTCCAGTAGCCGATTGCGAGCCCTGACGTCGCGGTCATCACGCTCCACACGGTCACGCCGATGGCGATCACGCGCGTGCGTTTCCACGTGTCGCTCAGGCGACCGAGCGGAATGCCCGCCACGGCGTAGATGAGCGTGAAGGCCGTGTTGACCCAGGCAGACGCTGCATCGTTCATGCCGAACTCGATGCGGATCGGCTCGAGCAGCGCACCGGCGATCTGCCGGTCGAAGAAATTCATGAGGTTGATGCCGAACAACACCGCCAGCGCATAGCGCGCGTTCTTCTGCACGTCCGTCACGGAAAACCCCTGATTAAGAATTGTGGTTACGGCGGTCGCCGCACGCTAGCATGTGCTCACCGAAGGTCGCCAGCCCTGCTCCGACCTCCGGCCATAAGAAATGTCGGGCGGCATCATGCTCAGCTCGCGTCGCAATCGATGGTTGGCATTGACCGCGTTGACCGGCACGGTGCTCAGCTCGGTCGTCGTGCACGCCGACGACGACGACAGCATCGCAGCGATCTGGCAGATCGAGCAGATCGAATTCGTCTACCACAGCAGCACCGTTCGCTACTCGTGCGGCAACCTGCAACGTCGCATCGCCGCGATCCTGTACGCAGTGGGCGCGCACTCGACCATCGGCGTGGACCTCGGTTGCCGCAGCGGCGATCTGGTGCGGCATGCGAACGTGCGCCTTACGCTCGCCGTACCGGTAGAAGCCACCGAGGAGAACGTCCGCGTGGCTACTGACTTCGACACGCGCGACGAGCTGGTCGCCCGCCTCAGGCACAAGCAGCTACCGAGCGCCAACGACATTGCGCGTTTTCCGGCGAGCTGGCGCACCGTCGCATTGGCGCGCAGTCCACCGCTCTCGCTCGGACCCGGCGACTGCGATTTGTTGCGCGCCATGCGCGACGAAGTATTTCCGCGCTTGCGCGTGCGGGTCGTATCCAGCGGCCTGCACTGCGGCGGTGGCGCCAATACGCGCATCAAGCCGCAGATTCGGGTCAACGCGCTCATGCCGTCGAGAACTTAGCACCGCCGAATGCGTTGTTCCGGGCATGAACACGCATGCCCAGCCGGATCCCACGCTCGCTCCCGACTACCTGGCGCGTATCGACGCCTACTGGCGTGCCGCCAACTACGTGTCGGTGGGACAGATCTATCTGCTCGACAACCCGTTGCTCACGCAGGACCTGGCGATCGAGCACGTCAAGCCGCGCCTGCTCGGCCACTGGGGCACGACGCCCGGGCTGAATTTCATCTACGCGCACCTCAACCGCGTCATCAACAAGCACGACCTCGACATGATCTACATCGCCGGGCCGGGGCACGGCGGACCGGCGCTGGTGGCAAACACATATCTCGAAGGCACGTACAGCGAGTACTACCCCAATGTGTCGGAGGACCTCCACGGGCTGCGCCGGCTTTTCAAGCAGTTCTCGTTTCCGGGCGGTATTCCCAGTCACGTTGCGCCCGAAACGCCCGGCTCGATTCATGAAGGCGGCGAGCTCGGTTACGCGCTGTCGCACGCTCACGGTGCGGCGTTCGACAATCCGGAGCTGATCGTCGCCTGCGTCATCGGTGACGGCGAAGCGGAAACCGGACCGCTCGCGACCAGCTGGCACTCGAACAAGTTTCTCAACCCGGCGCGCGATGGCGCGGTTCTGCCGATCCTGCATCTCAACGGCTACAAGATCGCGAGCCCGACGGTGCTCGCGCGCATTCCACGCGAAGAACTGACCCAACTGCTCAGCGGCTGCGGCTATCAGGCGTTCTACGTCGACAAGCAAGCGAGCAGCGAGGCGACGCATCTCGCGATGGCGCGCACGCTCGATCAGATCGTCGCGCGCATTCGCGAGATCCAAGATGCTGCGCGCAGCAGCGGCTTCCGTGAGCGGCCGCGCTGGCCGGCACTGGTATTGCACACGCCGAAAGGCTGGACCGGTCCGAGCGAAGTCGACAGCATCGCCGTCGAGGATAGCTGGAGGTCGCATCAGGTCCCGCTGTCGGAGCTGGCGGAAAAACGCCCGCACCTGCGCCTGCTGGAAGAATGGATGCGCAGCTATCGCCCCGAGGAACTGTTCACCAGCGAAGGCAAGCTGCGACCCGAGCTGCGCGAGCTTGCGCCCAAGGGCAAACGACGCATGGGCGACAACCCGCACGCCAACGGCGGGATTCTGCTGCGGAGCCTGCGGTTGCCGGACTTTCGCGAGTACGCGGTGCCGGTGAAAAAGCCCGGCGCGACGAACGCCGAGGCAACGCGGGTCCAGGGTGCCTACATCCGCGACGTGATGAAGCTCAACCTGCCGACCGCGAATTTCCGGGTCTTCAGCCCGGACGAGCTGACGTCGAATCGCTGGAACGACGTGCTCGACGTGACCCAGCGCATGTGGGCGGCGGAGATCCGGCCGGAGGATTCGCACCTGGCGAACGATGGACGCGTGATGGAAGTTCTCAGCGAGCATCAGTGCCAGGGCTGGCTGGAAGGCTACCTGCTCACCGGCCGGCACGGATTCTTCAGCTGCTACGAGGCTTTCATTCACATCGTCGATTCGATGGTCAATCAGCACGCCAAGTGGCTCAAGACCTGCAATCACATCCCGTGGCGGCGGCCGATTGCGTCGCTGAACTATCTGCTCACGTCGCACGTCTGGCGCCAGGACCACAACGGCTTCAGCCACCAGGACCCTGGCTTCATCGATCACGTGGTGAACAAGAAGCCGGAGATCATTCGCGTCTATCTGCCGCCGGATGCGAACACGCTGCTGTCAGTCACCGATCACTGCCTGCGTAGCCGCAACTTCGTCAACGTAATCATCGCCGGCAAGCAGCCGCAGGCGCAGTGGCTGTCGATGGACGATGCGATCAAGCACTGCAGCGCCGGCATCGGCATCTGGCCCTGGGCGAGCAACGACCAGGACGGCACGCCCGACGTCGTGATGGCCTGCGCCGGCGACGTGCCGACGCTCGAAACGCTGGCGGCGGTGAGTCTCCTGCGCGAGTGGTTGCCGACGCTGAAGATCCGCGTCGTCAATGTCGTCGACCTGATGACACTGCAGCCGCCCGGCGAGCACCCGCACGGACTTTCCGACCAGGAGTTCGACTCCATCTTCACCGCGGACAAGCCGATCCTGTTCGCGTTCCATGGTTATCCGTGGCTGATCCATCGCCTCACGTACCGCCGCCATGGCCACGGCAACCTGCACGTGCGCGGCTACAAGGAGGAAGGCACCACGACCACGCCTTTCGACATGACTGTGCTCAACGACCTCGACCGCTTCCATCTCATCGAAGCCGTGATCGATCACGTTCCTGCACTAGGCGCGCAAGCCGCCCATCTGCGCCAGCGCGTGCGCGACAAGCTCGTGGAGCATCGCGAGTACATCACGCGCCACGGCGAAGACATGCCGGAGATCAGGAACTGGAAGTGGCATTAGAGTTAAGGAGGGTCGCGGCTTCCAGCGCCATCGCGAGCTCCTCGTCGGCTTTGACGACCACGATTGCCGCGCCGAGAAATTCCAGCCGCTCCAGGCACGCCCGGCGGATCGTTGCACTGTTCTCTCCCACTCCGCCGGTGAAAGCGATCGCATCCACGCCGCCCATGACCGCCGCGTAAGCGCCGATGTACTTGCGTACGCGATACGCGTAGAGCGCCAGTGCGCGACGGCAGTCTTGATCGCCAGCGGCCGCTCGCCGTTCGATCTCACGCATGTCGTTCGTCCCGGTCAGCCCGGCCATCCCGGATTGCCGGTTGAACAGCGCATCGAGCTCCTCACCATCGAGCGAGCCGGACCGGACCAGTTCCAGCACGATGCCGGGATCGAGATCGCCTGCGCGCGTGCCCATCACCAATCCTTCCAGCGGCGTCATGCCCATGCTGGTATCGACGCTGCGTCCATGCTCGATCGCAGCGACGCTGGCACCATTGCCCAGATGACAGGAAACGATGCGCAACTTCTCCAGCGGCAGATTCAGTTGCGTGGCGACCGCGTGCATCACGTGCGCGTGACTGATGCCGTGAAAACCGTAGCGACGAATGCCGAAGCGCTCGCGCACATTCCGAGGCAACGCATACTCGCGTGCATGAGCCGGTAACGTTGAGTGGAAGGCAGTGTCGAACACCGCAACCTGTGGCGCCTGCGGATAGGCCGCTCGCGCCTGCCGAACCGCCGCGAGCGCCGGCGGGTTGTGCAGCGGCGCCAAATGACTCAGCTGCTCGATCTCGCCGAGGACACCGTCATCGATCCGCGTCGCATGCAGGAAGCGCTCGCCGCCGTGCACGATACGATGGACGACGGCATCCGGTGGTGCGCTCTCTTCCCGCAGTCGCTGAAGAGCCTGGTCGACCTCTTCGACACGGACGTCCAGCACGTGACTGCGCCGGTCGGTGTCGATCGCGGCACACTTGAGCGACGAGCTGCCGCAATTCAGTGCGAAGATAAGCATGTGCGGAGGAACCCCCCATGAATTTCGCGGAACGAGTCGCCGATGAGCTCGTTGCCCTCGGAGTGAGCGGCGACGGTGTGCTCATCGTACACACTGCCTTCTCCAGTTTCGGCGGCCGGGCCGGTGCGCCGACCGATCTCATCACGGCACTGCGCATGGCCGCGGGAACACGCGGCACTGTCGTCATGCCCAGCATGAGCGACGACGACGAGCAGCCGTTCGATCCGCAGCGTACTCCCTGCGCCGGCATGGGAATCGTCGCGGACACGTTCTGGCGGATGCCTGGCGTGAGTCGCAGCGACAGCCCCCATGCTTTCGCGGCTGTCGGCCCGCACGCTGGCGAAATTACAGCGCCGCATCCCATCGACGTCCCGCACGGGCTCGACAGTCCCGTGGGGCGGGCCTACGACCTGGATGCGGAAGTGCTGCTGCTCGGCGTCGGCCACGATGCGAACACGACCGTACACCTCGCCGAGAATATGGCCGGGGTGCGCTACAAGTTGCCGAAGTACGCCACTGTCATGCGCAACGGTCAACCGATACGTGAGTACTATCGCGAGGTCGACCACTGCTGTGCAAACTTCGCGCTGCTCGACTCGTGGTTGGAAGCTCGCGGACATCAGCAGCGCGGCTTCATCGCCGGCGCGCCCGCGCGGCTCGTCTCGGCGCGCGACGTCGTAGTCGCCGCTCTCGATCATCTTCGCGAGAACGAGGTGATTTTCCTTCATCCGCGTGGCGTTTGTAGCGAGTGCGACGAAGCCCGAGCCAGCATGGAACAGTGACGCCGAACCAGACCTTCTCTGCTGTGTCTACGCAAATGGAGCACGCGCGATGCAGGAGCGAAGTAACCACGGCTGGCTCATTCCGGCGGCAGGATCGTTAGCGCTCATACCCACCGTCGCAGGTGCGTCCGGATTCGCGCTGCTCGAGCAGAGCGCCAGCAGACTCGGCACCGCCTTCGCAGGCACTGCCGCTGCAGCTGACGATGCGACCACGGTGTTCTTCAATCCCGCCGGCATGACGTCGCTGCGCGAGCCCGAAGCAATCGTGAGCGCGAGCGGCATCGAGATCACCTCCGAATTTCGCAACGGCAGCTCCGTCGCTGCCTTCGCGCAGCCGCTCGGCGGTAACGGCGGCGACGCGGGCGATTGGAATTTCGTACCGGCAGCGTATTTCGTGTTGCCTGTCGGCGACGATCTCGCCTTCGGCATCGGCGTCAATGCGCCGTTCGGTCTGAAGCTCGTCTACGACGACGGCTGGATCGGCCGCTTCCAGGGATTGCACAACGAGATCAAGACTTTGAACTTGAATCCGTCGGTTGCCTGGCGCGTCGGCGAGCGCATTTCGCTCGGCGCGGGCATCGACTATCAACGGCTCGATGCCGAGCTGACCAACGACGTCAACTACTCCGCAGTCGTTGCACAAGGCGTGCAGCAGTTGGTCGCAGCAGGTCAGCTGCCGCCGGCGACGGGCGCCGCGGTGATTGCAGCGAACGCAGGGAGAGCAGGCCTCGCCCGCGTGGAAGGCGACGACGACGCCTGGGGATTCAATGTCGGAGCGCTCTTCGACCTGTCCGACGACACGCGACTCGGAATTTCGTATCGATCGTCAATCGACTACACCGTAGGCGGCTCGATTTCCTTCGCGGCCCCGCCAGGCGCCGATCCGGTCGCGAGCGGCATCATCGCGGCGGCCTCAGCACCCGGCGCGCCATTGTCTTCCGGCGCAGTCAGTGTCGATCTGGAATTGCCGGACTCCGCCACGCTGTCGCTTCAGCATCGCGTAACGAAGGACTTTGCGTTGCTCGCTGACGTGGCGTGGACTGGCTGGAGTTCGGTGCAGGAACTGCGCATCGTGCGCGACTCGGGTGCAACCGCATCGTTGACTCCCGAGCGATGGAGCGACACGTGGCGCTTCGCCTTGGGTGCGACATACGCCATGAACGAGCGCGTCACGCTACGTGCGGGAGTGGCGCTCGACGAAACTCCGGTGCCCGATGACACGCGTACGCCACGCCTGCCCGACAGCGATCGAACCTGGGTCGCGATCGGCGCTCATTGGGAAATTTCGCCTGCGCTGCTGATGGACTTCGGCTACGCGCATCTGTTCAGCGACACCGTGCCGCTCGATCAGGATGCGGAGAACGTCGCTGCATCCGCGCTACTCAACGGGCAGCAGCACTCCGACGTGGACATCGTCAGCGCGCAGCTCGTCTATCGATTTTGAAGGCTCAGAACGACTTGCCGAGCCGCACGTACCAGAAGCGCCCCTTGAGGTCGCCCTGCGACGTGTCGTACCCCTGCACGCCGTTGACTTCCGCAAAGTCCGGCAGCTCGTCGAAGACATTCAGAGCGCCGGCCGAGAACTCGACGCCGCGCAGCAGCTGGGAGTCGTCCATGAGCTTGCCGAAGTCCAGCGAGAACTGCAGGTCGAGGAACGTCTGCGACGGGATCGTCCGGCCATTGCGCACGCCGTCGCGCGTGTCGTCGTAGCTCGGGATGTAGCGCACGTACGCAGTCGCGTTGAGCGGACCGCGCTGCCAGTCGAGACTCGTGATCGCACGCCACTTCGCGATCGTACCGAGCGAATTGGCGACGTTGACACGATCCACCGCCGGCTCACCCGGCAAGTCGAGCGACTCGTACTTGTCGATCCACGTGGCTTTCACATCCGCTGCAAAGTGACCTGCAGTCGACGGTCGAATTCGTAGCTCGCGCCGACATCGATGCCGCTCGTCGTCGAGGCGTCCGAGAGTTCATGCGCGACGCATCGATCTGCACGATCCGTCCCGGGCGGCCTGCTGCCAGTTCCTCGGCCGTCGGATCCGCGCGCAGCACGCGGTCCGCAAACACTGCGATTCGTGCGTGACGGCGAACACCGGGTTCAGCGTGATGACACGGTCGTCCATCACCACGTGCCAGTAGGTCGCCGACAACTTGAGGCGGCACTGATCGCTTCGGGAGTGAACTCGATGCCTGCTGCGAAAGATTCGCCGCGAGTGGCTTCGAGCTCGGGCGTCCCGCCAGCCAACTGCAGCGCGCCGTAGGCCTCGCCGTTGCGCCGCGGATCCGACGACTTGCGTCGTGCGCCAATACATCCGGCAGATACAGTTCGTACAACGACGGCGCCCGGAAGCTGCGGCCATACGTTGCGCGGACCGCGACTTCCCGGAATGGGCGCCACACGAGGCCGTACTGCGGACTGAAGATCTCGCCGAAATCGGTGTATCGATCGAAGCGACCGGCGAGGGTCAACGTCAATTCGCGCGCCGCAGGCAGTTGCATGCTCTCGCCGAGCAGCGGCACCTCCACTTCGGCGAAACCTCCCGCGACCTCCCGCTCGAAGGCGCCGAACAGCGAGTCGAACTGCACGGCTTCCTTGCGCCACTCGGTGCCGAGAATCATCTCGACTTCGCCCGCTGGCAGCGCGAAAAGCCTGCCGCTCAGCGCACCCGTCAGCTGTGTGGCATCGGTCGCAAAGATTTTCGATCTCCGGCGGCCCCAGCACACGGCCGCGAGCACTTCGCGGCTCGCAGCGGGACCGGGTCCAAGCAGGTTGAGCGTTCGCTCGGGTCGGGATCGTTGAGTGCCTGCGCCAGGCGCAGCCATATCGACCGGATCGAGCGGGTCAATCACGTTTGTCGATCCGCACTTCCGCATCTTCTTCGCTGCGCAGAAGCGACAGCTCCCAGTCCCACTCCCGCACCTTGCCGCGCAACGAGCCCGAGCCGCGGACCAACGACGAGTCCAGTGCTCACGCGCGTCGGATCGGCGCCATTGAGCAATCCGGTGACCACGACGGGCTGGCCGAGGGCGTTGTATGGATTTGTCTGCGGGACGAGCGCGTTGAGCATACAACCGGCGGCAGGCCGTCGAACACCACGCTGCGGTCGACGACCATCAGATCCGCAGCGGCAGCAGAGTCGGCGTTACGTTCAGCCTGCACACTCGCGACCGCGCTGGCCCGACGGTCCTCTGCGACGATCGGGGAGTACTGCAGCAGGCTCCCGCGATTGAGATCGAACGGGCGGAACTCGCTGAGCTTGCGTGATCGGCCCGGCCGTGTGCTCCGGTACCGCCGCGAACGGCGCACCGATGCTCAGCACTCACCGGGCAATGCGAAGACGTTGCCCGGACTGCTGAGCGGCGAGCGCAGAGTCGGCGCCACCGAAGCGCCGATAGTCCTGATCGCTCCACAGGTCGCGTTCGGCACCGAACAGCGGACTCACACTCGCGATAGTCCAGGATCAACGCAGCGTTGACGTTGTCACCCCGGTAACCCGCGCTGAACGACGCCTGGTCCTGCTCGCCGCCGCCAGCGGCAGCTCCGTGACGAACTTCGATGCTCGGCTGGTCGAATGTCGTCGCGCAGGACGATGTTGACGATGCCGCCGATCGCATCGGCGCCGTGCCGCACCGAGATCGAGTCGAGCTGCACTTCGACCCGCTCCACGGCGCTGAGCGGCAGCTGGTTCAGATCGAACGCATTGACTGTAATAGCTGGCAGCGCTTGCGAACGCGCGACGGCCATTGATCAGCACCAGCGTCGTATCCGGGCCGAGGCCGCGAAGCTCCGCATACTGCGCACCGTTGGCTGCGGAACCCATCGGGTCGCAGGAACGGCTGCTGCGGAATCAGCCACATCAGATCCCGCGACCGTCGTGACACCCGTGCGCTCGATCAACTCGCGATCGAACACGAAGCCGGCGGTGTCGGGGCCGGGAGCGAGCGGAATCGGGAGCGCCAGATCGTGACGACCCGGTCCATGATTTCATCGTCCGTCGCTCCGTGCTCCGGCACGTGCTTGCTTGTCGCGCAAAGCTGCGCGCGGCTGCTTGGCGGCGGCGGCGGTGGCGGCTTCGGTGCCGGCGGCCGCCGCACGATGGACACAGTCTTGGGCGCAGTCCACTCGAAGGTCAGCTCGGTCGAGCGCAGCAGCTCGGTGAGTGCCTTGTCGATCTGGTAGTTGCCCTTCAGCGGCCCGACGAGCGTCTGCTCTTCTTCCGAGCTCCCAGGAATGTAGGCGTAATACAGGTTGGTCTGATTGTTCAGCTGCTCGAGCGCACGCGTGAGCGGCTGGCGCGAAATGTCGAGCGAATATTCTTTGGTTCTGGAGGCTTGGGCGGCGGCGGGAGGCGGCAGGGTCAGGGCGAGGCAGACAAAGGCGCAGACAAGGAATGTCCTTGCCATGTATCCCTGCCTCCAGCGCATTGGTGCGTGCGGCCCCACGGCTTATTTTCTTCGTTCCCTGAGAGACAGCCGAAGATTGCAGCAGAGTTACACGTGCCGCAAGCCGGCCGAGACATAACATGTACGTATTGCCGTGAGAGTTCGCGGCAACTGCCGACGACTGCGGAGTTTGTCGTGATCGAGCGCTGCGCGATGTACGACCTTGGTCCGAGGCTCGACCCGCATCCTGGCTGTCAGTTGCGCATCAGGACCCAGGCCAAAGCCGGCTTTGGCCTCTATATATATGTGTGCATTCCGGCCGACGTCAGCTGACCGGCTGCTCGCTCACCATGGTCAGCACGTCGTAGCTCGCGACCAGCTCGCCGTTCTGGTTCGTGATCTCCGTGTCCCAGGCGACTTCGCCGTAACCCTTCTCCGCGCGCAGCGATTTCGACTTGCAGGTGAGCCGCACCTTGATGCTGTCGCCGGGTTTGACCGGTTTGAGGAAGCGCAGGCGATCGATGCCATAGTTGGCGAGCACCGGGCCGTACGGCGGATCCACGAACAATCCGGCTGCCGCCGAAACCAGGAAATAGCCGTGCGCGACGCGGCCGCCGAACAGCGGATTGCGGCGCGCGGCTTCTTCGTCCATGTGTGCGTAGAAGGTGTCGCCCGACAGCGCCGCGAAGCTTTCGATATCTGCCAACGTCACTTCGCGCTCCGCGGTGTTGAGCGTGTCGCCCACCTGCAGCTCGTGGAATGATTTGCGGAACGGGTGCACGCCGGGCGCTTTCTGTGCAGCGCCCCGCGTCCAGCGTCCGGTGATTCGGGCGACGGTCTGCGGACTGCCCTGAATGGCGGTGCGCTGCATGTAGTGCATCAGTCCGCGAATGCCTCCCATCTCTTCGCCGCCGCCGGCACGGCCGGGGCCGCCGTGTACCAGCCCGGGCAGCGGCGAACCGTGTCCGGTGGATTCCTTCACGCAGTCGCGATTGACGATCAGCAAGCGACCGTGAAGCGGCGCCAGACCGAGCGTGAACTCGACCGCCGCATCGTCGTCCGCCGTGAAGACCGATCCGACCAGGCTGCCTTCACCGCCGCGCGCGTAGGCGATGGCATCGCTCACGGACGCATATGGCACGACCGTACACACCGGTCCGAACGCTTCGACCGCGTGAATCGCTTTTGCTTTTTTCGGATCGCGACAGAACAGCAGGGCCGGTGCGACGAACGCACCTTTCTCGCGATCTGCACCAGCCAATTGCAGCGTCTCGGCTTCGCCGGTCAGCAGCTCGGCTTCGCGCCTGAGCTCCGCGATTCGCCCGAGCACCTCGCGGCGCTGAGCGAGCGCCGCAAGCGGGCCCATGCGTACCTGCTCCAGACGCGGATCGCCGACGACGACCTTGGCGAGACCCGTCGTGATCGCCTGCGCCGCCGCTTCGGCGTGCGCTGACGGCACGATCGCCTTGCGGATGGCTGTGCATTTCTGGCCCGCCTTCGCCGTCATCTCGCGCACTACTTCGCGCACGAACGCGTCGAACTCCGGCTGGCCGGGCGCAGCGTCGGGGCCGAGCACGCACGAGTTGATCGAATCGGTTTCGCTGATGAAGCGCACCGAGTTGGCGACGATCGTCGGATGCGTTCGCAGCTTCTGCGCGGTGCTCGCCGAACCCGTGAACGACACGACGTCCTGGCACGTCAGATGATCGAACGCATTACCGAGGCTGCCGCAGACCAGCTGCAGCGCGCCCTCCGGCAGGATGCCGGACTCCACGATGCGCCTCACCACCAGCTCGGTGAGATAAGCAGTCGTGGTCGCAGGCTTGACGATCGCGGGCATGCCGGCCAGCAGCGTGGGAGCCAGCTTCTCGAGCATGCCCCAGACCGGGAAGTTGAACGCGTTGATATGAATCGCCGCGCCCTCGAGCGGGACGCAGATGTGCTGCCCGATGAATGTCCCGGTCTTCGACAGGCCTTCTACATCGCCATCGACGTACACGCGGCTGTTCGGCAGCTCGCGCGTACCGCGCGATGCATACGCGAACAACGTGCCGAAGCCGCCGTCGATGTCGATCCAGGAATCCGCCTTGGTCGCGCCCGTCGCATACGAGAGCGTATAGAACTCGTCCTTGCGATCGGTCAGGAGCTTGGCGAGGCGCTTGAGCAGCGACGCGCGCTCGTGGAACGTGAGATTCCGCAGCGCTGGTCCGCCCTTGCGACGCGCGTGCTCCAGCACGCCCGCGAAATCGATGCCGCTCGACGATGCCTCGGCGATCACTTGTCCCGTCGTGGCGTCGCGCAGCACCTGCACGTCGCGCTCTCCCGCATGCCAACGGCCTTGCACGTAGCTCTTCAACTGCATCTGAATCTCCTCAGCCGGCACGCGGCGTACGCTTGTCGATGACGCGCTTCGCCTTACCGATGGAACGTTCGATGGAACCGGGCTCGCGCACTTCGACACGCGCGCTGATCCCGATCATGGATTTGATCTGCTCTACCAACGCCTTCGAAGCGCCCGCGCATGCGGCGAACGCCGCTGCGTCCGCAGCCTCGACGTGGACTGCCAGCGCATCGAGCGGCCCTTCGCGCGTCAGCTCCAGCAGGTAGTGAGGCGCAAGCGATGGCGTCTGCAGAATCAGCTCTTCGATCTGCGTCGGGAACACATTCACGCCGCGCACGATCATCATGTCGTCGGAACGTCCGACGATCTTCGCCATCCGACGCATCGAGCGCGCCGTCGGCGGCAGCAACCGCGTAAGGTCGCGCGTCCGGTAACGGATGATCGGCAGCGCCTGTTTCGTCAGCGACGTGAACACGAGCTCGCCGGGCTCGCCGTCGCTGCGCACGGCGCCGGTCTGCGGATCGATGATCTCCGGATAGAAGTGATCCTCCCAGATGACCGGGCCGTCCTTGGTCTCGATGCACTCGTTCGCCACACCCGGACCCATCACTTCCGACAGGCCATAGATGTCGATGGCGTCCAATCCCATGACTGCTTCGATCTGTGCGCGCATCGCTTCCGTCCATGGCTCCGCGCCGAGAATGCCGACGCGCATCGAGCTCGCCGCGGGGTCGAGGCCTTGCCGCACGAACTCCTCCGCGATCGCGAGCAGGTACGACGGCGTGACCATGATGATGTCGGGCTTGAAATCGCAGATCAGCTGCACCTGCTTCTGCGTTTGTCCGCCCGACATCGGCACCACGGTGCATCCCAGGCGTTCGGCGCCGTAATGTGCACCGAGCCCGCCGGTGAAGAGTCCATAGCCGTAAGCGACGTGCACGATGTCGCCAGCGCGGCCGCCGGATGCGCGGATCGAGCGCGCCATGAGCAGCGCCCACGTATCGATGTCCTGCGCGGTGTAACCGACGACAGTCGGCTTGCCCGTCGTGCCGCTCGACGCATGCACGCGGACGACTTGCTCGCGCGGCACCGCGAACATCCCGAACGGATAGTTGGCGCGCAGGTCGTCCTTCACCGTGAACGGGAACTTCGCCAGATCGTCGAGCGATCGAAGATCATGCGGGTGCACACCGGCTGCGCGGAAGCTTTCTCGATAGTGAGCGACGTTCTCGTAGGCGTGCCGCAGCGACCACTGCAGACGTTGCAGCTGCAAGGCGCGCAGCTCGTCGAGGCTCGCGGTTTCGATGGGGTCGAGATTCATGACTCAGTGCTTATGCTGCCGCCGAGCTCATGCGAGCGGCCGCGAAACAGTGCGACAGATTCGCCCTGCTTATTGCGCACGACGACGTCGTACACACCGGTGCGCTTCGAGCGCGAGCGCTCTTCGGCCGTTGCTGTCAACTCGTCGCCGAGCCTGGCCGGCAGCAGAAATTCGACGCTTGCAGCGGACGCGACGGTAACGGAGTTGTAGGTGTTGCAGGCGAATGCGAATGCGCTGTCGGCGAGCGTGAAGATCAATCCGCCGTGGCACAGCTTGTGGCCGTTCACCATGTCCTCGCGCACGGTCATCGACAGGCGGGCGTAGCCCGGGCGAACTTCCAGGATGCGCATGCCGAGCGCCTGCGACGCGTGATCCTGTGCGTACATCGCCTGCGCGGAGCGTTCGGCAACGGACTGCGGGTCGCTCATGTCACGCTGCCGCTAGCGGCCGGTGAACTTCGGGTTGCGCTTCTCGGTAAACGCAGCGACACCTTCTGCATAGTCTTGCGAACGGCCGAGCTCACGCTGGAAATCGCGCTCCTGATCGAGCTGCTGCTCGAACGAACGGCCCCAGGATTCGTAGATCGCCTGCTTGGTCCGCGCGAGACCGCGCGTCGGTGCGAGCGCCAGCTGTTGCGCGAGCGCGTCCACCGTCTGCTTGAATTCACTGTCTTCGACGCAGCGCCAGATCATGCCCCACTGCGCGGCCTGCTCCGCCGACAACTTATCCGCCAGCAGTGCGAGGCCCATCGCTCGCGCATTGCCGAGGAGCTTCGGCAGCAGCCACGTGCCGCCCGAGTCCGGCACGAGACCGAGCTTGCTGAAGGACTGAATGAAGCTCGCAGATTTCGTCGCGATGACGAGATCGCATGCGAGTGCGATGTTTGCGCCCGCTCCGGCAGCAACGCCGTTGACTGCGGCGATCACTGGCATCGGCAGGTTACGCAACGCGAGCACCAGCGGCTTGTAGTACTTGTCGATCGACTCGCCGAGATCGACGCCCTGCCCGCCCGGCGCGACAGCGCGGTCGCCTAGATCCTGGCCGGCGCAAAAACCGCGGCCAGCGCCAGTGAGCACCAGCACGCGTGCCGCACCATCTTCGGCCAGGCGGCGCAGCGCATCGCGCACTTCGCCGTGCATCTCGACATTGAAGCTGTTGAGTCGATCCGGCCGGTTCAGCGTCAACCGCGCGATGCCGTCGCTCACGTCGAACAGGAGGGTCTGGTAGCTCATGTCAGCGCTCGTCGTAAGTGATTTCCAGTTCCGGCGCGGCGGGCAGCGCCTGGCAGCACAGCACATAGCCTGCCTCGACTTCCCACGGCTCCAGCGCGTAGTTCGTCATCATGGTGACGGCGCCGCTCACCACTCGCGTCCGGCAGGTCGAGCATACGCCCGCCCGACACGAGTAGGGGAGCTCGAGGCCCGCCGCCTCCGCCGCTTCGAGCACAGTCGTACCGTCGCTCGCCATCTCGAACGTGCGCCGCCGCCCATCCATCACCACAGTCACCTGCGTCTGCGCCCGCGCTTTCGCATTGGGCTGTAGGTCGGGCTTCAGCCCGACTTCCTGTGGGTCAGGCTTCAGCCTGACTTGCTTCACATCGCTCGCAAAATGCTCACTGTGTATGCGCGACTGCTCGACACCCAACCCCATCAATCCTTCCTTCACCGAGTCGATCATCGTGTCCGGCCCGCACAGGAAGTACGCATCGACACCGCGCGCATCGAACAACTCGCGCCCGAGCACGCCAACCTTCTGCGCATCCAGACGTCCGTTGAACAACTCCACGTCCTGCGGCTCGCGGCTCATGAGGAAGTACAACGCCAGGCGCTGCGGATACTGATCCTTCAGCGCCAGCAGATCCTCGGCGAACATGATCGAAGCGGTCGTGCGGTTGCCATAGAACAGCAGAACGCGGCTGCCGGGCTCGTGCCGAAGCACGTTCCTGACGATGCCGAGAATCGGGGTGATGCCGCTACCGCTCGCGAAAGCGCAGTACGTGCGCGCAGCTTTCGCGTCTGGCGTGATGAAGAAACGCCCGGTCGGCGGCAGCACTTCCAGCTTGTCGCCCACGCGCAGCGCGCGGCCGAGATGACCCGACATGCTGCCACGCTCGTGCAATCGCACGCCGATGCGCAGATGACGCTCGTCGGTCGCGCTGCAGATCGAGTACGTGCGCCGCACTTCCTGACCGTCGATCGTCGCGCGCACGCCGAGGTGCTGCCCCGGCGCGAAGCGGAAAGCCTCGCGCAGATCGTCGGGCACTTCGAGCGTCACGCAGACCGCCTCGCTTCCCTCCGGACGCACTTCCGCAATCGTCAACGGATGATAGTTGATCATGCCTTTTTATATGCACTTGAAATATTCGAACGGCTCGAGACAGCTCGTGCACCGATACATCGCCTTGCACGGCGTCGAACCGAACTCGCTCACGCGCTCCGTCTGCTTCGACGAGCAGCGCGGGCAAGGTACCGTCGGCTCGCTCCACAAGCGGCGTGGACTGTCGACTGATTCCGCCGGCGGCGCAATGCCATATTCGCGCAGCTTTTCGCGCGCGCTCTGCGTCAGCCAGTCGCTGGTCCACGGCGGCGCGAGCACGGAATCGACGCGCACGGTTTCGAAACCGGCCTGCTGCAGCCGTTCTTTGATGGATGCCTGAATCACTTCCGTAGCGGGGCAGCCGGTGTAGGTCGGCGACACACCGACCGCAATGCCGCGATCCTGTTCGTCGCGCACGTAGCGCACGACGCCGAGCTCGATCACGTTCAGGATCGGAATCTCGGGGTCCGGCACCTCGGCGAGCAGCCGCCAAACCTCACGCTCCACCGGCGAGGCTGCTACCACTGCGCCCCCGGATAGGTCCGCTGCATGAACTGCATCTCGGCGAGCAAGCGGCTCAAATGCTCGCTGTGCTGACCGCGCTTGCCGTGCCATGCATACGCGACATCCGCGGGTCGCTTCAGCGTCGCTTCCTTCAGCACTTCGTCGACGCGACTCGACCAGCCCGCCGCCAGCGACGCAGGATCGGGCACGATGCCGAGCGCCGCAGCTTCCTGTTCCGCCGGGCTCGCGACGAACATCTCGTGAGTAAAGCGCCACAACGCATCCAGCGCCGCTTGCACGCGCCGATGACTTTCTTCCGTGCCGTCGCCAAGACGCACGACCCAGCCGGAGCTGAAGCGGAAGTGGTAGCGCGTTTCCTTGATCGCCTTCGCCGCGAGGTCTGCGAGCTTCGGCTCGCTGGACTGCTGCAACCGCTCGAACAGCTCGAGCTGCCAGGCATCGATGAGGAACTGGCGCACGATCGTCTGCCCGAAGTCGCCGTTCGGCTGCTCGACCAGGCTCAGGTTCAGGAAATCCTGCGGATCGCGCAGGAAAGCGAGATCGTCCTCGGTGCGGTTGGCGCCTTCCAGCTGCAGCGGCATACGACAGCAGATGCCGCCCCTGCCCCAGCAGATCGAGCCCGATGTTCGCGAGCGCGAGATCCTCTTCGAGCGCCGGCGCATGTCCGATCCATTCGCCGAGACGCTGCGCGAGGATCAGGCTGGTATCGCCGAGCGTCAGCGCGTACCGCATCACAGGTTTTTGACCTCGTCCGGAATTTCGTAGAACGTCGGATGGCGGTAGACCTTGTCCCTCGCCGGCTCGAACAACGCATCCGCATCCGCAGGATCGGAGGCGATGATATCGGCCGAGCACACCACCCAGATGCTCACGCCTTCCTGCCGCCGCGTGTAGACGTCGCGCGCGTGCTCGATTGCCATGCTCGCATCGGCCGCGTGAATGCTGCCGACGTGCTTGTGCTCGAGTCCGGAGCGCGCACGAATGAAGACTTCGTACAGCGGCCATTCCTTCTGTTGTTGCGTCATCGTCGTGTCCTTCATGCCGCCTGCGCCGCGCGCTGCCGACGCTTTTCCGCGTGCGCCAGCGCTGCTTCGCGAACCCAGCGTCCACCCTCGTGCGCGCGCTGACGGGCCGCGACACGCTCGCGGTTACACGGACCGTTGCCCTGCAGGATCTGCTGGAACTCGGTCCAGTCGATCGTCCCGAAGCGGTAATGCTGGCTCGCTTCGTCCCAGGTCAGGTCCGGATCCGGAACGCGCAGGCCGAGGAATTCCGCCTGCGGCACGGTGATGTCGACGAACTTCTGCCGCAGCTCGTCATTGGTGAAGCGCTTGATCTTCCAGCGCATCGACTGCGCGGTGTGCTTCGACGCCGCGTCGTTCGGGCCGAACATCATCAGCGACGGCCACCACCAGCGGTCGAGCGCTTCCTGCGCCATGCGCCGCTGCTCCGGGATGCCGCGCGCGAGCATCATCATGATTTCGAAGCCCTGGCGCTGATGGAAGCTCTCTTCCTTGCAGATGCGCACCATCGCGCGCGCGTACGGACCGTACGAGCATTTGCAGATCGGAATCTGATTCATGATCGCCGCGCCGTCGACCAGCCAACCGATCGCACCGACGTCCGCCCAGGTCGGCGTCGGATAGTTGAAGATGCTCGAGTACTTCGCTGCGCCGGTGAGCAACTGCTCGAGCATCGTGTCGCGCGACACGCCGAGCGTTTCGGCGGCGCTGTAGAGATACATGCCGTGCCCGCCTTCGTCCTGCACTTTCGCCATCAGCACCGCTTTGCGACGCAGACTCGGCGCGCGGGTGATCCAGTTACCTTCCGGCAGCATGCCGACGATCTCCGAGTGCGCATGCTGCGAGATCTGGCGGATGAGCGTCTGACGATAGGCGTCGGGCATCCAGTCCTTCGGCTCGATGCGCTCTTCGGCATCGACTTTGGCCTGGAACCGCTGTTCCAGCGCCGCGCGCTCGGCCGCCGTCGTGTGCAGACAGTCGGCCCCAAGTGAATCAAGACCTTGCGTATACATCCTCAGCTCCGACGGAGTTGCAGCCGATCTAACGTGACACATTTATCCGTGCACAGCAAACTTTTCTGTGTCATGTTAATCGCTACCTTTATGGCGCCGCAGACAGACCCTCTAACCCGCCGCACCGACGCTCTGGTCGCACGTTTTCGCCGGCAAAAGCCGCTGCGCGGCGGCTCGCTGCTGGTGACGATTCTCGGCGACGCGATCGCACCGCGCGGCGGCGTCATCGCACTGGGAAGTCTCATCGAGCTCGCGCGGCCGTTCGGCATCACGGACCGTCACGTGCGTACGGCGATCGGACGGCTGGCCAACGAACAATGGGTCAGCTCACAACGCAGCGGCCGAGTCAGCTTCTATCAGCTCACGAACCATGGGCGCGCACGTTTTGCCGAAGCGACGCAGCGCATCTACGGCGCATCGCCCGCGCAATGGAATGGCGAGTGGACGCTGGTCATCTTGCCGCGCTCGTCAGGCGCAGCCGGCGATCTACGCGAAGAGCTGAGCTGGCTCGGCTTCGGTCAGATTACGAGCGGCGTCTTCGCACATCCGACGCATCGTGAAGACACCGTGCGCGCGCGAGTTGCGGAGCTGGAATCTGCTGGTGACGTCATCGTGATACAGCGGGCTGTCGTCACGCACGCGTCGAACGAGCAGTTGGTGGCGATGGGCTGGGACCTGGGTGATCTGGCTCGACGCTATCGACGCTTCGTCGAAATGTTCGCACCGCTCGACGATGTGCCGACTCACTCGGTGCGAGCAGCTGGCGAAACTGCGTTCGTGCTCCGTACGCTGCTCGTGCACGAATACCGCAAGATTCATCTGCGCGATCCGCAGCTGCCGGCCTCGCTGCTGCCGCGGCAGTGGGCCGGCACTGACGCACACACGTTGTGCCGCAATCTCTACGCCAAGGTATTCGGCGCTTCGGAGGAATTTCTGTCGACGCGCGTGCAGACGCTCGACGGCGCGCTACCCGCACCGGCCGCCGAGGTTTTTGCGCGCTTCGGCGGATTGCCGCAGAAAAGTTAGTCGCGCCAGTTCTCCAACCGCTGCACCAGCACCTGCAGGAATCGATTGGCGCGATGCCCATCCATTACGCGATGGTCGAGCGTCAGCGTCACGTAGCAACGCGGCTGCACGACGATCCTGTCCGTGCCGTTGTCGTCGACCACGACCGCGCGCTTCTCCAGCTTGCCGACGCCGAGAATCGCCGACTGCGGCTGATTGATGACGATGGGCGTCGCCACCAGACTCCCGCTGACGCCATGATTGGAGATCGTGAACGTTCCGCCGCGCACGTCGGCCGGCGTGAGCTTGTCTTCACGCGCTCGTGCGACCAGATCCGACAGTGCGCGAGCGATGCCGAACAGATCCAGCGACTCGACGGCGCGGACGACGGGAACGACCAGCCCCTTGCCCTCCACCGCCGTGCCGACACCGATGTCGATGTTGTCGTAGATTTCGAGCGCGTCGTCCGACCAGCGGCTGTTCACTTCCGGCACTTCGCGAATCGCATCCACGCACGCCGCGAGGAAATACGCGGTGAGCGTGAGCGACGCGCCGCGCTGCTCAAAATCCGCTCGATGCTGCGCGCGATGCGCGAGCACAGCGCTCAGGTCGAGCTCGAAGATCGTGGTGACGTGCGGAGCAGTGTGCAGCAGGCTCTCGACCATCCGCTCGGCGATGCGCTTACGCACCGATGTATGCGGCACGCGTCGACCCTGTCCCGCCGCCGGGGGCGCTGCCGGTTGTTCGCGCACGCGCGGCGAAGCTGCTGGCTGTTTCCTGGCGACGTGCTCGAGTACGTCGTCGACCGTAATACGTCCACCGGCACCGCTGCCGCGAACCTCGCTGGCGTGCAGCTTGTGCTCCGACAACAGTCGACGCACGGCCGGACTATTGCGACCGCCAGACAGTGCAACAGCGTGCGCGGACAACGCCGCGGTCGTTGCATCATCGATCGCAGGCGCGTGTGTAGCTTCCTTCACAGGCGCGGCCTTGGCGGCCGTGTGCGATTCGGCGCCCGCCTGAATGCGGCCGAGCAGTTCGCCCGGCGCGATCTCGTCCTGCTCCTGCTTGAGAATCTCCGCGAGCACGCCGCCGGCGGGCGCGGGGATCTCGATCGTGACCTTGTCGGTCTCCAGCTCGATCAGCGGCTCGTTCTCGGCCACGGCATCGCCGACGGATTTCAGCCAGCGCTGGACTTGCGAGCGCGTGCCTTCGGTCTGCTCACTGGGAGCGCGTATTTCGATGCTGGACGTCATGTTCTTATTCAAATGCTGGCAATGGTGCGGATCGCCTGCACGATGCGCGCGACACTCGGCACGACTGCGTCGAGCAGCAGCGGACTGTGCGGGCTCGGCACGTCAGGCATCGTGACGCGCTCGATCGGCGCATCCAGGTCGAAGAATGCATCGCGTGCGAGGGTCGCTGCAATCTCGGCGCCGAACCCGGCGGTCAGATTGTCTTCGTGCACGATCAGGCAGCGACGCGTCTTGCGCACGGACGCCAGCACGGCCGCGCGATCCCACGGCATCAGTGTGCGCAGATCGAGCAACTCCACATCGACGGCGGAGTCGGCGGCCGCGTGCTCGCAGCGCTCGACCATTGCACCCCATGTCACGATCGTGACTTCCGATCCGGCGCGCAGCAGCCGCGCTTTCCCGAACGGGATGACATATTCGTCGCCAGGATAAGGACGGCGCGCCCACGCACCGTCGAGCATCGCGCGATGCTCGAAGAAGATCGTCGGATCGTTGCCGCGCATCGCGGAACGCAGCAGACCCACTGCATCTTCCGCGTTGGACGGCATCGCGACACGCCAGCCGATCGCGTGCACGAACTGCACTTCGTTTGTCTGGCTGTGCCATGGATCGCCGCACTTGAAGAAGCCGCCCGGCATGCGCACGACCATCGGCGCGGCGAAACGGTTCGCCGTACGCCAGCGCATCGTGCCGCAATCGTTGAGCTGCTCCATCGCGGGATCGGCGTACTTGCGGAATTGAATCTCGGGCACCGGCATCAAGCCGGCGAGCGCCATGCCGACGGAGCGGCCGATGATGCCCTCTTCCGACAGGCTGGTGTCGAACACACGCGCAGCGCCGAACTTGTCCTGCAATCCCAGCGTCGCCGCGTGCACGCCGCCCTTGCGGCCGACGTCTTCGCCGAACACGGCGACGCGCGGATTCACCGCCAGCTCGTGCTCCAGCGTCCGCCGGATCGCCGTGACCATGTTGATGCGCGGCCCCTCGGCATGCACCGTCTGCGTACCTTCGCGGGGCTCGATCCCCTCGCTCAGCAGCCCGCCCTGCTGTTGCACGTCGATGGTGCCGTCTGCGTTCGTCTCGCTGAAGGCGTAGCGCACGACGTTTGCGGCCTCGGGCATTGGACGTCGCTCGACGCTGCCGAGCGCGCGCTGAACATCCTCGCGCGCACGCGTTTCGAGCGTGCGCCACGACTCTTCGCTGATCGTCGCCGGCACCAGCTGCTCGCGCAGCCGCACGAGGGGATCGCGCGAACGCTCCGCGGCGATTTCGTCGGCGGACTTGTAAGTCTGCGTGTCCTGCCCGGAGTGCCCGGACAGTCGCGGCACGAGCAGACGCAACAGCACCGGGCCCTCGCCGCTGCGAACTGCCGTAACGGCATTCGCGATCGTCGCGGCCGCGGCGCGCGGATTGGCGCTATCCCCTTCCAGGATCTTCAGATTGCGGAACGACGCGAGATTGGCCGCGATGTTGCCGCCCGGCGTCTGGAACTCGGACTTCACCGAAATGCCGTAGCCGTTGTCTTCGAGGAAGAACAGGATCGGCAGTCGCTGAGTCGTCGCAATCGTGAGCGCCGCCCAGAAGCCGTTCGTCGCCGTCGAAGCCTCGCCGCCGTGCGCGACGGCAATGCTGCCCGCGACGCGCTCGTCGTGCAGAACCTGTGCGCGATACTGCAACGACTGCGCCCAGCCGACTGCCGGCGTGTACTGCGCGCCGACGCCGCCGCACGCGGGTAGCACGCACGGACCTTCGCGACGCGGCAGATTGAACACGACCCCGATGTCGCGACCTTCGCTGACGCTGCCCGAACGCATCATCGTCGAGGCCAGTGCATCTTCAACCGTCAGCCCCAACGCGAGCATCAGCGGCCGCGAGCGGTAGTACACACCGACACCGTCGCGCTCACCCGTGAGCATTTCTCCGAGAATCGCCTGGGTGACGTCGTGCCCACGCGCGGTGAACTGGTAGAGCACCTTGCGTTCCGGCAGCAGCCGCGTCTCCTCCAGTTCATCGAGGGCGCGCGAGACGAGCACGGTGTGCACGACTCGTTCCCAGTCCACGTGGGGCTCGGCTTCGGTGCGCGGGCGTTCGAGGGCTCTTGCTGTCATGGCTGGGCAGCCTACCGGGGCCGAAGTGGCAAAACTCAACAAACCGCGTTGCGCCGGGGTTCCCTATTGGTGATAAAGTCGATTTATTCGACGATTCTTAGGAAATATCACCATGCCGCTGGACCGCTACGACGCCGCGATCCTCGACGCCCTGCAAAAGGACGGGCGTAAGCCGATCGTGGAGCTGGCCGAGCAGGTAGGGCTATCCAACACGCCGTGCGCACGCCGTGTGAAGCTCCTGGAGCAGGCCGGCATCATCCAGGGCTATACGGCGATCATCGATCCGGCACCGTTGGGCCTGAAAGTGCAGGCGTTCGTGCAGGTGCGCCTCGCGCGGCACACGGACGAGAACGTCGAGCAATTCCGGCGCGCCGTCGATGCGATGGAAGAGATCGTCAGCTGCCACGCAATGACCGGAAACTACGATCTGCTGCTGCAGGTCGTGGTCCCGGACCTGGAATCGCTGAGCAACGTAGTGCTGAAGAAACTGCTGCGAATCCGCTTCGTGCGCGACGTGCACTCGAGCATCGTGCTCAACACGATCAAGCGCTCGGCGCGGGTGCCGGTGCGGCACCTGGTAGGGTGAATCTATTGTCGAAGCACGACGGCCACGACCAGCAACAACAGCGTGAGCGCCTGAAAGCCGACCCGCGTCCACATCAGGCGCGTGCTGAACAAGCGGTCCGTGGCGCCGCCGCCGGACATCGCCAGCAGACCGAGCGCCATGCTGACGCCGGTGCCGATCAACGCCAGGATGATGATCATCGTAAGCAGATCCATCGTATCGTCTCCCCCAACCTGCCTTGCAGCACGAATATATAATGAAACTATGCGCCTTCAAACCGCAGCTCGACGTCTCGCATTGGGAGCCCTCGTCATGACTTCGATCGCCGGCAGCCCGGTACTCAACGCCGCATCTGCCCAGGGCAGCTACGAGGATCTGACGGGCCTGTTCGCCGAGTGGCGCGCCTTCGAGCGGCCTGCAATGCGCGACGGCGCTCCCGACTACACGGCAGCGACGCTCGCGCGCAAGCATACGCAGCTCAAGAGCTACCAGTCGCGCCTCCAGGCGATCAAACCGGGCGCCTGGCCGATCCCTCAGCAAGTGGACTATCACCTGCTGCGTGCCGAGATGAACGGCCTCGATTTCGATCTGCGCGTGCTCAAGCCGTGGGAGCGCGATCCCGCCTTCTACACGTCCATCTGGACGGCGCAGAGCGACACGCCGGCGCATGAAGGTCCGACGAATCACGCGATCATCGAGCTGTGGACCTATTCGTTCCCGCTGACGCCCGCGGCGGAAGCGAAACTCACGCAGGAACTGCAGAGCGTGCCGCCGCTGCTCGCACAGGCGCAGCTCAATCTCGTCGGCAACGCCCGTGACCTGTGGATCGCAGGCATCGGCAACATCAAGCAGCAGCGCGTCGACCTGCTCGCACTGGAAGAAAAGACCGCGGCCAACGGCCCTGCGCTCAAGCAAGCGATCCAGGCAGCACAACAGGCGACGGCGAAGCTGGTCACCTGGCTCGAACAGCAGGCGCCCTCGAAGACCGGTCCGTCGGGCATCGGCAAGGACAATTACACGTGGAGCCTGCGCAACGTGCACCTGGTGCCGCTGACGTGGGAAGACGAAGTGATGCTGCTCAAGCGCGAGCTGGCGCGAGCACACTCGCAGCTCAAGCTGGAGGAGCAACGTAACCGCGGGCTGCCGGCGTTGCCGGTGATCTCGAGCGCCGAGGAATATCAGCGGCGCGGCAATGCCGCGGTCTCGAAGTACATGGACTTCATGCGGGCGCGCAACATCCTGCCGGTGCGCGACTACATGGACCCGGCAATGCGCGAGCGCATCGGCGAGTACGTGCCGGAAGAGACGCGCCACTTCTTCGGAATCGCGAGCCATCACGAGCCGCTCGCGCTGTACTCGCATTTCTATCACTGGTGGGACCTGGCGCGGATGCGCGAGGAGCCGCACGCGAGCCCGCTGCGCCGTGACCCGCTGCTGTTCAACATCTGGGACAGCCGCGCCGAAGGCATGGCCACGGCGATGGAAGAGATGATGCTGCACGCCGGCCTGTACGACGACAACCCGCGCGGCCGCGAAGTCGTGTGGATCATGCTGGCGCAGCGCGCCGCGCGCGGGCTCGGTTCGCTTTATGCGCAGGCGAACGAGTTCACGATGAAGCAGGCCGCCGACTTCCACGTCGAGTGGACGCCGCGGGGCTGGATGCGGGCGGACCTGGACCTGCTGGGCTTCGAGCAGCAGCTGTATCTGCGCCAACCCGGTTACGGCACCTCGTACATCACCGGTAAATATCTGCTGGAGCAACTGATGGCCGAACGCAGCAGCCAGCTCGGCGAAGCCTTCACGCTCTCGCGCTATTTCACCGAGATGAATGCCGCCGGCCTGATTCCGGTCTCGTTGATCCGCTGGGAGATGACGGGCAAGGACGACGAGATCAAGAGGATGCTCCAGTGAACCCGATTTCCCGGCGCACGATGCTCGTGCACAGCGTCGCGACTGCAGTGGCGCTGAGTCTCCCCGCACGTCGCGCGGCAGCGGCCGACTGGTTTCGCTATCGCGAGGCAATCGTCATCGACGGGCTCGGCGGTCCCGGCGGCCTCGCCACCGAACCGGACGCCGGGCTGACGGAGCAGGAGATCAAGGACACTCGCGAGTCCGGTGTGACCTGCGCCCACATCACCGTCGGCTCGGTGGGCACGACTGCGCCCGACACAGCATTCATGAGCACGGTGCGCGGGATAGCGTTCTGGGAGCGCGAAATCGAACGCAACCCCGACACGCTGTCACGCGTGCGCACGGTCATCGACATCAGCAAAGCCAAGAAGGCGAGACGCACCGGACTGATCTACGGCCTGCAGGACGGAGTCGCGTTCGAAACCGATCTGTCGCGACTCGAAAGTCTGCACGCGCTGGGTTTGCGCGTCGTGCAGCCCACGTACAACCGCCGCAATCTCCTCGGCGACGGCTGCCTGGAGCCGGCGAATGCAGGTCTGAGTCGCAACGGCGTCACGGCGATCGAACGCATGAACGAGCTCGGCATTCTGGTCGACCTCAGTCATTGCGGCCGCCAGACTGCAGCCGACGCGATCCGCGTGTCGAAGAAGCCGGTCGCGTTCACGCACACGGGATGCCAGGCGCTCGCCGATCATCCCCGCAACCGCACCGACGCAGAGCTGCGCGCGGTGGCCGAGAAGGGCGGTGTCTGCGGCATCTACTTCATGCCGTATCTGTCGGAAGGCCGGCAGCCGACCGCCGCCGACATCGTGCGGCACCTCGAGCACATGGTGCAGGTCGCAGGCGAAGATCACGTGTCGATCGGCACCGACGGCAACATCTCGCCGACGGTGGTCGACGACAAATTCAAGGAAGCCTTTGCGAAGGACACGCGCGAGCGACGCGAAGCCGGCATCGCCGCGCCGTGGGAGACGGAAGAAGGTTATTTGTTCGCTACGGAGCTGAACACGCCGCGCAGGCTCGCGACGCTCGCGATGATGCTCGCCGACAGGCGCCACAACGCGACGCGGATCGAGAAGATTCTGGGTGGGAATCTGCTGCGGGTGTTTCGCGAGACCTGGAGGGCGTGAAGAGTCACGCTAAAGCCTGACCCACACTCTTCTGTGGGTCAGACTTCAGTCTGACTCCTTCTTCTGTGGGTCAGGCTTTAGCCTGACTCTTTCCAGCCGGGTCCCCGCAGAACCTTCCCCGCAGCACTTCACCGGATTGATCCATCAGGTCGATCCAACCCGGCGAGACGTAGCGATCGCGCGCATCGATCTCGCGTCGGCCGCGTCCGTCGCAGTGTCCGATTCGGGCGATGCGTCCGTCTTTGGTAGCGACGCAGCCGCGGATCCAGGGATTGCCCAGACCATCGAGCAGGCGACCGTTCCGGATCACCACGTCGTAAGCGAATTCCTCAGCGGCTGTAGCGCTTGCCGAGGCAATGGCAGCGACTCCGAGCGCAAACAGGGACAGAATCTTCATGGGTGCGAAAAATAGTACCAAAAGAAAAATTGACCCATATGGAAAATTTCAGCTAGATTCGGAAAAGTCTTCTAGGCGTCCGCTGCAGGGGTAAAGCCGATGATCGCCGTCCAACGCTCCGTCTGGTTCCCGTTCACCGCCCTTCTCTCCACCGCAGCGCTGCACGCGCCGCTCGCCATAGCGGCCGAAACACCGCCGCGCGACATGCAGGTGCTGCAGGAGATCATCGTCACTGCCACCAAGCGCTCGGAGCGTCTGCAGGATGTGCCGATCGCCGTGTCGGCCATCACCGGCGACGACATCCTCGCGCGCGGGTTCACCAACTACTCGGACTATCTGAACTCGGTGCCGGGTGTGTATTTCCAGGACCTGGGTGCGGGCCACGGCACCATCCGCATTCGCGGCATCAGCGCCTCCGAAGGCGGTGTGCCCTCCACGACCGCGACGTACTTCGGCGAAACCGTCACCAGCGTGCTGACGAATCAAGGCGGCAAACCGAACCTGCGACTGGTCGACATCGACCGCGTCGAAGTCCTGCGCGGACCGCAAGGCACGCTGTTCGGCGCCAGCGCGCTGGCCGGCGTCGTGCGCATCATTCCGAAGAGTCCCGATCTTCAGGAGTTCGAAGCGAACGTCGGGGCGCGTGGCTTCACGACAGCGCACTCGGATGACACCAGCTACCACGCCGAAGCAGCCGTCAATATCCCGCTGGTCACCGACAAGCTCGCACTGCGCGTCGTTGGCTACCAGGACGACATTGCCGGCTTCATCGACAACGAGTTCGAGGGACGGCCGGAGATCGACTGGAGCGCCGGGCTCGGACTGCCGGACGGCTCGCTGGTCAGCCCGGCAATCGCACCCTTCACGCGGCGCGACATCAACTCCCAGGACACCTGGGGCGTGCGCGGAACACTGAAGTGGCAGGCGACCGATCGCCTGAGCGCCGAGTTGATGCATACGACCCAGGACGTCACCGTCGACAGCGAAGAGCAGACCGACCCCCTGGCAGTCGGCAAGTACTCGCAGAGCCGCGGCCTGGACCCGTTCGAGGAAGGCGGCAACGGCGAGCGTCTGAGCGTCAACACGCTGGTCGTGAACTACGACTGGGATGCGGTTTCGCTGCTCTCGGCAAGCAGCTGGGTGGAGATGAAGCGCTTCAGCGATCAGGACATCGCGTTCCTCGCGGAAGCGAGCGGTCTGCCGCCGCTGCCGTGGGGGCTGCACGACAGCAGCGAAGGCGAGCTCTTCACGCAGGAAGTGCGCGTGCAGTCGCGCGGCGACGGGCCCCTGCAATGGACTGTCGGCGCCTATTTCCAGAATTCCGAAGCGTCGTTCGCGCAGTTCGTGCCCGACTATTCCTGCCCGGCCTGCCTCGGCCAGGTCGCGCGCGGCCAGGACTTCGAGCTGGATGCGCCGCTCTCGAAGTTCTACGAGAGCGAGCAGAAATCGGTGTTCGCTCAGGTCAGCTACGACATCGCCGAGCAATGGACGGTCGGCGTCGGCGGCCGTTACCTGGAAGACGACATCACCGACTTCGACATCTCGGCAGACGGCTTCCTGATCCGCGGCTTCGAGCCGGGCCCCACGACTCCGGAGCCGCCGCAGAAAGGCAGCGTGGAGGAGTTCAATCCTTCGGCGTACGTGCGCTTCGAGCCAAGCGACACCACTACCTTGTACGCGCAGGCGGCGAAGGGTTTTCGCAGCGGTGTCGTCAACCCGCTGATCGCCGACACCTGTGTCGAGGAGGCAGAGCGGCTCGGCGCGCAGGAGTTCACCGATCCGGACACGCTGTGGAACTACGAGCTCGGCGCGAAGACGCAGGTCGCCGATGGCCGCCTGGCCATCAACGGCGCGGTGTATCGCCAGAAGTGGGAGGGCGTGCAGCTCGGCGTTACGCTCGAGTGCGGGTTCTCGCAGGTGCTGAACGCGGGTGACGCCACCAGCGACGGCGCCGAGATCGAGGTGGTCGTGCAGCCGGCCGATGCGTGGCGGTTCAACGTGTCGCTGGCGGTGAACAACACGGAGTTCGACACCGTCGTACCCGAGTCGGGCTTCCAGCCCGGCGAGCGCCTGCCCGAGGTGCCCAGGATCAACGGCAGCGCCGGCGCGCAGTTCAACTTCAGCATCGGCAGCACCTGGACGGGCTTCATGCGCGCGGACTACGTGCATGTTGGCGAAGTGCGCCTGAAGTTCCCGACGCCGACGGAAGAAGATCCGTTCCTCGCGGACCTCGTCACGCAGGAGGCTTTCGACACCGTCAACGCCCGCCTGTCGTTCCAGCGCGGACCGCTCGGGCTCGACGTGTTCGGCAACAATCTCACCGACGAGCGCGGCATCGTGAATACCGGGCAGCCCTCGTTCGGCAGCCGCGAGAACATTACGCGACCGCGCGAAATCGGCGTCGAGCTGCGCTATTCGTTCTAACTAGAAGAAAGGGGATTCGAATGAGCATTCGTATCGCCACAGCGTTGGCTGTCGCATTGTGTGCCCTGCCGTTGCTCGCTCACGGCGAGGACGGCGAGGGCTCGGATTCACTGGCCTACAAGGCGATCGAGCAGGCTGCACGACCGCTCCCGCCGCGCGGCCCGACCACCGTCGAAGAAATGGAAGCGTTCGTCGACGGCTTCATGGACGCGCAGATGAAGTCCGGCCCGATTGCCGGCGCCGCAGTCGTCGTCGTGAAGGACGGCCAGGTGTTCTTCCAGAAGGGCTATGGCCACGAAGACACGGAAAAGCGCACGCCGGTGGATCCGGCGCAGACGCTGTTCCGTCCCGGCTCGGTCTCGAAGCTGTTCACCTGGACGGCGATCATGCAGCTGGTCGAGCAGGGCAAGATCGATCTCGATGCCGACGTCAACACGTACCTGAAGGATTTCAAAGTCGACGCGACCTTCCCCGAGCCGGTGAAGGTGCGCAACATCATGACGCACACCGGCGGCTTCGAAGACGGCGGCGTCGGCTACCTGTTCGCGGGCACGGCCGAAGACCTGTTGCCGCTCGGCCAATGGCTGGCTGCGCACCAGCCGGCACGCGTTCGCCCGCCGACGACCGACTTCAGCGATGGCACGAACGCGTCGTACTCGAACTGGGCCACGGCGCTGGGCGGACACATCGTCGAGGTCGTTTCGGGCCAGTCGTTCGACGAGTACATCGAGCAGCACATCTTCCAGCCGCTGCGCATGGAGCGCAGCACCTTCCGCGAGCCGCTGCCGGAGCCGATAGCTCCGCGCATGTCCGGCGGCTACAGCTTCGAAGCGGGCGCATTCAAGCCGCAGGGCTTCGAGTTCATCCACGCCGCAGGTCCCGCCGGGTCGATGACTTCGACCGTGGCGGACATGGCGCGCTTCATGCTCGCGCACTTGCAGGACGGCGCACTGGGCGACGCGCACATCCTCAAGCCGGAAACGGCGCAGCTGATGCACAAGCGCGTGATGAGCCCGGACGCGGCGCTGAATGGCCACGCACTCGGCTTCTACGAAACGTACATCAACGGTCGCCGCATCATCGGTCACGGCGGCGACACTCAGTACTTCCACTCCGTGCTGAGCCTGATGCCGGAAACCGGCATCGGCCTGTTCGCGACGGTGAACACCGGCGGCCGTGGCGGCAGAACCTCGGTCGAGCTCGAGCGTGCTTTCTTCAAGCACTACTTTCCCGCGGAGCTGCCGCAGATCAAGCCGCCCGCTGACGCTGCCAAGCGCAACGCGCGTTACGCCGGCAGCTACCGCACGCTGCGCCACTCGCACACGAAGTTCGAGAAGGTGTTCGCCGCGTTCAGTGACGACACGATCACGGCGATGCCGGACGGCACGCTGCTGATGGGCGACATCTTCGGCAACCCGGCCCGCTGGGTCGAAGTCGGCAACGGTGTGTTCCGGATGCAGAACTCGGACGCCGTGGCCGCATTCAAAGGCGACAAGGGTGGCCTCGCCACGCACGTGGTGGGAATGTTCCCGCCGATCGTTGCCTCACGGATCGGCTGGTACGACTCGGGCAAGCTGCACGGCTTCATCGTCGGCATCGGCGTGTTGCTGTTCATCACGATCCTCGTCAGCGCCATCCGCCAACGACGCGCCGATCGCGAGCTCGGTCAATTGCGCTGGGCGCGCCCGACGCTGGCGCTGAGCGGCGTACTGCTGCTGCTCTTCATCGTCGTCATCGGCGGAATCCTCGCCGGCGGCTTCGAAGGCTTGATCTACAAGATTCCGCCTTCGCTGTATTTCGCGCTCACGCTGCCGCTGCTGGCGATCCCGCTGGCCCTGCTCGCGGGCTGGTTCACGGTCCGCATCTGGGGCGCGGGTACATGGACACTCGGTGCGCGACGTGCACTACACGCTCGCAGCGGTTTCCGTGCTCGCCTTCCTGATCGTCCTCAACTACTGGAACCTCCTTGGCTACCGCTTCGGCTGAGCAGCGCACACCGCCCGGGACGTCGATCACCGTCGACGTTCCGGGCCCGTACCTGCTGTTTCTCGGCGACATCACCGAGGCGCCGTACGCGAAGACGGCGTTCGGCCTGCGCGACTGGGCGCCCGAGAAATGCGTGGGCGAATACGCGTTGCCGGGAGCGACGGTCACTACGGGCCTGCCGAGTTTGAAACCTGCCGAGGCGTACGCGCGAGGCGCGCAGTCGCTCGTCATCGGCGTCGCCAATCGCGGCGGCACGCTGAAACGCCGAATGGATTCCTGCGCTGATCGAGGCGCTCGAAACCGGCCTCGATATCGTGAGCGGCATGCACACACGTCTCTCCGACAATCGCGAGCTCGACGCCGCCGCACGACGTTTCGGCCGCCGACTCATCGACGTACGCCGCCCGCCGGCGGGCATTCCGATCGCGTCCGGCCGCAAGCGCACCGGCAAGCGCCTGCTCACCGTCGGCACCGACTGCGCGCTCGGCAAGAAGTACACCGCACTGATGCTGGCGCGCGAATTCCGCCGCCGCGGGCTGGACGCGGACTTTCGCGCGACCGGCCAGACCGGCATCCTGATCGCGGGCGCGGGAATTCCGCTCGACGCGGTCGTTTCGGACTTCGTCGCCGGTGCGGCCGAGCTGCTGAGTCCCGATGCCGACGACGATCACTGGGACATCGTCGAAGGCCAGGGCTCGCTGTTTCATCCGTCGTATGCGGGCGTCTCGCTCGGGTTGCTGCACGGGACACAACCCGACGTCATCGTGCTGTGTCACGAAGAGGGCCGCGACGCCGTTCTCGGCCTCGAAGGCTATCCGCTGCCGTCGCTCGACGAAGCGATCTATCTGAACCTGGAGCTGGCACGGCGCACGAATCCCAACGTGCGTTGCGCGGGCGTGTCGTTGAACACCTCAGGGCTCGCTGCTGCGCGTGCGCACGCAGTGCTTGCGGAACGCAAGGCGCAGCTGCGCATGCCGGTCGCAGACCCAATGCGCAGCGGGCCCGAGCTCGAGGAACTGGTCGCATCATGTCTGTAGAGCTGAAGGTGGACGTCGAGAAGTGGCCGCTGAAGGCGCCCTTCCGCATCACCGGCTACACCTTCGTCGAGATCGACGTCGTCGTCGCGACGATTTCCCGCGACGGCCACGCAGGCCGTGGTGAGGCAACCGGCGTCTACTACCGCAGCGAGAACGCGGCGGCGATGGTGGCGCAGATCGAAGCAGCGCGCGCCGGGATCGAATCGGGCATCGATCGCGAAGCCTTGCGACGCTTGATGCCCGCAGGCGGCGCGCGTAACGCTGTCGACTGCGCGCTGTGGGATCTCGAATCGCATCTCAGCGGCACGCCTGCGTGGAAGATCGCGGGCCTCAATCCGCCGGTGCCGCTCGTCACGACGTTCACCCTCGGTGCGGAAGATCCCGAGCAGATGGCGCGAACTGCGCTTTCCTACAAAGGCGCGCAGGCGATCAAGCTCAAACTCACCGGCCAGCCGATCGATGCCGAGCGCGTGCGGGCCGTGCGGGCGGCATGTCCGGACGCTTGGCTCGGAGTCGACGCCAACCAAGGCTTCACCCGCGCAGCGCTCGCAGACCTGATGCCGGTGCTCGTCGACGCACGCGTCGGCCTGATCGAGCAGCCGTTTCCGATCGGTCGCGAGGCTGACCTCGACGGGCTGCGCTCGCCGATTCCAGTCGCGGCGGACGAAAGCGCGCAGGATCTGAAGGACGTGGCCGGACTGGTCGGCCGCTTCGACGTCATCAACATCAAGCTCGACAAGAGCGGCGGGCTCACCGAAGGGCTTGCAATGGCGCGGCAAGCGCAGGCGCTCGGTCTCGACGTCATGGTCGGCAACATGACCGGCACAGCGCTCGGGATGGCGCCGGCAGCGCTGGTCGGTCAACTGTGCCGCATCGTCGATCTCGACGGTCCGATCTTCCTGCGCAACGACCGCTCGCCCGGCGTCGTCTATGAGAACGGCACGTTCTGGTGCCCAGCGGAAGTCTGGGGCGGCGGAGCGCCGCATCGAAGTGAGCGAGGTCGCTGCGGGCGTCCTGCCCGAGCGCAAGGATTGGTTCGGCCAGCCACGCGGCCTGACGATCCTGTTCCTCACCGAAATGTGGGAGATGTTCTCCTACTACGGGATGCGCGCGCTGCTCGTCTACTACATGGTCAAGCAGCTGGCGATCACCCAGCAGCGCGCGTCGCTCATCTACGGCATGTACACCGCGTTCGTGTTCTTCACGCCGATCATCGGCGGCATCGTCTGCGATCGCTGGCTCGGACGCCGCAACTCGGTGCTGCTCGGCGGTTCGATCATGGCGATCGGCCATTTCATGATGGCGTTCGAGTCGCTGTTCTTCGTGGCGCTGGCGACGATCGGCATCGGCAACGGCCTGTTCCTGCCAAGCCTGCCGAGTCAGATCAACGGGCTGTACCGCCCCGACGATCCCCGTCGCAGCACTGCGTACAACTACTATTACCTCGGAGTGAATGTCGGCGCGTTCCTGGCTCCGCTGGGCTGCGGAACCGTCGGCGAGCTGTACGGCTGGCACTGGGGCTTCACTCTCGCCGGCGTCGGCATGATCGGCGGACTGCTCATCTATATCTTCGGCAGCCGCTACCTGCCGCCCGAGCCGCTGCGCGTCGCGACGGCGCAGCCTGTCGTTCGGCAACATTGGTACGAGGCAGGACTTGCACGACGGTTCGCACTGCTCGCGGGCATCTGCGGCGTGGTCGTCGTGTTTCGCGGCGCGTACGAGCAGATCGGCAACACGCTGCCGCTGTGGATCGAGAAGGTCGACCGCTCGGCCGGCGCGTTCACGATCCCGATGACCTGGTTCCAGTCGCTCAACCCGATGCTGGTCTTCCTGCTGACGCCGTGGTTCGTCGCACGCTGGGTGCGACACGCGCGCGAAGGCCATGAGCTGACTTCGATCCGCAAAATGGCGGTCGGCGCCGGCGGCGTCGCCCTCTCCTATCTGCTGCTCGCGGCCGTTGCCGCGTTCAGCGGCGGCGGAGTCGTCGCCGAGGGCTGGGTCTGGCTGGTGATCTTCTTCGTGGTGATGACCGCGGGCGAGCTCTACATCCTGCCCATCGGCCTCGGCTTGTTCGGGCGGCTCGCTCCGAATGGGTTCACCGCCACGACCATCGCGCTGTGGTTTCTCGCCGCGTTCTTCGGCAATCTGCTCGCCGGCGTGTTCGGCACGCTGTGGAGCAGCCTGTCGCCGCCACAATTCTTCGCAACGACGGCGGCGATTGCAGCGTTGTCCGGCGCGTTGCTGCTCGCATTCAATCGGCCGGCGCAAACCGCCGAGAGGGAATCCACATGAGCATTCGACTGCTTTGCGTCGCCGTTGCAACTCTGACCGTTTGCAATGCTTTTGCAGACGCTCCGCGGCCGGATCCCGTACCGCTCACCGCTGCGGATGCCGCGGCATTCCTCGACGGCATGCTGCCCTCGGGCATGGCGATGGGCGACATCGCCGGCGCGACGGTTGCGATCGTCAAGGACGATGCAGTCCTGCTCACGCGCGGGTATGGATTCGCCGATGTCGAAAAGCGCATTCCGGTTTCCGCCGAACAGACACTGTTCCGGCCTGCTTCGATCTCGAAGCTGTTCACGTGGACCGCGGTCATGCAGCAGGTCGAAGCGGGCAAGCTCGACCTCGATGGCGACATCAACAACTACCTCGATTTCAAGATCGAAGGTTACGGTGGAGCACCGATCAAACTGCGTCACCTGCTGACGCACACGGCCGGCTTCGAAGAATCGCTGCTCGACCTGCTGGTCGAAGACGTCGCCAAGGTGAAGCCGCTTGGCACAGCGCTCAAGGACGGCATACCTGCGCGCATTTATCCGCCGGGCACAGTGCCCGCCTACTCCAACTACGGCGCATCGCTCGGCGGCTACATCGCTGCGCGCGCCGCTGGCATGCAGTTCGAGCAGTACGTGGAGGAACGCATCTTCAAGCCGCTGCGGATGGAGCATTCGACGTTCCGACAGCCCGTACCCGAGTCGCTGCGCGAGCACCTTTCGAACAGCTATGTCACCGCATCGTCGGAAACAGCTGTGCCGTTCGAGTTCGGGTCGGATGCACCGGCCGGCGCACTCTCAGCGCCTGCGCCCGACATGGCTCAGTTCATGCTGGCGCACTTGAACGGCGGTGTGCTGCCGGGCGGCGACGAATCGAATCGCATCCTGAAGCCGGAGACGACCGAGCTGATGCACAGCGTGGCGAACCGACCCGGCCCGGGCGTCGATGCGATGGCGCACGGCTTCTACGAGCAACAGCGCAATGGCGTGCGCGCGATCGCGCACGGCGGCGACCTCACGGCGTTTCACAGCGAGCTGGTGCTGATCCCGTCGGCGAAGGTCGGTCTGTTCGTCTCGTTCAACAGCAGCGGTAAAGAGAACTCCGTCTACAAGCTGCGCACCGCGCTGTACGAAGCTTTCATGGATCGCTATTTCCCGCGGCAGGCGCAACCGAACGACTCACCGCCGGCCGATCCGAAAGAACACGCCGCTGCTGTCGCCGGCCCGTACGAGGCGAGCCGCCGCGCCGAGAAGAACCTGTTCAGCTTCTTCTACATGTTCGGCCAGTCGGCGGCGACGGCCAACGACGACGGCACGATCCAGGTCGGCGGTCTGACCGGGCTCAACGACGAGATGAAGAAATTCCGCGAGGTCGAGCCGTGGCTGTGGCGCGAGGTCGACGGCGAGATGCGCCTTGCCGCCACGCACGACGACCAGGGCAACGTCGTCAGCCTGGTACCGGACGGCTACGGACCCATCATCGTGTTCCAGCCGCCACCGGCGTGGCGCGACAAGCGATGGTTGCAGCCGGCGGTCATGGCCGCGGGTGCAGTCGTGGTGCTGACTCTGCTCATCCGCGTGATCGGTCCCCTGCGCCGCCGCTTCGGCCGCTCCATTGCTGCCAGTCCGGCGCCGGTCGCGGACCGCAATCGGCGGCGGTCGCTGATCGCGAGCCTGCTGTGCTTCGCGTTCATCGCGCTCGCGGTGTCGGTGCTGCTGATGTTCTCCAGCGAATCCTTCTGGGTCATCTCGTCCGACGCGCGTTGGTTCGTGCGCCTGCTGCAGCTTTCAGCGCTGGCCGCCGTCATCGGCTCGGTCGTGGCGGTCATCGCCGCCGTCGATACGTGGCGCGCGCCGACCCGCAAGCTGTCGTTGTCGATCGGCAGGACGGTGCTGGCGGCTGCCTGCCTGGTGTGGGCGTACGTGGCAGTGGCCTTCCACTTCCTGTCGATCAGGTTGCAGTACTAGCCGTACTGGGGGCTGTAGGTCGGGCTTTAGCCCGACTTCAGCTATCCTATGCGCGCATGAAATCCAAACAGGCGACGCTCGGCACGCTCCTGCGCAAGCTCCGCGCCCGCAACGACTGGACGCTCAAGCAGATGAGCGAGCGCACCGGTATTCCGGTCTCGACGCTCTCCAAGGTCGAGCATGACCGCCTCACGCTGACGTACGACAAGCTGCAGCAGCTGAGCCAGCGGCTGAACATCCGCATGTCCGAGCTGTTCGCCGAGGGCGACATCGTGCCGGACGCGCCGGTGACCGCGCGCCGCAGCCTCGGGCGCGTCGACCGCGCAATCCGCGTCAATACCAAGAACTACGATTACTACTATCTCTGCCCCGAGCTGCGCCGCAAACGCATGATCCCGGTGCTCACGCGCATCCGCGCGCGCAGCGTCGCCGAGTTCGGCGAGCTGGTGCATCACTCGGGCGAGGAATACATCTACGTCATCGAAGGCCGCGTCGAGATCCACACCGAGTTCTACGACCCGATCGTCCTCGAGGCCGGCGAATCGATCTACATCGATTCCAACATGGGCCACGCTTACGTCGCGGCGGAAGGCTGCAACGAAGCGACGGTGATCGGTGTTTGCTCGAGCGCGGATGACGGCCTGATGCAGTCGTTGATGAGCCTGCACGCGGACGAGCCGGTCGCGGTGACGGTCGACGATACGGAAGCGGCGAAGCCCGAGCGACCGACGAAAGTGAAGCGACCGAAGGTCAGGACAACGGCCACACGATCATGATCAGCGGCACGCCGAGCAAGATGATCAGCAGCGACAGCGGCGCGCCGAGCCGCGCATAGTCGCCGAAGCGGTAACCTCCCGGCCCCATCACCAGCGTGTTGCACTGATGCCCGATCGGCGTCAGGAAGTCGCACGCCGCACCGATCGCCACCGCCATCAGGAATGCATCCGGCTGATAGCCGAGCTTCTGCGCGAAGCTCGCGGCGATCGGCGCCATCACCAGCACCGTGGCCGCATTGTTCAGGAACGGCGTGATCAGCATCGCCGAGAGCAGCATCAATGCGACGGCGCCATAGGCGGGCAACGCATGCGCGGCACCGGATAGCGCCGCTGCGATGATGTCGGTGCCGCCGGTCGTGCGGATCGCCTCGCTGACGGGGATGAGTGCGCCGAGCATGATGAGGATCGGCCACTCGACGGTGTCGTACGCTTCGCGCAGCGTCAGCGATCCGAGCAGGATCGTCAGCACGCCGGCGCCGAAGAACGCGATACCCACCGACAGCGTGCCCGTGCCTGCGAGCACCATCGCAGCGACCAGTACAGCAATCGGAATCAACCCGCGACGGACGCTGCCGAGGCGGATCTCCCGCGCCGCCAGCGGCAGGCAACCGAGCGCGAGCAGCTGCGCCGGCATGTGGGCCAGCACGCCCTGCAGTACGATCACGTCGCCGGCGCGCAGCTCGATGTCGCGCAGGCGTTCCTTGAAACGCCGGCCGCTGCGACTGACGGCAAGCAGATTGACGTTGAAGCGGTCGTGCAGACCGAGGCGTCCGGCGGCCTGGCCCATCAGCAGCGAGCTCGGTCCGATCACGGCCTCGATGACGCCGATCTCGTCGCTCTTCGCCTCGGTGCGGTTCAGGCGGGTCTCGCCTTCCAGCTCGAGGTCGGAGCGTGCGACGGCGCGCTCCAGCGCAGCCGGCTCGCCTTGCAACATCACGATGTCGTTCGGCCGCAGCTTCATGTTGGGCGACGGAACGGCCGTCTTCTCGTCACGCACGATGGCGGTCACCATCACTTCCTGGTCGGCCTGCTTGCGCAGCTCGCTGACCGTCTGGCCGGCGATCTCCGAATCCTCCTTGACGCGCGCCTCGGTCACGTAGTCGCGGATGTCGATCGCTTCGCCGAGGCCCGGCGCCGCCTGGCGATCTTTCGGGATCAGGCGGTAGCCGAAGACCAGGAACAGCACGCCGGCGGCGGACAGGCCGAGACCGACGGGAGTGAACTCGAACATGCCGAACGGCGCGCCGAGGATTTCCTCGCGCAGGCGCGACACGATGATGTTCGGCGACGTACCGATCAGCGTCATCGTGCCGCCGAGCAGCGAGCCGAAGGCCATCGGCATCAGCAGCAGCGAGGGCGAGCGGTTCGAGCGCTTGGCCATCTGCAGCGCGATCGGGATCATCATGGCCAGCGCGCCGATGTTCTTCACGAACGCCGACAGCAGCGCCACGGCGCCGACCAGGACGAGGATCTGCATGCGCAACGAACTGACGTGCGGAGCAATCGGCTGCAACGCGACCTCGATGATGCCCGAGCGCGCGACGGCTGCGCTCACGATCAGCGCGCCCGCGACGATGACGACGATCTCGTCGCTGAAGCCGCTGAACGCCTGGTCCGCCGGCACGACACCGACCAGCACTGCCACGAGCAGCGCCACGCCGGCCACCAGGTCGTAGCGCAGGCGGCCCCACACGAACAGCGCCATCGTGCCGGCAATGACCGAGAAGGCGAGGATCTGCTGCAACGTCATCGTTGACGCTCAACGTGTGGGATTCGGCTCGCGTTCCCCCGATGCTAGACTCGCGGTCCCTCGGCTGCGGAGACACGATCATGACGGCGATGAAACTTGGCCTGGCTGTCGTTGCGAGCCTGCTGCTCGCAGCGTGCTCGCGCGAACAACCCGAAGGTTCGCCCCGCCAGCCCGACGAGACCACCGCCGCGCCTGCCGAGAAGACGACTCCCGCCGAGCCTGCGCACGAAGCCGTCGCCCAGGTCGCGCCGACTCAGGGCAATACCGTCACGGGCTCGCTCGCGCTGGCGCCATCGTCCGAGGGCGTGCACATCACCGGCGCCATCCAGGGCCTGAAGCCCGACGCCGAATTCGGCTTCCACATCCACGAGAAAGGCGATTGCAGCGCGCCGGACGGCAGCAGCGCCGGCGCCCACTTCAATCCAACTCAGGCCCAGCACGGCAATCCCACGGGCGCTGCGCATCACGCCGGGGACATGGTGAACATCCGTTCCAACGCCGAAGGTGTTGCCCAAGTCGACACGACTGCAGCGGGCATGGCACTGAATGGCGACCCGAATACGGACGTGATGGGCAAAGCGATCGTCGTCCACGAAAGTCCCGACGACTACGCCACGCAGCCCTCGGGCAACTCGGGCAAGCGCGTGGCCTGCGGCGTCATCTCGGCGCCGACGCCTAGCCCGCAGTAACTCGGTGCCGGGAGAGAAAAACAGGGGAAACTCAGCACCGCAGCATTCGTGATTGTGCGGCGCTCAGTTTCCCCTGTTTTTCTCCCGGCACCTAAGTCAGGGCTCCGCTCGAGCGCAGCTCGTCGATTTGTTGTGGCGAGAAGCCCGCTTCCGTGAGGAGAGCGTCGGTGTCTTCGCCGGCGCGGCGCGGGGCTTCCGGCATTTGCGCGGGCGTGCGGCTGAAGCGGGGAGCGGGGGCGTTCTGCTCGACGCCGTTGATCTCCACGAGCGTGCCGCGTGCGACGTTGTGTGGGTGACGCGCGGCCTCCGCCACCGTCAGCACGGGCGCGAAACAAGCATCGGTGCCTTCCATGATCCGGCACCACTCATCCCGCGTTCGTGACGCCACCGCCGTCGCGATCGCGGAGCGCAGCTCGGCCCACTCGCGTGTCGCCGGATCGACGACCGGAAAACCGACGCGCGCGTAGCGCTGCCAATCGAGCCCGAGCTTGTCGAGCAGCTGCGCGAAGAACTGCGGCTCGAGCGCGCCGATGGCCACGTACTTGTGATCCTTGGTCCGATACGTGTCGTAGTACGGCGCAGCGCCGGCGAGGAAGTTCATGCCGGTGGCATCCTGGAACATGCCGCGCGCACGCATCCCGTAAAACATCGCGAGCAGTGCCGTGGCCCCGTCGACCATCGCCGCGTCCACGACCTGGCCGCGTCCCGACTGGCGGGACTCGATCAGCGCAGCGAGCACACCGAACGCGAGCAGCATGCCGCCGCCGCCGAAGTCGCCGACCAGATTGAGCGGCGGCACCGGCTTGCCGCCCGGCGTGCCGATGAGGTGCAGCACGCCGGCGAGCGCGATGTAGTTGATGTCGTGTCCGGCCGCCGGCGCGAGCGGACCGTCCTGGCCCCAGCCGGTCATCCGGCCGTAGACCAGGCGCGGATTGCGGGCGAGACACGGCTCGGGTCCGAGGCCGAGGCGTTCGAGCACGCCGGGCCGGAAGCCTTCGATCAGCACGTCCGCGCTTTCCAGGAGCTTCAGCACGACCTCGACCGCGGCGGCGTTCTTGAGATCCAGGGCGATCGACCGCCGGTTACGTAACAACGGATCCGGCGGCGCCGGCTCGTTCGGCTTCGCCGAGGCGCGCTCGATGCGGACGATCTGCGCACCGAGGTCGGCGAGCATCATGGAGCAGAACGGCGCCGGACCGATCGCGGCGATCTCGACGATTTTGATTCCGGCAAGCGGTCCCATGGGGATGGTATTGTACTTGTAGTTATGAAAACGCCACTGTGCGAATTGCTGGGCGTCGAATTTCCGCTGTTCGCCTTCAGTCACTGCCGTGACGTCGTCGCCGCAGTGTCGAATGCGGGAGGCTTCGGCGTGCTCGGCGCCAGCCGGCACACGCCGCAGGAGCTGGAGCTGGAATTGAAGTGGATCGACGAGCACGTGCACGGACGGCCGTACGGCGTCGACATCCTGATGCCGGAGAACATGGTCGGCCGCGACGGCAGCGTCGACATCGAAACGCTGCGCGCCCGCGTGCCGGAACGTCACAAGGAATTCGTGCAAGCCCTGCTCGCGCGCTACGGAGTCACGCTCGACCTGGACGATCCGGGTGTCATGAAGCGTGAGATGCCGCTGCTGCCCGCGATATCCGAGCGCTTGATGGAAGTGGCCTTCTCGCATCCGATCAAGCTCATCGCCAACGCGCTCGGCGTGCCGCCGCAATCGATGATCGATCGTGCGCGCGCCCAGGGCGTCCCGGTCGCGGCGCTGGTCGGCGCGAAAGAGCATGCGATCCGCCAGGTGCAGGCCGGTGTCGACATCATCGTCGCCGAGGGCGCTGAGGCCGGCGGCCACACCGGCGAAGTCTCGACGCTCGTGCTGGTCCCCGAAGTCATTCGCGCCATTCAGCCGATCCGCCCTGTGCCAGTGCTCGCTGCAGGCGGCATCGTCACCGGCCGGCAGATGGCCGCGATGATGGCGCTCGGCGCAGCGGGCGCGTGGACCGGCACGGTATGGCTGATGACGAGCGAATCGGAAGCATCGCCGCTGATCCAGCAGAAATTCGCAGCTGCGACGTCGCGAGACACAGTGCGCTCGAAGAGCCGCACCGGCAAATACACGCGTCAGCTGCGCTCCGCATGGACGGATGCCTGGGCCGGACCCGACAGCCCCGGCCCGTTGCCGATGCCGTTGCAGCTGTTTCTGAGCGAACCGGCGTTGCGACGCGCGGAACACGAAGCGAGTCGTGGCAATCGCAAGGCCGAAGACCTCGTAACGTATTACGTCGGTCAGGGCGTGGGCCTGCTGGATCAGGTGAAGACTTCGCGAGCGGTGGTTCGCGAATTCATGGAGGAGTTCGCGGAAGCAGCGGCGGAGATGGCGCAGCTGACTCAGGATTGACGCGTTACCGTCCCGGCTTCGCGAACACGAACCTGTTCCCATACTCGAACGAGCGCACGTGGATGACCGCGCCCAGCGGATCTTCCTCGATCATCGCGTGCAGCGTGCGGTCATCCTCGTCGTGCGTATTCGCCAGGAAGCGCTCGCCCGTTCCATCGAGCCGACCTACGACGACTGCATGCGACGGTCCGCTCTTACCGTGCACGATCGTGTAGCTCTCGATTGTCCCCGGGCCATCCGCTTCGGGCGCGAGGCTTGGCGCCGGCCATGAGTCGACCTGCGCCTGCAAGGCCGAGCTGTCGCAACGGGTGAACTGCGCCGGTCGCGTCGAATAGACACCGACCGAGTACTTCGACATGTGCCCGCCGTTTGCGCCGACGAGGCCGAACGTATCGCGGCGCTCGCGCAGCTTCTCGACCATCGACGCGATCGCATGCGTCGAGTAGCTGTTGCCCGGTCCGCCGAAGTACGGCAGCCCGCCGGTCACCGTCAGGCCGCGCGGATCCTGCGGCGACAAGCCCAACCCGTCGCAGACGTTGAACACGGCTATCGGAAAGCAGCTGTACAAATCGAACAACGCGATGTCGTCGAGCGTCACGTGCGCAGCGCCGAGCGCTTCGCGACATGCAAGCCGGGCCGCCGGCGATGCACCCAGGTCTTGGCGACTCATGATGTCGCGCTCCTTCGCGCGCGAGTAGCCGTGCAGATAGACCCACTTGCTGCGATCGATCCCGAGCTGCTCCGCGGCTTCCTCGGAAGCAATCAGCACCGCCGCCGCCTGGTTTACCTGGTCGCGCGCGACCAGCAGCCGCGTGTACGGGTCCGCGATCATGCGATTGCGTTCGCTGATCGTGACGAGCGCCTCAGGCGTATGCGCAACCGGTGCGGTCGAATAGGGATTCGTCGCCGCGACCGCGCTGAACGGCGCGAACAGGCGGCCCATCTCGCCCGCATAGTCCTCGCGCGACAATCCCAACCGCGCGCGGCGCGCGTGCTCGAAGATCGCGTACGAGGTCGACGCCTGCACGAGACCGTGCTGTCGCGTGTACGGCGTGCTGAGCTCCTCGATCCCGAGACCGCGATCGTCGACCGGCGCATCGATCGATTCGGCCCAGTCCGCGGTCAGACCCTTCGCCATCATGTACTTCGAGGTCGAGATCGCTTCCGAGCCGACTACGAGTGCCACGCGCAACGAGCCGGCGGCCACCCGCTCGCAGAATTCGCTGACCAGCGTTTGCGGAGTGTCGCCGCCGACCTTGGCCCACACGGCGGTGCGCGGCGTCGCGCCGAGGCGTCGCGCGATCGAATGCGGGAAGTTGTCGGACTTGCCGAACGGCGTCGAATAGCGCGGGATCGAATCTTCGAACGTCCGCAGCGCGCCGATGCCATCGATCTGCGCGACGACGCGCGGATCGTCCAAGGCATCGCGACACGCGCGGCTCGCTGCTTCCACTGCCAGCTCGACGCTGGAAAATCCCCGGTACTGCGGCGACTCCAGGCGATCGGTGTACTGACCGACGCCGACGATCACCGGAGTCATTGCATGAACCTGCTGCCCGGCGCGGGCGGCGCTACCGGCGGACCGGCGAAGCATTGCGCTAGCGACATCCATTCGTGCGCGACTTCGCCGCTCATACGCAGCGAGGTGTCGGCAATGTTGCGCGTCTGCGTGACGACCTGGCAGAACTCCACGGCCGAGCCTTCGACGCAGTTGCGCTCATCGGCGTCGTTCCACGTCCACCATGCGCCCGACGGGCTCTGCAACCGAACGTACGGCTTCTGCGACGGCACGGCGCGACCGCGATTCGCGAACGTCCAGCCGAACGTGTTGACGCCCATGATCGCGATGTTGCGGATACGGTCATGCTCGACGCGCACGCGGCCGAGCAGGTCGAACGCGGCCTGGCCGTGCGCCCACGTTTCCATCTGCCGCGCACTGATGCAGGAACGCACGCTCATGTCCGGACCGGCCCACTTCACGCGCTGCGCGGGATCGAGCCCGGAGTATTGGTCAGCGACCTGGCGCGAGAACTCGTGCCAGCGTTGCAGCAGCTCGTGCCCGGCGCAGCCACGCAACCAGACGCGCGCGTACTCGGCCATCGTGCGGCCGGACGCGAGCGACTGGGAGATGCTGTCCCAGAAAGAAGCGAAGGCTTGCGGACTCTCGATCGTCAGGCGCGCCGCGTAGTCGAACATGTGCAGGTGGCCCAGCACGTCGTCCAGAGTCCAGCGCTTGAACTGCGTCGGTCGCGACCACTGAGCCGCGTCGACGTCGGCCAGCAACGCGTACAGCGCGTCACACTCGTCGCGATAGTCGATTGCCTGAGTCAGCACCGCGAGCACCCGTCGTTATGGGGTGCACTGTACCGAATTTGTCAGGCTAAAGCCTGACCCACAATCGCCCTCCCCTGTGGGTCAGGCTTTAGCCTGACTCCTTCTCTTCTCCACCGCCGAAGCCAACCGCTCCAACACTCCCACCGAGCTCGTCCAGTCGATGCAGCCGTCGGTAATGCTCTGTCCGTAGACCAGCGGATGACCCCGGCGTCAGGTCCTGGCGTCCGCCCACCAGGTGACTTTCCACCATGACGCCGGCGATGCGCCGCTCGCCGCGCTCGATCTGGCGTGCGATGTCGTCCACCACGCCCGGCTGATTCTCCGGCCGCTTGGCGCTGTTGCCGTGACTGACGTCGATCATCACCTGCGGCCGCAGGCCGGCGCCGGCGATGGCGGTGCAGACGCTCGCGATGCTGGCCGCGTCGTAGTTCGGCGCCTTGCCGCCGCGCAGAATGATGTGGCAGTCGTCGTTGCCGGCCGTCGTCGCGATGGCGCTGCGGCCCTGCTTCGTCACTGCCAGAAAGTGATGCGGATGCGCCGCGGCCTGCACCGCGTCGATCGCGATCTTCACGTTGCCGTCGGTGCCGTTCTTGAAGCCGACCGGGCACGACATTCCCGAAGCGAGCTCGCGATGCACCTGGCTCTCCGTCGTGCGCGCGCCGATCGCGCCCCACGCCACCAGGTCGCCGATGAACTGCGGCGTGATCATGTCGAGGAACTCGCACCCGGCCGGCAGCCCGAGCCGGTTGATGTCGAGCAGCAGTCCCCGCGCGAGCCGCAGACCCTTGTTGATGTGAAAGCTGCCGTCGAGATCGGGATCGTTGATCAGCCCTTTCCAGCCCACGGTGGTACGCGGCTTCTCGAAGTACACGCGCATGATGATCTCGAGCTCGCCTTTGAAGCGCTCGCGCTGCTCACGCAGGCGGCCCGCGTATTCCAGCGCCGCGGCCGTGTCGTGAATCGAGCACGGCCCGATGACGACCGCAAGACGATCGTCGTCGCCGCGCAGAATGCGTTGCACGCCACGGCGCGCGGCGCTCACCGTCGCGGAAGCCTGTTCGCCGCACGGATACTCGTGGCTGAGCTCTTCGGGCGTGCTCAGCTCACGGATGTCGCGGATGCGCAGGTCGTCGGTACGAACGTTCACGGTGTGCCCCAGGGAAAAAAGACCGCGAAAAAAAACCGCCAGGGGTCTGGCGGTTTTCTCGTGTCTCGGGTGAGTGCTTACATTCAGGTCGAGCGCAACGGTTCCGCCAGCGGCTGGGCTGGGTCGTAGTAGTACCAGAACCAATAGCGACGAACCGTCATGGGCGGCATTGATAGCACAGGGGCTGCACGCGTCTCAAGCTTTCCGCTCAGCTTTCTCATGGGCGGCCTTGCGAATCGAGCTCAGCGTCGCATTCGGTGAAATCGCTTCGGGATCCAGCCGCAGCTCCAGCAGCGCCGGCTTGCCCGCCTGCAGTGCGCGCTCGAATGCCGGCGCGAACTGCTCCGTGGTTTCGACCACTTCGCCGTGCGCACCGAATGCATGCGCGTAGGCGGCGAAATCCGGGTTAACCAGCGTCGTGCCGTGAACTCGCGCCGGATACTCGCGCTCCTGGTGCATGCGGATCGTGCCGTACATGCCGTTGTTCACGACGATGATCACGATCGGCAGCTGGTGCTGCACGGCTGTCGCCAGTTCCTGTCCCGTCATCAGGAAGCAGCCGTCGCCGGCGAAGCTCACGACCGTGCGGTTTCGATACAGCGCTTTCGCGCCGATCGCCGCGGGCACTCCATAGCCCATCGCGCCGGATGCGGGTGCGAGCTGCGTGCGGAAGCCGCGATAGCGATGGAATCGATGCACCCAGACGGTGTAGTTGCCTGCGCCGTTCGTGATGATCGCGTCGGGCGGCAACACCTTGTCGAGATGTTGCACGACATCCCACATCTGCAGCTTGCCCGGCACCTCCTTGCGCATCTGCCACTGCAGATAATCGGCGTTCGCTGCGGCTGTGGTTGCCGCAACCTTCTCGTGAGTGTTGCGCGGGAGCGCTGCCAACATGCGCGTCGCGGCCGGCATCGTCGCGTTGATCATCAGATCGGCGTGATACACGCGGCCCAGCTCCTCCGCGCCCGGATGAATATGCACCAGCCGCTGCACGGGAACGGGCGCGGTGATGAGGCCGTAACCGCCGGTCGTGATCTCGCCGAGCCGCGCGCCGAGCGAAACCAGCAGGTCCGCCGCCTTGATGCGCTCGGCGAGCTGCGGATTGATGCCGATGCCGACGTCGCCGGCATAGCTCGGATGCGAATTGTCGAACAGATCCTGATAGCGGAACTCGCAGCCGACCGGCACGCCTTGCTTCTCGACGAAGCGCCGCAGATCGGCGCACGCGGCTTCGTTCCAGCCGCTGCCGCCGACGATCAGGAACGGGCGTTGCAGCAGCACGCAACATTCCGCCCAGCTGCTCCAACGCCTCTTGCGTCGGCGCGGACTCGACGCGCTGCCAGCGACGCGCGTCCGCGACCTCCGCGCTTGCGAACAACATGTCCTCGGGCAATGCGAGCACGACTGGCCCCATGCGCCCGCTCGTCGCAACCTGGTACGCGCGCTCGATGAACTCGGGAATGCGATCCGTGCGGTCGATCTGCGCGACCCATTTCGCCATCGGGCCGAACATGCGCCGGTAGTCGATCTCCTGGAATGCCTCGCGCTCGATGAAGTCGCTGCCGACCTGGCCGATGAACAGGATCATCGGCGTGGAATCCTGAAACGCCGTGTGCACACCGATCGATGCATTGGTCGCACCCGGACCGCGCGTCACGAAGCAGAGCCCCGGCGTGCCAGTGAGCTTGCCGTACGCCTCGGCCATGTTCGCGGCACCGCTCTCGTGCCGGCAGGTGATCAGCTCGATGCGCTCGCGCGCGCCGTACAAGGCGTCGAGCACGGGCAGGTAGCTTTCGCCGGGCACGCAGAACGCGAGGTCCGCGCCGTGAATGATCAGTTGATCGACGAGAATCTGCCCGCCGGTACGATTCATTTCACTACTCCAATGACCAGGTCCATCACGTTCGTCCCCGTCGGACCGGTGCGATGCAGAGTCGTCGAGCGCGTGCAGCAGCGTGTAGCTGTCCTGACGTCGTAGAAAATCCTGCGCGTCGAGACCGCGTGAGCGGGCGCGCTCGACAGTCGAGCCGTCGATGAATGCGCCGGCCGCGTCCGTAGGTCCGTCGGTGCCATCGGTGCCTGCGCTCAAAACCGCGACGTTCGCGATCCCCTGCAGATCGAGCGCCGCGACCAATGCAAACTCCTGATTGCGCCCGCCGCGGCCGCTGCCTGCGACTGCAAGCGTCGTTTCACCGCCCGCGAGCAGCACTATGGGCGCATCGTTGGCGCGAGAGCGTGCGGCTTCACGAAGTGCCGCAGCGAAGCGATGCGCGGCCTCGTGCGTGTGTCCTTGCATCTCAGTCGTCAGGATCTCGACCTTGCAGCCACGCTCGCTCGCCGCGCGCGAGGCCGCATCGATCGAGATGCGATTGCTCGCGACGATTCGGTAGTGCGAATCGCGGAAGGTCCCGGACGACTCCTTCGGTGTCTCGGCGATCAGACCCGCGACGCCGCGTTCGAGATGCTCGACGACAGCGCGCGGCAACCCTGCGCGCAATCCGTAGCGCTCGACGATGGCGACGCATTCCTGAAACGTCGAAGGGTCCGCGACGGTCGGACCGGAGCCGATCGCAGCCGGCGAATCGCCGAGCACATCGGAGATCGCGAGCGTGCAGAACTGACCGCAGCGCGCGCGTTGCCGCAGCCGCCCACCCGTAACCGCCGACAGATGCTTGCGCACGGCATTGATCTCGTCGATCTGTGCGCCGCCGTTCACGAGCAGCCGGTTCGCAGTCTGCACGTCGGCGAAGGACAATCCCGGCGCGGGCTCGACGAGCAGCGCGGACGCACCGCCAGTCAGGACGAAAAACATCGTGTCATTCTCGGACGCGGCAGCGACGGTCTGCATGATCCGTTGCGTGCCTGCGAGACCCGCCGTGTCCGGCACGGGATGCCCACCTTCGAGTACGGCTATGCGCCGCAGAGCCTGACCATGACCATGCTTGACGAGCACCGCGCCGGAATCGATGCGGTCGCCGAGCACCGCTTCGAGTCCGCGCGCGAGCGAGGCGGCCGCCTTGCCTGCGCCGGTCACCAGAACCCTGCCGCGACCCGATTGCGGCAGCGGTACATCGACCGATCCGCCGGGACCGAATAGCGCCACGCACTCGGACCGACTTCGGAGTTGGCGATCAGCAGGTCCTCGCCGCGCGCAGCACTGACTGCCGCGTCGAAGAGCGCGATGAGCAACGGATCCGACATCAAGGACGGACGTTGGAACGCAGAAATTGTGCAAGCCAGCCGCCGACGCGCGAGCGATCGTTCGGCTCGCGCAGCGTTGCGAGGGCGCGATCTGCTTGTTCGGCGCTGTACTTCGAGCTACGCCGCAGCTCGATCAACGCCGCGGCGTATTCGGGCGTGAACTCCGGATGCGACTGCAGCGACATCGCCCGGCGCTGCGGATACTCGACGATCCCGTACGGCGTGAACTCGCTGCCGCCGAGCACGCGCGCGTCGGCTGGCAATTTCACGACCTGGTCCTGGTGCGAGGCCGGTACTGCGATCGAGCGCGCATCGTCCATCCAGGCGGCGCGCTCCCGCACATCGTAGCGGTGCAACCCGATGCCCCACCCTCGCGGCGACTTGATCACTTGCCCGCCGAACGCTTCGGCCATCAACTGGTGCCCGAAGCAGATGCCGACCATCGCGCTGTGCCCGCTCGCATCTCGCACGAACTCCTTGAGAGTACCGATCCACGTGTCGCCGTCGTACACGCCCGAGGCAGACCCGGTGATGACATAGGCGGCACAGCTCCTGGCGTCGGTCGGCAGCTCGCCGTTGCGCACGTCGAACGTTACGAACTCGTGCTGGGGGCCGAGCAGCTCCTGGACCATCGTGCTGTAGGAGCCGAAACGTTCCGGCAGCGGCGGCGGCGGGTTGCCGGTCTGGAGGATGCCGACCTTGATCGTCATGGGTATATGATGGCGGAACTCCCGCCGCCCGCACAGCGTTTCGCACGTCATGCAAAAAAAACCGCCAGCCGTCGATCACTGGGCGGAAATCGGCGATCGCGAGCACCTGGTGCAGTTCTACGAGGACTCGCAGACGCTCGTCGAGACCCTGACAGGATTCATCGGCAGTGGACTGCGTGCGAACAGTGCCGGCCTCGTCATTGCCACGCGAGAACACCTCGACGCGCTCGACCAGCAGCTGGCGGCGAGCGGCATCGACGTAGCAGCCACGAAGCGCAGCGGGCAATACGTCGCCGTCGAAGCTCGCGAGATGCTCGGGCAGATCCTCGGGAACGGCTGGCCGCAGCCGGACCTGTTCCGGGTCAGGATTGGCAGCCTGATCGCCAAAGGGCACGAGCGCTGGGGCTCGGTGCGCGCGTTCGGCGAAATGGTCGGGCTGCTCTGGGAAAGCGGCGCGCAAGGCGCAGCGCTGCGGCTCGAAAGCCTATGGAACGAGCTCGGCATCACCCATCCGTTCGCCCTGCTGTGCGGCTACCACATCGGACAGTTGCGCAACGGCGACCGCAAGCTCATCAGCAGTATCTGCGCTGTGCATAGCCACGCCGCGTTCGACGAGGCGGATCTTCAGCCGATCCGCGGTGCGAGCGACCGTACGCGTTTGACGGCACGCCTCGAGCGTCGCGTGCAGCGCCTGCAGCGCGAGCTGCAGCGGCGCAAGGTTCTCGAGAGCGAGATCGCCGAGCGCGAGAGGGAGCTGACCGATTTTCTGGAGAACGCCGTCATCGGCCTGCACAAGATCGACGCCAACGGCATCGTCATCTGGGCGAACCGGGCGGAGCTCGACCTGCTCGGCTACGCGCCCGAGGAGTTCATCGGCCAGCCGGTCGCGGACTTCGTCGTGCAGGCAGGCCGGGCGGCTTCGCTGCTCGAGCGCGTCAAGTCCGGCCAGACGCTGCGCGACGAGCACGTGCAGATGCGCTGCAAGAACGGCGAGACCAAGGATGTGGTGATCAACTCCAGTCCGCTGTTCGTCGACGGCAAGTTCGTCTGCACGCGCTCCTCGATGCGCGACGTGACGACGCAGTGGTCGATGGATCAACAGCTCAAGCAGCTCAACGACGAGCTCGAGCAGCGCGTCGCCGAGCGCACGCGCGAGCTGACCCGCTCCGAACTGCAATTCAAGGAGCTGGTCAGCGGCGTCGTCGACTATGCGATCTACATGCTCGACGTCGAAGGCCACATCGTCAGCTGGAACGCCGGCGCCGAGCGCATCAAGGGCTACAGCAAGACCGAGGCGATCGGCAAACACTTCTCGATGTTCTACACGCCGGAGGATCGCGAGAAGCGAGTGCCACACCAGGCGCTGACGGTGGCGGCGACCCTCGGCAAGTACGAAGCCGAAGCGTGGCGCGTGCGCAAGGACGGACAGCAGTTCTGGGCCAGCGTAGTGATCGACGCGATCTACAACGAGGCCGGCGCACTCGTGGGCTTCGCCAAAGTCACGCGCGACCTCACCGAGCGCCGCGCGATCGAGGAGCAACTGCGGCAGTCGCAGAAGATGGAGGCGATCGGCCAGCTCACCGGCGGCGTCGCGCACGACTTCAACAATCTGCTCACCGTCATCGTCGGCAACCTCGAAACGATCTGGCGTCATGCACCGCCGGAAGACGGCAAACTGCGGCGGGCAATCGATCAGGTGACGCGCGGCGCGCAGCGGGCCGTGACGCTCACTCAGCAGTTGCTCGCGTTCTCGCGGCGTCAGCCGCTCAATCCCAAGCCCACCGACATCAACCGGCTGGTCGCGGGCATGTCCGACCTGGTCCGCCGCACCATCGGCGAGAACATCGCGGTCGAGACGGTGCTGGCGGGCGGCCTGTGGCGCGTGGAGATCGACGCGCATCAGCTGGAAAGCGCGCTGCTCAATCTCGCCGTCAACGCGCGCGACGCGATGCCGGAGGGCGGCAAGCTCACGATCGAGACCGCGAACGCGCACCTCGACGACGGCTACGCGGACAAATATCCGGAGCTGACTCCGGGTCAGTACGTCGTCGTGTGCGTCACGGACACCGGCACCGGCATGAGCGCCGACGTGATTGCGCACGCATTCGAGCCGTTCTACACGACCAAGCCGATCGGCCAGGGCACGGGCCTCGGCCTGAGCCAGGTGTACGGCTTCGTCAAGCAGAGCGGCGGACACGTCAAGCTCTACAGCGAGGTCGGCGAGGGCACCACCGTCAAAATCTACCTGCCGCGGATGACCGTGGCGGGCGCCGAAGAAGCGCAGACGCCGTTCACGTTGCCGCCGACCGGCGGACGCCACGAAGTCATCCTGGTCGTCGAGGACGATGACGACGTGCGCCTGTTCACGACCGAGAGCCTGCGCGACCTCGGGTTCACAGTGCGCGAAGCGAACGATGGCCCGTCGGCGCTGAAGCAGCTGGAACAGCATCCCGACGTGCAACTGATCTTCACCGATGTCGGCCTGCCGGGAATGAACGGCGCGCAGCTCGTGGCGGCAGCGCGCGCATTGCGTCCCGACATCAAGGTGCTGTTCACGACCGGCTACGCGCGCAACGCCATCGTCCACCAGGGACGGCTCGACGCCGGCCTCGAGCTGATCACCAAGCCGTTCACGCGCGTCCAGCTCGCATCGCGGATTCGCGATGTGCTGGACGTGCCCGTAAACGGATTGCGCAAGCCGACGGCGCTGATCATCGAGGACGAGGCGCTGGTGCGCATGTTCCTCGCCGACCAGTTGCAGGATCTCGGGTTCCAGGTCATCGACGCGGGCAATGCCGCCGAAGGACTGCGCGCCGCACGCAACCATCAGCAGCTCGACGTCGTGATCGTCGATCGCGGCCTGCCGGATCGCGATGGAATGGAAGTGGTCGCGGAATTGCGGACACAGTTGTCGTCGCTGCCCGTGATCGTCGCCAGCGGCTACGGCGACACGCTGGATGACCCGAGCCTGCGTAACGACCCGCACATCCGCTTCATGTCGAAGCCGTACGATATCGACGCTCTGACGACAGCTCTGCGCGCACTGCACGTGCGCACGAAGCAGATGAGTTAGCCGCTAGTCCGGCACGACGGCGGTCGCTTCGATTTCCACCTTCGCGCCCTGCTCCACCAGCGAGACCACCTGTACCACGGACATCGGCGGATAGTGCCGGCCGATCACGTCGCGATAGGCAGTGCCGATGTCCTTCACTTCCGCGCGATATTCGTCGAGGGTCGTGACGAACCACGTGAGACGCACCAGATGCTCCGGACGACCGCCCGCCTGTGCCAGCAGCGTGACGATGTTCTGCAGCGCCTGCCGGACCTGTACGGCGAAGCGGCTGCTGACCAGTTGCTGCGACTCGTTCCAGCCGATCTGGCCCGCGAGATAGACCTGGCGGCCGCTCGCAGCGACGCCGTTCGAGTAGCCCTTCGGCGCCGCCCAACCCGGCGGCTGCAGGAATTCGTTGCCCATCGCTGGTTCTTCCCTCAATTACCTTCGTAATTACCCTGAAAGGCGGCTTCTGTTTTGCCGCGAACGCGCGATAGGCGCGCCGGAAATCCTCGGTCTGCATGCACAGCGCCTGGGCCTGCGCTTCTGCTTCGATCGCCTGATCGATGCTCATGCTCCACTCCTGGTGCAGCATCGTCTTCGTGATGCCGTTGGCGAACGACGGCCCGGACGCGATCTCCTGCGCGAGTTGCGTTGCCGCTGTCGGCAATTGCTCGGGTGCAACGAGCCGATTGAAGAACCCCCATTGCTGCGCCTCGTCGCCATTCATGGAGCGACCGAGATACAGGAGCTCCGCTGCGCGCCCGTGTCCGATGATTCGCGGCAGGATCGCGCACGCACCCATGTCGCAGCCGGCGAGGCCGACGCGATTGAACAGGAACGAGACGCGCGAGCGTGCGGTGCCGACGCGCAGGTCGCTGACCATCGCGATGATCGCGCCGGCGCCGGCGCAGACACCGTCGACTGCAGCGACGATCGGCTGCGGACAAGCGCGCATCGCTTTGACGAGATCGCCTGTCATGCGCGTGAATCCGAGCAGGCCCGTCATGTCCATCTTCGTCAGCGGACCGATGATCTCGTGCACGTCGCCGCCGGAGCAGAAGTTGTCGCCGGCGCCGCTGACGATGACCGCTTTCACCGCCGGCTCCGCCACCAGGCCGCGGAACAGATCGCGCAGCTCCGCGTACGATTCGAACGTCAGCGGGTTCTTGCGCTCGGGGCGATTCAGCACGATGCGGCCGAGCGCGCCGTCGACCGACCACTGGAAATGCTGGGCAGCATAGTTCGCAAGTGCCATCGCTTTCACTCCGTTGCGCGCTCGTCGAGCGGAACATTGTCGAGTATGTGTTGCTTCAGCGTGTGCAGGCGCTCCGCCAGCGAGCGGGCTTCGCGCGCCGACAGGCCCTCGAACAGCTCTGCGATCCAGCGCTCGTGCTCGGACGGCCATCGCACGGAACACGCGGCGACCTTCGCGCGTGAGCTTCACGCGCAGTGCGCGCCGGTCGGCGCCGTCGGATTCGCGCACGACCAGGCCTTCGTCTTCCAGAGTGTCGGTGAGACCGGTGACGTTGCCGCCCGTGACCATGAGGCGGCTCGACAGCTCGCTCATGCGCAGCCCCTGCGGTGAGCGGTCGAGCTGCGCCATCAGATCGAAGCGCGGCAATGTCGTACCGAAACGCGTCTGCAAACGGCGGCGCACGCGGCTTTCGACGAGACTGGTGCAGGCGTACAGGCGCAACCACAACCGCAGCGCGTGGTGATCGTCGCTCGTCGCGCGCGTCTCCGCGTCGATGGGTCGTGTGTCGGCGCTCACATCACTTCTCCACCGGCTACTGCGATGCTTTGCCCGGTGATGCTGGCCGCACCGGCCGAGCACAGCCAGAGCACGGTCTGTGCGACTTCTTCCGGCGTGATCAAACGTCCCTGCGGATTGTGCGCCGTCAGTGCAGCACGCGCTGCGGCCTCGTCACGACCTGTCTTCGCCTGAATGTTCGCGACTGCATCGCGCACCATGTCCGTGTCCGAATAGCCGGGGCAGACGGCGTTCACGGTGATGTTCTTGCGTGCCAGCTCCATCGCGAGCGAGCGCGTGAGTCCGATCACGCCATGTTTGGCCGCGCAGTACGCGGTGACGTAGGGATAGCCGGTCAGCCCCGCAACGCTGGCGATGTTGATGATGCGTCCCCGCCCTGCCTGAAACATGTCCGGCAAGGCGCAGCGGATGCAGCGATAAACGCCGCCGAGGTTGACGGCGAGCATCTCATCCCAGAGTGAGTCATCGCCCGTATGCAGCGGCGCGCTGCGCGCCACACCGGCGTTGTTGACGAGAATCGTGACAGGACCGAATCGCTCTTTGGCGCGTGCGAAGGCCGCTTGCAGCGCCGAGCCATCGGTCACGTCGGCAACCGCGACGCAAGTCTCCGTGCTGCCGTTCAACTCAGCAGCGAGTTTGTCGAGCGAGCCGCTGGAGCGCCCGAGCAAGCTGATCTTCGCGCCCTGCGCCGCCAGTGCACGCGCGATCGCCGCTCCGATACCGCGACCGGCACCGGTAACGACTGCGTGTTCGCCACGCAGCGAGCTCATACCGCGCCTGTCAGCAGCGCTGCGCGCTGCAGATTACGTTCGAGCTGACTCTTGCCCGGCAGATACTGCTGCGGCCACCACTGTTCGGAATGCTGAAGCTGCGCCGCCGCCTGAAGCGTCCAGCTCGGATTCGCAAGATGCGGCCGCGCGACGGCGCAGAGATCGGCGCGTCCCGATGCGACGATCGAGTTCACATGGTCGGGCTCGTAGATGTTGCCGACAGCGATGGTCGGCACCTTGAGTGTATTGCGGATGAAGTCGGAAAACGGCGTCTGGTACATCCTGCCGTAGACCGGCTTCTGCCACGGAACGGTCTGTCCGGTCGACACGTCGAGCACGTCCGCGCCGGCTTCGTGCAGAGCGCGGGCCGTCGCGATCAGATCGTCGTCACACAGACCGCCCTGCGCCCAGTCGCTTGCAGATATGCGCACGGACAGCGGCATCCCCGCAGGCATCACGGCCCGCACGGCTCGAATGACCTGCGCCGGGAAGCGCACGCGATTTTCGACCGAACCGCCGTAGCGATCAGTGCGCTGGTTCGTCAATGGCGACAGGAAGCTCGCCAGCAGGTAACCGTGCGCCATGTGCAGCTCGATCATGTCGAAGCCCGCCTGCAGGCCCAGCTCGGCTGCGGTGACGAACTGCGCGGTGATGGTCGCGATGTCCTGCTCGTCGGCTTGTTTCGGCGCCTGGCTCACGCCTTCTATATATGGCAGCGGCGACGCCGAGATGATCGGCCAGTTGCCGCAGACCAGCGGATGATCGGCCTCCTCCCAGCCCAGCTGCGTCGAGCCTTTGCGGCCGGAGTGGCCGAGCTGCAGGCAAAACTTCGCCTGCGTGTGCTCGTGCACGAAGTCGACGATGCGACGCCACGCGTCGCGCTGCGTCTCGTTCCAGAGGCCCGTGCAGCCGTTGGAAATTCGCCCGTGCGCCGATACGCACGTCATTTCGCTGACCACGAGCCCGGCGCCGCCGGTCGCGCGTGACCCGTAATGGACGAGATGCCAATCGTTCGGCACGCCGTCGATCGCGGAGTACTGCGCCATCGGCGACACCACGACCCGGTTCGGAAGCTCGAGATCGCGCAACTTGAACGGCAGAAACATCGGCGGGCAGCTGCGATCCGCGACACCGCAGCGCTGCGCGAGGCTGCGCTCGATGTTGCCGACGAACGCGGCATCGCGGAGCTTGAGATTGTCGTGACCGATACGCTGGCTGCCGGTCAGCAGGCTGTACGTGAACTGCAACGGTTCGAGGTGCGCGTAGCGCGCGACGTTCTCGAACCATTCCATGCGATTGCGCGCCGCGCTCTGCAACTTGAGCGCTTCGAGCTCGCGCTCTTCCTGGTAGCGCTGCAACGCGCCGCTGACGTCGCCGCCGCGTGCGATCTCGCGGCTCAGCGCAATTGCGTCCTCCATTGCGAGCTTCGTACCCGAGCCGATGGAGAAGTGCGCGGTGTGCGCGGCATCGCCGATCAGCACGATATTGCGCGTAAACCAGCGCCGGCACAGCACGCGATTGAAGTTGAGCCACGCGGAGCCACGCAGGTGCCGCGCGTTGCTGATCAGACGCGCGCCGCCGAGATACTTGCCGAACAGCCGCTCCGCGAATTCGATCGACTCGTCGGTCGTCGCGCGGTCCAGGCCGTGCGCGAGCCAGGTTTCCTCGCGCGTCTCCACGATGACCGTCGATAGCTCGGTGCTGAACTGGTACGCGTGGATCTGAAACCAACCGTGCTCAGTGCGCTCGAAAGCGAATGTGAAGGCGGGAAAGCGCTGCGTGGTACCGAGCCAGATGAAGCGGCACTTGCGGACGTCGACATTGGGCTCGAAGGCCGCCGCGTACTGCTGGCGCACGCGGCTGTTGACGCCGTCGGAGGCGATCAGCAGGTCCGCGTCGGCGAACTCTGCCTCGTCGCGAACTTCGTGCTGAAAGGTCTGCTCGACGCCGAGACTCGCGGCCCGCTCCTGCAGGATGTTGAGCAACCGCTTGCGCTCGATGCCGGCGAAGCCATGACCGCTGGTGCGAATCGAGGCGCCGTGGATGTGTACGTCGATGTCGTCCCAGTGATAGAAGCTGTCGACGATGGCGGCGTGCGAAGGCGCGTCGGCCGTCGCGAAACCCGCCATGGTCTGGTCCGAGAACACCACGCCCCAGCCGAAAGTGTCGTCCGGCTTGTTGCGCTCGTGGACCTCGACACGCGTGCGCGGCATCGCCTGCTTCAGCAGGATCGCCGAGTACAGCCCCGCCGGCCCACCGCCCATGCATACGATACGCTTCACGCCCAGAACTTTAGATATCGGTAATTTAGATGTCAAGCAATCGAGCCGGCGGCCCGAATCGGCTGCAGGTCGGGCTTTAGCCCGACTCCGCATTGCGCTAAATTCCCCCCATGTCATACCTCTTCCCCCCCACCATCCCCGCCGTCCCCATCAAGGGCCGTTCCGACCTCTTCGCCGTCCACCGCATCTACTGCGTCGGCCGGAACTACGCCGCACACGCGCGCGAGATGGGCAATGACCCCGACCGCGAGCCGCCCTTCTTCTTCTCCAAGCCGGCCGACGCCATCGTCCCGAACAACGCGCGCATCCCGTACCCGCCGCGCACGAACAACTTCCATCACGAGATCGAGCTGGTGGTCGCCATCGGCAAGGCTGGCCGCAACATTCCGGCCGCGCAGGCGCTCGATCACGTTTACGGTTATGCGGTCGGCAACGATCTGACCCGGCGCGACCTGCAATCGGACGCCAAGGACCACGGCCGGCCGTGGGATACCAGCAAGGGGTTCGACCGCTCAGCGGTCATCAGCGCCATCACCCCCGCCGCGCAGTCGGGACACCTGAGCAACGGTCGGATCTGGCTCAAAGTGAACGGGCAGGTGCGCCAGCAGTCGGACCTGTCGGAGCTGATCTGGAGCGTGCCGGAAATCGTCGCCGAGCTGTCGACGTTCTTCGAGCTGCAGCCCGGTGACCTGATCTACACTGGCACGCCCGCCGGCGTCGCGGCTCTCAAGAAGGGCGATCGCATCGAGGGCGGCATCGACGGTCTCGACGAGCTGGTCACGACGATCGAATAAAAACATGCGTGCAACGATCCTTTGCTGCGTGCTGGCCCTCTCCTCCTCCGCCGCCTGCGCGCAGGACGAGGACTGGATCCAGCTGTTCAACGGCCGCGACCTCACCGGCTGGACGCCGAAGCTCACGCATCACGAGCTGGGCGACAACCACGCTCAGACGTTTCGCGTCGAGGACGGGCTGCTGAAGGTGCGTTACGACCGCTACACGGACGGATTCAAGACGCGCTTCGGCCACTTGTTCTACGAGAAGCCCTATTCGTACTACCGCCTGCGTGTCGAGTACCGCTTCGTCGGCGAGCAGGCCGCGCAGGGTCCGGGCGACTGGGCGATCCGCAACAGCGGCATCATGTTCCATTCGCAGGCGCCGCAGACGATGCCCAGGGAGCAGACTTTTCCGATCTCGATCGAAGCGCAGTTCCTCGGCGGACTGAGCGACGGCAAGGCGCGGCCGACCGCGAACATGTGCTCACCGGGCATGGAAGTCGTGGTCAACGGCTCGCTATACCCGAATCACTGCATGGAGTCGGCGTCGAAAACCTACGACGGCGATCAGTGGGTGAGCATGGAGCTCATCGTGCTCGGCGGCGCGCACATCACGCACCTCGTCAACGGCGAGAAGGTCATCGAGTACTCGCTGCCGCAGATCGGCGGCGGCGTGGTCGCGAACTTCGACCCGAAAGCGAAACCGGATGGCGACCTGGTGAGCGGCGGCTACATCGCCGTGCAAAGCGAGTCGCACCCGCTCGACGTGCGCAAGATCGAGCTGCTCGACCTGGAAGGCTGCATGGATAGCAAAGCCAAGAACTACCGCAAGTACTTCGTGCGCTCGAACCCGAAGCGCTGCAAGTACTAGCAGGTCATGCGGCAGCGTGTGCGACCGTCGGCAAAGGCATGCTCTGAACGCTCTCAGGCGAGCGCGTACAGATAATCCACGTACGAACGGATCGCGCCGTCCAGTCCCGACACCTTCGGATTCTGCGACTCGATCAGGTAATACTCGTCCGGCGCGTGCGCGCGCATGCCGTGGCCGAGACCGAAGTGCCCCGCGGGTAACTTCAACGGCTCGCTCGTGAACACGTAACCCGGCCAGGAGCCGCCGCGACGCGGCCAGTAGATCGGCTCGATCCCCGAGGCGCGATAGACCTGCGCTTCGGCTTTGATCAGGCGTGCGTCCGCCGGCGTAGTGTTCGGATCGTAGCCACCCGTGACGTTGACCTCGATGTCGCCGAAGCCGCGCTTCGCGAGATGCGCTTTCAGCTTTTCGACTGCGCCCTTGTGCGTCATGTCCGGCACCAGGCGCAGATCCAGTTTCGCGGCCGCACGATGCGGCAGGATCGTCATGCCGCCGGGCCCGGTGTAGCCGCCGACCAGTCCTTCGATGTTCACCGTCGGGCGACTCGCCATGTCCTCGAGCGCCTGCCGCCAGCTCGAATTGCGCGCCCACTGTTTTACGCCCATCGATTTCTTCGCGGTGTTCTCGTCGATACGCAGGGCCGCGTCGTCGAGCATCTTCTTTTCAGCCGCGCTCAGCGGACGCACGCCTTCGAGGTAACCATCGATCGCAGGGTCACCGTTCTCATCGATGAGCGTGTGCAGCGCCTGCACGAGGTGCCACGCGGGACTGTCGAGCCGCGCGCGATTGCTGGAATGCACGTCCTTCGCCGGACCGCGTCCCCACTTCTCGCCGCTCGCGACCAGCTCCAGCTCTGCGATGCCCTTGGCGCCGAGCGAGATCTGCACGTTGCCGTCGAGGTCCTGCGCGGCCTCGGGCATGAAGATGCCTTCGCATTTGGCGAGCGCTTCACGCACCGGCGAAGCAAGTACGACCTGCGGAAAATTCGGCGAGCCGATTTCCTCTTCCCCTTCTGCGACGAGCACGATGTTCACGGGAATCTTGCGACCGGCAGCTCGAATCGCATGCAACGCCGCGAGGAACGCCGACTGCGGTCCCTTCTGGTTCACCGCGGCGCGACCCATCACGACCTTGCCGACGTTCGGCATGTCGACGAGCTGTGCTTCCCACGGCGGCGAGGACCACTCCTGCGGGTTGGCCTGCTTCACGTCGTACATGAAGTACACGCCGAACGTGCGCCGCGCGCCGGCATCGAGCGTCGCGAAGATGCCTGGCTGGCCGTCGGTCGGTCGCCGCTCGACGCGCTGAAAGCCCGCGTCGCGCAGCATGCGCATGGTCAAGTCGCAGCCTTCCGTCACACCACGATTCTCGGCGGCAATCGAAGGCTGACGTATCCACTCCTGCAGCCGCTGCACGGCTTCGTCGTGGCGCTGCTCGATCTGCTTGTAGATAGCGGCGCGATCCGACGCTGCGCCCGCTCTGGCGGCCGCGAGGACTGCGCCGGTGGCCAGAGACGTGCCGAGGAAGGTTCTGCGTGAGACTGCCATCGTGGGTGCCCTCTTGTTCGATTGCGATCGCCCCGTGCTGCGACGGATTCTACAAAAACGCGCACAGCGAGGGCAGAACCGTGATCCATGCACGGTGGTGAATACCGCTAGACGTAGCCACTCTCGCAGTCCGACCGGCAGTCTTTACCTGAAGTGCGCTTGCGCAGCCTCCAGCCCGCCGGACCGTGCGCCGATAATTCGGTCATGGCAGCGGACGCTGCGCCTTTAACCCAGTATGGTCCTCGCGAAACCTCTAAGCCGTATCCTCTACGTCGACGACGATGCCTCCATGTGCGAGCTGGTGCGGACCGCACTGGCGGACCAGTCGGAGTTCAACGTCGTGACCTGCTCTTCGGGATTCGAAGCGCTGATCATCGTCGGCCAGCTGCGGCCCGATCTCATCCTGCTGGACGTGTCGATGCCGCGGCTCGACGGCGTGGAAACGCTCGAATGCCTGCGCGCCATGGAGCTGGGCCATCACACTCCGGTCGTGTTCGTGGCGGCGGGCCTGTCGCAGATCGAGCTGCGGCGGTTGCAGGTGGCCGGCGCCGCCGACGTGATCCCCGTGCCGTTCGATCCGGCCGAGCTGCCGAGGTTGATCAGGTCGATCTGGAGCCACATCGACGATTGAGTAGAATGCTGTCAGGCTAAAGCCTGACCCACATGCGTACCTGGCTCCGTCGAACTCTCATCACTCTCGCTGTACTGCTGGCAATCGCCGGCGCGGCCTACTATTGGCTCTTCGTCGAGAGCCACATGCCCGGCGATGCCTCGTTTGCTCTCGATATCGATCAGGTGCGCGCTGTCAGCGCCGCCGTGCCCGGCGACAAACCGACTACGATCGAAGTCGAACAAATCGGGCTGTTCACCTTCCCCGCTGCCGGCGATCGTTGCCGGCGACGGCTTCGACGAGCGCTTGCTTCCCGTGTACTCGTACCGGCTGATCTACCCGGACGGCTCGATCATCGTCGACACCGCGTTGGACCAGGTCGTGGGCGGCAGCAGGTTCACGAACTTCGATAGCGAAGCCTACGATCGCATGCAGGCCGCGATGTCAGCGGCCAAGCAGATCGTGATCACTCACGAGCATATGGATCACATCGGCGGGCTGACGACTCACGGCGACCTCGCGAACGTGCTGCCCAAAGCGCGACTCACGGGCGCGCAATTGTCCGATCCCGAGAAAAGCCTGCCGGCCAGGTTCCCGAACGGCGCGCTCGATGGATATCAACCGCTCGAGTACGACCATTATCACGCGATCGCGCCGGGCGTCGTGCTGATCAAGTCTGCGGGTCACACGCCGGGCAGCCAGATGGTTTACGTGCAGACTGGCGAATGGCGCCGAGCTGCTGCTGATCGGTGACGTCGCCTGGCACTTCCGCAACATCGAGCTGCAGCGCGAGCGGGCGCGTCTCGATGACGATGGTGTTCCTCAAGGAGGATCGGACTGCGGTCTTCGGCCAGCTCGCCGCGTTGAAGCGGCTGCACGATGCGCACCCCAACGTGCACATCGTGCCCGGCCATGACGGTCCGGTGATCGACGCACTGGTCGCCGCCGGAGTTTTGAAGAGCGGCTTCAGTCCTTGAGATCGCGGAAGCGATCCGTCGCTGCAACGAGCTGACGACGGATACCGGGCTCTGTCGCCGCGTGTCCGGCGTCCGGCACGATATGCAGCGCTGCTTCCGGCCACACCGCAGCGAGCGCCAGCGCGCCTTCCACCGGACACAACATGTCGTAGCGACCATGCACGATCACGCCGGGCACATGCCGGAAGCGCGGTACGGCATCGAGCAGCTCGTTCTCCCGCAGGAAGCACCGGTGGTGCATGTAGTGAGCCTCGAGGCGCGGCATCGCCAGAATATTCGCGCGCACCGGCTCTGCCTGCGGCGGCAACAATGTCGCGCAACTCGTCTCGTATCGATCCCACGCAATCGCGGCGGGCAGATGCACCGCTGGATCGGGATCCAGCAGCCTTCGCAGGTAAGCACCGAGCAGGTCGTGACGCTCGGCAGGCGGGATCGGCTCGATGAACGCCTGGAAGTACTCCGGATAAATCAGCCGGATCGGACCGAACCACCAGTCCATGTCGATCTCGCGGCACAACCAGATGCCGCGCAGGACGAGCGCACGACAGGCCTCGGGATGCGCCGCTGCGTAGGCGAGCCCGAGTGTCGAGCCCCACGAGCCGCCGAACACGACCCAGCGATCGATGCGCAGATGGCGGCGCAGAGTTTCGATGTCGCTCACGAGATGCGCGGTGGTGTTCTCGTGCACGCTCGCCATCGGCGTCGAGCGTCCGGCGCCGCGCTGATCGAACAACACGAGCTTGTACACCGCAGGATCGAAGAATCGCCGATGCGTCGGATTGCAGCCGGCGCCCGGACCGCCGTGCAGGAACACCGCGGGACGGCCCGATGGATTGCCGCACAGCTCGTAGGCGAGACGATGTCCGTCGGAGACTTCGAGCACGCCGGTTTCGAACGGCTCGATCGGCGGATAGAGGTCGCGGAAGGTTTCGTTCATTGCGAAGAGCTCCTGCCGGGGCGGCGACCGGCCGTCCGCGGTTGCCGCGAAAAGCCCGGGCGAGCATGATGCTTCGCAATGAGAACTAAAACCATCCTGGCTGCACTGGCGGTGTTGCTCGCCGCATGCGGCGGTGGCTCCGGCGACGGTCAACGCGGCGGCGCGACGTCCGGCCCGCCGCCGACCGATGCGGATATCTCGCTGCTGTTCATGGGCAACAGCCACACGTCCAGCAACGATCTCACGGGAATGGTTGCGAACATGGTTCGCGCCGGCAAGCCCGGCGAGACTGTGGCCTCCGTCGAGGCTCCGGGCGGGATGTTTCTCGAAGAGCGCGTGCACGATGCGCCGACGATGTCCCTGCTGCGCAGTCAGAACTGGAGCTTCGTGATCCTGCAGGCGCAGAAGTACAGCACCAGCGGCCAGTTCATGTATTCGACGGACGAAGCGAAAGAGCTGGTGCGCATCAGCCGCGTTCAACACGCCGTGCCGATCATGTTCCCGGAGTGGCCGCGCAAGGATATCGACGAGACGCAACGGATCTTCGACCTGCACGTCTCGATTGCACAGTCGGAACCGGCATGCGTCGCGCCGATTCCGCAGGCATTCGACCTCGCTCTCGCGCGCGACCCGACGCTCACGCTGCATGCATCCGATGGCAATCACTCGGCCCCGGCGGGCGCTTTTCTCGCAGCACTGGTGCTGTACGCAACGATCACGGGCCTGTCGCCGCTCGACCTGCCAGCGTTACCCCAATATCCGGTGAGTACGTCGGTGCAACAGACACTGCGCGAAATCGCAGCCGAGACCGTGCAGACGGTGCCGCCGCGGATGTGGTGTCCGGGAGATGCGTTCTAACGAACGCGCGCGATCAGTTCTCTGAGAGCCGTGGCGTCGACCGGCTTGACCATGTACGCATCGAAGCCGGCCTGTGCGCCGCGCTCCGCATCGCCCCGACTCCCATAGCCGGTTATCGCAACGAGCAGCACGGGCCGTGGTGCACGCGAGCGTACGGCGCGTGCAACTGCGTAACCGTCGAGATGCGGCAGGCCGATGTCTACGAGCGCGATGTCGGCTTGCTCCCGCAGGATCGTGTCGACGCCTTGCAGACCGTCCTTCGCCTCGACCACTTCATGACCTTCCATTTCCAATAGCACACGCAGGCTCGAGCGCACGTCGTCGTTGTCTTCGACCAGCGCGATGCGGCGTCGGGCAGAGTTCCGCGCCGAGCGCTCGGGCGCTGTTGCCCCCGCGGGCGCCTCGATGGCCGGCAGTTGGATGATGAACTCACTGCCCTTGCCGGGGCCTTCGCTGCGCGCCTCGGCTCGACCGCCGTGCAGCTCCGTGATCCGCCGCACCAGCGTGAGACCGATGCCGAGACCGCCCTGCGAGCGATCGAGACCGCGCTCGCCCTGCACGAACAGATCGAAAATTCTCGGCAGCAGCTCCGGTTCGAGACCGAGGCCGGAGTCGCGCACGCTGAACACAGCTTCACCATGCTCGCGCCGCACCGACACTTCGATCCGGCCCGGCGGCGGCGTGTACTTGACCGCGTTCGTCAGCAGATTCGCCAGCACCTGGTCGATGCGCGTCGGATCGACGTTGACCCACACCGGCTCGAGCCGCGCGACGCATTCGTGATGTTGCAACTGACCGGTGTTGCGCAAGGTCTCGACCGTGTTGCTCACCAGCTGGGCGAGATCGACCGGCCGGCGATCGAGCACGATCTTGCCCATCATGACGCGCGCTGCGTCGAGCAGGTCGTCCGTCAGCTTGGCGAGGTGTTTGACTTGCCGGCGGATGATGCTCTTCGCCTGCTGCTCGACGTCCTTGCGCCGAGTCTGCTCCGAATGGTCGAGCACCTGCGCGGCGGTCGCGATCGCCGCCAGCGGGTTGCGCAACTCGTGCCCGAGCATCGCGAGAAACTCGTCCTTGGTCTTGTTGGCGAGCTCGGCAGCGAGCCGCGCATTCTGCTCGAGCAGCCGCGCCTGCCGCTCGCTATGGAGCAACTTGTCGCGCTCGATATGCGCGGCGAGCAGCGCGAGCACTGCTTGCCGAATCTCCGGCAGGTCGGTCTCCGGCAGCATCGGCGCCTCGCCGCGCGCGACGGCAGCGGCGGCGCGCTCGAGCTTGCCCATCGGACCCGTCACGGTGCGCCCCGTGAGGAAAGCCGCGCCGAGGCCGAGCATGATCGCCACGAGGATCGAGCCGCCGAGCACCAGGTAGGAACGAACGACCGGCCCATCGACGATGGCCGTCGGCATGCCGATCGCCGCTGACCAACCCGTCTCGGCCGATCGGTGGTAGATGGTATGAACACGCACCCCTTCGAGCGTCGTGGTAACGGCGGCGGCTTCCCCGCGATCGAGCATCTCCAGAAGTGTGGCGGAAGGCGGTTTTCCCACCCACTCCGCATGACCGCGCGTGCGCGCGACAACTGTACGGCGCGCGTCGAGCACCACGACTGTTGCACTCTCGGGCAGCACCTGAAGCCTGACGATCTCCAGTATTGCTTCGGGCCGCAGCACTGCAGTGAGCACGTATGGAATCTCGTTGCCCTCGCGAATCGGCAGCCGCACCGCGAAGACGTACATGTTCAGCACCGGGCTCCAGATCAGATTGCCGACTGCGGGCACGCCGGCTCGCACGGTGGCTTCTATCGCGCCGGGATCGATGGAGCGCGGCAACGGCGCGCCGAACGGCAACTGCACGTTGACCACGTGCTGCGAGGTCGGATCGGACAGGACGATATTCGCCCACGCGGGACGCCGTTCGAGCAACGCGCGTGCTTCCGCATAGAACCCCTCGAAGTCGCGCTGGCGCAGCCGCGGGCTCGTCGCGAGCGCGTCGAGCGAAGCGAACGAAGTCCGCAGCTCCGCGTCCACGGCTGTGACGACGGAGCGCATCGTGGCTTCTGCGGCCTTGATCTGCTGCTCTCGCTGGGTCCGTGCGTTGTAAAGAAGTGTAGCGAACGACAACAGGATGAGCGGCAGCAGTCCGGCGACGACGATCCAGAACAGCCGCCGCTCCAGCGGACCGAGTGCTACAGCTCGCCACAACCTTGGCACGTTCATCTGCGTGTATTCTAGGCGCATGAGCCGCGAACAAGTACTTCGACCCGCGCTGTGGACTGCTGCCTTCTTCAATCTGGTCGGCACGTTTCTGTTCGCCTTCCCTGCATCCAGGCTCGGGCAGTTCGCTGGACTGCCGACGGACGCGCCGGCGATCTATCGCGCACTGACTGCCCTGTTCATCCTGCTGTTCGGTTGCGCGTACGCGTGGCTGGCAATGCAGCCGACGATCAACCGGCCGTTCGTTGCATTCGGCGCCATCGGCAAGGCCAGCGCATTCCTCATCGTCGTGCTGTTATGGCTGAGAGGCGCCGCGCCTATAACCAGCGTCTCCGCGATCGTCGGCGATCTGGTCCTCGCCGCGGTGTTCCTGTGGTGCCTGCGTGACCGACGCAGAATGTCACTTTGATTGCAACGCGTACGCGGCATCCCGATGGTTGCGAATGATCGGCAGCATTTCGATCGCGTAGCGCTGCAGCGGCTTGGGCAAGGTTTTCGAGCTGGCAGCGGCGTCGAACAGCGCGACCGCCTGGTCGTGCCCGGAAACCATGGCCTTGATGTAGCCGGCATCGAACTCATCCGCCTCGCTGCGCTTGAGAGCATCCGCCAGGTCCTGGTGTTTCTTGTCGACCATCGCGGGCAAGGCGATCTTCGTATCCGCGGCCACGGTGCGCAGCTTCTCCTGCGCACGCCTGTGCTCGTCGAGCATCTTGCGCGCGAAGCCCTGCAACGCCGCGTTTCTGCGAGCGGGCCAGCGCCAGCTCGGCGAGGTCGGTCTCCGCCATGTTGACGATGGCTGCACGAATGACGAATGTTTGCGCCGTCAGCGGCGCGTCCTCGGCGAGCGAGGGCGGCGGCTCGAAGGATGCAGTGCCGCGCGGCGGCGGCGTGGGATCGATCGGTTCGCGCTGTTGCGGCTGCTGCGCCAACGCCATCTGGCACAGCAAGGCCAGTGGCAACGTCAAGAGAAGCGAACCGCGATGCATGGCACTCTCCGCAGGATTGGATCCGGGCTCCCATGAAAAACCGTCCCGCTCGAAGCTTTGTTCCGCTCGGCGCGCTGGCGCTGGCGTTCTGCTCCTGGGTCGCGGCAGCGCAGCCGTGCCCCGGCGCGGATGGATCGCGCACTGAAACAACTACTATCGAAACACGACTGGCAGCAGTGCCGGCGTTGTTGAGAATTCCGTCGAAGGTCACGCGACCGCCGATCCTGCTGTGGCATGGGTTCGGTCCGCCGGCAAGCGAACGTCAGCTCATGGAGGCCCTGCCGCTCGATGATGTGCCGGCCATCAAGGTCTATCTCGGCTTGCCGCAGTTCGGCGCGCGCGAGCGGCCGGACGGTCGCGAAGACATGGTCCGTCGGCAGAGCGAGGATCTGGGCCGGCTCGTGTTCGAGCCTGTCGTCGTCGGAGCTGCGCAGGAGCTACCTTCAGTCGTCACAGCGTTGCAGCAGCTCGGTTGCCTCCGCTCCGGAGACAAGGTGAGCCTGTTCGGCTTCTCTGCCGGCGGAGCTGCGACGCTGATCGCTCTCGCCGAGAAGAAGGTGCCGGTACGGGCGGCCGTGGTCGTCAACGCATCCACGGGCCTTAGCGCATCCGTGCAAGCCTACGAGCGCGCAACCAAACAGCAGTACCGGTGGTCCGAATACACGCGCGAGCTGGCACGACGGACCGATGCTGTTCAGCGCGCGGGAGACATCGCACGCGACCGCCCTGCCCTGCTCATCGTGCACGGAAATGACGACACGATGTTGACGTCGAAGGATGTGCTCGCATTGCGCGACGCGCTGGCGCCGTACTACGAGAAAACTCGCGATGCGCAGCGGCTGAAAATCCAGCTCGTCGATGGACTGGCGCACGGCTGGGCGGACTCCGGGCACATCGGCGAACTGCGCCGCGCGATTGCGCAGTGGTTCAACGCTGCGTAAACCCTAAGAGGAAGTCAGATGCCGATCGTCCAGCACAACCCGCCGGAGCTCTATCCACGCTATCGCTGCTACACGCATGCCACGGAAATCCGCGGCGACTCGCGCCTGCTGATCATCAGCGGGCTCAATGGTTACATGCAGGACGGGCGGACGATGCCCGAGTCCTTCGAGGAGCAGGCAGACCTGATCTGGACGCATCTGCAGACGCTGTTGCGCTCTGCCGGCATGACAGTGGAAAACATCGTGTCGCTGCGGACTTATCTTGCCGACCCGAAGTACGACGAGCCCAACGTCCGCATGCGCGTCAAGTACCTGGGCACGCACTCGCCTTCTTCGACGGTGATTTGCTGTCAGCTACTCGACCCGCGCTGGAAGCTGGAGGTCGAAGCCATGGCGGCGATTTGATAGGCTTGCAGCATGTGCAGAAACATCAAGACACTCTTCAATTTCGAGCCGCCGGCGACGGAGGACGAAATCCGTGCCGCGTCGTTGCAGTTCGTCCGCAAGCTGAGCGGCTTCAACACGCCTTCGCAGGCCAATCGCGCTGCGTTCGAGCGCGCCACGGCCGACGTTGCGGCCGTAGCGCGCACGCTGATCGAATCGCTGGTCACCACGGCGGCGCCGCGGGACCGGGAAGTCGAGGCCGAACGCGCCAAGGCCCGTTCGGCCGCGAGGTTCGGGCAGCAGTAGCAAGGATGTCAGGCTAAAGCCTGACCCACATCCTAGTGCGCGTTGCGGTGTCCATGCCGGTGGTCCGTCAGCGCTTCGAACTTCTTGATCTGCTCCGGCGACAACACCGCCTGCAGCTTCGTGACCGTGTCCTGCTTCAGCTCCTCGTGAAACTTCGCACGCTCTTCGCGAGTCGGCTTGGTACCGGCGGCGCGCTTCTCTTCGTGCACAGCCTTCACCTTCTCGTGCTGCTCGCCGAGGATCTTCTCGACTTCCGCCTTCTGCGAATCGTTCAGATCCAGCAGGATGGCCATGCGGTCCATGTCGTGGCCTGGGCCGCCGTGCGGACCGGCTAGCGCGACCGCGCTGGCGAACAGCGCCGTCGCAATCAGTGCTACGCGTAATTTCATTGCAGTCTCCGTGATGAACGAACGCGTCGATAGAGGACGCGAGGGTCAATCTACGGAGCGCTCGCCGGCATTGCCGTAAGCAATCGTTACCGACTGTAACCGCGGCAGCACCAGCTTTGCTTCCAGGCCGCCGCTGCTGCGATTCGTGAGTGTCAGCGATCCGCCGTGCGCCTGCGCGACGTCGCGTGCAATGCTCAGTCCGAGCCCAGTGCCGCCGGTGGCGCGATTGCGCGAGCTCTCGAGGCGATAGAACGGCTCGAACACACGATCGATCTCGGCTTCCGGAATACCGGGCCCGTCGTCGAGCACGCGGATCGTGAGCTCGTCGTCGCTGTCCGTCACGGCGAGCGTCGCGTTCCCACCGTATTGCAGAGCGTTGTCTACCAGATTGCCGAGACAACGCTTGAGCGCGAGGGGCTTGCCCGAAAACGGCGCGGCTGCGCGTCCCTCGATCGTGACGTTGGCGTTGATCTCGCGGTACCGGCGTTGCAGCTCTTCGAGCAACGCGTTGATCTCCACTGCTACTGTCGCCTCGTCGTCGTTGAGGCCGCGGAACAGGCTCAACGCACCGCTGACCATTCGCGTCATTTCGTCGAGATCCTCGACACAGCGCGCACGCAGTGCTTCGTCCTCGATCGACTCCACTCGCAGACGCAGGCGCGTGATCGGCGTTCTCAGGTCGTGCGACATCGCCGCGAGCACGCGGGTGCGGCTGTCGAGGTAGCGGTTCAATCGTTCCTGCATGGCATTGAACGCGCGTGTCGCGCGCTTCAGCTCACGGGCGCCGCGTTCCTGCAACGGCTGAACTGCCGTGCCTCGCCCGACCGCATCGGCTGCCTTCGCAAGGTCTGCCAGTGGCCGCGTGATCGTGCGCGTCATCGCGTACAGCACGATGCTCAACATCACCGTCAGCAGACCGAGCTCCAGAATGAAGTGCCGCGGAAACGGCGGGGTGCCGCGCGGCGAGAACGTACGGAACGCCACGCGATCGCCGTCCGGCAGTGTGACCAGCAGATCGAACATGCGATCGGGAGGTGGCGGCGCGGAGCCTGGGATTGGGACGACGCGGCGAGGACCGCCGCGAGCGGGACGCGCGGTAACGGCGTATTCGCCGCCCAGTGTCCGCTGCACCTGGTCGGCGAACGCACGCTGTGCGGCGGCGAGGTTCTCGTGCATGCGTTCGTGCGGATGTCCGTCGTGATGCCGCGGCCGATGATCGGCGCGCAGCTGCGCGAGCGTCGAGTCGCGCTGCTCCGGTGGCAGGCGGGCGAGTTCCTGACTGAGCTCTACGATGTTCGCCGCGGCCGCACCCGAACCGCTCTCCGAGAACGCCAGCTCGCGCCGCTCGCGAAGGACGATCGACAGCAGGATCAGGAGCGCCGCGACCACCACGGCGACAATTGCCGCGAACAGTCGGCCGAACAGGGTTTCGGGCAAAGGCAGGCGCATCAGTATTGCTCGACGGGCACGCCGATCACGTAGCCCTCGCCGTAGATCGTCTTGATGATGCGAGGCGAGCGCGCGTCGTCGCGCAGCGTCTGGCGCAGGCGACTGATCCGGACGTCGATGCTGCGATCGAACGGATCCAGCTCGCGGCCGCGCACGAGCTCCATGAGCTGAGCGCGCGACAAGACTCGCGTGGCATGCGACAGCAGCACGGAAAGGAGCCGGAACTCGGCGCCGCTCAACGAGGCCTGCGTGCCGTCGCTGTGGGAGAGCGAGCGCGTCGTGTTGTCGAGCTGCCAGTCGCCGAACTTGTAGCCGTTGGCCTGGCGCAGATCCGGGTCGCGCGGCATATGCGCCGTGCGACGCAGAATCGCCTTGATACGTCCCACCAGCTCGCGCGGACTGAACGGCTTCGGCAGGTAATCGTCTGCGCCGACTTCCAGGCCGAGCACGCGGTCGATCTCTTCGCCCAGCGCCGTGAGCATCAGCACCGGGATCTGCGACTGCGCGCGCAGGTCGCGGCACAGCTTGAGGCCATCTTCGCCCGGCAGCATCAGGTCCAGCACGATCAGGTCGATGTGAGTTTGTTCGAGCGTGCGCCGCATCGCCTTGCCCTCGGCGACGGCAGTGACGCGATAGCCGTTCTTCTGCAAGTAGTCGCTCAACAGCGTGCGAATTTCGCGGTCGTCGTCGACGACCAGGATGTGCGGCGCTTCGCTCATGCCCGACTACTTTACACGGCGCTTCCACCCGCCGCCGCAGCCTCCCGCGGCAAGTTGTAACGAACTGTTGCGGCCCAGGCGCCGGAAACAGTCGGATACACTCAGTTGGTAGCGAAGAAGCGATCGAGCAGGGTCGGGTCGGCATCGTAGACCCAACATTCGCGCAGGAGATCGTCGGCAACGGTGAAGATGAGCACGCGGTCGATCTCGATGCGCGCATCGCCGGTGCCGAAACTCTCGCGCGCGATGATGGCGCCGCGCTCCGGTCCGGCCAGCGTCGCGACGATCTTGACCAGACTGCGATTCGTGCGACGCGCGAGCTCGCCGAGTGCGCGCTGCACCTTCTGCGCACCCACGTGCGTGCCGCTGAGCGGATTTTTGCCGAACCAATGAATCGTGAACTGCGGGTGATACAAAGCGAACGCCGCCGGATCGCGTCGTTGCCAGGCATCCGCGTAACGCTCGATCACGGAGCGGATCGCTTCGGTCGCCGTGCCTGAACCGCCCGCGCTCACAGGAACCGCCACCAACGCCGCCGCACCAGCAAGCACATCGCGTCGCGCATACTTCATTACACCCTCCGCTCCTGTGGGTCAGACTTTAGTCTGACTCCTCCTCCCTCCGCTTTCAGAAACTGACTGCCGCTGCCACAATCCGCGCATGGCTCAGCTCTATTCGTGGGGCGCACGCGCACTGTTCATCGGCCCCGCGTTCGGCCTGAGCCCGCATCGCAACGCCGTGGCCGTCGTCGCGATCGGGCTGCAAGCGCCGTTCGAGCTCGCATGGCACACGCGCGACTATCGCCGCTGCCGCTCCGCCCTCATCCCGCCGAACACGTTGCAGCACTTCCGCGAGACCTCGGGTGCGATGGCATTTCTCTACGTCGATGCGGTGAGCAACGACTACGCGCAGTTACGAGCCTGCGCGGCGACGAGAGGCGAGCGCTCGCATCTCGACCTGCGATGCGAGCCTTTATTGCTGGACTGCCTGAACCGATTGCGGATCGGCGGGGCCGCGCGCTGGCGAGATGTTCGAGCTGAACTGGAAGAACTGCTGAAAGGCGGCACTGCACAGGCAGATGAGCGCATCGTGCAAGCGTTGCAGATCATTCACGAAGATCCCGCCACGCGGCTGCCGCTCGCTGCGCTGGCGCGTCACGCAAAACTGTCGCCGTCACGTTTCACGGCGCTATTCAGGCAAACGACAGGTGTACCGGTGCGGCGCTACAAATTATGGGTCGCGATGGGCGCTGCCGTTCGCTCCATGCAGCGCGGCGCAAGCATGACGGAAGCCAGTATGGACGCGGGCTTCTCCAGCCCCGCTCACTTCAGCAGCGCTTACCGTCAGATGTTCGGGATGGAACCCTCGCGGCTCGCGACGTTGCTGCCCACAGCGACGTCGTGAAGCAGCCAGCGCAGATCCTCGGTGAGCTCCGGCGCGAGTAACAGCGAACCGGCGGTCGTCAGGTGCTGTGGATCGAAGAACATCACGGTCCGGCCGTGCGTCGGATAGCAGAAGGTGTCGTCGCAGAAGAAGCGCAACGGATCGAACATGTGCGCGCCGCCATTCGACACCACGGTGGTGGCGACTATGTCCATCGAGCGCCCGCGTCGCGCATCGACCGCCGCTCGCGGCATCGAGCACGCTTGTAGTGGCCGGCGCAGCAGGCACTGCGGCACGGAGTATTGGAACTCCGGAGTCGCACCGATCACCACGATTCGCAGACCGGCGCGCTCCAGACGATCCAGCACATTCGACAGTCCGACGTGCAGCGCCTCTTCCGACTGCGCGGGATCGAGCGCGCCTTCGCCGTAGGACAGGCGAGCCAGCAGACTGCCGTCCGGGCTCGGTTGCCCGATGTACGCCGGCCAGCGTCCCGCCAGCACGACACCTTTGAGACCGCTGCGCGCGAGGCGCTCGATCTCCACAACCACGGCCTGATTGAATCGCTCGCACTCGTGGTCGACTGCACCTTCGAGGAACGGCATCACGCCGAGCAGCGGCGGGCAGGCAGCTCGCGTGAATTCCTCGACGTTGGTGTCGAGCTCGCGGGAAGCCGCGTGCATCAGGGGGAACCAGTGGTTCGCGTGCGAGTCGCCCCAGAGCACGAGCTGCACCGGTCGCGAGGGCTGGGTGAAACAGCGCTTGTCGTGAACGAGGGTTGCGAACGCAGAGTGTTGCCTCTCCATGCACACGTCGGTTGCCGGAGGCAGGTCGCGCACTGCGTCGGCCGTGATCCGCTGCTGCCGATCGGTCGGATGTGCGCGCGAGTACTGGCCTGCGAAGCCGAGAACCAGGGCGCAGCACGCCGCGACTGCGGACATCGCAGCGCCGCTCAGCAATGTCGTGCGTGTCGCGCGAAAGCCCCGGTACTGACGCGTGCGGATCGGATGCTCGACGAAGCGGTACGTAAGCCACGCCAGCCCGAGCGAGACGAGCGCAATCGTGACGTCGCGGCTGAGGTCACGCTCGCCGAGGTCGTTGATGCGAGCGAGCGCGAGCAGCGGCCAGTGCCACAGGTACCAGGAATACGAGAGCTGCCCGATCGCCACCATGCCGCGCGAGGACAGCCAGCCTTGCACCGGAGCAAATCCGGCGCCGCATCCCGCTGCGATGAGCGCGACGGTTCCGAGCGTCGGCAAGAGCACGGCCGTTCCCGGATATGCGACTTCGGTATCGAGCCGCACCGTAGCGACACCGATCAGCACGACGCCGACGACGAACAGCACGGTGCGTACGAACGTCGGCCAGCGCGCGATCGTGGGCGCCGCGAGCACGAGTGCACCGCCGAGCGCAAACTCCCAGGCCCGCATCGGCATCAGAAAGAACGCGCCGGGCGGATCGCTCGTCGTGGTGCGCAAGCTCCACGCGAAGGTGGCAACGCCGACGAGCAGCAGAGTCGCCAGGAGCAGTCGCATGAAGACACTCCAGCGTTTACGCGCCAGCAGCATCAGCGAGATGAGTAGCGCCGGCCAGACCAGGTAGTACTGCTCCTCCACCGACAGCGACCACGTGTGCATCAACGGCACCAGGTCCGCCTGCACACTGAAGTAGTTGCTGACCGACCAGAACCAGATGTTGGATACCGAAAGCGTCGCTGCGAGCGCCGACTTCGCCAGGGCCTGCTGCTCGCCGGCCACCCCCAGCAGCAGCACCGAGCCAAGCACTATCGTCGCTACGAGCACCAGCGCCAACGCGGGCAACAGGCGGCGCACGCGGCGCGCATAGAAGCGCGAAAGCGAGATGGAGCCGGTCTCGCGCAGCTCTTCGACGAGCAGACCGGTGATGAGAAAACCGGAGATGACGAAGAACACGTCGACGCCGACGAAACCGCCGCCGAAGCCCGGCACGCCGGCATGAAAGGCCACCACGATCGCTACGGCGATCGCCCGCAGTCCGTCGATGTCGGGCCGGTAGCTCAGGCGCATCGACGCTTACAACCTCCGACCCCCGCGGTGTGTTCCACCTACAGCGGAAATACGAACGTAAGTAATTGGCCGACCTGGAATTATTCAGGACGCACGCGGCGGGAACATGGTAGCGATCTCACGCGTCTGCGCGCTCGGGATAGTTTCGCAAGCTCGATGACAGCCGAGAGTTGAAGTGCAATACGACGAGATGACGTTCTTCACCCACCGGGTGAACGGACAAACGTATGGGGCCTGGTACCGCCAACTGGCACCCCGCGAGCTGGAAATCATCGGAGCGGGTTTCATGTGCAAAACGCCTTACGCCGGCTGCGATGAGCTGTCGGTCGCGCGTTCGGTACTTGAAGACTACTTGCGCGGCCAGATGCAGACCGGCGCGCGCCCGCAATCGCTCGACGCCCGCGAGCACCCTTAGCGGGACAACACCGGCGGCTGAGCAACCGGCAGTCGCACGAGAATCTCACCGAGGCGCGCAAGCTCCAGCGGCTTCATCAGATACGCGTCGAAGCCCGCGGGATTCGTCGGGGGACCGTACCCTGATAACGCAACGAGATATGGCGAGGCAGCGCCACGCCGCTGCCGGATGAGATCCGCCGTCGCATAGCCATCGAGTCCCGGCAAACCGATGTCCAACAGCACGGCGTGCGCATCGAACCGTTCGAGCACCTGCAACGCCTGCGTGCCGGTGCGGGCCGAACGCACCTCGTGACCTTCCATCTCCAGCAGCACCGATAGCGACATCGCAGAATCGGCGTTGTCATCGACGATGAGGATGCGTCGTGACGTCATCGGACCCAGCGGTGCGGCTTCCAGGTTGTCCGGCAGCATTCCCGTCGGCAGGACGATCGCGAACTCGCTGCCGCGTCCCGGACCGTCGCTGCGGACTTCGATGCGCCCATCGTGCAACTCGACCAGTCGCTTCGCGACTGTGAGCCCGATGCCGAGGCCGCCTTGCAACCGATCGAGCGACTGATCGCCTTGCACGAACAGATCGAACACGTGCGGCAGGATCTGCGCATCGATGCCGGCGCCTTCGTCGCGAACAGCGATCCGCACGGCACCGTCGACCAGGCCTGCGGTGACTTGAATGCGGGCGCCGTCGGGCGAGAACTTCGCCGCGTTCGACAGCAGATTGCCGATCACCTGCGTGAGCCTGACCGGATCGGCGTCGACCTTCAGCGGCTGCGGCGGCGGCTCGAACGCCACGCTCTGCTGTCGGGCTGCGATCAGCGGCCGCGTGATTTCGAGCGCGTGCTCGATGACTTCCTGCACGTCCAGACTTTGCGGCCGCAGCTCGATCTTGCCGCGGGTGATGCGGGCCACGTCCAGCAGGTCGTCGACCAGGCGCGCGAGGTGCGAGGCCTGGCGCAGCAGGACGCCGCTCATCTGTCGCACGGTCGACGGCTCGTAGGCGCGCTGGCCGAGTATCGGTGCGATGTTCAGGATCGACGCCAGCGGATTGCGCAGCTCGTGCGCGAGCATGGCGAGGAATTCGTTCTTACGCCGGTCCGCCTCCAGCAGCCGCGACTCGCTGTCGAGGAGCTTGCGGTAGGTAACCTGCAGGTGGTGCAGCAGCTCGACCAGCGCCGCGCAGACGAGCACGAAGAACGCGACGTGCGCCAGCCAGCCGAGCGGGTCGCTCCAGCTGAAGTCATCCTGGAACAGCGCCGTACACAGGACCGGGCTCGCCAGGACGATCAGCCAGGCGGGCCTGCGGCCGCACAGGTAGGAGGCGACCACGACCGGCAAGACGAACGCCAGCAGCGGGCTGTGCCGACCTAAGAGGGGGATCAACTCGATGCGCGCGAACGCCGTGCCCGCGAACAGGCCAATGGCCAGCCCATAGCGAAGCCAGGCCGGCTCGCCCTGTAAACGCGGGCCGATCAGCGAGTCCCGGAGCGGGGTGCGCATCCCCCTCCCTTTTTTTAATGAGGATGAGTTGGCGGACCCAACGCGCGCCGGCCTCGCCGGTTCCGCACCTGCGTCAATTTGTTCGACCGGCCGCTATCATGGACTCCGGCGCCGCACGGGGCGGACTGCAGAACGGGAGAACACAGGTGACCGAAAGCTTCGTGCACTACGCCTCGGCGGACCGCGTCGTCACCCTGACCCTGAATCGCCCCGAAACCCGCAACGCCATCGGCGCCCAGCAGGATTGCCAGGACGTCATCGATGCCGTCCGACGCGCCGAAGACGACGCCGGCGTCAGCTGCATCGTGCTGACCGGGGCCGGCGCCAGCTTCTGCGCCGGCGGCAATCTCAAAGGCATGCAATCCCGTAGCGGCATTGGCCGCCTCGGCACGCCCGAGGCGACCCGCGCGAACTATCGCCGCGGCGTCCAGCGGATGATCCGCGCCCTGTGGGATTGCGAGGTGCCGATGGTCGCTGCCGTGAATGGCCATGCCATCGGCCTGGGGCTCGACCTGGCCTGCATCTGCGACGTCCGGCTGGCTGCCGACACGGCCAAGTTCGCTTCCAGCTTCATCAAGGTCGGCATCGTGCCCGGTGACGGCGGGGCCTGGATCCTGGCGCGGGCCATCGGCCTGGCGCGGGCATCGGAAATGATCCTCACCGGCGACACGATCGACGCACGCACAGCGGAGTCGTTCGGGCTCGTCTCGCGGGTCGTGCCCGCCGACCAGCTGTTGAACGAAGCGCATGCCGTCGCACGACGCATCGTGACCAACCCGGCGAAAGCGTTGCGGCTCGCCAAGCGGCTGCTCCGCGAAGGACAGCAGCAGCGCCTGAGCGACGTGCTCGAGCTGTCGGCCGCATTCCAGGCGCTGGCGCACGAAACCAAGGATCACGAAGAAGCCGTCGCAGCGTTCCTGGAGAAGCGCGAGCCGCGGTTCACCGGGCAGTAGGCGCGCACGGAGAGCACGTGCACGCCTTCAGGTTCGATCCCGTCACCCTGCCGGCGAGCGCTCCCGCCTTTCGCCAGGAGATCCGCGAGTTCCTCGCGCGTGAGCTGCCGCACGTGCCAGCGGAACGTCGCGCAAACTGCTGGGCGGTGTTCGACGCCGAGTTCTCGCGCAAGCTCGGCGCACGCGGCTGGATCGGCATGGTCTGGCCGAAGCGCTACGGCGGCCACGAACGCAGCGCGCTCGAACGCTACGTGCTGCTCGAAGAGTTGCTCGCCGCGGGTGCGCCGGTAGGCGCGCATTGGATCGCAGACCGCCAGTCGGGGCCGAACCTGTTGCGTTATGGCTCCGAAGAGCAGCGTCGGAAGTATCTGCCCGGCATGGCGCGCGGCGAGATCCTGTGTTGCATCGGCATGTCGGAACCCGGCGCCGGATCGGACCTCGCTGCGGTGCGCACGCGTGCCGAGAAGCTCCCCGACGGTCGCTGGCGCATCAACGGCCAGAAGATCTGGACCAGCAACGCGCAGCACAGTCAGCTGATGATCGCGCTCGTGCGCACCAGTGCGTTCGACGAAAAGAACCGGCACGCCGGCCTGAGCCAGGTCCTGCTCGACTTGAAGACGCCCGGCATCCGCATTCAGCCGATCGTCGACCTGACGGGCCACCCGGGTTTCAACGAGGTCTTCTTCGACGACGTCGTGGTCGGGGCGGATTGCCTGCTCGGTGTCGAAGGCGAAGGCTGGAAACAGGTCACGAGTGAACTGTCGCTCGAGCGCAGCGGCCCGGAGCGCTATCTCTCCAGCTTCGCGCTGTTCGTCGAGCTGGTGCGCCTCGCCGGCCGCGTCGATTCCGAGGCGCTGCGCCATGCGGTAGGCCGGCTGACCGCCGAGTTGTGGACACTGCGGCAGATGTCGCTCTCGGTCGCCGGCCAGCTCGCTGCCGGCGAGGACCCGATGCTCGCGGCTGCGATCGTCAAGGATCTCGGCAATACGTTCGAGCAGTCGTTGCCGCCGCTGGTCCAGTCGCTCGTCGACGAGAACGTCCGGCTCGAAGACGACAGCGATCTGGCACGAACACTCGCGCTGCTGTTGCAGACCTCGCCCTCTTTCAGCCTGCGCGGCGGTACGCGCGAAATTCTCCGCGGCATCGTCGCGCGCGGACTCGGACTGCGCTGACATGAGCGAGCAACGACAGCTCCTCGCCGATAGTGCCGCCCGCTCGTTCGAGACGAACGCGGGCTGGGATCAGATCGAAGCGCTCGGGATTGCGGACATCCTCGTCCCCGAAGAGCGCGGTGGCAGCGGCGCCGACTGGGATGACGCGTGCGCGGTGCTGCAAGCCGCCGGTCACTGGCAAGTCCCGTTGCCGCTCGCCGAAGCAATGATTGCGCGGAAACTGCTGGCCGCGGCGGAGTTGGAAGTGCCACGGTCGCAGCTCAGCATCGCGCCGAATCCGGTGGGAACGCTTGCGCGTGAGGGACGCGGGTGGAAATTCTCCGGGCGCATTGGCAAGCGTGCCGTGGGGTCGCGACGTCGCCTGGGTCGTGACGACGATGTCCTTCGATGCGCGTCCGCACGTCGTAGTGCTGGCCGTCGCGGACGCGAGCGTGGGCAAGAAGGCGAATCTCGCGGACGAACCGCGAGACGATCTGCGGTTCGATGGCGCCCCGGCGGTGGCTGCACCTGCCGACTGTCGAGAAGCGGCGAGTCTGTTCGACTATGCGGCGCTCGCACGCACCGCGCAGATCGCCGGCGCACTGCAGTCCGCTCTCGAACGCTCGATCGCGTACTCGCTGGAGCGCAAGCAGTTCGGTCGACCGATCGGCCAGTTCCAGGCAGTGCAGCAGCAACTTGCGCTACTCGGCGCGGAGACGGCGGCCGCGACGTGCGCGAGCCGATCCGCCGCAATCGCTGCCGACAGCGGCGATGCTTCATTCGAAATCGCAGCGGCGAAGTTGCGAGCGAACCAAGCGATCGCAATTGCGACGGCGATAGCGCATCAGGTGCACGGAGCTATCGGCTTCACGCGCGAATACGCGCTGCGTCGAGCGACGCAACGGCTGTGGTCGTGGCGCTCGGAGTGTGGCAATGATCGCTACTGGAGCGAGCGACTAGGACGGACGGTGATCGAGCGCGGCGCGGACGGGTTTTGGAGTAGCTTGGTGGACGGATTGTCGGGCTGAAGCCCGACCTACAAAGACTGCAAACAGCCGACCCTTTCTCTTCCTGTCATCCATCGCGTTTTTCTGTTCGTTCGTCGCCAGCGCAGCGGGCGGCTGAAGCGCACCGTGCGCGGCCAGCGCATAATCCGGCCATTCACCTTGCCCGGCAGCACGCTCATGGCAGCACACGAATCGCTCCTCGCTGCAACGGTTTCTGCGCCTCCCGCATCAGACCTTGCAGCGCCGGCGAGCGCCGACTCGCCCGTCCGCCGGACGATGACGCAGATCCACGTGTTCAGCGCGCTCTTCTGGGCCGCGATGTTCACGATGCATACGACACAGATGATCCTGGCCAACAACAACGAGAACTGGCACACCATCCGTTGGCGTGCAGCGATGAACACACTGGCGTTCGCACTGTGCATCCCGCTGGGTAAAGTGATCGCGGCTACCCAGCAGCGGCGTATTTCGAAGCGCGTGCTGACGATCGGCAGCGCGTGTCTGCCGATAGCCGTCGTCTATGCGCTCGTCGGACACTACGTATGGATGCACGTGTTGCACTCGCCGCCGATGCCCTACTCCACGCTCGCCGGGATCATCATCCAGTCGCAGTACAACTTCATTCTGTTCCTGCTCTGGTCGGCGTTCTGCTCGGTCATCCTGTACGCGGCGCAGTTGCAGGAGCGCGAGCGCAGTTTGCTGCGGGCACAGGTGCTGGCGCGCGATGCGGAGTTGAAGATGCTTCGCTATCAGATCAATCCGCATTTCCTTTTCAATACGCTCAATGCAGTCTCGGCGCTCATCGTGACCGGCCAGGCGCTCGCGGCGGACGCGATGATCGGCAAGCTGGCGCGCTTCTTCCGTAATGCGCTGAGCCGCGAGTCGAGCGCAAAGGTGACGCTGACCGAAGAGCTGCGCGTGCAGCTCGAGTACTTGAACATCGAGCTGACGCGTTTTCCCGATCGGCTGAGCTGGTCGACACAGATCGAACCCGGGCTGGACAAGGCGCTGTTGCCGCACTTGATCCTGCAACCGCTGTTCGAGAACGCGATCAAGCATGGTGTGGCGCGCACGAGTGCGCCGGTGGAGATCAAGCTGGATGCCGCGAGACGCAATGGGCAGTTGGTGTTGAGGGTGGGGAATGAGGCAAGAGGAGTCAGGCTGAAGCCTGACCCACAGGGAACACAGGGGGAAGGGGTGGGGCTCGCGAATGTGGCGCGACGCCTGGAGAGTTTCTACGGAGCGGGCGCGGGCCTGTCGGTCGTGCAAGGGGATGGACGTTTCACAGTGGAGCTGCGCCTGCCGATCGAACTGACCCTATGACGATATTGCGAGTGCTCGCGATCGACGACGAACCGTTGGCTTTACGCCGCCTCGAATGGTGCCTGCAGGAGATTCCGGGCATCGCGCTCGTCGGCCAGACGGGCAATCCGCAGCAGGGCCTGGAGATGATTCGCACACTCGCGCCGGACGTCGTCCTGCTCGACGTCGACATGCCCGAGCTCAGTGGCTTCGAGCTGATCGATGCGCTGGGCGATGGACCGCTCCCGGAAATCGTGTTCGTGACCGCCTTCGACCACTTCGCGGTCAAGGCATTCGCGGTCAGCGTCGTCGACTATCTCCTCAAGCCGGTCGAGCGCAGCCGACTCCTCGAATCTCTGGAGCGCGCCCGCGTGCGTCGCGAGCTGCGGGACGCGCAGGCTCGCGTGCAGGAGCTCCGCGAGATCGTCGAGAGCCTCCGCGCCGAGCGCCACGGCGGCGGCAGTGCGCAGAAGAAGTACGAGACCGAACTGTGGATCCGCGAAGGCGATGCACGCGTGCGCGTGCCGGTGGAGATGATCGAGCGGCTCGAAGCGGACGGCGATTACGTGAAATTGCACGTCGGCCAGCGCGTGCGCCTGATGCGCGCCCGCCTCGGCGATCTCGCAGATCGCCTCGATCCCGCGCAATTCGTGCGAATCCATCGCTCCGAGATCGTGCGCCACGATCTGATCGCAGCGATCCGTCGCCACGACTCCGGGCGCACGTTCGCAGTGCTCGCCGGAGGTCGGGAAGTTCCCGTCAGCCGTCGGTATGTAACGCGCATCACCCAGACACTGCGATTTCGGAAAGAGAGCGCGCGCTAGATGCATGCGTTGCTCGACTCTGCTATTCACCTTCGCAGGATGACTATTCAACGCAAATACGTGCAGAGCAAACTGCTGCCGCATTAGCGTAGACCTCGGTGTGAATTCGGCAACGCGCATGCGGCGCGTTGCAGACCGGGGACGCGATGGGATCGATCATCCGCAGGTTCGCTGCGACGAATGGCACGAGCGCCGGAGCGCATACGGCGCAAGGCACCGAGATTCACTGGCTGCCCGCGGGACGCGCGGCGCCCGATGTCATCGCCGGTGTGCCGTCGGTACACGCGGCATGGAACGGCAGCTATCCCTTCTGCGTCGACGGCCACTCGCTCAAGCTCGAAGAGGAAGTATTTCTCGCGCTCAATGCCGGCCATGTGCTTTCGACGCGCGGCCGGCGCGATCCAGGCAGCTGCGTACTGAGCATCTATTTCGCTCCGGAGCTGCTGCTGCACGCGTTCGACTCGCTCCCGCAGCCCGAGCGCGAGCTATTACTGTCGAGCTCGCAGGACGGTACGCCGCGTCTCTTCGAGCATCTTCGCGATTGCGACCGCTCGTTCATGTCCGTGATGCGCTATCTCGCGCACCACATCTGTGCCGGGATCGACGATCCACTGTGGTACGAGGAGCAGGCGAGCTTTCTCCTGGGGCGGCTGCTGGCGCACGAGGTATCGCTCGCTCGCACCGTCGGCGCCCTGACGCACCTGAAGTCGTGGAAGCGCCGCGAAACGTTCACGCGCCTCGCTCGCGTCACCGATCTGATCCATTCGTGCTACGACCGTCCGCTGACGATCGACGAGCTGGCCGCAGCGGCTCACTGGTCGCGCTTTCACATGATGCGTGAGTTCAAAGCGGTCCACGGGATCAGCCCGTATGAGTATCTGCAACGTCGAAGAACACAAACGGCCGCCCGCCTGCTGTGCTCGACGGAATTGTCCGTAGCCGAAATCGCAGAGCGCACCGGTTTCCACGAGCGCAGCACTCTCGTGCGACGCTTGCGTCGTACCCGCGGCGTCGGTGCACGCGCGCTGCGCCTGCTCGCAAACAAAGGTGCGCACACGCAGCCAGCTTAGCAGCGTGTCGTTGCAGCAACGCAGACCCATCAATCACAGCAATCCGCGTCCGACAGATTGACAACGAGTGTCGTATCGGACGACGACGACGCTACTAGCATCTCCTGCGTGTGAAAACATTCGAGGGGAGATCGATGAACACGAATAATTCGCTTCGGCGTGCAGTCCGCTGCGCGCTGCTCACGAGTGCGGCTGCTGCGCTCGCCGGGGTGCTGCCGGCGCATGCACAGGAAGACTCGACCATCCAGGAAGTGGTCGTGACCGGCTCGCGCATTCCGCAACCCAATCTCACGAGCGTCAGCCCGGTGACAGCCGTGGGCTCGGATCAGGTCAAGATCGAAGGCGTCACGCGCGTCGAAGACCTGATCAACAATCTGCCGCAGGCGTTCGCCGACTTCGGCGGCAACCTGTCGAACGGCTCGACCGGCGCAGCAACCGTCAATCTGCGTAACCTCGGCTCGCAACGCACGCTGGTGCTGGTGAACAGCCGCCGGCTGATGCCCGGCGATCCGACGCAGAACGGCGCGGCCTCGGCCGACCTCAATCAGATTCCCGCGGCGTTGATCGAGCGCGTGGAAGTACTGACAGGCGGCGCATCGGCGGTGTACGGCGCCGATGCCGTTGCCGGTGTCGTCAACTTCATCATGAACGACAAGTTCGAAGGCGTGCGGGTCGATGCGCAGTACAGCATGTACCAGCACAACAACGAGGACGACGTCATCCAGGATCTGGTGCGCGAGAGCAACTACGCGCTGCCGAAGAGCAACGTTCGCGACGGCTACAGCAAGGACCTCACGTTCATCGCCGGCATCAATACGCCGGACGGCCGTGGCAATGCCACGGTCTACATCGGCTATCGCACGCTCGATCCGATCACGCAGGACCGCCGCGACTTCAGCTCGTGCGCGCTCGGCTCTTCGGACGCAGGCGATCCGACCTCCAACACGTTCACCTGCGGCGGCTCTAGCAACGCGGCCAGCGGTCTGTTCCTGACCTACAATCCGGCCGATCCTTTCGACCTGACGCCCACGGGTGCCTTCACCGTCGGTGGCGGCGGCGCCCTGCGCGACTTCGAGGCATCGGACCAGTTCAACTTCGCTCCGTACAACTTTTATCAGCGCACGGATGAGCGCAAGACGGCCGGCTTGTTCGCGCACTACGATTTCAGCGACCAGGCCAGCGTCTACACCGAGTTCATGTTCATGGACGATCGCACGCAGGCGCAGATCGCGCCCAGCGGGGCCTTCCTCGGCGCTGGCCCGGGAGCGCCGCCATTCTTCGGCCGGTACTCAGTGAACTGCGACAATCCGCTGCTTTCTGCCTCCGCAGTGGACGCCTTCTGCGGCGGCGATACGGGTGCGGGCGACGTGCTGCTCGACATCGGCCGACGTAACGTCGAAGGCGGCGGCCGTAACGATGATCTGCGCCACACCTCGTTCCGCGGCGTCATCGGACTGCGCGGGGACATCTTCGACGGCTGGAGCTACGACGCATACGGCCTGTACGGCACTTCGCTGCTGTCGGAGAACTTCCAGAACGACTTCTCGCGCTCGCGCATCCGCAAGGCGCTGAATGCCGTGGCTGGCCCAGGCGGTCAGCCGGTCTGCCGCGTCAACGCGGACGCGGACCTGACGAACGACGATGCGAACTGCGTGCCCTACGAGATCTTCGGGATCGGCGGTGTTACGCCCGAGCAGCTCGCATACCTGCAGATTCCCGCGCTGTCCGAGGGCGAGACGGTCGAGCAGGTCCTGAGCGCTTCGGTCTCGGGCGACCTCGGCCGGTACGGTGTGAAGCTGCCGAGCGCGAACGACGGTCTCGGCGTCGCGTTCGGGGCAGAGTACCGGTCCGAGCGTTCGGAGCTGCGCACGGACGCCAACTACCAGAGCAACGACCTGGCAGGCCAGGGCGCGCCGACGCTCGATACGTTCGGCGAGTTCGACGTCAGGGAGGTGTTCGCCGAAGCGCGCTTGCCGCTGGCTCAGGACAAGCCGTTCGCCGACACGTTGTCGCTCGAGGCGGGCTATCGCTACTCCGATTACAACCTCGGCTTCGACACGGACAGCTACAAGCTCGGCCTGCAGTGGGCGCCAGTCGGCGACGTGATGCTGCGCGGGAGCTTCCAGCGCGCCGTGCGTTCGCCGAACATCCAGGAGCTGTTCCTGCAGCCACGGGTGCAACTCGATGGCGTCACCGATCCGTGCTCGAACGAGATCGGCAGCACCCCTGCTGCGAGCTTCGAACAATGCGCGCGCAGCGGCGTGACCGCCGCACAGTACGGCAACATCCTGCAAAACCCGGCTTCGCAGTACAACGGCCTCGTTGGCGGCAACACGGATCTCGAACCGGAGTCTTCCGATACCTACTCGTATGGGTTCGTGGTAACGCCGGGCTTCCTGCCGGGTTTCAGCTTCACCGCCGACTACTACGACATCAAGGTCGAGCAGCTGATCAACAACCTCGGCGCCGACTTCATCCTTGGCCAGTGCCTGACGACGGGCGACCCGGAGTACTGTGACCGCGTGAATCGCGCCGCGAACGGCTCGATCTGGCTCGGCGACAGCGGCTATGTCGATGACCCCATCCTCAACACCGGCTCGCTGCAGATCAAGGGCATCGATGCGGAGGCGAACTATCGCTTCGAGATGGGGACCGTCGGCAGCCTCGGGCTGCAGTTCATCGGCACGTACGTCAATGAGTATCTGACCGAACCGCTGCCGGGCGCGAGCAAGTACGACTGCGCCGGCTTGTTCGGCGCAGTGTGCGGCACGCCGATCCCGGATTGGCGTCACAAGATGCGCGCCAGCTGGTCGACGCCCTGGAACGTGGATCTGTCGCTGACGTGGCGCTACATCGCCGCCGTCGACGACGACCGCACCAGCTCGGATCCGAACTTGTCCGCTGCCATCATCGAGACGGACAAGCACCTCGGCTCGCGCAGCTACTTCGACCTGACGGGCTCCTACACGTTCAGCGAAGTGGGCGTGTTCAGCAGCCTGACAGGCCGCCTCGGCATCAACAACATCCTGGACAAGGACCCGCCGCTGGTCGGCCAGGACACCTGCCCGTCCGTGTACTGCAACGGCAACACCTTCCCACAGGTGTACGACACGCTGGGCAGATATGTCTTCCTCGGCGTTACCGCCGACTTCTGATGTAGGTCGGGTTTCAACCCGACATCTTCCAACGGCGGGCTTCGGCCCGCCGTTTTTTTGGCGCATAATCGCACGCATGAAACTCCCCCTCCTCCTCCTCACCGCGCTGCTCGTTACTGCTGGTTGTTCGCACGAACGCGTGCACACACCTGAGCCGACCACAGTCGACATTCAAGGCGCCGGCGAGTGGAAGCGATCGCCGCACATGCACGCTTACTACGAAGAAACGGCCAGGACCTTCGCGAAGGGAATGGACATCGACGTCGACGCGTACGAAGCCCGCTCGTTCGACATCTTTCGCGAGTTCGCGCGCGCTAACGGCATGAACGAGGCTGGCATGCTGGACCATCTGAAGCTGATCCCGCGCCAGGTCGTCGGCATCGTCAAGGAGAATCCAGCGGTGCTGAACGACTACGACGCGTTCTGGGCCGCGCTCGCCGGACCGGATTGAAGCGTTACCTCGGCTGCCTGGAGCGCGCGATCTCGGCGAGCAGCGCGTCGTCGGAATAGAACGCGGCGAGGCCCTGCGGATCGTTCCGGACCAGGCGGGTAGCCAGCGTTGCGCGAACTGTGCGGCTTCGGCGACGCTCAGGTGAGTCATCCAGTCCTCCTTCCATGACGGGCCTGCAGGAATTCGTTCCGGCAGGGATCAATTGTGCGCCACGCGGGTTGAGTCTGGCACCTGACGAAAGGAGGAATACTCATGCTCGGCAAATACGACGCCATACCGACGGTCGCAGTCAAAAACCTGGCTGCGGCGAAGAAATTTTACGAAGGTACGCTCGGCCTGAAGCAGGTCGATGCAGAAGGCGACGAGGTCGTCGTGTACCAGAACGGCGATTCCCGCCTCAACGTCTACCGCTCGCAGTTCGCCGGCACCAACAAGGCCACCGCGGTGACCTGGACAGTCGACGACGTCGACAGCGAAGTGCGTGAGCTGAAGTCGAAGGGCGTGTCCTTCGAGCACTACGACATGCCGGATCTGAAGCTCCAGGGCGACGTGCACGTCGCGAAGGACGCGGATATGAAGGTTGCCTGGTTCAAGGACCCGGACGGCAACATCTTCAGTATCGTGAACAAGTAGCCGGTCAGCGCGTCGTCAACTGCTCCTGCACTCGCGCGCCGCGCAGTATCAGCTCGATGGCGTGATTACCCTCGTGGCAGGCGTATTCGAACATCTGGTACTGGTCGTCGCGCGCGAGTGGATACGCGATCTTCCACGGCGCGGTGTAGCTCACGGGATCGTCGATTGCGATCTCGTACTGCATCGTGTCGTGGCTGACGCGCGTGAATCGCTCGACGATGCGCATCTGCTCGCTGGCCGGCACGCCACGCACCGGCACCGCATTCTGGCCGGTGGTGAGCCAGCCGCGACCGTGGAAGTTTGAGGTCTCGACGACGAGCGTCGAGCCTTCCCAATGGCCGCGTGAGTCGCCGCCCCACGAGCGCACGCGCGAGTCGATGTGCTGCGCGCCGCTCTTGCCTATCGGGATGATGCGCGCGTCGTGGATCATCTCCGCGACGATCAGCACGTAGCCTGGCGTCTGCACGATCTGGTACGCGTTGTTGTAGACCACCGGAAACATCGTCGTGGGCTCGCGCGTGATGCAGCGGTCCCACTGCGACATCGTCTCGTACGAATCGAAACTGCTCTGGTTGAAATCGCGGCGTTTCGCCGCCTCGGGCCGTAAGGGCACTTTGCCGTCGGCGGGCTCGACCACGAGCGAAGTCTGGCCGTTCGGCAGGATCTTCAGGTCCTGATCGATGAACGCATCGTTGTCGCGGCCGACCTCGCCGGGCTTATGGCCGGCAGCCCAGAACTTTTCGGTCGCCGTGCGCTGGGCCTCGTCTCGCGCCGACTCGGGCAACTGCGTGCCGGCCTGCGCCGGCCGTTCGAACGGCGTCAGTGTGCCGCCTGTCCAGATGCCCTGCAGGTCGGGGGTGCCGTCCGGCATGCGCGGCAGCTCTGCTCCAGCAGGCGATATTGGCGGCCAGGAGTCCGGACGCCGCTACGATCGACAGTCTGCATCCGCGCTGCATGCGCGCCTCCCCCTTTTGTGACACGTCACGATACGCAGCGAGGATAGCCGCGTCGATGGTCCTAAGGGGAGTCCAGAATCTGCACCGGGCTCAGCGGCGATCCGGCTGCAGGATCGCCGTGCCGAACTGGCCCTCCAGCTGGCGGGTGCGGATCCACTTCACCAGCAGGTCGTGGTAGCCGGTGGACTGGCGATCGTCCTCGAGAATGCCGTGATCGGCGTTCGGGAAGACGGCGATATCGAGCTGCGGGGGCTCAGGCTGCAGCGTGCGCAGGAATTCGAGTGTCGGCGCGGAAGGCGCTTCGGTGTCCTTGCCGGCGACGATCCACAACATCGGCACTCGCACGCGTCGCAGTGCCGCCTGCGCGTCGTAGTCCAGAATCGCGTCGAAGCCGAGCAGCTTGCGCAGCTCTCGAACTGATCGTCCGGCGAGCGCAGCAGCGGACCGGTGAAGTCGCCTTCGACTTCCTGCAACCACTTCGCGTCGGCGTGCGCCGCCTTGAATTTGCGTAAGTCGTCCAGGCCATCGGTGAAGCGGGACAACATGATGCGACCGGTGATGTCCGTGAGCTCGCGGCCTTTCGCGACCACGCTGTCGTCGTAGCGCTTCGCGCGCAGCTCGTTCATCACTTCGAAGCGATCCTCTTCGAGCGGACTGATCGCGAGGCCGTACGACACGATCACGAAGTCGGCCGGCGCACGCACGGCCGCGAGCGGCGCGATCCATCCGCCCTGGCTCTCGCCCATCAAGCCGACGGGCACGCCCGGCGCGTTGAGAAGCGTGCGTGCGTGCGCCATCGCTGCAAGGGCATCGTCGGCGAGCTCGCTGAAATCGACTGTGAAGCGGCCGGTCGATTTGCCCGTGCCACGCTTGTCGTAGACGAACGCAGCGATCCCGTAATACGACAGCAGGTGCTGCACGTACGAGTACGCGACTGCGCTGTCCTGACCGGAGCCGAATACCATCACTACGAGTGCCTGCGGCTTCTCGGGCGCGAACAGCTCGCCGTACAGCGTGTTGCCGATACTCGAAAACGTGGTCGGCGTTCTCGTCACTGGAACGCGCTGTGCAATGCCCGACGGCCCATCCTTGAGCCGAAACTCGATGCGCTTGCCCGGGCAACCATCGAAGACCGCTTCGGCGACGCGCGGCTCGCGCGACGCCCAACCGGGCCCGCCGTGAAAATGTCGATCGTCACCGGGATACAGACGGCCGCTGCGACCATCCGGCACGCGATAGCGCAGCGCGCCCTCGTCGCTCGGCGTGATCACGATGTAGTCGTTGCCGAGTCGATAAGCACCGGAATAGCACGCGTTCGGCGGCTCTTCCGCCGCAGCACGAACCACTGCGGGCAACGTTACTGCGACGAGCACAACTGTACCGAAGAGAAAAGATGAAACTGTCATGGTGCTGCGGATCCGAGTTACAGGTACTCGTTCGGACGCAGCAGCACCGGCCTGGGTTGCAACTTGGTGCCGGGAGAAGAAAACAGGGGAAACTCAGCAGCGCAACAATTGCTGCACCGCTGAGTTTCCCCGCTTTTTCTCTCCCGGCACCGCGCTCACCGCGCCTGGAGGCGGATGGCTTGGCCGCCGCCGGGCGCGAGTTTCAGCTGCAGTGTGTCGCCGCGGCGGACGCCGCGGCGTTCGATGGCGATTGCGAACGGGTGCGTACGCCAATCTGCGTTCGCGCCGTCGCGATAGATATGTGCGCGGTAGCTGCGCTCGGGATCGAGGAAGTCGAGTTTCACTTCCAGCGTGCGCGCGTTCTCGTCCGTGACGCTGCCGAGGTACCAGTCGTCGCTGTTGCGGTCCTTGCGCACGATGGTCACGTAGTCGCCGACTTCGCCGTTCGGCACCAGCGTCTGCGCCCAGTCGGTCGGCACGTCCTTGATGAACTGGAACGGCGCGGGATGCCGGCGATAGTTCTCCGGCAGGTCCGCGGCCATCTGCAGCGGCGCATAGAGAATCACGTAGTTCGCCAGCTGCTTCGCGATCGTCGATTGAAACGGCCGGCCGCCCTTCCCTTTCAGACTCAGCACGCCCGGCGTGAAGTCGAACGGACCCGAGAGCATGCGCGTGAACACGAGATTCGCCTCGTGCTCGGGCGGGTTCGGCGGATCGCCCCACGCGTTGTACTCCATGCCGCGCGCGCCCTCGCGCGAGACCCAGTTCGGGTACGTGCGCCGCAAACCCGTGTCCTTGATCGGCTCGTGCGCAACTACGGCTATGTGACGCTTCGCTGCCTCCGTCACGACCTTGAGATGATGGCGCGACATGACCTGACCGTCGTGCCACTCGAAGTGAATCTTGCCGTCGTCGCCCCGCGCCTTCACGCCGCCGGCGTCCGCGACGTAACCGGTCTTCACGCTATCGATGCCGAGTCGCTGATAGAGATCGAGCCCGGCCTCGAGTTGCTCTTCGTAGTGCGCGATGTTGGCCGACGTCTCGTGATGACCGACCAGACGCACACCCTTGCGCTTCGCGTACTCGGCGAGCCCTTGCAGATCGAAATCCGGATACGGCTGCGTGAAGCTGAAGGTCTCGCCGTTCGCGAACCAGTCGCCGTCCCACCCGACGTTCCAGCCTTCGACCAGCACGCCGCGAAAGCCGTGCTGCGCGGCGAAGTCGATATAACGCCGCGTGTTCGCTGTCGTGGCGCCGTGCTTCTGACCGGAAGCCCAGCTCCACTCGTCGATGTGCATCCCCCACCAGATGCCCACGTACTTCGCCGGCTTGAACCACGACACGTCGCCGAGCCGGTTCGGCTCGTTGAGATTCAGGATGATGTCCGACGCCATGTAAAGCGCGCCGGCGTTGTCGGCAATCAGCAGCGTGCGCCACGGCGTAAAGAACGGCGCGACGCGTTTGACTTTCGCGCCCTGCGCGGCCGGCGACAGGACCGCTTTCAGCCGCGTGCCGTCGACACGGCGCAGCCACATACCCGAGTAGTCGACCAACGCAGCCTCGTGGATCGCGATATGCACGCCTGAATCAGTACGGATCGTGAGCGGCGTATGCGCCTGCGCGACTTCGTCGAGCGCCGTGCGGCGATAGAGATACTCGTAGCGGTTCCACTCGCCGCCGGGAATCCACCACGCGGTGCCGGGCTCGGCGATAGTGAACTCCGTCAGCTCGTCGCCGATGTTCACGTCGCGCAGCTGCGGCTGATCCGGAAACTCGTAGCGGAAACCGACGCCGTCATCGAAGACACGGAACACGACTACGAACGAGCGTCCGGGCGGATTCTTCTCGGTCAGCCGCACGCTCATCTCGTTGTAGCGATTGCGGACGTAGCGACGCTCGCCCCACGGCTGCTCCCACGTCTCGTCGAAGCTGCGCGTCTGCACACCGTCGCCGCGGAAGTTTCGCTCGAGCTTCGGCGCGTCGGTCAGCAGGAAGCCGAGGCGCGACTCGGTGACGATCGGTCGGCCGCCGCGCGTGATCGAGTAGCCAGGGCGGCCTTCGTCATTGACGGTGACGGCGACGGTGAGGGTGTTGCTGGGAGAGCTGACCGTGCCGATGGTCTCGGCATCGGCGACGCTCATACAAAGAATCAGAAGCAGAGAGAGACTCTCGCCAAGACGCCAAGACCGCCAAGAAGAATTCTGAACAATTCGGATTCCGAGCTTGGCGAGCTTGGCGGTCTTGGCGAGAGTTTCTCCGGTCACGGTCCGTCTCCAGCCGCGCAGACAACGTAGTCGAGTGGCGCCAATACGACGCGATAGGACCCCGGAGCCGCGACCTCGCTTTCGCATTTACCGTACAGCGACGTGAACCGACGCGAGCCGGCGTCGACTTCCATCGTAGTCGTCAGCGGCTGGAGCGAAGTGTTGAACGCGATCGCGATCTCGCGGCCGGTGGCCGGATCGAGCCGCGATACTGCAAACAACCCCGGGGTCTCGGAGTAGTTGCGCACCAGCTGTCGCCCGCTGCGCAAGGCGGCGTGCGCGCGGCGCAGCGCCGAAAGCCCGGCGATGGCGCGCGCGATCGGGTGATCGAGATCGAAATTCGATCGCTGTGGGTCAGGCTTTAGCCTGACTCCGATCCTGCGATCCGCGAGATACGACGGCGTGCGGCTCGTCATCATGTCGTGGCGCGCGTCCTGGTCGTTGCCGACACCGGTGAAGCCCTGCTCGTCGCCGTAGTACACGACGGGGACGCCGCGCAGCGTGAACAACATCGCGTGGGCCAACAGCACACGCTTCAACACTTCCTCGTCGCTCGCCTGCGGGCGCGCTGCTCTCACGAAGTATGCAAAGCGGCCGGCGTCATGGTTGCTGACGAATGTCGGCAGCTGCAGAGCCGTCTTTTCGCCGCCTTCGTACAGCGTGTCGTCAGCAAACAGTCGGGCGAGCCGGTCGGTGCCTGCATCGCCGGCGACCGTCGCACGCACGGCACTGGCGAACGCAAAGTCGAGCACCGCGGGCAGCCCAGCGTCGCGCGTATATCGAGCGAGCAAAGCCACGTCGATGTTCGAAGTGGAAACTTCACCGAAGATATGGAAATGCGGGATGCCCTGCGCTGCCGCCCGCTGCAGCATCGCCGGCACGAATGCCTGCCAGAACCCGGCGTTTACGTGCCGCGCCGTGTCGATGCGGAAGCCGTCGACGCCGTAGCGATCGATCCAGCCGCCGTAGATCTCGATCATCCCCTTTACGACACGCGGGTCTTCGGTCGTGAGGTCGTCGAGTCCCACGAAGTCGCCCATCTCCGAGCTCTCGCCCTCGAAGGTCGTGTTGCCGCGGTTGTGGTACAGCAGCGGGTCGTTCAGCCACTGCGGCACCTTGACGCGCTCTTCACCGGCCGGCAGGTACGGCGTGTACGCGAAGTCCGGGCGTGTCAGCTTCTCGAAATTGCGGCCGGTGAAGCCCTCGTTGATCGCCTCGCCCTGCAGCCCGCCGCGGCGCGAATAGGGATATTCGGCGCGCGGCCGATAGGGGCATCGATCCGTCGGACATTCGCGATACGCGATCACATCCGCCGTGTGATTGGCGATGATGTCGAGATACACCTTCATGCCGCGCGCATGCGCGGCGCGCACGAACTCCTGCATCTGCGCTTCGTCGCCGAGATGCGGATCGACGCTGGTGAAGTCGGTGATCCAGTAACCGTGATAGCCGGCGGACTCCTGGCCGGGCCCGCCCTGCACCGGCTTGTTCTTGAACACCGGCGTGAGCCACACGGCGGTCGCACCGAGCGCCTGGATGTAGTCGAGCCGCGAGGTCAGCCCCTGCAGGTCGCCACCGTGAAAGAACCCCTTCGACGTGGGATCGAAGCCGTGCTTCAGCCGGTCGCCCTTCAGCCCGCCGCGGTCGTTCGCGGGATTGCCGTTCTCGAAGCGATCCGGCAGCACGAAATAGACGATCTCTTCCGTCGGCGCTCGCTCGCGGACTGCATCTGCAGCGTTGGCGGTGCATGCCAGCGCCAGGAGCAACAGCGGATAGCCAGAGTGTCGCGCCACCAGAATTCTCCAGTCAGTCGCCGTAACGATCGACCCCGAGCTCGCGCAGGATCGCGACACGCAGCTCCTGCACCGGCGGGCTCGCGAGCCGGCGCGGATGCGGGAACGACACGTCGAAGCTCGCCTGGATTCGCGTGGGGCGCGGCGACAGCACCAGGATGCGGTCGGCCAGGTGGATCGCTTCTTCGACGTCGTGCGTGATCAGCATCACGGTGTGCCGCTCCTCCGCCAGGATCCGCAGCAGCTCGTTGCGCATGCGCAGGCTCATCAGCGCATCGAGCGCAGCGAACGGCTCGTCCATGTAGAGGATCTCGGGCTTCACGACCAGGGCGCGCGCCAGCTCGGCGCGTTTCAACATGCCGCCGGACAACTCGTGCGGGTAACTGGCCTCGAAGCCTTTCAGCCCGGCGATCGCAGCGTAGCGGTCCGCGATCTCGGCCTTGTTGGCCGGTCGATGACCGTTGAGACCGAACATCAGGTTCTCGCGCACCGTGAGCCAGGGAAAGACCGAGCCCTGCTGCGAAATCAGGATGCCCTTCGAATCCGGCTTCGAGCGCTGCACGCCGTCGATGACGATCGAGCCGGCATCCGGCCGCACGAAGCCGGCCAGCATGTTCAGCAGCGTCGACTTGCCGCAGCCCGACGGACCCACGATGGCGACGAACTCGCCGTCACGAATCGTGAAACTGACGTCATCGACGACCGACAGCAATCCCTGGTCCGACTCGAAGCTCTTCTTCAGGTCGCGAACTTCGATCTTAGTGCGCATACCGCCACCTGACCCACTTGAGGCGTTCGAGCATGCGCATGACAGCGTCCAGCGACAGTCCGATCAAACCGATGATGACCATGCCGGCGACGACGAGATCGTAGCGATTACCGGCGTTGCGCGAGTCCATGATCATGTAACCGAGCCCCGAGCGCAGCGCGATCATTTCGGCGGCGACCACGACCAGCCAGGCGACGCCGAGACCGATCCGCATGCCGACGACGACCTGCGGCAAAGCGGCCGGAATGACCACTTGCGTGAACAGCGTCCGGCGCGAGACGCCGAAGTTCTCCGCCGCGCGCAGATAGCGCTTCTCGATCGTGTGCACGCCGACGGTCGTCTGCACGACCATCGGGAAGACCGACGAGATGAAGATCAGGTAGATCGGCGATGCATTGCCGACGCCGAACCAGAGGATGGCGATCGGAATCCACGCGATCGGCGAGATCGGACGCAGGATCTGGAAGACCGGATTCAGCGTGCTGTAAGCGCCGCGCACCCAACCCATCCACAGGCCGAGCGGCACGGCGACGCACACTGCCAGCAGGAAACCCGTGCCGACGCGCATGAGCGACGCGGCGATGTGTTCCGACAGCGTGCCATCCTGCACGAGCTCGAACGCGCCGCTGACGACGTCCCACGGTGTCGGGAAGATCACGCTGCGCGTGACTACGACGGCTGCCCACCACGCCGCAACCAGGGCGGCGATCACGGCCAGCGACGGCAGGATTTCCTTTGATTCGCTTCATCCAAGCTCACGGATCAGTTCGCGCACACGCCACTGCATTCTCGCCCAGGGCGTAGCCGGATACGGCTCCACTATGACAGTCATCTGCCCGCTCGCGTGCGCGGTGCAGGCGAACTGATACTCCGACGCCTGCGCGAACGGCAGCCGGAAACTCTGGCCGGGCATCATCAGGGTCGGACCGAAGATCTGCGGCACGTCGTCCTGGTTGCGCAGCACCAGGATGTCGCGGATGCCGAGCGTCAGGCGGATCTCGTCCGGCAGGATGCCGACCTTATCTCCCGACATGCGGCGGGCCCACGTTCCCTGCGGAATCTCGAAGATCTCTTCACGCGCAGCTTTCGCCGGGACGCGATCGATCGGAGTGAATCCGAACCAGCCGAGCGCGGCGAGCGCGCCCGCCCCGCCCACTGCCATCAAGGCTCGCCATGGTAGTCGTGAACGCACGGTCACTCGTTCAGCAGGATTCGCAGATCGTGCACGTAGTCGTCGGGTCCGTGCCCGTACGGCATCAGCGCCCGCAGGCTGCCGCTGCGATCGATGAGATACGTGAAGGAGGAATGCGCCACCTGATAGTCCTTGCCTTGCCCCTTCTTCTCGGCGAAGACGCCGTAGTCCTTGCGCACGGCGGCCAGCCGTTGCGCCGTGCCGGTGCCGCCGACGAAGGTCGGATCGAAGGCGGCGAGATATTCCTTCATGCGCTCCGCTTTGTCGCGTTCCGGGTCGACTGTGATGTAGACGATCTGCACATCCGCCGCGGCGGCGGAGCCGAGCTTGCGGCGCGCCTGCGCCAGCGTCGCCAGCGTGGTCGGGCAAACGCTCGGACACCAGGTGAAGCCGAAGCCAAGCAGCACGACCTTGCCTTTGAAGCGGCTCAGACTCAGCGCGCGGCCGTCGGAGCCTTCCAGCGCGAATTCAGGCGCCTGTCGCGGCGGGCTGAAGACGCCTGCCTTGAGCTCCGGTGCATCGGCCGCTGCAGCTGCAGCGGCGAACAGCAGCGAGACCAGCGGTGCAAGAGCGAGGCTGGATCTCATAGCGGGATTGGAGCCGGACGCGCTGCGCGCGCGAACCGCTCGTCGACGTATTTTTCGTAGGCGATCGGCTGCTTGATCGTGCCGGCCTGCAGCGACAGCTGCATGAGCTCCTCGAACTCGGTGCGAATCATCCGCAGATCGCCATAAGTCACGCGATCGGTCGGATTCTCCATCACGAAGCGGATGATCTTCGGATCCTGATTGAAGAACTGGCGGCCGGCGGCGATCTGCACCGCCTTCTCGCGGTTCGCCTGCTGCTGATCGAGCCAGGTGCCGGCGCCGAGAACATGGTTGACGAGATCCTGCACCATCGCCGGATTTTCCGCGATCAACTCCTCGCGGACCGTGAGCACGCAGCAGATGTACTTCGGCCACTCGTCGCGTGTCATGCGCAGCGGTCGGGCGTATCCGGCCTGCTGCGCGGCGGCGCCGAAAGGCTCACCGGTGCAATAGGCATCGACGGCGTTCGCATACAACGCTGCCGGCATGTCGGGCGGCGGCATCTCGACGATCTCCAGCTCCTCCACGCGCATGTTCTCTTCCGCGAGCATGCGGCGCAGGAACAGGAAATCGACGGCGAAGCGGCTGGGAATGGCGATGCGCTTGCCCGCGAGCTGTCGGAAGGTCTGATACGGGGACTCGGTGCGCACCATGATGACCGCGCCCGAACGATGGCCGAGCGCGACGATCTTGACCGGGATGTTCTTGTCCGCCAGGTCCATCACCAGCGGCGCGAGCATGTAGCCGGCCTGGATGCGGCCGGTCATCAGCGACTCCTTGATCTCCGGCCAGCCGTTGTACTTGTTGTATTCGAACTCGAACCGGGGCTCGCCTGCAGGGGCCGTGCCGTTGACCGTCGCCTTCGCCACGCACGCAACCGGCAAGGTGAGATTGCAGGTGACGGGCAACCCGCCCACGACCAGCGAGTTGGCGTTCTTTTTCGTGCACGCCACCGTGCCCAGAGGCAGCGCGCAGGCCGCCAGGCTTTGGATCACGTGTCTGCGCGAAACGGGGTATCCGCTCAACCTTGTCCCTCAAATGCCAGCTCAGCGACCGGCTCTGCGACCCGCAGCACTGCCAGTCCGGCAATGAACAGGCTCGCACCGCCAATGACCAGCGCATAGATCGGTTGCCCCTGGGCGAAGGCCCGTAGCAGGAAGCCGAGAACGCTGGCAGCCAGCAATTGTGGGATAACGATGAAGAAATTGAAAATGCCCATGTAGACGCCCATCTTGGCGGCGGGCAGGTTGTTGGACAACAGAGCGTAAGGAAGCGAAACGATCGAGGCCCAGGCGAAGCCGACGCCGACCATGGCGGCGATCAGCCAGTGCGGATCGCGAATCAGCGCGAACGATACCAGCCCGGCAGCGCCCAGCCACAGGTTGATCAGGTGGCTGAGGCGCAGGCCGAAGCGCCGGACCAGCAGCGGAATGACCACGGCCGCGATCGCCGCGAAACCGCTGTACGACGCAAACAGCACCCCCACCCAGTTCGCCCCTTCGTTGTAGATCGCCGATTGCGGATCGGTGGCGCCGTAATGCACCTGGGTGACAGCAGCCGTCGTGTAGATCCACATCGCGAACAGGGCGAACCAGGAGAAGAACTGGACCACGGCCAGGCGACGCATCGCCGGCGGCATCTCGTGCAGATCGGCCATGATGGCGACGAACGCGTTGCGCGTCCGCCAGACGCTGAGAATCAGCAACGCGATGCCATAGGCCAGCAGTCCCGCGGCCAGCAGGTAGAGCTCCTTCTCGAGCTTCGCGATGCTGATCACAGCAACCGCAACTGCGCCGGCGACTAGCCACAGCAAGCCGTCGCGGCGTGCTTTGCTCGCGTTGACAGTCGTATCGCCCATCGCGTTGGCATCGTCGAAGCTGTTCAACTGCGCCGGCGGATACTCGCGCGTGCTGACTATCGTCCAGCCGACGGCGAGCAACAGGACGGTGCCGCCGGCGTAGAACGCGTACTTCACCGTATCCGGAATGCCGCCGGGTTCGGCGCTGTTCTGAACGCCTGCAGCCGCGAGCAGCCACGGCAACAAGCTTGCGACCACTGCACCGATGCCGATGAAGAAGCTCTGCATCGCATAGCCCGTCGGGCGTTGCCGCGGCGACAGCTGATCGCCGACGAATGCGCGGAACGGTTCCATCGAAATGTTGAGCGATGCATCGAGAATCCACAGCAGTCCCGCGGCGATCCACAGCGACGGAGAATTCGGCATCGCGAACAACGCGAGCGTCGTGAGCACTGCGCCCGCCAGAAAATACGGCCGGCGGCGACCCAGGCCATTCCACGTGCGGTCCGAGTAGTAGCCCACGATGGGCTGCACGATGAGCCCGGTCAGCGGCGCGGCGATCCAGAGAATCGGAATCTCATCGACCTTGGCGCCGAGCGTCTGGAAGATGCGACTGACGTTGGCGTTCTGGAGCGCAAAGCCGAACTGGATTCCCAGGAATCCGAAGCACATGTTCCAGATCTGCCAGAACGTCACCTGCGGCTTGGCGGTCATGCGGGTTCAGGCGTTCGGCGGCGTGGCGCGGCAATGGCGCGCGATGAAATCCGCATGGTCAGGCAGCTGTTGAGTCGCGTGAGCGAGCAGCCCGCGCAGATCCCGCAAATATCCTTGCCGATCGTTGGGCGACACGGCTTCGACGAACGGATGCGACGCCCGCGGCCGCACGCCCTGCCCCCACAGCACCTGCAGCCAGCTCGTGAGCTGGAACAGATCGTCGGACGCGCAGAAGATGCCCGCCGTCTCGCGGAACAACTCGATCCGCTGTCGCAGCGAGTCGGGTATCGACATCGTTCGGCACGCATCCCAGAACGGCTCGCCGACGCGGTTGTTGGCGTGGTAGTGCAGGATGATGAAGTCACGGATGTACTCGTATTCCGCGGCCGCGGCGCGGTTGAATTCCTTGCGCCGCTCTTCGCAGTCGCCGCGGTGTGGAAACAGCAGGATCAGGCGCTGGATCGTCACCTGGATCAGGTGAATCGCAGTGGATTCGAGCGGCTCCAGGAAACCGCTGGCGAGTCCCATGCAGACGACGTTTCGATTCCATAACTGTTTACGGCGTCCCGTGGCGAAACGGATCAGGCGGGGCTCGGCGAGCGCCGGTGCATCGAGATTCGAGACTAACAGCTCGCGTGCGCGTTCATCGCTCATATGCGAGGACGCGTAGACGTGACCGTTGCCAGTGCGATGTTGCAGCGGAATGCGCCATTGCCATCCTGCTTCGCGCGCAGTCGATCGCGTATGAGGCAACAGTGGACTCACGCGTCCCGACGGCACCGCCCATGCGCGGTCGCAAGGCAGCCAATGCGACCAGTTTTCGTAGCCGGTGCCCAAGCGCCTGCTCGATCAGCAGGCCGCGGAAACCCGTGCAGTCGATGAAGAAGTCAGCCGCCAGTTCGCGGCCGTCGGTGAGCCGCAGGGCGCGCACGTCGCCGCTCTCAGGCGCGAGCAGGACCTCGCCGATCATGCCATCCACCCTGCGCACGCCCAGCCCCTGCGCCAGCCGCGACAGGTACGCCGCATAGAGCGAAGCGTCGAAGTGATACGCCCACGTCAATCCCGCAAGCGGCGTGTCGGCGATGCGATCGGTCCGCGCAAACCGCGCCTGCTTCGCAGCGAGCCAGTTGAAGCTGTAGTCCCAGAGCGAGCTGGCGCTCGCCTGCGCCTGATCACGCAACCAGTAATGGTGAAAAGGGATGTAAGCGAGGTCGCGACCGACCGGCCCGAAGGCATGCATGTACACATGCCCCTTCTCGTACCAGTCGACGAACTCGATGCCGAGCTTGAACGTGCCCTGCGTCTGGCGCAGGAATTCGTCTTCGTCGATGCGCACCAGCTTGTTGAACAGCTGGATCGCCGGGATCGTGGCCTCACCGACGCCGACGATGCCGATCTCGGAGGACTCGACCAGCGTGATGGTGAGTCGCGGCCCGAGCACGCGAGCCAGAGCGGCTGCGGCCATCCAGCCCGCAGCGCCGCCCCCGGCAATGACGACCGACCTGATCTCCTGATCGAGCCACCTAGAACTTATAGGTGAGCGCGAGCGAGTACACCGCCCCGTACTCCTGATACTTGATCAGATTGTATGCCGGATCGTCGACGTTGTTCAGCTGGAAGGGCTCGTCGGTGAGGTTGGTGCCGGTGACGCTCACGCTCAGGCCCCGCATGAGTCCGTCCTGGAACTCGTATCCCACCTGCGCGTCCAGCAGCGATTCGGCGCTCACGTTCTTGAGCGTCAGGCTCGAGTCGAACTCGGGCACCTCGCCGACGAAATCGCCGCGATAGCGGTTGCTCACTCGTGCCGAGAAACCCGCCTTCTCGAAGTACACGGTCGTGTTGACCACCTTCTCGGACAAGCCCGGCACCGGCGTCTCCTCGCCGTTGATGTCGATCGAGGAATCGTTCACCGCACCGCTGACGATGAAGCCGAAGCCGTCGAGCGTGTCGGAGAAGATCGAGAGCGGCAACGAGAACGTGAGCTCGGCGCCCCTGATGTAACCGCCGCTGCCGTTCACCTTGGTGGTCACGACGCCCACGCGATTCGCATCGGCCTCCTCGAAGCCGGTGACGGGATCGTTGAGCGAGTTCTGGCCGGGCAGCAGCACGCCTTCGAAGCTCGCGAGGACCGAGCTGTTGAAGATGTAGGTCGTCAGCTTCTTGTAGTAGGTGGCCACCGAGAAATACGCCTGCGAGCCGAAGTATTTCTCGAACGACAGATCGAACGTGTTCGCCTTCCACGGCTTCAGCTCCGGATTGCCGCCGCCGGTGCGCCGCCAGTACAGCAGTTGCCCGTCGACGTTTTCCGGCGTGGCGCTGTCCGGGACCACGGTGTAGCCCGCGCCGCCGGCGAGGTCATCCATCCGCGGCCGGGCCACGGTGATGGCTGCGCCGAAACGCAATTTCATGTCGTTCGGCAGCTCGAGCGCCAGGTTCAGGCTCGGCAGCACATCGGTGTACTTGTCGCCCGAGGTGACGATCGACACGCTCTGCGCGATCCCCTCGTCGAGGTTCGGGGGCGAGAAATAGCTGATGTCCGAAGACTGATCCGCCGTAACGCTCTGCAAGCCGATGTTGCCGCGTAACGGCAATGCGCCGACCTGGGTGTCGATGCCGACCTTGACGAATGCCGTCGTCAACTTCTCGGTCACTTCCCAATCGTTGGTGACGGCGCTCTGACGATCGCCGTTGCCCACGGCCGGATTCGGATCCAGGAAGGAATCCACCGGCTGCCAGAACCCGGAGCGATACAGCCCGATGGCGTTGTAACCGATCATGCCGTGCGGACTGCCGAAGAACGACGTGTTGGTGATGCCGGTGCGGAACTCTTCCGGCACGACGGCGTGAGAAATGTCACCCGGCAGGTACAGGATGCTCTGGAAGTTGTCCTTCGACTTCACGCGCTCGGCGAAATTCGCGCCGAACGTCACGCCATCCATGAAGGCGGTGCCGAGCTTGCGCTCGGCCGACAGCCGGATCGCCTTGATCTCGTCTTCGATCTCGGGATTGCCGACGAAGCCCGAGCGCCGCTGGCCGCCACCCCAGCCGCCCGGGTCGGTCAGGAATACGGTGTTGTAGTCGCTGTAGTCGAGCGTCGGCGTGAAATGCGAAATGCCGCGGCTGTCGGTAGTGAAGGAAATCGAATCCACCTGCGGCAGGAAGTCCGGGTCGTTGTTCGTGCCGGTGCCGGCCGTGGATTCCAGGCGCAGATCTTCGCGCTTCACGCGCGACCAGCTGAGGTCGCCGACGAGATTCCAGTTGTCGTTGAGCTGATATTCGCGTGTTCCAGCCGAGCGAATCGATGTCCGCGCGACGGTCGTTGTTGTAGTTCTCGATCACCACGAACGGCACGTTGGCGAACGTGCCCGACTGGACGCGGCCATTCACGACCGGCCCGGGATTCGTCAGCGTCGCGCCCGCCCAGATCGTGCCGAACTCGATGCGCTGAACGGTCTGCAGCTCCTTGAAGTCGGAGTGGTACGCGTCGACCAGCATGTGCAGCTGATCGTTCGGCTCGAACTCGAGCACGCCCAGGTAGGCCTTGCGCTCGTAGAACGAAGACTGCACGCCGTCCTTGTCGCCGCCGATGACCAGCCCGCCCGCAACCTCCGGGTAACCCCAGGGCTCGCGCGTCTGCGCCTGATACGGCGTCTTGTTGTAGGCGACTCCGAGCGCCACGCCTACGGTTCTGTCGCGGAACTGATCGATGTAAGTGAGGTTCGCGCGATCGCCGGTGCGCTCCAGCCCGGGGATGTTGGCGTCCTGCTCGTTGTACTCATGACGGTACGTTGCGGCCGTTCTGCGCTCGTCGTACTGCAGAGGATGTACGGTCGAGATGTCCGTCGTGCCCGCGATGCCCTGGTACGCCATGCCGGCATCGGGCGTCTTGTAAATCTTGACCTGCGTGACGAGCTCCGACGGGTACTGGTCGAACTCGACCGTGCGGTTGTCGTTCGTCGAAGCCTGCTCGCGACCGTTGAAGGTCGTGACGGTGAAGTCGGGCCCGAGGCCGCGGATCGACAGCGTCTGCGCGCGACCGTTGGTACGTTGCGCGGCCAGACCGGGCAGTCGCGCGATCGATTCGGCGATGGAGGAATCGGGCAGCTTGCCGATGTCCTCGGCCGACACGACCTCGACGATCGAGTCCTCGTTCTTCTTGACGGCGATCGAGTCCTCGATGCTCTTGCGGATGCCGGTGACGATCACCTCTTCCATCTGCGAGCCTTCGCCCGCAGCGGCAGGCTGCTCTTGCGCAAAGGCAGCGCCACTGCTCGCCATGAGGAGTACCGCCCAGCTGGTCGCCGAGCTGACTTCGCACTGCGGACGGCGCCGGGTCGGCTGGGTGCGATTACCTTTCCTCGTTGAAGTCTTCACTCGATCCCCCTTCCTGACAAAGCAACGCGAGTAATGGTTTCTTGTGGATTGTTGCGGCAAGGATGTCGGCAGCGACCGCCATTTAGCAATCTCATGCATACGTATTCACGTATGCACAGTGCCTCAGTCGGCGGACGACACGCGCCGGAACACCCTGAATTCCCACGGAGCGAGCAGCACCGTCGGCAACGTCGCGGCGCCTGCGCGGGCCGGTGTGATCTCGCGATATTCGCCCGGCGCCACTTCGACGACGCCGGCGTAGTTTTGCGACGACAGGTTCACCGCGACGACGAGAGTCTCTTTGCCGTCCGCGCGCTCATAACTGAGCACGCGCTGTTCGTCAGCATTGCGCAGCCAGCGCACCGCACCGCGCGTCAACGCCGGGTGCGCGCGTCGCAGTGCCGTGAGCTGTTTGTAATAAGGAGTTACTTGCGGGCGGCGCTCGGCCATTTCCCAGGCGATGCGATGTTTCTCGAACAGCGCGGGCGCCGTGGATTCGGTGGTGTCGCCGACCTCCATGCCGTTGTAGAGCAGCGGGACGCCATCCAGCGTGAACATCACTGCTGACGCCGCGAGTGCCGCCGGCAAGCCGAATTGACCGGTGGCGCGGAGCTGGTCGTGGTTGTCGGAAAATCGCAGACGCAACGCGCCGTGCGGATACTTGGCCTCGGCGCGCTCCCACACCTCGCGCACAGATGAGGCGGGTGCGCGGCCCGAAAGCACGGCGCTCATCGAGTGGTAGAAATCCCAGGCGTAGTCGATGTCGAAAGCGCGGTTCAGGAGTCCCGGATCGTCGGCCTCGGCCATGAACGCAAGGCCGGGGCGCACGCGATCGAGCTGCGGTCGCAAGGATTCCCAGAAGTCGCGCGGCACGCCGATCGCGTAGTCGCAGCGAAAACCGTCCAGCTGGAACTCGCGCAGCCAGCGCACCAGCATGCCGCTCATGTACTCGCGCAACGCCGGATTGGCGTAGTCGAGCTGCGCGACGTCGACCCAGTCCGGATTCGGCGGCACGATCTGACCGGCCGCATTGCGCTTATACCAGTCCGGGTGTTGCTTGATCAGCGTCGAATCCCAGGCGGTGTGATTGGCGACGATGTCGATGAACACTTTCATGTCGCGCCGATGCGCAGCGTCGACGAGCTTCTTCAGGTCGTCGGCGGTGCCGTAGTCCGGATTGATCGCACCGTAATCGCGGACTGCGTAGGGGCTGCCGAGCGAGCCCTTGGCTTTCAGCTCGCCCTGCGGATGGATCGGCATCAGCCAGATGACCGTCACCCCGAGCTCCTTCAGGCGGTCGAGTTGCGCAATGACGCCCTGGAAATTTCCCTGCGGCGAAAATACTCGCGGGAATACTTCGTAGATCACGGCGTCGCGGAGCCAGTCGGGGCTTTGGCGCGCCGCGGGTCGGCTGTCGCCGGCGTGTGTTGCCGTTACCGCCAGGACTGCAAACAACGCGCAGATGAATGCGCGCGCCCGATACGTGCTCAATCGCATCACGTCTCCCTCAGCGGTGTCGCGAATACGGCGCCGTGTGCAGGCAAGCGCAATCGCCCGCCCGCAAGCTCACCTTCGAGAAGTCCCGTGACGCCGACCTGGCGCCAGCCATCGAGCCCGGGTGCGCGGGCGTCGACTGTGTCTGCGGACAGATTGAAAGCCGCAAGAATTTTCTTGTCGGCGTAACTGCGCTCGAATGCGACCACGGAATCGGCCACAGGAATCATGCGAATGGCTCCCCACATGAGCGCCGGCATCGTCTTGCGCCAGCGCATGAAGGCGCGAAACGCATTCAACGTCGATTGCCGGTCGGCGTCCTGGCGCGCCACGCACATCGCACGGTGTTCCTGCGGCACCGGCAGCCATGGCGTCGCCGCGCTGAACCCGCCGTGCTCGCTTTCATCCCACGGCATCGGCGTGCGACAACCGTCGCGTCCCTTGAAGTTGGGCCAGAAGACGATGCCGTACGGATCGCGCAGCGCGTCGAACGGCAACTCCGCTTCGGGAAGCCCGAGCTCCTCGCCCTGGTACAGGCACACCGAACCGCGCAGCGAGCAGAGCATCGTCAGCAACTGAATCGGCAGAGCCCTGCCCGGCCGCGCGCCGCCCCAACGCGTGACTACGCGACGCACGTCGTGATTCGACAGCGCCCAGCACGGCCAGCCCTCCGACATGCGGTCTTCAAGCGTGGCAACTGTCGCGCGAACGTGCGCCGCAGACGAGTCGTCCGACAGCAGCTCGAAGCTGTACGCCATGTGCAGTCGATCGCTGCTCGTGTATTCGGCCATGGTGGCCAGCGAGTCTTCGGAAGAGACTTCGCCGAGCGCGGCAGTGCCGGGATAGTCGTCCAGCAGCACACGCAGCTCGTTCAGGAATTGCAGGTTCTCCGGCCGCGTATTGTCGTGATGGTGATACTGATACGCATAGGGATTCTCGGGACTGAATGCACGCGTGATCCGCTGCTCCACCGGTTTCGGCGGATTGTCCCGCAACAGCGGATCGTGAAAGCAGAAGTTGATCGCGTCGAGCCGCAGACCGTCGACGCCCTTGTCGAGCCAGAAGCGCAGGTTGTCGAGCACCGCGCGCCGCACCTGCGGATTGTGAAAATTCAGATCGGGTTGCGACGAGAGAAAGTTGTGCAGGTAGTACTGACGGCGGCGCGGCTCCCAGCGCCAGGCCACTCCGCCGAAGATCGATAGCCAGTTGTTGGGAGGCGTGCCGTCCTGCTTCGGATCGGCCCAGACGTACCAATCGGACTTCGGGTTATCGCGGCTCGCGCGACTCTCCCGGAACCAGGCGTGCTCGTGCGAGGTGTGGCTCACCACCTGGTCGATGATGACTTTGAGACCGAGAGCATGCGCGCGCGCCAGCACGCGGTCGAAGTCGTCCATCGAGCCGAACATGGGATCGACGCTGCGGTAGTCCGCCACGTCGTAGCCGAAATCCGCCATGGGCGATTTGAAGAACGGCGCGATCCAGACTGCATCGACACCCAGCTCGGCAACGTAGTCGAGTCGATCGAGGATGCCCTGCAGATCGCCGATGCCGTCGGCGTTGCTGTCGCTGAAACTGCGCGGATAGATCTCGTAGATCACCGCGCCGCGCCACCATGGCGGTTGCGTCATGTTCTCGTTCCACCCCGTAACCGGCCAGCAGCTTAACGGGGGCGCGTGTCAGGGAACGAGAGCCTGCATACGTATTCAACCGCCGCAGGAGCGACGCACGACGAGGCGCGTCGGCAGCACTGCATTCTGTGCCGGTTCGCCGTGTACCGAACGCAGCAGGCTCTCGACGAGCGCTTCCCCTGCGAGCCGCGTGTCCTGCATCACCGTGGTGAGTGGAGGACTTGCGAGACTCGCAGCCGGAATGTCATCGAAGCCGACGACGGAAACCGCGCCGGGCACGTCGATGTGGCGCTCCTGCAGGGCCCGCAACGCGCCGATCGCGATCAGGTCGCTCGCGGCCACGATCGCGTCGAAAGACTCACCGCACGCCAGCAGCTCGCGCGCCGCTTCGTAGCCTGACTGTTCCATCGTGATCGCGTCGACCTGCAAAGCCGCGCTCACCGGCGCGCCCGCAGCTTTCAGCGCTTCGCTGTAACCGCGATAGCGTTCCAGGAATTCCGGATAGTGACCGGAGGCGCTGCCGAGGAATGCGATGTTGCGGCGACCGAGCCGCAGCAGGTGCTGAGCAGCCTCCTGCCCGCCGTGAAAATTGTCGCAACCGACCGAAAGGCCCGGCTGACCTTCCGCCACGGCACCCCAGCGCACGAAGTGCGTGCCCTGGAGCACGAGCTGCTCGAGCCGCAGGCGATATTCGAGGAAGTCGCCATAGCCGAGCAGGATGATGCCGTCGGCTTTGCGGCTGTCCTCGTAATCGACGTGCCAGTTGCCCGACTGCTGCTGGAACGACACGAGCAGGTCGTAGCCGCGCTTCGCGCAGGCGCGCGTGATCGAGCCCAGCATCGCCAGGAAGAACGGATTGATCTGCGAGTCGTCCGGCGTGGGATCTTCGAACAGCAGCAACGCCAGCGTGTTCGAGTGCTGGCAGCGCAGGTTCGAGGCGTTCTTGTCGACCTTGTAGTTGAGCTGCTGCGCGATCGACTCGATGCGCTCGCGCGTCTTGGCGCTGACCATCGGGCTGCCGCGCAAGGCGCGCGAGACCGTCGGCTGCGACACTCCGGCCAGGTAAGCAATGTCAATTGAGGTGGGCTTGCCCTGCATCCTCAATTCCCCCATGGCGCGCGGCGCGCCACACATGCAGATTTTCGATATTGCGAGCGGGGTTATGATGCCACAGCCATGGCACCTGTAAATCCGCGCCTGCCCGCGATCTTCTTCGGTCACGGCAATCCCATGAATGCGCTGGGAAACAACCGGTACGCCAGCGCCTGGGCTGCGCTCGGCGCGGGCCTGCCGCGGCCACGCGCGGTCCTGTGCATCTCGGCGCACTGGTACTTGCCGCAGCTCGCCGTCACGTCGATGACCACGCCCCGCACGATCCACGATTTCGGCGGCTTTCCGCGCGAGCTGTTCGCCGTCCAGTATCCGGCGCCAGGCGATCCCGCTCTCGCAAGCGAGGTGCGGCAGCTGCTCGCGCCGCTCGACGTCGTCCTCGACGAGAGCTGGGGCCTCGATCACGGCACGTGGTCCGTGCTGTGCCACGTTTTTCCAGAAGCCGATGTCCCTGTCGTACAGCTCAGCATCGACGAAACGCGCGCGCCGCAGTTTCACTATGAGATCGGGCAGCGCCTGAGGCCGCTGCGCGATACGGGCGTGCTGATCGTCGGAAGCGGAGACATCGTGCACAACTTGCACGCATATGCCTGGGGCAGGCATCCCGTCGAGCCCTATGACTGGGCTGCGCGCTTCGAGACGAAGGTTCGCGAGCTCATCGTCGCACAGGATCACGCGCCGCTGATCGACTACGCGTCGCTCGGCAAAGACGCGCTGCTGTCCGTACCGACGCCGGAGCACTACCTGCCGTTGCTGTACGTGCTCGGCGCAGCACACGCGGATGATGCGATCGCATTTCCGGTCGAGGGCATGGACGGCGGCTGCGTCTCAATGCTGTCAGTTCAATTCGGATAAGGAAGGAGAAAGCGATGATCGACCACACCGGCGTTGCTGCCACGAACTACGCGAAGAGCAAGCAGTTCTACACGCAGGCGCTCGCGCCGCTCGGCTATCAGATGATGATGGAGCTGCCGAAGGCAGTGACCCGCGGCATCGGCGTCTGCGGCTTCGGAGTGCCACCGAAGCCCGACTTCTGGCTGCACGAGCATGCGACAGCCAACAATCCGCCGGTGCACATCGCTTTCCGCGCGGACTCCCGCGCTCTGGTCGATGCCTTCTACAAGGCGGCGATCGCAGCGGGCGGCCGCGACAATGGCGCGCCCGGACCGCGACCGCACTACCACGAGAACTACTACGGCGCGTTCGTGCTCGATCCCGACGGCAACAACATCGAAGCCGTCTGCCACACGCCGTGATGCAAGTGTGGGTCGGGCTTTAGCCCGACAATCCGTGCGGAGTCAGGCTGAAGCCTGACCCACAAGCGACGCTCGTTCTTCTTTGTCCGGGTCGTTCCGTACTTCGCAGCGCGTGTCGAAGATCATTGTCGGCAACGTGCTGGCAGATACCGCGGGCCAGCGCGGCAGTCCGGAGTGATTCGGATTGCCGGTTCGCGCGAACTGGATCCACGCCTGGCTCATCCTCGCCGCCAGCTCACGCGCTTCCGCCGTGCCGCCGGTCGAATTCGCGCACCGATCGATGTTGTCGAATGCAAATGCGAGCTCGGCGCAGTGATACGCGAGCGGCGTTCCGTCGAGCACCGGAGTCTTCCACGCAAACCAGTACAGATACGCGGGAGCATTCACGGATTGCAGCTGCGCCTGGCGAACAGCGGAACTCCTGAACACCGTGGTGGCGCCGATGATTCCCGCGAGCTCGTACGGCAGCGCGCCCGGATGACCCCGCTCGAATGCCGCAACAATGCCGGCCGCAGCATCGCCGTACGACTTCGTCACCTCGGCGACGAGCCATTCTTTCGTAAGGCTGCGCGGATCGGGCAGCGCGCCCGCAGGCGAGAACTCATGCATCGTCGTACCGATCATCATCGGCACGTTCGCTGCAAGCGGCGACGCCTGCGGATCGAACGGATGTGAAGTCACGACGCTGCCGTCGAGCCACGGCTGCCAGCCGAGCCGCTCATGAGTCGGCGCGCGCGGCTTCGTGGAAACCAGCCGGTTCTTGGCGACCGTGGCGATTTCGACGAGTCGTGCCGCCGGTATCTGCGTCAGCTGGTCGCGGCCGACGCCCTGCGCTTGCAGCTCTTTCAATACTTCCTCGGCCTGCGCGGCTGAAGCATCGGCAGTCGCGAGCCGCAGTTGCGAGCCACTCTGCGCGATCGCTTTGTGAAAGAGACCTTTCGCAGCCGGCATCGCCATGAGCGTGTTCACTTTCGCAGCGCCGCCGGACTGACCGAAGACCGTCACGTTCGCAGCATCGCCGCCGAAACGACCGACGTTGTCACGCACCCACTGCAGCGCGGCCACGATATCGAGCATGCCGACGTTGACCGAGCGTGCGTACTTCTCGCCGCCGACAGCTGCCATGTTCAAGTAGCCGAAGACGTTGAGCCGATGATTGATGCTGACGACCACGACGTCGCCGCGACGGCTCAGGTTCTCGCCGTCATACGACGGCAGCTCCTGCGACGAACCTGCTTCATAGCCGCCGCCGTGGAGCCAGACCATCACCGGCCGCTTGCTGCGATCGTCAGCCGCCGGTGTCCACACGTTGAGTCGCAGACAGTCTTCGCCCGGATGACCGTCATCCCAGTCGAACAGGAATGCGAGCCGATCGGAAGCCCATCCGCCGCGCACAGGCTGCGGACATACCGGCCCGTAGCTCATGGACGCGCGAACTTGCGTCCATGGCGTCACGGGCGCAGGCGGCAGGAAGCGCGCTTCGCCCGCTGTCGTACCAGCGTACGGAATGCCTTTGAAAGTGAAGATCCCGTTGCGCACGTAGCCGCGAACCTTGCCCGCGGAAGTTTCGACGATCGCGCTCGCAGGCGTCGTGATCGCGGACTTGCCCGTTCCCTCGCGCACCGCGCCGAGCGCAACAGCGGGCGCGCCGCCCGCGACAGTTGCAGCCGCCGAGACGCCGGCGAGCTTCGTTACACCTGCAATGAACTCGCGTCGTGACGTTTCGCTCATGACGCTACTTCCCCTCTTTCCCCCTTCTTTTTTCATACACACTGCTGCCTTATCTTCTTTTACATGAAACCCGATGCTCTTCACCAGCTCTATCATCTGCAGATTATCGTGCAGACGATACCTTCCATGCACCTGATACCGCGCCAGCGCGCGAAGCGCACCAGCTCCGCGATCAGCAATCGCGCGATACCGTGACGCTGCCAGCTATCTGTCACCGTGACGCCTAGCTCCACAGTATCTGGACGATCTGTCTCGCCTTAGCGCGCGATACCGACTAACTGCTCTCGCCCTTCTTGCTCACCGTGCGACAACGCCAGCGCCGGTCGTAATCGATGTCCATCAAGCGGTCGAGCAGGTGCGGCGCAGGAACTTCAACGGCGTCATCAGCGGTAAAAGCGCGTGCGCTCGGAGAGCGAGTTGATGAATTCGATCTCGCGCTCGCGATCGTCCGCCGCATGCCGATGCACACTTCCGTGTGCGATCCGCGCTTCTTGTCGCCTTTCCTGCACTCGGGAATCATGCGCCGCATGCGCCGGGCGAAGCTGCGCAAGCAGACCTCGTTCTCGCTCAGCGGCCCGACCGAGTAGCTGCTCGACGCCATGCCGGCCTGCACGCGCTCGATCAGCGCCTTGTCTTCCACGTTGACCTGCCGGTTGATGCGCCAGTTCAGATAGCGCGCCGCGCGCATTTCGCGCCGGCTGTCGGGGTGAACGTATGCGATCTCGCGGATCATGGTCTGCGTGGGAGACACCGGGATGAACTGCATGAAGTCGATCTGATCCGGATAGATGTCGAACGCGACGTTCGGCCACAGCTTGAAATAGGTCCACACGCGCTGCCGCTGCGCGGGCAGATGCGCCACCGGCGGCAGCAGCTTCTGGTACAGGCGCTCCGACCAATTGCTGCTGATCTTTTCCTGCAGCACTCCGGACATCTTGTCGATCCAGTCCTGCGCCTCGATCGCGTAGCTGCGGCCGAAAAGCCGCGTGAGTCCCGGATGCGCGACCGGGATGTGCATGCCGTCGGAATAGTTGTCGGCGACGTTCTTCCAGTTGACCTGGCGCGGCCGCAGCGTCACGCGACCCTGCGGCACGAGCTCCTCCATGCGATACGCGGCGAGCTCGTCGGCATACGGCGCCGCCATCTCGCGCACGCTCGGCAGGCCGGGCTCGAAGCGCACGAACACGAAGCCCATGAAGATTTCCTGTTCCAGCGCGACGAGTCCGCGGCTCTCCATGTCGAGACCGTTGAACGAGGTTCGCTGCGGCACGCCGATCAGCTTGCCTTCGAGCGAGTAGCTCCAGTGGTGATACGGACACTGGATGAGGTGACCGCAGTTGCCTTTCTGTCCGTCGAGCAGGCGTGAAGCGCGATGCCGGCAGACGTTGTGAAAGCTGCGCAGCTGACCGTCCTTGCCGCGGACCGTGACGACCGATTCGTCGAACAGATCGAAGCGGTGGTAGTCGCCGCTCTCGGGAATGTCGTTGCTGTGGCAGACCAGCTGCCAGCTGGTGCGGAAGATCGAGCGCTTCTCCAGCTCGAAGAAATCGCGGTCGTGGTAGATCCACCCGGGCAGGCCGAAGTCATCTTCGCCGGGGTGAGTCGGCCGTGGGGATTGGACTGCGGCGCTCATAGTCATTGACCTCTGACCGAAGAATCGCCGCGCCCCGGCCTCTTGTCCAGCCGGGAAACGTTTACGGCCTGGGCCCGCGCCGCAGCTTCGCGAACTCCGAGAACTCCCATGCCCGCAGCGCGAGGATGGCGCTGCAGCTGTCGCGCTCTTCGAGCGGCCTGCGCGCATCGCTCCGCGCCAGCTCCTCGAACTCGGTCGCCAGCCGGTCGATGCCCGCTTTGAATCGCACCAGCGATTGCGCGCTCAGCAGTCCGCCGATGAAGCGCAGGTCGTCGCCGGGTCCTTCGAAGCGGCCGCCGAAGAACTCCGGCGCCACCCGCCGCAGGAAGAACTCGTGCACCGGTCCGTCCTTGCGCCACGAGAAATTGCGCGCCGTGAGCTTGCGCACGCGATTCGGCGGGCGGAATTCCGCGATGCCCAGCTTCTCCAGCCGCAGCAGGATGTCGATGAGCTCGCTGGCGCTGATCTGGAAGGTCGTGACGATCTCCTGGAACTTCCAGTCGTTCGCGGTGAGGTATGAGACGAGCAGGAGCTTGGGCTTGCTGACGATCGCCTTCTCCTGCTCCGCGCTCAGCTCGGTGAGCGGCGGCGCTCGCGTGGGCGGCTCCAGCAGCTCTTCCAGCGTGAGGTCCAGCACTTCGCAGATCTGGTCCAGGCGCTGCAGCGAAAACCGGCCGCGGCTCAGGTCGCGCTTCACGGTCGGCTCGCTGATGCGCAGCCGCTTCGCCAATTCCCGATAAGTCATGCCCTGCGCCCGCAAGCGCGCCTTGAGATGCGTCAGCAACGTACGCGAGTTGGACATCGGTCCCTCCCGGACCTGCGGTATCAAAATACGATACCTGGAAGATCCCGGAGTGTCACACCGATGTGAGTATTTGCTGCGTCCCGGCCGGATCCGCAGGCTGCCTGCCACGAGTTTTCCGGACCACAAAGGTAAAGCGCCATGCCCGTCCACTTCGATTCGGTGTTCGTCAGCTCGACCGGCCTGTTCATGCCGGGCGAGCCGGTCGGCAACGACGATCTCGACCGCTATATCGCGCCGCTCAGTGCCGCCTCGGCGCGCATCAAGCGCCGCATCCTCGCCGAGAACGGCATCAAGTCGCGCCACTACGCCATCGCGGAAGACGGCTCGACTGTGCATTCCGCCACGGCTATGGCCGCAGCGGCAGTCAACAGCTGCCTCTCGACCTCCGAGATCAGGCTCGAAGATCTGACCGTCCTGTGCACCGGTTCGTCGGGCGGCGACGTCGCCATGCCCGGCTTCGCGAACATGGTCCAGGGCGAGCTGCACGCGCGCCCGTTGCAGACGAGCAGCCACCAAGGTGTCTGCGCGGCGGGCGTCGCAGCTCTGCAGCACGCGGCGAGCACGCTCGAGCTCAGCGATGGCGGTCACGCGATGGTCGTCACGAGCGAGATACCGTCGCGGATGTTCAAGCGCTCGCGCTTCGCCCCGCGCGGCTACGAGACCGACTTCGACTCGCACTTCCTGCGTTGGATGCTGTCCGACGGCGCCGGCGCATGCCTGCTCAGCAAGCAACCGCGCACGCAGGGACTGTCGTTGCGGCTGCGCTGGATTCACAACCGATCGTTCAGCGGCGACCTGCCGGTCTGCATGCAGATCGGTCATCCGCCCGACGGCAGCCAGGTGTCGTATCTCGATTACGCATCGGTCGGCGATGCGGAAGCGGACGGCGCATTCCTGCTGCGGCAGGACATTCGCCTGCTGCCGCACCTGTTCGAGCTGGGCATCCACGAGTATGTGCAGCTCATCCATGACGGGGTGTTCGCGCCCGAGCAGGTCGACCACTTCCTGTGCCACTACTCCTCGCAGAAGTTTGCCGGCGTCGTCGAAGACCTGATGGCGCGCGCCGGCCTGTCGATTCCGCGCGAACGCTGGTACAGCAACCTCACCGACGCGCGGCAATACCGGCGCGGCGTCGATCTTCATCATGCTCGCGGACTTCCTGCGCGAGCGCGAGCTGCAGCCCGGTCAGCGCATCCTCTGCTTCGTGCCGGAGTCCGGCCGGTTCACGGTCGCGTTCATGATGTTCGAGGTCGTGAAGAGCGATGCCGACGCTTCGAAGCTCGACGTGCCGCCGCCGCACCTTGCCTGCCAGTGCCGCTGCTCCGCAGCTGCGCACGCTCCTGACCGAGCTCGCCTCGATCTGGCACGACTATCGATCGCGCGCCTGGCGCACGACCATGATCCGCAAGATCACGACCGGGCAGTTCTCGCCCGCCGACTACGTCCGGTGGATGGCATGCTGGATCCCGCAGGTGCGCGAAGGCAGCCAGTGGATGCGCACAGGTGCTGAGCACCTCGACGCCCGCCACGGCGCGTTGGCACAGCTCGTCCGCAAGCACGCCGGCGAAGAGCAGTTCGACTTCAAGATCCTGTTCGACGACTATCGTCGCGCCGGCGGCGACGCACCCAGCATCGACGCACTGGTGCGCAATCCCGGCGGTGAAGCGCTCAATTCATACATGCACGCGCTGGCGAGGCAGCCGAACTCCGATCGGCCTGCTCGGCGCGATCTACATCATCGAAGGGACCGGCCAGCGCATCATCCCTGCCCTGCTGCCGCTGCTGCGCAAGCAGCTGGACATCCCGGAGCAGGCGTTCCGCTTCCTCGCGTATCACGGCGAGAACGACGCGAGCCACCTCGCACGCTGGCTGACTGCCGTGGAGATGGCTTTGGAGCTCGACCCCGCTGACGCAGCGGACCGGATCGCTGCTGTCGCGCGCTCCACTGCCGAGTTGTACCTGCTGCAGATGGAGCACGTCATATGAGCGCCCTCCCTGAATTCCTGAGCGAGCCGCACGATGTCCGCGACCCGAGCCCGTGGCGCGCGCTGTACCTCGATCGCAGCATTCCGCTCGCGGAGGACTGCAAGCGCGCCTGGCTGGAGGATCTCAGTTCCCGCTCGCGGCAGTTCCTCCTGCCGCTGGTGCGGCCGCTGGCGCGCGCGACGATCGTGCTGATCCAGCTCGTCAAGATCCTCGTGCCGAAGCGCTTCACGTCATCGGCGCTGCTGCATCGGCTGCTCGAGTGGAACATGCGCACGTGGCTGTCGCGCAACGCCAATACGCTCATATTCCGCCACTTCTACCTGGGATCGGAAATCCTGCAATTCATCGCGCGCAACACGCGCGGCGTCAGCATGTCGCCGGTGCCGCTGAAACCGACGCGGCTCGAGGAGGTTCGCAACCACGTCTATCTGCAGCACGACCTGAACCTGTTCAATTTCGTCATCGAGATCAACCGCCAGCTGCGCGAGCAGAACCTGGAGCTGGCGCCGATCGACGAGCTCGACTTCAGCTGCATCACCGACGGGAAGCTACCGATCGAGCCGATGCCGGACCGCTGGACGAACTTCATCGACCTGCAGACGGCGATCGAGCTCTACACGCCGGTGTACCAGCTGCTGCTGACCGACAACGACTTCTGGCGCGCGTCGAACTCGCTGCAGCTCGACGAAACGATCGGCCTGTATGTCGCGAAGCTCCTGGGCACGCCGCAGACGACTGCGCTGATCAACAACAAGCATCCGCTGGTGCCGATGTCGACGCTGCGCGCGGGCTATCGCCTCGTGCTGCACGGTCTCGCGACCGAGACACAGCACGCGATACTCGTGCAGTTCAAGCGCGCACAGGCTGCGCGTCAGGCCTGATCTGTCTCTGGGCGGCGAACCAGGCGATGGTCAGGCCGATGAAGAACATGTGCACGAGGATCCCCGTCGCGAAGGACAGCAGCACGAAACGCCACTTGTTCGGTGTTGCCGAGAGCTGCATGACCACCAGGTTCATGACCCAGTAGACGAAGAAGCCGAAGACCGGGCCCCACAGCAGCGGCTTGCGCACCAGAAACGTGAACTGTCGGCTCAGTGCGAAGAAGATGACGGCGATGAGCAGCATCATCAGGTAGTGCAGCACCAGGCCGAGCGCGGCGGTCGCGGCGCCGCCCTGGAAGGACGCCTGCCCGAGCAGTCCGCTCGCGACGAACTGCAAAAGGGTCATCGGCGGCGTGCCGCGCCAGGCGGAAAAGCCGATCGCATAGAGGATGTCGAGCGTGCCGGCGACCAGCCCCCCGGCGAGGATGGCGGTCCCTGCGGTATAGCGGCGCATTGTTGTTCGTCCCCGAACGTAAACGTTGCGCGGGAAGATAGCACGCTGTAGGTCGGGCTTTAGCCCGACGCTTCTGCCCGACACTAATCCACGATGAACAACCGCGCGCCGCGCTCGGTGGACGAGCGATGCGGCTCCGCGTTGTCCGCGACCTGGTAGCTCATACCCGGCCGGAGCACGAACGTCCGCCCATCCTCCAGCTCCGTGTGCAACTCACCTTCGATGCAGAACAGGATGTGGCCCTTGCTGCACCAGTGGTTCGCCACATAACCCGGCGTGTACTCCACCATCCGCACGCGGATCGCGCCGAAATTGCACGTCCGCCAGTACGCGGTACCAGCGTCGCCGGGATGCATCGTCGGCTCTATCGTCGACCAGTCCGTCGTGCCGAATGGAATGTCATCGATCTGCATGCCATACAGCTTACCGTCACTTCTTCTTGCGCGTGTAGAGCCCATCGAACGCGACGGTCCAGGTCTGGCCGTCGCTCGAGGTCTCCCACAGCTGACGGACCTGGTCGCCAGGCATTGGTGTCCAGGTGATGCGGTTGACAGTGGTCTTGCCGGTCTGCGGATTCTTCTTGCTGCCGGTGAGCACCATGCGGCCGTCAGCGAACTTGCCGTCGAGTCCGAGCGACCCGCCGCGATCGTCGACCCACGTCTGATGCCATTGGTCGCGCAGTGGATCGTAGAAGTTCAGACTCTTGCCTGACATCCCGCCCGCGCCCGTCCAGTTCTCCAGCAGCGCGCAGCCGCCGAGAATCTTCTCGATGCGGTTATCGCCGGCCGGCTGGCCACCGACTGTGACACTCCAGTCGCCGACCCAGAAGTCGAACTGCCTGCGCACGGCGGCGTCGCAACCGGGCGGCGGCGCTGGCGGCGGTGTTTGCGCTTGCGCGAGAGAAACCGACAGCAACCCGATTGCACCGAGCAGGCGCAGGCATGACCGCGACATCGTGGCACTCCTCAGTCGATAGTTATCGTGCAACTTTCCGGGAGGGTACGCGACCGTCAAGAGCGGGACGTTCCCACTCTTGCGCATTTCTCAGTGAGCGTGCTGTGCGTCTGATGCGTGGTAGCCACGAAGGCGGAGATAGTGGGCCCGCTGCTCCGGCGTCAGGATCTTCGCCTGTTCCAGGTGCGCTTCGAGGTGAGCGGCGCGCACGTCCGCCTGCAATTCACCGATCCGCGCCACGGACTCCTGCAGAGAGTTTTGAGTAATGCTGGTGCTCGCGAACAGTCGATCGAGCTTGCGCTCTTCATCGACCAATTGACGGCCCAGCGCGACTGCCTTCGTTTGCATCGACGCGAACAGCGCCTGCGTTCGCGTGCGTTGCTCGGCGGTGAGATCCAGCTCGCCGGCCAGCTCCAGCACATGCTTCGGTCCCGCATAGCCGTTGAGCTCCGCCGCCTTGGCAAATCCCATCCCCTGGCCGGTCAAGTACGCGTCCACATCTGCGGCCGACAGCGCCTTGATCTCGCGCCCCTCCTCGCCCGCGTAAGGCGATGCCGCCATGACATTCGCAGCGATGAGCGAGATGACCGCGGCAGTGACGACTCGAAGCTTCATAGGAACTGACCTTCGTTGACTGACGGCGTCAGATTACCTGCTTGCCGATCATTTCTGAACTGACGCGGCACGCGTATTTCGCGAGGACGGCGGCGCTTACCCTGTCGGCCAGTTCAGCATTTCAGGAGCGATCGATGGAATACCGGTTTCTCGGAGCTTCGGGCTTCAAGGTGTCCGCACTCGGGTTCGGCGCGGGCACGTTCGGCGGCAAGGGGCCGTTGTTCAACGCGTGGGGCGATACCGACGTCGCGCAGGCGCGGCGGCTCATCGATCTGTGTCTCGATGCCGGCCTGAATTTCTTCGATACCGCCGACGTGTATTCCGATGGCGCGTCCGAGACGATTCTCGGCGCAGCGATCGCGGGCAAACGCGATCGTGTCGTGCTTTCGACGAAGATCACACTGCGCGCCGGCACCGGTCCGAACGACGTCGGCGCGTCGCGGCACAATCTGATTCGCGGCGTCGACCGCGCGCTGCAGCGGCTCGGCACCGACTACATCGATCTGCTTCAGCTGCATCACTTCGACGCGCAGACGCCGTCGACTCGGTGATGTCGACGCTCGACGATCTCGTGCGCTCCGGCAAGGTGCTGTACATCGGCGCTTCGAATTTCTCCGGCTGGCAGCTGATGAAGTCGCAGGCAGTCGCGGACCGTTACGGCTACGCGAAGTACGTCGCACACCAGGTGTACTACTCGCTGATCGGGCGCGACTACGAGTGGGAGCTGATGCCGCTCGGCCTCGACCAGGGCATCGGCGCGGTGGTGTGGAGTCCGCTCGGCTGGGGGCGACTCACCGGTCGCGTGCGTCGTGACCGGCCGACGCCGACGCGGCGTCTGAAGGAGACGTCGCAGTTCGCTCCGCCCGTCGACGATGCGCGGCTGCATCGCGTGATCGACGCGCTGGACGAGATCGCAGTCGAAATCGGCAAGAGCATTCCGCAAGTCGCGCTGAACTGGCTGCTGCAACGGCCGACGGTCTCGACAATCCTGATTGGAGCGCGCAACGAAGAGCAGCTGCGAGACAACCTCGGTGCCGTCGGTTGGTCGCTGAGCGCCGCGCAAGTCGCGCACCTCGATGCCGCGAGTGCGCTAGTGCCGCCCTATCCCTACTATCCGTATTGGAATGGGCAGTTCGCCGAGCGTACGCCACCTCCGGTGGTGGCGGCCTAGTTCCCGCCCAGCGCGGCGCGTAGCTGCGCAATACGTTTCGGCGCTTTCGGTCGCGCGTACATGCGCTCCATGTACGCGACGAGTTGCGGGCAGCGATCCAGCAGCTTGACCTCGTTCGCCCAGTCGAGCGTGTAGGCCAGCACGAAGTCGGCGACCGTGACGGCGTCGCCGACGACGAACGTGCGTCCTTGCATGTGCTTTTCGGCCACTTCCGCCATTCGGCGAAAATCCTCGCTCGCGAGCGGGATGTCGGCGGCCAGCCGCTGCTCCTGCGGATACAGGTTCTTGTTCTTGGCGATGCGCCACAGCGGCTGTTCCAGCTCGGTCACGGTGAATAAAAGCCACCTGTTGACCTCCGCGCGGCCGCGTACGTCCGTCGGCAGGAATCTCCGATACTTCTCTGCGAGGTACAGCACGATTGCCGCCGACTCGGTGAGCACGAGATCGCCGTCGACCAGCACCGGGATCTTGGCGGCCGGATTGAGCTTCAGGAATTCTGGCCGGGATCCTTCTCCGGCGAACAGGTTCACGCTGATCGGTTCGAAGTCGACGCCCAGCTCCTGCAGCGTCCAACGGGCACGGATCGAGCGCGTGAATGCGAACTCATACAGCTTCATGAAGCACTCCGTTCAGATGAAAGGTTTCGCGAAAGGCGCGTTCCCCGTGCGGACGGAAGTGGATCGCCCGCGAGGATCGGTCGCGAACGGCCCAGCCTAGCTCGATGACGCGCGCGAGCAACGCAGCGCCGACGGCACCGGCCAGGTGATGTCGTCGCTCGCTCCAGTCCATGCAGACTCTGCAGGGTGCGCGCTTCTGGCTGCGTATCAGGCATGCGTCGATACCGAGCTCGCTGATCAAGCGCCCGCCCTGCGCGCTGAGTGCGACCGTCGCGTCGTTGAAATCGAATGCCTGCCGCTGCAAGAGGCTCGCATACAGAAGCACACCGAGCTCGCCCGCAAGATGGTCATAGCAGACCCGCGCCTTGCGTAGTGCCGGGTCCTTCGGGCCCGTTGCGTGAGCACGGGATCCAGTGCGAACGCAGAAGCTCATGAACCCCTCCAGGATCTGTGCAACTTCCTCGTCGGCGATCCTGAAGTACCGATGCCGCCCGTGCGCTTCCATCGCGACGAAGCGCGCATCGAGAAGCTTGCGCAGATGTGTGCTGCCGGTCTGCTTGGTGATGCCAGCGGCGTCCGCCAGCTCGGTCGCGGTGAGCGCGCGGCCGCCCATCAGCGCGGTCAGCATTTTTGCGCGTGTGTGGTCGCCGATCAGCGTTGCCGCTGCGGCCATGCTCGATCCATCGGTCATAGTTCGATGCTCCTCGAACCAACAGGGGACGGTTCGCCGATATTGTTGGCGCTCGCGACCGCCGGAGCAACCATGGCCATCACCTGTTTCATCCGTTACGAAATCGATCCGTTCCAGCTCGACGCCTTCCGCGAATACGCACAGCGCTGGGGGAAGATCATCCCGCGCGCCGGCGGCCATCTGATCGGCTACTTCCTGCCGCACGAGGGCACGAACAACGTAGCCTGGGGCCTGATTGCGTTCGAGAGCCTGGCAGATTACGAGCGCTACCGCGCACGCCTGCGCGCCGACCCCGAAGGCAAGCAGAACTTCGCATTCGCGCAAAGCAAGCGCCTCGTGCTGCGTGAGGAGCGCACGTTCCTCGCCAACGTCGAGGGCACGATCGGGATTCCGCCCATGAGCTGCCCGTGCGAATGACGGAGAGCGCCATGATTGCAGTCATTTTCGAAGGCACAGCGCAGGAGGACCGGTTGCGCGTGGCGCACGTGCTGCGCGATTACGGGATGAACGAGCGGAGTGAGGCGCCGGAGGATTCACAGATACGGTAATGTCTCCTGGTCGGAATCGGACGGGAGACATCGGTGGTTACGAGAATTGCAGTTTTGATCGGCCTTCTGTGCTCGGCGTTGGCCGGCGCGGCGGCGGCGGAGGAAGGGCGAAGCATCGACGCCGCGTTCGCCGAGCACGTCAAGGCGGTGCAATCGCGCGATCTTCCGGCGCTGGAGCGGACCCTCACGTCGGGCGACCAGTTGACGCTGATCCTGCCCAACGGGACGCAGACCTCGACGCGCAAGGCCTACGTCGATTTCCACAAGGAGTTCTTCGCCGGCAAGACCTGGACGATCCAGTTCGAGCCGGTCAGTCGCGCCGTCGGCGCGGATTTCGCGGTGCTGACGACGAAGAGCCTCTACCAGGACGTCGTCGACGGCAAACCGATACGCAGCCGCAGCTGGGTGACGTTCACGTTTCAGAAAGAATCGGGACAGTGGCGACTGATCCACGATCAGAACACCCGGCTCCCACCCGAGCAGCAGTAGCCGCTAGTCGCGGGTCATTTCCGTTCTCAGGTCCAGATCGCGGCCGACGGCGATAATTTCGTCGACGCTCAGCAGCCCCACGCACGGCATCGCGCCGCGCGCGCGAACTTCGCCGCGAAGCAGTTTGCGTGCGAGCGCGATCGCTGGAAAGCACGGCACCTGCGGGCCGTGATTGTTGCCGGCCACGAGCCACCAAGTCCGCGAAATCGGCTGCGACTTCGCATCGAGTCCCTGCAGCGTCACGTGCATGCCGCTGCATTTCGATCCGAACCGCTCGACAGCAAGCGAGATGCTGTGCAGTCGCGGCACGTACGGCACCAGCGAAGCCATGAGTCCCGCGCGCACCAGCCACGATGCTCCCCACGTCGTGAGCATGCTCGATGTCATCGCGACGCCTGCGCGAAAGGTCACCTTCTGCACAGGTGCGTAGCGCTGCGGGAAAAGCTCCAGATCGGGCACATCGCAGGTGCCGAGCCAGCGCGCCCCGATCGGATATGGATACCTGCGACGCACGAGGTCCTGCCATCCATAAACCGTCCGCCACTGACCGCCCCGCCACTGCTTGATGGGCTTACCGACATAGCCCAGCACTCCTTCCATCGCGGCGAGTCCCGGCGGCTTCGCCCCTGACGTAATACCGTGCTCGATGCTTTCGATTTGCGAGAACTCGCGTCCAAGCATGTCGACGACCGCGGACGACAGCGCGGGCACCGAGCTTGCTCCGCTGACGGCGAGCACATCGCCGCCGCGTGCCGCCTCGTCGAGCACGCCGATACCGCACACGTATCCGCGCGCGTCAGCCAGATCGACATAGTGGGCTCGCGCTTCGATGCATGCCCGGGCTACGGCGTAGTCCTGTCCCTGGAACGGACCCGCCGCGTGAACGACGACGCCGGCATCCAGCCACCGCAGCTCCGCGGCAAGGTTGGTAGCTCGCATGTCGAGCGCCACTGGTTCGGCAGGAAAGCCGACGCTATCCGCAACTGCCCTCGCCCGCTGAAAATCGCGACCGGCGACGATGACGCGATGACTGCGATCCGCGGCCAGCGCCGCTACGACTCTCTTCCCGAAATTGCCGTATCCACCGAGAACGACTGCGCTTCGCATGACGCTATCGGCCATGCTCGGTCAGCCAACCTTTGTAGTGCACGAGCAGACCGATACCGGCGATGCCGGCTCGAGCATCGAAGCAATAGCGTCCATCCACGATCGTCTCGAAGGCGCCGCAACCCGCGAACAGCGCAGTCGGCAGCGGCAGGAACAGGAACCGCGCACCCTCGAGTCGCCAGACGATGCGCTCCGGCTCCGCGGTGAGACCGAAGATCAGTACGATCGGGCCGAAGTGCTCTTCGAGAGCGTCCCGCCCGGGCCGGATGACGGATTGCATCCGCTGCTTGCCGAAACGGCGTGTCCAGGTTTCGCGGAGTTCCGAAGTTTCACCGCCGTCGCGGCGTTCGATGACGACATGGACTGCGATGTCGTCATGCGAGCGGCGCGGCAGCGACGCGCACAGCGCGATGACTCGTGCCAACCAGTTGCGCCCGCTCTGGACGCTGCAGCGGCCGCTGAATTCCTTGCGTGGACGCGCGTCGTGAACGCCGCGCAACAGCGCAGGCAGACGGTCGAAGGAAGCACCGAGGACTTGAGCGTGAACGCTCGTTGCGATCATGGCCCCTATTATAGGGCCTGATCGCGTTTCACCTGACTGCGTCGCCACGTCGCCGGCGGCGCGCCGAACTCGCGACGGAACGCGCGAATGAATGCCGTGTCGGTCTGATAACCGACGCCCTCGGCGATGTGGGCGAGTGGCGTATTGCTATGACGCAGGAGATTCGCGGCCAGCATCATGCGCCACTGCGTGAGGTACTGCATCGGCGCGGTACCGACGAGGTGCTGGAATCGTTCGGCGAGAACGGAGCGCGAAGCTGCCCGCCACGCGCGCCAGCTCGTCGAGCGTCCACGATTGCGCCGGATGCTTGTGAAGAGCAGCCAACGCCGCGCCGACGATGCGATCGTTCACGCCCGCCAGCCATCCCGTGCGCCCTTCGCCCTGCTCGTGCATGTACAAGCGCAGGACTTCGATGAACAACACTTCGGCGAGCTTGGCCAGCACGCCCGCGCCGCCGGGCCGCGGCGAGCGCGCTTCCGCGAGCGCATAGCGAACGGACGATTCCAGCCACGCACCGGCATTGGAGCCGCGCACGTTGACGCGCACGACCGACGGTAATCCTTCGAGCAGCATCTTCGCGAGCTTCGCTTCGCACGCGAGGTAGCCGCAAAGCAGACGCGTCGTCGCCCCGCCGCCGCCGTAAGTCAGCAGTCGCGGACGGCGCGATAGCACGACATCCAGGCGCGAGCCTTTTGCAGGCGGCAAGCCGGGCTGCGAGGTCATGAGGTGCGCGTCACCGTGCGGAAAGATCACTGCATCGCCGGGGACCAGGCGTAACGGCGGTGAGTCGTCCATCTCGACGTAGCACTCTCCCTCGGTGATCAGGTGAAAGATCACGACACGCTCGGCGCCGGGCTCGAGGAGCGAGGCGACCGAGTCGGCGTGTTGCGAGCGGTAGCACCACGGTGCGGTGAACTTCGCGTTGATGAAGATCGCACCGACCAGATGTACGACGCGCAGAGTTTGCGACAGAGCATCCATCAGTCGGTGGTCACTTCGATGTGCAGCTCGACCGGCGTCTCTTCCTCCATCGCGCACGGGACCGGCGAGCAGCGATGGCTCTCCTCGACCAACGCCCGCAGTCTTTCGGCGGAGACTCCTTGAGCGGCGATCGTTACATACAGTTGCACGTCGCGCGGTCCCGCACCGACGCGCGTGCCGTCAGCTTCGGTCATACCGAGCATTCCGCGCGTGTCGGAGCGACTGGTTGCACGCAATTCGAGGGCCGTCAGCTCGATGCCCGACGCCGCGGCACCCATGGCGATTCGCGTCGCCGTGCACGATGCGAGAGCTGCGCGCATCAGCCAGCCTGGAGTGACCTGATCGCCGGTGCCGCCCAGTTCGCCGGGCATGTCGGTCGGAATCTCGATGCCGTTCGAATGACTCGTGATGATGCGCGTGTTGCCGCGCCAGCGCGCCGTCGCCGCGGCATCGTCGTGTATGCCCATATCCGGGCGCCTGCGCAACACGACCTCCGCCCTTTGCATCGCATCCGCGACATATTCTGCCGACATGAACCGGAGCTCCCTGTGTTTGCTGTATTGATGCGGCGATTCTGGGCGCGCCGGCGCAAGAAGCCTAGTGGTCTTCCGGCAAGCGCGGATGATCGGGCAGCAATCCCGGACGACAGGTAAACGCGGTCGATCCCCACGGCGCGCGCCGCGGACGATCGGTCAGCGCTCGCCGACGCGGGGACAGGACGCCGCGTCGACCGCTCGGCACACTGCGTCGCCATGGATGCACGACTGCAACGACGGGTACAGCGCTACGGCTGGGACCTGGCCAGCAACGACTACGACCCGCTTTGGCAGGAGCAACTCGCCCCAGCGCGGACGGGGTTGTTGGCGCTTGCCTCGCTCGCACCGGGTGAGCACGTGCTCGACCTGGCGTGCGGCACCGGACTCGTCACTCTCGACGCCGCCCGCCGCGTCGGCCCGCACGGCAAGGTGCTCGGCACCGATCTTTCCGGTCAGATGGTCGAGATCGCGCGGCAACGCGCCGTCGATCAGCAGCTGTCGAACGTGACCTTTCAGCGCATGGATGCGGAGACGCTCGATCTGCCGGACGCGTCGTTCGACGTCGTGCTGTGCGCGCTCGGCTTGATGTATCTGCCCGACCCGCACCAGGCGGTCCGGGAATGGCGGCGCGTACTGAAGCCCGGCGGCCGCGTCGTCATCGCGATCTGGGGGAAACGCGTGAACTGCGGCTGGTCGCCGGTGTTCCCGATCGTCGATGCAGAGGTCGAGAGCGATGTGTGTCCGCTGTTCTTTGCGCTGGGCGAGCCGGACGCGCTGACACAATTGTGCAGCGATGCGGGCTTCGAGCGCCTGCGACAGCGGCGCATCGCGACGGTGCTGAGTTACGCCAACTCGGACGAAGCCTGCGACGCCGCGTTCGTCGGCGGGCCGGTTGCTCTGGCCTGGTCGCGCTTCGAGGCTCACGTGCGTGCGCGTGCGCGCGCCCGCTACAGACATGCGATCGAGCCCTGGCGTCGCAGCCAGGGTTACCGGATCCCCGGCGAATTCGTCGTCGTCGCCGGCACGACGCCTTTCGTCAATCCGACTTCCATTCGAGGTGCAAGATGAATTGCGATCCGCAGACCGTAGCAGCCTGCGTTTTCCAGGGACATTCAGCGGTGCACGAGCGCCACGAATGTCCGCTCGTGCAGATGCTGGTGCGACGGCTGCACAATCTCGGGATCGAAAACACTCCGGCCTATGTCGACCGCGAGCTCGACAAGTACCGCCCTGTCGCGCGAGTGCTCGGCTGTCCGCTCGTCGCCAAGCTCTCGCTGTTCGATCTCAGCCCGCAAAGCAGTCCGCGCTGGCCGGTGTGGCGGGCGAATGACGCTGTCCGTCGCTAGCGCGTTTCGTTTACAGCCAACGGCGCACGCGGCGCACGTAGTCATCCCATGCTGCGTCGTGCGTGCGGCGCAGCCACGGCTCTTCGCCCACGACGACGCGAACGTGAAACGCAATGCCCACGACGAGCGTGTACCAATACAGGCCACGCGCCCCGAACGAGATGGCCCAGCCGAGCAGGATGAGCAGGACCGACACGTACATCGGATTGCGTGAGTAGCGATAGAGTCCGGCTGTGACCAGGCGTTCCGGTGGCGACCACGGCGCAAGCGTGCCTTTGCCGAACACGTAGAAATCTCGCACGCACCAGAGCAGACCCGCGCAGCCGAGCAGCAACGGCAGCAGGCCCAGAGGCTGCACGAGGTCGGTCCGCGAAGTGGAGATGAGCCAGTAGAGGGGAATCGCAAAGGCCACGATTCCGGGCAGTGCGAGGAACGCGAGCAGTGCGCGCAGGAACATGGCCGCGATGATGCGGGCTCACTGCACCGCGGGCAATACTCCTTCAGAGCTTCGTGACGTACGCCTTCGCGTGTTCGATCTCGGGACGACCCGTAGCGTTCGTGCCGACCTGCTGGAGCAGCGCCGAGTAGTTCGTCCTGGCCTTGTCGCGCTTGCCGGCCAGCTCTGCGGCGCGTCCTGCACCGTAGACATTGCGGAAGCGCCGCGGATCGCCCCGTTGCGATTCCTCGAATGCCGCGAGCGCCGCGATCGGCCGCTTCAGGTCCAGCAACAGCTCGCCGAGCATCTCGCGGACCGGGATGACTCGGCCCGGCATCATGACGTGCTCCTCGGTCTTGTCCTCGCGGTCCGCCGCAGCCCGCATGAGCTTCAGAGCTTCTTCGTTCCTGCCTTCGGCACGCGCGATCCATGCACGGATCGTGTCCACCTGGATGTCGGCCTGCTCGATCCAGTAGTCCTTCTTCTGCGTGACCATCGCTTCGCGCAACTTACCGATACGCGCGACCTCGACCTTCGCCGCAGCCGCATTGCCACTTCGCGCCGCGCCGAGTCCTCGTGCGTACGCATTGACGGCTTCACCTTCGGGGAATGGCGTCCAATCGAACGTCGGACTCGCGGGATGCAGCGAGAGCTGCGCTGCTTTCGCCCATTCGCCGCGCTCGAGCGCGTAGCGTGCCGGAATGACAGCCGCGGCGTAGGCGATCTGGCGGGTCTGCTCGTTCAGCGTCTGGTTCGACTCCACGAACTTCACCCATTTGCCTGCCTGCGCATCCTGGCCGAGCTGCAACGACGCGTAAGTCAGATAGTCGAGTGCGTGATACACGTCGCGATGCATCTTCGCCGAGGCATGCGACCGCACGTTCATCTCGATCGAATCCTGCCACTGCCCGACGCGCGAAAAGATGTGCGACGGCATGTGCAGCGCATGCGGCGAGTCCGGCGCGATCGCCGCATAACGTCGTGCCGCGTCGAGGCCCTGCTCCGCGATCGACGGGAAATCGTAAGCGTGAATCAGGAAGTGCACGACGCCCGGATGCTTCGGGTGCGAGGCCGACACCTTCTCCAGGATGCGCGCGCTCTTCAGCTGCTGGGCATGGGTCTCGATCGTTGCGATCCGCGGTGACCTGCAACCAGTACGCGTATAAAACGGCCGCCTCGACATCCTTCGGATAGCGAGCATGGATCTGCTCGAGCGCCTTCTCATACGTCGTTGCGCGCGTCTTGAACGGAACCGTCGCGTGATCTTTGAAGACAGTCTCGACTGCACCGATGTAGTCGCGCTCGCGCGGCGTCTTGCCCCCGAGCTGTTTCGCCTTCTCGACAGCGGCCCAACCCTCCTGCTCCTGCTTCGGTGTCGGCGGCGAGCCGAGCGGATTGTCGAGACTCGCGACTGCCTTGGCCCAGTACGCCATCGCGCAGGCCGGATCTGCCTGCAGAACCGCGGCGACCGCAGAATCCACCTTCTCCCAGTAGAACGAGTACAGGAGCGCGGCGGTCGTGTTGAACCGCGACTGCGCCTGGTCATTGCAGGAGACTGGAAAGTTCACCTCGCCGAGCGCGTCGCCATCGTGTCGATGGCCCTGCTCCTGAGGAATAGCGAGCGGCGCGGCGAGAATAGAGACGGCCACGCAGGCGGCGGTTACGAGCTTGGTCATGCGTCCTCCCTGGAAAGAGCCTCCTCCGCTGGCCGCGGAGGAGGCAAGGCTTGGGGACCACCAGCAGCTGCTGGCGACGTGCAGCATCGCTCGACGGCGCCTGCCGCGCATCACACAAACATGTTAGGCCGATCGTTACTTCTTTGCGACCGTCACCGGGTCGGTTGCGCGACCGCCCATCAGCGCATACGTCAGCGAGTAGTTACCTTCGTGGCATGCGTATTCGAGGATCGGTTCGTCGGAGCGACCGAAGCGCGTCTCGCCTTTCCAGGGCCGCGTGTAATACGTCGGATCCTCCACCGTGAACACATAGCTGAGCTCGTCGGCCGAAATGCGCGTGATGCGCTCGGTGACCGTGGTGTCAGGCCCTACGAGGAACACATGAGCGGGCCCCGCACGCTCGCCGCTGGTCGGCGCGAAGTACTTCGTTTCGATCACCAGCGTCTCGCCTTCCCACCAGCCGATCGCATCGCCCAGCCACGACGTTACCGCAGCCGGCGTGTGCTTCGCATTCATGCGAACCACACGAGCTTCGTGCAGCTCCTCGGACGCGATGACGATTGCAGTGGGCGTCTGCACGATCTGTCGCAGATCGGAAGCCGGCACGACTGTTACCGGCGGCGCTGCACTGATGGCGGAAAGGCAACGCTCCGAACCGGGGCGCGCTTCGGGACCGTCGAATGCGGTCAGCACCGCCGCGCCGACTGCCTTCGCACGCGTCTTGAAACGCTCGGTCCCCGGAATCTTGCCGTCCGCCGGCTCGACGATGATCGAGCTGCGATACTCGCCGCGCACCGCCTCGACGCCGCGATCCCAGAAATAGACCGAGGGCTCCGCGGGCCTGGAAAGATCCTCGCTCTTCGCCAGGATCCGCGCCTGCAGCGCCGCGGCTTCTTCGCGCGTGATGGCGAGAGACTTGAATTGCTCCGGTCGCTCGAGCGGCGTGATGTTCCTGTGCGACCACACGCCCTGCAGATCGACCTGGCCGTCGGTCAAGCGCGGCGGCCGGTACTCACCGGCCTGTGCGGCGGCCGCAGCCGCCAGCAAACCGCATACATATATATAGCGCACCAAAAGGTCCCCGGAATGATCCGGGGATCATTGTCGAGTCAATCGGTCCCGGCCGGCCACGCACCAAAGTAAGAGCCGGCGTCTCACGACTGGCCGTTCGTCACCCGCGATTCGGCGACCTTCAGCCAGCGCCGCACGTGGCGCTTGCCCGCCAGGTTCACTGCGAACGTCAGCGCTATCAGCCGCAAGTCGAGCAGCAGACTCTGGCGCTCCAGGTACAACCGATCCAGCCGCCGCGTCGAGCGCGATGCCGGTGCTGCCATGAGCTGCGACAGGCCGGTGATGCCTGGATTCACGGAGAATCGCCAGTCATGCGGCGGCTCGTGCCAGCCGAGCCGCTCGACGTCCTGCTGTGTAAGCGGTCGCGGGCCGACGACGCTCATTTCACCGCGCAACACGTTGACGAACTGCGGCAACTCGTCGATGCCGGTGCGACGCAGCCACCGGCCGACTCGCGTCACGCGCTGCTCGCGCATGCTGCGGAGCTTGAAGATGGTGAACGGACTTCGTTGCCGCCCTACGCGCGGTTGCGCGAACAGCGGTGAGCCACTGTCTTCCAGCCACGCCGCGACGGCGATTCCGGCTACGAGCGGCGCAAACGCCGCGCAGGCAGTGCCCGCCACGAGCAGATCGAGCGTGCGCTTGCCTGCATAGGGTTTCGCGGAAGAAGTTTCCATGTCGCTACACTCCTGCGCTGACACATTGGCTGGCTCGTGCTGCCGCTTCATCGGCTGCACCGAGCGTTTCGAGGCTGTGGCCGCAATTTCAGATGCCGCTGACGCGAGTGCTCGATCAGCGGCCGCCAGACCGCCGCGGTGAGTCGATGGCGGATCAGCAGGCGCCAGAAGCGGTTCGATCTCTTGTAGAGGTAGCTCATCGCGAGATAGGCGAGCACTGCCCTGCTGTCGCTCGGCCGCCGCTTCCAGATCGACGAGTGCGAGAACAGGCGGTCGTAGCACCACGCATAGCCGCGATCGAGCTCGTCGCAGCTCATGTGCTTCGGCTGGAACACGACGTGCGCGGTGTCGTACTTGTCCCAATCCCGATGCAGGATGCGACCTTGCGTGTCGAGCTGGCGAAACAGCGGCGTGCCCGGGTACGGCGTCAGGATGTGGAAGGTGGCGCATTCCAGGCGGTTGTCCTCGATCCACTCGACGGTGCGCGCGAATACGTCGGGACCGTCGTGATCGAAGCCGAGCACGAAACTGCCGTTGACCTGGATTCCATAGCGATGGAGCAGCTCGACGCGGCGCGCGTAGTCCACCGGCGCCGGCGTGCGCTTGCGCGCGTCGGTGAGGTTGCCCTCGTTCAACGATTCGAAGCCGACGAATACGCCGGTGCAGCCTGCACGCGCCATGTCGCGCACCAGCGTCGGGTCGTCGGTCACGTCGATGGTGACCGCGGCGCTCCAGATGATTCCCAACGGCCGCAACGCCTCGCAGAGCTTGCGCAGATATGCGGGACGCGAGCCGAGATTGTTGTCGACGAACACGACGTACGGTTGTCCATCGGCGGCGATCTCATCGACGACCTGCTGCACCTCGCGCATCCGATACGGCATGTGCAGGCCGTCCGTCGACAGGTAGCAGAAGCCGCAGCGGTTGTGACAACCGCGCGTCGCGATCACGCTGGTCGTCGTCAGGAACGACTCGCGCGGCAAGAATCGCGCGGCGCGGCGGCGGATCGAGCGCATAAGGGCGCGAGTAGTCCGCGGCGTAGCGTCGCTGCAGCGTGCCGTGTTCGATGTCGCTCAGTATTGACGGCCACAACTGCACGCCGTCGCCGATCGCGATCGCATCTGCATGCTCGAGCGCCTCTTCCGGGCACGACAGCACGTGCAATCCGCCGAGGATCACGATCGAGCCGTGAGCGCGATACCACGCGGCCAGCTCGTACGCCCGCCGCGCGAACGTGAGATGCACGCTGATACCGACCACATGAGGCAGCGGATCGATCGGCGGCGGCCCCTGCAGCAGGTTCTCGTCCCAATAGCGAACGTCCCAGTGAGGCGGCGTCGCGCCCGCGATGCTCGTCAGCGCCAGCGTCGGTGTGAGGACGTGCTTGCCGAAACTGGCGCGCGGGTCCTTCGCGTAGAACGGATTCACGAGCAGAGCCGTGCGCGGCTGCACAGCGCGGCCGGAGCGGATCGGACCGAGCGACGGTGCGATCGCCATGTCCTTCGGCAGGGTCGGCGAACGTCTCAGCTCATCCATAACGACTCGCATCGATGGCGCCGAATCTGCGGTCGCGACGCGCGTACTCCTGCAGCGCCTCGTCGAAGGCGCGCTCGTCGAAGTCCGGCCACAGGCAGTCGACGAAATGCAGCTCGGCGTATGCGCACTCCCAGAGCAGGAAATCGCTGAGGCGCTTCTCGCCACCGGTGCGGATCAGCAAGTCGACTTCCGGTGCGGGCAATGCGACGTGATCGACTGCGGCGAGCGTCTCGGCGAAACGCGAACGGTCGATGCCGTCTTCCGATCGCAAACGACGACACACTTCGATGAGGCTGTGCTGCGCCGAATAGTCCACGGCGATGCGCAGACGCATGCCGGTGCAGTGTGCGGTGGCGCGCTCGCTGCGCTCGATCAATTCGAGCAGCTCCGCACCCAGGCGGTCGCGACGGCCGATCGACGTTGATGCGGATCGACTGCTCGAGGCAACGCCGCGTCTGTGTCTGCAGATGGTGTCTGAACAGCGCGAACAGGCCGCTGACTTCATCCAGCGGGCGCTGCCAGTTCGCAGCCGAGAATGCGTACAGCGTCAGCGTGCCGACCCGCCGCCGCGCCGCCGCTTCGACGATCCGGTTGACCGCATCCGCGCCCGCGCGATGACCTAGCGTGCGCGGCCGACGCTGGCGCAGCGCCCAGCGGCCGTTGCCGTCCATGATGATTGCGATATGCATTGGAGAGTACTCTGCATTACAAAGCTTTAGGATAAAAAAGAGGCGAAAGAACCTTCAGGCTTTCCGCGTCGCCTTGATCACCGCCTCGACATGGTCGAGGTAGCGATGCAGCGCGTTGCGACCAACCGTCGTAATCCGATAAACCGACCGCGGCCGACGATCCTCGAACGACTTCGTGCACGTCAGATAATTCGCTTCCTCGAGCTTGCGCGCGTGCGCACTGAGGTTGCCGTCGCTGACGTCGAACAGTGCCTTGAGCTCGGTGAACGTGAGCTCCTCGCGCACCGCCAGGGCGCTCATGATGCCGAGGCGCACGCGCTCGTAGATCAGCCGATCGAATTTCGCATCGTCCGCGCCGGTGCCCGCTGCACCAGGCACTGCGGTCAATCTCGGCCGCTTGCGCTTCGGCGCCGATACCTTGCGTGACTCAGCCTTCGCCGCCATGCCCTGCCCTTCGCGTCAGGTAGCCAAAGAGAATGTGCAGTCCGCCGAACCCGGCACCGAGCATTGCGATCTGCAAGCTGTCGGGTAGCACCAGTGCAACCAGGCCGGCGACCACGAAAGCGCCGCCGAGAATGCCGATCGTTCGCGCTGTGGCGGTGCTGGCCGCAATGAGCCCGCAACCGTAGAGGAGCAACCACGTGCCCGGAATCGCGCGCAGGTTGCCGCTCGACCAGAGGACAACCGTCATGACGGCGCCGGCGAACAGCGACGGCACCAGAGCAATGGCGAATCTGCGAATCGGCGCCTGCCTGAACAGCAGCGCTCCGCCCGCGACGGCAGCGATAGCCGCGCCGACCAGCCAGACGATCAACCAATGCGGTCGCAAGGCCGGAATGGAGGAAACGACTGCAGCGAGCACCCCGACGATCCCGGATGCGATGCCGCTCGAGCCAGGCACTGCCAGCGACGCGGCGGATTCCATCGACGCCCGGATGTAGCGCAGCGTCGCAACAGCGTGCGAGTCGAGCTGAACCGTATTGGCGGAATCCATCTGCTTCTTCCGGGGCCTGCCCACGTGGCGACGCTACGGCCGCTAGCCATGCCGTGTCAAGTACTCTGCATTGCAGAGTTACGATGAATCGTGGCGAATCGTGACGGGCGCTCGATCCCATTGTGGGTAACGCGCAGTCGGCGGATACTTGGCCCTGCCGGAGGGTACGGGTTCTGTTCAGAAGTCATCGCCGCCTGATCGTTCATCTGCTGTCGCTGGTGTTGCTCTTGGCCCAGCTCGGCATGCAGGTGCACGCCTACTCGCACCTCAAGTCCGATCCGGACGGCCTCCCCGGCACCACGACCCAGCTCTGCGGCCAATGCGCTTCGTCGGCGCCGCTGCTCAGCATGTCGAGTGGCTCGCTCTGCATCCGCGTGCCTTATCAGCCGCACGCGCAGCGCGTCGCTTCGACCTCGATCGACTCCACGGTCCATCGCCTCCCCCATCCGGCGTTTCGCTCGCGCGCACCTCCGCACCTCCTGTGAACAAGTGATCGCATGACGGCGCTCGCGCCGTGCATGTTCATTTTGCTCATCCGGAGGAAATTCCATGACGATTTGTAAAGCCCTGGCGGCGCTACTGGCGCTTGCGGGGACGACTCTGCCTGCGTTCAGCCAGGCAGCCGACGACGTTGCGAGCCTGCGCGCCGAGCTGCAGGCACTGAAGAACGAATATCAGACTCGCGTCGATGCGCTCGAACAGCGCCTCACGCAGCTCGAGTCCGCGCCGGTCGCCGGATTGTCCGAACCGACGCCAGCCTCGCAACCGACGGCCGTACCTGGCCAATCAGGCAATCGCGCGACTGCCTTCAATCCGGCGATGTCGCTGATTCTCGCCGGCAGCTACACCAATGCTTCGCAGGATCCGGAAACCTGGGGCATCGCCGGCTTCATGCCGAGCGGCGGTGAGCTCGGACCCGGCGAGCGCAGCTTCAATCTCGGCGAGTCCGAGCTGACGCTGAGCGCGAACGTCGATCCGTACTTCTCGGCGCAGATGACCGCGGCGCTGACGCCGGAGAACGAAGTCGAGGTCGAGGAAGCCTTCTTCCGCACGCTTGCACTGCCGAGCGGGTTCACGGCGAAGGGCGGACGCTTCTTCTCCGGCTTCGGCTACCTCAACGAGGTGCACGCGCACGCCTGGGACTTCGCCGATCAGCCGCTTGCTTATCAGGCGTTCTTCGGCGGGCAGTTCAGGCAGGAAGGCCTGCAAGTGAAGTGGCTCGCGCCCACCGAGCTGTTCGTCGAGCTCGGCGCCGAGACCGGCAACGGCAGCGGTTTCCCGGCGACCCGGCGCAATCGCAACGGCTTCAACGGCGCCACGCTGTTCGCGCACGTCGGTGGCGACATCGACGATGCCACCAGCTGGCGCGCAGGAGCCGCATACCTCGACCAGCGCGCCGAGGATCGCACGTTCGAGAACGTCGACGAGTTCGATCTGCCGGTGATCGATTCGTTCACGGGCGAGTCGCGCACCTGGGTCGTGGATGCAGTCCTGAAGTGGACGCCGCTCGGCGACCCGAACCGGCGTCAGCTCAAGCTGCAGGGCGAGTACATGCGCCGTCGCGAAAGCGGGATGCTCACGTTCAACACCGAAGGCTCCAACCTCACCGACGGTTATCGCAGCTCGCAGTCGGGCTGGTATCTGCAAGGCGTGTATCAGTTCCTGCCTCGCTGGCGCGCGGGCCTGCGTTACGACGTGCTCGACTCGGGCACACCGCGCATCGACCTGGTCGATTCGGGCGAGTTGCCGCTCACGGCATTCCCGACGCTGTTGCCGGCGGATCCGGATCGCATCTCGATCATGCTCGACTGGAATCCGAGCGAGTTCTCCCGGCTGCGCGCCCAGTACGACTGGGACGACGCGCGCGGCGAGGACGATCGCGATCGCGTGTTCCGCCTGCAATACATCTACGGCATCGGCGCGCACGGCGCGCACAAGTACTGATACCGAGGAGCCGCAATCATGTTTCGTTACATTCGCAGCGCCGTGGCGCTGCTCATTCTCGCGGCGGCGCTGCCTGCGCACGCCGCGCTCAAGGTGCTCGCGACGACGGCCGATTGGGGCGCGCTCGTCAACGAGATCGGTGGCGAACAGGTCAACGTCTACGTTGCAACCAGCGCGCTGCAGGACGTGCATCGCGTCGATGCCAAGCCGAGCCTGGTCGCGCGCGCACGCACGGCGGATCTCGTCGTCGCAACGGGCGCGGAGCTGGAGATCGGCTGGCTGCCGGTGCTGATCCAGGAGTCCGGCAATCGCCGCATCCAGCCGGGCAATCCCGGCTATTTCGAAGCGAGCTCCGTGCTGACTCTCGCCGAAAAGCCGGAGCAGCTTCGACCGCTCGCTCGGCGACATCCATCCGCAGGGCAATCCGCACGTCCAGCTCGATCCTCACAACATCGCGCGCGTCGCGAAGGCGCTCACCGAGCGGCTTGTCCCAGCTCGACGGCAGCGCACGCCCAGTACTACCAGCAGCGCGCGCAAGGACTTCGATACGCGCTGGCAGGCGGCGACTCAGCGCTGGGAAGCTCAGGCAGCGCCGCTCAAGGGCACGCCGGTCGTCGTCATGCATCGCGATCAGGCGTATCTGTGCCGCTGGCTCGGCCTGAAGCAGATCGCCGCGATCGAACCGAAGCCCGGCATGCCGCCGACCGCGGGCTATCTCGGCCAGCTCGTGACGAAACTCAAGGCGACACCGCCGCGCGTGATCATGCTGAACGCGTACAACGATCCGAAGGCGGCGAAGTGGCTGTCCGAGCGTGTTCAGGCGCCGACCGTCGTGCTGCCGTTCTCCGTTGGCGGCACGCCCGAAGCGAAAGATCTGTTCGGATTGTTCGACGACACGATCAACCGATTGCTGGCAGTGCTGAAATGAGCGTTTTCACGACCGACCTGAGCATTCTGTGGCCGGCGTTGATCGCCGGCCTGCTCGTGATGATCTCGCATGTGCCGCTCGGACAGCAGGTGCTGGCGCGCGGCATCGTGTTCATCGACCTGGCCATCGCGCAGGTCGCCGGCCTCGGCGTGATCGCGGCCAGCAGCTTCGGCCTGCCGATCGAAGGCTGGGGCGCGCAGGCTGCGGCCGGCGCAGCGGCACTTGCCGGCGCGTTGCTGCTGACCTGGACGGAACGCAAGCGACCGGAAGTGCAGGAGGCGCTGATCGGCATCCTGTTCGTGCTCGCATCCACCGCGCAGATCCTGCTGCTCGCGAACGATCCGCACGGCGGCGAGAATCTGAAGGATCTGCTCGCGGGCCAGATCCTGTGGGTCTCGACCGATCAGCTCGTCCGCACTGCCGTGCTGACGGCGATCTTCGCCGTCATCTGGTTCCGCTGGCGCGAGAAGATCGGTCGCATCGGCTTCTACGTCCTGTTCGCAGTGGTCGTCACCGCTTCCGTGCAGCTCGTCGGCGTCTACCTGGTATTCACGAGCCTCATCGTGCCGGCGGTTGCCACCTACCGGCATGCACGCCAACCGACAACTCGCAATCGGGTACGCGCTCGCGTTCGGCAGCTACATCGCGGGACTCGCCGCGTCGGTGGTCACCGACCTGCCTTCGAGCCCGGTGATCGTGTGGGCGATGGGCATCATCGGACTGCTGGTGCATCTAACCGGGAAACACCGCGCACAGATAGAGAGCTCAGCAGCCCTCCAGAGTCCGCCGCATCGACTCGTGCAGTGAAGGAGTACACTGCGCGTCACCATGCGCACCGCCACCATCGCCGCACTGCAGCTCGGCTCGCAGCCCGACGGCACCGCTGCCACACTCGATCGCATCCTCAGCCATGCAAGCGCGATTCGTAACGCCGGTGCGCAACTCGTCGTAATGCCGGAGGCGCTGCTCGGCGGCTACCCGAAGGGCGCGGATTTCGGCGCACGTGTCGGCTATCGCACGCCGGAAGGACGCGACGCGTTCCTGAAGTACTGGCGCGAAGCGATCGAAGTGCCCGGCCCGCAAACCGAAGCGCTCGGCGAGCTCGCCCGCAACACCGGCGCTGCCATGGTCGTCGGTGTGATCGAGCGCAACACCACGACTCTCTACTGCACGGCGCTGTTCTTCTCATCGGGCGGCCAGCTCGTGGGCAAGCATCGCAAGCTCGTGCCCACTGCAATGGAGCGTTTGATCTGGGGCCAGGGTGACGGCTCGACGCTGTTTTCGATGCAGACTGCTGCGGGCCGTGTCGGCGCAGCGATCTGCTGGGAGAACTACATGCCGCTGCTGCGCACGGCGATGTATGCGAAAGGTCTCGACATCTGGTGCGCACCGACGGTCGACGAGCGCGACATCTGGCAAACGAGCATGCGGCACATCGCGTACGAGGGCCGCTTGTTCGTCGTCAGCGCGTGCCAGTATCAGCCGCCGCCAGGATCGGCCGTACCGGACTGGCCGCTCGATCGCCCGCTGATCCGCGGCGGCAGCGTCATCGTGTCGCCGCTGGGCGAAGTGCTCGCCGGCCCCGTCTACAACCGCGAAGAACTTCTGCTGGCGACGATCGATCGCGACGATGTCGTGCGCGGCCGCTACGATCTCGACGTCATCGGCCACTACGCCCGGCCCGACGTATTCACGTTGACGGTCGACGAAGGCGCACCGCCCGCCCGGGCGTAGACTGGTTTCCAATGTGCAAGCGCGCGCATCGCGGAGGTGGCGAAGGCTTCCGGCCTCGGCGGAGATGACGCAGTGCGCTCCGCCCCGAAGCGGTGAGACCTTGCGAAGACTTGCGGGACTGGCTCAAAGTACCCGCATGATTTGCTTGCGACAGAAATCCGCGCTGTTCGTGCTCGCGGCGCTGTTGGCAGCGCTCGCTCCTGGCGCGCACGCCGCCGACGACGTCTGCAACGTCTCACGTCGCAAGGCGAACCTCGACTTCACGGTCAAAGACATCGCGGGCAAGGATGTGCGCCTGAGCCAGTACCAGGGTCAGGTGGTATTGCTGAACTTCTGGGCGACGTGGTGCGTGCCCTGCAAGCGCGAGATTCCTGCGCTCACCGCGCTCTACCGCGACTACAAGAAGCGCGGGTTCGTCGTGCTCGGCGTTTCGGTCGACTCGGAGATTCGCGCCATCAAGCCGTTCGCGCGCGAGATGAAAATGAACTATCCCGTGCTCATCGGCGCCGGTCGCGAGGATCTCAGCAAGGCGTTCGGGCCGTTCATCGGCTTTCCGACTTCGGTGCTGGTCGCGCGCGACGGCAAAGTCTGCGTGCGACACGTCGGGGTGGTGAGCAGGGCGCAGCTCGAAAGGCAGATCGGCGCGCTTTTGTGAGCAGCGTTAGAACCTTGTCAGGCTGAAGCCTGACCCACAGGCAAAAGAAGTCGGGCTAAGCCCGACCTACAGCGCGCGCCCTCACGGTTCCCGCGAAACTCTGAGTTGCCTCCGGAGAATCGCGGCTGCGCGCCGCGCGGTTGCTCGCGCTGCAGCCAAACGCTGCTCATGAAACTCTGAGTTGCGCGCGCACCGCGTTCTCAGCGCCCGCCTCCTCTGCCTAGCATCCTCGCGCGCCCACTCGTCTGAGCGCGGAACCTTCCAACGTCGGACCAATAACGGAGGTTTGGGGATATGCGCACCGAAGATTCGACTCGCGAGCCCAAGGAAGGCCAGACGCCTTCCGAAGAACCGGGCGCGCAGGATGGACTGGACCGAAGAACGGTGCTCAAGACGGGAGCGCTGCTTGGCGCAGCGGCCGTCCTGACATCGAAGAACTCGCTGGTACTCGCACAAGGCGCGCCGCCGCCACCCGCGCAGCCGGTGCTGTGTGGCACGGTGGCACCTGCGAGCCCGGCGACACAGCCGTTCCTGGATACGCTGCCCGTGCCGCTGCCAGCATTGCCGCAGGTCCTGAACCCGTTCCCGACCAAGGCGGCGAACGAGGCTGCCAACGAAGCAGCGCGCGATCCGCACCAGCGCTGGGAGCAGTTCTTCCCGCTGGTTCACTACCGCATGGCCGCGGCACCATCGTTGCATCAGTTTCACGCCGAACTGTCGCCGTCCTACATGTGGACGTTCAACGGCCGCTATCCGGCGCCGACACCGCTGAACTTCTACGGTGTGTCGTCGCTGATCCGCTTCGTGAACAATCTGCCGCCGACGCCGCCCAACACGACGTTCGGCGTCAACGAGATCACGGTTCACCTGCACAACGGCCACACCGCGTCGGCGAGCGATGGCTTCGCGCAGGACTTCTTCTCAACGGGCTTCTTCAAAGACAACCACTACGCCAACGCGTACGCCGGCATCGACGAATTCGGTGGCATCGGCGATCCGCGCGAGGCGATGCACACTTTCTGGTTCCACGACCATCGCGCAGCGTTCACGGCGCAGAACAACTATCTCGGCCTGAACGGCATGTACATCGTGTACGACAACACGGACCCGGGGCACGAGCTCGCGACAGCCGGCTCGCTGCGCCTGCCGGGCTACTACGGCGTCACGGACATTCCGCTGATCCTCGCCGACAAGCGCTTCTGCGCAACCGCAAACGGCCGCAACGAGATCTTCCAGGTCGTCGGCCAGCCGCCGCCGAACGTCGGCGACAAGTGGATCGTCAACGGCAAGATCCAGCCGAAGATGACGGTGCGCCGGCGCAAGTATCGCTTCCGCATCCTCGCCACCGGACCGACCAAGACCTGGAACCTGCGCTTCGTGCGCTCCAGCGACGGCGCGAACGTGCCGATGACGATCGTCGCGGTCGATGCAAACTTCCTGACTAACCCGGCCGTGCTGGCCGACCGCACACTCGACGTGTTCGTCGCGAGCCGCTTCGACGTGATCGTCGACTTCTCGCAGGTCCCCGCCGGCAGTTTTGTCTACCTGCGCGATAACGCTGCGCAGAACGTCGGCCACGTACTGCCCGATCCCGCGACGGGCACGCCGATCGGCAACGTGGTGATGCGCTTCGACGTGGTGAACCGCGAGCCGTGGTTCCCGGCTGACACACCGGCAATTCCGGCAGTGCTGACCACGATGCCGGATGCGATCGTGCCCGACGACACTTTCCAGTGGAACTTCACGCTGGTGAGCGGCACGTTCCTGATCAACGGCCTGCCGTTCGATCACAACCGTGTCGACCACGTGGTGCTCAAGGGTAGCTCCGAGGAGTGGACGCTGGCGAACGACGTGGCAGCCGGCAACTGGCTGCACCCCGTGCACATCCACTTCGAGGAAGGCCGCATCATGTCGCGCCGGGTGCGCGTGAGCCAGAATCCGGACGTGTTCCAGAACGTGCCGCTGTTGCCCGAGGAGCTCGGCCGCCGCGACGTCTACCCGCTGCCGGCGCAGCATCGCGTCGTCCTGCGCATGCGCTTCCGCGACTTCGTCGGACGCTACCTGATCCACTGCCACAACATGAATCACGAGGACGATTTCATGATGGCGCGCTGGGACATCGTGGACTCCGTTGAAGAGCTCACGCGCAGGCGCATGGAAATCGATGAGCGTCGCATGCTCGCCGGCCTGCCGCCCCAGTACGGGCCCAACCAGCTCGGGAGGTTCGTCTAATGGCTACTCCAATCAAGAGGCGCGAACTGTTCGCCAGCTTCGCCGGCATCGGCGCCTCGCCGGCAAGTGCACAGGTCTGCAATGGTGCGGACCTGATCCCCAACGTGCCGTTGCGCACGCACGATGGCAACGAGGTCCGCTTCTACGAGGACCTCGTCAAAGGCAGACAAGTCGTCATCAACATGATGTACGCCAGCTGCGACGGGTACTGTCCCGCGATCACCAGCCGCCTGGTCGAGATCCACCAGGCGCTGGGGGCACGCATGGGGCGCGACCTGTTCATGTATTCGATCACGCTGAAACCCGAAGTGGACGATCCGGCCGCGCTCAAGGAATTCGCGCGCATGCATGGCGCGCTGCTGCCCGGCTGGACATTCCTGACGGGCGACGCGTACGACATCGATACGCTGCGCTTCGCGCTGTTCCGGCACAACCACATCAAGCTCGACCTGGACCGGGACACGCACACCGGCAAGCTGCGGATCATCAACGACACGATCAACCGCTGGACGCACGTCGCGCCGCTGGCGAGCAAGATGACGGTGCTGCAGCACATTTCGTGGGCCGATCCGCCGAAGTCGTTCGAGCAGCGGCTGGAGGACAACCGCAAGCTGCAGCGCGCGATCGACAAGGAGCGCGAGCTGTATGGCTACCGCAAGATCGTCTGAAAGCGAGGCGCGTATGAGACGTTGCAATATCGGAAGGTTCGGCCTGGCCGCCGGGCTCGTGGCGCTGGTGCTCGCGAACGCACCGACGCTCCTGCTCGCCGCAAACGTGTGCGATCAAGAGGAGCGCTGGAGCCGCACGGACACGCAGCAGTACTACATGATCCTGGCCGGGCAGACGGACGTGTTCTACGACCGCAGTGGACCGACGTTCGTAATGCTGCAGAGGACTGCCGCGGACGAGACGGACGTCGGTGCGTTCGGCATCTATGCCGGTGAGCGCAAGCAGCCGGTGTTCGGACCGGTGCCGACCAACGTGTACGAGCGGTTCGTGAGCGAGAAGCGCAAGCCTGCGGACGTGCTGCTGCGGCTGTCGATCAGCAAGCCGCAGTACGACCGTGCTCTCCAGGTGCTGCAATCGTGGGAGCGGCGCGTTCGCGAGAACGCGCTGCTCTACCCCGAGATCGCCCTGGACAACGTCCTGCTGGTCAAGCAGGCGACGGACGAGCTCAACCGCTGCAAGGACACGATCGACGGCTATGAGCTCGACTGGGGGCTGGAGGACGACATCTCCGAGCACAACACGGCTTCGCGCATTCCCTATGAGTATTTCCGGGAGCTGGCGCGGCTCAATGCCGCCCTGCATGTCCCGGATCGCAACAACATCGAGGAGTGACCATCATGTCCGAAACAGCAAGACCGATCGCGGCAAGCGGCGCCACCGGCTCCACCTGCCAGGCAGCTGGACCGTATCGCTCTGCCCGCAACGCGAGGGTGATCGTGTTCCTGAGGAAGGGCGAGAGGTACCCGCGCGATACCGACGGGGCGAATACGACGTGGACGCTCGTCGGCGCGTGACGCGCGCGTCGGTTTGTACCCACTACGCGGCGGCGGCCCTGCTCGCCGCCGCGTGCGCGCCTGCATTTGCGTGTCCGGTTGAAGTCATCGGTACCTGGCGGCTGGTCAACACCAACGAGTCGCAGCCGATGCTGGTGACTTTCGGCACGGACGGCTGGGCCAACGTCGTCACGGTGACGGGCGCCGGGCGTCCCGAGGACTTCGACACCATCGCGCAGGTGCGCTACCAGCTCGTACCTCGCCGCGATCCGAAACGCATCGAGTTCCAGACCCGGCGCGGCAACGACCTGTTCCCCACCGGCAGCAGCAGCTGGCAGATCACGAGTCACACCGACGAGACTTTCTCGAGCCGCCGCAGCGACTCGGAAGCGGGCGATCAGTCGGCGTGGTCGCGGGTGCAGACGCATCGCTACTTTCTCACCTTCGCCGCACGAGACGCGGCCGCGACCTTCGTCATGTGGACGACGCTCGACGGTCAGAAAGCGACGTACGAGGCACTCGGCGCGACCAAGCAAGGCACCGCCGCGCGCTTCGGGCGAGTGCCGGAAGAGCTGATGCACGCCTTCGCGCGCGAGAGCAAGCGCGCCGACGAAACGATGATGCGCATCGAGCTGAGCGAAGCCGAATATCTGCGCACTCATCAGGTGTTCGAAGCGTGGGACTCGCTCGTGAGCCGCGACGTGCTCGCCACGAACGATCCCGACAACCAGGTGCTCGGGCTGCTCGACGCTGCAGTTCAGAGTGTGAATCGCTGCGGCGTGAAGATTCGCACGACGCAGACGGCGTCGCCGCTCGAACTGGTGCGTGCGATCCGCAAGATCAATGACCGCCGGCACGTACCGGATAAGGTATTTCCATTTCGCTGGAAGCCGCCAGCGGTCGAGTCATGAAGGGTTCCGGCTTGCACGAGCGCCGAGCGCCCTCGATGCCGTCGAACGTCAGCAGCTGATCGCGCACGAAATCGATGAACACCGCCGCGTTCCTGGTCGGTACGCGGCCGGCATGCACGGCGTAGATGCCCGCTTCCATTCCCCGGGAGAACTCGGGTAACACGACCTGCAGCGCGCCGCCGCTGCAGCTTGTCCGCGATGACGCCGAGCGGCAGATAGACGAACCCGAGCCCGCTGCAGGCCGCGCGCACCAGCGCCAGGTTGGTATCCGACACGGCCCAGAAATCGATCGGCACGCTGAACCGCTCGCTCGCGGTACGGAAGCACCAACTGGCGTTCGGCTGCTTCGGCCGCTGCAATCCGAGGCATCGATGCTGCGCCAACTTCGTCGGATGCGATGGCGTGCCGCGCTCCTGCAGATACGACGGTGCGGCTGCGAGCACCATCGGTGAAGTCGCGAGCCTGCGCGCCGTCAGCGTCGAATCCGTCAGCCGCTGAGAGACGCGAATCGCAACGTCGTAGCCGCCAGCGACGATGTCGACGCACGCCTCGGACGTGTGCGCGTCGAGCACGACGCCCGGATAGCGCGGCAGAAACTCGGTGTACAGCTTCGGCAGCAGCCCGGAGCCGAGACACGTCGGCATACTGAAGCGCAAGCGCCCGATCGGCGCGCTGCTCAAGTGTTCGACGGCGAGCCGCGCCTCTTCCATCATGTCGAAGATGCGGCGGTAATGTGCGAACAGAGTTTCGCCGGCGCTGGTGAGACTGATGCTGCGCGGGCTGCGGTAGATGAGCGTGGTGCCGAGCTCCTCTTCGAGTGCCGCGACTCGCTTGCTCGCTTGTGAGCGCGAGATGCCCAAGTGTTTCGCAGCATCCTTGAAACTCAGCGTCTCGGCGATGCGCACGAACAGCAGCACGTCCGCGATGATCATGGACCTGGCCCCGGTCGCCCTTCCCTTGGTTCGCGTTCTTAGCGAGCGATCACATCCTAACGCCGCGCGGTCGGTGAATCTAAATATATATGTAGGCAGGCATTCGCTCGTTGGTCGCTGACGGCTCGACCGAGTCTTTGCAGTTGCAATGCTTACAGGAGGCTTGTTATGTATGCGAAAACAGGAGAACGCATCATGCTCAGGTTGCCGTTCACGCTCGCCGCCGTGCTGTTGACTCTGGTCGCTCATGCGCAGACGCCGGTCGCCAAACCGACGTTGCAGGACTTCGCATGGCTCGCCGGCCACTGGCGTATCGAACAGGGCGACCGGCTGGTGGATGAGCAGTGGATGGCCCCTTCGGGCGGGCTGATGATGGGCATGGCGCGCAACGTCCAGGCCGGCAAGGTGCGCGAATACGAGTTCACGCTGCTGCGCCAGGAGCCGCAACGGCGACATCGTGTACGTCGCCAGCCCGTCCAAGCAGACGGAGACGACCTTCAAGCTCACTTCGCTCCGCGGCGGCGAAGCGGTGTTCGAGAATCCCGAACACGACTTTCCGAAGAAGATCGTCTACACGCGTCAGCCCGACGGCTCGCTGCTCGCGGCGATCGAAGGACCCGGACGCGACGGCAAACCCCGGCGCGTCGAGTATCCGTTCAAGCGCGTCAGCCCATAGCGTCTGGCGTGTATGGGTAGACCGGCGGCAGCGTGGCCGACTGGGCTCTGACACGCTCCATCCAACGCACGAAGTTCGGTCGCGACGCCAGATCGAAGTGTCGCTTCCGCGGCGAGATGGCTGTACGCGAACACTGCGATATCGGCGATCGAGTAGCTGTCGTTCGCCAGGAACGGATGCTTGCTCAAATGCCGTTCGAGCGCATCCAGCGCCCGCTCGCCCGAGCTGCGCTTCGCGGCAGCCAACACCTCGTTCGCCTGCACCTTGCCCGCAAGCACCCAGAAGCGCAGCGTGCCGATCGTCGGCTCGACGTAGTACTGCTCGAAAAATAGCCACTGCATCACGCGCGCACGCGCCAGCCGCTCGGCAGGCAGGTACGCGGTGCCCTCTGCCAGGTAGCACAGGATGGCGTTGGACTCGGCGATGTAGACGCCCGGCTCGGGCTCGAGCACCGGTATGGCACCGACGGGGTTCTTGGCGAGGAACTCCGGCGTGCGCGACTCGCCCTGGAAGATCGCAACCGGCACGTGCTCGTACGGCTGATCGAGATGCTGCAGCAGGTGTCGGATCTTGAAGCCGTTTTGCGACGGCAGGTAGTCGTACAGTTTCATCGATGCGGGCTCCATTCCTGTTCTGTCTTTTCTGGCGGCGCCAGTTTGCGCACAATCGCAGCGTCCGGCACTCCGAAGCTTGCGCACGAACCTGAGTACTCGACATGGACTCCAGCAAACCTGCCCGCAAACGCAACGGCTTTCAAGAGCACGTTACCCCGGACGCGAGCAGCGCGTTTCCCGCCGAGCGTGGCCGCTATCACTTGTACGTCTCGCACGCTTGCCCGTATTCGGCGCGCACTGTTCTCGCTCGCTGCGTCAAGCAGCTCACCGACGTCGTCTCGATGTCGGTGCTCAGTCCCGTGCGCGGTCCGGATGGCTGGGTGTTCGGCAGCGGCGAGTATGCGGATCCGTTGAACGACTTCCGCACGCTGCGCGAAGCGTATGAGGCAACCGACGCGAGCTATGACGGTCGCGTGAGCGTTCCCGTGCTTTGGGATCGCAAGACGCGTCGAATCGTGTCCACCGAATCCGGCGACATCATGAGAATGCTCGGATCGGCGTGGGACGGCGTCGGCGGCGCAGCCGACGTCACCCTCTATCCGGAGCCGCTGCGCGCCGAGATCGACACGCTCAACGAGTGGATTGGCAAGCGTATCAACGATGGGGTTTACAGCGTCGGCACGGCCACTGCACAAGTGGTTACGAGCGCGCGCATCGCAAGCTGCTCGAAGCCCTCGATGAGATCGAGCAGCGTCTTGCCAGGAGCAGCTTCCTGCTCGGCGACGAGCCCGTCGAAAGCGACTGGCGATTGTTTCCGACACTCGTGCGCTTCGACGCTGTGTACGCCCGTCTGTTCAAGTGCACGCGTGAGATCGCGGAGATGCCGCGTCTGTGGAGCTACACGCGCGAGCTGTATCGTCGCCCGGGCATCGCAGCGACGGTGCGCCACGACGAGATCCTGCGTCACTACTATCGGTCGTTTCCCGCCCTGAATCCCAACGGCATCGTGCCGCTGCTCGACCCGCCCGACTTCGCCGGGAACTAGCAAGCGCGCGCTTCGTTCGATTTGTATTCGACGAGGAGGCGCACGATGACCGACGAAGTACAGTTGCGAACGAAACTCTGGAAGGCACTGAAATCCGACATGACAGTCATGCTGGCACTGTCAGACATTGACGAAGGCCACAGTCAGCCGATGACTGCCCAGCTCGACGACGAGTCCGAGCGAGGTGGACCGATCTGGTTCTTCACGGCAAAGGATACGGACCTGGTCGGCGCGATGGGTGACCGGCACCGCGCGGTGCTGCATTTCGCGTCCAAAGGGCACGAGTTGTTTGCGTCGCTGCACGGCGAGCTGGTTCGCGACAATGACCGCGCGACGATCGACCGATTGTGGAATCGTTTCGTTGCGGCCTGGTTCCAGGGCGGCAAGGAAGATCCGAAGCTGGAGCTGTTGCGCTTCGAGCCCGAGCAGGGACAGGTGTGGCTCAACGAGCACAGCCTGGTCGCCGGGATCAAGCTGCTGATGGGCCGCGATCCCAAGGCCGAGTACAAGGACAAGGTCGGCGAAGTGCGGCTGCCGCACTGAACGCGGCGGCGTGAAGAGCGCGGCAAAAGCCACGGCTTTTGACGGGCGACACTCTGTCTCGGCGACTTTCGACCAATAAAGGAGCCGGCAAAAGTCGCGCCTTTTGCCGGCGGCTCCGTCGAAAGGGCCTCGGCCGCTTTCGACAAATAAAAAAGGCCGGTGCAGTCGCCCGCACCGGCCTCTATCGCCCCGAACTCGATCAGTTATTGCGGCTGCGCAGCTCGAGCTCGTTCTTGACGTCCCTGACGCCTTCGACGTTCTCGGCCACCTGGCTCGCACGCTGCTTCGCTTCGCTGCTGTCCACGAAGCCGCTCAGCTGCACCACGCCCTTGAAGGTCTCGACCGAGATCTGGTGAGCCTTCGTCGTCGGATCGGCGACCAGCGCTGCCTTCACCTTGCCGGTGATCACGCTGTCGTCGACGACGCGACCGGCATTTGCAGCGGCGCGTTCGGTGCCACCCTGCTCGTCGGTCGAGCTGCATGCCGCCGCGGCGGCGCCCATCGTCGCAATCAGTACCCAACGTGCAATGTGCTTCATAAGACAATCACTCCTGCTTGACTGCCACATAAAGAGCGCAACGACGTGCGAAGTTCCACCACCGCAGCGCACCGATGCAGGTGAATTTCCGGGATTTGCAAAAGGTGCGCGCCTGGAACGACGGTGTGTTTCAACCGTTGAAATAGTTCCTTATCGCGCCAGGAGAAATGCCATGCCACGCGGTGACAAATCGAAGTACACGGACAAGCAGAAGCGTAAAGCCCGGCATATCGAAAAGGGTTACGAGGCTAGCGGCGTACCCGAAGACGAGGCCGAGCGTCGCGCGTGGGCGACCGTAAACAAGGAAACGGGTGGCGGCAACAAGAGCGGCTCCGGGCGCGGCGTGCCGGACACGAAAGTTTCGTCCCGCAAGGGCGGGCGGATCGGCGGCAAGAAATCCGCTTCGCGGCCGGCCGCGGCTCGCTCAGCTTCCGCTCGCAAAGCTGCTGCAACTCGCAAGCGTCACGAGCAACACGCCGGCCGCTGAGGCAACCGCGCAGCTCAGTTACATCGGGCTCTGCGCGCGCGGCCGCCCAGGCTGCCGTTGCAGCGCATAGCCCAGGCCGCCGACGCGGAACCAGCGATAGCCGAACTCTTCGATCGCGATACGATGCGAGCCGTTCCCCTGCGCGCGGCTTTCGCTCTCGACGAGCAGGTTCGTCAGCAGATCGCCGCCCTCGCCTTTCACTCGCAACACGACTTCGAGCGGCTGGCGCGAAAAGTTATGCAGCAGTACGACGCGATTGCCGCGCCACTCGTACATCAAGCCAAGTACGCTCTTGTGTCCGGTCTGCAGCACCGAGCACTGACCCCAGCCGATCTCGGGCGTCTCCTTGCGCTGGCGAATCATCCGCACCAGCCAGTTGAGGAACGACTGCGGATCGCGCCGTTGCTTCTCGACGTTGACCTGCTCGCAGCCGTACACGCCTTCGCTGATGACCGGGTTCGGCAGACGCTCGGCGAGCGAGAAGCCGCCGTTGCGCTCGGCGCTCCATTGCATGGGCGTGCGCACCGCTTCGCGTTCGGGTAGCGCGAGGTTTTCGCCCATCCCGATTTCATCGCCGTAGCGGATCACCGGCGTGCCGGGCAGCGCGAACAGCATGCTGTAAGCCAGCTCCATGTTGCGTCGATCGCCGAGCATCGGCGCCAGCCGGCGGCGCAGACCGCGGTCGTACAGCTGCATCGCGCGATCGGGACCGAAGCGCTGGAAAACGACCTGCCGCTGCTTCTCGTTCAGCCGGCCGAGATCGAGCTCGTCGTGATTGCGCAGGAACTGAGCCCATTGCGATGTATGGGGAATCTTCGCGGTCGCGCGCAGCGCGTCGGCGAGCGGCCCGGCGTCCTCGGAAGCGAGCGCGTAGAACAGGTGCTGGTTGACGAAGAAGTTGAACATCATCTGGATGCCCGAGCCGTCCTCGCCGAAGTACCGCATGGTGTCCCGGGGCAGCACGTTCGCCTCGCCGAGCAGGATTGCATCGCGCGAGCGCCACTGCAGGAAGCGGCGCATCTCCTCCAGCCATTCGAAGTGGAGCTTGGCTCGCTTGCGGCTCTTCAGCGGCGGATCCTGGATGATGAAAGGCACGGCATCGACGCGGAACCCCGCCACGCCCAGCTGCAGCCAGTAACCCATGATGCGCATGATCTCGGCGCGCACGTCCGGGTTGTTCATGTTGAGATCGGGCTGGAAGTCGTAGAAGACGTGGTAGTAGTACTCGCGCGCGGCCTTGTCGAACGTCCACACCGATTTCTGCACGCCGGGGAACACCATGCCCTTGTTCCAGCCGGGCGGCCGCTTCTTCGACCAGACGTACCAGTCGCGCAGCGGCGAGCGCGGATCGCTGCGCGCCGCCTGGAACCACGGGTGCCGGTCGGAGGTGTGATTGACGACCAGATCGATGATCACGCCGATACCGCGCTTGTTCGCGTGGTTCATGAACTCGACGAACTCGCCGCTCGAGCCGTGGCGCGGATCGACGCCGTAGAAGTCGGAGATGTCGTAGCCGTTGTCGCGATTCGGCGAGGGCTGGAACGGCGCGAGCCAGATGAGGTCGACGCCGAGCGAGTCCAGGTAGTCCAGGCGCTGCATCAACCCGTGGAAGTCGCCGCAACCGTCGCCGTTCCCGTCCATGAACGTTTCGAGGTCGAGGCTGTAGATGATCGCGTTCTTGTACCAGAGGTCGGTGATCATCTTCTCGCAACGCACCTGAACGGACCGTTGTTGCGTACCTACACCCGGTAGGGGAACAGCGGTGCGCCGCGCTTCGTATATGGGGATGGCAATACTTGGTTGGATGCTTGCGGGCGCGGTGATCGCGATGTTGAGCTTCATGCTCACGCACAGGCGGCGCACGCCGTACCTGCACCTGCAGCTCGATAAACTTCCTTGCCTGCACGAGAGCATTCAGGCGCTTGCGGGCCTGACCGGCGGCGCGGTGTACGAAGGCAACCGCTGCTCGGTGCTGCAGAATGGCGCGCTGTTTCCGGCGATGATCGCGGATATCCAGGCGGCGCGTCACACGGTGCACCTGGAAACGTTCGTGTGGACCGCTGGCGAGGTCGAGCGGCAATTCGTCGAGGCGCTGTGCTCCAAGGTGTCGCAGGGCGTGAAGGTGCGGCTGCTGATCGACGCACTCGGCGGATCGGGCGCGTCGCGCGAGCAATTGAAGAAGCTACGCGATGCGGGCGTCGAGCTGGCCGAGTACTGCCGTCCGGCCTGGTGGAACCTGCGTCGCTTCAATCACCGCACGCACCGCAAGCTTCTCATCGTCGACGGTGCAGTCGGCTACACGTTCGGCCACGGCATCGCGGATCAGTGGCTCGGCGACGGCGAGGACAAGGAGCACTGGCGCGACACGGCCGTGCGCCTGGAAGGTCCGGTGGTAAGCGCATTCCAATCGGTGTTCATGGAGAACTGGATCGAGGAGACGCGTTGCCTGCCTGCAGGCGACGGCTGTTATCCGCCGCCCGCGCCGATCGAGGGCGGCGTCGCTGCTCACGTTGTCAGCAGCGCGTCGGAAGAAGTCGGCTCCAAGGTCGCGTTGCTGTACACCGTGGCAATCGCATCGGCGCGCAAGGAAGTGATCGTTCAGAACCCCTACTTCGCGCCCGACGACGGCGTATGCGAGCTGTTCGCGAAGATGGTGGAGCGCGGCGTCGCGGTGCACTTGATGGTGCCCGGCAAGAAGACCGACAGCCCGTTCGTGCGAGTCGCCGGCTCGCACCTCTATCAGTCGCTGCTGGAAGCCGGTGTGCGTGTGTACGAGTTCCAGCCGACGTTGCTGCATCAGAAGGTGGTCATCGTCGACCGCATCTGGTCGCACGTCGGCTCCACCAATTTCGACGCACGCTCGCTCGCGCTCAACGAGGAAGTCGGTGTCGGCATTCTCGACGAGCGGACTGCGCAGGAGCTGCGGGAAGCTTTCGAAGCCGACTTGCGGCGCAGCTCCGAGTTGCAGCTGGAACGCTGGCGGCGGCGGCCGCTGCTAGCTCGCGGTTATAGCTGGCTCGCTTACCAGCTGCACTCTCAGTTGTAGCGAATGCGAGGATTCTCGGGGAGCGCCGGCGGCCCGGGCGCTCGCGATGCGACGTTCAGCGACTGCAGTGCCTCCTTCGCGCGCAGCCACTCGCAGAACACGTCGATACCGATCCCGCGCCGGTTGGAGAGACCGAGCACCGGCGCGTCGCAGCCGATCGCGCGCAGGTTTCTGTGCAGGCACAGATCGTCGAACCGCGCCGCTTCGAGCAGGTCGGTCTTGGTCAGCAACACCAGGTCGGCCGCACGGAACATCGCCGGCTCGCGCTGCGGCCAGTCGTCGCCGTCCGGCACGGCCAGCATCGCAACGTTGTGATGCTGACCGAGACTCATGCTCGCCGGGCAGGCGAGATTGCCATTGCTCTCGATGAACAACACATCGAGATCGGGAGTGACGATGTCACGCAGCGCTCGCTGCAGCATGTTGGCGTCGAGATGGCGCGAGCTGCCGGTCATCACCTGGATCGTCGGCACGGCCAGCGCGCGCAGCCTGAGAATGTCGTTGTCGGATGCAACGTCGCTGGCCACGACAGCGACCCGATAGTCGCGTATCAGTGTCGGGATGCTCGATTCCAGCAGTGAAGTCTTGCCCGCGCGCGGCGTCGAGACGAGATTGATGGCTGTGACGCCGTGCAGATCGAGGTAGTCACGGTTGCGGCGCGCGACACGGTCGTTTCGGACCAGCGCACTACCCACCGCCGCGAGCGTCTCGCGACCCTGCTCGTCAGCCACCGTATCCGCCGTGCCCGCCAAGTCGAGTCTGCAAAGCTCGCACATGACCGCACTCCCTTTGTCCTTGTTGTCCGCCATGACCAGCGTGATCCCATTCGCCGCCACCGGTACTCGGTACGTATACGTAGAATAACTTGGCTTCAGATGCGTTTAAGCCCCCTCCGTCTTTCCATCTAGGTCTAAAGACCTAG
>CAWISC010000017.1:0-157754 GCA_963838635.1 uncultured Gammaproteobacteria bacterium | reverse complement strand
GCCTCGTGATCGAGCCAATCGGCGATTTCGCCAAACTCGCGGGGCGGGAAGGTGCGCTGCGCAATTCTGTCGCCCCCGGCAGCGATCCAGGCGGTGATGCCGCAGTCCCAGTCCGACTCCATGCCAGAGTTGATTTGGCTTTCGTATAGACCCTGAATGACGTGCCAGGGGTTCATCGAAGTGCGCCTCTCGCTCAGTTAACGCGAGGCCGCGCCAGCGGTTCCGTGGCCGACTGCGCAGTACTCAGGCTCGCGCGAGGAGCAGCTCGTCTACGACTCTCTCGACTTGCACCACATATGAATCGCTGTCCTGCGGCTTCAGGACATTCATGGCACGAGACGCGCAGCGTTCCAGCTCACCGATTGGAGCAGGACGAGCCGAGAAGTTGACGGTCGAGACGTTGCCCGTGAGAGCAGCACTCTTGAGCCGGCGCCAAACGTCCTTGCCAGGCTCGCCTGCAGCATCGAGATCAACGATGACCAAGCGAGGAACCTGCGGGTGTTCAGTGGGCCAGTAATCAAAAATGAGCGCGGCAGCCGCTTCAGCACCCGAGACATGGACAGTCGACAGATCAGGCGCCTTACGACGGATTGCTGCAAGCGTCCGACGGGCGTCCGACTCCGAAGGCTCAATGAGGAGGACATCGATTGGTTTTGTCATAGCGCGGCTCGCATCGAAGACTTGTGCTCAAGTGGACACGAGCAACCCACAAGGGGAGTTCCCTTCACTCGTTACGTCAAGTGATCCAGTCGTTCCGCAAAGATCCACCGCACCCGCACGATCTCCCCGGGCAGACCGCTCGGACAAAACGGTAGCCGACCTGGGGCCATGGAAGCTCGAAGGAACGAAGTTTCCGAAGCTCGACAGTGCGGTCTTTGCTCGGGCAGTGCAGAATCGTCTGCAAGCCCTTACCGCATCCACAGTGAAACCCAATGACATCTGTCGTTGAGATGGCCTCGCTCTTAACATGCCCTGAGTGCGGGCATGCGTCGATGGAGTGCATGCCGACCGATGCGTGCATGTACTTCTTCGACTGCAAAGGCTGCGGTGTTCTATTGCGTCCGAAGCCGGGCGACTGCTGCGTGTTCTGTTCCTACGGCACTAACAAGTGCCCGCCAGCGCAGTTGGCGGCATCGTGCTGCGCGCCTCCATAGGGTGATGGACATCGAGCTTCCAATCCGTATTACGGTTCTAGGTGTGCCTCAAGGCGTCAATTTCGCCATCCAGCACAGTAAGCATGTGTTCGTGCTCGTCCTGCTGTTTGCGCCGCCTCTCATCGGGCTGCAGATCGCAAACGCGACAGAAATGTCGCGCGACCCAACGGCACTGCATGCAGCGTTAGAGCAACTGACGACTGACGGGAAATTCAGCGGCGCAGTCGTGATTCATGATGCGGAGCGAGTTTGCTTCGCTCAGGGGTACGGCCTGGCCGATCCTTTCTCCAAGCGACGCTTTGCGCCCGAAACACTAGTCGACAGTGCTTCGCTCGCGAAGCCGGTGACGGCCGCGGCAGTTCTTCTGCTCGCGAAGGAAGGCAAGATCGATCTCGATAAGCCCGTCCGTCACTACTTATCCGGCTATCCGCACGCAGCAACAACGGTGCGGCATCTGCTTGCCCACTCAGCAGGGTTGCCGCCGGAAGAGGACCTCGAACCGCTCGCCAACAAGACGAACGAGATGATCATGAACGAGGTTGCAGACCGCCATCTTCCGCCCATGTTCACGCCAGGCACAGGCTTCAACTATTGCAACTTCTGCTACACAACACTCGCGCTGCTGATCGAGCGAGTCGGTGGTACGTCCTATCTTGAGTTCGTCCGGAAGCGCGCGGCACTGCCGACCGGTGTCACCATCAGGCCGCTGCGCCTCGCGGATTGGCCCGACCGCGCGATCGGCTACCGCCGTACACTCGAAGGCAGGATCGAACGCGCCGACAGCTATGAATCCGAAGCCTTCTACGGAACGGCCAATTTCAGCATTAGCGCATCCCAGCTCGCGCAATGGGGCGCGGAATGGTGGAAGCTGCAACTTGCCCCGATACGAACTGACGCCGTCATGCTGGCACGGATTGACGGCATGCCGTCCGGACTGAGCTTGGGAAATTGGTACTGCTCTTCGCAGCGCGAGCAGTGCCACTATCTTGGCCACCACGAAGGCTTTCATCACATGCTCTATTGGGCTGCGGACCGCCGCATCTCCGTGGCAATGGTCAGCAACAACACGTTGGCCCCGAGCCTGCAACAGCGGCTGCAACGTGCGCTGGTCGCATTCGCGGAAAGCCGCACCACTGAGGGCCTTGATGAACTTCGGTCGGAACTGCCAGACAACCCTGTACAACCTGGCAACTACCTGCTGCCGAGCGGCGAGACTGTCGTTGTCTCGAGCGCCGACAAACTACTGTTCGTGGTGCGGCGCGGAATCCGGTATCGCGCCTACCGGATTGGCTCCGGAATCCGCTACGTCCCCGGTCTCGACACCTATCTCGCCGGTGCGGCGGGCAACCGATTGCACTGGCTCAACCTTTACGAGGATATGCTGGGCACTCCCGAGTGAATCGAAACGCCCATGAGCGGATCTCTATCGGAGTTGACAGCGTGTTAAGCAGACGCACGTTCGGGGCGGCGTTGTTCTTTGTTACCGCTCTAGGTCACTGGGGCACCGGCACCAGTCACTCTGCGGAAGCGCCTGAGCACCGCATCGTCCCTCTTCAACCAATGTCTCGGGACGTCGAAGTGATACACGGCGATCCCGACGTTGCGGGTAAGCCGTTCGTCATGCGCATCCGCGAACTGCCCGGAACGATCATTCCGCCCCACAAGCATCCTGTGGATGAGCACATCACTGTCGTGCAGGGAACGATCTATTTTGCTGTAGGCGAGAAGTTCGACCGCGCAGCGCTGCAGCAGATCAAGACCGGCGGATATGCATTCATCCCGAAAGGAAGCACGATGTTCGGTTACATCCCAGATGCTGCCATCGTCCAGGTGCACGGCATCGGGCCGTTTCAGAGTATCGGCCGCGGAAGGCCGAACGCGGCGACAGGCGTAACTCAACACACGATCGCTTGTGCACAGACGCGCTTACTACCGCGGCTCGATACCATGGTGCTATCGAATTATTGATAAGCACTCTGATGAGATGCGGCCGCGAGCGTGACGTGTCGCTCAGGAGACCGAATCGTGACGAGTCAGCTACAGATTGTCGCGCTAGTGGGCAGCCTCCGCTGCGAGTCCTACACGCGGCGCGTGCTGAATGCGTTGAGAGAAGTCGCGCCGGGATCGATCACCATCGATGATGCGCCCATTGGTTCGCTGCCGATCCGCGAGCGTGCACGTTCCACCGCTTCGCGGCCGTCGAACCTGCACGAACCTTGTCGAATGCGAATACCACGCCCGCGGGCGGAACACGCGAGAGAAACCTCCTCCACCGGTCCGCGACAAAAGCCATGCTTGAGACCGGCGTAGTGGATGACGCGGCCACAGCCGGCGTATATGCCGTGACGCGTGTAGAACGCGCGACGGACGACCAGGTGCGCTGCAAGTAGGGGCTCCTCGCCCGATCGTAGGAGTGCATCGCAAGAAAACGATCCGCTCCTGCGGTGTTCGCTGACTCGTGCATTGTCCGTCCTCCAGTTCATGGAACGACGCTACCGCGGCGCGCACGAACTCGATTGCACAATGGTGTGGCCCGACACTTAGATTGAACGCAGACAACTTGAATGGCTTGCTCCCCCATTCGCACCGCTTTGAGCGGGGCGCTTCTTCGATAGACTCTCAGCCATTTCAAGCGAGTGCTTCGTCTGTGATGCGGACCACTTCTGTCGCCGCGCACGGCGAGAGAGTGCCGCCGGCCGTTTCACCTAAGGACATTCTGACTGTCTTTGAGAACATGGAACGTTTCGCCCAGTCAGAACCGCGCATTGGTCTTTGAGGTTCGGTGGCGGTGGACACTTTGGGTGCGACAGCTTTCCGCCCATTGCTGCGGCAAGGCTCAAGAAACCTCGTTCGCGGCGATTGGAGCGGGCGAAGGCGGACGAAAACGCCGCCCCCGCTGGACGCGGCTGTGTTCTCGCGACCCCTTTGCGTACAAGGCACGCCAGATGGGCACCCAGTGAACACCTGGTCCTCAGCAACGTGCGGCTATCCCCGTTTGAAACCAAATCGCTCTGCCGCTTTATTGTCACACGCACAAGCAACTTAGAAATCAGCCAGAAACAGCTCTTCCGCACTGTCGCGATTCGTCATTGCAACTCGCGTCCGGCTGTTTAGCATGCGCGCTCCCCGGTCGGGACGTGGCGCAGCCTGGTAGCGCACTTGCATGGGGTGCAAGAGCGCGAGCCCGCGCGACACTGCCACTTCGACCCACAATAACAACCGCTTAGTCGTGTCGCACTCGCACAGCCTTCGGAGTGGTGGACACCTTGGTGGACACTCGCATATAGACACTCGCATATATATAGGCCGCCCCGCGGCAGTACGTGCGACAGCCTGCGACTGGTTGCCTGCATCTGCGACGGTTGCCGACGGTGATCGTGGCTCACGCAGACCTATGCGTCTGCATATTCGTCTGCAGGCGTGCCTACTTGGCGATTAAGCACGAGGGTTGAGTTCTCTCGGCCGGCTGCGATCGTTCTACCTCGCTTGGCCGCCGCGACAGTGACATTGCGCGAGTTGTCGCAGTCACTTGCGGCGTCTGCAATCGACCCGAAGCCGACCTTAACGCTGCGACATCACGCGTGAACATCGTTGGCTTCAGGTAGTGCTGCCAGTCCAATCGCCACTAGCGCACAGATGCAGAACGTGATCGCTCAATGTGGGCGCAACCCTACACTGCTGATTGCTGCGCCGCTGGAACGCAGTTCTACGTCGCGCTCAGAGCCGTTCGTCTGTTGACAGAACAACGGCTCGGCGATCTGGAGTAGACTGCCACAAGGGATGGGTCAAGCCGCGCTTGAGTGACCACGAAGCATTCGCATTCGCTTGGTTGATTGGGGGAAGGAAAACCTTTTATGAAGCGACTCAATCCTTCGGCCGTGACTCTGGGATTGTTCCTTTGCGCCACCCCAATACTGTGCTTTTCTGCACCGTCTGAGTGGGTCCAGTGGGATGTATCGAGTGGCGGCAATGGCCACTGGTACAAACCTGTTCCAGGGTTCCCCGGTATCACTTGGACCCGCGCAAACGAGTTGGCCCAGGCGGAAGGAGGCTATTTAGCGACCATCACCTCAGCGGAAGAAAACGCCTTCGTGTTCAGTCTCGTGGCGAATGACCCGCAATACTGGAATTTTTGCTGCAATTACTCAGGTGCTGCGCTCGGTGGATTGCAGCAGGAAGGAGCACCCGAACCGGCAGGCGGGTGGCATTGGATCACCGGAGAGCCGTGGACGTACTCGAACTGGTATCCCGGGCAACCTAACAATCGGCCCGAGGCGGAAATACCTGAAGAGAGGTTGCACTTTTTCTACCCTGATGGTCAGTGGAACGACCTCGGCAAACTCGATTCCAATCTGGGAGGGTATGTCATTGAGAAAGACACTCTCGTGGCAGAGCTCCCAAAGACCAGACCGTTCCAGACATTGCACCCGGTTCCAGGAGACCTGATTGCAATCGAGGAGAACCGACCGCAGTTCGGCGCAGTCGTTGCAGGCCGCAACGACACAGCACTCGTCGGGATGCCCACTTTCGCTGGTGGCGGTCGAGTCGCAGTCTTCAATCGCCCGGATCGAGTGTGGCTCCGCGCCGGAAACTTGCCCTGCCCCGGAACCGCTTGCCGTTTCGTTCACTCCATCGTGCTTCGCGGCAACATAGCGGTCGTAGGAGCGCTCGATGTCGTGCTCGTGTTTAAAAGGGTCGACGGGACATGGCGCTTGACGCAGCAAATCAACTCGCCCGACCCGTCGGCGATCCAATTTGGCTCGGCGCAATCGGTACGCTACGAGTACCCGTTCATTACCGCAGTTGCCTATCATTCCGATGCAGCGCCCAGCGCCCTGTACGTCTTCGAAATTTCCTCCGCCGGAAAGCTTGTAAACACAACCCGGCTCGCGGCCAGCGACGGAGCGCCTGGCGATGCCTTTGGCATCACCGCGTACATGGCACTTCCCAGGATCGTCGTGAGCGGCGGGGGTGCCGCGTACGTCTTCAACCGAACGAGCACGGGCTGGGTCGAGCGGCAAAAGCTGCGACTACCCGGCGGTGATTTCGGACTGACCGTCGCGATTGACGACGGCATGATTCTGGTGGGAGCGCCCTCTAATCGCCGCGCCGGGGGCTCAGGCTTCCCGTTCCAACGGGGTGGAGTGGTGCATGCCTTTGAGCAGCAGAATGGTGTCTGGACCCTTCGCGCCACGATCCAACCGTCGATCGACGAGCATTCACGCTACACGGAGTTTGGTCAGAACATCGTCATGTTCGGTACGCGTGCCGTGATCGGCGCCTCGGATACGACAGCAGACCGCATCATCGCGTTTGAGTACGAGCGCACCCCGCAAGGACTCAAGGCAACGTCGATTGCACTCGGGGGGCCTGATGGGGGCTTCGGCGCGAGGTTGGCGCTCTTCAACCAAAATTTGATGCTGGGAGTGCCTGTGGAGTCCCATGGTTCCAACATTGGGCACGTCAAGATGTTCAACTTGAGCAACTTGCCAGTCCACTGACTGTGCGAGGAAATCGCGATCGACCGCTTGCAGCCATGAGCGGTCGATCCGGGTGCCGGCTTCGATTCTGGGTCGATGGTCGCGATGGGTTGCAGTCAGCTAACCAAGCACTGAGTGTCCGCTGCTGGCCGGTAAGCGACCATGTGATCGCTTACCGACAACGTCATTCACACCTCAGTCTGCTCGGCCATTTCCAGCGCGTCGTCCACTTCGATACCGAGATAGCGCACGGTGCTTTCGAGCTTCGTATGACCTAGCAGCAACTGGATAGCTCGGAGGTTCTTCGTTCGTCGATAGATGAGCGATGCCTTCGTTCTTCTGATGGAGTGCGTTCCATACGCGGAAGCATCGACGCCGAGCTCCACGATCCAGTGATGAACGATTCTCGAGTATTGACGTGTCGAGAGGTGTGCAGCGGCGGTCCGGCCCGCGAATAACCAGTCATCTGAACGCAGCGCCGAGGCCTTGATCCACGCTGTGAGTGCCTCTCGCGTGGGCTCCGTGATCTCGAACTGAACGGGCCGGTGAGTCTTCTGCTGCATCACGATCGCTCTATTGGCCACGCGATCACCGTGGCAGATGTCCCTGACTCGCAGCTGGACGAGGTCGCAGGCTCGCAGCTTGCTGTCCACACCTAGCTTGAACAAGGCGAGTTCCCGGCCTCGACGAGCCAGCTGCAGGCGCATGCGAATGGCCCAGACATCCTTCAGCTTGAGTGGCGCCTTCTGGCCAACAATGATTCCCTTGTTCCAGGGTTCACGATGCAGATCGGTTGCCATGGCACGCTCCTTCGAGTTGGGGAGCCGTCATGATGGTCGCGAACCGACCCGAAGCGGACCAGCATCGACTCCGCGTCTAGAATGTGATCGGCTCGGATGGATGGTTGTGCATTGACGGGCTTCCGAAATTACCGCACATGAGCTGGAAACACCTGTGCCTGCAGCTGCCATTGCGGCATTGCTTGTGCTTGTGGCGGCACTCCTACTGTTCCCTAAGATCGACAGACCAACGTCCATCCGTACGCACGACACGATGGGGCCGGAACGCTCACGGTCAATCAAGCTGTCCCGATCTGATGTGGAGCCTGCGACGTCCAGAACTGAGATTCTTCCACAACGAGGGCTTTACGTCGCAGTCTACTTCTCGAAGCGGTTCAAATCGAAGGTGCTCGCTTCCCCGAAGCAGCGCAGCCTCTCGCTCTGACATAGGTTGTTGCTGTCGAACGGCGTACCGACCAGCAGCCAGTTGTTGGCCAGGCCGATCGAATCGCTCGCGACATAGCCGGATGTCACTCCGCGTGCACGTGTAGTAACGGCGGAACCATCGCGCCTGTAGGTGAAGGTGAGGCCGTCCAGGCGCGCCGGCCGAACGCAAAGTAGTTGGCGTGCTCGTCCGCTTGCGGACGCAGTTTGAACAGCTGGACGTACTCTCCCGCGACAGGCACGAAGCCATAAACTGCGCCACCTGCCCCCGCAGGGCCGACCGGGCCACCGCCGGCTGTTGCACAGAAGTCGCCCCTCACTTCCTCATTGTCCACGCACTCATGATCCGGAGCGCCGACGATGATCATGTTGCGGTCGATTGCGACGGCCCCACCGAACGATCCGACCGCCGAGGTATCCGCACCCACGAACTTCTGAATCCTGAATGTTGGATTTGAACTTGTGCTTCGCGAGCGACCTGTCCATTTGTAGTAGGCGCGTTCTTACCGCGTCCGTCGTTGATTCAGCCCCCGATCGTGGTGCTGGCCATCAACGATCGCACTGTGGCGGTCGGATCGCTTCTCGGTCCGCAAGGTACACCCGTGCCGGCAGTGTAGTCAGGCAAGCAGATCATCGAACTCGAACTGCCGACTGGCGCTTCAGCAGGTGTGGCGCACACCATCACCAATCGCAATCAAATCCTCGGGTGGGCATTCTTTCCCGGCGATTTCTTCGATCGAGCGCTGCGCTGGAATCATGATGGCGAAGCTGAGCTGCTGCCGTTGCTATCGACAGATCAGATTGGCAGCGCTGTGTCCGGCATGAGTGAACAGGGTTTGATTACCGGAGTGACTGTCAACGAGGACGGCTCCACAGTGCCCACGTATGGATCAACAATGAGCTCCTCGATCTGAATGGTCTGGTCACACCCGATGACCCCTTGAGTCACTACTTGTTCACGAACGCCGACCGGGTCAACAAACCGAGGGCAAATCGTCGCTTCTGGCATGGACCCTGGGAAAGGTCTTCCCCATCACCGTACTGCTCACCCCCACGAAGCATTGACCGACGTCCGCTTCTGGGCCGATAGCTGACGCAGAGAATTACCCCTGGGGTGTGAATGCGAGCGGCTCCGTGGCTCAGTGAGCTACCGCTCGCGGCAGGGTTCCATCGGCGCAAAGGGCTTTAGCCTGCTTACCGGGATTCCCGGGTTGAGCTTCGGCAAGGCTGGGGGGAAGAAGGTCTCGGTGAAACACCGCGGCCGCGAGGCGTTGGCTTCGATCGAGGACTCGGCGTCGCCTGAGAATCTATCGTCCCTCGTCGACATTACCAATCTCGCTGTCCTTTGCGACACTCGGGAGCCGCATATGTCTGCTGCGCGTCCAAGCGCGCCCCAAAGCGAGGCTCCCCGTGCCGTCCGACCAGTGCGTGCAGCGTGTCGGCCAAGGTCAGCTCGACTGCGTAAAGAAGCGTGATCCACGCAGAGATGTCGATGAGATCCCGATCCGATAGGAGTTCGGTCTTGACTGAGACGCCCGATTAAAAAAGCAGACATGCATGCAAGAAAATCCAATCCGGCATGTCGGAACGACGTTCAGTTTTCCGCCGATTTTAGTTGCTTGCGCTGTCGGCTCAGGTCGCGTTGGATCCGCTCCACCAACGCCACGAAGCGTGGGTGGTCGCGAAATCCGGCGAAGACTTCGTTGTGCAGCAGCACCAATTGCCATCGATAGTAGATCGTCCGATCGCGTTCGGCCTTCTCGAGTGCATCCAGCGCTGGTTCTGTGCGTCCGCGCAGCGCGAGCGCTTCCGCAGCGTGGCGCTCCTCGATGAAGAGTCCCCGCTTTCTGCGCAGTTCCAGAATCGCTTCGAGGTAGCCCAGCATCCGGTTCGCCCCAGCCTCATCACCCACTGCTCGCAACGCGCGGCTATAGTCGGCGAAATAGAGCGCAGGGAACGACGACCACGCACTCTTTACGGGAACGGCAGCGGGTGAAAAATCCGCCGCGTCGATGTCCTGGCGCACCTTGTACTGGGCATATTGCGGCGCCAGCGTCTCCAGGAAGTCCACGGCCCGCTGTGCCTCTCCATTTGCGAGCATCGCATCGACCGCGAGCCGCAGGAGAATGACATCGCCCTGGTCGCCGCCCCAGATCTTCTTTGGCGCGCTCAGCGTCTCAACAGCCTGTCGCCGGGCCGCCTTGATTTCACCGTGGACCAGATGTCGGTAGGCCTCGACAGGAACTATCTCGTACTCACTGCGCGAAGACCATCGGCCACGGTCCATCAGGGAGTCGGCCGTCTGCAGATCGCCGATGTCGTAGTACAGCAGTGGAAGCCAGGGAACTGTGCCCTTGCCGTCCTGTTCGAACTGAGCTGCATATCTGTTGCCGTGCTCGATGCTCCCGGCAAGATCGCCCAAGAGAATCCACTGGGTCATGGCAATCAATGCCTCCGCCGTCAGATTTTCTGACGTGACGATTTCTCGGTAACGCTCGGCCGCTGCGAGAGCCTGCTGTGCATTTCCGAGGTCCATGTAGCAAGACCAGGCACCGATGTAGAGGTTTGAGTTCAATGGGTCGATCTCGCGGAACCGACGAGTCAGCGCGAGCGCTTGGTCCGGGTTGCTCTGATCGAGCTTGAAACTCGCGTACACGCGTTGAACGAACCGGCTCGAAGGATCCTTCTGCCGGGCGCTCGCGAATCGCTGCTCCGCGAGCTTGTTATCGCCGTCATACCGTGCCAGTTGCGCACTGAGCGCAAGCAGGCCTGCATCGTCCGGCGCCAGACGCTGGCCACGACTAATCATCTCGCGCAGCTTGGCTCGGTTCTCTGCCACGGGAACCTGGACGTCGGCGATCTGCTCGCGGTACGCGGCACCGAGGCTGTGATACGCCGGGATGAACCGGGGGTCGATCTCGATCGCCCGTTCGAGGTAGTGCGCGGCTTCGCCGAATCCCCGCATTCGAAGCTTGTGCTGACCGCGCAGATACAGGTCGTACGCTTCTGGGTTTACTCCTTTGGCGGGAACATCGGCGAGATTCTGCAGATTCGCTCTGAGTTCCGCGGCAACCGACGTGGCTACATTCGTTTCCAGCGCTAGGACGTTCCCCGCGGGTTGGTCGTACGATTCCGACCACAGCCGACTGCCGTTCGACGCCTCTACGAGGCGGACGGCCACTCGGATCCGGTCTCCTTCCTTTCGCACGCTGCCTTCGAGAATGTGTGTCACGCCGAGCACTTCGGCAATCCGCGAGACGTCCGCATCCTTGCCCCGGAAAGAGAATGACGACGTTCGCGCGATGACGCGAAGCGTCGTGGCTCTCGAGAGCACGTTGAGGATCTCCTCTGCGATCCCGTCCGCCAAGTATTGCTGATCCCGCGCCGGACTCAGGTCTGCGAAGGGAAGTACCGCGACCGAAGTACTCTCGGGCACTGCGTCGGTCTGTGCTGTCATGATCCAGAACCCGATCGCAGCGGCCGCGGCGACGGAGATCGCAGCACCTATCAGCATGACCCATTTGGGCCGATGGCCGGCTGGCGATTCCTGCGGCAGGACCTCGACTTGCGGCAACAGTCTGTAGCCCTGCCCGCGAACTGCTTCGACATAGCGTGGATTCCCTGGAGCGTCTCCAAGGGCGTCTCGAAGCAGCTTGATACGCTGACTGATCGTCTCCGGGCTGACCGATCTTCCGCCCCAGATCGAACGAACGAGTTCATCGTGAGTCACCACGTTGGGCGCGGCTTCTACGAGCGTCAGCAACAGTTGGTAGGTGAGCGGGCCCAGCGCAACGTGCTTCGAGCCGCAAAGCAACAGACACCGGCCGGTATCCAGCGTCAGGTCACCGATGCGGAAACGCGAGGACATTCACACACGTCCCAGGGCGCGAGCGCGGCGGCTCGGTTAGACATGACTGATGCTAGTACATATTAAAGAGCAGGCCGAACATGTTTTAAGGATGTGAGTGCCGCTTGAAGCTAGTTTTGGGAGATTCTTGGCGCCAATTTCATGCGGGCAGGCAGCGTCGTCCGTAGCGTCGAAAGGCCGCCAGACGCGGCGCTTTCGGAGCACGACGATGTTCAAGCAAAACCATCGAATCGCCAGATGTTTGCTGTTCTGCACTGTTGCATTGCTGTCGACCGGGTGCGCAACGATTCAGGAACGGAGTTCTCCTACAAGCGCATCAGCATTGAGAGAGGCATCAGATTGCCCCCGCAACTTTCTACGTTACTGCGAGCGTTCCGGACACGGTACGAGATGCGAATGCGTGGCGACTCGCACGCTGGATGCGATGTTGCGCGAGCGTCAGTAGTCGGTCGGTATGCCGCTGCGCGATCGTTGCAAGGCCGCGAACAACCCTCGGAGGTGCACAGACCGGGGCAGGGGTTAAGGGTCAGGGGCGTGCTGGAGATTCGCCCGTGCATCCGGCCGAGGATGTCGATGATGCGTCTGCGCATCCGGTTTCGACTCTCACCGCAATGCTGCGCATTCGCGTTACTGCTTGTGCTCGCCCAGGAGCGGCGCAATCAGATCGAGCGGCAGCGGGAATACGATGGTAGAGGTCTTCTCGCTGGAAATGTCCGCCAGCGTCTGCAGATAGCGCAGCTGCATTGCGCGCGGGTCGGCGCTCAAGGTGCGTGCGGCATCGACCAGCATCGCGGCAGCCTGCTTCTCACCTTCGGCGTGGATCACCTTGGCGCGCCGCGTGCGTTCGGCTTCAGCCTGCTTGGCGATGGCGCGGATCATTGTCTCGTCCAGGTCGACGTGCTTTATTTCGACGTTCGACACCTTGACGCCCCACGCATCCGTCGCCTGATCAAGAATGCGTTGAATGTCGAGGTTCAGTTTGTCCCGCTCCGAGAGCATCTCGTCGAGCTCGTGCTGGCCAAGCACAGAACGCAAGGTGGTCTGCGCGAGCTGACTTGTGGCCTCGAACGGACTGGCAATCTGAATGATCGCCTTCGCAGGGTCGACAATGCGGAAGTAGACGACCGCGTTTACCTTCACCGAAACGTTGTCGCGCGAGATGACGTCCTGCGTCGGAACGTCCAGGACGATCACGCGCAGGTCGACTTTGACCATTCGCTGGATGAGCGGGACCACCAGCACGACGCCTGGACCTTTCGTGCCGGTGTAACGACCGAGCGTGAATACCACGCCGCGCTCGTACTCGTTAAGGATCTTGATCGCGGAAAGGATCAGCAGGACGACGACGGCGGCTACAACGATCAGCAACATGACTATCTCCGTTCTGAGCGCGTCTCAGGTTCGACTTCCAGGGTCAGGCCATCGACTCGAAGGATCCGCAGGCGCTCTCCTTCCTTGACGGCCACGCGCGTGACCGCATTCCAGATCTCGCCGCGAACTCGCACAGGACCTGTGAGCTCGAAATCACTCATTGCAATGGCGAGTTCATCCAGCATTTGCTCGGTGCCGGTCACCACTGGTCGCCGGCGCGAGCGCGCGAAGTACGTTGCAATCAGCAGGGCGACGAGTGCGCCGGCCAAAGCCATTCCAACGATGAGGCTGCGCGCGATCTGGAACCCCGGTACGCCAGTGTCCAAGAGGATGATCGAGCCGATCACGAATGCGGCGATACCGCCGATACCGAGCGCACCGAAGCTCGGCACGAACGCTTCGCCAACTACCAGGGCCAAACCGAGCGCCATCAACGCCAGGCCGGCGTAATTGACGGATAGCACTTGGAATGCGTACAGCGCGAGCAGAAGGCAGATCCCGCCGACGACCCCTGGCAGAACCGCGCCGGGGTTGTACCCCTCGAGCAGCAACCCGTAAATGCCGATCAGCATAAGCAGATAGGCGACATTTGGGTTCGTCAGCACCGCAAGTAGGCGGGTGCGCCAATCGGCTTCGATCCGCTTCACGACTAACCCCGCCGTTGCGAGTCGCAGCTCACCAGTACTCACCTTCACAACGCGGCCATCGATCTGACGCAACAAATCGGCGACATCGGTGGCAACCACGTCGATGACCTTTTGTTCGAGCGCAGCGGATGCCGACAGGCTTGCGGCCTCCCGTACCGCCGATTCGGCCCACTCCGCATTTCGGCTGCGCAACTCGGCTAGTCCTCGAATGTACGCGACTGAATCATTGATCGCTTTGCGCTCCATTGCGCTGCCAGGCTGCGGACGCGACTCCTTATCATCCTTGCTATCCGGTTCTGGCGAGGCGGGCGTGGACGGCGCTCCTATCTGAACTGGCGTTGCCGCACCGAGGTTCGTTGCCGGCGCCATTGCGGCAATGTGGCTTGCATAGAGCAGATAGGTGCCGGCGCTTGCGGCGCGGGCGCCGGAAGGGGAGACGTAGACTGCAACTGGAATGGGCGAGGCCAGGATCGCCTGGATGATGTCGCGCATCGCCGAGTCGAGGCCACCCGGTGTGTCCATCTGCACAACGACGAGTCGCGCACCATGCTCGCGGGCTTGTTCGAGAGTACGTATGAAGAAGTCGCTGGTGGCCGGACCGATCGCATCCTGGATTTCGAGCAACAGCACCGTATCGCCTCGCGCCGGCACCGTAGCAGGCTGCTGGGCGAGAGACGCGCTGGCGGACAGAAGCGCCAACGCGGCGAGACATTTCCATCGGCGCGTGATAGCAGTCACCACTTGTCCTCCGGTCAGCCGAGAGGCACACAAGTCCATACTAGTCCTCTATAACCGACGGGGAAAACAGCTTGCGACGGATTTGACCGAGCGCTTCGCATCGCTTCGCGGACATTCCACTCCCGGGAACCGTGCCAGCGCATGAGGCCTGTCATCTTCTCAAGCCATCGACAGCGAGGAATCAATCCCGTGCGACTCGAGCCCGAGGAGTTCTATGAAAGCGTTACCGATGAAGTACTTCCTGGCGCTTGCCGCCGCGCTATTTGCACTCCATCCACCCGACGATCTGGAGTTGGCATGGGCTGTCGGTGCGTCGCTCGGCAATGCGGTAGGCGCACGCAGTTGGGAGTTCGGCGCGGCCCACTACAGCGTGGAGAAGGATGCGCTATTCGCTCAGCTGATCGATAACGATCTCGGCAATGGTCTGACCGATGCGGCCGGCTGGGTACTGCGTGCGGGCTACGCGCCAGTGAAAGGTGTGACTCTGAATGCCACCTACTTCATCAACAAGCGAAATGTTGACGTAGCCAACATCGCTGGTCAGAGGAATGTGGAGCACGACCGACTGCAATTGGATTTCAACATGAAGTTCTAACGCTTGGGCAGTATGCTGCGAACTGGTATCGGATGCTTGGAGTGGCACCGCGGAGGGTACAGACATGTCGATTGCACCAACAATCCTACTTGCTGCTCAATGTCGCGCAGGTCGCGCACTTATCGAGTGGTCAGCGGAACGCCTCGCGAAAGCGTGCTCTGTCGAGATACAGACTATCAATGGGTTCGAAGCTCGTTTTCGAAGGCCAGATTCGGAAACTCTGGGTCGCATCCGAGCTGTATTGGTCGAGGCGGGCGTCGACTTCATCGATGAGAATGGCGGCGGCGCTGGAGCGCGGCTCAAGCTCAGTCGCAAGGAGCTTCGTGCGATCAGTCGCTGGGAAGGAGAGGGAGGCTCAATTGAGGACATCTGATCCCGGAATGTGAAGCGCGGGAGAGCGCCGTGCTACCACTCCTGCTTGGCTACGCGCGAATTGCGGACGCGCGTACCGTGGCGGCGGTGAAATGAAGCAACGACTCAACGCGCGGGAATCACTGTTCCTGAGCTCGCTTGCTGTCAGTGTGTTCCTGGTAGGTTGCGGCCGATTGCCCGAGCTCGGCAACCGAACGCCATCAACCGCCTTCCACGACACGGCAGGAACGCGTGTTGGGCAAGCTATTGCAAGACGCTTCGAGATGCCGTCCGGCAAGTCAGGAGTCCTTGCGCTCGCCAATGGTCTCGATGCCTTTGCTGCGCGTGCCCTCTTGATCGAAGCTGCCGAGCGCTCGATCGATGTGCAGTACTACATCTGGCAAGACGATCTCTCAGGTGTCTTGCTCTTCGAAGCTCTACAACGCGCTGCGGATCGAGGTGTGCGAGTGCGGCTGCTGCTAGATGACAATCCCACATTTGGCATGGACGAGCGGCTAGCAGCGCTTGATGCTCATCCAAACATAGAAGTAAGGCTCTTCAATCCTTTCAAATTTCGCCTCTGGCGCGTGTTCGAATACATCGCCGATTTCCGCCGCATCAACCGAAGAATGCACAACAAGTCATTCACCGTCGATAACCAGGTCACTGTGATTGGCGGGCGCAATATTGGCGACGAGTATTTCGCAGCATCTGACCAAGGCACCATGTATGACTTGGACGCGCTGGCGATCGGTGATGTCGTGCAACAGGTGTCCGACGACTTCGACCGCTACTGGGCGAGCGATTCGTTCTTTCCTGCCAGCCTGCTATTGCCGAAACCGCAGGCCACAGCTATCGCTGCATTTCGTGAGGACGCCATGCGGCTGGAAGGAGGGCGCGCCGCGGTAGCCTACCGAAAGGCCCTCTCCGAACGATCGCAGGTGCGTTCTCTAATGAGGGGAGAGCTTCCGTTGGATTGGGCGACGACCCATCTCGTTAGCGACGATCCCGCAAAGGCCCTCGGACGCAAGACGTCGAAATCGCCGTGGACTGAAATTCAGAAGATGCTGGATCCCCAGGAAGAGTTGGGCCTGGTGTCGCCGTACGTCGTGCCTCAGGTCGAGGGCGCGAACTTTTTGCTCGATACGGCCAGTCAGGGGGTACAAGTTTCAATCCTGACAAACTCCCTCGAGGCTACGGATGTAGCAGCCGTGCATGCAGGCTATGCGAAATGGCGCAAGAAATTACTCGAAGGCGGCGTCAGGTTATTCGAGCTGAAGCGCGCCTCGTCCCCACCGCAGACGAGCGGTGCCGGTCCTCTTGGCAGCTCTGCCTCCAGTCTGCACGCGAAGACGTTCACAGCGGATCGCTCGCGTGTCTTTATCGGATCCTTCAATTTCGATCCGCGCTCGGCGAGGCTCAACACTGAAAACGGCTTCATCATCGAAAGTCCTGCGATGGCCCAGACCATCAGTAATGCGTTTTCCTCTCAGATTCCAGAACGAAGTTACGAGGTGAAGCTGAGCGCGACGGACGACTTAGAGTGGATAGAGAGGCGAGGTGGCGAGAAGGTGGTGCACACTGAGGAGCCAGGTGTTTCTAAGTGGCAGACCATTGTTGTCTCGGTGCTCTCTGTACTGCCGATTGACTGGCTTCTCTGATTGGATGTACCGAACCGCGCAAGTCCGCGCCAGACGTCGAAGACCTCTGAGCTATTGAAGTAGACGCAGGGCTTTTCTTCACTGCGCCTTACCCTGTGCCGAGAACTTCGCTCATTGCTCCCCGACGCAAGGTCAGCTGCGCTCGAGTGCTCCAAAGTTGCATTCAGAATGCACTCATCGTGCATTTCCACTGCGGTATGAGGAGTAGGTACTTCCGCTGTAAGGATGACTTGCGAGCAGCCTCGACGAGCGGGCAAGGTATTGATTCGGTTTCGTGCGGCGACTCACCAACAGATATGTATGTGGTGCTCCAGCAGTCTACAATGCACCGAAAATGACGCGACGCTCAGCTATGAATGTCGTCGGAGCGGCTTCGGCAATCGGCATCCCGACGCTTGCAGTCATGGTCGTGGGGTTAGCCTGGGGTCGAGAGCTTGCAGTCGGATTGGTCGTATTTGTCACCCTATTGCTTGCGGCATCCGTACTCGCAGCAGCCCACCACGCAGAGGTAGTCGCTCATCGCCTGCGCGAGCCATATGGGTCGATCGTGCTCGCGGTAGTTGTGACGGTGATTGAAGTGGCAGTGATCGTCACCCTGACGGTCGCGGTAGCGCGCGGCGCCGAAACGCTCGCACGCGACACAGTGTTTGCTGCATTGATGATTGCCTGCAACGGTGTCTTGGGCCTATCGCTGCTGTTTGCTGCGCGTCGTACGTTCACGGTCTCCTTCAATGCCGACGGGGCTCGCGAAGCTCTTGCCACTGTAGCGACGGTCTCCACGCTGGCTCTTGTACTGCCGGCGTTCAGTGCCAGTCGACCCGAGTTGCAATTCTCGCCGGCGTCGCTCGCCTTCGCGGCAGTGACTACATGTGTGCTCTATGGTTTGTTCGTGACGTTGCGGTCGGCCGGACCTCGTGACTACTTCCTGCCGACGACCTCCGTAAGTGGCCCACCGCCGACTCCGGTGAGGGGGCAACACGGACGACGACTCGGCCCGTCCTCGCGAGCCTCATCCTGCTACTGCTGGCGCTGATCTCTGTTGTCGGCAGTGCGCAGTTGGTCTTGCCTACAATCGGGCGCGAAGCAATTGCTGCGGGACTGCCTATCTCCATCGTGGCGGTCGGCGTGGCGGTCGGCATCGCATTGCTAGTCTTACTGCCACCGGCGATCGCAGCAGTACGCGCCGCTCAGTGCAATCGCATCGAGACGAGCCTGAATCTCGCGTTCGGTTCAGCGATGGCATGCATTGGGCTGACTATCCCGGCTATCGTAATCGCTTCAATCTGGTTGCCCGTGCCGCCGAAGCTTGGGCTCGGTCCCGCGCACATCGTGCTGCTTGTGCTTACCTTTGTCGTCACGATGCTCTCAGTAATGCCCTGGCGCGCTACATTGCCGCAGGCCGGTGTGCATCTGGCATTGCTCGCGGCTTACCTGTTCCTATCGCTCACTTGACCAAGCAGGCCGCCCACTTGTTCCCAAAGTAGGCGCTCCCCCGGTGGCCGGCATTGTCTCCAGTGCAGTGCCGGTTCGCTAAAAGCTAAGTCTCCGGCCGTATATTTCTAATGGATAAGAGCTTCGTCAGCCGGTACAAAGACGGTCCATAGCCATTCCGCTCACTTACGCGGAATGAGACCGACTGAGGGAGTGCGAGATGGAAAACAGGATCCTCCGTGCGCGCCGGCGCGCGACATGAACAGCTTGAGCCTCGTCTCGAAGCAGAGCCCGATAGCAGTCAAGCTGCACGCCGACTCTTCGCCGGGCAGCGCACGTTTCAAGCTGCTGTGCGCGACTGATCTCTGGGCCCGATCCGATCGAGCCTTGCAGAAGGCACTTTGGCTCTCTGAAGTAACCCATGCGCAGCTGTTGCTATTGCACGTGGTAGACGGCGAATTGCCGTTGCGCATTGCCGGGCGCAAAGCGGAGTTCGCACGCGGGGCCTTGGAGTGGCGCTTGCGTGATACAGCGGCCTTCAGCCAACGGCCGGCAATTTCGGTTCGGGTCGGCAACCCCCAGCAAACCATCATCAGAGTCGCGCGTGACTGGCGTGCGGACATGGTCGTTCTGGGAGCAGCTAGCGCACGCGTGTTCGATCGCATCCGTGGGACGACGGCCGAACGCTTGGCGATCGAGGCTCGTTGCCCGGCACTTGTCGTCAATCGGGGGGAGCCGGGCGCGTATTCAGGCGCCGGTGTACTCGCCGAGTCGTGCTGCCAAGCATTCGCGCTCGAGAACGAGCTGGACAGACTGCAAGTGCTGAGGCGCAGCGCACCAGTCGAGACGATTTATACATCTCGCTCGCGGCGGAGGTTCTGGAGGGCGCCCGTTCGAAAAGCGGCCGAAGCACTGCTCGCGGCGCCTCCGGAAGTCGTAGTGGTCGAAGTGGACCGTTGGCCGGGCGTCTCCGAGCTGTTAGGGCGCGGCATGTCGGGCATGGTCGCGAGAAGCGAGGCGATGGACGTGCTGATAGCGCCACGTCGGAGCGAGTCGCGGCGTCCCCAGATCGGTGTGCGCACCATCTGCGTGCGATCAAGTGATCAGGAGGTATGCACAAGACACCTGCGTCGGTCGTCGTCACCGACGCATCAGTAGCCGGCGAAATCCTCGATCCGGATGTCGTCTTCATCGACGTCAAGGCTGCTCACGATCGAATGCAGACCGGCCACCATTTGTGGCGGACCGGCGATGTAGTACATGGCGTTCGCAAGTGCGGCCGAACGCCTCGTATGTCTCAGGATCATTCCAGGATCGATCCGGCCGGTCTCGCCGGTCCATGGGGCGCTCGAGTCATGGATCCGTGTCATGGTCGGGACGAAAGTGAAACGACGATTCTCCCGCTCGAACCCGTACAACTCATCCAGGAACGGCGCGTCCTCGGGGCGCCGGTTGGCGTAGATGAGCAGGATGCGATGCGCCAGTTTTTCGTGTGCCGCGCGCCTGACGAAACTCCTGAACGGAGTGATGCCGATGCCACCCGCGAGTAGCACAGCGGGGCGGCTGTCTTTGCTGTGCAGTGTGAAATTGCCGAATGGCCCGTCGATCTGAACTCCGGTGCCGAGCGGCATCGATCGCAGCACGCGTTTGAAGGCGGTGTCGCGCAGACGCGTTGTGAAGACCAGTTCGGGTTCGTCGGGAGCGCTGTTGATGGAAAAGCCGCGCGTGTTTCCTTCGGCGTCAGTCTCCGCTGGATCGAGCAACGTCAGGTCCATGAACTGCCCGGCCTTGAACGTCATCGAGCCAGGCTTCGTGAACCTGAACTCCAGCGTTCGCTGTGCTACCTCACTCCGAGAACTGAGCGGAAGAATACGAGCCTGCGTGTCAGCAGCGGTGACCATCGCATCAACCCGATGTCAGCAACACTGCGAGCATGCCGAAGAGAAGGCCTGCAGCGAACGTGACCATCCACAGCGGGTTGATCGCAAAACCGTGCGCGACGGAAGACGGCTTGCTGCCCTGTGTGGAAGAGTCAGAGTGTTGGCCGGAAATTCTATGAATGCTCATGATGCCTCCGAATCGCTGAACGTTCCTTGTGGAACGTGGAAGGACGGTAGAAGACATCGCTGCCCCGGACAAGCGATGAATTTTCGTCGTGCGTATCGGATTTGCCGATAGGAGCAGGCTGCGCCGGCTGAGATGCGATCCATCGACAACGCCGATCCGCAGTTCCATTTTTTATCGCTTGTGACGCGCATAGTCGATCACTAGCCTCCGTGCATACTCTTCTGCAGCACAGAGAAACACATGAGCCTGACATTGCCGCCGTTACCCTATGCCATCGACGCCCTTGAGCCCCATGTCTCGCGACGGACGATGGCTACACATCACGGACGCCACCACGCAGCGTACGTAGAGAAGGCTCGTGCCCTCGTGCAACGAACTGCCATGGAAAATGCCAGCCTCGAAGAGATCGTGCTGTCCAGTGCTCCGGGCAGCAAACTTTTCAACGTTGCCGCCCAAGCGTGGAATCACGCCTTCCTTTGGCACAGCATGTGCCCTGGCGGAGGTGGTCCGGCGCGTGGCACGCTCGCCGGCTTGATCGAGAAGAGCTTCGGCGGACACACCGCTTTCTGCCAGCAGTTTGTAACCGTGGCTGGCGATCAGTTCGGCAGCGGCTGGGCATGGTTAGTCCTGGACGACTCACAGTTACGCATTCTGGCAACGGCAAATGCGGAAACGCCGCTGACTGCCGGTTTGGTACCGCTGCTGACGATCGACGTCTGGGAGCATGCTTACTACCTCGACTATCAACACCGACGTCTGGATTACATCGCGGCTTTTCTAGCTCATCTGGTCAACTGGGACTTCGCCAACCGTAACCTGAGCTGTGCATCGGGCCGCGCACATATCGCCGGCGAGGCGAAGATCCAGCTGGCGGTGGAGGGCCACCGGTGATCTCTGCGAAACGTCTTTGGGCTCTAGTCTCGCGGGCGCGAGGGCAAGCGGCTGTGTGCTCTGACCATGCCTTGGTGAGACGACTGCGCAATGTTCGGCCCTAGCGAACGATCACGATGAATATTTCCAATGGAACGAAGCAGGCATAGCGCGTACAACTACGTTCGCGAGTGAATGTTTCGAGACAGATCGAAGGCGATGTGATGTAAGGCGCCGTCCTGCCGGCATATTACATCCTGTCCCTAAGGTCCCAGGCGACGGAGGTTCAGCGGAACTAGATGCGCTACCTAGCCCTCGCGGTTGACTATGACGGTACGGCCGCGGTCGATGATCGGCTTACCGACAGCGCCGCAGCAGCTATCGAGCGGTTGCGCGTCTCGGGCAGACGCGCAGTGCTCGTAACAGGGCGACGTGTTGCAGACCTCTTGCTAGTTTGCCCCAGCCTCGACCTGTTCGATCTGATCGTGGCCGAGAATGGCGCCGTCCTGTATGACCCCAAGCAGCACGATGAGATTCCGCTGGCTTCGCCGCTGCCGGCGTCATTTGCTGAGCGTTTGCGCGAGCGCGGGGTGGAGCCGCTCGAAATAGGCAACGTCATCGTAGCCACGCATGAGCCGCACGGGGCGGTGATGCTAGATGTGATCCGCGAGCTGGGTCTTGAGCTGCAGGTGGTTTTCAATCGGTCCGCCATCATGGCGTTGCCACCCGGCGTCAACAAGGGCTCCGGGTTGCAGTTCGCGCTGCGCAAGCTTGGCCTCTCACCGCATGAAGCGGTCGCGATCGGTGACGCGGAGAATGATCATTCGCTTCTCGACTGCTGCGAGTGCGGAGTTGCGGTGGCCAACGCAGTCCCATCTCTGAAGAAGAGAGCCGCGTTTGTCACTCAGGGCGCCAACGGGGCCGGTGTCGCAGAACTGATCGATGAGCTCGTCGCAAACGATTTGCATCGCATGGAGGGCAGGCTAGAGCAGCATCTGCTGCTCATCGGCAAGCGAGACGACGGAACGGATGTGCGGATTCCGCCGTATGGCCACAACCTTCTCGTTGCGGGGCCGTCTGGAAGCGGCAAATCGACGCTGACGGCGGGCTTGATCGAGCGGCTCATCGACAAGGCCTACCAGGTTTGCATCATCGATCCCGAGGGCGACTACAGCACGCTGCAGGGAGTAGTGTGTCTGGGCAACCCCCAGCGTGCACCGAGTGTCGGCGAGGTTCTTTCTAGCTTGGAAGATCCGGCGACCAGTCTGGCCGTGAACTTGCTCGGACTGCCTCTGCAGGATAGGCCACCATTCTTTTCCCAGCTCATCGCAGGTCTGCAGGCTCTGCGCGCGCGGACCGGACGACCCCACTGGATCGTTCTTGATGAGGCCCATCACATGCTTCCGCAGTCCTGGGGACACGTGTCGTCGGTGCTGCCGAACAAGCTTGGCGAAGCAATTCTCGTGACCGTCCATCCTGATCACGTGGCACCGGCCGTATTGGCGCCGATCGATCTCGTCCTTGCCGTCGGTGAGGATCCCGAGCGCACAATGAGAAAATTTGCCGGCGCCGTCGCGCAACCGCTCACCTGGCCTGCGAGGCTGGCCTACGAGCAAGATAAGGTGATCGCGTGGCTAGTCGGAGACGAGCAGCCGCCATTCGCGGTGGAGCCACAACCCTGTCGCGCCGAGCGCATCCGCCACCATCGCAAGTACGCCGAGGGCAATCTGCGCCATCACAGCTTCTACTTTCGCGGTCCGCAGGGACGGCTCAATCTGCGGGCCCAGAATCTCTGGATGTTTTGCCAGATCGCAGAGGGAATCGATGAGCAGACGTGGACGTTTCACCTGCGACGGCGTGATTACTCGCGTTGGTTCCGCGAGGCCATCAGGGATGAATACCTTGCTCAGCAGACGGAGCGTATTGAGCTGCGTGCGGATCTGAGCTGGCAGCAGAGTTGTCATCTCATCCGAGAGCTCGTCGGCGCGCGCTACACATTGCCGGAGTAGGCGCGTGTCTACGCGACAAGCAGCATTTACCATTGGCCACTCCACGCGATCCGTCCAGGACTTCATCTTCCTGCTTTTGTCGCACCAGATAGATCTCGTCGTCGACGTTCGTTCCGTGCCTCGCTCGCGGCGAAATCCGCAGTTCAACCGTGAGACCTTGCCGCAATCGCTGCAAGAAGCCGAGATCGGCTACGAACACGTTGCTGCCTTGGGCGGGTTCCGCCGCCCAAGTCCACATTCGTCAAACGCCGGCTGGCGGAATGCCTCGTTCCGGGGTTACGCGGACTACATGCAAACGGCCGCGTTCGGCGCAGCCATCGAGAACCTCGCAGAACGAACACAGCGGCAGTGTCTCGCAGTGATGTGTGCTGAGGCGGTGCCGTGGCGCTGCCACCGCTCCCTGATCGCTGACGCTCTGGTCACCAGAGGGATCCGGGTCGAGGAAATCGTGAGCCCGACTCGAACGCAGACGCATGCGATGACCTCGTTCGCCCGTGTGGAGGGCACAACCGTTACGTATCCTGGGTGAATCAGGCCAAGCGCCGTGCAGCTGCCGACACGAGCACCATTCAATCTGGAGGCGACTGTGCGAGTGTTGCAGCGCCGGCCTTCCAACCTCGTAGACGTTTGGCAGGATGACCGCTACGTGCGAGTCCTCGAGGTCGACGGGCGTCCCGTCCTTGTCGAAGTCGAGAATCGCGGCACGCTCGATGTGCCTGACGTGCGCTACCTCACCCGCGGTGATGAGCCATCGGCCGCGGTCACTGCCAACTTGAGGAGAATACTCGGACTGGATGTCGATCCCGCCTTTCTGCGCTTTCGGGTGCCACTCGCCGGCGCGCTGCGCACCGCGGTTGTCACTTTGCGTGGCATGCGTCCCCCGCGGTTCACCAACCTGTTCGAGTCGTTCCTCAACGTGATTCCGTTCCAGCAGCTGAGCTTGGAGGCTGGCGTGAGCATCGTCGGTCGTCTGGTCCACCGATTCGGTCGGCCAGTGGAGCACCGCGGCAGGCAGTACCGGGCATCGGCCGGCGCACGCGCGATTGCCGCCGCGCGCCTCCCGCAACTGCGCGCATGTGGTCTGAGCCGGGGAAAGGCAGAGACGCTGCGCAATCTCGCCCGCATGATCGAGGCGCGAGAGCTCAGAGAGGAGGAGATATCTCAAATGCCGTCGCGGCAGGCTCTGGATGCGTTGATGGAGCTGCCGGGCATTGGCCCATGGAGCGCGGCGCTGGTGTTGTTGCGCGGCCTTGGGCGGCTCGATGTATTTCCGCCCGGCGACGTTGGCGCTGCACGCGGGCTCGCACCGCTGCTACAGCTGAATCAACGCACGTCCATCGATCGCGCTGTTGAGCGCTTCGGAGATCGCCGCGGCTATCTGTACTTCTGTGGTTTGGGAGCGAGTCTGCTCGCACGAGGGCTCATCCACCCGGCAGTGCCTGAGTAGCGCGGCAGGGACCTATTGAGCGTCTGCAGCCACTCGCCGAATCGTATCCAAGGCCAGGGACAGCGGCTCTGAGTCCGTTCTCGAAGGGAAGCAGAGGTATGCGGGGAGTCGAAATTCAGGCGCAGCTTCGACGCGATGCAAGCGCCCGGCTAACTCATGCTCATGCAACATGCGTAACGGAAAGTAGCCGCTGCCACCGGCTGCCAGTATCCGCTGCAGCCCCAGCCACCCGATGTTCACGGTGAGCGCCGCACCCACGAAGCTCGGGAACGCGAGGCTGTGTTGCGCAAAGAACTCCGGGCCCCAGTCAACAAATACATAGTCTGACTGCAGTTCGGTGGAAGGATTTGGTCGTGTGGACACCATTACCAAGCGTTCTTCCACCAGCAGTTCAACCGTGAGGCCTGGCCGTGACTGCGGCGTGTACATGACGCCGACGTCTGCACGCCCTTCAAGCAATGCATCCATCAAGTCGCTCTCGAACCCAATCAGCGCGCGTACGGCGATATCCGGAGCCAGTTTTGAGTAGATCGGCAGCCAGCGCAGCAACAAGTCTTCCCACAGCCCGATGCGGCCTCCGACCGTCAGAGTCGCGCGAAACCCGCTGACGATGCCGATTTCCTGACGCGCCTGTTGAACTGTGCGCGCGAGGACGGCTGCGTAGCGTTGGAACTGTCTGCCAGCGGGGGTCAGCGTCGTGCCAATCTTGTTGCGCACGAAGAGCTCCGCACCCAGCTCCTCTTCGAGCCGCTGAATGCGCGAACTCACGGTCGACTGCGTAACGTGCAACCGTTGAGCAGCGTCGACGAAACTGCCGGCAGCGACTACTGCGAGAAACGTGCGTGCGAGCTCAGTGTCCATCGTTCGTACTCACATTTAGCGCCGATATGCAGCGTTTGTAAATTCAGTCGCGAGCGGCACCCGTCAATAGGGACGCTGCGACAGCGCAGTTAGAGAAAGACAAACATATTCGCAGAATAATTCCAATTGTTCACAGCACAGCGAGCGCGTACAAGACTTCTCAACATAGACACTCAAGCGGAAGGAGCAGTTGTGCAATCACTCAAAGTGATCAATACCACACCGGAACTGTCGAACGCACGGGCCCTGCAAGAACCTCAGGTGACCGATGCGGCGCCGATTGGTGGAACACTGGTCGAGCAGACTGCACATCACAACTTCTCGCTTGCCGCGCAGCGACTCGGGCTGTCGACCGACCAACGGCTGTTGCTACGAACACCGTTTCGGGAAGTGAAGGTATCAGTGCCCGTGCAGATGGACGACGGGTCATTGCGCGTGTTCAACGGCTACCGTATTCAGCACAGCGGCGCGCGGGGTCCAGCGAAGGGCGGAATTCGCTATCACCCGTCCGTCAATGCCGGCGAGATGGAGGCATTGGCCGAGATCATGACCTGGAAGACTGCGCTGGTCGACATCCCCTTCGGCGGCGCCAAGGGCGGGATAGCGTGCGATCCGACGAAGCTCTCCGCAGGCGAGCTGGAGCGGTTGACTCGTCGATATGTGTCGCGCATCCACCGATTCATTGGGCCGTTTCGCGATATTCCTGCGCCGGACGTCAATACCAACGCGCAGGTCATGGCGTGGATATTGGATGAGTTCAGCTCGCGGCATGGCTATAGCCCGGCCGTTGTCACGTCGAAGCCGATCGAGCTCGGGGGCCTGCGCGGCCGCGCGGCCGCCACTGGTAACGGCGTCGGTATGGTCCTCGCAGAGCACATGAAGGCGCGCGGGCGTTCCCTCAGCGGCCTTCGGGTTGCCATTCAGGGCTTCGGTAACGTCGGATCCAATGCGGCGGCATTTATCGAGCAGCACGGCGGCGAGATCATCGCAGTCGCGGATGTGAACGGGGGCATCATGAGCAGTGGGTCGCAACCACTGCGCGTGCACGACCTGATCGAGCACGTGCGGCTCACCGGGACAGTTGTCGGTTTTCCGGGTGCCATGGCGATCGACAACGAGGAACTGATCACCCTGCCTTGCGACGTACTCATTCCGGCAGCCCTCGAGAATGCATTGACGGAGGACAACGCCGGCGACGTGCGTGCAAGTATCGTCGTGGAAGGCGCAAACCTTCCTACCACCGCTGCAGCGGACCGGATTCTGCGCAGTCGCAAGATCGAAGTCATTCCGGATCTGCTTGCCAACGCCGGTGGGGTGATCGCGAGCTACTTCGAATGGACGCAGAACCTGCAGCAGACACAATGGCCCCTCGACAAGGTCAATCGGCGGCTGCGCGCCTATCTCGCACGGGCCTACCGCACCGTGAGAAAGGTCGCCGAGGCACGAGATATGTCGCTTCGCGAAGCAGCATGGCTCATCGCGATTGACCGGGTCGCTCGGGCCGAATCGTTGCGAGGTGCGATGCGCACCCGCGACGCCCGGACGTGACGCACGTATCGTGGCTGCAGACTATCCGATAGAACGCCGCTGCACGCATCGGTCCGAGCGGTTCCAGCTCGCCTTCGCTCGCAAGGCAGTGGAAATTCTGCCGCATGAGGACAGCACTGCATTCGAGCCCGGTCCGAGCGGCCTGTTGATTGCCGCGGAGAGTGAGATCGCACTGGAGCGTCCGTTACGGCGACTCAAGGAGGCGTACGGCGATCTGGTGCGCATCGGTCCGCCGAAGGTTCGCTATCGTCATGGGGATCGCTTCGAACAACCATTCATGGGTCTGCGCGTGCTTTGCTCTCCGGAGCACTACGAAGCAGTCAGAGAGGATCTGCGATTGCGTCACGCGGCCATAATGGATGCGGAAGTGACCAGCAGATTTGGCATCGTCCGCGCCTGTGCGCCCCTGGCTACGCTCCTGGGTTATCCGGACGCACTCGCGCGCATCACTGGCGGGCGAGGGCAGCTCGTGATGTGGCTAAGCCACTACGAGCAACTCGATGACCCTCCTCCGGCGGGCGCAGCCGCATGAAATACGACGTCAACTCAGCCTTCAGCGAACAACTGTCGCGCACTGTCTGTCATCGCGGCAACAGCAGGATGTTTGATCTTCCGTTCCGCTGAGATTGCGAAGAACTCAGCGTTTACGCCATGGGCCATGCCAATGCGCGCGAATCCGTGCTCGCGACGAAATTGAGCTTCGAGAACCGCTGGTACCGGAGCGAAGCCGTGTCCGGCGCGCGCGAACTCACGGAGCATTGCATAGTCCTCGAACTCGCCGAGCATGATAGGACGCACGCCTTGTCGATCGAGCCACTGATCCAGGGCGCGCCGTATCGCGGTGTCATCAGTCGGCAAAAGCACCGGTACGCCGTCCAGGGACTTGGGAAATCCGCGGCGCAGGGTCTTGGCGAGCGCCGGCGTCGCCATCCAATACACCTTGCATCGGCCGAGCGAATGACTGTACGCGCGGACGTTGAGTGTTGGCGTGACTGGAGCATCCGATAGGACGACGTCGATGTCATGTACGGCAAGATCTGCGACCAAGCGCTCCAGCGTGCCTTCCCGGCAGACAACCCGTACCGGCTGCTTGAGCTTCATGCCGGGCTCGACGATCTGATAAGCGATCTCCTTCGGCACCACATCGTCGATGCCGACGAGGAGTCGCAGTGGTCGCGTCGATGGGCGCTGCTCGAGCGCATCGAGCAGCTCCTGGCCCTTCGTGAAGATCTCGTTCGCGTAGCTGTAGACCAGCTTGCCGACTTCGGTGGGAACCAGATTGCGCCCGGATTTGGCGAGCAGCTTCTCGCCGAGACGTTCTTCCAACGTTCGCAGCTGTGAGCTGACGGTGGGAGCGGAGAGCGCTAGCTCCTCGCATGCACGCGTCAGGCTGCCGGTCCGAACCACGGACCAGAAGTACAGGAGATGTTGGTAGTTGAGGCGTCGGATCACAGCCATGATGAGTCTCCACAGGGCGCGGTGCACCGCCGATAAGTGAGCGGCTAGTGGCTATATGCTTTCACATTACCGAAGATAAAGCCCGAATATTTCTAATTGATCTAACCTGCTCCAGCGCCCACGATAGCACTCGAACGATACGCAGGAGTTGATGACGATGAGTGACCGTCAGATTGTGATTAGCGAACCTAACGCACGAGTGTTGCGCAGCCTCCTGCGCGCGCGAAATGGCGCAACGCACGACCAAGAGCATCTGGATGATCTGAGGTTCGAGCTTGAGCGTGCACTCGTGTTGGACCCGAGCCAGCTGTCACCGAGCGTCGTCACGATGCACGCAGCCGTGCGGGTGCGGGATCTGGAGAGTGGGCGACGTCAGGACCTGACTCTTGTGAGTCCCCACGAAGCCGACGTGAATGCGGGGCGCATCTCTGTGCTCGCACCTCTCGGCACGGCCCTTTTGGGCTATCGCAAGGGAGACGTGGTGGAGCGGGCCATGCCCGGTGGGCTGCGGCGCCTGCTCATCGAAGAGGTTTTGCAAACGCCGGCCACGGACGGCGTCGCCGCAGAGGCGACACAAGGTTCTGCAAGCGTGCACTAGTTAAATAGTATGAGACGAACCAGGGAGTCCCCAATAGCGGAGTAATAGAGATGATGAGACTGCTAGTTGCCACAGACGGGCTGCCGAAGAGTGAATTTGCGATTGACCGCGCCGGTCTTTTGGCGGACGAGCTCGGTGCGGAACTGTCGCTGCTGCACGTCGTGTCCCCCGTGTCATCGGAGCGTGTGCTGGAGCAGTCTCTACAGATGGCTATCGCGCGCATGAAGTCGCGTGTTCGCTCGCCTTTGTGGCGCGCGAAGACTACGCCCGATGTGGTGGTTCGTGCTGGCAATCCGGCGCGGGTGATCATGGACGCGATCGCGCGCGATGAACCTGATGTGCTGATCGTCGGCCCGCACGAGAGGCGCGGCGTGGTGGATGCTCTGCAGGGCACGATCATTGAGAAAGCCGTGAGCTCGCGGAGATGTCCGGTGCTCGTGGTTCAGCAGAGTGCGAGCGCCAACTATCGGAACGTCTTGCTTGCGCTCGATGTTGCAGCTGGATCCAGGGCTGCGGTGCGTGCCGCCGAGCGTTTGGTCCTGAGAGATGGAACGCGGGCGACGGCCATCCATGCATGTGTATCGCCGGACCACGCTGTATTGCAGATGCCTGGCACAGAAGGAGCAGGAGCCGCATTGCACGCGGCCTGCTCACCGGATACGGCCAGTCTGGCTCTGCGCGAGCTCCTGGAACGAGAGAGCGCGGATCCGACGCGCTATGAAGTCATAGTGGTCCAAGGCAATCCCTTGCCGACGATCATGCGTGCGATTGAGACGCGTCAACCCGATCTGCTCGTCGTGGGAACGAGGGGCGATGGGCGGATGCGGCGAGCTGTGCTTGGCAGCGTTGCCAATCAGCTCTTGAAGGTGGCGCCTTGTGACATCTTGATCGTGCCGCAGGGTATGTTCCAAGCATCAAGGGCGCACGACGCGGACAGGACCGCATTGTCGAGTGCGCCCATGTCGGCATGAAGCCTCTGATCGGAGTTCTCAAGTGCCTTACTCACAGAACATATTGACCCCGGCCCAGTGCCGGGCGGCAAGAGCCATGATCGAATGGTCAGCCGAGCGACTGTCGCAGGCCTCTGCCGTCGACCTCGAGACGATTCTCAATTTCGAAGTGAGGTTTCGCAGGCCGGAAGAGAAAACGCTGCGGCGTTTGCGGATTACGCTGGAGGCAGCGGGCGTGATGTTCGTCCCGGAGAATGGCCGAGGAGCGGGCGTGCGATTCAAATTCAATACGAAGGAAGTTCGAGCGATCAGGCGCTGGGAAGCAGAAGGAGGTACCGCCGGTGAAGACGCTAGTTACTAGAGGACTGCAGCGCATTCTGTGCGCTACCGATCTGAGCGCGAGGTCAACGGCCGCCTTCAGAAGAGCGGCTTCACTGGCGCGCCAGACCGGCGCGAGGCTCACGTTGCTGCACGTCATCGATGCCCAGCAGCCCGAACGCGTCGCGCGCATGCGGGCAAATCGTGCATACGTCGAGCTGTTGTCGCAGGCCGATCGAGCGTTCGGGTCCGCAGCGGGCTTCATCGACGTTGTCGTCCGTCGGGGTAACATCCTGGAGATCGTCGCTACATCAGCGCGTGAATGGGATGCGGATCTCATCGTAGTGGCCGCGCCGAAATCGCGCCGACTCGATTCGATTGTGGGCACGACTGCCGAGCGCCTCGTTCGAATGGCGAAACGACCGGTCCTCGTAGTGCGCCGCGAGGTGCAAGGGGGCTATCGGGACGTAGCGATCGCCATCGACTTGTCCGGCGCCTCGTTGCCGCTGATTCGGACGGCCCTCCGTCTGGGCGCGCTCGAGGGAGCAGCCGCAACTGTGGTGCATGCCCTTCACCCGTCATACGACGGCATGATGAAATCGGTCGGCCTGGATGAGTCGACGATCGTGCAATATCAGCGCAGCTCCCAGGAACACGCCAGGCAACGGATACAGGCCATGGTCACGGATGCCGGCCTCCCGTCCGACAGTACTCGCGTGATCGTGCGTAGCGAAGCTCCGGCAGCCGCGATCCGCGCCGTGCTCAAGTACGAACGACCGGAACTGCTGGCTGTCGGAGCGAGCCGCTGGTTTCTTCTCAAGCGTCTCCTGATAGGCAGTGTTGCCGACCGACTGCTTCGCACGGCGCCATGCGATGTGCTGGTGATTCCGTATCGGCCAGCCGTGCTCAAGCTGGGTGCGCCCACAGTAGCCGAGTCTGACCGTCTAGGCGCTGCTCCCGTCCGCCGTGACATCTCGACTGTGGCGGGCTTTGTTCCGATACAAAGCCGCCTGCAGGAGCATGATGGCGGTAACAGGCGCGCTCATGCTCACGAATAACGTGATCAGCAGCTCATGAAGGATTGGCCGGTCGGCGATCGAAGAAGACACGAGCATCGAAGCGACCAACGTCGCGCCGACACCCATGGTATTGGTCATCGACGGTCCGTGCATCCGTGAGAAGAAGTCACCCAGGCGCAGTAGTCCAAACGACCCGATGAGGGTTGCCATCCCCGCGATGACCAGCAAGATGGTCCCCGGAATACTCACCCACAGCGGTAGTGTCTCTGCTGTCATGGTTCGATGACCTCGCCGCGCAGCAGGAATTTGGCAAGCGCTACCGATCCTACGAAACCGAACAGCGCGATCAGCAGCGCCATGTCGAAGTAGGCCGGAGATCGCGAACGAATGCCGAGAAGCAGCAGCATCAGCATGCCGTTCGTGTAAACCGAGTCCAACGCGAGAATACGATCCTGTGCTGCGGGCCCGATGAAAAGCCTGATCGTTGCGTTCAGCATGGCGAGCCCAGCGCAGATCTGTGCGAACCATACTGCGTAGCCGAACACATCATTCATTCGAAGATCCTCCTGAGAGGCTGTTCATAGCGCTGCTTGATGAGACGGATCGTCGCCTGTTCGTCCTGGAGGTCCAGCACGTGCAGCGTGAGTGTGCGTCCGTCGGGGGACGTCCCCGCCCAGGCGGTACCGGGCGTCGAGGTCACGATCACCGCGAGAATGGTGAGCCCATGCGGATCGGTCAGCTCCAAAGGTATCTCGACGAAACCACTGCGGACCTGCCGATCGCGTATCAAGCCCAACACGACGCGTGCGACACCGAGATTGGAGCGCAAAATGTCGACGAGAACTTTCGCGGCAAGGGGAATAGCAAGGTACAGCCGATGGGGGCGTGGCCGGACGGGGCGTAGTTGCGCGATGCCGAGCACGAGCAAGACTGACAGCACGGCGCCTAAGGCGATCTGCCCGACGCTTAGCTCGCCACTGACGGTCAGCCAGATCGCGAGAAGCAGGATCGTGAGCAGCGGCGGCATTCGTCTGACGAGATTTCTCATGGCGCCACCTGCTGCGTGCCGATCACGACTCGAATATAGACCTGCGGCGAATGCAGCGACTGCGCGGCTGATTCCAGGTACGTCATCACCGGGCCCGCACCCGCGGTGAGTGCCAAGCACAGCAGGATGAGGAACGCTGCTGGAGCGGCCTCGATGACGCGTAGCCGTGGAGTTGTGCGCCCCCTGACCGACCAGAACAAGCGCATGCCGACGCGAGTCAGCGCGATCATTGCTGCGACACCGGTGACGATGACAGCGGCGCAGAACGCCCAGGTGTACCAACTCGTCCCTGTGCCCGGTGCCTGGCCGATCGCGGTGCGCAGCAGAGCGAACTTCGCCAGGAAACCGGACAGGGGAGGCAGGCCAGCCACCAGCAGCACGCAACAGACGAAAGTCAGGCCCAGAAAGGCCATGGCTGCCGGAATGGCGATGCCAACTTCATCCCGCGGCGAGAGGGGATCCGTCCTCTGCTGTATATCGAAACCAATGTAAGTGTCATCCGGCAGCGGACCGACATCAGCAGCTTCGCGCACTTGCAGTGTCCGTGTCCGCTGCACCAGACCATTCACCATGAAGAAGGCGCCCGTGGCGAGAACGGAGCTCGCCAGATACAGCATGACCGGTGCGGTGAGCGCGTCAATTCGTAGGCCAAGGGCCATGAAAAGGAGACCCGTGGAAGACACGACATACAAGCTCACGATTCGGCCGAGCCGATACGATCCGAGCATCCCGACGACAGCGTAAGTTATCGTTGCGGCGCCGCCATAGAACAGGCCGACGTCGATGAAAGAGGTTTGCTCGCTGCCTGCAGCGAGCAGTGTGCCAATGCGCAACACCGCATACACGCCAACCTTGGTCATGAGCGAGAATACCGCCCCGATCGGCGAGCTCGCGGCGGCATAGGCCTCGGGCAACCAGAAGTTCAGCGGCCATGCGCCTGCCTTAATCAGAAAGGCGACGCCGAGGATCGCCGCACCCGCCTCGAAGAGTGCGCGATCTTCCGGTGCGAGCTGAGCAATGCGGCCGGCAAGATCTGCCATGTTCAGCGTGCCCGTCATACCGTAGATCATCGCGACGCCTATCAGAAACAGGAATGAGGCCACGAGGTTCACTGCGACGTAGTGCAAGCTCGCTTTCACGCGCCTCGACGCCCGAACCGTGCAGGAGCAGCCCATAGGAGGCTTGCAAGCAGGATCTCGAAGAATACGAACAGGTTGAACAGATCGCCGGTCAGGAACGCGCCATTCAAGCCCATCAGCAGAAACTGGAACAGCGAGTGGAAGGCGGGCGCGACGCGGTCCCAATAGGCCAGTGAGTACACCAACGCGGCGAGCCCGACCATGGAGGTCAGAACCAGCATGAGCGCCGCTAGACGATCGACGACCAGCACGATGCCGAACGGTGCGGGCCACGAGCCGATGGCGTATACGCCGACTCCTTCTGTCCACATGTGCGGCATGGAATCGGTGGTGAGATACAGCAGCGTGAGCGCGGCACCAGCCTGTATCAGCACCGACCCGAGTGCGCAGGTGATACGAATGCCGCGACGCTGTGTGAGGAACAGTTGCAGCGCGCCAATCAGCAGCGGCACGAGGATCGGGATGATCAGCAGATGGTGCAACAGACCGATCATGCGTCGGGCTCCTTGCCGTCGACGTGATCCGTCCCCGTCAAGCCACGAGCCGCGATTAGCAGCACCAGAAACAGCGCAGTGGTAGCAAAGCTGATGACGATCGCAGTCAGGATGAGAGCCTGAGGCACCGGGTCCGCGTAGGTGGAGGGATCAACAGCCTGGTTGCCAACGATAGGCGGCCGATCAGTGACCAGGCGACCCATGGAGAATATGAACAGATTGACGCCGTACGAGATCAGCGCGAGCCCCATAATCACCTGGAACGTGCGCGGTCGCAGGATCAGCCAGACACCGGAGCCAGTGAGCACGCCGATGGCGAGTGCGACGACGAGTTCCATCAGAGTTCCGCCTCCTGAGTCGAAATGACGGAGATCTCTTCCTGTTCATCGGCTGACAACGCTTTTCGAGGCCGTCGCAATGATTGGTGTGCGATCGCGATCAGCATGAGCACCGTCGCGCCGACGACGACCATGTAGACGCCGACGTCGAACAACAACACGCTCGAGAGATGCAACGTGCCCAGCAGCGGCAGCGTACCGTCCCACTCGATGCTCGTAAGGAAGGGCTTCGCGAAGAACCATGCAGAGATGCCCGCGATTCCGGCGGCGAGCAGACCAATGGCGACCCAGTACTGCGGATGAACGCGCAGACGCGATTCGACCCACAGCACGCCGCTCGTCATGTATTGAACGAGGATGCCGGTCGCCATCACCAGGCCGCCGACGAATCCACCGCCGGGCGCATTGTGACCGCGCAGCAGGAAATACACGGAGACAATGCCGGCCACCGGCAAGAGCATCCGGCCGATGGCCGCGGGGATGCGCATGTAATCCGCAGGCAAGCCGTCTCCGGACGTAAGAGCCTCTCGAGCGGCATCCTCGCGCTGCGCGCGGGGAACGCCACGACTCTCCGGTGTAGGTCGGAATCGGCGCAGCAGCGCGTAAACGGTGAGTGCGACCGCTGCGAGAACCGTAATTTCGCCCATCGTGTCGAAGCCACGAAAGTCGACGAGGATGACGTTGACGACGTTGTGACCGCCGCCCTCAGGCAGCGCACGTTCGAGAAAGAATGGCGCCAGCACTTCGACGGCCGGTCGCGTCAGAATCGACAAGGCCAGAGCAGCAGTTCCGGCGCCGACGGCAACTGCAATTGCGAGGTCGCGCACGCGGCGAGCGCGCGCCTTCAGCGACCTGCGCTGCGTCTCGTTGAGCTGAACCCGCCGAGGCATCCATCGCAGCCCTAGCAGCAGCAGCACCGTCGTGACGACTTCGACTCCGATCTGTGTCAAAGCCAGATCCGGGGCAGAGAACCAAGCGAAGGTCAAGCAGGTCATCAGGCCAGCCACGCCGATCATGATCAGCGCCGCGAGCCGGTGATACTTCGCCTGGGTCGCCGCGCCGACCGCGCAAGCCGCACCTACGAGCCACAGAGCTGCAAAGACCGCATCGACCTGCATCGGCGCTCGATTGCCATACATGACCGTCTGTCCGAGAAGCGGCACCAGCGCACTTGCCAACACCACCACGACGATCAGGAGCAGTTGCGCTTGCAGGCGCTCCGAGGAGATGAACCTCATCAAACGCTCGCTCGTGCGCACCATTAGAACCATGAACGTGTCAAATGCCCGCTTGCCGTCGAGCGGTGAGCGCCACTCCTCAACTGCCAGGGCGCGCGCTGTGCGCCGAAGCAGCCATGAATACATCGCAACCCCGCCCACCAAAGCGAGCACACTCATGAGCAGCGGCGTCGTGAAACCGTGCCAGACCTCAAGACTGAACTCAGGAGTTTCTGCCCCAAGAATGGATTGCACCGCGAGTTGCAGAGACGGGCCGATGGTTTGCTCCGGAAATACGCCGACCAGCAAACATGCAAGCACCAGGAGTGCGCTCGGCGCCAGCATGCCGCGAGTCGGCTCGTGCGGTTCTCGCGGCAGATCTCGAGCAGGCCGTCCGAAGAACACGCTGTGAATGAATCGCGCGGAATACGCCACGCTGAACATGCTCGCCACCGTGGCAACGGCGGGAAGCCCGACCCGAGTAAGCATCTTCTCCGCGGCGAAGATTGTCTCCGCGAAGAACATTTCTTTGGAGAGAAAGCCGTTGAGCAGAGGCACACCCGCCATGGCCGCTGCCGCTACCAATGCTACCGTTGCAGTCACTGGCATGGTGTTCGACAGACCACTCAAACGCCGCATGTCACGCGTGCCGGTCTCGTGATCCACGATTCCCGCTGCCATGAAGAGCGACGCCTTGAACGTCGCGTGATTCATCATGTGGAAAACGGCAGCGACCAGGGCCAATTCGCTGTTCATCCCGAGCAGCAGTGTGATGAGTCCAAGATGGCTGATTGTCGAGTATGCGAGCACTCCCTTGAGGTCACGCTGAAAGAGGGCGGCAACTGCTCCTGAAAGGAGCGAGCACAACCCTACGCTACATAGGATCCAGAACCATTGGGAAGTGCCGGCCAGCGCGGGCCAAAGGCGCGCGAGCAAGAACACACCGGCCTTCACCATTGTCGCTGAGTGCAGGTAGGCCGATACGGGCGTCGGTGCCGCCATCGCATTCGGCAGCCAGAAGTGGAATGGAAACTGCGCGCTCTTGGTCAGTGCACCGAGAAGAATGAGCGTCAGCACCACTGGATAGTGCTCATGCGCTCGAATCTTGGCGCCTGCAATCAGTACCGAGTCGAGGTCGTAGCTGCCCACGATGCTTCCCAGCCAGACGACTCCAAGGAGCAGGCACATTCCGCCAGTGGCCGTGACGATGAGAGCCATCCGTGCGCCGCGCCGCGCGTCGGCACGGTGGTACCAGTAGGCAATCAACATGAAGGAAGTGAGGCTTGTCAGCTCCCAGAACACGGCGAGCTGGATGAGATTGCCCGAGAGTACTGTGCCCAGCATCGCGCCCATGAACGCCATCAGGAAGGAGAAGAAGCGCGGCACCGGATCCTGCGGCGACATGTAGTAGCGTGCGTACAGGACGACCAGCACGCCCATGAAGGACACGAGCAAAGCGAACAGCCATGCGTACCCATCCATGCGCAGGTAGAACTCGAGCCCGAGTCGGGGAGCCCAGCCCATGCGTTCGCGTAGCACGGCTTCCGCGCCGTTCACGCTGGAATACATGCTGACGACCAGCGTCGTGCAGGTAACAGTGACGAAGCCGCTTAGCCAGCCAGCTGCGTTGCGCGCATGCGAGGGAAGAAACGCCGCGATCAGCGCGCCCGCAAAGGGCAGGAGGACAACCAGGGTCAAAGTCATGGTCCGCAAAGTATCGCATGCGTCACTTGGAGCTGCTCCGGCGCGCGCAGTTGCCCTTCTGCCTGAGCAGCGGCACGATGGGCCGGTCAAGATCAACCGAGTTCGGGGACCTGAGGAGCATTCATGGTGAGCCCCATCCGCACAGTTGTCGCAGCCACCGACTTCTCCTTCTCGGCCCATCGGGCCGCACGTCGGGCTGCAGTGCTGGCCAAAGTGCACGGCGCCGCGCTGCATCTCTTACATGTGCTCGACTCCTCTTCTGCCAAGGCGCTGCTGCGTCGCTCTCCAGCGATTGACGTGGAGCACCCGTTGCACCTCGAGGCCGAACGCGCACTCAATTCACTCGCAGACGATGTTCGCGCCGCCGGTGGCGCTGTCGCTGAGCGGTTACTGCGAGAAGGTCGAGTGATGGAGGAGATTCTCACGGCCGCGGCAAGCAGTGATCTCGTGGTCCTTGGGCCGCGCGGCGTGAACCCGCTGCGCGATTTCTTCCTCGGGTCCACGGCCGAGCGGATGGCGCGGATGATCGAGTGCCCCATGCTCGTCGTAAAGCAGGATCCGGAGATTCCGTATGAGAACGTGCTCGTGCCTGTCGACTTTTCCGACTACTCCGCACCCTCGCTTCGGTTCGCGTCTGAGATGGCGCCCGGCGCAACGTTGCATGTGGTTCATGCGCTCGACTCTCCTCTAACGGGACGATTGCGCAGCGCCGGTGTGAGCGACGAGGGAATCGCGGCTTACTCTGATGAACTGCAGCGGGAGGCGAACGCCAGCATGGCGCAGTTGACTGCCGGCCTGCACGAACGCACGGTAATCGCAACGGTGCAGGTCGGCGACGCACGCGTACTCATTAAAGAGCGTGCCGCCGCGACTCGATGCACTCTGATCGTGATGGGAAAGCAAGGCAGGTCGTGGCTGTCAGAACATATTCTGGGCAGCGTGACCCGGCTCGTGCTGGAGCGGGCCGCTTGCGATGTAGTGGTGGTGCCGCACGGCTGAGTGATGCGTGTTCGCTATCAGTCCTCGGGCGGCAGAGCTACCCGGACGCGCGCGATGAAGTCATGGAATTCCTTCATGTAGGTTCGCAGGAAGCCTTCGGTGGACTCGACTGTCACTTCACCATCGTCAGTGATCATGCCGGGCGTGAACTGGATGTACGCTTCCGGCGCGTTCATTTGCGGCGAGTTGCAGAAGCTCAACACGCTCCTGAGGCTCTGCTGCGCTACTGCCGTACCGATCGCACCGGGAGAGGTGCCGATCACAGCTGACGCCTTCCGGGTGAACGCATTGGTGCCGTAGGGGCGGCTCGCCCAGTCGATCGCGTTCTTGAGCCCGCCCGGGATCGAGCGATTGTATTCGGGCGTCACGAACAGAATGGCATCGGAGGCCTTTATCGCCGCCTTGAACGTGCGAGCCACCTCCGGATAGTTATCGTCATAGTCGTAGCTGTAGAGTGGCAGGTCGCGAAAAGAGATCTCAGAGAATTGCAGGGTTTGCGGAGCAAGGCGGATCAGCGCTTTGGCAAGCTTGCGATTGATCGATTTCGTCGCGAGGCTGCCGATCAGATAGCCCACTTTGTATGTCGTCATAGCGCATCTCCCAATAGAAGTGCTGCCTTGTTGCGAGTGCACTCAGGGGCTGTGTTGGAGACCGCGAGCACGGCCCTTTGAGAATCTCTCAACGTTCGAGATCCGTTGCCGTTCCCTTTGCTCGTGCTCCTCGGTTCGACCGAGCGTATCTTGAGTTGTCGCCACTGATTGGCGGGAATGCTTCGGGCGCGCCGCGCCCGCCGGAGATTACGCCGCTCGACCGCTATCCACTCAACATCAACGACAAACAATCGAGCGAACGAGTCGCCGAAGCGCTGCGCCGCTATTTCCCAGCCGATCGCGTCCGCCACGTGGGGCCGGCACCGGCCAGCGAAGACTTTGGTTGCTTCGGGACCGCATGGAACGTGCCTTCCGTTTACTGGTTCGTTGGAAGCACTGATCCCGAGATTTACGCCAAGGCACAAGCAGAAGGGCGGATCAACGATCTGCCTGTCAATCACAGCCCCTTTTTTGCACCGGTGATTCACCCCACCTTGCAGGCAGGGGTCGAAGCTATGATCGTCGGCGCACTTGCCTGGCTTGCGAAATGACAGTTCGAGAGCTGCGCGCAAGAACGCTTGCGGTTACGACTCTGCCCTTTGAACTGTCACACGCCACACAGTGTTCGACAGGTCGTCCGCAACGATGAGTGCACCGCGTGGATCTACAGTCACGCCGACCGGACGGCCTCGAGTCTTGCCGTCGCTGCCACGAAAGCCGGTGACGAAGTCCACCGGTGGGCCGGACGGGCGACTATTGCGAAATGGTACGAAGACTACTTTGTAGCCAACGGGATCAGCTCGATTCCAGCTCCCATGTTCGCCGACGAACACGCCGTCTCCGAACGACTCACCCATTGTCGGGGTAGAGAACGCGACACCGAGCGCCGCCACATGTGAACCGAGGCTGTAGTCGGGCGCGACCGCTGAACGAACTTTATCCGGATCCTGAGGCCGCACTCGCTCGTCTACATTCTGGCCCCAGTAGCTGTAAGGCCAGCCGTAGAATGCCCCTTCGCGCACGGAGGTGAGATAGTCCGGGACCAGATCTGGCCCGATTTCGTCGCGTTCGTTTACCACCGCCCACAGCTGATTCGTACTGGTCTGGATGGCGAGGGCCGTGGGATTGCGTAGGCCAGTGGCGTAGGGCTTGTGTGCTCCGGTCTGCACATCTACCTGCCATACCATCGCGCGGTCGACCTCGGCTGTCATGCCGCGCTCCGTGATGTTGCTGTTTGAACCGATTCCTACGTACAGGAACCGTCCGTCTGCGCTGGCGGCGAGCGCCTTCGTCCAGTGATGGTTGATCGCCGATGGCAGATCCGTGAGTTTCACAGGCCGCGCACTGGCTTGTGTCTGACCATCCTGGTACTCAAATCGCACGATCGCATCTTGGTTGGCGACGAAGATGCTGCCGTTGACCAGTGCGAGACCATAAGGCGCATTGAGATCGTCGGCGAATATCGTTTGCACTTCGTAGACGTCATCACCGTCTGCGTCGCGCAGCAGGGTGAGGCGGTTCCCGCTCTTCACGGAGCTGGTGCCCTGCGCCTTGATGTAGTTGGCGATGAAATCCTTGGGCTTGAGTTTCGGCGCGTTGCCGCCTCTGCCTTCGGCCACGAGGATGTCACCGTTGGGCAGCAGTAGCGTCTGTCTCGGAATCTGCAGGTCAGTGGCGATGGCGCTGATCGCGTAGCCCCGCGGCACGGTGGGCTGCTGATCACCCCAATTCGCGGGCTCAGCGATGGTCATCTTGGGCAACAGCCCACGAACGGGTTGCGGGAGTTGTGGGTTAGGACCGTACTGCGGAGGTTCTGGATCGCCGCTACACCCTGCCAGCAGTGTGGAAATCGCGACGGCCGCAAGCATGCAAGAGTAATTCATTTCATTCCCCGGATGCGCGGCGTTGCAAAGCCAAACCATGTCGCCAAGCACGCCAGCAGCGCGACAATGACAGACAACACCAAGCCACCAGGCATGCTCCCCCATGCGTCGCGGGCGTGCATCAGAGCATTGAAGAAGCCCACTAGCCATGTGGCTAGCAGTACCGCAAAGTAAACGGTGAGGCCAGGGACGCGACGAGCTGGACGGCTCAGGTCAATGATCGCGAAGAGCAGCGCGATACCGCCAAAGACAAGACCCCCGACGATCAGCCAGGATGCAAAGTTGCTCCACTGGATTTCGTACGTGGATGCGTACTCGGCATCGCTGAGTGCCGCGCCAAGGAACAGGGGCACTGTTGCGGCCAGCGACACGGCATGAAGCGGGTGGATCGATTTGGAGTACCTGCTCTCGATGGTAACGGCCATGTCGGCTCGCTCCTCACGTGCATGAAGCAGATATAGCTGCTTGATCAGTATACGCCGAGCGGCTATGAAGATTCTTCGCCGGTTCTGACATCGAGCACGGTCAGGATGCGCGTGCGTCCGTCCGGATCTCGCCAATGAATGCACTGTGCAGGGCTCATCCCAATGAGCGCCGCCCCAACTGGAGTGAGGATCGAGACCCGTTGCTCATCAATATTGGCCTCAGGCGGATACACGACGGACACCCTGTGGGTTCGACCTCCGACGTCATCCACATAGGTCACATGCGATGCGATCTGCACGACATGGGGAGGGCACGCATCGTCGGGAACGATGTGCGCGCGAATGAGTTCCTCCATGAGGTACTCGGCCACAGGCGAATCCTCCCTCCTGGCGCTCTCCGCAATTTCTATCAGTCGAGCGTGCTGAGTCGCTTTAATCACGATGCGCGGTCGAGAGATCTCTCTGCTATGCATTCACCCTTCCGATGATAACGAGCTGCGTTCAAGCAGAACGACAGCGGTGACGCACGGCTGTGCGCTTGCGGCATGGCGCCGCCCGATAACTTTTACGGGTGAAACGAACGCCGATCAATTTGAAAAAGTCATTCAAATCGTGAGATCGGGACGATTGATTCGAACTACGTTCGCCGCGTCGTAGCACCACCGTGGGCGACTGGCCGATCATCTCGCCAGGCATCCGATTTCTCGTCGGTTGCATATTGAATGCGCACTGGCATCGCGGCGAGTCGGTCGTACAAGCGTGCTTCGGCGCGAATGGGCCGCCAGTCGTAGAGAAACACCTCGATCGGACGCCACATCGCGACCCAGCCGCCGATCACCAGACTCTCCCTTAGTATCGTGATGAACCCGCCTGCATGGAGCCAGGCTTCGATGAGCTCGCCGGCACGGATCGCGGCGCCGAGGAACGCCAGCCCGATCAAGAGACTGATGCGACCGCGGCGAAACAATTCTTTCAGCCTGCGTCGTGACAGAGCGCCTTGCACGCTGACGAACTGATGAAGCGCCTCGCGCAGCGCCTTAGCTTCAGTCGCCAGCCATCAGATCGATCAAGATGGATCAGCAAGCCGAGCGGCGCATCGCGCCGCAGCTCTTTGCCCGAGCTCACGATGAGTTCCTCCGCGCTGGGGTCCAGGTCGCGATTCCTGGATGGCGACGGATCCATCGAATTGAACAAGCGCCTGAGCTCGGACACGCGTTACTTCGATGATCTTGCCAGGGGAGGGCAGGACATCGCCGGCCGATATGTGTTCTGGCATGGCGGCTCCTACTGCCAGGAGGGCGAGCGAAACGCCACAACGAGATAGTCGATCAAGCGCCGCAACTTTAGCGGCAAGTGCTTGCGCGTGGGGTAGACAGCATGAACGCCCAGCTCGACCGAATGAAACTGTGGCAGCAACTCGACGAGCGTCCCAGCCCGAAGATCGTCACCGATGAGGAAATCCGGTTGCAGGATGATACCTTGATGAGCGAGTGCAGCGGTTCTACACGTATCGCCGTTATTCGCGTGGATGCGCGATGTGACTTTGACGCTGGCTACACCCTGTGGACCGCTGAACGTCCACTCATCTCCGCCAGACCAGTACGTATAGGAGATGAGCGCGTGCTCAACCAGGTCGCGAGGGTGTTCTGGAGTGCCGTGCGTTCGCAGATAGCGAGGTGAGGCACACAGTACGACTCTCGTCGACGCCAGCTTGCGACTCACGATGTTCGAGCCCGGTGACGTCGCGATGCGCACTGCAAGGTCATAGCCTTCTTCGACGAGGTCGACCGCTCGATCGCTCAACGTGATCTCGAGGGATACCTTCGGGTTGGCATCCATAAAGGGACCCCATAGCGGCGCGAGGTGCATCGTGCCGAAAGTGAGCGGGGCATTCACGCGCACCAGGCCGCTGGGCTCGACCGATCGAGCGGTCAGTTCGGATTCCGCTTCGTCGATGGCACCCAACACGTCCTTAACGCGTGTGAAGAACGTTCGACCTTCGTCGGTGAGCGACAAGCGACGGGTCGTCCGCTGAAGCAGCCGCACGCCGAGTCTCTGTTCGAGGTTGCTGATGTGGCGAGACACGGCCGTCTTCGAAAGGCCGGTCACATCTGCGGCTGCGACAAAACTGCCGGCTTCGACAACCGCTGCAAAGCTGCTCATCTCCTGGATTTTGCTCATGAAGATTGTCCCGAAAAACGTGACTATCAATCCCGTCGGACCATATTTATCACAGAAGACGCATGCAATAACCTTCTTTCCATGGTTTTGCACGAGGCACAAGACATGAAAGCTCCCGTTCTCTTCATCTCTCATGGCGCTCCGACGTTCGCCATCGAGCCGGGCGCGCTCGGGCCGGAGCTGGAAAAACTAGGTAAGCGCATAGCCGAAATCCGCGCTGTTCTCGTGATTTCGCCTCACTGGCAAACGCACAACGTCAAAGTCATGGCGACGCCTGAGCCAGAAACGATGCACGACTTCGGCGGGTTCGCGCCCGAGCTCTATCAGTTGCGATACCCCGCTTCTGGAGAGCCGGAGGTCGCTGCGCGTGCCGCATTGCTTCTGCAGCGCGCAGGATTCGAAGTGTCTCTCGATGACACGCGCGGTTTGGATCACGGCGCATGGGTGCCGCTGAAGCACATGTTTCCCGATGCACGCACGCCCGTACTTCAGGTATCGATGCCGCATGGTCTCGATGCCGAGGGAGCCTTCCACCTCGGACGAGCTTTGGCACCGTTGCGAGAGAGCGGTGTACTCGTCGTCGGCTCCGGCAGTCTGACGCACAACCTGTACGAGGTTGCTGCGCGTAACACGACCTCGGCGCGATATGCGGAAGAATTTGCGCAGTGGGTGCGCGAAGCGGTGATCCGAAAGGACGCCCAGAGCGTGCTCGCGTATCGAGGGCAGGCTCCGCATGCCGAGCGCGCACATCCGACGGAAGAGCACTTTCTCCCGTTGCTGGTTGCGCTCGGCGCAGCGAGCGATGCGGATGACTTGATCGCGATCGACGGCGGTATGACTTACGGCGTGCTGTCGATGGACTCCTTCGCCTGGGGTGTGGGCACGTCCGGCAGCACGCGCGGAAATCGCGTCCGTCGCGACACGGATTCGATAGATCTGACCGACGATGCCGCTGCTGCGATTTGCCACCCTTTGCGGTTCTGCTCGCCGCAGGTGCAGCCATGACGATCGCACTCATTGGCGCGAGCGGATACGTCGGATCGGCGATATTGCATGAAGCGTTGTGGCGTGGACATCACGTCACCGCGGTGGTGCGCAACACAGCGAAGCTGGTTCCTCAGCCGGGGCTCACGGCGATCACTGCGGATGTTCTCGACACGGCCGGCCTGGCCGATGTGCTCGCGGGACATACGGCAGTGATCAGCGCATTCAGCGGCCACTCACAAGCACACATCCGCGAGTACTACGTTAGTGGGCTGCGATCGATCATTGCGGCGGTGAAACAGGCAAGAGTCACTCGGCTGTTGGTGGTCGGTGGCGCCGGCAGCCTCGACGTAGCGCCTGGCGTGCAACTGGTAGACACGCCGCACTTTCCTTCGCAGTGGAAGCAAACCGCGGAAGGCGCACGAGATGCCCTGAGGTTGTTGCGCGAAGAGCAGGAGCTCGATTGGACCATGCTGAGTCCATCGGCGCTCCTTGAACGCGGAATGCGCACGGGGAAGTTCAGACTTGGAACAGATCAGCTGCTGGTCGATGCAGCAGGCGAAAGTTACATCTCGCTGGAAGACTACGCGGTGGCGATGATCGACGAACTCGAGCGGCCAACGCATTCACGTCAGCGATTTACTGTGGGCTATTGAAGAAAAGGAGCGTGCAATCATGACCAGCTACACACATGTGGGCAATTACACACGTGCGAGCGAACGCATCAATCAGGAAGATGTCGGAAAGCTTGCCCTGCGCGTCGCGCTCGGCGTATTTATTCTCTTTCACGGCGTCGCGAAATTGACGGGCGGGATCGACTTCATTACAGACGTGGTCGTCAAAGCCGGTCTGCCGTACTTCGTTGCGTACGGTGTCTATGTCGGCGAAGTCGTCGCACCCCTGATGGTGCTTGCTGGCTGGCATACGCGCATCGGCGCTGCGCTCATTGCGCTGAATATGATCTTTGCAATCTGGCTGGTTCACGCCTCGGAACTTTTGGCGATTGGACCGAGCGGCGGCTGGGCACTAGAGCTGCAGGGCATGTTCCTGTTTGCAGCGCTCGCCGTGGAGCTGCTTGGGCCCGGCAGATTCAGTGTGGATGCGCGACAGGGCGCAACTGCTACAAACCAGGTGAACTGAAGATAGGAGACTATGATGAAGATCGGAATCATTGGAGATGGAAATGTCGGTAGAGCGCTCGCTCGCGGACTCAAGCGTGCGGGTCATGAGGTGCGAGCCGTCGGAAACGACGGCGCGGCCATCCGCGATGCGGCGGCCTCGGCCGAGCTGGTCGTGGTGGCCGTGCCCTTTGGCGCCATCGATGACGTCGTGAAGGCCGCTGGAGAGGTATTGGCGGGGAAGACGGTCGTGGACGTGACGAACGCACTCGATGCAAACATGAATCTCGCCGTGGGCTTCACGACCAGCGGCGCCGAGGAGCTGCAGAAGAAGCTGCCCAAGTCTCGCGTCGTGAAGGCGTTCAACACAGTCTTCGCGCAGCATATGGACAGTGGCAAAGTCGGAGACGAGCGACTCACCGCGTTCGTCGCAAGCGATGACGAGTCCTCCAGGAAGCAGGTCGTCGAGCTCGCGCGAAGCATCGGATTCGATCCTGTCGACGCGGGACCGCTGAAGAATGCCAGGCTGCTCGAGCCGCTCGCGTACTTCAACATCCAGCTCGGGTACGGGCTCGGCATGGGTACAGAGATCGGCTTCAAATTGCTGCATGGGAGAGTTGGATCATGAGCGATCAGACCGCGATGCCGCGACTCGAATCGGAGCTGAGGGAAGCAGTCGTCCACGGCAGTGCCAAGGGCTTTACGCAAGAAGTAACTGTGGCTGGCCACCGCCTGATCGTAGACGAGCCGACGGCGTTCGGAGGAACCGACTCGGGGCCCAGCCCCTACGACCTTCTCATCAGTGCGCTTGGAGCGTGCACGTCCATGACCGTGTCTCTCTACGCACGCCGAAAGCAGTGGCCGCTGGAGGCCGTGACGGTACGGCTGCGGCACTCGAAGATTCATGCAACCGACTGCGCGGACTGCGACACGAAGAACGGCATGCTCGATGGCATCGAGCGTGACGTCGAGCTGCATGGCGATCTAACCGGGGAACAGCGTGCACGGCTGCTCGAGATAGCGAACAAGTGTCCGGTGCATAAGACGCTCACATCCGAAATCGACATCCGCACACGGTTGGTGTGAGTCAAACCACTCAGGAGCTAGTCATGCCCGATCACAATACACGTCATCCGGCAGCACATCGCGAATTGATCCAGGAATTTGCCGCTGCTGACCGCGATAACGATGGTCGCATCGATTTCGGCGAATTCAGATTGCTGCTCGAAGGGCTGGAGGCGGGCATGTCGATCGAGGAGATGCAAATCGGCTTCGGTGAAGTCGACTCGAATGGTGATGGATTGATCGATTGTCGTGAGTTCACTGATTGGTGGACCTCCGACTGAGTGACGGCCAGCAGTCGAACAGGACTGTCGGCTATAGGATAGCTCTACCATGCGCTTGGCAGTTCGCATCCCTACGCGCCGCACTTGGAGAATGGCGAGTGCAATCGCGCTTTTAACGGCGTCAGCGTTGCTCGGTTGGGCGCTGCTCTGGCCCGATTCAAGCTGCGCACAGCCTGCATGTGCGCGTCAGCGCTTCAACATCGCGATCGAAGTCGATGCTTTGCAGCAGGTTCCCGTTATTCCATTCGATGTGCTCGCGCAAGGTCATTCCGTGTCGCTGCGGGCTATCCTGAATGGTGCTGGAATCGATACGACGTTGACCCCTGACGATTTGGACCTTCCATACAAGGCTGCTAGCGGCCCACTAGATCGCGCAGACTTGTACAGATTCGCCGCTGCGTGGGGTAGCAAGACGGTTCCTTCAGATGCAGATGCAAAGGTCTATGCACTACTCGCGGCAGCACTGGTTTCGGACACCGGCGAGCCCCTGTTCGGAATCATGTTCGACGTCAGGGATCGACAGGGGTTTGCGGTCGCGCCGCCAACGACGGCGAATCAGTTCAGCGATCGTGAGCCCGATGCGGTGCCGCTTATGCAGCTTCGAACGTTCACACACGAGCTGCTCCATGCGTTGAATCGGCGCCACCGTGATGCTGCGCAGATGGGTGACGGCCGCCTTACGATCGAGGCGCCCACTCGATGCATCTCGGAGAAGGAGCGGGGACAGTGGTTTCTGCGCGAGCCGCCGTTGATGGAGGTTAGTCCTGCGACCATCAAATTTTTCCAAACGGCTGCGAGTCGTGACATTTTACCGGGCGAGAAGAGCTCACCGTTTTCCAGTCGGCGCGCGTCACCGACAGAGTGTGACGAGCTGCGTGCGCGGACGGCTGAGGATCCGGCGCGGACCCGCTGGGAACTCGCAATCAAACGATTGCGCAGTCTCTTCCTCATCCGCAGTGCTGCGGCGGCTGACGCTGAGCAGGCGGAGCCCGCGGACATCGAGCAGACAGCTGCCGAGCTGCGGATCCAGGCGATGCCGGCGGCGTATCCGCTCGGCTATCCGATTGCGATTCGCGTGCTCGCGAGTAACGTTGGACAGGAAGCGTTGCCGATCAAAGGACGTCTCATCCCCAGCTACGGTGTGGTTCGAATCGAATACCGTCGCCGAGGGATCGAGGAGTGGAGTGTTGTCGAACCGCTCGCTTGGTTCGAACCGGTCGGGGATGAGTACGCCATGTTGTTGCCGGGCGAGCGCACCGAACAGACCGTGCCGATCTACTTTGGCGACGAGGGCTGGACGTTCCCTGAGCCCGCTGACTACGAAGTTCGCGCCCGGTTGGAACTGGGAAGCGATGCGGAGGATACGGTAAGCGAAGCAGTTCAGATCAGCGTTGTCGATGCGCATACGCCCAACGATGAGGCTGCGCTGCGGCCACTCCTGAATGGCGGACGACGCCTGAATGACGCTGTTGGCCGCCTGCTGTCCTTTGGCGGCCGCATTGTCTCGCAGGAGGGACTAACAGAGCTGGAAGCCGCAGCGGATGAGTACGGAGACACTGCGTTAGGTAGTGCGATGCGCCTGACGCTGGTATCACACCGCTTGCGACCGCCGATTGATCCTTTGACCGGTGAGCGGCCGGTTCCGGATTTGACTGAGGCACGGGAGCTGTTGCGCGACACATGCACCGACAGCGGCGTCGCTGCGCTCAAGGTACAACTTCTGGAACGTCATGCCGGCGGCATACCGCTCAGCATGAGCAACCGCGCGGAGACCGCCGCAACAGCATGGGACGGTATTGGTCCGATGCAAGGTGAATCTCAGCCGACCTACTCGGATCCCGCGCTCAAACCATGGGGTCCGTCGCTTCACTTCTGCTTCAACGAGTCGGACATGCGCGAAACTGTGCGAGTGGGGATGCAGCGTATCGCGAGAGAGCTGCGGCTCGCCAAGCCCACGCGCGTAGTCATCGTAGGCCACGGCGACTACGAAGGCAGCTGCCGACTTAACGATGAGTTAGGGATTCGCCGTGCTGATGCGGTGCGTCGCGTACTCGTCGCAAATGGACTGCGAGCAAAAGTGATCGAAATTGCGAGTCTGGGTGAGCGACGGCCGCTCGATTTCGCATCGAGTTCCGCCGCGCACGATTTGAATCGCCGAGTTGAGATCCTAGTCGAAGGCGTATCCTCTGATGACTCAGTCGAGGCCCAGTCGCGGCTTGCCCCGCGTTGCGAGCCCGAGCAACGACCAGGAGGCAGCAGATGAGCAGTAGAGCCAAGCCGCGCTCCATCATGGTCGCGCTTGCCGAACCTCAGAAGCGCACTCAACCTGTACTGGCGCGTGCAACGCAGTTGGCGGAGGCGTTCGGAGCGCAGCTACTGCTGTTCCACGCAGCCTTCGAATCGGCGCTGAGTGGCCGGCCGCATTTCGATTCGAAGCGGCTCGCGCGCGCACGTGGCTGGCGCTTGGATCAGCATGCGCGGGCGCTTGAGCGTCATGCTCAGAAGCTGCGGAAGCGAGGAATATCCGTCGACACGCTCGTGGTCTGGGGAGAGCCAGCTCACGAGTCGATCATCCGCGCGGCCATCCGGGACGGAGTCGATATGGTCGTCGCAGGTCCGCATCAGGCCCGGCGGAGCAACGCACAGTTTCCACTGCGCCAGACCGACTGGCAGCTGCTCCGGTTATGTCCCCGTCCCTTGTTGCTGGTGCGTCCGGATTCGCGCGGCGCAGGCCCGATCATCGCGGCATTGGATCCGGTCCACTCGAACGACAAACCTGCGGCGCTGGATCGTGCGTTGGCCGAGGGAGCCGCCGGACTCGCGGCAGCGCTCGAGGTACCGCTGTATGTCGCGCACAGTTTTCCGCCTGCGCTTGATGCTTTGTACGAAAGCGAAAGTGCGCGCCGCAGAATGCGCGAGCATGCCGCAACGGCAATCCGTCGCACGCTCGACAAGGCGAAGATAGAGGCCGGCGATATCTACGTCGTCGATGGCCGTGCGGAGGAAGCGCTTCCCTCGCTGGCCAGGAAGCTGCGGGCACAGGTACTCGTCATGGGAGCGATCAGCAGACGCGGCTTGCGGCGATTTGCGATCGGTGACACGGCGGAACGAACGATTCACGCTTCGCCATGCGATCTGCTGATTCTGAAACCTGCAGGCTTTTCGCTGAGACTCGGGCGCGTCCATCGCGAGCCTGTGATCCTGCCGGATGCCGTGGAACGGACAGGAAGGCCATCCAAGAATTGAGCGTCACGTATCCGCGATGAGTTGCGCACGGGAGTGACCGCCTTTGCGAGGACCAAGCGAATGTCTTCAACATCTCTTTCTAACCAAATCGATTTCGCTGGTCGGGTCATCATTATCGGCTGCGGCAGCATCGGCCAGGGCATCCTCCCAGTCATCGGTCGCCATATCCCGATCGAGGGTGAAGGACGACTCATGGTCTTGTCGGCAGACGAGCAAGGGCGCGGGCTGGCCCAGAAGTGCGGGGCGCACTTCGAGCACGCACATCTGACGCCCAAGAATCATCGTCGCATTCTCGGCCGGCACGTCAAAGCGGGCGACCTGGTCCTGAACCTCTCGGTGAACGTCTCGAGTCTCGACCTGATCCGCTTCTGCGCGGAGCAGGGGGTCTTGTATGTCGATACCTCGATCGAGCCGTGGCCCGGCGTCTATGCGAACCCGATGGTGGACATGCGCCAGCGCACGAACTTCGTGATACGTGAGAAGGCGCTGCAGCTTGCTGAGGAGCTCGGTCAGAATGCATCAACTGCCGTGGTCGATCACGGCGCGAATCCGGGGCTGGTCTCGCACTTCGTCAAACGCGCCTTGCTGAACCTGGATCGAGTTCTGCGATCGGGAGACACGCGACCTGGATCGCGCGAGGAATGGGCAGGATTGGCGCGCGATCTCGACGTCCGCGTCATTCAGATCGCTGAACGCGATACCCAAGTGAGCAATCACGCGAAACGTCACGGCGAATTCGTCAACACCTGGTCGATCGATGGCTTCGTGGACGAGTTGATGCAGCCGAGTGAGGTCTCCATCGGCTTGCACGAGCTGAATCTGCCGCGGCGGGCACGTCAGCACGGACCGGACTCCGGCACGCTCTACCTGCCGCGTCCCGGCGGCGGCACGTTCGCTCGCAGCTGGACCCCATCGGTGGGCGGCTATCAGGGGATGCTCGTCACGCACGATGAGGTGTTCTCTATCGCAGACTATCTATCTCTGCGCGAGGACGATCGATTCGTGTATCGCCCAACAGTGATGTTTGTCTATCACCCGTGCGACGACGGGATGCTTTCGGCGCTCGAGCTCGAGGGACGCGGTTGGAAGATGCAGCCGGCGAGTCGCCGCTTGAGTCGCGACATCGCAGACGGCATGGATGAGCTGGGCGTGCTGCTCGCCGGACACGCGAAGAATGCCTATTGGTTCGGCTCGCAGCTGTCGATCCAGGAGGCACGCCGTCACCTGGAGTTTGCGAACGCGACCACCGTGCAAGTCGTTGCGGGTGCGCTGGCTGCGGCCGTCTGGGCTATCCGGCATCCGCGCAGCGGACTGGTCGAGCCGGACCAGATGGATCACGAGGAATGCCTGGCTATCGCTGAGCCCTATCTCGGGAAGCTCACTGGAGAGTTCACAGATTGGACCCCGCTTCAGGGTCGTGGCGAGCTGTTCCCCGAGAAGCTCGACGTCGACAGCCCATGGCAACTACAAAACATTCGGGGTCGGCAATGGATTGCGTAGTAGAGAATGATCCGATGAGCGTCCGTCATCCCTGATGTGAGAGTAGTCGCAGCTGGCCTCGCGCGTTGGCTGACGAGCATGCGCCGATGCTGACAGAGGAGTGAGCAAGGTGTCCTATCGTGCTTCATTGTTCGGCCGCCTGAGCCCGGCTGAACAACTCGCTGTGCTCCGCGAATCGCCGCCCTCCGAGCGGTTGGCGCGTATCCGGACGTTGCCCCTGGACGATGCGGCAGATCTGATTCAGGCAGCGCCGGACGCACAACGCGACGGGCTTCTTGGGTTGCTCGAGGATGCCGCCCGTAGCGAAGTGACAGCTTTGCTCGCGTACGCCGAAGACGTGGCCGGCGGCTTGATGAATCCGCGCTTTGTGCGCCTTCGTCCCGAGTTCAGCGTCGACGAAGCGATCCGCTATTTGCGAATTCACGGGCGAGACTTTGCCCGGCCGATCAGCGATGTTTACGTTCTGGACGCGGAGCATCGCCTGCTGGGCGTCGTGTCTGCCCTGGATCTGTTTTCCTCGCCAGCGAATCAGACCATCGATTACGTGATGACGAAGGACCCGATCACCGTGACCGAGGACGCCGATCAGGAGTTCGTCAGTCAGATCTTCCGCGATTATGACCTGCTTTCGGTGCCAGTTGTCGATGGCTTGGGCCGGATGAAGGGCGTCGTCACTGTCGATGACATCGTCGATGTGCTTTCGGAAGAAGCTACGGAAGATGTTCAGAAGATCGGCGGTGCCGGTCCGCTCCCTGCACCCTATCTGCAGACGAGCTTCTCATCGATGGTGCGCAGCCGGGGTGGCTGGTTAGCGCTGCTGTTCTTCGGGGAGACGCTGACGGCGACGGCGATGGGCTGGTACGAGGACCAGTTGTCGCGCGCGATCGTGCTGGTCCTGTTTCTGCCGCTCATCATCAGTAGCGGCGGCAACGCGGGTTCGCAGGCGACAACGCTAGTGGTCCGCGCCATGGCTTTGGGCGAAGTGAAGCTGCGGGATTGGTGGAAAGTCGTTAGACGTGAGTTCTTTGTCGGCCTTGCACTTGGTGTACTGCTGGCCGTAATCGGCGCCCTAAGGATCATTGTGTGGGAGGAGCTGTTCAATTCATACGGTGAGCACTACCTGTTGATCGTTCTCGTGGTTGCACTGAGCCTCGTCGGTGTCGTGCTTTGGGGCGTCATAGCGGGCTCACTACTACCTTTCGTCTTGCGCCTCTCCAGACTGGATCCTGCGAGCGCTTCGGCTCCGTTCGTCGCTACCGTCGTGGATGTGACCGGCTTAGTGATCTACTTCAGTATCGCGGGCATCGTTCTGCGTGGCACGCTGTTGTGATATCCGTGCCATACGACCGTTGAAGATCCGCAGGTCTCGCCCTCCATGTACTCATCTGCTCATCCTGGGAGCCGACCGCGAATGAACCAGCCGCGCGAACACGGAGAGGTTAGATAAAGTCGCAACGTCGGAGAGAGGATTTCCAATTGTTCACGGAGCAAGTAAGAGGTACAACACTGCACGCGCATTGCGCATTCTTCTAACTCACAACTGGCGTCAGCGGCGCATGGGTGCAGATTTCGCTGGGCGCTTTCGTAGCAGAGGTTCGAGTTATGAACGTTCGAGCACAGAAGTCAGGGCGACGCGGTCGTAAGCAGGCGGTAGTCGGCGACGGCATTGTGGCTCAAATGGAGCGTGACAATGATGTCCGACAGCTCGTCGCGGCCGAAGCAAGGGATCGCACAGTCGATCATCAGGCAAAGATTGCTTTGGCGGCGTACTTCATGGCCGAGAAGCGCGGCTTCGCGCCTGGTCATGAGCTGGACGATTGGTTTGCAGCGGAGGCCGAGCTCGCACAGGCGCAGCAGCGTCCGCGTGTGACAAGATCGTTAGAAATCATCCAGGCATAGAGCGTGTCATGAGGATTCTGCAGGAGTTGCTAACGAATGCCCGTCGCCAGGCGAACCTGCGCCATGATTGGGGCCGCGATTTCTCGAGCACGGTGAGCGCCATTGGCGAGAATGCGCTCGACTTCGGCTGGATCCCGGCGCAATTCTTCGCGCCGCCGCCGCGCCGTGTCGAAGGTGGCATGGAAGTACTCGAGCAGCGCCTTCTTGTACTCGGCGTAGCCCTTGCCGCCCGCCTTCCAGCTGCTGTCCAGCTCCGCAAACTCGCTGGGCGGGGCCATCAGCGCGAGTAAGGAGTACAAGGGATTGTCGATCGGCTTGGGCAGCTCACGCGGCGTCGAATCAGTCCTGATGCTCAGGACCTGACGCTGCACTTCTGCATCCGTTGCAAACAACTCAATTCTGTTACGAGCAGACTTCGACATCTTCCGCCCATCTGTCCCGGCCACGACTGCGGCATATTCCGGCAGCCGGGCATCAGGCAGCTTGAGGATTCCAGGCGTGTGCCCTGGCTGGTCGGCCTGTGGATCCTGCGGGTCGTAACCAGTGACGAAGCTCATGTTGAATCGCGTCGCCCAGTCGCGCGCGAACTCGACGTGCTGAGCTTGGTCTTTCCCGACGGGAACGATGTCCGCGCCAAATGCCAGAATATCGGCCGCCATCAGCACCGGATAGGTAAACAGGCCAAAGTTGGCGGCCACTCCACGCGCGACCTTGTCCTTGTAGCCATGCGCGCGCTCGAGATGCGAGATTGGCACGAGCGAGCCGAGGATCCAGAAGAGCTCGGTGATCTCCGGAACATCGCTCTGGCGAAACAGGATCGCCGTGGTTGGATCGAGGCCGAGCGAGAGATAGGCGAGTGCGGCTTCGAGCGTGTGCTCTCGCAAGCTCTGCGCATCGCGCACTGTCGACAGCGCATGAAGGTTGGCGATGAAGTACAGCGCTTCGCCCTCACTCTGCAGATGGATGAACTGGTGCAGTGCGCCGTAGTAGTTGCCCAGGTGCAGCCGGCCGGATGGCTGGATGCCCGACAGGATACGCGGGCCGCGTGAGCTTGCATTGACGGATTGCAGTGCCATCTCAATCCATATTGCCGGCGGGCTGAGGAGCACATATGTCCAGAGACATCTTCCCACAAACGACACCAGATCTCGCTGCAGCACGCAAGAAGCTCGCGCCGCACATTCATGATGCCTTCACCGCCTTCAGCGAGCGTGTCTTCGCCGAAGGCGCATTGCCGACCAAGACGAAGCAGCTGATCGCTGTCGCGGCGGCGCACGTGACGCAATGTCCGTACTGCATTCGAGGTCACACGAAGGCGGCGCTTCGGCACGGCGCGACCGCAGAGGAGATCATGGAGGCGATCTGGGTCGCCGCAGAGATGCGAGCAGGAGGCGCCTACGCACATTCTGCGCTTGCTCTGGATACGATCCAGGACGTGAAGGCCAAGCAGCAGAGTAAGCCGTGATCCGGGCGCTCGCGTCGTCTCCATCCATCGGCGATTCCGATATGCACCGTCGATATTCATCGCTGTTAGACCGTCTGCGCGGCCGTAGACTGCAAGCAGTACCCAACGGCAGAGGCTGCGCTCAAGTGCTTTGGTGCCAACGCAATGAACTGATGGAGAGCAAACGATGAGCCCGTTGTTCGAACTGGCCCGCTTCGGCCAGAGCTATTGGCTCGATGATCTTTCGCGTCCGATGATCGAGAGCGGAGAACTGCAACGGCGGGTGACGGAGGAGGGACTGACCGGCGTCACCGCGAATCCGGCGATCTTCCGCGCGGCCCTTCATGCCAGCGACGCCTACGATAGGCAGATCAGAGAGCTCGCAGTACATCCTCTGAAGGGCATCTACGAAGCGCTGATCGTCGCGGACGTGCGCGACGCCTGCGACATCCTTCGCCCGGTGTACGATCGCACGGAAGGGCGCGATGGCTTCGTGAGCCTGGAAGTCTCACCCTATCTCGCACATGACACGCAGGGCTCGATCGCGGAGGCGCAACGCCTCTGGAACGCCGTGGCTCGCCCGAATCTGTTCATCAAGATCCCCGGCACGTTCGAGGGTATCGCAGCCGTCGAAGCTCTGCTTGTCGACGGTATCAATGTGAACATCACCCTGCTGTTCTCGGTCGAGCGCTATGAGGAGATCGCCAATGCATACATGAGTGCGCTCGAGCGGCGCAAACTTGCCGGCCAGCCGCTGGCGGGCGTGGCATCCGTAGCGAGCTTCTTTCTGAGTCGGATCGACACGCGCGTCGACGAACAGTTGCGCGAGAAGCTCGCCGGCGGCATGGCGAAGGCAGGGCGCCTGCTCGGCAAGTGTGCGATCGCGAATGCCAAGATCGCGTACCGCCGGTTCAAGGAGCTGACATCGTCGGGACGTTGGCGTGCGCTGGAAAAAGCAGGTGCGCGCCCGCAGCGGCTCTTGTGGGCCAGTACCAGCACGAAGAACCCGGCCTACGACGATCTGATGTACGTGGAACCGCTGATCGGCCCGCAAACGATCAATACGCTGCCGCGAAAGACCATCGCAGCCTTCGCGCAGCAGGGCAAGGTGACCGCCTCGCTGGAGCAGGGTTCGGACGAGGCCGTCCAGGTCATGCGCGATCTGCAGCGGGCGGGAATCGATGTTCCGCAGGTGACGCGACAACTTCTCGATGACGGCATCGCGAAGTTCGTCGAGTCATTGAATGACATTCTGCAGACGATTGGGACGAAAGCGATAACTGGGTCGCACGTCGAGCCGCCCAGCGGGGCCGACGGCTCAAATGCGGACGCCCGGAGGCACGCAGTATGAGCACCAAGGTGGCCATCAATGGTCTGGGACGAATCGGGCGTGCGATTTTGAAGCTGGTCATCAATCGGCCGGAGCTGGAGTTGGTCGCCGTCAACGACCTGGCCGAAATCGACAACCTCGCCTATCTGCTTCGGTTTGACACCGTGTACGGCCGCTACTCGAAATCTGTGACAGTGGACACAGGTCAGCTCGTCGTCGACGGCCGCAAGCTGCGCACGCTGAAGAATCGCGATCCGGCGGAACTGCCGTGGAAGGAGCTCGGCGTCGAGCTCGTGTTCGAGTGCACCGGCGCACTCAAGCGTCGCGAAGACCTGGAGAAGCACATCCAGGCGGGCACTCGCTTCGTCATCTTGTCGGCACCTTCTCAGGGCGGGGAGGTGGAGACCGTCGTGCACGGCTCCAACGTTCCGAAAGGCGCTCCGAACATCATCTCCTGCGCGAGCTGCACGACGAATTGCATCACGCCGGTCGTCGAGGTCATCGGTCGTCGCATTGGGATAAGGAAGGCGATGATGACCACCATACACGCCTACACATCGTCGCAGTCGATCGTCGACGGGCCGAGCAAGAACTTCCGTCGTGGTCGAGCTGCGGCGGCGAATCTCGTCCCCGCTACGACGGGCGCCGCACTGGCGACGACCCGTGCACTACCCGAATACAGCGGTCTGTTCGATGGGATCGCGATCCGTGCGCCGCTAGCGGTCGGGTCGATCGCGGACCTCACCTTTGTCACCTCGCGGCCGACCAGCGTAGAGGAGGTGAACCGGATCCTGACGGAGGAAGCTGCAACGACCCGTTACACGGGCGTACTCGGCGTGTCCAATGATCCGCTGGTCTCGGCCGACATCGTTGGCGACTCACGCGCCTCCGTCGTGGACCTCGAGCTCACCAAAGTCGTCGACGGTGACTTGGTCAAGGTCATGAGCTGGTACGACAACGAGTGGGGTTACGCGAATCAGATGGTACGTGAAGCCCTGTCAATGACCGTCAACAGCCCATCACGTAGTCGCTTATGAGTACAGGAGAACGCCATGCTCAACAGCATCAAGAAACTTAGCGGATGTCGAATCCTTGCAACCGATGGAGAGGTCGGTGCGGTTGCGGAGGCCGTCTACTTCGACGACGAACAATGGGTCGTGCGCTACCTCGTAGTAGACACAGGCGCGTGGCTGCGTCGCCGCAGAGTGCTGATCTCACCGTACGCGGTGACATTTATCGACTGGGAAGCACGAACGATTGCCGTGAATCTCACCCGCACGCAGGTGGAGCACAGCCCCGATATTGATACCCACCAGCCCGTTTCCCGCCAGAAGGAAGCGGAGTACCACCGGTATTACGGCTACCCTCAGTACTGGCCGTACGCCGCATACTGGGCGTGGGGCGCGATCCCACTCGTTGTGCCGCCGGATCCGCAGATCCGCGACAACACGGAAGAACGAAGGCGAGAGGCTGCAGATCACGCGGACGCAGACACTCACCTTAGGAGCAGCGAAGTGGTACTGGGCTATCACGTTCGGGCCTCAGACGGGTTGATGGGTCACGTCGCGGACTTTCTGTTCGAAGAGGAGACGTGGGCCATTCGCCATCTCGTTGTCGATACGCACAACTGGTTGCCAGGCAAGCGTGTTCTCGTTTCTCCGCAGTGGGTTCGCTCCGTGAGCTGGGGCGAACGAACGCTCGGTGTCGCTCTGACGCGCAGACAGATCGAGCAGAGCTCCGAGTACGATCCAAAGTACCTGCTATCGCGAGATTACGAGCACCCCCTGCATCAGCGCCATTCGCGTCCCCATCACTGGGAGTGAGTATGGCCCACCATGGTGGGCTCGACTCATGATCGTCGACTCATGATTCGCATCAAGCGTACTTATGAATCGCGTGCTCGTGGAGATGGGCGCCGGATTCTCGTGGAGCGCCTGTGGCCGCGAGGCATGAGGAAGGAGGCCCTGCAAGTGCATGCGTGGATTAAGGATGTCGCGCCCAGTACGCAGCTGCGGAAGTGGTTTGGGCATCGGCCCGGAGCGTTGGCGAGAATTTCGGCGGCGCTACAAGAATGAGTTGCGGACGAATGCGGATGCTTGGTCGCCCATTCTCGATGTCAGTAAGCGCGGCACCGTGACTCTTCTGTATAGCGCTCATGATGTCGAGCACAACGGTGCCGTAGTCCTGCGCGAGTACCTCATGGAACGAAGCCAGGCTGGAGCAAAAGCGAAACGCGCGAAGGCGCGATCATCACGTAGTAACTGATGACACGGTCGCAAAACACCATCGGGAGGCTGAAGGACTCAGTGGCCACCGCGCCTTCGCAAGATTCGATCAAGCCACCGGCGCTCGCGCTGTTCGCTTATGGATTCAGGCCTTTCTTCCTGGCGGCTGGCGTCTACGCGTTACTCGGTCTTATCGCATGGCTATGGATGTACGCGACGGGCGTGCGTCTCCTGCCCAGCCAGCCCGCGCAATTTTGGCATGGACACGAGATGCTGTACGGCTTTATCGGTGCAGCGATCGCTGGCTTCCTGCTCACGGCTGTTCCGAGTTGGACGAGTGCCCGGGGCTTTGCGGGAATGCCGCTCATTCTGCTCGCGGCAGTTTGGCTCATCGGGCGATTGGCATTCGCCGCGGTCGCCGTGCTGCCTCTGGCAATCGTCGCAGCCTGCGAGCTTGCCTTCATCCCGGCGCTCGCTGGCCTGCTCGCCCCACCGCTGCTTCGAGCGCGCAACCGCAACTCGCCATTGCTCCTCGTGCTCGCCGCTATATGGCTGACGGACGTCGTCTTCCTGTATGCGCTGATGCGCGAGGACGTGCTGCTCGCACGCACAACGTTACTTGTGGCGATCGATATTGTCTTGTTGCTGGTCACTGTTATCAGTGGTCGCATCGTTCCTGCATTTACCGCGAGCGCGCTGCGTGCTCGCGGGCTGGTACCGGATCTTCGGACCCACCGTTGGGTCGATGGCATCGTCATCGCTGCGATGATTGCCGTCGTCTTCGTAGATATCATCGCTCCCTGGCAAGGGCTTGCCAGCGCAGTCGCTGCCGCAGCCGCGATCGTGCATGCATGGCGATTGATCGGATGGCGGAGCTGGCGGACGCTCGACGAACCGTTGGTGTGGAGTCTGCATTTGGCCTATGCGTGGCTGCCGGCAGGACTGGCGATGAAGGCGCTATATCTCTCCGGCAATGCCGCATGGGCCGCGCACTGGCTGCACGCGCTGACGATAGGTGTTGCGGCAGCAATGATCCTTGCCGTCGTGACGCGCGCCTCGCTCGGGCACACTGGCCGGCCTCTGCACGCGTCGCGACTCATCGGCTGCGCATACATTGTCTTGTCGCTCGCAGCAGTAGTGCGCGTGTTTGCACCACTGCTAGCACCGGGCGCTTATCAGTGGAGCGTCATGGCGGCCGGAATGCTATGGATCTGCGCATTCGTCATTTTCATGGTGGTGTACACGCCCATTCTGTTGCGGCCTCGTGTCGATGGCCGTCAGGGATAACGCAGAAGTGAGCGAGGAATCGACTACCACAACTACCAGAAGGAGGATCGGCAATGATCAAGAAAGCCTGGGCGGTCTGGAGAGGCAGCCTTAAAGAGGGTGGTGGCAGCATTTCAACCGAGACGGGTGTCTTGAATGAAGCACCCTATGGCTTCAAGGCACGTTTCGAAGATGGCAAGGGTACGAATCCGGAGGAGCTGATCGGCGCGGCGCATGCCGGCTGCTTTTCGATGGCGCTCTCCCTGATGCTCGGTGAAGCGGGACTGACCCCGGAGAAAATCGAGACGCATGCTGCCGTGACGCTGGAAAAAGTCGGCGACGGATTCGAGATCACCGCGAGCCACCTCAATGTGGTCGCGAAAGTTGCGGGCGCGGACCCCGCGAAGTTCGCTGAGATCGCCAACAGGGCCAAGGTGGGCTGTCCGGTATCGAAGGTGCTGAAGGCGAAGATCACCATGGATGCGAAGCTGCAGCCATGAGCGAGGGAAGGTCCGTTCTCGCAGGTTCGTTTATATGAAGCAAAGTGCAGAAGGGTCGAGCTCCCGTGCGCACGACGCGCAAGCGACGCAGTTGCGCGACGAAACGTTAGCCGTGGTCGCGCACGAGCTGCGCGATCCTCTGCACACGATCGCGGTGGGCCTGGAGACGATGCTCAAGCTGCAGCCGCCGGGTGACGAACGCGCAGCTCGCCAGCTCGTCGTCATGCAACGCACGGTCCGTCGTATGAACCGGCTGATCCTCGATCTGCTGGACGTGACGAGAAGCGAAGCAGGGAACGTCGTCCTTGCACAGGAACACGTCGAGGTCCAATGGCTGCTCAACGAGGTACTCGAGCTTTTCGAGGCGGCGGCACGGCAACGCAGTATATCGCTGACGTGCCACGCTCCTCAGGCGATGCCCTGTGTCATCGGCGAACGCGACAGGCTGCTACGAGTGCTGTCGAATCTCGTTGGCAATGCTCTCAAGTTCACCCCGCCGTGTGGCCGGATCAGCGTGCACGCGCGGCTGCTCGAGGAGGCTCTCTGTTTCTCGGTGGAGGACACCGGTCCCGGGATTCCGAGCGAAAGCCTTCCGCAGTTGTTCGAGCGCTTTTGGCAAGCCAACCGAGCGGGACGTGTCGGGATCGGGCTCGGGCTGCCGATCGCGAAGACGATCGTGGAAGCACACGGGGGTCGGATCTGGGTCGAGAGCGTTCCGAGTCGAGGGACGACTTTTCATTTTACCGTTCCCTGTGCACCGCCTAGTTGAGCGCACTGCGCCGTGAGTCAGGCGCATGCTGTCGTTCGGTGCGTTCGAGCGTCGGGAACGCTGCGGATGCATCGCGCTGCGCAGCGTTCCCGTCAACGAGCTCTTTACCTAGAGGCTCTTGAGGAACTCGACCAGATCGCGCTTCTCATCCGGCCTCAGACCGAGGGTGAAGCAGGCATCGTAGTGGTTGATCACAGCTTGGAGCGTCGGGAACCGGCCATCGTGGAAGAAGCCGCGCTTGGACCGAGCCCAGAGACCTTCGAGCTGCGGCGTGACGTAGGTGCTGCCGATCGCGCCCGTCGGTCCACGGTCGGCTTGGAAGGAATCGATGCACATCTCGGTCGGCGTATGCGCGTTGTAGCCAGCGTCGGTGTAGAGCGTCGGCATATGGCATTCCGAACATTTGCCCTGGCCGTTGAAGATCGCCTCACCGCGTTCCGCTGCTCTGGCGTTGAAGCTGCCCTTAGGCGGCTTGGGTGCCTGCAGCGAGAGTTGGTAGTACTGGAGCGCGGCCAGCTTCGGCGTTACCAGATCGGGGTCGTTGCGGACTTTGAAAAAGCCGCCTCTCACCGCCGCGGGGTACTTGGCCGCATCGTTGAACCGCTCGTCATTGAAGTTGCCTTTGCCGTGCATCTGGAGATTCGCGACGTACGCGTTCCAGTAGGTAACGTTGCCGAAGCCGCCCGTCCATGTGTGGAGATTCTGCCCAAGATGGCCATAGGCGGCCGGGATCCGCACCGCGGCCGACTTGCCGTCCGGCCGAAAGCCCTTCGCGTCGATGTTGACCTCAGCGTCGTAGAAGCCCGGGCCCCAGCTCAGGAGCACCTTCTTGAGCGTCGCGATCGTCGCTGGGTCGCTTGACCCGAGGATCTGTTCAGCCGCCGGCGCCAGGTTGGGCGCGAGCGAGACGATCAGCCCGATGTTCAGGTCCTGGTTCGGCCAGCCGTCCAGCCGCTTGCCGATTCCCGCGCGCGAACGAGTTGTCCACGTCCGTATGGCATATGGCGCAGGTGATGCCGATGGAGCGGAGCGAGCCGCCCCTGTTGAAAAAGCCTTTGACGCCGACGACAGCGTTCAGCTTCAGCAGCGCGAGCGTCGTCGCAGGACTGTCGAGGTCGACCTTGCCGCGCCTGAGTCGCATCTGCAGATCTCTCGGGAGGGCCTCGACGTCGACCTTCAGGCCGGCTGCCGTAAGGGCCGTGTTCGGGCTGACACCGGGGCCGACGCCTCCAAGAGCGGCGCCCGCGATCGCCTTGTGCAGTTGGAGCTTGCCGCCCCAGTAGTCCTCGTCACCGAAGGTGTCGAAGCGGAAGATCGCCTTGCCCTGCTCGAACAGTTGCTGTCGCGAGTTCGTGCACCTTCCGCGCGTCCGATTCTGATCGCGATCATGGTCGTCGTCGGACTGCCACTTGCAGGCACCGCGATGATCGTTGTCGTCCAGCTCGGTGCCCGTGTTCGCCTCAGTCGTCCCGACGCTCGAGGCGCTCGTCTGGCCGCTCGATATCTGGGCATAAGTCATGAGCCCGCCGGCGAGTACCATGACGGACAATACGTTGCACATCTTCATGGCGTTCATCGATTGTCTCCCTGTCGGCAGCCCTACACAGTTCGGAAGCACCGCCACCCCAAGGGTCACGCCACCGGCAAGCGAACCGCGCGGTGCGACGGTCGCCGCCACCGGCCCTATGTCTCGTCTATGAAAGTGCTCGGAGATTTGCTCTACGTTGCATGATCGCCTCGTTTCCAACTTGATGCTTCCGCGGGCATCTTGGCGAAGCGAATCGAGCGCCGCTTCCATGTTTTTTAGGTCGGGGTGCCACCTTGTGGTTCGGGCTGGGGCACCGCCTTCGTGCAAGCCTGGGCTGCTCGCACAGCACTCCGAGGTTTCCCGCATCCGGCCCTGAAGGCGGACGGCGAAAGGCCGTAGAGCGACTTGAAGGAATCGCTGAAATGAGCGTGGCTGGAAAATCCGAGGTCGAGGGCCAAGCGCGTGATGTCTTCGCAACGCGGGAGATCGACGAGCGAGCGGTTGAGTCGCAGTCGCATGCGGTAGCGACCGAGCGGCATGCCTTCTGACCGCGTGAAGGCGTCAGTGAGGTAAGCGGCCGACACCTCAACCGCTTGAGCGATCTCATTGAGCGAGATACGTTCGCAGAGATGTGCGTGCAGGAATTGCTTTGCCGCGTCCACAACGCGCAGCGGCGAGGCTCCAGCAATGCTTTGCGTCGGCCCCAGCGCTTCGTGGAGCAGGGCGATCATCAGTTCGTCTCTGGCCAGCGGATCGTTATCCGAGGCTTCGAGGCGCAGCAGGCGGTGGCTGCGCAAGTTCATTCGTGGCGTCGTCGACTCCGCGACGCGCCGGAAGGCGGGATGTCGAGATGGCACGGCGGGCCTGCATAGTTCATTGAGCATGGACAGGCGTGGCGTGATGATGATGCTGTCATGCCCACAGTCCGCAACATGACGGTCGGCGTAGTCTTCCCCGGCACTGACGAAAAGCACGCGAGTTCCATCCAGCAACACGGTCTTGGCTCCGACGTGCCACTCGAAAGCGCCCGCATAAGGCAAGACAAGCTGGTATTCAGAAGAGTGCCCGCAAGGTGCCGGGCAGTAGCCAGGCGCACTGAAGTCTTCGACGCATCCCAGCCCGCTTGAATGCAGTGTGCGACGCCGAACGCCCATCGCGGTCATAGCGATGACCGGTCTGCCGCGTCCTTTCAACGCAGAGGTGCTGCACTGCTTGGTGGTCGAACGCTGCATAGATCAACCCTGCTGTTCATTGTGAGCCCTTTTGCACGCACAACCCTAGGCTCATGCAGTGAGTTCCTCGGTCGAACTTCTTCGGGAGCTTGGCTCATGGAGCCGCGGCAGTGGTCGTCCGTCGGGCTCCTGAGAAAACGGCGCGGGACATGTAGCGTCCCTACTTGGCGGCGTAGGCAGCGCACCATCCTTTTGCATGCACCGAACCCTTGCCTGGGAATATCGTGCAAGGACCCCATTCGGCGGCGGCCTTGCCCTGATAGTAGCGGCAGCCGCCGCAGTCCTGCGTTGGTTGGTGCTGCGGATACTTGGCTGCGTCAACCTGGCCCGTGTCTTTCTTGTAGCCGAGTGCGGCGGCGGCCGGATCGGCTTCGTCCAGTTGCTTAGCTTCAGTAGCCACCGCCGATCCTGCTCGCAGCAGTGAACCGACGGTTGGAAGCGCCGCCGCGCCGGCCACGAACTTGAGAAAGCGGCGCCGAGTTGCTTCGCTTGGTTGCGTCATGGCAGTTCCTCCATTCTACTTGCCCGCGATCACGGCAATTTCTATCAGGCTGCCATTCGGCAATCCGTTGACGCCCACCACTGAGCGCGCTGGCAGGCCGCGTCGGAAATACGATGCGTAGACCGCGTCTGCTCTCGGTAGCTCAGCGATGTCTTGCATGAACAGGGTGACCGACACGATATTGCTGATAGAGAGGCCGTGGCTTTCGAGGATGTTCACGACGTTGTCCATCGCAGTTCGAACTTGGGCTTCCACGTCGGTCCCGGCACTTCCCCGTGAAACCGCGCCGTCAGAGACCTGTCCTGAAACGAACAAGAGATCGCCATAGCGCACGGCCTGCGCGTCCCGATGAACCGGCTGAGTCGATGATGACGATGACTCGTGAGTGGCGTTGTGCGGCTCAACTTCCGAAGTCCGCACCGCATTGTCGGCGGTGTTGCCGGGGCCTTGGGGCCACCACGGGATGCCCGTTGACTTTGGCGTGTTGGCACATCCGGCAATCGCTGCCGCGAGGATGGCGCCGCACAGAAGGCGAAGGACCTGGCTCATCGCATTACGTCTTCGTTGGATGTGCAGCATCAGAAGTTATATTCCATTCCGAGGACGTAGCTCGACGCCTTGTCGTTGTAGAGCTCGCGCTGATCCTCGAAGACGATGTTCTGGATGCGCGGCGAGAAGCTCAGCCAAAAATCGAAGTTCATCGCCGGATACCACAAGAAGGTAATGCCATAATTCGGCTTCGTGTACGTATCGCGTTTCAGCCCGGCAGGCGTGGTGTACTCGTACTTCAGATGGTCGCGCACGAACACTTCAACGCCGTAGGTGCGCGCGTAGAAGTAGCGCAGGTAGGCGCCCATCTGTGTGTCTTCCACCTTCGCGCCGCTTTCGAACTTCTGCGTCATGGTGAGGAATGTTGCCGCCGCGTACCAGGTGTGCGGACCGCGATCAGCAGCAGAATGCTCCAGCGACAACCTGAAGGAATCAAAGTGTCTGACGCGTTCGACAGGCGCGTTCACGATGACATCGCCGGGAGTGTTACTGATGGAAAGGTTCTGGTCCGTGACGCCAGGCGGGCATACACCGGTACACAGAAAGCTATCCTTGGTGCGCGTCATGATCGACGGGAAGTCGTTGCCGGCGTAGTACTCGCCGATCAGCCACAGATCGTTCCGGGTCTTGCGGAACCAGTCGTACGATACGTTGAGGTAGTAGTTGCTGCCGTCCGACCAGTTGGTGTTGTCCGCTCCAGTCACTCCGGCAACCTGCAGATAGAGTCGGTCGTCGTAGAACATGAAGGCGCTGAGGTTGGCCATGTTCATGGACCTACCGACACCTCCTTGGCCATTGCTCCACAAATCAGGCAGCGGCAGGGGATACTGGAACTGTGCACCGACGTTGGGATGTTCGTTACCCATGGAGAAGCCGTAGAACGAGTTCTTGCCGAAGTCCCACGATGCATTGATGCGATATTCGTCGTAGGCGAAGAAGTTGACCCCTGTCTGCTCGTTCTGGCGATCAGGGGTCACCGAGCGCAGCGAGTTGTTACCCAGGTAGCCGATTTCCGTCCACACCCCGAGCCAATCTGTGATGGCGCCGCTGAAGAAAAGGCTCATGCGATTGATCGGTGAAGATCTCTCGTCGAGGGATCTGCCAGATGCATCCTCGCCGCCTCTGACGACCTCGGAGATCAGGCGCGCGGAGAAGAAATCTGTCCAGTTGAGCGCCAGGTAGTCGCCACCATATTTGCTCTGCTCGTTGCTGTTGCCGGTATCTCCCTCGGCATGCAAACGCTCGCGAATGTATGGAACCTGGTAGCCGCGCATCGCGAACAGGCGGCCGGTGCGGGTGAAGTTGGGCACGATGTTGTATGTACCGATGTGGCAGGAATTGCAGTTCATTCCGGTCTGGCGGGCGAACGCTGCGACAGCCTGCGCGTCTTGGGTGACGCCAAATTGGAGGCCGAAGAACAGCCCGATACATATGAGCAGCGATTTCATTCCGGTAGGCATGGGGCGACTCACTCTGTCAGATGAAGGGACGGCTGATGCACTGGACCGACGAGCTCTGTTTGGACGTGGCCCTCGTCGGCAGGTGCTCGATCCGGCGCGGGTTCGTGCGTCGTCTCGCCGTCCTCGGTCGTTTCGGCAGCAACAACTCGAGCCGGCGCCCGCCAATCTGCGGAGTCACTGCTGTGGCTGGTTGTCCCCTGCTGCTGCAGAACTGTCTTCAGATAAGTGGCGAGCCCGACTGCATCCGGAACCAACCCTGCATCGAAGGCGGGCATGTTGGGATACGCGTCGTCGTAGACGCGTTGCTGACCACCGCGACCGTGTCGGATGATGCTCGCTAGCATGTCGGCAGGGGCGTTGATGACGAGCGGGTTACCGCGAAGGGGAGGGCCCAGTGATGGCGATTTGTCGCGTGTGCCTTCGCCGTTGACACCATGGCAGGTCGCGCAGCGCAGCTTGTAGTAGCCGGCTGCATCGACATCGGACGCGGTTGCGTCGGAAATCGGGATGCCTAAAAAAAGACTCACTGCCAGGGATGGCAGCAATGGTTTGAAGCTCATTCTCTTGCACTCCAGTTAGCGGAACAGGTCAGCCGGTAGGCAGGACCGTGATTTCAGCTGGAGATGAGAACGGCCATTGCGGCCAAGAAGAGTGCGAGTGCTGCAGTAATCATCCAGAGCGGATTCACCGCGCTGTATCGGCCTTTCCGCCCGGTGTCAGCGATCGGCTCGGTGTCATCGTTCGCCGCAGCGTGAGTGTCAAGTGACATCCGTACAAGAGCAGGTGCATGCGTAGTCGAATCCGTTGGTGACGGAATTGGACGTTGGGAAGGAGAGATTGCGTTCATGATCAGCCTCCGCTAGGCAGGTCACTTATGTGGCCGAGCGATGAAATCGATCCGGGAATTGCTTGGCGAGCGCCTCGGCGATTGAATCCGCGATCACCAGCATGTGCTCGCGCATCGCCTCCCAGGTCCGCGCCTCGCCGCGAAAATCGTGCGCTGCAATCTGGTTGATCTGCGCGACGTGGTGTGCACCGTGCGCGGACAGCAGCCCGAACACTGCGTTCTCGGGCAGGTTGGGGTTGGCGCCACTCAGGAATTCGGCGATCGCATCGGCGTTGGCCGTGATGCCCTGCACGGCCTTGTCCTGTGCGGTCTTCGAGTGATTGACGGTCGCAGTGTTGTAGTCGCGAACCGCGGCCCAGTGGCCGGCCAGTAGTTTCAGCAAGCCATCGGCGGCTGGTTGACCGTAGAAGGGGGTAATCGTTGCAGCCAGCGCCTTCGCGTTGCTCACGACCTCGTCTTCGGCGACTTTACGCTGCGCTTCATCGCCGGCGTCCGTGGCCAGCACGTAGCTGCGAATCCAGAAGACGTGCTCGACCCAGAGGTCGCGCAATGCCATCTTCGTCTCGAGAACTGCGACCGGATCTGCAGCCGCCGCGGGTGTTGCCGTGGCTGCTGGTGCGGCAAGAGAGAGGCTCGCCAGAACGAGCAGTGGAACCGCCAGAAGGTTGAACGGTGCGTAGCGCAACATGATTCGCTCCTCTCGTTGACTGCGCAAAAGCGTCGCAGTGGTCGAGAGGGAGCGTAGGTGGCGCTACTACATCGGGCAAGCGATGAATATTCACGCGTGATATCGGAAACACCGATACGAGTTTCAGTCGATCACGCTGCGAGAAGCTCGCGCAAGACCATCTGCAGAATGCCCCCGTGAATGAAGTACTCGACTTCTGCGGGCGCATCGATTCGCACCGTCGTAGCGAATTCAAACCGAGATCCGTCTTGCCGTGTCACCGCCACAGTCGCCGCTTGCCGAGGGCTGATGCCCCCGCTGATGCCGGTAACGGAATAAACTTCGAAGCCGGTCAGATTCAACGATCGCGCCGAAACTCCCGGCTCGAACTGCAACGGCAGGACACCCATGCACACTAGGTTGCTGCGGTGAATTCGCTCATAGCTCTCCGCTATGACTGCCTTGACGCCGAGCAGTGCCGAACCCTTCGCAGCCCAGTCCCTCGAGCTCCCGGAGCCGTATTCCTTGCCGGCAACAACGACGAGCGCTGTTCCTTCCTCCTGATAGCGGCGGGACGCATCGTAGATGCTTAGCTGCTCGCCACTCGGCACGTGCACTGTCCACGGTCCCTCGACGTTCGGCGTCATCAAGTTGCGCAGCCGGATGTTGCCGAAAGTGCCGCGCACCATCACCTCATGATTGCCCCGCCGGGATCCGAAACTATTGAACTCTGCATGCTGCACACCCTGGTCGATCAGAAATCTTCCGGCCGGCGAATTCGCAGTGATCGTTCCTGCCGGCGAAATGTGATCGGTCGTAATGGAGTCCGCCAGCACAGCGAGCGCGCGGGCGCCGATGATATCTGTGGGCGATGACGGCTCGGCCGCAACATCGAGAAAGTACGGCGGCTCGCGAACGTACGTCGATGCGCCGTCCCACTGAAATAACGTGCCACTCGGCGCTGGCATGCTGCGCCACCTTTCGTCTCCTGCGAAGATCCGCCCGTATTCGACGTCGAATTGCTTAGACGAAACACAGGAGTCGACCAACGAAGTAACTTCCTCGGACGCAGGCCAGAGGTCCTTCAGGTACACCGGCTTGCCATCCCGATCGGTCCCCAATGGATCCACCGTCAGGTCGCAGAGCACCGTGCCCTTCAGCGCATACGCGACACACAGCGGCGGCGATGCGAGATAGCTGGCCTTGACCTGGCCGTGAATGCGTCCTTCGAAGTTGCGATTCCCTGAGAGCACGGCAACGACTGCGAGATCCTTCTTCGTCACGACATCGGATATCTCGGCCGGCAGCGGTCCGGAATTCCCGATGCAAGTCGTGCAGCCGTAGCCGACAAGGTTGAAACCCAACTGATCCAGGTCCTGTGTGAGCCCGGCCTTGTCCAGATACTGCGTGACGACCCGCGAGCCTGGAGCCAGGGAAGTTTTGACCCACGGCTGACACTGCAGACCGGCTCGCACTGCATTGCGCGCCAACAGGCCCGCCGCAATCATGACCGAAGGATTCGAAGTGTTCGTGCAACTGGTGACTGCCGCTATGACGACAGACCCGTGTGTGACAGCGCTCACTGCACGCGGCTCGTGCAGATGTTCCGGCGGAGCTTCGAGAACCTCACCCGCCGGAAGACCGCCTTCACCCACCAGTCGCGAAATAGCTCTGGGGCTCACAGGCGCCTCGGCTCCCTCAAAGGCAGCCTGAAAGGACTGGCGCACTGCAGACAAGGCCACGCGATCCTGCGGCCGCTTGGGTCCGGCAACGCTGGGCTCTACCTTGCTCAGATCCAGGTCGACAACTTCGGTGAACACGGGCTCCGCATCAGCGTCGGTTCTGAAGAGGCCTTGCTCCTTTGTGTATTGCTCGACCAGATGCACGAGACCACCGCGGCCGGTGAGAGACAGGTACCTCAATGTATTTGCATCGACGGGGAAGAGAGTCGCGGTTGCGCCAAACTCCGGTGACATGTTGGCTAGGGTGGCTCGGTCGGCGATGCTCAGCGCACTGAGGCCGGTGCCGAAGAATTCCACGAACTTGCCGACGACGCCATGTGCCCTGAGCATCTGGGTCAGGGTCAGTACTAGATCGGTCGCGGTCGCAGTTGGCCTTAGTGTGCCCCGGGTTCGGACGCCCACGACGATTGGCTTCGGCAGAAACATCGGTTGCCCCAGCATGGCGGCTTCGGCCTCGATTCCGCCGACACCCCACCCAAGCACGCCGAGGCCGTTGACCATCGGTGTGTGCGAGTCCGTACCGACCAAGGTGTCCGGGAAGACCCAGCCGTCGCGCGCGATAACTACTTGGCCTAGATGCTCGAGGTTGACCTGATGGCAGATGCCCATACCCGGCGGGACGACGCGAAAGCCGTCGAACGCCTGTTGTGCCCAATTGAGCAGTGCGTACCGTTCCCGGTTGCGGCGGTATTCCCACTCCAGATTCGCGGCATAGGCATCGGGTCCGCCAAAGCGATCGACCTGCACGGAGTGATCGATGACCAGATCGACAGGGATGAATGGATTGACTCGTTTCGGATCCCCGCCAGCACGCGCCACCGCGCTCCTCAACGCGGCGAGGTCGACGACTGCCGGAACGCCGGTGAAATCCTGCATCAGTACTCGTGCCGGCATGAATGCAATCGATGATGCTTTACGGCCTCGTGGCCATTGCGCAAGAGCGACGACGTCCGCCTCGGACACGTCTCGACTGCCAGCTCTGCGGGCAATGTTCTCAAGAAGAATCTTGATGGTGTGCGGCAGTCGTGCGATATCCATTCCCGTCTGGAGCGCAAGCTTGCGCAGGCTCACGTAGGACGCAGTTCCGGAAGTAATAGTGAGCGTTGCCTTGGTGCTTAGAGCGTCTCGCGTCATGGCGTACTGCCTCTCACTGTGATGGGTCGGCTAGGCTGGCTCGGCACGTAGACCGACGACCCAGCTTACGATGCGCGCTGCCCTGCAGAGATGCAGCAGCGACCCCTCATTTGATGGCCCGAGTGGTACTCCACCTATACGCCGCATAGAAGCGGTACTCAATTCGATCAATTCTGGCTTGCGATGTGAATTTTACTAGGCGGCGACGTTGTCCGGCGGCCGGTGAGGTTAGAGCGATGGCCATCTTCCATTGCGGTTGATTGAACAGCGCTGCACATCGAACGCTTGAACACTCTCCAGTTAGCAGGTCACAGCTGAAGTACCTGCGCGCAATCCTGGAGTGGCGCGGCGAATCAGCGCGCGACCGTGAATAGCTCCTCGATTTTGAGCGACGAGTTCGAGCGGAGTCGTCAATCGGTTCATGCCTCACGCTCTCTTCACTCGCGTTGTTCTCGGCTTTGGGCTCATGCTATTCCAAAAGATAGTTCTTGACTCCCGCGTGTGATGGAGCCGAACTCTGGTCTATGCGTTGAGCTCGCTCCGCGGTCCAGCCATGCATGCAATTCATACATGCGGCGAATCGCGAACATGCTTGGCCCCGTCGTTGGGACATCGGGGGGAGCAATCCGAAGATTGATGAGGATCGAGTATGAGCAGCACGGGTCCAATTGCCACCTTATCGCCGCGCGAACACGACGCGGTTCTGTTCGATATGGATGGCGTGCTGACTCAGACCGCCAGCATCCATGCGGTCGCGTGGAAGCAACTGTTCGATGCGTTTCTCGAACGTCGTTCAGTTGCTACCGGTGAGCCCTTCAGTCCGTTCGATATCGAGACGGACTACCGGCGGTACGTCGATGGTAAGCCCCGTTACGACGGCGTCGAGGCATTCCTGCGAGCGCGAGGAATAGATCTGCCACAGGGCACAAATGAGGACGGCCCTGAGGTGGAGAGCATTCATGGGCTCGGCAATCGCAAGGACCGCTACTTCATGGAGCATCTGGAGCGTCACGGCGTACAGACCTTCGAAGCTGCCGTCGACCTCGTCCGCGCGCTTCGGGCACAGGGCGTGCGCACTGCTGTGGTGACCTCAAGCATCAATTGCGAATCAGTGCTGCGGGAGGCAGGAATCGCAGACCTGTTCGACGTGCGCGTCGATGGCCTCGATATCACGCGCCTCGGCCTGCGAGGCAAACCAGCACCAGACGCGTTCCTTGAGGCAGCGCGACGCATGCATATCGAGCCGTCCCGTTCGGTTGTCGTCGAGGATGCCATCGCCGGCGTAGAGGCCGGTCGTGCCGGCGGCTTCGCGCTCGTCATCGGCGTCGATCATGTCGGTGACTCGCACCGTCTGCGTGAAGCCGGTGCGGACGTCGTCGTCGCAACACTGGCTCAGATTCACGTAGCGACGGAGCCGCCTTCGGCTTGGTCGCTCGTCTATCAAGAGTTCGACCCCGCGCGTGAGGGCATTCGCGAGTCACTGTGCGCACTAGGGAATGGCTATTTCGCGACTCGTGGAGCTGCTGCGTGGGCAGACGCTGACGCTGTCCATTATCCGGGGACTTACCTTGCGGGTGGATACAACCGGATGCGCACCGAGATCCAGGGTCGAGTCGTTGAGAATGAGGACCTGGTCAATCTTCCTAACTGGTTGTCACTGACTTTTCGTATCGAGCACGACGAGTGGTTCGACCTGCGTGCCGTAACGATCCGATCGTATCGACAGGAACTGGATCTTCGCCGTGGGGTGCTATCAACTGCGATGGAGATTGAAGACGCTCAAGGCCGACGTACGGCCCTTGTAGAAAGGCGCTTCGTTTCAATGAGTGACATGCATTTGGGAGCGCTCGAGCTGGCGGTGAAAGCGGAGAACTGGTCGGGCCGCATGACCATTCGCTCCGCGATCGACGGGCGCGTGGTGAATGCAGGCGCGAAGCTCTATCGCGAGTTCAACAATCGGCATCTTCGCCCGATTGATAGTGACGTCATTGGAGAGGATGGCATATTGCTTCGGGTACGCACGTCCCAATCAGACGTTCGCATCGCTCAGGCGGCCATCACACGCGCCTATCTCAACGAACAATTGATCGGCGCGCGGCGGACTGTTGCGAGCGAGGCCGACTACATCGCACAGCAGTTCACGGTAGAGCTGCGCCAGGGCGAGACGCTCAAGATTGAGAAGCTCGCATTTCTCTACACCTCGCAGGACTTCGCCATATCCGAGTGCGGTGTGGCCGCGCGCAAAGCGATCAGCCGCGCGGAACGCTTCGACGTTGTGCTGGCCAGGCATGTGCACGCATGGGCGAATCTATGGCGCCGCTTCGACATACGTCTGCAACCCGCCGGTCGCGAGTTCAGGCTCAATCTTCCCATGCTGCTTCGACTCAACATGTTCCATCTGCTGCAGGCAGCATCTCTCAATTCCATCGGCTTGGACATCGGTGTTCCGGCGCGGGGCTGGACCGGCGAGGCATACCAGGGCCATGTGTTCTGGGACGAGCTCTTCATCTTCCCCGCTCTGAACTATCGAGCGCCGGAAGTAACGCGCTCACTCCTTATATATCGCTATCGGCGGCTCAGCGAGGCACGCGCAGCCGCCGCGAGAGCAGGATTGCGCGGCGCCATGTTTCCGTGGCAAAGCGGCAGCGACGGGCAGGAGGAAACGCAGGAGCTGAATCTGAATCACCGCTCCCGACGTTGGATTCCGGACAACTCGTTCCGGCAACGACATGTGGGAAGCGCCATTGCGTACAACGTCTGGCAGTACTTTCAGGTGACTCAGGACTTCGAGTTCCTGCACTTCTACGGCGCGGAGCTGATCCTGGACATCGCTCATTTCTGGTCCAGCATCGCCATGTTCAACGATGAGCGCCAGCGCTACGAGATTCGCGCTGTCATGGGTCCGGACGAGTTTCACGAGGCGTACCCCAATTCGGAGTCATTCGGACTCAACAACAACGCGTACACCAACGTAATGGCCGTGTGGGTCTTGTCGCGGGCGCTCGAAGTCATGCAAACCCTCAGCGACATCCGTCGCCGCGAGCTGCTGGAGAGACTAGCTATCTCAGCCACGGAGATCGAGCGGTGGGAGGACATGAGCCGACGGATGTTCGTCCCTTTCCACGAGAACGGCATCATCAGTCAGTTCGAGGGATACGAGGCGTTGCGCGAGTTCGATTGGGAGGGCTGTCGGCTGCGATACGGCAACATTCAGCGCCTCGATCTCATCCTGGAAGCGGAGAACGACACCACCAATCGTTACAAGCTCTCCAAGCAGGCTGATGTGCTGATGTTGTTCTATGTCTTTTCGGCAGAGGAACTCACCGAGCTTCTTGAACGCCTCGGCTATCACCTCGATCCGCAGGCGATCCCTCGCAATGTCGCCTACTACGACGCCCGGTCTTCGCATGGATCTACGCTGTCCCGCGTTGTCCATGCCTGGGTGATGGCGCGGTCGGACCGGCAACGTTCACTGCAGTACTACGCCGAGGCCCTGCAAAGTGATGTGAGTGACATCCAACAGGGAACGACAGCAGAGGGTATCCATCTGGGCGCAATGGCTGGAACGGTCGACCTCATTCTCCGAGTGTCCACCGGCATCGAAGCTACGGGCGACGTCTTGCGCCTGAATCCACAGCTACCCCAGGAGATCCAACGTCTCGACATGAGCGTTCGGTATCGCGGGCATTCACTCGACCTGCAAATCACACGTGACCGCTTGACTATCCACGGTCGCGAGCGCGGCATCGCGTCGATCAAGCTTGGCATACGAGGCGAGATATACGAGTTTGCGTGCGGAAGCACACGCGAATACTCCTTGACCTGAACGGGCTCGCAGCACTGCGTTCGAAGCAAGCCAACACAAGCGAATGAGCGAGCAGCTCAGCGATTCGCGCGGATAAACAATTCGCTAGTAGCGAAGTGTTCTGACGAATACTTCTAATAGTCCGAAGTGGCTATCCACGGTATAAAGACACTGCGGCTGCGGCCGGGCCTCAAGACAATTGCCAGACTGGGAGGCCCGGCCGCCGAGGGCAACGTTGAGAGGAGTGTAAGAATGCCGAGGAAGAATCGAATCGTAGTTACCAAGGCGGACGTCGCTCGCGTGCTCGCGATTCTTGACTCGCACAGCAACTGGCCGCACCGCCGCATACACCACCTCGAACTCCGCAAAGCGCTCGAGCAGGCGCGGATCGTCGCTACTGAGGAAGCTCCGGCTGATGTCGTCATGCTGGATTCGGACGTTCGCGTCCGCAACAAGAAAACGGGCATTGCCCGTGACTACACCCTCGTTTGCGCAACTCAGGCCGACGTGAGCGGGGATCGGATATCGGTGCTGGGTTCGCTTGGGGCGGTACTGCTCGGCCATCGTCAAGGTGACGAAGTTGAGTCGCCGATGTCAGGAGGGATTCAATGGCTGCAGATCGAGAAGGTGAGACAGCCGCAACGGATGCCAGCTGGAAGCAATGAGCACTCGTTGGACAGGCACTGCGTGGACCTCGCGGCTTGAGGCAGTCGGGAATTCAGTTCGAGGAGAGGAAAGAGATGGCGGTAAGACACTTTGGCGATTCCTACGCAGGAGTCCGCGCACACGCCGGTGGGCAGATGTTCAAGCGTGATCGTAGCCCGCGAGCGCTGTGCGCGACCGATCTGCTGCGGCGCTCTGATCGTGCAGTATCGCGAGCTGATGCCATCGCTCGGGCATTGGGTGCCCAACTGCTTCTGTTGCATGTCATCGATGCGACAGGGTCCGCGCACGCCAGCCGACGCCGCGGCGCACGAGCTCGCTTCGGTTTGGATACACATACTCGCAAGCTCGCGCGATCGGGCAATGGTGCCCAAGTGTCGGTCCGCAAGGGTAGACCACATCAAATAATCGCGGACGTCGCGATCGAGTGGGATGCCGATCTGATCGTGCTCGGACCTTATCGTCGACGCTTCGACGATATTTTCCGGGGCACCACTGCGGAGCGCGTCATTCGCATAGCCGACCGGCCCGTGCTCGTGGTCAATCGCGACTCGGCGGACCCGTACAAGCATGTGCTCTTGGCGGCTGATCGCTCCCGCATGTCCATCGGCATTGCGCACGTCACCAAGGAGCTTGGCCTGCTGGAAGGTGCTAGCGCCTCTGTCGTTCATGCGCTCCAGCACATGCCTGGCGCAATACCGTACCTCACCGGCGTTAAGCAGTCTCAGGTCGCCAAATATCAGCAATCGTTGAGCGAGTTTGCTTCCGGTGAGATTGACACGCTCCTCACGAGCGCGGGCTGGATTCGGCGCGCGTCTCGGTCTTTTCGCAGGAGAACTCACCGTTCAGAGCGATCGAGCGAGTCGCGAGCCGCCTTGGTGCCGATCTGACAGTGGTTGGAACCAGCCGATTCCCTCTGTTCAACGCGTGTTCATCGGCACCCAAAGCGGACACGGCTGAGCCTGGCAGCGCCATCAACGCAGTCTTACTTCACTGGCAGGCGAATGGTCCACCCGAGTCCTGCACGGTCGTACCGTTCCTGGTATTTCTCCATGAATCTGGAGAACCCGAGCTCGCTCGTGCAATGCGCGGGCGCGACACGCTGCAAATGCAGCTTGTCATGAAGTATTGACACCACGCGTCGGATTTCCTGATCCGGCGCTGCAACGAAGTGGAAACCGCCGATCGCGCTATAGAGCCTCGGCTCGATTCGTGCTGCTGCCGACAGAATTCTCTCGATGCCCGGGTGCGAGCAGCCGACAATGACGGCTAGACCCTCTGGCGTGCTCACGGCCAGCGACAATTAGTTCATTTCCAGCGTCCCGGGCTTCTCCGACTGAGTCACGAGCACGTAGAAGCCTGGAAAAATTTCCTTTGTCGTCGCGACGGGTGAGAAGTTGGCGTCTTGCCACGGCGAGCCGCTCAACAGGCGCTTCGAGCGGTCGCCTTCAAAGTACTGCAGGTCTTTCGGCAGATTCGCCGCAGGCGCTAAGAAGGCCTGTGGCAATGGGCTCTTGAGAAGTCGCCTTCAACCGGCGTGTAGATGAGCACATCCGGGTTGATCTCGAGGAGATGCGTCAGGCCGCTCGTATGGTCGCCGTGCCGATGTGAGATCACCACCGCATCGAGATTGCGAAGGTCGACACCGAGTTCTTTGACGTTGTGTTCGAAGACGTCGGGGTTGTTCCCAGTATCGAACAGAATACGCCTTCCGCCGTACTCAACCAGCGCTGCGTATCCCCAATCCTTCTTCAAGGACGACACAGAGCCAAAAGCGTCATAAAGATTGATCACGCGCGCGGATTGCGCGGAACTCGCAGCCGCTCCTCCTAGAAGAAGCAGAGTCGTGAGGATGGGTCCATATCCACGCATGCAGTTCACCTCGCGGCTAGCTGTTCAGCAACGCATCCAAGCCGAGAGCGTTCCACCGCGGCAGACGCCGAGGCATCTCCACCTTCACCGCCATTCCACTGCCAATTCTTTCAGCGCCGTGGCCAAACGATCTACATCGGCAGGTCCATTGTAGAACGCCGGCGTCACTCGCACGCAGTCGCCACGCTCCAACCCCGAGCGGCTCACTGTAAAGAGTCCGTAGCGCGTCCGGAGAATATCGACGATTCGCTGATTGTCTGCTTTTGACGTGTGGCCCCGCACCCGGAATGAAGTAATCGCGCTCGCCATCTGCGGATCGTCAGGGGTCAGGATGTCGAGACCAGAAATACCGCGCACCGCACGAACCCAGCGATCGCGCAAGTAGCGTAGGCGAGCTACTTTGTATTCAGGTCCGACGGCCGCATGGAAGTTGAGTGCGGCCGGTACGGTCAGGAATGCTGCAAAGTTGGCTGTCCCGGAATGCACACGGCTCAAAATACTGTCGGCGGGTTGGTCCTCGTCCGCCATCATCCGATCAATGTCGCCCAACCGTTGCTTGCGGATGTACATCGCTCCGACACCCACCGGTGCGCCAATCCATTTGTGCAGATTGAATCCAATGAAGTCGGCGCCCACGTCGGCGACCGCAAAGTCGATCTGGCCCCACGCGTGTGCCGCGTCCAGGATCACATCGGCACCGCGCTCGCGAGCCAGCCGAGTGATCGCCCCAACAGGCAAGATAAGCCCAGTCTTGTTGCTGACGTGCGTCAGAAGAACAAGCCGGACTCCGGGGTTTGCGTCCAACGCCGCAGCGTAAGCGCCGATTGTGTTGTCATGAGTTGCCGGCTCCGGTACGACCACCCGCACGACCCGCACACCGCGACGATCGGCCAGCCATTTCATGGCGTATTGCATGCTGGGGTAGTCAACGTCCGCATAGATCACAGCGTCTGCGGGTTTGAGGCGCTTGTAACCGCCGATCAAACACTGCAACGCTTCAGTGGCGCCCCGCGTCAACGCGATCTCGGTCAGTTCAACGCGCAGTACCTCCGCAACCCTTTCCCGTATCGCCTCGAAGTCGGCACTGTAGGCTCCGCGTGCGTAGTACGAGTTCTCCAAGTTCACGTGTTCGATCTGACGGAGATACTCCGTGAGTACGGGTATCGCCATCGTTCCCCAGTAGCCAGCCTCCAGGTTCGTCACGCGGTCGGTAACCCGATAGTGCGCGGCGACACGTTCCCAGTACGCTTCATCAGATGCAACGACTTGGGGCGCGGCATCCGGACGCGCGAGAGCCGGCACGCGTGTATCGGCGCCTAGTCCGGACAGTGGCGCCGCCAACCCCATCCCAGCCAGCCCGACCGAGCCGATGAACGCTCGTCGCGCGAAGAGAGCTTGCGAGTTGCTGATGGGATCCTGTCCGGATGTGTCAGTCATCGGTGTCTAGCTGGCTAATCGGGGTATCCTGCGATGCATTCCATCTCTACGCGCGCATTGGCCCATAAACCACTGGCCCCCAAGGCACTGCGTGCCGGGTAGGGCTTTGTGAAGTGCTTTTTGTACACTTCATTGAAAGCGCCCCATTCCGCCATGTCGGCCAAGAACACTGTGCACTTGATCACGTGTTTCATAGCAAGCCCACGACGCGCTAGCGCAGCCTTTATATTCAACATCAGTTGCTCGGCCTCAGCCTTGATGCCCCCCGGAACCAGCTTCCCATCGGTATCCTCACCAGCTTGGCCTGCAAGGAAAAGCAGATTCCCAACTCGTGCGGATTCGGAATACGGGTATCCCATGCCTGCGAAGGGTCCCTCGTCATACTTGGCGATCTCCGCCGCTTGCGACTTCGAGGAGTTGGTAAGCAGAAACACTGACAGGATGGCGCAGAACAAGGTAGCCAGGTGGGTCATGGTGAAGCTCCAGGCATCATTCCGAAGCAGACTTCGGCAAACATACACAGCATTCGTTGTTTAACCAACGCATGCGCGTCAGAAACCCGGTACCGCTCCGATGCTCCAGGATCGCTTTCGAGGGCGATGCAATTGTCCGCCGGCGATGACCGGCAGGTTGATCGCCGGATGTCCGCTTCTTTAATCGGGCGTCTTAGTCAAGGGCAGAGCTCCGTATCCAGGCCGGATTGATCCGTACACCTCTGCGTGGATCACGCTTGTTTACGCAGTCGGCTCGATATCAGTCGGCACGCTGCACGCACTGGTCGGACGGAACGGAGAGCCTCGCTTTTGGGCGCGCTCATGGCGCAGCAGACATTCGCGGCTTCTCCCAGACCAACATCGATCGATTGCCAAGTGGTCTCGGTGAAACACCGCGACCGCGACTTGTTGGCTTCCATCGAAACGCCGCGCCACGCGAGAACCTATAGTCCCTCGCCGCCATCACCAATCTCGCTGTCCACTGGGACACTCGGAATTTTGGTCGTCACGTCGTCTCAGAGCCGGTGAACACGGTGGACACTTTGCATGCGACAGCATGCAGGCGATCAGATGCGGTGCGACTCGATGAGCCCCTTCGTGGCGATTTGGGCGTGCGGAAGGGCTCGAGGGCGACTGCTTCGATGCTCGACTGCCATACTTTCTTGCGACCCCTTGCCTACGATGCAAACCCTGGGTGGACACCCTGGTGGACACCTGTTCTTAAGCTGACTGCGACTGCACTCACCAATCGCGTCGCAATTCCAGTTCGCTGTCGCACGCATGAAGCGGCTTAAAAATCAGCAACTAATAGCGCTCCCGGATCGTCGGGAATCGTGATTGCAACTCTCGCTGCGGCTGTTTAGCATGCGCTCCCCGGTCGGGACGTGGCGCAGCCTGGTAGCGCACTTGCATGGGGTGCAAGGGGTCGCGAGTTCGAATCTCGCCGTCCCGACCAATCTTCAAAAAATGTAGGGTCTCGACCCTCCCCAATCGATCAGCGCGACTCGTAGGGACCGAATGGTCCGCTCGGGTGCCCTGACGCCAGGAATTTTTGCAGGTAGTAGCGCGGTTGATTGTAGAGCGCCTTGGTATCGGGTTGCGCGAAGCGATCGCGCACCAAATCATCTCGCACGAAAAAAGCATTCACGCCGGCGAGGCAGCAGCCCACCAGCGTGTATCCCTTGCTGCGACTCAGCTCAGTCAGGGATTCGAGTGAAGCCCCCTGATAATCCGTGTAGTCCCAGCGATGCTGCGGGTTGTACTGCATCACCCACTTGGTTGGCGGCGGAAACTTGGCGTTGTATTCGATGACGAGCACTTTCGGTTTCAGCGAGATGGCTTCCCAGATCCAGTAGTCGTTGCCGTCGATGTCGATGTCAAGAGGTCGATGTCGCCCAATCGGGCAGCGTCTATCAGACCCGTGATGTTCTCGGCCGTGACGAGGCTCTGACAGACCTGTAACTTGCCACTCGCAATCTCGGCAGCGAAAGACCGGCGCATGCTGCGGCACGCATTCGCGTCTGCTTCAATCCAAAGTCCGCGCCAACCCTGATACAGCAGCAGTCTGGTGTTGTTCTGCAAACCATCCTGCACGCCAAATTCCACGAACGTCTTGTCGCCAGTGCCGATGCGACGAAAGATTTCCTGCAGGATTCCATCCTCGTCGTTTTGCGAGAACGCTCGAAGGCCATGGCGCTCCAACCGCTTGGACGCGTCATACGGAGGTGCCTGGAGCAATTGCTGTAGATGCATCTCCAGCAGCAGCTGGCCTTGCATATCCAGCCGTTCCACTATGGGTACAGCATATGTCGTCTTAGATAACGACCAAGTCCCACACACGCTCCAACTGAAGTGAACGGTCCACAACGCAGCAGTTGCCTGGCGTTGGGCAGCCTGTAGGCAGTCTAACCGCGGCTGGATGAGCGGGTCCATGTGAGCGACTGCATGCCACCCTACATATATATATGTAAGCTCCTGGCGCTGGCCTCGGGTGCTGCACCCTCCGTCGAGCCGCTCTCCGTATTCTTCTGTATAGGCCAGCCATACCGCGCCGGCCCGCGACAGGAGAACACAATGAATCTGCGTATTCTTGCGGTGGTCGGGCTTGCGCTCCCGCTGCTGGCCGCGGCCGCCGAACCCACCGGCCGACTCGACCTGCCTTCGTTCTCCCACCTCCAGTCCAAGGCCAGCGAAGTCGTCGACATCACCCTCGGCACCTGGCCGCTCGCACTCGCCAGCAAGCTCATGGAAGCGGATGATCCCGAGAGTATCGAGATGAAAAAGGTGATCTCGGGGATCAAGTCCATTGCTGTGCGCAGCTATCAGTTCGATTCGGACTTCGCCTATTCGAAAGAAGATGTCGACACCGTGCGCGCACAACTCGCGGCTCCCGGCTGGACGCAGCTTGCACAGGTACGCAAGCAGAAGCAGGCTCAGGAAGTCGACGTTTACGCCATGCTCGACGACCAGCGCATTACCGGCTTCGCGATCATCGCCAGCGAGCCGCGCAAGTTCACGATTCTCAACGTCGTCGGTGCGATCGATCTCGAGCAGATCGCAAAGCTCCAGCGTCACATGGATCTGCACGTCGATCTGGACGACGCAACCGATTTCGACCTGTAGCCATATCGCCTGCAGCTATATCGTGTTCGCAGCGGCGTGACAGTGAGCGACGCATGGTCGGCGGACGAGCTGTTGACCCGCGCCCGCGCCGGCGAATCGTCGGCCTTCGCTGCGCTGGTGCGTCGCTACCAGCGCACCGTGTATAGCATCGCTCTGCGCATGTTGAGCGATCGTCACCGGGCGGAAGATCTCGCGCAGGAAGTGTTCCTGCAGTTGTATCGCACTCTCGACGACATCGAGTCCGATACGCATCTCGCATTCTGGCTGCGCAAGGTCGCGGTGAATCGCGCGATCGATCGCATGCGCCAGGAGTCGCGATACGAAGGCGAGCCGCTGACCGAAGCGGCCGCCATCGTGGAGCAAGTCAGGGAAGACGACCCGCTGCTGCGGCGTCGAATGGCGGAGCTGGTCGCACAGTTGCCGCCGGCTGCGCGCGCCGTCGTCGTATTGCGCTATCAGGAGGATCTGGATCCCACCGATATCGCGAGCACGCTCGATATGTCCATCAACACGGTGAAGAGCCATCTCAAGCGATCTCTGACTCTGCTACGCGCACGCGTGCAGGGGACAGCGATCGTGGAAGACATCCGATGAGCAAAGACTTCGAACAGCAACTGCGAGAGGCGTTGCAGCCCGTCGAGCCTGAAGAGGGCTTCGAGCAGCGAGTGATGGCGCGTATCGCCCGCGAGGGGTCGCGCCGTCGCACGAAGGTGACTCGCTGGGTCTCGGTCGCGCTTGCGGCCTCCGTGGCGTTTGCGGCCATTGTCGGCACACATCAATGGCAAGTGCGTCGTGAGCAGGAAGGACTCGAGGCGCGGCGGCAGCTGCTCGAAGCGCTGCAATTGACAGGCGAAAAGCTGGATCTCGCATACCAGGCGGTGAATCGCGAAGAACCGCCAACTGACGACGACGAGAGCGGTGCATGACATGAACGCATCCTTCAAGCATTCCATCCTGATTCTCGTTGGCCTGTTGTCGTTGTCCACGGTAGCGACAGCGGCAGACGGCAAGTTGTTGCTGCCCGAGTTCGGCGGCCTGGCCGACAAGGCGTCCGAGGTGGTCACGATTACTCTCGACCCGGCGCTGCTCGGCATCGCCGCGCGCTTCCTGGATCCGGCGAAACCGGAGGACAGGGCCGTGCGCGAGGCGATTGCCGGCATCAAGGGGATCTATGTCCGCAGCTACAAGTTCGACGAGGACTTCGCTTATCCGCGGGCCGACGTCGAGAGCGTACGGAAGCAACTCAACGCGCCCGGCTGGCAACGGCTGGTCGAGGTGCGAAGTCGCAAGCAGCAACAGAACGTCGACATCTACATCCTGGTGGAGCAGGAGCGCGCCAACGGCCTGGCCATCATCGCGAGCGAGCCGCGCGAGTTCACGATCGTGAACATCGTGGGTTCGATCGACATGCGCAAGCTGCACGAGCTGGAAGGGCAGTTCGGCATCCCGAAGCTCGAGCTCGAACAGAAGAAGTAGCGCGACTTTTGCCGGCTAGTTCTTCGCAACCTGCCGGACGGAGCGAGCAACTTCCATAGTCAGCTTCGACGCATCGAAGATCGGCAACGAGCAGGTGCTGTCCGTGCAGATGAAGGCGGCGGCTCGCGGCAGCTGCGGGTAGCGGACGTCGGGATTCGGCATGCTGCCCTCGCGACGATCCCACCACTCGATGCGGCGATACACCGTGGCGTAGCGAGTAGCCGAGTCGAACAGAGCTCTCGCAGCGGCGTCATCTTTTCGGCCGACAACCGTGATGTGCAACGGATCATTCGCTGACTCGAACGCGGCCAGCAGGATGCCGGGCCCAGTGAGCAGCGAACCGGCTACCTGTTCGGTCACCAGCATTCGCAGCGCGTAGTCGCTCATGGCGCGATAGCGCGCATCGCCCGTGTACCGATGCAGCAGGTTCGCGAATCGCGCCAACGGAATGTTCTCGTCGATGTTCGACTTCGGCTGCAGTCGCGAGCTGGCGCGCGGGGCGCTCGTCAGATAGCCTGGCTGAGCACCGCGGAAATGTTGCTCGATGAACTCCGCGCCGGAGGCAGCGCGCGCGAGCCATTCGCGCTCGCCGGTGGCACTGTAGAGCGCCAGGAAGGCATCGCTCATTGCGAGCGTGTCTTCGAGGTACGGGCCGGCCACGTCTTTCTCGTCGTGGCGGAAGCCGCCGCCCGGCAGCGAGCGATTCGCGATGATCCAACGGGCAGCGCGCTGCGCATCGTCGAGATACGCACGCTCGCCAGTCATCGCGTATGCGGTCGCGAGTGCATTGATCATCCAACCGTTCTCACGCGCGTAGCGATGCTTGTCGACGGCCGGAATCCCGAGCTTTCTGCGCGCCGCATCGTTCAGAGCGAAGTACTCCTCGGAGTGCTGACCCTTGACGAGATCTGCGTCCTGGCTCGTGTAGAACGCACCTTCAGGGCTGCGCAGGAATGTGGTGACGTAACGATGAAGATCGCGCACAGCCTGCAGATAGCGTTCATCGCGGAACTGCCCATACGCCAGCGCGTACAGCCGCATCGGCTCGGCTTGCATGGACATGATCTTCTCGAAGTGCGCATGATCCCAGTCGAAATCGGTCGAGTACTGGTACATGCCGCCCCACGCCGGATCGATCAGCTTGAGCGCGAACGTGAGCGTCCGACGCGTCATCTCCTCGCGCCTTCTTGTCGCCTTGCCCGGCGCGCAGCAGTCCGTATTCGACGGTGTCGTGATCGATGAACTTCTGGAACTGCTTCAGTCCGCCGAGCTTCGGATCGTGCGTGTCGTAGAACGCGGTCTCCAGCGACTTGCGCAGCTTCGGGCTCAGCAGCGGATTGTCGGCAAACTTGGTGACGGGCTCGTCGTCGCCGTAATCGACGGGGCTCGGATCGACGATGATCTCCTCGAGCATCGAGATCATCACCTCAGGCGGCAGGTAGCCGCGTCGCTTCACGATCTCGCCGCCCTCGGCGTTGAACACGACCGTCGCGGGCCAGCCGTAGTTCTCGTAGCGTCGCGAGATGTCGGGCCGCGAGTCCTGATCCACCCGCACCGGGATGTACCGGGATTTGATCAGCTCGACGACCTTCGGATCGCTGTAAGTCACTTCGTCCATGACGTGACACCAATGGCACCACACGGCTTCGAGGTCGAGCAGCACGAAGCGGTTCTCGCGCGCGGCGCGCTCGAACACTGAGTCGGACCACGGCTGCCAGTCGATCTTCGAGCCGGCCGCGTAGCCGGGGAGGGTCCATAGGAGGAAGAGGGCGGCGACTAGCCTGCGCATTCGAGTTCTCCACGTCGTTGCCCGCTATACGCAGCCGGGGTCGATTCGGATGAGGGATGCAGGCGAAAAACGTGAACGGCGTCTAATATGGCATCCCTATGGAAATCAACGGAATCGCTCACATCCAGCTCACGGTCAACGACCTCGAGCGCGCCATACCGTTCTACGAGGAAGTGCTCGCCTTCATGGGCATGAAGGCGGTGGTCAAGAACCCGGAGTTCCTCTACATGATCGGTGGCCGCGCGGCCGTCGCCATCACGCGGTGCTCGCCGGAGAACCGCGACGCCGTGTTCGATCAACGTCGCATCGGCCTGCACCATGTCTGCTTTCGAGCCCGTTCACGCGAGGACGTCGACTCCGTCTATGAGTTCCTGCGTACGCGCGACGTAAAGATCGTGCGTGCGCCCACTGAAGGGTCGTGGGCGCCGGGCTACTACTCGCTGCTGTTCGAAGATCCAGACGGCATTCGCCTCGAAGTGAACTTCGTCCCGGGCAAGGGCCATCTCGAGGATCCGCAACGGTTGCCATTGAACCGGTTGCCGGAGTAAACAGCTACAATCGCGCCGGGACCTCAACGCGTACAGGAGATTCTCGATGGCCAATCTCAAGACCACAGGCATGGCGCTGGCAACGGCTGCAGCCCTGCTGTTCGGCAGCGTCGCCGTAACTACGGCGCAAGCGGAAGACGGCAAGGTGAAGTGCCAGGGCGGAAATGCCTGTAAAGGCAAGTCCGCGTGTGCGACGGCAACGAGCGCCTGTGCGGGCCAGAACAAGTGCAAGGGCACGGGCTACGTGTCGCTGACGAAAGAAGAATGCGACGCCGCGAAGAAGAAGAACGAAGCGGAGAAGAAGAGCTGAGAAGGAGTCAGGCTAAAGCCTGACCCACAAGGAAAGAAGGCGCGGCGTTTTGACGCCGCGCTTTTTTTTACGCCGTGGCGGCGATGAACTGCTGCAGGTGGAAATCCGTGTCGCCGAACGTCAGGTCGATCGCCGTCAGGCGCTTGAAGTAGTGGCTGACGATCAACTCGTCGGTCATGCCCATGCCGCCGTGCAACTGAATCGCCTGCTGTCCCACGAAACGGCCCGCCTGGCCGACGGCAACCTTTGCTGCCGACAGCGCGCGACGGCGCTCCCCGGCGTCCGGATCGGTGCACTTGAGCGCAGCGAGGTAGCTCATCGACGTCGCCTGCTCGGCATTCAGGAACATGTCTGCCATCCGGTGCTGCAGCACCTGGAATTTCGCGATGGGCTGACCGAACTGCTTACGGTTCTTCGTGTAGTCGAGCGTCGCGGCGTTGACGGCCTTCATGATGCCGACCGCTTCGCCGCAGATCGCGCTCATCCCCAGCTCGTGCGCTGCTTCCAACGCCGGGAACGCGCGGCCTTCGCCGCCAACCAGCGCGCTCGCAGGCACTTTCACTTTCGTCAGCTCGATATCCGCCGCCTGCTGTTCGTCGATCGTGCGATAGGTCTTCAGCTTCAGTCCGCTCGCGCCCGGCGCTACACGGAACAATGAGACGCCGTCGCGATCGCCGGTCTTGCCCGCGGTGCGCGCGCTGATGAGAAATTCATCCGCGGTCCCGCCGTGCATCACGACGCTCTTGTGGCCGTCGAGCACATAGCTGTCGCCGCTCTTCTCGGCGCGCGTCGCGACGTGGTTCAGCTCGCCGCGCGTCTTCGGCTCCTGGTGCGCGAGGATCACGATGCGTTCGCCCGCGGCGATCGCCGGCAACAGATCGGCCGCGGCTTTCTCGTCTTCGATGCGATTGAGCAGCGCCGGTGTGATGACCGCTGCACTCAGGTACGGCTCCAGCACCAATCCTTCGCCGAGCGCGTTCATCACCAGCATCGTGTCGACGGGCCCGCCGCCGAGGCCGCCATGCGCATCGGGCACGTTCAGGGCCGTCAGGCCAAGACCCGCGAGCTGTTGCCACAGGTCGCGGCTCCAGCCTTCCTTGGACTGGAGAATCTCGCGACGTGCCTCGAAGGAATAATGCTCGCGCACGAAGCGCCGCACGGTGTCGGCGAGCAGCTGCTGTTCGTCGGTGAAATTGAAATCCATGATTGACCTATCGTCCCCGGGTGCTTAAAGCCCGAGGATCATCTGCGAAATGATGTTGCGCTGGATCTCGTTCGAGCCGCCGTAGATCGAGACCTTGCGATAGTTGCAGTACGTGGCGGCGAGCGGCGCAGCGTAAGCCGGTCCTGCGATGCTGCGCAGATCGCCTTCCTCGCGCGAGCCGCGCTCGAAGGGCAGGGCATACGGACCCACCGCGTACATCATCAGCTCGCTCAACGCCTGCTGCACTTCGGTGCCCTTGATCTTCAGGATCGAAGCTTCCGGCCCTGGCGCGCGCTTCTGCGCTTCCGCCGACAGCACGCGCAGCTGCGTCATCTCCAGCGCCATCAGGTCGATCTCGACCTGTGCGATGCGCGCGGCGAACAGCGGATCTTCGATCAACGGGCGGCCGTTCTTGGTTTCCTGCCGCGCAATGTCCTTGAGCCGCTGCAACTCGCGCTTGGAAGCGCCGACGCCCGCGATGTTGGTGCGCTCGTGGCCGAGCAGGAATTTCGCGTAGGTCCAGCCTTTGTTCTCTTCGCCGATGCGATTCTCGACCGGCACTTTGACGTTCTCCAGCCAGACCTCGTTCACTTCGTGCGCGCCTTCCATCGTGATGATCGGCCGCACGGTGATGCCCGGCGATTTCATGTCGATGAGCAGGAACGAGATGCCCTGCTGGGGCTTCGGCGCGTTCGGATCGGTGCGCACGAGGCAGAAGATCCAGTCGGCGTACTGGCCGAGCGTGTTCCAGGTCTTCTGGCCGTTGACGATGTAGTGATCGCCCTGGCGTTCGGCACGCATCTTCAGCGACGCGAGGTCGGAGCCTGCGCCCGGCTCCGAATAACCCTGGCACCACCAATCTTCGCCACTGACGATGCCCGGCAGCCAGCGCTGCTGTTGAACGGCGCTGCCGAAAGCCATGATCACAGGTCCGACCATCTTCAGGCCGAACGGAATCGAACGCGGCGCGCCGGCAGCAGCCGATTCCTCGTCGAAGATATGCAGCTGCACCGGACTCCAGCCGGTGCCGCCGAACTGCTTCGGCCACGTCGGCGCGCCCCAGCCTCGGGCGTGGAGCAGCTTCTGCCAGCGCGTGTAGTCCTCGGCACGGATCGACAGGCCGCTCTTGATTCGCTGGGCAATGTCCGACGGCAGCTGCTCGCGCAGGAACGCGCGCACTTCGTCGCGAAACGCCAGTTCTTCGGAGGTGAAGTTCAGGTCCATGGAGGTCGCGCCTTCTGCAGTTGAGTGTGAGGCTTGCGTCCGCGATGCGGAACCGCCGCTCTCATAGTGGACGGCGATGATAGGGTTGTCGTCCGCTGCCGGCAACTTCGCAACGCGGGCTGTGCAGTTACGTTAAGTGGTTGAACCATACATTGTTAGCTGCAACGTTGTCACACCGCGAGTGCCCTGGCTGCAAGACTTGGTTGCGCCCTGCGAGATGTGTTAGCTTTCACCGGCAGAATAGACGCCCGCATTGTGGAATCTCACGGTCCATCCAGGCCGGGCGCCGTACCCATCGAGTCAAGCGCGGGGGAGCCGCGGAGTCATGTCCCGTAAGTATTTCGAGTTCTGGCCCAAAACCCTGCCGCACGATCTTAGCGTGCCGGCGACCAACCTGTTCTACAACGCAACGGTTGCCGCAACGCGCTATCCGGACAAGCCGTTCGTGGTTTTCTTCGAGGGCGTGTTGACGTACGCGCAGTTCACGCAGCAGGCCGAGCAGCTCGCGGGATACCTGCAGCACGACTGCGGAGTGCAGCAAGGCGATCGCGTCCTGCTGGTGATGCAGAACAGCCCGCAGTTCATCGTTTCGTACTACGCGATCCTGCGCGCCAACGCGATCGTCGTACCCGTGAATCCGATGAGCGTCACCGCCGAGCTCGAGCACTACGTGCAGGACAGCGGAGCGAAAGTAGCGTTGGTCGCTCAAGAGGTTTATCCGCAGATCAAACCGCTGCTCGGGTCGAAAGTCGATCGCGTGATCGTCGCCGCGTACAGCGACTACATCCGGCCGTCGACGCAGTTGCGAATGCCCGAGGTCGTGAGCGCAGCTCGTCAGGCGATCAGCGAGAAGGGCGTGACCTTGTGGAGCGACGCGCTCGCGGCGAATCAAAAGCCGGGCGAGCTGCGCATGGGACCGGAGGATCTGTGTGTCATCCCGTACAGCTCGGGCACGACCGGGCGTCCGAAGGGTTGCATGCTCACGCATCGCAACGTGATGCACACGTTGGTCGTCAACACCTGCTGGTTCGACGGCATCCAGGACAGCAGTCAGCTCGTAGTGCTGCCGTTCTTCCACGTGACGAGCATGCAAGGCGGCATGAACGCGCCGATCTACCAGGGCAGCACGATCGTGCTGATGTGCCGTTGGGACCGCGACGTCGCCGCCGAGCTGATCCAGCGGTACAAGCTGATCTCGTGGACCGCCATCTCCACGATGGTGATCGACTTCCTCGCGAACCCGCGACTCAACGAGTACGACCTGTCTTCATTGCAGCGAGTCTCCGGCGGCGGTGCGGCGATGCCCGCAGCGGTCGGCGAACGTCTGCAGCAGCTGATCGGATCGCCGTACGTCGAAGGCTACGGCCTCACCGAGACGATCGCGCCGACGCACATCAATCCGCCCGACCGCCCGAAGCGGCAGTGCCTGGGCATCCCGATCTGCAACACCGACTCGCGCGTCATCGATCCGGACACGCTCAAGGAGCTGCCGCAAGGGCAGATCGGCGAGATCGTCTCGCACGGGCCGCAGATTTTTCGCGGCTACTGGCGCAACGAAGAGGCGACGCGCGCTGCGTTCATCGAGCTGGACGGCAAGCGCTTCTTTCGCACCGGCGATCTCGGCTACGTCGACGAGGACGGTTACTTCTTCCTGGTCGACCGCCTGAAGCGAATGATCAATGCATCCGGCTACAAGGTGTGGCCGGCGGAAGTGGAAGCGCAGATGTATCAGCATCCGGCGATCCAGGAAGCATGCGTCATCTCGGCGAAGGACGCGCATCGGGGCGAGACGGTCAAGGCCGTCGTCGTGCTGCGGCCGTCGCACAAGGGCAAGGTGACCGAAGGCGACATCATCGAATGGACGCGCCAGAACATGGCGGTCTACAAGCACCCGCGCATGATCGAGTTCGTCGACGCGTTGCCGAAGTCGGCGACCGGCAAGGTGCAGTGGCGGGCGTTGCAGGAAGCAGAGACGGCACGCGCGGCGGGCGCGGCGCGGTCCGGTTGAGTCTCACGGGGCGAATTCATCAGCGATTGAAAAAAGGGCGGATACCTTTATGGCGACGAGAGCATCAGATACGACCCGGATGATCGAGAGTGCCACCGCGGGTGCCAGCGTGGCCACCGGCGCCGGCCTTGCGCCGCGGCCGCGCGTCGGCAAGCAGGACCGGCATTTCGTCACGGCCTTGTCGCGCGGACTCGACGTGCTGTCCTGCTTCCGCAGCGGCAGCCGCCTGCTCGGCAACCAGGATATTTCCGAGCGCTGCCGCTTGCCGAAATCGACGGTCTCGCGGCTCACCTACACGTTGACCAAGCTCGGCTACCTGCACTACGTGAAAGAGTCGGGCAAGTATCGGCTCGGCACCGCGACACTCGCGCTCGGCAGCGCCGTGCTGGGACGCTTCGAGGTCCGCGATCTCGCGCGGCCGCTGATGCAGGAGCTCGCAGATACGACCGGCACGTCCGTCGCACTCGGTGCGCGTCAACGACTGAGCATGGTTTGCATCGAAGTGTGCAAGGGTAACGCGGTGCTGTCGCTCAACATGGAGGTTGGCATGCGCCTGCAGCTGGGGACCGCCGCGATCGGTCGCGCGTACCTGGCAGTGTGCGGCGACACCGAGCGCACCGACCTGCTCGATCAGCTCAAGGAGCTGGATCACGTCGCATGGCCGGCGCTGAAGCAGGGCATCGACAAGTCGCTGGCGATGTATCAGGAGCTCGGTGTGTGCGCGTCGTTCGGCGAGTGGCAGCCGGACGTGAACGGCATCGCCGTCGGCTTCCGCCCGGGCAACGGGTTGCCGCCGATGGCGATCAACTGCGGCGCGCCGGCATTCAAGGTGTCGTCGAGCTACCTGTTGAACGATGTCCGGCCGAAGCTCATCGAGCTCGTGCATAAGATCGAGGAAGGGCTGGGGCAGCGGGCGCCGGAGTTGCCGCGGTGAGATGAACAAGAGTCAGGCTGAAGCCTGACCCACAAGACCTGACCCGTCCTTAAAAGGCGCGCATCGGATTGGTGCGCGCCTTTTTATTTCTGACGTCTGCGGCGAGCAACAGGTTTGCAGAGTGGCGTGCAGCGACGAAGATGCGCCCCGTGAACGCACTGTTGCCCGAGGAACTTTTCGGGTGCGGGGTAGTTAGTCTCGTGTTGTTTTCAGTATCCACGCCGATCAGTTCATGCGCGACTCAACAGACGTCAAAAGCGTTCGCGCACCGGCATACACGAGCGGCGTAGCGGTACCGGTGCGCCGAATCGACCGCATCCAGCGTGGCACGGCCGAGCCGCCGTCGGTGACGCTGCTGCGGCACATCCTCAATCCGACCGTTATCGTCGCGACACTGCTTCTTACGGTGCTGATGTACGGAGCGCCGCTCTCGCAGCCGTACCTGGCGCTCGCGGCGCTCGCATTTCTCATCTCCGCGCAGGTGGTGAGCGATCCAGTGCTCGACAGCTCGGGCACCCGCGGCATTTCGATGCTGCTCCATCACCGCATCTTCAGCGAGTGGTTGCTTGTGTCGGCGGCGCTACTGCTGCTGGCGTTCGCACTCAAGGTGACAGAACTGTTCTCGCGTAGGGTGATTCTTACGTGGTTCGCGCTGACACCGTTTGTGGTGGTCGCGGCACAGGTCGGCTTCCGGCGTTATGCCGCGTTCTCCGCGCTGCGAGGAAAGATCCTACAAAGTCACGTCATCGTCGGCGCGAACGATGTCGGCGCACGGCTCGCGCGACGTCTGCGCGCCAACCCGCATCTCGGCTCGTTCCGCGGCTTCTTCGACGATCGGCGCGGCGAGCGTCTACCCGAACTGCCTGAAGAGCAGCTGCTCGGCGGCACCGCCGACATCGCCAACTACGTGCGCTGGAACAGCGTGAGTAGTATTTACATTTGCCTGCCGATGCGACCGGACGAGCGGGTCACGCGCCTGCTCGAAGAGCTGAAGGACACGACCGCCTCGGTCTACTTCGTGCCCGACCTGTATGCGTTCGACACGATGCAAGCGCAGGTCTGCGATCTCGACGGCATTCCGCTGTTCGCAGTCCGCGAGACCCCGTTCAACGGTATGAACGGCGTGCTCAAGCGCGGCAGCGACATCGTGTTCGCCACCATCCTGTTGCTGATGATCTGGCCGGTGCTGCTTGCGGTCGCCGCTGGCGTACGGCTGAGCTCCCCGGGACCGGTGCTGTTCCGCCAGCGCCGCTACGGGCTCTACGGCGAATCGATCTACGTCTATAAGTTTCGCACGATGCGCGTATGCGAGGACGGCCACACCGTCACGCAGGCACAGCGCAACGACCCACGCGTGACGCCGTTCGGCAGCTTCCTGCGACGCACTTCGCTCGACGAGCTGCCGCAGCTGTTCAACGTGCTGAGCGGCACGATGAGCCTGGTCGGCCCGCGTCCGCACGCCGTCAGCCACAACGAGGAATACCGTAAGGTCATCGCCGGCTACATGCTGCGTCACAAAGTCCGCCCGGGCATCACCGGCTGGGCGCAGGTGAACGGCTATCGCGGCGAGACCGAGACCGTCGAAAAGATGCAGCGGCGCGTCGAGTTTGACCTCGACTACCTGCGCAACTGGTCTCTGCGGCTCGATTTGAACATTCTGGTCCGCACCGCGTTACTGGTCTGGCGCGACCGTAACGCCTACTGACCGGCTCGCAGGTACGGAGAAAAGTTTCATGCGCAAGACCCAAGTGCACACGTGGATAGCGATGCTGTTCTGCGTGCTCGCCGTAGCCGCTGAGGCGGTTCAGAGCGGCGCAATCCACCTGCCGTTCTGAGACAAAAGGCAGCCGTGCAGAGCCTGCCTGCGCCCGCAGCGGCGCTATTTCGCTTCCTCGAAGCAGAACGACTCGATTATTGCGTTCTCGGCGGCGCTGCTGGCGCCGACGATTTCATCGACCTGGTAGTCGCGACGTCCGTGATGGCACGGATGCCGGTCCTGCTGCGCTCCTTCAGCGCCGCCAACGACCTCGAGCTCATCGATCGTCGTGAGGCGCCGGCAGGCGTCCACATTTACCGGCTCAGCTGCACGAGCCGCGAGGAGCGTCCGCAGTTCCTGACCGTCGCAGTCCGCGCCGACTACATTCGCTGCGGCCACGTCGTATTCACCGCGAACGATCTGTTGAGCGATCGCGTGCGCGCGACCGGCTTCATGGCTGTCGCGCCGGCGAAGGAATTCGTCTGCCACCTGTTGCGCTGTATCGATGCAGGGGGGATCAGCAATAGGGACGGCGAGCTGTTGAGCGCGAAGTGGCGGCTCGACACGCAGGGCGTCAAGAAGCAGGTCGAGCGCTTCTGGCGTCCAGACCGCGAGGCAGGTGTCATCCTGCGCGCGGCAGCTTCGGGTAATTGGGAAGCTGCGCAAGATTGCTTGCGTCCACTGCAGAGCGCCTTGCGCCTGCGCAATATCGTTCCGCCGCTCGCGTGGCTGCGTGAAGAGCTGACGCGCCTGCGCAGCTGGTTCCGGCCGCAAGGTTTGTTGATCGCCTGCCTCGGCCCGCCCGGCAGCGGCAAGAGCAGCGTGATCCAGGCGCTGAACGACAAGCCGCTCGACGTGTTCGAGAACGTGGACACGATGGAGCTGCGTCCAGGCGTGATGCGCGGCGCCACGCGCAAGGCAGGCAAGAAGACGCGCAGTCGCGAGCCCCGCGGACGCTTCACCACGATCGTCAAGCTGATGATGTTCGTCGCCGACTACTGGCTCGGCTACTGGCTGTGGATCCGGCCCAAGCTGGTGCGCTCGACGCTGGTCGTCTCCAATCGCTATTTCGATGACGTGCTCGTCGATCCACGACGCTACCGGATCGAGCGCGCTCTCGCGTTCGCGCGCCTGCTGTTGCGTTGGGTGCCGCGTCCGGAGCTGTGGCTGGTGTTCGATATCCCGTCCCAGGTGCTGCGTGAACGCGACGGCGAGCTCGGCGAAGAGGAAGCGACCCGCCAGCGCGGCGAATATCGGCGGCTTCTGCGCGGTCACGAGAACGTCGTCGTGCTCGATGCCGACCAGCCGCTCGAGCGCGTCGTCGCGCAAGCAGAATGCGCCATCGCTTCGCAGCTTGCCCGTCGCACGACGGAGCGACTCGGCCTGCCGCAGGAGACGACCGGCAATCCGACAGCGACGCGCTTCCTGTTGTTCTTCTCACGTCGCAACGTTCCGCTGATCAGCCGCTTCGTGCGTGTGCTCTTCAATAGCGATATCCAGAGCCGCTTGCCGCCCGACGTCCACTTGCCGCATCCCTACGGCATCATCGTCCATCCGCAGGCCGTCATCGGGCGGCGTGTGACTCTGATGCAGCAGGTGACGATCGGCGGGCGCGATCATCGCGAGAACATCGCGCCGTTGATCGGCGACGACGTCTACATCGGTGCAGGCGCGCGCGTGCTTGGCGACGTGCGCATCGGTCATGGCGTCGTGATCGGCGCGAACGCGGTCGTAACGCGCGACATCCCTCCGGGCGTGACGGTCGTCGGCGCCAATCGCATCGTTGCGACGCCGCGTGCGGGCGACACTGCCATCACCCAATTCCCCGTCGGCGTCCAGCGCGGTCCCAGAGTTGGTCGAAGCTAGTGGGTCGAAGCTAAGTCTTGCCGCTAGCCCCGACTGTCCCCATTTCGGCTACACTAGCCGGCCTTTGACCGGGCCGGCAGCGGCCTCCATCTCTAGATAAGACAGGAACTTGCGAGCGCAATGAGCGACTCTCTGCGAGCATTGCTCGAATCGAGCCCCCTGGGGGCCGGCAACGCACCCTACGTCGAATCTCTCTACGAACAGTTCCTCGCCGATCCGGACTCGGTGGAGCCGGCCTGGCGCGACTATTTCCGCAGCCTCGGCGGCAGCAACGATGCGGCGCATGGGCCAATCCGCGAGGCGCTAGCAGAGCGCGCAACGCGTCCGTCGACCGCAGCGGCGCCAACGAGCAGCGTCGCAGCAGCAGCTTCGGGTGACGTTTCGGCGAAGCAAGCTTCAGTCGCTCGTCTCGTCCAGGTGTACGCGAATCGCGGTCATCTGCTTGCCGACATCGATCCGCTCGGCCTGATGCGACGACCGGTGCCAGAGGTGCTGGAGCTCAAGCACTTCGGCCTGAGCGAGGCGGATCTCGACACCGAGTTCCATACCGGCAGCCGCACGGCGGCGATCGCGAAGCGCATGAAGCTCCGCGACATCATCGAGCAGCTGCGCCACATCTATTGCGGCACGATCGGCGCCGAGTTCGCGCACGTGTCGGATTCGACCGAACGTCTGTGGCTGCAGGACCGCTTCCAGGCGGGTCGCGTGCAGAATCGCTTCTCGAACGAAGAGCGCCGCACGTTCCTGCGTCACCTGACCGCCGCCGAAGGGCTCGAGCGCTATCTCGCGACGAAGTACCCGGCGCAGAAGCGCTTCTCGCTCGAAGGCGGCGACGCGCTGATTCCGTTGCTCGACGATCTGATCCAGCAGGGCGGGCAGCGCGGCATCGAGGAAATCGTGATCGGCATGGCGCATCGCGGGCGCCTCAACGTGCTGGTCAACGTCGTGGGCAAGTCGCCGCAGCAGCTGTTCTCGGAATTCGAAGGTCACTACGACGCGAATCACATGCGCGGCTCGGGCGACGTGAAGTACCACAAGGGCTTCTCGACCGACATCCGCACGCCGGCGGGCAACGTGCACGTCGCGCTGGCTTTCAATCCTTCGCATCTCGAAGTGGTCGACCCGGTCGTCGAAGGTTCCGTGCGTGCGCGCCAGCAGCGCTGCAACGACGCGAAGGGCGACAAGGTCGCGCCGGTCTTGATCCACGGCGACGCCGCCTTCGCCGGGCAGGGCGTCGTGATGGAAACGTTGCAGATGTCGCAGGCGCGCGGCTTCTACACCGGCGGCACGATCCACGTCATCGTCAACAACCAGGTCGGCTTCACGATGTCCGATCCACGCGATGCACGCTCGACGCTCTACTGCAGCGACGTCGCCAAGATGATCGAGGCGCCGATCTTCCACGTGAACGGCGACGACGTCGAAGCAGTCGTGTTCGTGACGCGCCTCGCGATGGACTACCGGATGACGTTCCACAAGGACGCTGTCATCGACCTGGTCTGCTATCGCAAGCTCGGGCACAACGAGGCCGACGAGCCGGCCGCGACGCAGCCGCTCATGTACCAGCAGATCCGCAGCCAGGAGACGCCGCGCCAGATCTACGCCACGAAGCTCGTCAGCGAAGGCGTGCTGTCGATGCCGGAGGCGGAGGCGATGGTGGAGCAGTACCGCCGCGAGCTCGACGAAGGCAAGTCGCAGGCGAAGCATTCGCTCGGCCTGATCGGCAACAAGCACACGGTCGACTGGACCAAGTACACGCAAGCCGACTGGAACGCTGCCGTGCCGACCGGAGTGCGTATCGAACAACTGCGCGAGCTCGCCGCGAAGCTCACGACGCCGCCGGCCAACATCACGCTGCATCGTCAGGTTGCACGCATCGTGCAGGATCGCGAGAAGATGTCCGCCGGCGAGCTGCCGCTCGACTGGGGCTTCGCCGAAACGCTCGCGTACGCGACGCTGCTCATGGAGGGCTTCGAGGTTCGGCTCACCGGCCAGGACAGCGGCCGCGGCACATTCTTCCATCGCCATGCAGTGTGGCATTGCCAGAAGCGCGGCGAGACGTACATCCCGCTGAAGAATCTCTCGCCGAGCCAGCCGCGCTTTACAGTCATCGACTCGCTGTTGTCCGAAGAAGCAGTGGTGGGCTTCGAGTACGGGTTCTCGACCACCGAACCGAATTGCCTGACGTTGTGGGAGGCGCAGTTCGGCGACTTCGTCAACGGCGCGCAGGTGATCATCGACCAGTTCATCAGCTCGGGCGAAGCGAAGTGGGGCCGGGTGTGCGGTCTGACGATGCTGTTGCCGCACGGTTACGAAGGACAAGGCCCCGAGCATTCGTCGGCGCGACTCGAGCGATTCCTGCAGCTGTGCGCCGAGCACAACATGCAGGTGTGCGTGCCTTCGACGCCGGCGCAGATGTTCCACATGCTGCGGCGGCAGATGAAACAGGATTTCCGCAAGCCGCTCATCGTCATGACGCCGAAGAGCCTGCTGCGTCACAAGCTGTCGGTGTCGCCGCTCGAGGACCTCACACGAGGCAGCTTCCGCCGGCTCATCGACGAAGTCGACGACATTCAACCGTCCAAGGTCACGCGCGTCGTGTTCTGCTCCGGCAAGGTCTACTTCGATCTGCTCGAATCGCGCCGTGCCGACGGACTGCACAACGTCGCGATCGTGCGGGTCGAGCAGCTCTATCCGTTCGCCGCCGAGGAGTACGCCGCGCTGATCCGCAAGTACGCGCAGGCGCACGAGATCGTCTGGTGCCAGGAAGAGCCGCAGAATCAGGGCGCGTGGTACCAGATCCGCCATCGTCTCAACGAGCCGCTGACGCGCGAGCACCGTTTGCTGTACGCCGGGCGCGCACCGGCCGCAGCGCCGGCGACCGGCATCGCTCAGATGCACATGAGTCAACAGAAACAGCTGGTCGATGCAGCGCTGCGCGCCACGAGTGCAGAAGAGACGTTGCAGCAGACGAGCCGCTTGCGAGCAGCCGGCGAGAAGTAGCCTTAGGAAAGAATAATGAGTATCGAAGTCAAAGTTCCGCAGCTGCCCGAGTCCGTCACCGACGCAACGTTGGTCGCGTGGCACAAGCAGCCGGGTGAGCCGGTCGGCCGCGATGAGAATCTGGTCGACCTGGAAACCGACAAGGTCGTGCTGGAAGTGCCGGCGCCCGCCGCCGGTGTGATCAAGGAGATCAAGGTCGAGAACGGCGCGACCGTGACCAGCGGCCAGGTGCTCGCGATCCTGGAGGAGGGCGCGGCAGGAACCGCTGCGAAGCCGGCGGCCGCAAAACCGGCGGCTGCTGCTGTTGAGCCACAAGCCGCCTCTGAGTCGAAGACTGCAGCCGCTGCAAAACTTGCGCCTTCCGCGAAGCGCATGGTCGAAGAACACAAGCTCGACGCCGGGCAGATCGCAGGCAGCGGGCGCGACGGTCGCATCAGCAAGGGCGACGTCATTCAGCACATGGCGGGCAAAGAAGCTGCCCCAGCGAAGCCCGCGGCAGCAAAGCCTGCTGCCGCGGTCAAGTTGCCGTCACCGGCGGGAGCGCGCAATGAACAGCGAGTGCCGATGACTCGTCTGCGTGCGCGCATCGCCGAGCGTCTCATCCAGGCGCAATCGACGGCTGCACTGTTGACGACGTTCAACGAAGTCGACCTGACTGCCGTCAACGACATCCGTGCGCGTTACAAAGAGAAGTTCGAGAAGAAGCACGGCGTGAAGCTCGGCTTCATGTCGTTCTTCGTCAAGGCGTCGATCGAAGCACTGCGCCGTTTCCCCGCAGTCAATGCATCGCTCGACGGCAACGACATCGTGTATCACGAGTTCTACGACATCGGCGTCGCAGTCTCGACCGACCGCGGTCTCATGGTGCCGGTGCTGCGCAGCGCCGAGCTGATGAGCTTCGCGGAGATCGAAGTCGCGGTCGGCGCGTACGCGCAGAAGGCGCGCGACGGTTCGATCACGCTCGAAGAGCTGAGCGGCGGCACGTTCACGCTGACCAATGGCGGCGTGTTCGGCTCGCTGATGTCGACGCCGATCCTCAATCCCCCGCAGGTCGCGATCCTCGGCATGCACAAGATCCAGGAGCGGCCGATGGTCGTCGACGGCGAGATCAAGGTGCGTCCGATGATGTACCTGGCGCTGACCTACGACCACCGCATCGTCGACGGCCGCGAGTCCGTGCAGTTCCTGGTTGCGATCAAGGAAGCGCTGGAAGACCCGGCGCGGCTGCTCCTCCAACTGTAAGAAGAAACGTTCGCATGTCCCAATACGATGTGATTGTCATCGGCGGCGGTCCCGCCGGTTATCCCTGCGCCATCCGCGCCGGCCAGAACAAGCTCAAGGTCGCCTGCATCGACGAGTGGCAGAACAAGGACGGTTCCTACGCCTTCGGCGGCACTTGTCTCAACGCAGGCTGCATTCCCTCCAAGGCGATGCTCGAATCTTCCGAGCTGTTCCATCGCGCGCAGCATGAGTTCGCCGTGCATGGCGTGAAGGTCGGCAGCGTCGCTCTCGATCTCGCGGTCATGCAGAAGCGTCGCGCACAGATCGTCAAACAGTCGACGCTCGGCATCGCCGGTCTCTTCAAGGGCGCTGGCGTCACCGGCCTGCAGGGTCACGGCAAGCTCCTGAGCGGCAACCGCGTCGAGTTCACGAACAAGGACGGCAAGAAGGAAGAGCTGACCGCGAAGCACATCGTGCTCGCTGCAGGCTCCGCTCCCATCGAGCTGAAGAGTCTGCCGTTCGACGGCAAGCAGATCGTCGATTCGTGGGGCGCGCTGGAGTTCGACGCCGTGCCGAAGCGCCTCGGCGTGATCGGCGCGGGCATCATCGGTCTCGAACTGGGCAGCGTCTGGCGGCGTCTCGGTTCGGAAGTGGTCGTGCTCGAAGCGCTCGATGCGTTCCTGCCTGCGGCCGACGGCGCTGTTTCGAAGGAAGCTCTCAAGCACTTCAAGAAGCTCGGGCTCGATGTCCGCCTTGGTGCGAAGGTCACGGGCGCGGACAAGGGCGCGGGCGGTGTGAAGCTGAAATACACCGACGCGAAAGGCGAGCAGAGCATCGAAGTCGACAAGGTCGTGGTGGCGATCGGCCGCCGGCCGTACTCGAAGGATCTGCTCGGCGAGGGCACTGGCGTACAGGTCGACGAGCGTGGCTTCGTCACCGTCGATCACGAGTGCCGCACGGCTGCCGCGAACGTCTGGGCGGTCGGCGATCTCGTGCGCGGCCCGATGCTCGCACACAAGGGTAAGGAAGAAGGCGTGATGGTCGCCGACCTGATCGCCGGCAAGATTGCGGAAGTGAACTACAAGGCGATTCCGTCGGTGATCTATAGCGCGCCGGAGATCGCCTGGGTCGGGCTCACCGAGGAAGAGGTCAAGAAGAGCGGGCGGCCGTACAAGACCGGCTCGTTCCCATTCCTCGCGAGTGGCCGCGCCCGCGCCATGGAAGCGACGGCCGGCTTCTGCAAAGTCGTTGCCGCGACCGATGACGACGAGATCCTCGGCGTGCACATCATCGGTCCGATGGCCGGCGAGCTGATCGCCGAAGCGGTGCTGGCGATGGAATACTCGGCCAGCACCGAGGACCTGCAGCGGACCATGCACGCGCATCCGACGCTGTCCGAAGCCTTGCACGAGGCGGCGCTGAACGCGGACAAGATCGCGATCGACTTTCCCAACAAGTAGAACAAATGCGCCAGGCCGCCGGCCTGGCTAGTGACTCGGCCCGGGCGATGCGGTCAGAATGGCGCCGCGGGGATCGGACTCATTCACCAGTCACCATAACGAGTCATTGCATGCTCAAGATCTACGGTCATCCCGGTTCGCGAGCCGCGCGCCCCTTGTGGGTCTGTCGCGAGCTCGGCCTGCAGCACGAGCACGTTCCGACACATTTCGCCGATGGCGGCACCAAGTCGGCCGAGTTCCTGGCGATCAATCCCGCCGGCCGCATCCCGGCGATCGACGACGACGGTTTCCGCCTCGCCGAGTCGATGGCGATCAACATCTACCTCGCGAAGAAGCACGGCGGCGAGCTGGCGCCGAAGTCCCTCGAAGACGAGGCGCGCATGCTGCAGTGGTCGTTCTGGGCCATGACCGAGGTCGAGAAGCTGCTGCTCACGCTGTATATGCAGCGGGCGCAACTGCCGCCCGGCAGCGAGATCGAGAAATACTTCCGCGAGCGCAGCCCGAAAGATCCGGCCGCCGAGCAAGCTGCGATCAAGGCGCTGGATCATCCGCTGTCGGTGCTGAACGGCCAGCTGGCGAACAGCCAATACCTGCTCGGCGACAGCTTCACGCTCGCGGACCTGAACGTCGCATCGGTCCTGTCGATGGGCCTGGCGGCAAAATTCGACTTCGCCGGATATCCCAACGTGCAGCAGTGGCTGAACCGCTGCGTGTCGCGTCCTGCCGCACGGCCGCCCAAGAAATCATGAGCGGCGCTCAACCGACGGGGCCCGCCGGCGGTAACCCGGACTCACTGTTGTCACGCGAGCTCGGCGTTCGCTCGTTCGCCGCCAACATCTTCAACTACACGGTGGGCAGCGGCATCTTCTCGCTGCCGGCGTTCGCCGTAATCGGTCTGGGCAGCGCGGCGCCGCTTGCGTACGTGACCTGCGCGATCGTCATCGGCCTGGTCGTGCTGTGCTTCGCGGAATCCGGCAGCCGCGTGTCGTCGACTGGCGGCGCGTATGCATATGTCGAAACTGCACTCGGCCCGATGATCGGGTTCGTTGCCGGCTGCCTGGTATTCACGACCGGCTGGTTTGCTGCCGCTGCAGTGATCACGGCCATCGTGCGCTCGATCCTCGCTCTGACCACCGGCACGCCGGGTTGGGTCACGCCCGTGTTGATGGTGACCGTCGTGGCGATTCTGGTCACGCTCAACATGCGCGGCGTGCGCACCGGCGCGCGATTGCTCGAGACGATCACCGTCGTGAAGCTCGTGCCATTGCTCGTGTTCGTCGGCGTTGGCGTGTTCTTCATCGACACCAGCAATCTCGCCTGGGCGTCGGTACCGGCGGCGAGCACGGTGCTGAGCACCGCAGGCATCATCATCTTCGCGTTCTCGGGCATCGAGGGCGCGACCATACCGAGTGGCGAAGTGAAGAATCCGGCGCGCACCGTGCCGCGCGCGATCCTGCTGGCGCTCGGAGCCGCGACGCTGCTGTATCTCGCTATTCAGTACGTGGCGCTCGGCATCATGGGATCTGCCCTGTCAGGCACCGGCAACACTCCGCTCGCGGAAGCGGCCGGCGTCGCGCTGGGCCCGGTAGCGCGCACGATCATGATTCTCGCCGCTGTCGTTTCGATGTTCGGCTACCTGAGCGCCAACGTGTTGTCCGAGCCGCGCGGCCTGTTCGCGATGAGTCGCGATGGTTTCCTGCCGCGGCAGCTGACAGCGGTCCATCCGACGTTCCGCACGCCGAATTTCGCGATCGGAATTTACGGCGTGCTGGTCGCCTCGGTCGCACTGCTGGGGAGCCTCGCGCCTGACGGTTTCAGGTGGCTGACGGTATTCGCGAACCTTGCGGCGCTGGCACTGTACTTCCTCTGCGCGATTGCAACCCTCGTGCTGCGCAAGCGCGACGTGCGCAAGGACGGCGAGCCGTTCGTGATCCCGGGCGGACCGCTGGTACCGATTGCCGCATGCGCTGCGATAGCGTGGCTGTTCTTCGAAACGATCAATGGCCAGGATGGCGGCGATCAGCTCAAGTCAATGGTCATCGCTCTGGCCATCATCTTCGCGCTGTACGGCCTGCGCGCGCTGCGTCTCAAGCTCCGCGCGGCGCCAGCACCGGCGAAGTAGCATGTTGCGGCGTCACCCGCTTCTGCTCGCGGAGTGGCTCGCGGCTCGCAATCTGCTGAAGCGGGCGAGGGCGCACGCGGCGGTGATTCTCGCTGGTGGCGTCGCAGTACTCGGCGCGCTCGCCGTAATCCTGCTGACCTTCGCTCCGCGCTTTGCGGCCGTGTTCGACGGATTGCTCACGTATCGGGTGCTGGTGGTCGTGCTGATCGCGATTTACGCGGCGTTCGTGGTGGGCGGCCAGCGTCGAAAGACAGAAGTGCGATACACGCAATTCTGGCTCGCGGCTGCTCCGGTTCACCAATACAGCCGCACGCTCGCGATTCTCGTCGTGACTTTGCTGCCGCTGGTCGCGCAGCTCTTCGCAGTGTTTGTGCTGTTCGCAGCGATGGGCATCGCAGGCAGCGTTCAAGCGGCGCTCGTCGGCGGGGCGATGTTGTGGGTCGCCGTTGCGACCGTGATCGGCTCGGCTGTCGGCTGGTGGTCGGCGCGGCGCTCGCGTGTCGACGCGATGGAAGGCTCGCGCTACGTCGGCGCGGTCAAGCCGCGTAAAGAAACCGTGCCCTCGGCCGCCGCGTTGTCGGGCTGGCCGCTGGCGCAGGTCCGCGCCTGGGGCCGGCCGGACAACCTGCGAATACTGGTGCTGATCCCGGCGCTATTCGCGGTGCAGGCAGGCTCGTCGGCGCTTCACGGCTTGAGTGTCATTGCGATCTGGGTGCTCGGCGGCTACCTGGGCGGTCTCATCGGTGCCGTGTGGCAGACAGCCAGGTCGGCGTCGCATTGGCTGCGGTCTACGCCGATTCCGTTCGCGCAGTTCGCGTGGGCGCTGACGCGCAGAGCGTTGTTGCATCAGGTCGTCGGAACCGCCGTCGCTGCTGCGACGCTGATCGGTCTCGGCGCGCCGTGGCCGAGTGTGATGTACGTCAGTGGGCTGTGGTTATCGATCGTGCTGCTTTCGTGCAGCGTCGCGGTCGCGGACAGCTATCGGTCACGTCCGCCGCTGGTCAGGATGGTGTTGTCGTTCGCGACGCTCGCGGTGGTCGAAGCGCGCACGTACGGCTGGTCGATTCCGCTCGCGGCGCTGCTCGCCGCGTGGCATTTGCGGGTTGGAGCAAAGGCATGACGTCGATCGCATTGGACATTCGTGACGTGCATGCGCGTTACGGCAAGCTGGAAGTGCTGCGCGGACTCACGCTGCAAATTCGCACCGGGCAGTGGTTCTGCCTGCTCGGCCCGAATGGCGTCGGCAAGAGCACGCTCCTGCATTGCGTGGCCGGGCGGCTCGTGCCGAGCGCAGGCGACATTCTGGTGTGCGGCCACTCGGTGCGGACGCAAACCGTCGACGCGAAGCGCAAGCTGGGCTTCGGGTGCGCGCCGGAGCAATTGCCCGGCCTGCTCACGGGACGGCAGTGCCTGGAGGTGTATGCGAACGCCAAGGGACTCGAGCGTATCGATCCGGACGTGCTCGATCTCGGCGAGGCGCTGAAGTTCGGGACGTATCTCGATCGCTTCGTCGACACGTATTCGCTCGGCACGCGCCAGAAACTCTGCGTGCTGCTCGCGTTGCTCGGCGAACCGACGCTCGTCGTGCTCGACGAGGCATTCAACGGCCTGGATCCGGCCAGCGCACTGATCGTGAAGCGACACCTGCAGCAGCGGCTGGCTGCAAATCGCTGCAGCGTGCTGCTGGCGACGCATTCGCTGGATATCGTCGAGCACTACGCCGACAAGGCGGCATTGCTGCTCGACGGCCGGATCGTGCGGCAATGGAGCGACAGCGAGATCGCAGCGGTGCGGGAGCAGGGCACCGATCGTTTCGAAGAGCTGCTCGCTGCGCAGGGCCCGGAGAAAGACATTTGACAGGATGAACAGGATTGACAGGATGTTCGGAGTCCGAGAATTCAGAACATCCTGTTAATCCTGTTCATCCTGTCCAGTCTCTCAGCTCCCTAAGCTTTCCGCCGCGCGCTGACGACGTTCTGCAATCCCTGGATCCGGCTGAGCATGCGCGACAGCTCCTCCAGGTCGCGCACGGTGATGCGCAGGACGATTTCCGCCATTCCTTCGCGTTCGTCGGTGACGACGTTCATTGCCTGAATGTTGATCTTCGAATCGGCGAGCACGGCGCTGATGTCCCGCACCAGTCCGCGACGGTCGAACGCGCGCACGCTCACATCGATCGGGAACGCGCGCTCGCCCTGCTTGCCCCATTCGACGGCAATCACGCGCTCGGGATGGGTCGTCTGGAGCCGGCGGAAGCTCGCGCAGTCGTCGCGATGGATGCTGACGCCGCGTCCCATCGTGATGTAGCCAGCGATGCCCTCGGGCGGTACCGGTCCGCAGCAGCGCGCAAAGGTCGACAGCAGATCGCCGACGCCTTCGATCGTGATGCCTGCAGTCTCCTTCGGGCTCGCCGCCGGCCGGCGTGCGATGGGTGAGGGCAGCTCCTGCGGTTTGGCGCGACGCTGGATCGCGCCGATGATCTGCGCGCTGTTGATCTCGCCTTCGCCGATTGCCTGGTACAGCTGATCGGCCGTCGTGAAGTTGAACTCGCCGATCAGATCCGGCAGCGTGACGCTGTGAATGGCGAGGCGCTGCAGCTCGCGTTCCAGGATGTGCTTGCCTTGCTGCTGGTTCTGCTCTTCGTCGAGCTTGCGGAACCAGGCGCGCACCTTGCTGCGGTTACGGGGCGAGGCGAGATAGCCGAGTGACGGCGCCAGCCAGTCGCGGCTCGGATTCAGCTGCTTGCCGGTCACGATCTCCACCTGGTCGCCGTTCGCGAGCACGGTGTTCAGCGGCACCATGCGGCCGTTGACCTTGGCGCCGCGGCAGCGATGCCCGAGATCGGTGTGCACGTGATACGCGAAGTCGAGCGGCGTGGAGCCCCGTTGCAGCTCGATCACTTCACCGCGCGGCGACAGTGCGTAGACGCGATCCTCGAACACCTCCGAGCGGACGCGCTCGAGGAAATCGCCGTCGCTTTCCTGCCGCTCGCCGGGCTCCAGCAGCTGACGCAGCCAGACGATCTTCTGCTCGTAGGCTGGGTTGGCGCGTCCGCCCTCCTTGTAGCGCCAGTGCGCGGCAACACCCAGCTCGGCGTGGTCGTGCATCTCGCGAGTGCGGATCTGGATTTCCAGCGGCAGCTTGCCCGGACCGATCACGGCTGTGTGCAGCGAGCGATAGGAGTTGTCCTTCGGCGTCGCGATGTAGTCGTCGAATTCACCGGGGATATAGGGCCACAGGCCGTGCACCACGCCGAGCGCGGCATAGCAGTCCGCAATGCTCGCGACGAGCACACGCACGGCACGCACGTCGAACACCTGATCGAACGCCAGTCCCTTGCGTTGGCTCTTGCGCCAGATGCTGTAGATGTGTTTCGGGCGTCCGGCGATGTCGGCGTCGATCTGCTCTTTGGCGAGCTCGTCGCGCAGGGTCGCGATGACGTCTTCGATGTAGCGCTCGCGGTCGCCGCGCTTGGCCGCGAGCCACGCGGCGACGCGTTTGTAGTTGTCCGGTTCGAGGTAGCGGAAGCTCCAGTCTTCGAGCTGCCACTTGATCTGCCACACGCCGAGACGATTGGCGAGCGGCGCGTACACCTGCCGCGTTTCGTACGCGAGCCGTTGCCGCTCGGCCTCGGGAGCGTCCTTGCTCTCGCGCAGCTTGTGCAGCTGGGCGGCGAGCTTGATCAGCACCAGTCGCGGATCGGTGACGATCGCGAGCAGCATCTTGCGCAGGCCTTCGGACTGATTGCTGGAAGCAACGAGGTTCAGCGAGCCCAGGCGCAGCAATTCAGTGCCGATCCGCGCCGCGGCGGGTCCTCCCAGCGCTTGGGCCCGCTCGATCGGCAGCGCGTTCGCCTCCAGCAGCGCGAACAGCATCGCGCCGGTCAGGATGTCTTCGTCGTCCGTGAGCTGCGCAACGATGTCGACGATCGCTCGGCCGCTGGCGACGGCGCGCTCGTCGGTCGCGTGCTGAGTGATGCTTTCAAGGGATGACATGCCACTGAATCAGCTGCAAAAAACTCTGCGATCAACGTGTCGGTTTGCAGCCGTTGCCGCTATCATACGGCACCGTTGTGAGGCCGTAGCGGAGGAATCCTTGCGCAGGTTCAGGCGCCCGCAGAGTCTTGCCGAGCTGGCGCGGCCGCAGCGCGCGGCAGCGTTACCTGCCCAGGTGCGAATCCTCGGCCTGGACCCCGGATCGCAACGCACCGGCTATGCAGTCGTCGAGACGCAGGCGGGCCGCATCGCCTACATCGTCAGCGGCGCCATCCGCACCCGCGGCGAATCGCTGGCCGAGCGTCTGCAGGAGATTTTCGTCGGCGTCGAGTCGCTGACCGGCGAGTTCCGTCCGGACGAGGTGGCCATCGAACGGGTGTTCATGAACAGAAACGCCGACAGCGCGCTGAAGCTCGGGCAGGCGCGCGGCGCGGCGCTGAGCGCCACGTTCTCCGTGCGGCCTCGAGTGTTCGAGTACGCACCGCGCGAGGTGAAGCTCGCGGTCGTCGGCACCGGCGCCGCGCAGAAGGAACAGGTCCAGTTGATGGTCAAACGTCTGCTCAACATCGCCGGTCCGTTGACCGAGGACGCCGCCGACGCCCTGGCGATCGCCTTGTGTCACGCGCATTCCCGGCGGTTGCAAGGGCTCGTGTCGCTGGCGGTGGGCGCGGTTCGATGATCGGCTTCCTGCGCGGCCGACTGACCGCGAAACAACCGCCGCAGCTGGTGATCGACGTCGCTGGGGTGGGCTACGAAGTGGAGGCGCCGCTGCCGGTGTTCTTCGACCTGCCGCCCGCCGGCAGCGAGATCACGCTGTTCACGCAACTCATCGTGCGCGAGGACGCGCATATTCTTTTCGGCTTCCGCACCGAGCGCGACCGGCGGCTGTTCCGCGAGCTGCTCAAGGTTTCGAACGTCGGGCCCAAGCTGGCGCTGGCGCTGCTGTCGGGCATGACGGCCGACAATTTCCTCATGTGCATCGAAGCGCAGGACGTCGATTCGCTGGTGCGCATCCCCGGCGTCGGACGCAAGACCGCCGAACGCCTGGTCGTCGAAATGCGCGACCGAGTGAAGGGATTCGGCGAGATTGGCGTCGTGGTCGCTGCGGGCAGCGGAACCCCGCAGCCCGCGGTCGGTCCACAGGCGGAGGCATTCAGCGCGCTGGTCGCGCTCGGCTACAAGCCGGCCGAAGTGACTCGATTGCTGAAGGGCGTCGACGCTTCGGTGCAGACGACTGAAGAATTGATCCGCAAGGCATTGCAGGCGGCGGCAGCCAAATGATCGAGGAAGACCGCATCGTTTCGGCAGGCACGCAGGGCGACGAGGCTGCGTTCGATCGCGCCGTGCGCCCGAAAAAGCTCGCGGACTACGTCGGGCAGACGGCGGTCAAGACGCAGATGGAGATCTTCATCCAGGCCGCGCGCAACCGGCGCGAGGCGCTGGACCACGTGTTGATCTTCGGCCCGCCGGGCCTCGGCAAGACCACGCTCGCGCACATCGTCGCGAACGAGCTCGGCGTCAGCCTGCGCCAGACGTCGGGGCCGGTGATCGAGCGTCCCGGCGATCTCGCGGCGCTGCTGACCAACCTGCAGCCGAACGACGTGCTGTTCGTCGACGAGATCCATCGGCTGAGCCCGGTCGTCGAGGAGATCCTGTACCCGGCGATGGAAGACTTTCAGCTCGACATCATGATCGGCGAGGGCCCCGGTGCGCGCTCGATCAAGCTCGACCTGCAGCCCTTCACGCTGATCGGCGCAACCACACGCGCCGGGCTATTGACCTCACCGCTGCGCGACCGCTTCGGCATCGTGCAGCGGCTGGAGTTCTACGATCATGCGGAGCTGCACCGGATAGTCACGCGCTCGGCAGCAATCCTCGGCGTTCCGACCGATTCGGGCGGCGCAGCCCGCATAGCGCAACGCTCGCGCGGAACTCCGCGCATCGCCAATCGATTGCTACGGCGCGTGCGCGACTATGCGGAAGTGAAGGCGGGCGGACGCATCACCGATGACGTAGCCCAGGCAGCGCTCGACATGCTGGAAGTCGATCCGCTCGGCTTCGATGTCATGGACCGCAAGCTCCTGCTGACGATCATCGAGAAGTTCGACGGCGGCCCCGTCGGTGTCGAAAGTCTGGCGGCGGCGCTCGGCGAAGAGCGCGGCACGATCGAGGACGTGATCGAGCCGTTCCTGATCCAGCAGGGCTTCGTGATGCGCACGGCGCGCGGCCGCGTCGCCACGCGCACCGCGTACCAGCACTTCGGCTTGAAAGTCCCGGAGCGCGCGACCGCGACTTTAGAACTGTTCAAGAACGAGTGATGGCTCCTTTCGTCTGGCCCGTGCGCGTTTATTGGGAGGACACCGACGCCGGCGGCATCGTGTACTACGCGAACTATCTGAAGTTCATGGAGCGTGCGCGGACCGAATGGCTGCGTGCGATCGGTGTCGACCAGGTGCAACTCAAGGACGCTCACGGCCTGATGTTCGTGGTCGTCGATGTCGAGGCGCATTATCGCAAGCCGGCGCGTTACGGCGACCAGCTGCAGGTGACGTGCAAGGTCAGCGAGACCACGCGGGCCAGCATCACGTTATACCAGGAGGTCTATCGTGAAACCGTCGACGGCGAGCGGCTGCTCGACGGACGGGTGCGCGCCGCATGCCTCGACGCGCAGAGCTATCGCCCACGGCCGCTGCCGCAGTTGCTGTGGAAGCAGATCAATGCAGGAGACCGCTGAATGATGACCGAAGGCCTGAATCCGCTGGAGCTGGTGCTCAACGCCAGCATCGTCGTGCAGATCGTCATGGCGCTGCTGCTGCTCGCATCGATCGTGTCGTGGTCGATCATGCTGCGCAAACGCGCCGAGCTGCGGCGCGCCAAGTCCGATTCCGACCGCTTCGAAGAAGTGTTCTGGTCGGGTGGCGACCTCACCGCGATGTTCCGCGCCATCGACCAGGGGCGGCGCGTGACCAAAGGCATGGAAGCGATCTTCGAGCAGGGCTTCCGCGAGTTCCAGCGCATGCGCCAGCAGGGTGGGTTCGCCTCGGCGCAGTTGCTCGAAGGCGCACGTCGCGGCATGCGCGTCGCGCTGTTGCGAGAGAGCGATCGGCTCGAGCACAGCCTGTCGATGCTCGCGACCGTCGGCTCGACCAGTCCCTACGTCGGCCTGTTCGGCACGGTGTGGGGAATCATGAATGCGTTCCACGGGCTCGGTAACGTGCAGCAGGCAACGCTCGCCATGGTCGCGCCCGGCATTGCCGAAGCGCTGATCGCCACGGCGATGGGTCTGTTCGCCGCGATTCCGGCCGTCATCGCCTACAACCGATATGCGGATCAGGTGAGCCGCATCGAGCTGCGCTACGACACGTTCGTCGAAGAGCTGTCGACGATCCTGCAGCGGCATGCGACCGCGCCTCGCGCCGGCCACGCGTCCGCTGCGGAGGCGCACGCATGATGCAGTCATCGAACCGGCGCGGCCGCCGGCTCATGGCCGAGATCAACGTCGTGCCGTACATCGACGTGATGCTGGTGCTGCTGATCATCTTCATGATCACGGCCCCGCTGCTCACGCAGGGCATCAAGGTCGATCTGCCGAAGGCGGGCGCCGAGCCGTTGCCGCCCGACGACACGAAGCCTCTCATCCTCAGCGTGGATGCACGCGGCAACCTCTATCTGAACCTCGGCAAGGACGAGGAGTCGCCGATCTCCGAAGACATCGTCCGGGACCGCGTTGCAGCCGTCCTGCGTCGCGAGCCGAAGACACCGGTGCTGGTGAAGGCCGACCAGACTGTGCCGTACGGACGAGTGGTGACGGGTATGGTTCTGCTGCAGGAAGCGGGCGCCGAGAAAGTCGGCTTCATCACCGATCCCGCGGAAACCAAGCGGCCCAAGCGCTGATCGGGCATGGCGGAGTTCCTGCGCAATCACTGGGTTTACCTCATCGGCGCGCTGCTGCTGCACGCCGTGTTTGCGGCCGTCTTCGGCCTGACCATGATCCAGTTCGCGCGCCAGCCGCAGCCCGCCATGCTGGCGATCCAGGCAGTGGTGGTCGATCGGTCCACCATCGAGCGCGCGTCTCGACAACAGCAACGCGAGCGCGTACAGGAGCGTGAGCGCGAGCAAGCGGAGCAGCGCCGGCAGCAGGAGCGACGCGAGGCGGAACAACGGGCCGAGCAGGAGCGTCAGCAGGAGCAGAAGAAGCGCGAAGACGAGCAGCAGCGCCGGCAGGTCGAAGAGCAACAGCAGCGCGAGCGTCAGGAGGCGGAGCGCAAGGCCGAGGCGCAGGCGCAGGCAGACGCGGATCGGCAGCGTAAGGTCGAGGCGGAACGCAAACGCGTGGCCGAGATCGAACGCAAGCAGAAGGAAGAAGCCGAGCGCCGCAAGGCCGCGGAAGACGCGCGCTTGCAGCAGCAGCGCGAGGCGGAGCTGCGCAATCAGATCGAGGAGGAGGAGGGCCGGTCGCAGGCCGAGAATTCCGGGCTGCTGAACCAGTACATTGCGATGATCGAGCAGCGCATCGTCCGCAACTGGAATCGCCCGCCTTCGGCTCGCCCCGGGCTCGAATGCCGGGTGCGCGTCGCGCAGACGCCGGGCGGCACGGTGTTGTCGGTGCAGATCGACCAGTGCAACGGCGATGCAGCCGTGCGGCAATCGATCGAAGCGGCGGTGATGCGTGCGTCGCCGCTGCCGCCGCCGCCGGATCCGCGGCTGTTCGAGCGGAACCTGGTGCTCGTGTTCAAGCCGCTGGAAGACTAGAGAAGACCAGAAGCGGATAGCGGATAGTCAGGAATCGGAGGAAGAGAATGCGAAAGTTCGTCAGGTTGCTCGCACTCGCCGCGGTTGCGGCGCTGGCCATGCCAGCGGCGAACGCTCAACTCGTCATCGAGATCACGCGCGGGCAGGAGAATGCCGTGCCGATCGCTGTCGTGCCGTTCGGCTGGGAGACCGCCAACGCGGCGCCCTTCGACGTCGCACAGGTGGTAGCGGCCGACCTGCAGCGTAGCGGTCGTTTCGCGCCGCTGGATCGCAAGGACATGATCGACCGGCCGACCGCCGGCGATCAGATCCGCTTCCAGGACTGGCGGTATCTGAAGAGCGACTTCATCGTGGTCGGCAAGCTGACGCCGGAGGGCGGCGATCGCTACGCGGCGCAGTTCGAGCTGTACAACGTGCTCAATGGCCAGCGCCTCGCCGGGCAGCGTCTCACGGCGACGACCAACTCGCTGCGTGCGATGTCGCACCGGATCGCCGACATCATCTTCGAGCAACTCACGGGGATCCGCGGGGCGTTCTCGACGCGCATCGCGTTCGTCAGCGCCGAGGGGACTCCGCCGAAGCAGCAATACACGCTGATCGTGGCCGACGCCGACGGCGAGAACCAGCAGAGGATCGCCAGCTCGAGCGAGCCGATCATGTCGCCGTCGTGGTCCCCGGACGCGCAAAGTCTCGCGTATGTGTCGTTCGAGAGCCGCTCGTCCGCCATCTACGTGCAGACGCTGCGCACGGGCGAGCGCAGCCGTGTCTCGGCGCGCGCCGGCATCAATGGAGCGCCGGCGTGGTCACCCGACGGCGGCACTCTGGCCCTGACACTGTCGCGCAAGGATGGAGATGTCGACATCTACACGCTGAAGTTGTCGAGCCAGTCGCTGACGCGCATGACTTTCGACCCCGGTATCGATACCGAGCCGGTGTGGTCCGCCGATGGCCGCAAGCTGTATTTCATGTCCGACCGTGCCGGGGGTCCGCAGATTTACGAACTCGACGTCGCGCAGCCGAATCGTGCTTCGCGTGTGACGTTCGAGGGGACCTACAACGCCCGGCCGCGCCTGTCGCCCGACGGCAAGCAGCTGGCGGTCGTGCACCTGGATCGCGGCAACTTCCGGATCGCGATCGTCGACCTGCAGTCGAAAGGCGTGCAGGTCCTGTCGCCGGGCCGGCAGGACGAGAGCCCGAGCTTCGCGCCGAACGGGGCGACGCTCATCTACGCGACCCAGGATCGCGGCCGTGGCGTGCTGGCGACGGTCTCGGTCGACGGTCGAGTCCAGCAACGTCTGCAAGCGAGCACCGGCGACGTGCGCGAACCTGTATGGTCGCCGTTCCCGCCGGGGCGATGAGCCTGCACAGCGGCTTATCGCACGCCGTAACAGGCTTTGTGGCAGAATTTCGCGCGATTTTTGCGGTCATACCCTTCGTTTTGAGCCGTTCGTAGGAGAGGTGAATGCGTGTAGCGCAACTGATGCTGATCGTGATGGGTGGTTTGGCGCTTGCGGCGTGTAAGTCGAAGCCTCCCACGCTGCCGGATGCAACCAACCAGCCCGAGCAGACGAGCACGGAGACCGGCCGCACCACCGACACCGACGTCACTCGTGGCGATCCGAACGAGGCGGCGAAGCAGGAGGCAATCCGGACCGGCACGATCGTCTACTTCGATTACGACCGCGCCGAGATCAAGGCCGAGTTCGTGCCGATCGTCACGGCGCATGCGAAGTACCTGAACACGAACAGCAGCAATAAGGTGCGGCTCGAAGGCCACTCCGACGAGCGCGGCTCGCGCGAGTACAACATCGGCCTCGGCGAGCGCCGCGCACAGGCGGTCCGCCGCGCACTGATGCTGCAGGGTGTGACCGAGGCGCAGATCACCACGGTGAGCTACGGCGAGGAACGCCCGACAGTGCAGGGGAGCGACGAGTCCGCGTACGGGAAAAATCGCCGCGTCGAGCTGGTCTACGGTCGTTAGCCCCACGTCGAGCAAAGCCATGACCACACTTCGATTCGTAATCGCCGCCACAGCCAGCGCCTGGCTCGCCGGCTGCGTTTCGACGCCGCCGGAGGAAGATCCGGTGGTTCAGAGGCTCACGGAGCTGGACAGCCGGCTGCTGCGCATCGAGCGGGTGCTGGCCAACCAGAGCCTGCTCGACCTGTCGCAGCGGATCGAAGCCGCGCAGAACGAGGTACGCACGCTGCGCGGACAGCTGGATGAGCTGCAGCACACGGTGCAGAAGACCCAGGACCAGCAGCGCGACATGTACGGCGACGTCGATCGACGGCTCGCTGCGCTGGAAGGCGGCGGACCTCGCGCAGCTGCGAGCAGCTCGAGCGCCAGTGACCTGCCGGTGCCGCAGGGCGACGACCGGGCGAACTATCAGGCCGCGTTCGATCTGCTGAAGGATGGCAAGTACCCCGAGGCGATCGGCGGGTTCAAACAGTTCCTGACGACGTTCCCGACCAGCGTGCTCGCGGACAACGCGCAGTACTGGCTTGGCGAAGCGCACTACGTTACGAAGCAGTATCCCGACGCGCTGCGCGACTTCCGCACGGTGCTCGAGAAGTATCCGGATTCGCGCAAGACGCCGGATGCGCTGCTCAAGATCGGCTTCTGCAACTACGAGCTGAAGAACTGGCCGGAAGCGCGCTCCGCGCTCACCCAGGTCGTACAGCGGTTCGGCGATACGACGGCAGCCCGCCTCGCCAGCCAGCGGCTCGCGAAGATGGATGGGGAAGGAAGGTGAGCAGTGGGCGCCGCGCCGTCATCTGCGGCGCCGCCTGCTGAGCAGGCAGCGGCTGCCCGGGTCAAGATCACCGAGATCTTCCTTTCCATCCAGGGCGAGGCAGATGCCGTCGGCTGGCCCACCGTCTTCGTCCGACTCACCGGTTGTCCCTTGCGTTGCCAGTACTGCGACACGCAGTACGCGTTCTACGGCGGCGAGTGGCTCGGTCTCGATGACGTTCTCGGCAAAGTCGCCTCTTTCCAGACTCGCCACGTGTGTGTGACGGGCGGCGAGCCGCTGGCGCAGAAGGGCTGCTTCGACCTGCTGCGCCAGCTGTGCGACGCCGGCCACCGTGTTTCCCTCGAGACGAGCGGCGCGATGGACGTCAGCAAGGTCGATCCGCGCGTCGTCCGGGTGGTGGACGTCAAGACGCCGGGCAGCGCTGAAGAGGCGCGCAATCGGCTCGAAAACCTCGACTTGCTGCGCGCGGACGAGCAGATCAAGTTCGTCATCTGCAGTCGCGCAGACTTCGAGTGGTCGCGTGACCTGGTGCAGGCGCGGCGGCTCGCGGATCGCTGCACCGTGTTGTTCAGCCCGAGCCATGGGCAAGTCGAGCCGCGCGACCTCGCGCAATGGATCCTCGACGAGCGGCTGCCGGTGCGGCTGCAGATCCAGCTGCACAAGGTCCTGTGGGGCGACACGCCGGGAAGATGATGAAGCGCGCAGTCGTCCTGCTCTCCGGCGGCCTCGATTCCGCCACCGTACTTGCGATCGCACGGGAGCAGGGCTACAGCTGCTATGCGCTGAGCGTCGACTACGGACAACGCCATCGCGCCGAGCTGGACGCAGCCGCTCATGTTGCCAGGGCGCTCGGAGCGGTCGAGCACCGCACGCTGCGGATCGATCTCGCTGGCATCGGCGGCTCCGCGCTCACCGACTCGTCGATCGCGGTCCCGGAGTCGCCGCAGATCGGCATTCCCGTCACGTATGTCCCGGCGCGCAACACCGTAATGCTGTCGTTCGCGCTCGGCTGGGCCGAGGTTCTGAACGCGCCGCGCATCTTCATCGGCGTGAATGCCGTCGATTACTCCGGCTATCCCGACTGCCGACCGGTGTTCGTCGCGGCATTCGAGCGCGTCGCGAACCTCGCGACCAAGGCGGCGGTGGAAGGCACGCTGAAGTTCGAGATCGCGACGCCGCTCATCGACATGACGAAGGCGCAGATCATCCGCCGCGGCCTCGAGCTCGGCGTGGATTTTTCGCTGACCGTGTCCTGTTACCAGGCCGACGCGCAGGGGCGGGCGTGCGGTCGTTGCGACTCGTGTCGGCTGCGGCGCGAGGGCTTCAAGTCCGCAGGGCTGCCGGACCCGACGCGGTATGTCGGATAGGAATGGTGCATGAACTCGCGGGGTCGTTTGGGTATCATGCGCGCCCCGCCGGTCAGCCTTCCTTGAATTCGTGGGTCGGTAGCTCAGTCGGTAGAGCACTGGACTTTTAATCCATTGGTCGTGGGTTCGATTCCCACCCGACCCACCACAAGCGTGGCGCCCACGCCACCCCTGAATTCGCCTTGTGCTACTGCAAAAGTCGGACTATTGTCCAAACAAGCAACTCGCGAAGGACTCGAACTGAAGGGGTCAAATGTATGAAAGTCAACGAGTTGCACGGACTTGTTAACACTCTTGCATGATTGAAAATGCGCGATCTCTAGCACGAGTCCGTGGGGTTCGGACTCGCGACCGCTCCGTTCGCCGGCAACGACGACGAGGCGTTCTTTTTCCCCAGCGACCAGCACCTGCGCGCGTTGGAGTTCATGGGGCATTCGCTGTGGACCAACGCCCGGCTCGGTGTGGTCACCGCGGAGCACGGCTGCGGCAAGAGCCTGCTGATCAAACGGCTGCTGAAGGATCTCGACGAGCGCATCGTCGCCGCTGCGATCCAGCGAGATAACATCCCCGCGCGCGACTTCCTGCAGGAGATCCTGCGTCAATTCGGCTTCGTCCTCGAAGAGACCGACAAGACCGATCGCCGCCGCTGCCTGGAGCGCTTCATGTCGCACCAGGCGAGCATGGGCCGCATCTGCCTGCTGGTCGTCGAGAATCCGCAGGCCATGCATCCGTCGGTGCTCGAAGAGCTGCGCACTCTCGCTGCTGCTGAAGTTGACGGCGTGCGCGTGCTCAAAGTGCTGCTGCTCGGCCAGCCTTCGCTGAACCTGGTCCTGGAATCGCCGCGCATGGCGGAGCTGGTGACCGCGAACGCGCCACGGTTCTCTCTCGGCCCGCTCAGCGAAGATCAGACTGCAGCCTATGTCGCGCATCGACTGCGTGCAGCCGGCGCATCGAACCCGGATGCCCTGATGCCGTACACGTTGATGTCGCACATCCATGCGTGCAGCGGCGGCGTGCCGGCTCGCATCAACAAACTCTGTGCTCGCGCTCTCGCGTGGGCAGCATCCGAAGGCGCACCGCTCGTCACGACCTCGGCGCTCGACCACGCGACCGAAGAGCTCGGCTGGCACTACCAGCGGCCCGCCATTTCAGTCGATATCAGCGACGACGTGACAGCGCCTGCTGCAGCACCCGCGCCGCGCGGCAAGCTGGTCATAACGATGCAGGGCATGCCGGACCGAGAGGTGACGCTGGAAGCCGGCCGCATCCTGGTGGGCCGAGGTGAAGAAGCCGACGTGTCGATCGACTCCGTGTTCGTCAGCCGCTATCACGCGCTGATCGTGCACGACAACGGCCAGGACCTGTTGCTCGACCTGGGCAGCACCAACGGTCTCGTCGTCAACTCGCGCCGCATCCTGCGCCGGGCGCTGCGGCATCGCGATCTAATCCAAGTCGGACCGGCCCGGGTGATGTATTTCAACGAGCACGCGGCAGCCACGGCTCAGCCCGACCCGGGCGAAACGATCTGCTTCGCGCGCCCTGGATTTCCCCACGCGGCAGGGGAAGAAGAGGCCGGCGCGCTGCTGGCCTTCGGGCGGTTGGATACGTCGGGGTGAAAGATGTCGGGCTGAAGCCCGACCTACGGCGTGCTCCAGGCGCTCGCGCCTAGTCACTGGTCGCGTCCTCCGCTAGAGTTCGCCCTCCCGCGCGCTGGCGTCTTCCGAGTGTTTGCACCCATCCTGTCCCGGTGGTCATGCGCCGGACGGCACGGCTGCGCGATGGGCCTTGAGAGAGCAACAAGAGATCCTGGCAAGTGGAACGGTGGCGCGTACATAAGTTCGGCGGCTCCAGCGTCGCCGATGCGGTATGCATGGAGCGCGTCGCTCGCATCCTCGAGCAGGATCCGCATCCGCGGCTCGGCGTCGTGCTGTCCGCGTGTCGCGGCGTCACCGATGCACTGCTGAATCTCATCGCCGCCGCCGAGCGCCATGAAGGGCCGCTCACGGACCGTATCGAACAGCTGCGTCAACGGCACGAAGTGATTGCCGACACGCTGCTCACCGGCGATACCCGCAGCGAATTCCTCACCACGCTCGCCCAGGACTGCCGGGACATCGCCGGGATCCTGCACACCGTCGAGCTGATCCGCTCCGCTTCGCAGCCGGTACGCGATCTCATCGCCGGATACGGCGAGATCTGGTCGACCCGCCTGTTCAGCGCCTACCTGCGTCATCGCGGCCGCCGGCCCGGCAACGTCCAGTGGATCGACGCTCGCGACGTGGTGTCGGTGGATTGGGGACCGCTCGGACCGGCGGTGCGCTGGGACCTGTCGCAGGCGAACGCCGACCGGATCACGCCGCGTGAGCCTGCGACCTTGATCATCACCGGCTTCATCGCACGCGACGCGAAGGGTATCCAGACGACGCTCGGCCGCAACGGCAGCGACTTCTCGGGCTCGATCTTCGGCGCGCTGCTCGATGCGGAAGAGATCCACATCTGGACCGACGTCGACGGCGTGCTCAGCGCCGACCCGCGCCTGGTGCCGGACGCCAAGGTCATCGACTCGCTGTCTTACAACGAGGCGATGGAGCTCGCGTATTTCGGCGCGAAGGTGATCCATCCGCAGACGATGGCGCCCGCCGTGCTGAAAGGCATCCCGATCTGGATCCGCAACACCTTCGCGCCGGAGAAAGCCGGCACGCTGATCTGTGCGAAGCCGACGTCGGCGATTGCGGTCAAGGGCATCACCTGTATCGATCGCGTCGCGCTGGTGAACCTCGAAGGCGCGGGCATGATCGGCGTACCCGGTACTGCGCACCGCCTGTTCGGCGCACTGCGCGACCACGGCATCTCGGTGATCCTGATCTCGCAAGGCAGCTCCGAGCATTCGATCTGCTTCGCGATTCCGGAAGCGGAAGCGGCGCGCGCGGAGACCGTAGTGCGGCAGGCGTTCGACCGCGAGCTGCGCGAAGGGCAGATCCAGCAAGTGCAGGTCGATCCCGGCTGCAGCATCCTGGCCGTCGTGGGCGACGGCATGGCGGGCTCGCACGGCGTCGCCGCGAAAGTTTTCGGCGCGCTTGGAACTGCGGCGGTCAGCGTTCGCGCGATAGCGCAGGGCGCGTCCGAGCGAAATATCTCCGCGGTGATCGACGGCAAGCACACGGCGCGGGCGCTGCGCTCGGTGCATTCGAGTTTTTATCTCTCGCCCCACACAGTCTCGATCGGGCTCATCGGGCCCGGGGTGGTCGGCAGCGTACTGCTCGACCAGCTGGCGACGCAGGTCCAGCGCCTGTCGCGCGATCTCAAGCTCGACCTGCGGGTCCGCGGCGTCATGAGCTCCAAGCGCATGCACCTCGCCGATCCGGAAGTGCAGCTCTCGCGCTGGCGCGATGCGTTCAGCGGCCGGGCCGAACCCGCAGATCTCACGCGCTTCGCGCAGCACATCCACGCCGAGCATCTGCCGCACGCAGTCATCATCGACTGTTCGTCGAGCGCTGACGTGGCCGCTCGCTACCCGAGCTGGCTCGCGAGCGGCATTCACATCGTGACGCCGAACAAGAAAGCGAACAGTGCGGACCTCGAGTTCTACGCGCGGCTGCACGAGGCGCGGCGTGCGGGCAGTGCGCACTACTTGTACGAGGCCACCGTCGGCGCCGGCCTGCCGGTCATTCAGACGCTGCGTGATCTGCGCGACACCGGCGACACGATCCACCGCATCGAGGGCATGCTCTCGGGCACGCTCGCCTACCTGTTCAACGTCTGGGACGGCTCCGAGCCGTTTTCGTCCGTAGTGCGTGCGGCGAAGGCGAAGGGCTACACCGAGCCCGACCCGCGCGACGACCTGTCGGGCACGGACTTCGCACGCAAGCTGATCATCCTCGGCCGCGAGATGGGGCTGCGGCTGGAGCTGTCCGACGTGCAACTGGAGAGTCTCGTGCCGCGAGCGCTGGCGAGCTGCACCGCCGATGAGTTCCTCGAACGTTTGCCGGCCTTCGACACTGCGATGGCCGAGCGCCTGCAGGCCGCCCGCAGCCGCGACCGGGTGCTGCGCTACATCGGCTCGCTCGATGCTGCCACGGGCAAGGCATCCGTCGGGCTGGTGGAGCTGGAGCGGTCGCACACGTTCGCCAACATCAATCTCACGGACAACGTCGTGCGTTTCCTGACGCAGCGTTACAACCAGAATCCTCTGGTGGTGCAGGGACCCGGCGCCGGTCCCGAAGTTACCGCCGGCGGCGTCTTCGGTGATCTGCTGCGCGTGTGTGCCTACCTCGGCGTGAAACTCTGAGCATGCGGCAGACAGCCACAGCGTTTGCGCCCGCCAGCGTCGGCAATGTCGCAGTCGGGTTCGACGTGCTGGGTCACAGCTTCCAGGCGATCGGCGATCGTGTCACCGCACGCCGGATGTCGCAGCCGGGCGTGACCATCGCAGGTATCAGCGGCACGGTCGTGGACCTGCCCCGCGAGCCGGAGCGCAACACGGCCGGTATGGGCGTGCTCTGCATGGTCCGCGACCTGAAGCTGGAATTCGGCATCGAGCTGTCGATCGACAAGGGCATTCCGCTCGGCTCCGGCCTGGGAGGCTCGGCGGCGTCCGCGGTCGCTGCGGTGGTGGCAGCGAATGCGCTGCTGCCGGAGCCGCTCGGCAAACTGGAACTGCTCAAGTTCGCAATGAAGGGCGAAGCGGTCGCCAGTGGCTCGGTGCACGTCGACAACATCGCCCCGTCGCTGTACGGCGGGCTGGTGCTGACGGTCGGCATCGACAATCCCAACGTCAAGCAGATCCCGGTGCCTTCCACCGTGCGCTGCGTGCTGGTGCATCCGCACATGATGCTGTCGACACGTGAGGCGCGGCAGATCCTCAACCGCTCCATCGATCTGTCGGACGTGATCTGGCAATCTGCGAACCTCGCCGGATTCCTGACCGGATGCTTCACCGGCGACTTGCAGCTGATACGGGAGTCGCTCCAGGACGTGATCATCGAGCCGCAGCGCCAGGTGCTGATCCCCGGTTTCAAAACAGTCAAGGAGGGCGCCATGGCGAATGGCGCGCTCGGGTGCTCGATTTCGGGCGCCGGGCCGACCGTCTTCGCCTGGTGCGAGCAACAGGATGCGCAGCGCATTCGCGATGCGATGGTCGCCGGGTTTGCAGCCCAGCACCTCGCGAGCGATGCCTGGATCTCGACCTTGGATCCGGCCGGCGCGCGCATTCTGGAATGACCAGAATCGACTGACCCTCGGGCGCCCTCCACATGCATTACATCAGCACCCGCAACGCCGATCACCCCGTGACGCTTGGCGAAGCCATCGCGCGCGGCATCGCGCCTGACGGCGGCCTATACGTTCCGCAGGAATTTCCGCACTTCACGACGCGGGAGTTCGACACCGATTCCGAGTTGCCGCAGATCGCCGAGCGACTGCTGGCGCCGTTCGCAGCCGGCGATCCGCTGGCTGCCGAGCTGCCCGCAATCTGCAACGAGGCATTCGATTTCCCGGCACCGCTCGTGGGTCTGCCGAATGCGCCGGCGCCGCTGTCGGTGCTGGAGCTGTTTCACGGCCCGACCAGCGCCTTCAAGGATTTCGGTGCGCGCTTCCTGGCCGCGTCGCATGGAGCGCATCCGCCGCGGACAGCGCCGCAAGCTGACCATACTGGTTGCGACCTCGGGCGACACCGGCGGCGCCGTCGCGGCCGCGTTTCACGGCAAGCCGTGGGTCGACGTCGTCGTGCTGTATCCGCACGGCCGTGTCTCCGAACTGCAGGCGCATCAGCTTGCGTGCTGGGGCGGCAACGTACGGACGTTCGCCGTGCGCGGCTCGTTCGACGATTGTCAGCGCATCGTGAAGGAGGCATTTGCCGACCCGGCGCTCGCGGAAACTCATCAGCTTTCGTCCGCCAACAGCATCAACGTCGGGCGCCTGCTGCCGCAGATGGTGTATTTCGCCAAGGCCGGTCTGCAGCTGTGGCGCGAGAGCGGCCGGCGCGCCAATTTCATCGTGCCGACCGGCAATCTCGGCAATGCGCTCGCGTGCATCTGGGCGCGCCACATCGGCGTGCCGATCGGCGAGATCGTGCTGGCGACCAACGCCAATCAGTCGATCACCGAGTATCTGCGGACCGGCGAGTGGGCGCCGCGCCCGAGCGTGAGCACGCTGGCGAACGCGATGGACGTCGGCGACCCCAGCAACATGGAGCGGCTGCGCTCGCTGCATTCCGACTTCGACGAGCTGCAGGGTCAGATCGGCGCATCGAGCGTCGACGACATCGAGATCCGTGGCACGATCCGCCGCGACTCGCACGAGCTCGACCGCCTGTGGTGTCCGCACAGCGCCACGGCCGCCAAAGTCTTCCGCCGGCTGCTGGCGCGCGGCGCCCGCGGCCACTGGGTTATCGTCGCGACGGCGCACCCGGCGAAGTTCAACGAGATCGTCGAGGCGCAGACCGGTCGCGCTGCGCCCATGCCGGAGAACCTGGCGCGGTTGCTGGCGCTGCCGCGGCAGGAACAGGAACTCGACCCGACGCTCGAGGCGTTGCGCAGGCAGTTGCAGAAGAACTGATGATCCAGATTCCCGAACAGATTCCGACCTGGTGGTATGCCGTTGCCGGTGCGGTGGCCGCGATCGCGCTGCTGGTGTGGTTGTACCTGCTGTTCCGCGCCTATCGCACGCGGCGCGCGATCGACGCCGCGATCTCGAGCATCGCGTACGAGATGCTCAAGAACGTGCTCATTCCGAACGGCAACGGCGGTCAGATCCACGTGCATTACCTGCTGCTCACGCAGCGCGGTCTGCTGGTGGCAGACCTGTTGGACAGGCCGGGAGCGATCTTCGGCGGCGACCAGATGCTCGAGTGGACAGCGATCGGTAAGAAGCGCCGCTATACCTTTGCCAATCCCCAGCACGCGCTGTACGACCGCATGGCGGCCGTGCGGTTGCTGACGGGCGAGGTGCCGGTCGAAGGTCGGCTGTTGTTCACGACACGCAGCGAGTTTCCGAAGGGCAAGCCGCGCAACTGTCTGCGCATCGACGGCCTGACGCAGGACTTCCCGCCGGTGGACAAGCATCGCGGGCACACGACTGCGGCGTTTGGAGATGTGTGGGCGAATGTGAAGCGGCACGCGGAGCCGAATCCGCTGGCGGCGTAGCCGCATTGTCAGGCTAAAGCCTGACTCCTTATTTCCGCTTTGCGTGTTCGGCGACGACGTGGGCGACGCACGCGGTCACGCGCTTGCCCGTCGCGATATCCAGAAATTCGTTGGGGCCGTGCGCGTTCGAGTGCGGGCCGAGCACGCCGGTGATCAGGAACTGCGTGCGCGGAAACTTCTCGCTCAACATGCCCATGAACGGAATCGTGCCGCCGACGCCCATGTACATCGCGTCGGGGCCGAAGAACGCGCGCGACGCCGACTGGATCGCCGCTTCGAGCCACGGCGCGGTGGACGGCGCATTCCAGCCTCCCATGCTCGACTCGACGTCGAACGTCACCTTCGCGCCGTAAGGCGGATCGCTCTCCAATGCCTGCTTGACTGCGTTCGCAGCCGCCTGCGCGTCGATACCCGGCGGCAGACGGAACGAGAGCTTGAGCGTCGTGAAGGGTCGCAGCACGTTGCCGGCGTTCTGCAGCGACGGCAGTCCTTCCGCGCCGGTCACCGAGAGGGTCGGCCGCCAGGTGCTGTTGAGTAACAGCTCGTACGGATCGTCGCTTATCGCGCGTGTGCCGCCTGCGAACGGCATCTTCGTGTGGACGCCTTTGCCGAGCGCACGCGCGGCAGCGCGCGCCTGCTGCAGGCGATCCTCGGGAACCTTCGTCCACAGCGCATCGATCAGCTTGCCGGTCTCGGCGTTCTCGACGCGTTCGATCACGCGTCGTGCGATCCGGAAGCTCGACGGCACGATGCCGCTGGCCATGCCCGAATGCACGCCCTCGTTCAGAACTTCCACGCGCAACGTGCCGACGAGATTCCCGCGCAGCGAAGTCGTACACCAGAACTGATCGTAGTTACCGCACTCGGCATCGAGGCATACGACCAGCGACGGCTCGCCGATGCGATCGGCCAGTGCGTCGATGTAGGCGGGCAGGTCGGGACTGCCGCTCTCTTCGCTGCCCTCGATCAGAATCACGCTGCGCGCGAACGGGATGTTCTGATCGGCCAGCGCCCGCAACGCAAGCAGCGAGCCGAATACCGCGTAACCGTCGTCTGCGCCGCCGCGGCCATACAGCCTGCCGTCGCGAAGTACCGGTTTCCATGGATCGAGCCCGTCCGCCCAACCGCTGAACTCCGGTTGCTTGTCCATGTGGCCGTACAGGAGCACGCAATCCTTCGAGCTGGCCGCGGCGCTGGAGCCGGGCACTTCGATGTACAGCAAAGGCGTCAACCCTGGCAGCCGCACGATCTCGATCTTCATGCCCGGCAACGCGTGCTTCTCGCACCATGCCTTCATGAGCTCGGCCGCGCGCTGCATGTGGCCGTGCTGTTCCCACTGCGGGTCGAAGTGCACGGACTTGTTGGGGATGCGGATGTACTCGGACAGCGCCGGCACGATCGACTCGTCCCAGACCGTGTCGATGTAGCGGGTGAGGCGCTCGATGTTCATTTCAATTCTCCGCGGCGGGCGCAGGCCAGCCGAATAGCTTGTGAGCGTTACGTGTCGTCAGCGACGCGAGTTCCTGCGGCGACTGGCCGCGGGCGGTAGCGATGGCTCGTAAGACATGCGGCAGATACATCGGTTCGTTGCGCCGGCTCTGCGGCTTCGGCTGCAGGTCGCGCGGCAGGAGATACGGGCCGTCCGTCTCGATCAACAGCCGCTCCGCCGGGATCGCGCGCACGACTTCGCGCAGGTGCAGACCGCGGCGCTCATCCGAGATCCAACCGGTGATGCCGATGTACAACCCCAGGTCGAGGTAAGCGCGCGCCTCGTCGACTCCCGCCGTGAAGCAATGCGCGACCCCGCCGACCAGGCGCGATCCGTACTCGCGCAGAACGCCCAAGAATTCGTCGTGCGCGTCGCGTTGATGGAGAAAGACCGGCTTGCGCACCTGAACTGCGAGATCGAGCTGCTGCCGGAACGATGCGGTCTGCGCTGCCCGCGGGGAAAAGTTGCGAAAGTAGTCCAGCCCGCATTCGCCGACCGCGACGACCTCCGGCGATGCTGCGAGAGTGGTGAGCTCCTGCAACGCCGACTCGTCGAGTTCCCCGGCGTGGTGTGGATGAACTCCAGCTGTGCAACGGAAGCGCTGCGGGTCACTGCGCACCAGCTCGATTGCAGCGCGCGTGCTCGCGAGCGAGCTGCCGGTGATCACCATGTGAGTGACCCCAACTGCGTCCGCGCGCCGGATTACGTCCGCTCGATCGCTATCGAAACTGTCGTGGCCGAGGTTGATGCCGATGTCGATGAGCTGGTCGGTCAAGGGGCAAATCTGCGTCAGGGCAGCCTTGTGATATCGTTCGGGGCCATGAATTGTAGTGGAACGTCCTGCGGACTGCTGCTGGCCGTGTTTGCGGCCGCCGCGAGCGGTGAAACTGTCGCAGAGCTCGACGACGCGGCGGCTCGCATGCAGTACGCGTTCTACACCGCCGACACGCAGGGCATCGAAACGATCCTGAAGAACGTCGACGAGTTCGAGGTCGATGACGCGCTTGCCGCGAGCAAGGCCTATCACCTGGCGTACGGCAACTGGAAATTGTCGCAGTTGTACCTGCAGCAGCTGTCAGACCAGCGCTCGCGTTCGAATGCCAAGCCGCTGGCGTTGAAAGCGGCCCAGGCGTGTGTGCGTCATGCGCGTCGCGCAGTCGAGCAAGACGCTGCGTTGGCGGACGCGCTTGCGATCGAGGCGGCGTGCGAAGCTCATTCGGCGACTACCCGCGCCGGCTCGGCCGGATGTGCGAACAGCAAGCCGCTGCGTACGGCAGTGGGGCTCGCACCGGACAATCCGCGCATCAAGCTCGTGCAGGCAATGTGTGCGCCGAACACGGCCGCGGATCCGGCAGCGGTCGATCGCTGGCGCGCCGTCGTGGCCAGTTTCGAAGCCGCGCCGCCATCGCGGCCCGGCAAACCGGACTGGGGCCACGTGGAAGCACTGACGATGCTCGGCGAAACCTACCTGCAGCGCGGCGATCCGGTGGCGGCGCGCGATGCACTCGAGCGCGCATTGGTACTCGCGCCGGACTATCGGCAGGCGCAGCAACTTCTGCAGGCTGCCGCGTCCAGGCCGCGTTGAACTACACTGTGCACGTGAACCGACGCCAGCTTCCATCCTTCATGTCGCCTCAGCTGCAGCTATTCGACGCGCGCGGCGCGGCCGATCGCTGGACGGTGCGAGTGAGCGGTCGCGCGCGGCGTCTGTCGGTGCGCGTTTATCCGGGCGGCAGAGTCGAAGTCGTCGTGCCGCAGGGCGCATCGCCTGCAGCGGTGCAGAAGTTCATCGGCACGCACCGGCAATGGATTCATCGCCGTGTCGAAGATCTTTCGACCGCCACAGCAGCTGACGAGAGGCATCCGTCGTCGATCAAGCTGCCAGCGATCGGCCGTCACTACGCTGTCGAATACGCGCACACTGGAGAATCCACGGCACGCGTGCGCGTCGCCGGCGAGAACGTCCTGGTCGTGAGTGGGCCGTTGCATGACGATCGCGCGATTGCCGCAGCGTTGCGCAGCTGGCTCGCAGACCTCGCGCAGCATCAGATCGGTAATGAGCTCGCCAGAGTCGCCGCCGAAGGCAGTTTCCGTTACGCCCGCACGCAGATTCGCAGGCAGCGCACGCGCTGGGGCAGCTGCTCTGCGAGCGGCACGATCAGCCTGAACGTATGCCTGTTGTTCCTGCGTCCGCAGGTCGTGCGCTATCTGCTGCTCCACGAGCTGTGCCACACGCGGCACATGAATCACTCCGCGAAATTCTGGGCGCTGGTCGAGAGCTTCGAGCCCGACTATCGCGCGCTCGACCAGGAGCTGCTGCGCGGCTGGCGCAGCGTGCCGGGATGGATGTTCTCGTGAGCGAGCAGGATCCCCCTCGGCCCTCGCGCCCTGTCGACCTGTCGGACGAGCAGGTGCACTGGGACCTGGGCGAGTCGCAGAGCTACGGCCAGTATCTCGGGCTCGACCAGCTGCTCTCGGTGCAAAAGCCGGTCTCCGTCGAGCACGACGAGATGCTGTTCATCATCATCCACCAGGCCTCCGAGCTGTGGATGAAGCTGTGCCTGCACGAGCTGACGGCCGCGCGCGACCACATCCGTCGCGACGATCTCGGCCCGTCGTTCAAGATGCTGGCGCGCGTCTCGCGCATCCAGGCGCAGCTCGTGCAGTCATGGGACGTGCTCGCCACGATGACGCCGGCGGAATATTCGATGTTCCGCAACCAGCTGGGGCGCGCTTCGGGCTTCCAGTCGATGCAGTACCGCATGCTCGAGTTCGTCATCGGCAACAAGAACGCCGAGATGATCGAGGTTTATCGGCGCGAGCCGGCCGCGTACGAAGCGCTGCAACGGGCGCTGCAAACGCCGAGCATCTACGACGAGTCGCTGCGCCTGCTGAGCCGGCGCGGCTTCGAGATCCCGGACGAGTACCTGGACCGCGACTGGTCGCAGCCCTACCAGCCGAGCAAGCAGGTGGCGGCGGCGTGGCTGTCCGTGTATCACAGCGTCGATGCGAACTGGGATCTGTACGAGCTGGCGGAGAAGCTGGTCGACCTCGACCATCAATTCCAGCTCTGGCGCTTCAGCCACATGAAGACCGTCGAGCGCATCATCGGCTACAAGCGCGGCACCGGCGGCACGGGCGGCGTGTCGTACCTCACCAAGGCGCTCGAGTTACGTTTCTTCCCGGAGCTCTGGTCGATCCGCACGGCCATGTGATAGCGGCAGGCGCCGGCGGATCTTCCAGACCCGCCACCCCAGCAGCACCAGCGCGATCCCCAGGTAGATGAGCGGCTCGCGCACGTCGGCCTTGACCTGCCAGTAGTAGTGCCAGATTCCCAACAGCACGATCGCGTAGATCAGCCGGTGCAGCGTTTTCCAGCGTCGCCCGAGCCGACGCATCATGCCGTTGGTCGACGTGACCGCCAGCGGAATCAGCAGCAGCAGCGCCAGGAAGCCGATGGTAATGAAGGGCCGGCGCGCGATGTCCGGCAGGATGCCGGCCCAGTAAAGATCCTGGTCCAGGATCAGCCACGTCAGGAAGTGCAGCAGCACGTAGAAGAATGCGAACAAGCCGAGCATGCGCCGCAGCTGGATCAGCCACGGTGCGTTGAACCAGTCGCGCAGCGGCGTGACTGCGAGCGTGACGAGCAGCAGCCGCAGGCCCCACTGTCCGAGCGTGTCCTGGATCTTCTCGACCGGATTCGCACCGAGGCTCGTGCCGCCGATCTCGAACGCGCTCAAGACCAGCGACGCGAGCGGCAACAGGCACAGCAGGAAGATCACCGGCTTGAACACCCGGCGCACAACGACACTCGACGGCATAGATTCGGCTGCGTTCGCTGCTGGTCTGGCTGTAGGTCGGGCTTCAGCCCGACTCAATAAAACTTCTTCAGGTCCATTCCCTTGTACAACGCCGCAACTTCCTGCTCATACCCGTTGAACATCGCCGTCTCCACGCGCGACTCGAACAGCCCGCGGCCGATGCGCCGCTCGCGTGCCTGGCTCCAGCGCGGATGGTCGACCTTCGGATTGACGTTGGCGTAGAAGCCGTACTCATTCGGCGCCGAGATGTTCCACGATGTCGGCGGCTCGCGCTCGGTGAAGCGGATCTCGACGATCGACTTGATGCCCTTGAAGCCGTACTTCCAAGGTGTGATCAGCCGCAACGGCGCGCCGTTCTGGTTCGGCAACGTCTTGCCGTACAGGCCGACGGCGAGAATCGCCAGCGGGTGCATCGCTTCGTCGATACGCAGCCCTTCGACATAAGGCCATTCGAGCACGTCGTAACGTTGCCCGGGCATCTCGGCAGGACGCATCACGGTCTTGAACGCGACGTACTTGGCCTTGGACGTCGGCTTGAAGCGCTTCAGCACTTCGCCGAGCGGCACGCCGACCCACGGAATCACCATCGACCACGCCTCGACGCAGCGCAGGCGGTAGACGCGCTCTTCCAGCGCATGGCCTTTCAGCACGTCTTCGAGCGCGAACTTGCCGGTGCTTTCGGCTTCGCCGCTCACCGTGACCGTCCACGGCGCCGGCTTGAAGCGCCCGGAGTTGGCAGCGGGCGCGCTCTTGTCGACGCCGAATTCGTAGAAGTTGTTGTACGAGGTGATGTCCTCGTAGCGGTTCGGCGCTTCGGTAGTGCTGTACTTCTCGTTGCGCTTGAATTCCAGCGGCGCGAGGTCGGCGCGCGCGGGTTCGGACCAGGCGCCGCCCAGGCCGGCGACGCCGGCAGCGAGCGCTGCCTGGAGCAGCCGACGGCGGTCGAGATAGACCGATTCGGGCGTGATTTCCGACGGCTGGATATTCGCCGTGTCGCCGGGTCGGGACTGTCGGATCAACATGCGCTTGGCTCCTGGACGCTCATAGAAGCGAAACTACCACCGTTACCCTACGCACGGCAGCGCCTCACGGATTCTTGACCGAGCGGCCGCGCCACAGTTCGCCCGAATTGCGTCGGCGGAATGCCCTCTTGCCGGCGCAGGCTCCCCTCGCAACTGAACACAGAGGCGGGAGAGACGAGCATGGCGTTGCGCATCGGCGAATCGGGTTCGGTGACCCTCAAAGCGGTAATGATCGGGGCGATCGTCTTGTTGCTGCTCGTGCCGCTCGCGATGCTGCGCGGGCTCGTAAGCGAACGCGCCGCTCTGCGCGAACAGGCATATACGCGCGTGGCCGAAGGGTGGGGCGGCAACATCGTGCTCGGCGGGCCGATGCTGATCGTCCCCGTGCAGCAGACCATCGTCGAGAACGTCAACGGCAAAGAGGTCACCCGGCTGGTGCGCAACGACGTCTACCTGCTGCCTGCGCGGCTCGATATGAGCGTCGATCTGAAGTTGCAGGAAGAGCCGCGCTACGTCGGCATCTACGCCGTGCCCGTCTACCTTGCGGACGTTCGTCTTGCCGGTGAGTTCGACTTCCAGGGGCTGCGCGAGCGCGCCGCGAATGCCGGACCCGATATCAAGTACCTCTGGCAGCAGAGTCGGTTGCTGTTGCCACTGTCGGCGGTGCGTAGTCTTCGCGAAGTTACGCAAGCTACTTTTGCCGGCCGCGCGCTCGAGCTCGGACCGGGCGCACCCGCGGTGTATCGCGGCATCGAGACTGCCGTCGATCTCGCGGCGGTCCTCGAAGGCGCATCGAGCGCATTCGAATTCCACACGGTGGTCGCAGGCAGCCGCGATGTCTCGATGCTGCCGCTCGGGAGCACGACGACGCTGCAGCTGCATTCGAACTGGCCGCATCCGTCGTTCCACGGTGCTTTCCTGCCGGCCGAGCACACGATCACTGCGGAGGGCTTCGATGCGCGCTGGCAAGTGCTCGAGCTCAATCGCTCGTATCGCCAGGTCTGGAGCGAATTCGAGGTCAACGAGGCCGCGCTGATGGAGTCCTCGTTCGGCGTGGGCCTCTATCAGGCGGTCGACATCTACCAGCGCGGCGAACGCGCCGTGAAATATGCGCTGCTGTTCATTGCGCTCACGTTCCTCACGTTCTTCGCGTGGGAGCAGGTCACGCGCAATCCGCTGCATCCGCTGCAATACCTGCTGATCGGTTTCGCGCTGAGCATCTTCTATCTGCTGCTGATCGCGCTGTCCGAGCACATCTCGTTCGCAGTCGCGTACGTCACTGCGGCAGCCGCGCTCGTCCTGCTGATTGGAATTTACATAGCGGGCGCGTTGCGCAGTTCGCTTCGCGGCAGCGTCGCGGGAGTTGCGATGAGCGGTGTGTACGCGCTGCTATACGCGCTGGTGTTGTCCGAGGACTACGCACTCCTGCTCGGTGCAATCGTGCTGTTCGTCGCGCTCGCCGCCGTGATGCTCGTCACGCGTCGCATCGACTGGTATCGACTCGGCACATCTAGTGTCAACCCAAATTCGGTGTGATTCAAGGACTGCAGTTGCCATGAGCTTCATGGTAAAACGGGCCCGTGATGAGCGTCTTGCCCGAATCGTCCGAGCGCAAGAACCTGCGCGAGCAGGTCGAGAGCCTGTTGCCCGGTTGGCAGAGCTGGTACCCCAGCCTGTTCGACGCGGCCGCGGATCTGGGATTGATTCGAGCGCGCGTTTGCGCGCCCTCGCAACTTCTGCTTTCGACGCGACATGCAGGCGTACAGCAGGAGGCGCTGCAGGCATTCAAGGAGAAGTGGCTCGTCGAAGACGAGCCCGAGCCGCCGCGCCTGCCGATCCGCCTGCATCGCGCGCCGCAGCCGGCGAAAAAATTACAGAAGTGGCGTCGTTGATCGCATGCGTCGACTGTTCGGACTGGCAATCGTTCTCTCGCTCTGCACGACGGCCGGCGTGGCAGGCGCGCAGCAATCGCAATCCGCGGCAAAGCCGGTCAAGAGCGGGCTGACGCCTGCCGATTGGGAATACAAGCTTGCCGACGGCGTCACGCGCCGGGAAGTCACTTACTACAGCGACGACGTCGCATGCTTCGCCGTGCTGTTCCTGCCGAAGAATCATTCGGCCGACAGCAAGACGCCCGGTGTAGTCCTCGGCCAGGGCTGGGCCGGCACTCACTACTCGATCGAGAAGTACGCTGCGCGATTCGCCGAGCGTGGCCTGGTCGCGCTGGCGATCGACTATCGCGGCTGGGGGCTTGAGCAGCGGTTTCACGACGCTCGCGCAGCCGCTGAAGAACGATGACGACGTGCGCATTACGCGCACCACGACCGATGTCGTCGTCAAGCGCACGCGCCTCGTCCCGATGAAACAAGTCGAGGACGTGCGCAATGCCATCTCGTACCTGCAGGGCGAGCCGGGCGTCGATCCCGAACGCATCGGCGTGTGGGGCTCGAGCTTCGCGGGCGGCAACTCGATCGTCGTCGCCGCGCTCGACGCACGCGTCAAAGCTGTGTCGGTGCAGGTTCCGGCGATCGCCGGCAAGGATGCGCCGGGCGGTGCGATGCCGCTGCAGGGGCGCTTGCTGGAGGATGCGATCAAGCGGGCGCGCACGGGGCAGGGCGGCGAGTTCGAGACCGGCTTCTCCACGCGTCGCAAAGTGGACGTCGAGACCAGCCAGGTCGTGGCGGAGTATCGGCCGTTTCGCTATCTGAAGGATGTGGGCAACCGCCCGGTGCAATTCATCGTGGCGCAGAACGAGCAGCTGTTCGACAACCGCGAGCACTCGTACGCAGCGGCCGAAGTGCTGACGGGACCGAAGCGCGTGATCGAAGTCCCGAACACGACGCACTTCGAGATGTACATCGGCGAGGCGTTCGAGGTCAGCTCGAATGCGGCCGCGGAGTGGTTCCTGAAGTACCTCTAGTCAGGCTGAAGCCTGACCCACAGTCTTTGCTCGGTCTCGTGGGTCAGGCTTGAGCCTGACTCTGTTTCAGCTCGGCTTCGTAGCCAGGGAAGGAATCTTTCATATACGCCGCGTTGAGCAGCATCGTCGCGAGCACCTCATCGCCACCGGCTTGAAACACGCGCGTACGAATCCACAAACTCTCCGTCCGGCGGCTGCCACTCAGCGCCACGACTTCGCGATCCATCTCGTACGCGTGGCCGACGAACAGCGGCCCGCTGTGCATGCGGATCTCCTGGTCGGCGAACAGGCCGACGACCGGCTTGCGCACCGGAAAGCCCGCGGCGTCGCTCGAATAGTTCAGCAGCACGCTGACCATCTCCAGCGGAATGATCGCTTCCTTCCAGGGCGAGCTCGCTGCGCCCTCGGCTGTGTACCACGGCGAAGGCTCCGTGATCAGCTGCAGCTTCTGCGCGAGCGAGAACGGATAGAGCGCTCCCATGTTCTGGTCCGCGTCCATGCGCACAACGATGCGTTTCGTGCGCATGCCGACCTGCACGTCGCGCAGGATCACCGGCGTTTCGGGCGGACTCAGCTCGCTGATACGCTGCTCCAGCGCCGAAGGCGGATTGTTGGCCTTGATTGCAGCGGTGCCGCGCAGAATCTCGGTGCCGTCTTCGCGCTCCATGCGGATCGTCGTCTGCGTAGCGCCATCGGCAGGCTTGGTGACGAGCGCACGGACCTTGTCGCCCTCGAAGCAGGCATTGCGGTAGTGCGCGGACAGCGAGCCCTGCGCCAGCCATTGCGGCCCCCACAGTGCGACACACAGCGGTGCGAACTGGCTGAAGTGGGTGGGTCCCTCGATCGTGCCGCCCTTGAAACCGTATTTCTGCGCGGTCGCGTTGTCGTGGATCGAGTTGTGATCGTCGTACGTCTGCGCGGCCAGCATCTGCCGCGGCACGCGCAACGGTCCGATCAGCTCTGTGCCCGTATCCTGGATCGGAGTTGCGAACGGCAGCTGCATCGCGACTCCGTGAGACTCAGCTCTGGATCTTGGTGAAGTCCGGCGCGCGCCGCTCGGCGAATGCACGGAAAGCCTCGGCGGCTTCTGCAGTACGCAGGCGCTGTCCGAATGCTTCACCTTCGCGCGCCATGACGGCCAACATCGCTGCCGAGTCACGCATCAGTTTCTTGGTCGCTTGCAAAGCGCCCGCAGGTTTGGCTGCCAGTGCCTTCGCAGCGGCGAGCGCCTTGGTGCGAACTTCCGCCGCAGGCAATGCGGCAGTCACGAGACCGATCGCGGCGGCGGTCTTGCCATCCATCGGCTCGCCGAACGCGAACAGCTGGAACGCGCGGGCGTAGCCGATCCGCGCGGGGATGAGCCACGTCGACGCCGCTTCCGGAACGAGCGCGAGATTCACGAACGGCGTCATGAGCCGCGCGTCTTCGGCGACGTAGGTGACATCACAGTGCATGAGCATCGTGACGCCGACGCCGACAGCCAACCCGGTGACGGCGGCAACATAGGGCTTCGTTCCTCGCGCCAGCGCCTCCAGGAAGACATGCGTCTGCATCTGCTCGCGCGAGAGCGCGCCAGTGGCAATCGCGGCGAAGTCCGCGATGTCGTTGCCGGCCGTGAACGCGTCGCCTTCGGCCTCGATCAGCACGACGCGCACCGCCGGATCGCTCTCGGCCCGCGTTAGCGCCTCACCGATGGCGACGTACATCGCCTGCGTGAGTGCGTTCTTCTTCTCCGGCCGCGCCAGCGTGATGCGCATGACGTAGTCGGCGACCGCAATCTTCACGTGCTCGGTCATCTTGTCACTCCGTCACTTTCGTCACGCTGCCTTCGCCGAGGACGCCAGCTGGCGCAGCACGTAGTGCAGGATGCCGCCATGCTGGAAGTACTCGCGCTCTTTCGGCGTATCGATGCGCACGCGGACTTCGAACTTGATCGGCGCGCCCGAGGCAGGGGTCGCGACGACGGTGACGACTTTCGCCGCGCCGCCGTTCAGCCCGATGATCTCGAACGTCTCCTTGCCGCTCAGGCACAGCGACTGCGCGTTCTGGCCTTCCTTGAACTGCAGCGGCAGCACGCCCATGCCGATCAGGTTCGAGCGATGGATGCGCTCGAAGCTCTCGGAGATCACGGCCTTTACGCCCAGCAGCATCGTGCCCTTGGCTGCCCAGTCGCGCGATGAGCCGGTGCCGTACTCCTTGCCCGCCAGCACGACCAGCGGAGTGCCTTCCTGTTTGTAGCGCATCGCTGCGTCGTAGATGCTCATCTGCTCGCCGCTCGGCACGTGCACGGTGACGCCACCTTCGGTGCCCGGTGCGAGCTGATTGCGCAGCCGGATGTTCGCGAACGTGCCGCGCATCATCACTTCGTGATTGCCGCGACGCGCGCCGTACGAGTTGAAATCGACCGGCTGCACGCCGAGCGACATCAGGTACTTCGCTGCCGGGCTCGACTTCGAGATGTCGCCGGCGGGCGAGATGTGGTCGGTCGTAACCGAGTCGCCGAGCAATGCCAGCACGCGAGCGTTGCGGATGTCAGCGACCGCGCCAGGCTTCATCGTCATACCGACGAAATACGGCGGGTTCTTCACGTACGTGGACTTGTCGTCCCACGAGTAGATCTTGCCGCTCGGCAGGCGGATCGAATTCCAGTGCTCGTCGCCCGTGAACACGCTGGCGTAACCCTTCTTGAACATCGCGGAGTCGACCGACCGGGCGATGAACTCGTGGATCTCGCCCTGCGTCGGCCAGATGTCCTTGAGGTAGACCGGCTTGCCGTCGCTGCCGACGCCGAGCGGCTCGGTCGTGAGATCGAGATTGAGCGTGCCGGCGAGCGCATACGCGACGACCAGCGGCGGCGAGGCGAGGAAGTTCATCTTCACTTCCGGATGCACGCGGCCCTCGAAGTTGCGGTTGCCGGAGAGCACGGAGCAGGCGATCAGATCGGCGGCACGCACCGCCTCGGAGATCTCCGGCTTGAGCGGACCGGAGTTGCCGATGCACGTCGTGCAGCCGTAGCCGACGGTGTAGAAGCCCATGGCTTCGAGATCGCCGGAGAGCCCGGCCTTCTCGAGATAGTCGGTGACGACGCGAGAGCCCGGCGCGAGGCTGGTCTTGACCCAGGGCTTCGATGTCAGCCCGCGCCTGCGCGCATTGCGCGCGAGCAGGCCTGCGCCGATCAGCACGGCCGGGTTCGAGGTATTGGTGCAGCTCGTGATCGCGGCGATCAACACCGCGCCGTCTGCGACTTCGAACGACTTGCCGTCGCAGTTCGCGGCTGCGACGCCAGCCGCCGACGGATTCTTGGCCGCGCGTTCTTCCGCCATCTTCTTGTGAGCCGCCTGATACGTCTGCTTCGCCGTGCGCAGCGGCACGCGGTCCTGCGGACGCTTCGGACCGGCGAGCGACGGTTCGACCGTGCCGAGATCGAGCTCCAGCACGTCGGTGTAGTCGGCCTGCGGCTGGCCGTTCTCGCGCCACATGCCCTGGTGCTGCGCGTACGCCTTTACCATCGAGATGTGATCGGCGGTGCGACCGGTGAGTTCGAGATAGCGCAGCGTCTCTTCGTCGATCGGGAAGATCGCGCACGTGCTGCCGAATTCCGGCGACATGTTGCCGATGGTCGCGCGGTCTGCGAGCGGCAGGCTCGCGAGGCCGTCGCCGAAGAACTCGACGAACTTGTCGACCACACCCTTCTTGCGCAGCATCTCCGTGACGGTGAGCACGAGGTCCGTGGCGGTCGTCCCCGCGGGCAGACTGCCGACGAGCCTGAAGCCGATGACGTGCGGAATCAGCATCGTCACGGGCTGGCCGAGCATCGCCGCTTCCGCTTCGATGCCGCCGACGCCCCAGCCCAGCACGCCCAGGCCGTTGACCATCGTGGTGTGCGAATCGGTGCCGACCAGCGTATCCGGGTATGCCCAGCGCACGCCGTCTTTCTCCATGTCGAACACGACGCGCGCCAGGTGCTCGATGTTGACCTGGTGCACGATGCCGGTGTTCGGCGGCACGACCTTGAAGTTGCGGAACGCCGTCTGGCCCCAGCGCAGGAACGAGTAGCGCTCGGTGTTGCGGTTGAACTCGATCGCGGTGTTCCTGGCGAGCGAGTCGCGCGCGCCGTAGGCGTCGACCTGCACGGAATGATCGATCACCAGCTCGGCGGGCGACAGCGGGTTGATCTCGTCCGGATTGCCGCCGAGCTTGATCATCGCCTCGCGCATCGCGGCCAGGTCGACGATGGCGGGCACGCCGGTGAAGTCCTGCATGATCACGCGGCTGGGGGAGAAGGAGATTTCGTAGGCCGGCGCCGCTTTCGGATCCCAATTGAGCAGCGCTTCGATGTCCTCGCGCGTGACGTTGACGCCATCTTCGAAGCGCAGCAGGTTTTCCAGCAGGATCTTCAGCGAGTAGGGCAGGCGGGCGACGTTGCGGCCCTTCAGCGCAGCGAGGCTGAAGATTTCGAAGTTGTTGTTGCCGCAAGCGAGCGTCGTGCGCGCCTTGAACGAGTCTTTCATGCGTCCTCCGGGAGAAGTGGCCAGGCGACCTGAGAATCGCCTCGGCCCGCGCACCTTAGCGTTTGCGTGGGCGCGGGTAAAATATATGGTGGCTCTGCCATCGATATTCTGAAGGTATGGCAGCCGGGACTGCGGCCGCCGAAAGCGGGCGGATTATAGCGGCTGAGGATGCCCGTGAGACGCCTCGATGACGCCGCCGCCCAGGCATTCCTCGCCGCGATAGAACACCACGTACTGCCCCGGAGTGACGGAGCGCTGCGGTGAGTCGAATGCGACTGCGCAACGCCCGTTCGAGAGCACACGAACCTCGCACTCCTGGTCGGGCTGGCGGTATCTGACCTTGGCTGTGCCGCGGAACTGCGCCGCCGGGGCTTCGCCTGCAACCCAGGTCAATTGCGACGCGGTCAGCCCGCGGCCGAACAGCGCCGGATGGTCGTGGCCCTGTACGACGACCAGCACGTTGCGCCGCAGATCCTTGTCGGCGACGTACCAGGCTTCCTCGGTGGCGTCGCTGCGCCCGCCGATACGCAGGCCCTGGCGCTGACCCAGCGTGTAGTACATGAGTCCGCGATGCTCGCCGACCTTGCGGCCCTCGGCCGTCTCGATGTCGCCCGGCTGCGCGGGCAGATACTGCGCGAGGAATTCGGCGAACGGTCGCTCGCCGATGAAGCAGATGCCGGTGCTGTCCTTCTTGTCGAACACCGGAAGCGCGAGCTCGCGAGCCATGCGACGCACGTCGGTCTTCTGCAGCGAGCCGATCGGAAACAACGTGCGCGCCAGCGCCTCGGCAGGCATTGCGTGCAGGAAGTAGCTCTGATCCTTGCCAGTGTCGACACCACGGAGCAGTCGCGGCTTCGCGCCGCCGGCGCCGTGCTCGACGCGAGCGTAGTGGCCGGTGGCAACCCACTCGGCGCCGAGGCGCCGCGCATAGTCGAAGCACACGCCGAACTTGATCTCGCGATTGCACAGCACGTCGGGGTTCGGCGTGCGGCCGGCGCGGTACTCCTCGAGAAAGTACGCGAACACGCGCTCGCGGTACTCGCCCGCGAAGCTCACCTTGTGCAGCGGAATGCCCAGCTGCTCGCACACGCTGCGCGCATCCTGGAAATCCTCGGCAGCGGTGCAGTAGCCGTCCTCGTCTTCGTCCCAATTGCTCATGAAGAGCCCCTGCACGTCGTAGCCTTGCTGGAGCAGGAGCGAGGCAGCGACGGACGAGTCGACGCCGCCGGACATGCCGACGATTACGGGCGTGGAGGCCATGGGACGGTGACTGTAGATCGGCTTTAGTCCGACGCAAGAGTCGGGCTAAAGCCCGACCTACAACACGCGGTTCAGGGCCGGGTGATCGATCGAGCGCGAGCGCAGATCGGCCGTGCTCAGCTTGGTGGGGTCCTTGATGACGTGCTTGATGACGTCGAGCGGAAAGCGCACGCCATCCAGGTAGTCGTCGATGCAGCCGAGCACCATCGGGCTGCGCAGCCGCGCCGAGCGCGTCACGATCTGCTCACGCGTCATCCACACAGCGCGCTCGATGCCGCGATCGAGGCGGCGCGACGGGTCGTGGCCACTGACCCGGCCGCAGAACGCCGCACGCAGGAAGCTGCGGGGTTGATCCGGCTGCTCCCAGAAATAGATGCCGACCAGGGCTTCGGGGTGGAAGGTCCACGCCGTTTCTTCGAGCGTCTCGCGGACCACCGCGTCGACGAATTGCTCGCCCTTTTCGACGTGGCCGGCCGGCTGGTTGAACACCATACGATTGGCGACGCGCTCTTCGACGAGCAGGAACTGCCCGTCACGTTCGACGATGGCTGCGACGGTGAGATCGGGACGAAGGATCATGAAGGGAGTATAAGCGGCTGATCCGTAGAGCTTTGTGACACTTATCAAGAATTTCTTGGTCTCAAACTTTTCGCGCCAGGTCCTCCGCGCAGCCCGTATAGCGCTGCGGCGAAAGCTCCAGGAGCGCGCGCCGGGCCTCCTCGGGGATCGCAAGGCCGGCGATGAAGCGTCGCAGGGACTCGGCATCGACCCGCTGGCCGCGGGTCAGGGACTTGAGTTGCTCGTATGCGTTCTCCACGCCGAATCGACGCATGACCGTCTGGATCGGTTCCGCGAGCAGCTCCCAATTGGCGTCGAGGTCTGCCGCGAGCTGACGCGGATCGACTTCGACTCGTTCCAGGCCGCGCTCGATCGAGCGCCAGGAAATCAACGCATGGCTGACGGCGACGCCGACGTTGCGTAGCACGGTCGAGTCGGTCAGGTCGCGCTGCCAGCGCGAGACCGGAAGCTTGTCGGCCAGGAAGCGCAGCAGGGCGTTCGACAGGCCGAGATTGCCTTCGGCGTTCTCGAAGTCGATGGGATTGACCTTGTGCGGCATCGTCGAGGAGCCGACTTCGCCCGCGACGGGGCGCTGGCGAAAGTAGCCGATCGAGATGTAGCCCCACATGTCGCGGCACAGGTCGATCAGCACGGTGTTCAAGCGCGCCAGCGCGTCGAAGTATTCCGCCATCCAGTCATGCGGCTCGATTTGCGTCGTGTACGGATTCCAGGTCAGGCCGAGCGATTCGACGAAGCGCCGCCCGAGGGTCGGCCAGTCGACCTGCGGATAAGCACTGATATGAGCATTGAAGTTGCCGACCGCGCCATTGATCTTTCCGGCGATTGCCACCGCGGCGAAGCGCGTGCGCTGCTCGCCGAGGCGATAGACGAAGTTGGCGATTTCCTTGCCGAGCGTCGTCGGCGTTGCAGGCTGGCCGTGCGTGCGCGACATCATCGCAACCGCGGCGTTCGTATGAGCGAGCGTGCGAAGCCGGCCGATCAGCGCGTCCAGGCGCGCCAGTAATACCTGGTCGCGCGCGTCGCGCAGCATCAGCGCATAGCTCAGGTTGTTGATGTCCTCCGACGTGCAGGCGAAGTGCACGAACTCACGCCGCGAGCGCCACGCCGGCACCGAGTCGAGACGCCCCTTGACGAAATACTCGACTGCCTTCACGTCGTGATTGGTCTCGCGCTCGATGCGTTTGACCTCGGCGGCTTCCGCCTCGGTCAGCTCGGCGGCCAGCGCATCCAGCACGGTCAGGGCGGCGGCCGGCAGACCGCGCAGCTCGATGATGCCGGGCTCGGCGGCCAGCGCCTTGAGCCACAGTGCTTCGACACGCACCCGCTGACGGATCAAGCCGCGCTCGCTGAACAATGGCCGCAGCTCGGCGGCCTTGTCGGCGTAGCGTCCGTCGATGGGCGAGATGGCGTTGAGCGCGTTGTTATTCATAAGTAAGTGCTTACTATAGCGGAGAATTCACCGTCTCTTGCATCGAGGTTGGGCGTGACGAACGAGGGTTTCCGCACAGAACGAGACAGCCTCGGCGAGCTGCAGGTGCCGGCCGACGCTCTGTGGGGCGCGCAAACGCAGCGCGCGATCGACAATTTCCAGATCAGCGGCCTGCGCATGCCGCGCGAGTTCATCCGTGCGCTCGGCCTGATCAAGTGGGCAGCGGCGACCACCAACCTCGACCTCGACGCCCTCGATGCCAAGCGCGCCGCAGCCATCCAGAAGGCGGCGCTGGAAGTCGCAGAAGGGCGGCATGACGCGCACTTCCCGATCGACGTCTTCCAGACCGGCTCCGGCACCAGCAGCAACATGAATGCCAACGAGGTGATCGCGCACCTCGCCAGCCGCTATGGCGGCCTTGCCGTGCATCCGAACGATCACGTCAACATGAGCCAGAGCTCGAACGACGTAATCCCCACCGCGATTCATCTCAGCGCGCTGTTGTCGATTGAACAGCACCTGCTGCCGGCGCTCGCTTATCTCGGTGCGGTGATCAGCCGCCGCATCGGCGACATCGGCGACATCGTGAAGACCGGGCGGACGCACCTGATGGATGCCATGCCGGTGACGTTCGGCCAGGAGATGAGCGGCTGGCATGCGCAGATCGATCACGCGAGCGCACGCATCATGGAGTGCCGCACGCGCCTGCAGGCGCTCGCTCTCGGCGGCACGGCGGTGGGCACGGGGATCAACGCGCATCCGCGCTTCGCGGCTCGCGCGATGCGCTACCTCTCGGTGAAATGCGGACTCGAGCTGCGGCCCGCGAACAATTACTTCGAGTCGCTGTCGTCGCAAGACACGGCCGTCGAGTTATCGGGGCAACTGCGCGTGCTCGCGGTTGCGCTGATGAAGATCTCCAACGACCTGCGCTGGATGAACAGCGGACCGCTCGCCGGCCTCGGCGAAGTGAAGCTGACGGCGCTGCAGCCCGGCAGCAGCATCATGCCGGGCAAGGTGAATCCGGTCATTCCGGAAGCCGTCACGATGGTGTGTGCGCAGGTGATGGGGAACGATGCGACCATCGCCATCGCCGGGCAGTCCGGCAACTTCCAGCTCAACGTGATGCTGCCGGTGATCGCGTACAACCTGCTGCAGAGCATCGACCTGTCTGCAAACGCAGCGCGGGCGCTCGCCGATTCGACGATCGCCGGCTTCACAGTGAATACGGAGCGCGTCGCGGCGGCGCTCGACCGCAACCCGATTCTGATCACTGCGCTCAATTCCGTGCTCGGTTACGAACTGGGAGCGAAGCTCGCCAAGCTGGCGTACGAGCAGGGCCGGCCGATCGGCGAAGTCGTGGCCGAGCACACGCAGATGGCGCCCGAAGAGCTGAAGCGGCTACTCGATCCGCGTGCGCTGACGCGCGGCGGCGGCAAAGTCGACGGCGGCGGTTGAAGGTGGCGATTGCAGCCGGCAATCGGCACGAGTTGCGACGACTGATCGAGGAGCGGCTGAAGGACTCGCGTCCGGCGACCGATGCCGGGTCGGCAGTGCCTGCGGGGTTCTCGGCGGAAGTCGATGCGGCCGTGCGCCAGTACTTTCCAGCGTCGCCGGTTGCGGCGGCAGTGCTCGTGCCGCTGGTCGATCGCGAGGAAGGTCTGTCGGTGCTGCTCACACAGCGCGCCACGCACCTGAAGAATCACGCCGGACAGATCAGCTTCCCGGGCGGACGCATCGAGGGCGCCGACGAAGGTCCGCTGGCAGCGGCGCTGCGCGAGACCGAAGAAGAGATCGGCCTGTCGCGGCAGCACGTGACGTTCGCCGGCTATCTCGAGCCGCACCTGGTGCTCACGGGCTTCTGGGTTACGCCGGTCGTCGGTTTCGTGCAGCCCGGCTTCGCGCTCGAGCTGGATCGCAGCGAAGTCGACGCGACATTCGAGGTGCCGCTGCTGCACATCCTCGACGTTGCCAACCACAAAGCGCGCGAGCGCATGCTGGGCACGACCAAGGTGAGCGTGTATGACATTCCGTACGGCGAGCATCACATCTGGGGCGCGACCGCCGGAATGCTGATGTCGCTCTACAAGCTGCTGAACAGTCAGACCTGATATGCCTTCAATCGACCGGCTTCTTCAGATCATGGCGCGGCTGCGCGATCCGCAACGCGGCTGCCCGTGGGATCTCGAACAGAGCTTCGGCACGATTGCGCCGTACACGATCGAGGAGGCGTACGAAGTCGCCGACGCGATCGAGCGCAAAGACTACCCGGCGTTGCGTGACGAGCTCGGCGACCTGCTGTTCCAGGTCGTGTTCCATTCGCAGATGGCGCGCGAGCAGGGCTCGTTTGGTTTCGACGACGTGGTTGCGGCGATCTGCGACAAGATGGAGCGGCGTCATCCGCATGTCTTCGGTGACGCGCAGATCGACAGTGCGGCCGCACAGACCGTCGCGTGGGAAGAGCAGAAGCGGCTCGAGCGCGAGCGTTCCGGCAAGGGCGTGCTCGCCGACGTGCCGCTTGCTTTGCCGGCGCTGACCCGCGCGAACAAGCTCGGCAAACGCGCAGCGCAGGTCGGCTTCGAATGGCCCGATGTGGCGGGCGCACTCGACAAGCTCGACGAGGAGCTGGGCGAGTTGCGCAAGGGACTCAGCGTGCAGGCTGACCAGGCCCATATCACCGACGAGCTCGGCGACGTGCTGTTCTGCGTCGTCAACGTCTGCCGCTATCTCGGCGTAGATCCCGAAACGGCATTGAAAGGCGCGAACGCGAAGTTCGAACGGCGGTTCGGCTACGTCGAGCAGCGGCTGCAGGAGCAGGGGCGCAATCCGGCGAGGCGACGCTGGAGGAGATGGATAGGTTGTGGGATGAGGGGAAGGAACGGGGAAGTGACACAGTGACACAGTGACAGGCAAGAGGGTCTGACCCGTGTCACCCGTGTCACTTTTGTCACCTATGTCACGGACTTTCCTGGGGTTCAGTATTCATTCATGCCGTTCCGCCTACCGTGTCCCCAGGCTCGGCGCACATCCAGCCGGGTTTTGGAGACATAGATGCGTAAGGCTCGTGGTTTGCTGGTGTTGGCCGGTGTGCTCGGTGTGACGGGTGTCGCACTGGCGGCGCCGCCGCCCTGGTCGAATTCCCGTCACAGTCGCCGCAGCGACTATGACTACGCGCCCGTCACGCGTGTGGAGCCGATCGTGCGCCAGGTGCGCATCGAGACGCCGCGGCGCGAGTGCTACGACGACGTTCGCTATGTCGACTCCCGTCCGCCGGAAGTTGCCGGACGCACGCTGCTCGGCGGCATCATCGGCGGTGTCATCGGTCACCAGGTCGGCAGCGGTCGCGGTAACGATGCCGCAACAGTCGCGGGTGCAATCATCGGCGCCGGTATCGGTCACGACAGCGCCAGGCGCCAGTACGGCTCGGACACGCGCGAGGAAGTCGTGCGTCGCTGCGACGTGCGCTACGAGCGCGAGTACGAAGAGCGCATCGAAGGGTATCGCGTGACCTACGAATACAATGGCCGCGAATATACGACTCGCATGCCGTACGACCCGGGCGAGCGAATCAAGGTAAGGGTCGCCGTGGCGCCGGCCGAGTAGTCGCAATGCAGGTCGGGCTTCAGCCCGGCAACTTTATAGTCGAGGGTCTGTGCGGCGGGGCGTGAATCGTCGTCCCGCCGCACGTACACTACAGTTCATCATGCGCACTGGCCGGCATCTGGTATGGGCCCTCGTTTCGTTGCTTGCAGCGGGCGCGCCGTTGGCCGCCCAGGCCCAGGACCTGATCGACCGGCGCCAGCGGCACGAGCCGCGGATCGAGCCCTCCGCCGTGTCGCTGGACCAGGCGGTCGAGATGGCGCAGCGTCGGTTCCGCGCCAAGGCGGTCAAGGCAGAAACGGTCGAGAGCGGCGGCAAGCGCGTGCACCAGATCCGCTTGCTGAACACCGAGGGCAGGGTCTGGACTGTGCGAGTGGACGCCGAATCAGGAGCGATGCGTTGATCCCATGCGCGTACTGATCGTCGAAGACGAAAAACCGCTGCGCGATTCCATCGTCGAACAGCTGCAACAGCACGGCTTCAACGTCGATGCTGCTGCGGACGGCGAGGAAGGCCTGTACTGCGCGCGCGAGTACGCGCTCGATCTCGCCATCGTCGACCTCGGCTTGCCGAAGCTCAACGGCATGGAGCTGATCAAGAAGCTGCGCGCCGAGGGCAAGTCGTATCCGGTTCTGATCCTGACGGCACGCGACAAGTGGCAGGACAAGGTCGAAGGCCTGCAGGCAGGCGCCGACGACTATCTCGCCAAGCCGTTCCACTTCGAGGAGCTGCTCGCACGCATGCAGGCGCTGCTGCGCCGTTCCGGCGGCTGGGCGCAACCCGTGTTGCGCTGTGGCGCAGTCGCGCTCGATCCGCGCACGCAGGAAGTGACGGTCAACGGCCGGCGCGTCGACCTCACCAGCTTCGAATACCGCATCCTCGAATACCTCATTCACCGCGCCGGCGAGGTCATCTCCAAGGGCGAGCTGACCGAGCGCCTGTACGCGCAGGATTTCGACCGCGACAGCAACACGATCGAGGTCTTCATCGGCCGCCTGCGCCGCAAGCTCGACCCCGACGATTCGATCAAACCGATAGAGACCCTGCGCGGGCGCGGTTACCGCTTCGCCCTGCAACGCGAAAGCGCTGCATGACGCGCTGAATGGGGCCGCGCTCCCTTAGTACACGGCTGCTCGCCTCGGTCAGCATCCTGCTGATCGTGTTCTTCGGCATCACCATCGCCGCGCTCGACTTCGCGTTCCGGCGCGTGACGGAACAGGCGATGCACGATCGTCTCGAAGCGCAGATGCTCGCGCTCATTTCCGCATCGGAAGAAGACAGCAGCGGCGGCCTGCAGCCGGCGCAGGAGAAGACCGAGGAGCGACTGAGGAATCCGGGCTCGGGTTTGTATGGCGAGATCCTGCGCAGCGACGGCTATCCGAGCTGGCGCTCGAACTCGCTGACCGGCACGGGCCTCGACTTCGCCGTGCAGCTGCCGTCCGGTCAACGGCAATACCGTCAGCTTCACCGCGGCGACGGCTCGCCGGTGCGCGCCTTGAGTCGCACCATCGCATGGGAGTTCGACAACGGCGTGACGCGGACCTTCGTGTACAACGTCGCCGAGGATCTCCAGCCTTACTACGCGCAGCTCAATCGATTCCGCGGTCAGCTGTTCGGCTGGTTCGGCTTGTTGATGTTGCTGCTGCTGGGCGCGCTCGCGTTCCTGCTGCGGCGGTTGCTGACGCCGCTGCGGCGAATCGAGCACGAGATCGAGGAGATCGAAGCGGGTCGGATGACGGAGCTTGGCACGGGCTATCCGCGCGAGCTGCTCGGCGTGACGACCAATCTCAACGCGTTGTTGCGCGGTGAGCGCGAACGCCTGGCCCGCTATCGCAACACACTCGGAAATCTCGCGCACAGCTTCAAGACGCCGCTGGCCGTGATGCGCAACCTGCTGAGCGGTGCGCAGGGGCGCAACCTGGCGATCGGCAAGCAGCTCGACGAGCAAGTCGGGCGCATGGACGACATCGTCAAGTATCAGCTCAAGCGCGCGGCCGCCTCGGGTGGCACCGGACTGGGTACTGCTCCGATCGACGTGCGCAGTGCGCTCGACCCGCTGCGCGCCGCGCTGCTCAAGGTGTATGCCGACCGCAATATCGACTGCGAGCTGATCGTCGCGCCCGGATGTTTCTTCACGGGCGACCGTGAAGATCTGACCGAAGTCGCCGGCAACCTGCTGGACAACGCATTCAAGTGGAGCCGGGGCACGGTGCGGCTTACGGCGGAGCGCATCAGCGACCCGACGGCACGACGCGACGGGTTGCGTCTGGTGGTCGAGGACGACGGTCCGGGAATTCCCGTCGACGAGCGCGAGCGCGTGCTCGATCGCGGCGCCCGGCTCGACGAGCGCGTCAGCGGCCAGGGCATCGGGCTGTCCGTCGTGCGCGAGCTGGCCCAGCTCAATGGCGGTACGATCCGCATCGACGACTCGCCGCTCGGCGGCGCCTGGATCGAGATCCGCTTCCCAGCCACGTGAACCCGACGACTTCATTCAGCGCGACGCTGCTCGCCTTGCGCGAGCGGCTGACGGCGGTGCGTCATGCCGATCGGCCGCGGCTGGCTCGCGAGCTCGACCGGCTGTTCGCGCGCAAGACGCTCGATGCCCAGGCGCACAAGGCGGCCGACGCGCTGGGCAAGGCGATCGACGATTCGGTCGCCCGCGTCGAGCGGTTGCGCTCGCTGCCGCTGAAGATCGAGTACGACACGGCGCTGCCGATCGTCGCGCATCGTGAGGAGATCGCGAAGGCGCTCCACGAGCACCAGCTCATCGTCGTGTGCGGAGCGACCGGTTCCGGCAAGACGACGCAGCTGCCGAAGATCTGCCTCGAAGCGGGTCGCGGCACACTGGGGTTGATCGGTCACACGCAGCCGCGACGCATCGCGGCCCGCGCCATTGCCAGCCGCGTCGCGTCCGAGCTCGGCACGAGCGTCGGAGGTGCTGTCGGCTTCCAGATCCGCTTCACCGACCGCACCGGACCGGACACGCGGCTCAAGGTAATGACGGACGGCATCCTGCTGCGCGAGCTGGAGCACGACCGGCAGCTGCGCAGCTACGACACGCTGATCATCGACGAGGCGCACGAGCGCAGCCTCAACATCGACTTCCTGCTCGGCGTGCTCAAGCGCTTGCTGCCGCAGCGTCCGGAGCTGCGCGTCGTGATCACGTCCGCGACCATCGATCCGCAGCGCTTCTCCGACTTCTTCGGCGGCGCGCCGATCATCGAGGTGTCCGGCCGCAGCTATCCGGTGGACGTTCGTTACCGGCCGCTGATCGGCGACGACGAGGACTCGGAGCTGTCGCTCACGGAGGGCATCGTCGCCGCCGTGCAGGAGCTGGACCGCGAGGATCGCGGCGATGTGCTCGTCTTCCTGCCCGGCGAGAAGCAGATCCGCGAGACGTCCGAGGCACTCGGCAGGGCGCGGCTGCACGCTACCGAGGTGCTGCCGCTGTACTCGCGTCTGTCGACGCGCGATCAGGAGCTGATCTTCGAGAAGCACGGCACGCGCCGCGTCGTGCTCGCCACCAACGTTGCCGAAACGTCGCTGACCGTGCCCGGCATGCGACACGTCGTCGACTCGGGTCTCGCGCGCATCAGCCGGTACAGCGTGCGCGGCAAGGTGCAACGTCTGCCGATCGAGCCGATCTCGCAGGCGAGCGCCGATCAGCGCAAGGGGCGGGCCGGGCGCGAAAGTCCGGGCATCTGCATTCGCTTGTATGCCGAAGATGACTTCGCAGCACGCCCGGCCTTCACGCCGCCGGAAGTCCTGCGGACCAACCTCGCGAGCGTGATCCTGCAGATGGCGGCCCTGGAGCTCGGCGAGCCGCAGGAGTTTCCGTTCGTCGATCCGCCGGACACGCGGCAGATCAATGACGGGTACAAGTTGCTGCAGGAGTTGAAGGCCGTCGACGAAGCTCGCACGGTGACCAGCCTCGGACGGCAGATCTCGGCGCTGCCGCTCGATACGCGGCTGGCGCGCATGCTGCTGGCAGCGAGCCATCATCGATGTGTCGCAGAGATGCTCATCATCGCTGCGTTCCTCGCGGCTCAGGATCCGCGCGAGCGACCGGCCGACGCGCAGGCGCAAGCCGACCAGAAGCACGCGGCATTCGCCGATCCGCGCTCCGATTTCATCGGCGTGCTGAACCTGTGGAAAGCGTTCGCCGAGCAGAGCGCGGCGCTGTCCGGCAGCCAGCTGCGCAAGTGGTGCCGTGAGAATTTCCTCTCGTTCATCCGTATGCGCGAATGGCAGGAGCTGCAGCGGCAGCTCGCAGACATCGCCGCCGAGCTGCAGTTGAAGCCGAACCAGGTACCCGCCGAGTACAACGACCTGCATCAGGCGATTCTCACGGGCTTCCTCGGCAACATCGGCGCGCTCGACGAGCGTCGCGAGTACGAGGGCGCGCGCGGTAGTCGCTTCGTCATCGCGCCGGGAACGCCGCTTGCGTCCAAGCCGCCGAAGTGGGTCGTCGCCGCGAGCCTCACCGAGACGACACGTCTATACGCGCGCATGGTCGCTGCAGTCGAGCCGCTGTGGATCGAGGCAGCAGCCGAACATCTCATCAAGCGCAGCTACAGTGAACCGCACTGGGTCGAGGAGCGCGGCTTCGTCGCCGCTTTCGAATCGACCTCGCTATACGGGCTCACGCTGTCGTCGCGACGTCGGGTCAATTACGGCAGCGTCGCGCCGGCCGAAGCACAGCAGATCTTCGTGCGCGAGGCGCTCGTCGAAGGACGCATGCGGCTGCGCGCACCATTCCTCGATCACAATCGGCGACTGCGACGCGAAGTGGAGCAGCTGGAAGCGAAGTTGCGTCGCAGGGACGTGCTCGTCGACGAGCTGACGATCACGGACTTCTATCTGCAGCGTCTGCCGCCGACCGTGCACTCGACCGCGACGCTGGAGAAGTGGCTGCGCGGACCGCATCCGACCGGAGCGTTGCAGATGTCCCGCAGCGATCTGATGCGTCGTGACGTCCCTGAGGTCACGGCGACGAGCCATCCCGACAAGATGCAACTCGCGGGCAACGAGCTGCCGCTGGAATACGTCTTCGAGCCGGGCAGTGCGCGCGACGGCATCACCGTCACATTGCCCCTGCCGCTCCTCGCGACCGCAACGCCTGCCGATTTCGCGACGCCGATCCCGGGATGGCGGATGGAGACGATCACGGAACTGCTGCGCGCGTTACCTAAGCCGATTCGCAAGGCCTTCGTCCCGGTTCCCGAGCACGCCGCGCGCGCGGCGGCGGAGATCGATGTCGACCACAAGGATTTCCACGCAGCGCTTGCGCAGTGGATCGCGCGCTCCGGCGGTGTGCCGATGACAGTCGAGCAACTCGCGGCGCTGCCCATCCCGGACGCATTGCGCTTCAACATTCGTGTCGTCGACCTGAGCGGTGCGGTGCTGGCCGAAGGGCGCGACCTGCTCGCGCTGAAGCGCGGCATTCGACGCGTCGAGGCCGAGCGATCAGGTGACCGTCCCGACTCCGTGCATCGCCGCTGGGACTTCGGCGAAGTGCCCACGGAGCGGGTCGTGCAGCGGCGCGGTTTGCGATTCACCGTCTATCCGACACTGCGCGATCACGGCGATGGGGTCGAGCTGGCGGAGGCGGGGACAGTAGCCGACGCGGAGGAGTCGCTGCGCCCGGCCATCCTGCGCCTGGCATTGCTCGCGTTGCCCGAGCAGTTCAAATACGCGCGCAAGCGATTCGCCGACGACCGCGACATCGTGCTGCTCGGCCAGGGTCAGAACACGGTACGGCCGATGCCCGAGTCGCTGGCGGAGCGCGCGTTCAGCGAGTGTTTTCTCGGCGAGGATGGGCCGTTGCCACGCACGCAGCAGCAATTCGAGGCGCTCCTGGATCGTCACCGCAGCGGCTTCGGCGAAGTCGTCGATCGCGTACTGGCGCATGCGCGCGAGACCTTGCGCGAACTGCGCAACGTGCGGCAGAAACTTGCAGCCCTCGACAATTCCGCGTTCAAGGCACTGCAGGACGACGCGCGTGCGCAGCTCAAGGCGCTCGTGCCGGCAGATTTCCCGACGGGCGTGCCGGCGGTGTTATGGCAGCACTTGCCGCGCTATCTCAAGGCGCTCGCGCGTCGGCTCGACAAAGCGCAGGGTAATCAGAAGCGCGACGCAGAGTTGATGGCTCGTGTGCGCCCGGCGATGCGCGCGCTCGAACAGCTGTATGCGCATCCGCATAGCGACGAACAGCATGCCGAGATCCAGCGCTTGCAGTGGCTGATCGAAGAGCTGCGGGTCTCGCTCTTCGCGCAGGATCTCAAGACCGCTGTGCCGGTTTCGGAAAAGCGGATCCAGGAGCAGATCGAGCGGGCTCAGGGCGCGACTTTGAAATCGATGCCTTGAGCGAGCGGCAGCTGCAGGCTCCAGTTGATGGTGTTGGTCTGCCGGCGCATGTACACCTTCCAGCTGTCCGAGCCGGATTCGCGCCCGCCGCCGGTGTCCTTCTCGCCGCCGAATGCGCCACCGATCTCCGCGCCCGAAGTACCGATGTTCACGTTGGCGATACCGCAATCGCTGCCCGCTGCGGACAGGAAGCGCTCGGCGTTCTGCAGGCGGTCGGTGAAGATCGAAGACGACAGGCCGTGATGCGAGGCGTTATGCATCGCAATCGCTTCGTCGAGCGTCTTGAACTCGATCAGGTACAGGATGGGTGCGAAGGTTTCGGTCTGCACGATCTCCCAATCGCCGCGCGCGCGGACGATCGTCGGCTCGACGAAGTTCCCCGAGCCGGGACGCACCTTGTCGCCGCACAACACTGTGCCGCCGGCGCGGCGCGCGGATTCCAGCGCCTTGCTGTAGCTCGCGACGGCGCGCTGATCGATGAGCGGTCCCATCAGGGTGCCGGTTTCCAGCGGATTGCCGATCTTCACCTGCGCGTACGCTTTGGTCAGTCGCTGCTCGAGTTCCTTCGAGCGCGACTCATGCACGAACACGCGGCGCGTGCTGGTGCAGCGCTGACCGGCGGTGCCGACAGCGCCGAAGACGATGGACGGCACGGCGAGGTCGAGGTTGGCGAACTCGTCGACGATGATCGCGTTGTTACCGCCAAGCTCGAGCAGGCTCTTGCCGAGACGCGCGGCGACGCGCTCACCGACCCTGCGACCGACGGCCGTCGAGCCGGTGAACGATACGAGGTCGACGCGGCGATCATCGACGAACTTCTCCGCCAGCTCGGTGCCGGCGCTGATGAACAGCTGGAAGATGCCGGGCAAGCCCTGACGCTCGCACACGCGGTTGACGATGTTCTGGACCGCGACCGCCGACAGCGCGGCCTTCGGTGAGGGCTTCCACACGCAGGCGTCACCGCACACCGCCGCGAGGAATGCATTCCACGACCACACCGCGACCGGGAAGTTGAAGGCGCTGATGATTCCGACGAGGCCGAGCGGATGCCACTGCTCGTACATGCGATGCATCGGCCGCTCCGAATGCATCGTCAGGCCGTACATCATGCGCGACTGGCCGACGGCGAAGTCGGCGATGTCGATCATCTCCTGCACTTCGCCATCGCCTTCCGGTTTGATCTTGCCGGTTTCGAGCGTGACCAGGCTGCCCAGCGCACTCTTGTGCGCGCGCAGTTCCTCACCGATCAAGCGCACGGCCTCGCCGCGTTTGGGCGCAGGAACCATGCGCCACTGCTCGAATGCCTTGCGCGATGAAACGATGACGCGCTCGTAGTCCGCAGCAGTCGCGCTGCGAACGCGACCGAGCAGCTCGCCCGTTGCCGGATTGATCGATTCGATGACCGGGCCCGTGGTGTCTTTCGACCAGCCGCCGTCCTGCGACCAGGCGCCGGAGTTGAGCTCGGAGAGACCCAGAGAAGAGAAAATGTCACGCATGGGAGAACCTCAACGACGGTGCAGGGCGCGCTGGTGGCCGGCCTGGCCGCTGACGACGACGTGCGACGAAATCTCCTTGCCGCCGCTCGCTGCGTAGTGCTTGCCGAAGCGGTTCTGCAGCACGTCCTGCAATCGAAAATCTTCCTGGCGGACGAACCCGGCGTGGCGCCCGCCGCTGTTCATCACCAGATCCACCACGGCGGTCATGCCCGCCGCGGTCGTCACCTGGATCGCGGACCACAGGCGCCCGGCGATCATCTGGGGGTACACCTTGTTGACGTAGTTCTCCTCGCGCAGGTCGCCATCCTGCTTGCCGGTCACGGCTACGTAGATCACTACGACATCCTGCAGCGTCTGCGGCACGGCGTTCTCGAGGATGCGCTTGAGCGTGCCGCGGTCGTGATTCAGCTTCAGGTCGTTCATCAACAACCGCATCTGCTCGCAGTGGCCGGGATAGCGCATGGTCTTGTAGTCCATGACCTGCGAGCGCGCGCCGTAGGTCTCGGCGAGCGAGCCCAGGCCGCCGGACGTGTTGAACGCTTCGTACAGCGTGCCGTCGATCTCGATTTCCTCCAGCCCTTCGAGCGGCGCGGCCTCGATGCGCCGGCCGTCGACGATCGCCTCGCACGGATTGCCGTACTCGTTGATCAGTCCCTCGGTCGACCACGTCAGCGAATACTTCAGGACGTTGTTCGGATGCTGGGGCAGGGCGCCGACGCGCAGCTTCACCGTTCGCAGCTCGTCGAAGTGACCGATCAGCTCGTTGGCGGCGATCGAGATGAAACCGGGCGCGAGTCCGCACTGGGGCACGAACGCCTGCGCGGCGCCGGCGGCGATTTTTCGCACCGCGCGCGTGACCTCGACGTCTTCCGTCAAATCGAAATAATGTATACCGGCGCGACGCGCAGCTTCGGCGACTGCGATGTTGCAGTAGTACGGCAGGCCCGAGATCACGGCGTTGACGGGATGGCTCTTGAGATGCGCATCGAGCGCCGCCGTGTCGGAGGCATCGAGCGTGTGAGCACGCAGATTTGCGAAGCGATGAGCGTTGACCACTGCATTTGCAGCCTCGCCGCTCACATCTGCGAGATGCACTTCGTACGAGCCGGACTCGGCGAGCAGGCCGGAGATGAGCGCTCCGATCTTGCCGGCGCCGAGAATGAGAACCTTGGGCATGCGGACCTCCGAAAAAGGGCGCCAATTGTAGCCACCCCACGGAATCGCGCTGAACTATGTGAGCTGTGCAATCTCGTGGAGCGATTCCGTGGGGACCCCGGCCGGAAAGAGATGCTAGAGTCTGTATACATCCATGACGCGTAATCCCGACCTCATTCAGTGGCATCCGGCGAGCTGGCAGAGCAAGCCGGCGCAGCAGCAGGCCACCTACACCGATCCCGCGGCGCTCCAGCGCGCGATCGGCTCGCTTTCGCGCATGCCGCCGCTGGTCGTGTCCTGGGAAATCGAGGCGCTGCGTGAGCACATTGCCTCGGCCCAGCGCGGCGAGCGCTTCATTCTCCAGGGCGGCGACTGCGCCGAGACCTTCGAGGACTGCGAGTCCGACAAGATCGCGAAGAAGCTGAAGATCCTGCTGCAGATGAGCCTGGTGCTCGTCTACGGCCTGCGCAAGCCGGTGGTGCGCATCGGCCGCATGGCCGGCCAGTACGCTAAGCCGCGCTCGGCGGACACCGAGACGCGCGACGGGCAGACGCTGCCGTGCTATCGCGGCGACATCATCAATCGTCCGGGCTTCACGCCGCAGGAGCGCAACCCGGATCCGGAGCTGCTGTTGCGCGGCTACGAGCGTGCGGCACTGACGCTGAACTTCGTGCGCGCGCTGATCGATGGCGGCTTCGCCGACCTGCATCACCCGGAGTACTGGGATCTCGATTTCGTGCGCCACTCGCCGCTCAAGGACGCGTACGAGCGCATCGTGCAGTCCATTTCCGACTCGCTCGATTTCTTCGAGGCGACCAGCCGCGCGCCGATTCACGAAGCGAACCGCGTCAGCTTCTACACGAGCCACGAAGGCTTGCACCTGCCGTACGAGCAGGCGCAGACGCGCTTCATCGAGCGCCAGCAGCGCTGGTACAACTTGTCGACGCACATGCCGTGGATCGGCATGCGTACCGCTGCGCTCGACGGTGCGCACGTCGAGTTCTTCCGCGGCATCTCCAACCCGATCGGCATCAAGGTCGGCCCGTCGATGAGCGCCGAGTGGGTGCAAGGGCTGATCGCGGCGCTCAATCCGCGCAACGAGCCCGGACGACTGGTCCTGATCCATCGCATGGGCATCAAGGACATCGAGCAGCGCCTCGTCCCGTTGATTCAGGCAGTGCGCGCCACCGGCAGTCCGGTGCTGTGGATCTGCGATCCGATGCACGGGAATACAGAGACGGTGACCTCGGGAATCAAGACGCGCCGGTTCGAAAACATCGTCGCCGAGGTCGAAGCTGCGTTTCGGATTCACCGCGAGCTGGGATCGTGGCTCGGCGGCGTGCACTTCGAGCTGACCGGTGAGGACGTCACCGAATGCACGGGCGGTGCGCGGGGTCTCACCGACGCCGATCTTGCGCGCGCATACAAGTCGCAGGTCGACCCGCGCTTGAACTACGAGCAGGCGCTGGAGCTGGCGATGCGCATCGCCGGCTTGCACGAAGGCAAGAAAAAGCGCTCGCTGCCCGCCTGACGCGCTTCATAGGTCCAGGTCACTCCGTGTGGCGCAGCTCCGACCTGACGACGTCGTAGAGCGCCACACTGTCGCTCGCATAGTGCGGCTTGAGCCACGGCGGTACCTGGCCGACGAGCAGCTCATTCCAGAAGGGCATGTTGGCGTTTTCCCGGTGCTTCGGTTCGAACGCCGACGGGAAGAACACGATCTGTTCGATGTCGTACCTCATGACGAGTAGCTTCACTTCATCGTCTGTCCACAGGCGCTGCGTGTAGCGCGCGTCCGTCAGCCCGATGACAGCGCGTGCGGTCTGAGAAGCGAGGCGATGTTCGAGGTAGCCGAGCAGCGGCTTGCCGGAATCGGCTGATGCGGTGAGCGTGTCGCGCAGCGTGCGCCCATCGGGCAGCCGCTGCGCGAGTCCCTGCTCGACCGTTATCACCGCTGAGGGCATACCACGGATCGGCCAGCGCTGCGGAACTGCCGCGAGCACGCTGATTGTCGGGATCACGCAGCTTGCGACGATCGCTGCAGGCCATACCGCTGCCGTCAGGCAGGTGCGCGCGCGCACCGCGACCATGGCATCGTGCGCTAGCGAACTCAGCAGGATCGCCAGGAACGGCAACGCGGGCAGCCAGTAGCGGTAGTCGAGGAAGACGAGCGATGATCCGAGCGCATTGCCGACCAGGAATACCGCCAGCACGACGAGGCTGCTGAGCGCGAGGCCGACTGCCGCATCGCGCGGTTGGTTTGCTTGCAAGCGGCGAGCAGTGACGATTGTGGCGACGACCAGCGTGCCGACCACGAGCGCGAACAGGATCGGCGAAATGCGCAGGGTCCTGCCCAGGATCATGTTCGAATCCCACAAGAGGCGACTGGCGACGGCCGCGAGCGGACTGGGATCGCCGTAATCGAACTGCCCGCCTGAAAAGCGGCCCGTCAGCAGAAAATTTCGCAGGAACAGCGCAGCAGTTGCGAGCGCCGGGAGCGCGCCGAAAGTGATCGCAGCTACGACCGGTCGCCAGCTGCGACCGCGCACAGCCGCGAGCAGCAACCACAGCCCGGCAGCCGCCGGCCAAAGGACGCCGCTGTAGCGCATGAGAATGGAACAGGCCGCCGCCGCGCCGGCGACAAGCAGCCACCGTACCGACCAGGCTTGCCCCTTCCCGGCTTCGATCAATGCGACATACGAGGCGACCATGAAGACAATGAAGAGCGGCTCGGCGTACAGGGAGAGCACCATCATCAGTGCGATGGCATGCAACAGCCATGTGACCGACGCGACAGCTGCAATCCACGGGCCGGCCAGTCGCCGTGCCACTACGAACACCAGCCACGTCACCGCCAGATGCGCGATTGCGCACAGGACGAATGCTGTCGCCTCGCCCGGCAGTCCAAGCTTCATAGGCAGCAGCAGCAACCATGAGAGTCCGGGCGGCCAAACGGTGAGCGGTGCCGGTACACGGCCGAAGTGCAGCTGCGACTCGTAGTAAAGAATGCTGCTCGAAAACCCGTCTGCAGCCAGTATGTGACGGGCGGCGTCGAGCAGCTGGATCGTGTCCGGATTGATCAGGCGCTTGTCATAGAGGGCGGCCAGCACAGCCGCAGTGAGCAACATGCCGCTCAGTACGAGGCCGGAAGCTGCCCGGTCAATGCGCTGACCCATAAAGTGTTTTCACGCCGCACCGTGCTGTCATAGGAATACGCACGTGCAGTAGTCCAGGTTCCGACGCTGTGCCACATGTTGTATCGTCCGCTGCGATCCCTCATCACCTCCCCAGAGCGCCATGCCTGCTGATCGCAAAACGCCTCGCAAGACCCCGGGCACCGTCAATCCCCGCCGCTATTCCGCTGAAGTCGTAGACGGCCTCAAGCAAGCCCCGAGTCGCGCGATGCTGCGTGCAGTCGGCTACAAGGACGCGGACTTCAAGAAGCCCGCGATCGGCGTCGCTTCGACATGGAGCAACCTGACCCCGTGCAATATGCACATCGATCGGCTGGCGCGTGCTGCAGCCGCCGCGGTCGACAAGGCAGGCGGCAAGAGCACGACATTCGGCACGATCACAGTATCCGACGGCATATCGAACGGCGCTCCCGGCATGCGCTATTCGCTGGTATCGCGCGAGGTGATCGCGGACTCGATCGAAACCGTCTCGGGCGCGCAGGGCTTCGACGGCGTCGTGGCGATCGGCGGCTGCGACAAGAACATGCCGGGCTGCCTGATGGCGCTCGCACGGCTCGACCGGCCTTCCGTATTCGTCTACGGCGGCACGATCCGGCCCGGCGCGAAGCGTCGCGACATCATTTCCGTGTTCGAGGCGCGCGGCGCGTTTGCCAGCGGCGCGATTTCCGCGCGCGAGATGAACGAGATCGAGCGCACCGCAATTCCTGGACCGGGCAGCTGCGCCGGGATGTACACGGCCAACACCATGGCCTCGGCGATCGAAGCGCTGGGCATGAGTCTGCCGAACAGCTCGGCGCAGGAAGCTGTGTCGCGCCACAAGATCAAGGACTGCGAAGACGCGGGCCGGGCAGTCGTGCGACTGGTGAAGGCGGGCATCACTCCGTCGCAGATCCTGACGCGTGAGGCGTTCGAGAATGCAATGAGATGGCGCGGCCGATGTCCTTGATGATGGACGGCTGGATGCCCTCGGTCGGCTCATCGAGCACGATCAGCTTGGGCCGCATGACGAGGGCGCGCGCGATCGCGAGCTGCTGCTGCTGGCCGCCGGACAGGTCGCCGCCGCGCCGCCCGAGCATGGACTTGAGCACCGGAAGCAACAAAAGCTCGGCCCCGATCTTGCGCTCGGCCCCCCGGCAGGCGGGCGAAGCCGGTCTCGAGATTCTCCTGCACCGTCAGCAGGGGGAATATCTCGCGGCCCTGGGCACAAAGGCGATGCCACGCCGCCCCGCGCTCGTAGGCGCGCATGCGGGTGATGTCCTGGCCGTCGAACAGGATCTTGCCGCCGCTGACGGGCTGGTGGCCGACGATGGCGCGCAGCAGCGAGCTCTTGCCCACGCCGTTGCGGCCCAGCACGCAGGTGATCTTGCCGCGCTCGGCCGCTAGCGAAACCCCGCGCAAGGCCTGCGCGGCGCCATAGTGCAGATCGACGTTCTCAACAGCTAGCACGTTCTCTACCCCAAACGTCATTCCCGCAGAGGCGGGGGATACACGACACCTGGCCGGCATGGCGTCACCGCCCCAGGTACACCTCGACCACGCGCTCGTTGGCGCTCACCTCGTCGATCGATCCTTCCGCCAGCACCGAGCCTTCGTGCAGCACCGTCACCTTCACGCCGAGCCGGCGTACGAACTCCATGTCGTGCTCGACCACGACCACGGGATGGTCCTTGGAGATGTCCTTCAGCAGCTCGGCCGTCGTCATGAACTCCGCATCGGTCATGCCGGCGACGGGCTCGTCGACCAGCAGCAACTTGGGGTCCTGCGCGATCAGCATGCCGATCTCGAGCCACTGCTTCTGGCCGTGCGACAGCGAGCCGGCGAGGCGATGGCCGTGCGCTACAAGGCCGATGGTGTCGAGGATCTCGGCGATGCGCTGGGCGTCGCCGTTCGGCCGCCAGAACAGGTTGCGGCGCACCGAGCGGTCGGCCTTCAGCGCCAGCAGCACGTTGTCCTCCACCGTATGCTGCTCGAACACGGTGGGCTTCTGGAACTTGCGGCCGATGCCGAGCTGGGCGATGGCGGCCTCGTCCTGGGTGGTGAGGTCGACGCTGCCCTTGTGAATAGCACGTCGCCGTCGTCGGGCCTGGTCTTGCCGGTGATGATGTCCATCATGGTCGTCTTG
>CAWISC010000016.1:0-142629 GCA_963838635.1 uncultured Gammaproteobacteria bacterium | reverse complement strand
ATAGGGCATCGGCCTCGTCGAACAGCAGCACTGCGCCAGATTGCTCGGCCTCTGCGAACACGGCGGCGAGGTTCTTCTCGGTCTCGCCGATGTACTTGCTCACGACACGCGATAGATCGATGCGCAGGACCTGCACGTCGAGCTCGCGGGCGATGGCCAGCGCCGCCAGCGTCTTCCCGGTACCGCTGGGTCCGTGGAACAGCGCAACTCCACTCGCCTTCCCAACGAGCAGCGGCGCCAGCTCACGCCGAACCGCATCAGTCAGGCCACCGCTCTTCAGCCGCGAACGCGGATCGATGCGCTCGACCAGGTTCTCCAGGATCTTCGCCATTGTCTGAGGTCCTCCTCGTCAGGGGTTTTCAAGCCGCCAGCGGAAAAATCGCGCACGCGAGCGACGCCAGCAGCATCACCATGCAAACCACCGTTGCCCACTTCAGCGTAAATCGCTGGTGGTCGCCGAACTCTACGCCTGCGAGACCGACCAGCAGATACGTCGACGGCACCAATGGACTGAGCAGGTGCACCGGCTGGCCGATCAGCGATGCACGAGCTATCTCGACCGGTGAGATACCGAAAGCGCCTGCCGCTTCGGCAACGATCGGCACCACGCCGAAGTAGAACGCGTCATTCGACACGAAGAACGTGAACGGCAGACTGGCCAGGGCCGTGATCGGCGCAAGATAAGGACCGAGCGCTGGCGGAACGAGATTGAGCATGCTCTTCGCCATCGCGTCGAGCATGCCGGTGCCGCCGAGGATGCCCGTGAAAATACCCGCCGCGAAGATCAGCGAGACCACTGCAATCACGTTCTTCGCATGCGCTGCGATCCGCTCGCGCTGATCGGCTACCTTGGGATAGTTGATCAACAGCGCGAACGCAAACGCGATCATGAACAGCACCGGCAGCGGCAGCACGCCCAACACCAAGGCCACCAGCAATAGCAGCGTCAGGATCGCGTTGATCGCGAGCAGCTTGGGCCGCCGCAAGGCGTCAGCATCCGACTCCACAGGCACCAGCGCACTATCGGCGATGGGTGCCACGTCCGTCGCAGCCGCACTGAGCGAGAGGCGACCGAGGCGCTCCTTCTCGCGCCGGCCCAGCAGCCATGCAAGTCCGAACACCGCCGCGATGCCCATCGCCATCGCAGGCAACATCGGTACGAACACGTCCGCGGGCTCGACATGCAAGGCGCTCGCTGCGCGCGCAAGCGGACCGCCCCAGGGCGTCAGATTCATCACGCCGCTCGCGAGAATGGTCACGCAAGTGAGATTCAGCGGGTCGAGATGCAGGCGCCTGTAGAGCGGCAGCATTGCGGCGACGGTGATCATGTAGGTCGTGGACCCATCGCCATCGAGCGAAACCAACGTGGCGAGCAGCGCGGTACCGACGACGATTTTCACCGGGTCGCCGTGCACCACGCGAAGAATCGCCCGGATCAGCGGATCGAACAGGCCGGTGTCGATCATCAGGCCGAAATACAGGATCGCGAACATCAGCATCACACCGGTCGGCGCCAGCGTGCGCAGGCCGGAGAGCATCATCGTGCCGAGCTCGGCTCCGCCGAACCCGCCGAGCAGCGCGAACACGATCGGCACGGTGATCAACGCGACCAACGGCGACAGCCGCCGCGTCATGATCAGCGTCATGAAGGTGGTCACCATGCCGAAGCCGAGCCAGGCAAGCACAGCGATCAGGCCCGCCGGATCAGAGGCAACACGACCCGCGATGCATGTTGCCCGTCGACGAACACGCGGTTCGTAGCCACGCGCATCTCCCCGCCGGCACCCTCCGCCGCACCGGTGTTCAAGTTGAGATCGAAGTGCGGAAAGTTGCTCGACGAAACGTCCAGGCGAATGCGGTGACCTCGCTTGAACAGGTTCGACGTCGGAAACGCCGTCACCTTGATGCGGTAAACCTGTCCCGGCGTCATCAGCGTCGGCCGCTCCCAGGAATCGCGATAGCGACAGCGCAGGATGCCGTCGGTCAGATTCATCGCGTACCCGTGCGGATAGTCTTCGTTGGGCGGATACACGTCGATCAGCTTGATCGTGAAGTCAGTGTCCGGACAATTCGACGCAATCCACAGCTCGGCTTCGATCGCACCCGTCACCTCGACATCGCTCGCGAGCGGCGAAGTCTGAAAGACGAGCACGTCGGCGCGCTCGCTCAGCGCCGCGTAAGGTGGGCGCGAGCCGAAGAACGCGGGACTCTCGCGCTGATCGAACGCGCCGCCCACCATGATCGGTTGGCCCGAGGTCACCGTACCGCCGATCGTCGGGACGGGATGACGCGGATCGTAGTCGAAGCTGCGCGGCGGCGAATTCCCATGCGGCGCGGACTCGGACAAGCCCCCATCACCGTGCAGATAGAAGCTGGTCAGGACAGTTCCCGGCAGCGGCCATTGTTTCTCTGCGCGCCACTGCCCGCCATGATCCATTCGACCCGCCGCGTTCTTGCGGCCGGTGCCGCCACCCATGACGAAAATCCGTACGGCCGGCTCGCTGTCTACTGCGTTCTTCTCGTCCTTCAACCAGCGATCGAACCAGCGCATTCGCAGTGTCAGAAGATCAGCCGCGACATTGCCGCTGAGCAGTGCCGCCGGCCCGAAGTCGACGTCGCCGGCGAACGTCTCGTGGTTGTTGCCGTGAGTCCACGGCCCAAGAATCAGTCGCTGCGGACTGCGCTTGCGCCGCGCGAGCGCGACGTAATTGTCGGTAGCTGTCCGCGGGTACGGGTCGTACCACGACGACATCCACACAATCGGCACGTCACTGAAACGATCGTACGACCCTGCGGCGTAGATACCGACCTGCTTCCAGTAGTCATCGAAAGCCCCGTGCTCCCATTGATCGAAGACGTAGTCTTCATACTCCGGAACGAGACTCAACGGCGAGTTGCCCCGCGACCACGGCATGCGGGCGAACCACGCTTTGATATCGATGGCTTCGAGAGCCGCGCGCTTGACCGGATCCTTGCGAATCTCCGGCGCCTCGAGCGCGGCATTGAATGCCCAGGTGACCTGCTTGAGCTCGAAAGCTCCGCCTTGCCGAATGCCGCCCTGATAGGCGTTCGCGAACCCGCCGGAGTCGATGAACATCGCGGCGAGCCCGGGCGCATCGAGACAGGCCAACGCAGTCGTCGTATGCGCGCCGTATGACAAACCCTGCGTGCCGATCCGACCGTTGCTCCAGGGCTGCTTCACGATCCAGGCGCAGCAGTCGAAACCGTCCGGTCCATCGCTGAGATATTTGACGTACTCGCCGTGCGAGTTGCCTCTGCCTCGGCAGTCCTGGAACACCACCGCGTAGCCGTGGCTCGCATAGATGGTCGCGATCTCCTCGCTCGCGTGTCGCCGCGTCTGGCCCGACTTGCCGTACGGCGTGCGCTCCAGAATGACTGGCGCGCGCTTAGCTAACGCCCTGCCCTTGCTTGCAGGCAGATAGATGTCCGTCGCCAACTGCACGCCGTCGCGCATCGCCACCATGACGTCGCGTTGCACGACGACATCGAACGCGCCTCGGGCAACGTCGGCGAAGGATCGTGCCGGTAGTGCCAAAGCCGCCGCGAGCTGCAGAAAACGCAGCGCGAATTCGCGTCGATCGATCCGCTGCACGGCGCCGGGTGAGGACATCGCGCCAATGTACCCTTTCCAGACGCCTTCGATTACATTTGCCGTCCCGGCAGCGACCCGGTTGCCCGCGCTCGCAATAGGTCAAAGGGTCGATTGAGTCAAGAGCGCTGCGGTCGCACTGTTGAATTTCCGTTCGGTAGGGAGTCGAAAATGCATAACAATCGTCCGACGGCACGCGTGGCTGGCGCCATCGCAATCGCCCTCGCGTCCGGCGCTGCCAATGCAGCCGATCTGCAGAATTTCGTGGTCGACCTCTACGGTGGCGACGGCATCTCGCTCTCATCCCAGGGAGGGCCGTTTGCAGCCGCGCATGCGGCGCATTTCACGGACGAGTCGCTCGAAGCATTCACGTTGCTGAATTCGGCAATCGCCTCGGCGTCGGGCACGTTCGCCTTCAATTCGACCTTCACCGGTATCACGTTCGACGTCGCGACGGGTGTGCCGGTCGAAACGCAGGACAGCCTCGGACCGCTGCTCGCGGAGAGCGCCACGACGCTCGGCAAGGGCAAGATCGACCTGGCTTTCGGCGTCTCGCGCTTCAAATACGACCGCATCGACGGCCAGCGACTCGACAACATCGTCCTCGACTTTCCGCACGAGGATTGCTGTTCGTTCCAGGGCGGCATCCAGCGACCGCCGGCGGACGGCGTCATCAGCGGGTTCGAAACCGACCTGGTCCGCGTCACGCTCGATATCGATCTGGAGTATGACGTCTATGCCTTTTTCGCCAACTACGGCCTGACCGATCGATGGGACGTCGGCATCGTCGTGCCGGTGATCTCCGTGGACGCCAACGCGACCGCTCGCGCGGAAGTTGTGCCGGTCTCCGGCGCCACCGGCATTCATTCGTTCATCGGTGGGGCCGAGTCGGCGAACTCTGCCACACGCGGTAGCAAGACCGGCATCGGCGATGTCGTGGTGCGCACCAAGTACAACTTCCTGCGCTCTGAAGGCGGCGCTCCCGACCTGTCGTTCCTCGCGCAGATCACGGCGGCGACCGGCGATGAGAAGAACCTGCTGGGTACGGGCGAGACGCGCTACAAGGCTGGATTGATCGCTTCAAAGCGCTACGGCTCCTTCGGGCCGCACGTGAACGTTGCCTACGAAACCTCGACTGGCGAGGACTATCTGGACAACATCACGTATGCCGCGGGCTTCGATGTGCGGGTGTCGCCAAAATTTACCGCAGGCCTGGACTTGCTGGGTCGCCACAACCCGGATCAGGACGCGGTCGACCGGACCGTGCTGGATGTGGCGTTATCGGCGAAATGGAACCCGTTCAAGGGCGCCAACGCACCGCTCAACGCCTATGTCATCGTCCCCGCGAATCGCGACCATGGCTTGCGGTCGGATGTCGTCTACGGCGTTGGAATCGATATCGTTCTTTGATCGCGATGTCCGGCACCGGCGCTATTTGCAGCGCCGGAGCCGCCGGTTGTACGTCTGCCACTGGGCGCTCGCCGCAGTCTTGCCCCGCATGTGAACCATGCTCTGACCATCGGCCGAGAAGTCGCCGAATTCGGTCACCATCGGACCGAGATTCTTGTCGGTCCAGAACATGGTAATGACACTGCCGGCGCGCTCATAGCGAACGACGGGATACTTGATCGTACGTCCGCCGCCGAGATCGAACGAGTACTCGTTCGCCGCAAACACGAGGCCGGGGCCCTCGCCGCACCAACTGCCCAGTAGACTAGGCTCTGCAGCAGGCGCCGCGACTGGCGGCGGCTGCACCGCCGGCGCAACCGCAGTCGAACCATTCGCGGCAGGGTTCGTTGAAGTATTGGATGTCGATGTCGGCGCTGGCGCGCTCGCTGCAACCTGTGGGCTCGGCGTCGCTGCAACCGGTTTTGCATCGACCGGGCGCAGCGATTGCAACGCCGGGACATCCACCAGCGCACGTTGTACGGCAGCCAGATAAGCGTTGTGTGCAGTGGCGTCGGATGCGAGATCGGCCAGGCGCCGTTTGATCGTGGCAAGCCAGGCCGGATTTCGCGACCGATAACTCTCGGGCGCCGCCGCGCGATACGTCTCGACCAACGACGACAGTGCCGCGCGATCGATTGCTTGCGGCGAGCTCAGCAGAGCGTCGATGCGGCGGCTCGCAGCGGTTTCGATGTCGGTCAGGAGCTGTTTGAAGCGAGGATCGTCCCTTTGCACTGCCGAGCCGCTGCGAACGAGTTGCCACGCTGTTGCGATGTCGCCGGACTTCAGTCTCGCTTGCGCCGACGCCGCCACAGCATCCGCAAGCATGGCCGGAGCGTCGCGCACTACGAACGCATCGTCCTTCGCCGCGATCTTCTGCAGTTCCGCCAACGTGCTGCGGGCACGATCGAATCGACCCGCTTTGATCTCATTGCCGAAGCGCTGTTTTGCCGCATCGACCCTGGCTGCCAACTCCTCGGCGGCGCGCTCGACCTTGTTCCGCTCGGACGCCTGCGTCCATTGCGTTCGCTTCGTCTGCAACGCAGCTGACTTCGGAGTGAGTTGTTCCGCCTTGTCCAGCAGCTGCGCCGCTACCGTGAAACGCTTTTCGCCGATGAGCCGCCCGGCTGCATCGAGATACGTCGTGGCCAATTGCTCGCGCGCCACGGACGCCGCATTTTCGCTGCCGGCAGTCCTGCGCAGCGCCGCGAGCGCCGCGTCCGCTTCGCGTTGCCAGGCTCCATCGGCCGGCTGTGCCCGATCGATGACGGCTCGAAATGCATCTCGTGCCGCGGCGAGCGCGCGATCCTGCGCCTGGCGAGCGGCCTCGAGCTGCAACGCTTCGACCTGTGAACGTGCAGCAGGAATCTCGGCAACGCCGGGCAGATGAACCGCCGCTTCTGCCAGCAACGCCAGTGCGGCGTCGAACTGGCCCGCCTTTGCCGAGCCAGTCGCGCTTGCAGCGATTCGCTGTGCTGCGCCCGCCCGGGCGGATTGAATCGATGAATTTCCCGGGTCGAGGGCAGCAACCGCCGAGATGCGCGTGCCGAGCGACTTCAATCCCGCTGATGTCGGCGTGAACGAATTGAGAGCAGCGCGCAATTGCGCTTCGGCGGCGACGACCTTCTCGCGCTGCGCAGTCCGCGCGGCTTCGCGCTCCGCCGCCAGGCTTTCACGTGCGCTGTCTCGTTCCCGCTGCCCGATACTGGCCATGTCCTGGGCGATCAGAGCTTTCGACTCTGTCGGCGCCGTCAATGGCAAGCGCTGCATTGAGAGCCGCCCGCGCTTCGTCCCACTTGCGTTCACCGCTCAGTCGTTGTGCTTCGCGCCGTTGCTCGGACACGGCGGCAGTCACGATCGCACCCAGGTTGGGATCCGTGGGCGCTATGGTGCGCAGTTGATTGATGACTGCCTCGATCGATGCCCCCCCAGAAGTTCTCGTGCCGGGTGCGGCGGCCAACAGGCGAGCTTGTGCGACCAGCTCATCGCGACGGGCGACGAACCGTTCACGCCGATCTCGCACGCGGCTTGCTGCCTCGCTCAATCCTACTGCGTCGAATACAGCGACGTAGCGACGCTCGAACGCAACTATGTCGTCGATGGTCGCGATGCCGGTAATGACCTCGTAGTCGTTGCCGAGCAGGGGGCCTACGCTCGCCGCGACGCGACCCAACACTCGATTTCCGGGATCGATGTCGTGCAACTCGACCAACTCATCGGTGACCGATGCGAGCCGCTCGAGGCTGGTCAGGGCAGAAAGCTGCGATTCGATCTGCGCCGCCAGTTCAGCGCTGCGGCGTTTGATCTGCGCCCGCTGCTCGGCAGAGGCAAGTTTGTCCGCAACGTCGCGGAGCAATCCGTCGCGCGGCGCCAGTCGCGTGCCGTCGGCAAGCAGTGCGCGCGCGTTGTCCAGATCATTGGCATTGATTGCCGTTTCCGCCGCCGCCGCAAAAGCGCCGGCGAGACGCGGATCCACCAACAGCGGATGACTCGGCTCAACCAGCCGGATGCGCTGTATCACTCCTTGAATCCCGCTGTGTTCCTTGCTGCTCAATAACCGGCCAGCCGCGAGATAACCTTCGTACTGTTCCGCGAGCTCGGACAAGTAGCGCTGCTTACGTGTGGCCACTTCATCGCGTAGTTGTGCCAGCTCCGCCGCATCGGGATACATCGTCAACCCGGTGTCGAGTGTCGACTCGGCCTTGGCGTACGCGGCATCGATCTCGCCACTGTCGAGCATCGCGCGAATCTGTTCGCGGTAGTGAGCGATGATTTCCTCCCGGGCGGCGGCGAGCGCTTCGCTACGTTCGCTCGCCGAGAATGTCGCCATCCGCTCGATAGCCGCCTGCATTCTCAGCCCGTTGCCTGACTCCAGGTCCGCAATCGTTCGCGTCACCGGATACTCGATCGCCCACCATACTGCACCCGCCGCGATCAGCAGGATGATCGCCGCGCCGATTCCGGCGGTCTTCTTGCTCAAGCGCCAGCGCGTCGGTAAATCAGCAGCGCGCAGCCCATTGAAGAACTCGCGCGCACTCGGCGTGCGTGCCGCACGATCGAAGGCGAGCGCCTGAGCCAGGGCGCGATTCTGCCGCGCGCTCAGAGTCGGCACCGGTTTCGGCGTGAGCTTGCGACCGCGCGCAACGATTGCCGACAGTCGATCGAAGGGATGATTGCCGCTCAGCAACTCATAACACACGCACGCGAGCCCATAAATATCGTCGCGTGGATCCGGTTCTGCAGATTCCTCGGCCATCTCCGGGCTGGCGTATGCGGGAGTCATGGCGCCGAGCAAACGGCCGTCGTACACGGTCACATCGCCCTCGGCCTGGTTCGGTCGTCGCATCGCTCGGGCGATACCGAAATCGAGGACTTTCACCTTGCCGCCCTGCATGACGAAGCAGTTGCTCGGCTTGAAGTCGGCATGCACGATGCCGTGCTCGTGGGCATACGTCAGGGCAGCGCACATCCCTTCGATCAGGTGAATCGCTTCCTCATAGGGCACGCCGCGATCGCGGCCATTGGAATTGAGATAAATGTCGAGCGGCGTCCCTTCCAGCAACTCCATGCTGATGAAGATGGTGTCGCCGGTGCGATCGAAATCGTAGACCGTGACGATGTTCGGGTGCGCGAGCCGCTGCTGGCGGCTCGCCTCACGCTGCAGCATGATGAAAGCATCGTCGCGCTTCTTGAAATCCTCGCGCAGAACCTTGATCGCGACATACGGGTTGCGATCGCGCGCTTCGACCTTGAGCAGGTCGCGACCCTTGTACACGATGCCCATGCCACCGACGCCGAGGACCTCGTCGAGGATGAAGCGATCGCGCAGCCGGGTGCCGAGCGCAATGTTCGTACGCCCGACCGGAGCAGGATCGCTGGGAAGACTATTCGGCGTGCTGACCGGCTGGTCGGTGCTCCGTCGCGAACCGGGAAGACGATCACGGGGCAGGTCGACCAGTCTGTGGTGCTGACTGATCGTATCGACGATGATGGTCTTGAGCTGTTGGAACTCGTCGGGCTCGATGATCCGCCGCTCGAGCGCCGTCTGGACTTCCTCGAGCACCTCATGCGCGGACTGCGGCCAATTGGTCAGCTGCGAGCTGACGCGCCCGGTCACTGCTTCGAACGCCAGCTCGCCGCGGCGAACCGCGAGCAGATCGTTGATCAGGGGCGCCGGCTTTTTCATGTCATGGCGGGAATGGCACCGCGAGCAGCAAGCCCGCGCGAGACGGTTGCTGTAACGCCGCCCTGGAGCCGGCGATTACGCAAGTACCCGTCGCGTTGAAGGTGCACTACAGAGGTCGCAGCTACGGCCCGCATTTGCATCGACTATCGGCAGGGCGCTGGCTGACCATGCGCCGCGAGCCTGGACTCCCTAAGTTCTCGAATCGCACGTACCGTTGCCTTGTCACGTACAGTCGCTTATTGATATCAACAATCGCCGGGCGATGCCATGGTACGACCTCCAGGTCCGCGCGCGCCGCCAACGACAACTCATTGATGCAATTCCGCAAGCGGCGCCTGCCAGGAAGGGGATGCCGGGCCGAGTTCCGCCCATTGCTGACTCAATTTATCATCAGAATCAAGTGGTTGAAATACAACTATAGGGCACATCGTACTCGTGCGTGTGCCCTTTTGATGTGACAAAACGCCGTGCCGCAGTGGGACGCGACGCGGGCCTTCTGGTCGCAGCAGAACGCTGAAACTGAAGCAGCAGCGACTACCCATCTGACATTCGAAGTACATAATCGCGTCCGTATGCGAACGCGAGCAGAGCCACCATCCCTTCCCGTGTGAACAGCCCACCCTCCTCGCGCCATCTGCCGGTCCTCGGCATCACCCTCAAGCTCGCCTCGCTCGTCGTCTTCGCCGGCATGATGGTTTGCATCAAGTACCTGGGACGCGACATCCCGGCCGGGCAGACGATCTTCGTGCGCGGGCTCATCTCCGTCATCGTCCTGTCGCTGCTGGCGTGGAGCACGGGCAGGCTGCACTTATTGAAGACCGACAACTGGCGCTCGCATGCGCTGCGCTCGCTGTGCGGCACCGTGAGCATGTTCTGCCTGTTCGTGGCGATCGCGATGATTCCGCTGGCCGATCTCACCGCGATCTCGTTCACGACCCCGCTGTTCCTCACCGTGCTCGCGATGCTGATCCTGGGCGAGCGGATTCATCGCTTCCGCTGGACCGCGCTCGGCATCGGTTTCGTCGGCGTGCTCATCACGATCGGCCCGCACCTGTCCTTCGCTCACGGTACTTCGGCAGGCGTGCTGGTGGCGCTGGCTTCCGCGATCTTCTCCGCGTTCGCGCTGATGTTTCTGCGCAAGATGAGCGGCGGCGAGCATGCGATCACCATCACGTTCTACTTCTCGCTGACGTTCATGGTGTGCTCGGCTCTGACGGCGATTCGAGGGTGGCCCATGCCGACGCCGGCGCAATGGTTGCTGATCGCCGGCGCAGGACTGTTCGGGGTTTTCGGCCAGGTGCTGATGACCTACTCTTACAGGTATGCCGAAGCGTCCACGATCGCGCCGATCGACTACGGCAACATGATCATGTCCATCGTGCTCGGATACCTGTTCTTCGACGAAATCCCGACGCTGTCGGTATGGATCGGCGCGCCGCTGATTCTCGGCGCCGGCCTGATCATCCTGTGGCGCGAATACTCGTTGAAGAAGCAGCTCAGCGTGCCGAGCTCGCAGACCTGACCCACGGAGGAATCGCCATGACCAGACTGCGCGTGCATACCTTTTCCATTTCGCTCGACGGCTACGGCGCCGGCCCGAGCCAGAGCGTGGAGAACCCGCTCGGTGTGGGCGGCGAGGAATTGCACGACTGGTTCGTTCCTACCAGCACATTTCAGCGGATGGTTGGCAAGCAGGGCGGCACTACCGGCATCGACGACGATTTCGCGGCGCGCGGCATCGCGAACATCGGCGCGTGGATTCTCGGCCGCAATATGTTCGGCCCGATCCGCGGCGAATGGCCGGACGATGCCTGGAAAGGCTGGTGGGGCGACAACCCGCCGTATCACACGGACGTCTTCGTGCTCACTCATCACCCGCGCGCTTCGATCCGCATGGAAGGTGACACGACGTTCCATTTCGTCACCGAAGGCATTCACGCGGCGCTGGAGCGTGCGCGTGCAGCGGCCAAAGGTCGCGACGTGCGTGTCGGCGGCGGCGTGGCCACGATCCAGCAGTATCTGCGCGCCGGATTGATCGACGAGATGCACGTGGCCATCGCGCCCAGGCTGCTCGGATCCGGCGAGTCTCTGTTCCAAGGGCTCGACTTGACGAAGCTCGGCTATCGATGCGTCGAGCACGTGCCTACGAGCCAGGCGACTCACATCGTCCTGAAGAAGTGAGCTGGCCGCGTACTTGAACGCGGGCGCTCACGCCCGCATTCTGCGTTCATGACTGCCAAGCTCAAGATCGACTTCGTGTCGGATGTCTCCTGCCCCTGGTGCGTGATCGGGCTGCGCGCGCTCGAGCAGGCGCTGGAACGCGTCGGCGATGCGGTGACTGCCGAGATTCATTTCCAACCGTTCGAGCTCAATCCGCAGCTGCCGCCGGACGGCCAGGACATCACCGAGCACCTGGTGCAGAAATACGGCTCGACGCCGGAACAGCTGCAACGCAATCGGGAAACCATTCGCGCACGCGGCGCGGATCTGGGTTTCACCTTCGAAATGGGTAAGCGCTCTCGCGTCTACAACACCTTCGACGCGCATCGATTGCTGCACTGGGCTGAGCTCGAAGGTCGGCAGCGAGATTTAAAGCGCGCGCTGTTCACCGCGTACTTCACCGAAGGTCGCAATCCGAGCGATCGTGAGGTGCTGATCGATGTCGCCACCCAGGCTGGTCTGGATGCGGTGCGCGCACGCGAAGTCATCGAATCGGGTCGCTACGCGGACGAGGTGCGTGAACGCGAGCAGTTCTATGGCCAGCAGGGAATCCGTGCTGTCCCCTCCGTCATCGTCGACGACCGGTACCTGATCCAGGGCGGACAGCCCGTGGAAGTATTCGAGCAGGCGCTGCGGCAGATCGCTGCAGAGAAGCCGCCGTCTCACTAAGACCGCGCGAAGGAAAGCATGTTGTAGGATACGCGGACCACACGCACCTGAGAGCGCGGAAGAATGAAAACAGCAACCTCGTTCGTAGCGTCGATCGCCGCCATCGCGCTCGCCGCTTGCTCGACGCGGCCGGCGGCGCCGCCGGAACCGGAGGGTGAGCCGATCAACCCGACTGCAGCAACAGCAGCGGCGAGCGTGCGCAACTTTACGCTCGGGGAGTTTTCCGCCCTGTCGTTGCTCGACGGCACGCTCTCCTTGCCCAACGACAACAAGGTATTCGGCGTCGGGCGCACTCCCGCAGAAGTCGCGGCAGTGCTCGCCGGCGCAGCTTTACCGACTGACCGTCTGGAACTTTCCCTGCAGCCGTTGCTCGTGCAAACCGCCGAGCGCGTGCTGCTGTTCGACGCAGGCGCGGGCGCCAACATGGGGCCGAGCGCCGGCAAATTGTCGGCATCGATGGCGGCGGCCGGTGTCGCTCCCGCGACGATCACCGACATTTTCATTTCGCACTCGCACGGCGATCATGTCGGCGGTCTCGTGAACGCCGCAGGCGCGCTCGCCTACCCGAACGCGATGATTCACATCTCGGCTGCCGAATGGGAGTTTCTGAAAGGGCTGACGGCGGACAAAGCTGCCGCGTTCGGGATCGGCCGGCACGCCGCGTTGATCGCCGCGATCACACCGAAAGTCGCCCCATTCGCACCGGACGCCGAGATCGTTCCAGGCGTGGTGAAGGCGGTCGACATCAAAGGCCACACGCCAGGCCATTCCGGCTACCTGATCACGTCCGGCAAGATCTCGCTGCTCTACCTGGGCGACACCGCGCATCACTTCGTGATCTCGGTGCGCCGGCCCGACTGGACCATTGCGTTCGACGCCGACCCCGCCACCGCCCAGGCGAGCCGCAAGGCGCTCCTTGCACGTAGCGCTGCCAGCGGACAGCTCATCTACGCATTCCACTTCCCGTTTCCGGGCGTCGGCAAAGTGAAAGGCAGCGAGCGGGAGTACTCCTGGGTGGCGCGCTAGATTTTCTCAGCTGCCGGCTTTCGCGATCTTGATGCCGCCGTTGAGCGTCTTCACGCGAATGACCGGCCCGCCGCCGTTCACGGTCGCGACGATGACGTCTTCCATGCGCACCGAAACGCCGCCCCGACCTTCCTTGCGCTCGATCAGCGGCTTGCTCGGCTTGATCTCCAGCTCGAAGTCCGACGTGATCTCGCCCTGCGAGGTGTCGAGATGAAGCTCGGCGCGCGTTGCCGCCGGCAGCGTCAGCGTGATGTCGCCGTTCAATGAGGACAGCGAAGTCGCAGCACCCGCTGCAACGCCCGCCAGGCCGACCGTAATCGGATTGTTCACGCTCTCGGCGATGACCGACCCCGTGATGTTGGTCGCCGTGATCGGGCCGTTGACGTTCTCGAGCTGTAGATCGCCGACGATGTCGCGCACGACGATCTCGCTCTCGTTGACCGTCGAGAGATCCAGCTTGGCACGCCGCGGCACGCGCGCGACGACAGTGATGGTGCCCGTCGGAAGCTCGGACTCGACGTTGACGCGATTGTCGCGCTCGCTGATCTCCAGTCCGCCGCCACCCGCCAGCATCTTCGCGCCCGAGGGCGTGACGATCTTGCGCCGCCCGGCGGACATGGTGACCTTGAGCTCGACGTCCTTGCGCTCCTCACCGATCACCTCGATGCGCGCCGACAGAGCGTCGATGCTCAGCGACATCGGCTCGCCGGGCCGCGACAGCGGGATGTTGATCGTCTCCGGCTGCATCTGCGCAGGAGCCGCGCGCTGCGCCGGAGCCGCACGCTGTGCCTCAGTCTGGCCGAGCGCCGCGCCGGCCGCGAGCACCGCCGCCAGCACGATCGCAGTTCGGGTAATGAAAGCCGTCCGGGTGATGAAAGATCTCTGGGTATTCATGGTTACTTGCTCTTGCGAATGCGCAGATCGCCGTTGAGGGATTCGATGCTGAAAGTCGGGCCGCCGGCGCCGAGGCGAATCCCCGCAGCCTGCTCGACGTGGTAGACGAAGCGTCCGTCTTCCTTGCGCTGCTCGACCTTCGCCGGCAGCGCCAGCGGCTCGAGGTCGAACTCCGACACGACGGCGCCTTGCATCATGCTCAGCGCCGCATCGAGGCCGGTGCCGCCCGGCACGCTCAGCGTGATGTCGCCGTTGATCGTCTTGATACTGCAGTCGCGGCTCGGCGCACGCGCGAAGCTGACTTCGACTTCGCCGTTGACGCTCTCGATCTCCGTGCAGTCCTGCAGATCCTTCACTGCGACCGGGCCGTTCACGTTGCTGGCCTTCACCGGTCCGCCGCCGCCAACGACGTCGATGCCGCCGTCGGTGACCGTGCTCACATCGATCTGTGTTCCGGGCGGCACTGTCACTTCGAACTGATAGTCGACGCGGCAGCCGCGGCACCGATTGACTCGCGGGCGCAGCGAGTCGTCGGGCGTGCCGACGACCATAGCGACGCCGTCGCTGTTCGCCTGCACGTCGAGGAAGATCGTCTGCTTCGACAGCTCGAACAGCTCCTGCGTGGGTGCGGAACGCTTTTCGTCGACGGTGACGGCGATCTCGCGGGCCGAGCCGATGCGCACGCGCACGTTGCCCCAGATGTTGTCGACGACCAGGCGTGGCGAGGCTACGGTCACCGGAAAATTCTGCGACCACGTCTTCTGGTCGGTGACCGCCGCCGACACGCTGCTGTCGCAGGCTAACAGTGCGATCAACCCGAGCATTGCGAGCTCAGCTTGCTTGTTCATACGGGATTCCTCGATGCGGAGGCTTTGACGTGCTTGGCGACGTCGGGATGCAACAGGCCGCGGTCGCTGAGGCCCAGCAGCTGTTCCAGTTGATTCGGATTGCCATAGCGGAGCACGAGATCGGCGAGCGCGAGCTGCACCAGCGGCGACCCGGCTTTCTCCAGCGAGCCCATGAGCTCATCGCCCACTGCGGGCGTGCCGAGCCGCGGGCCGATCGCGTCGATCGCCGCCGAGCGCACGGAGTGCACGCGATCGTCCACGGCGCGTTCCAGCAACGCTCGGGTCACTTCCGGATCGCGCCCGGCAAGATCGCTCGCCTCGATCACGCCCAGCAGTCGCTTGCTGGCGGAGTCGTTCTCGAGCCGATCGAGCACCAGGTTGCGATTCAGAATCGCGACCTGCTGCTGCAGCTGTGCGAGCTCGGTGCGTTGCGCGGCGGGCTCATTCCGCAGCAGCAGGCCGATCATCACGCCGACGAACAGGCAACCCATCGCGGCAACCAGCGTCGGAGCAGTGATCCAACCGAGCCAGCGTCGCCGGCGATGCAGACGCCTGTCCACGTGCTCCAGCTCATCGTAGAAGCGACGCCGCAGACGCTGCGAAGGCGCTTCCTGCGGCAGATCTTCGAGCTCGTTCCACAGCTGCTGCTCGGCAGCGTCGTCGCTCTCGAACGGTACGCCGCTCTTGCGTTTGTCAGACATCTATAGGTACTCCGTTCATGCGAGTGAACGTGCTGTTCAGCTGCTGCATCGCTCGGTGCATCCGCACGCGTGCAGCGCTTGCGGTGCACCCGAGCGCGCGGGCCAGGTCGTCGTAGTCTTCGAACACGAAGCGCCCGAGCCAGATCACTTCGCGCGCGGCCGCTGGAATTTCCGCCAGCGCTCGCGCGACCAGCCGCAGGTTCTGCTGACCCGCGGCGACCTGCTCGGTCGAACGATGATCGACGAGACGAGCGGCGTTCTCTTCGTCCTCGTCACTCGTGACCCGCCGATCCGCTCGCCGCAGGTAGTCGAAGGTCACGTTGCGGGCGATGTTGAAGATCCAGGCTTTGCAGCTGCCTTCGCCGCGGTAGCTGGCAGCTTTCTGCAGCAGCTTCAGGAACACGTCCTGGACGAGGTCCTCGCTGACCGCGGGACTGCGCGTCAGTTGCAGGCAGTACTGGTAGACCCCGCGGTGGTGACGCTCGAACAGCGTGCCGAGGCACGACGCATCGCCGTCGGCCACCCACTGGATCAATTGTTCGTCGGATACTGCCTGCATGGTCGTTTTCGCTGCCTTCGCCCACAAAGACGGGCGAGGCCGGAAAACGTTACTCTATCCGCCACATAACACGAACGGGTGGTGCGGGAGTGTTCCCAGGGTGAGTCAGGGCTCGCAGTTCAGGCTGCTCGCACAGCGACGCTTTCTGCCGTTCTTCGGCGCACAGGCGCTCGGCGCCTTCAACGACAACGTCTACAAGAACGTGCTCGTCATCGTCGCGACCTACCAGGCCGCGTCGTACACGCAGCTCGATCCCGAGCTGCTCACCAACATGGCCGGCGGCCTGTTCATCCTGCCGTACGTGCTGTTCTCAGGCATCGCCGGCCAGCTCGCCGACCGCTTCGACAAAGCGCTGGTGCTGAAGGTGGTCAAGGCGGCGGAGATCGTCATCATGGCGATTGCGGCGCTGGGCTTCGTCGCGCACAGCATCGCAGTGCTGCTCGGCGCGCTGTTCCTGATGGGCGTGCATTCGACGTTCTTCGCGCCCGCGAAGTACGGCATGCTGCCGGAGGTGCTCGAAGACACGGAGCTGGTCGGCGGCAACGCGCTGGTGGAGATGGGGACGTTTCTTGCGATCCTGCTCGGCACGCTCGCGGCCGGGCTGTTGGCGGCGCGAGGGCAGCATCGGCGCGATCTCCGCGGCGCTGATCGTCGTAGCCGTGGCGGGATTCGCGACCAGCATGTCGATCCCGTCGCTGCGTCCGGCTGCGCCGGATTTGCGAATCGATTGGCGACCGTGGACGTCGACGTGGGACAACATCCGCGCCGCGCGCGAATCGCGCGCGGTGTTCCAGTCGATCCTCGGTATCTCGTGGTTCTGGTTTTACGGCGCGCTGGTGCTCGCACAGCTGCCGCTGTTCGCGAAGAACGTGCTCGGCGGCAGCGAGCAGATCGTGACGCTGCTGCTGGTGTTGTTCTCCGCGGGCATCGGCATCGGCTCGCTACTGTGCGAGCGCCTCTCCGGTCGCAAAGTCGAGATCGGCCTGGTGCCGTTCGGCTCGATCGGCCTGACCGCGTTCGCCGTCGATCTGTACTTCGCGGTGCCGGATGCACCCGGCGGCACGGCGCTGACCGCGGCGCAGTTCGTCGCACTGCCGGGCTCGTGGCGCGTGCTGCTGGATCTCGGCCTGATCGGCGTGTTCGGCGGCTTCTTCATCGTGCCGCTCTACGCTCTCGTGCAGCAGCGGGCACGTCGCGAAGCGATGTCGCGCGTGATCGGCGCGAACAACATCCTGAACGCCGTCTTCATGGTCGTCGCCGCGCTTCTCGGAGCAATCGCACTCAACGCCGGACTGTCGATCGTCGAGTTGCTGCTGCTCACCGGCATCCTCAACGCATTCGTCGCAGCGTACATCTATCGACTGGTGCCGGAATTCCTGCTGCGTTTCCTCGCGTGGCTGCTGGTGCACGTCATCTACCGGCTCGAAACGCGCGGCCGGGACAACATTCCGGCACAAGGCCCTGCCCTGCTCATCTGCAACCACGTCGGCTTCGCCGATGCGCTGGTCATCTCTGCCGGCTGCCCGCGGCCGATCCGTTTCATCATGGAAGCGGCCATCTTCCGCATCCCGGTGATGAGCGGAATCTTCCGCGGCATGAAGGCGATTCCGGTCGCGCCGGCGAAAGAGGATCCGGCAGTCTACGAACGCGCGTTCCAGATCGTCGCGGAAGAGCTGCGCGACGGTCAGCTCGTATGCATCTTCCCGGAGGGCCGGCTGACGGCGGACGGCGAGATCGGCGAGTTCCGCGCCGGCATGATGCGCATCCTCAAGGAAACGCCGGTGCCGGTCGTGCCGATGGCGCTGACCGGCCTGTGGGATTCGATGTTCTCGCGCAAGTACCGACAGGTGTGGAAGCGCTTGCCGCGCCGCTTCTGGCCGAAGATCGGCTTGCGCATCGGCACGCCGATCGCGCCGGAACACGCAGACCTGCAATCGCTGCGTCAGGCGGTCGTCGAGTTGCGCGGCGGCGATCGCTAGCGACGGGGCGGCTTGCGTCGCTGCGCCGTCCAGTAGCGGATCATCACGAAGCCGGTGGCCATGCCGCCGAGATGCGCGAAGTGCGCGACACCGGATGCCGTTTGCGTCACGCCGAGGTAGAGCTCCATCGCGCCGTAAAGCGTGACCGCGAGCCACGCCTGGATCGGCACGGGAATGGGAAAGATGATCAGCTCGCGGCGCGGAAAAGCCATACCGAACGCGAGCAGCAGGCCGAAGACACCGCCGGACGCACCGACTGTCGGCGCGAGCGGCATGCCGGGCGCAACCGAGACCACGATGAGATGCATCAGCGCGGCGCCGATGACACACAGCAAGTAGTAGACGAGATAGCGGCGCGCTCCGAACAACCGCTCGACCTCGGAGCCGAACATGAACACGGCGAACATGTTGAAGAAGATGTGCAGCCACGAGCCGTGCATGAATCCGTAGGTCAGTACCTGCCAGGGGCGGAACAATCCGGATTGCAGCGGCCACAGCGCGAACAGGGTGAGCCCGCTGCCGAACAATTGCAGCAGGAACACGGCGACGTTCGCCCCAACGATGGCTTTATTGGTGGCTGTTATGCGGTCGAACATCGCGACAGTATGGGGACGTAAAGAGTCAGGCTAAAGCCCGACCTACAAAAAGAAGCAAAAAAGGCGAGCAAAAAAAAGCCCGCGGGGGCGCGGGCAAGGGGGGTTAGGGGAATCAGCGTAGAAATCAGGCAGCCGCTGCGCTCCGCGCCGTGTAAGGGCGATACGGCAATCCGAGGTCGCGCGCCACGGCTTCGTGGGTGATCGCGCCCTGGTGAACGTTCAGGCCGGCGGCCAGGTGCGGATCGAGTGCGAGTGCGCCGACGCCGTGGTCGGCCAATGCCCGCACGTACGGCAACGTTGCATTGGTGAGCGCGAACGTCGACGTGCGCGGCACGGCGCCCGGCATGTTCGTTACGCAGTAGTGCACGACGCCGTCGACGACGAACGTCGGCTCGGCGTGGGTCGTCGGCTTGCTGGTCTCGAAGCAGCCGCCCTGGTCGATCGAAATGTCGACCATCACGGCGCCGGGCTTCATCTTGCGCACCATGTCGCGCGTGACGAGCTTCGGCGCAGCGGCGCCGGCAACCAGCACCGCGCCGACGACCAGATCCGCCTGCGTCACGAGCGACTCGATCGCTTCGATGGTCGACGCGGCCGTCTTCAGCTTGCCGCCGAACATCGCATCCAGCTGGCGCAGCCGCCGCAGCGAGCGATCCACAACAGTGACGTCCGCGCGCATGCCCACCGCGATTTCCGCGGCGCTCGTGCCGGAGACACCACCGCCGAGAATCACGACCTTTGCAGGCGGCACGCCGGGGACACCGCCGAGCAGCACGCCGATACCGCCGTTCGCCTTCTGCAACGAAGCGGCGCCGACCTGCACGGACATGCGGCCCGCGACTTCGCTCATCGGAGTGAGCAGCGGCAGCGAGCCGTCGTTCGCAGTGACCGTTTCGTATGCGATCGCAGTCGAGCCGGACGCCATCAGCGCCTTCGCCTGCTCCGCATCGGCAGCGAGATGCAGATAAGTGAACAGGATCTGTCCGGAACGCAGCATCTTGCACTCGGCAAGCTGCGGCTCCTTCACCTTCACGACCATCTCCGCGCCGTCGAAGACTTCCTTCGCGGTCGCGACGATCTTCGCGCCGGCAGCGCTGTACGCCGTGTCGTCGACGCCGATGCCCGCACCGGCCGAGCTCTGGACGAGCACCTGATGGCCGGCCGCAACCAGCTCACGCACACCTGCCGGAACCAGGCCGACGCGGTACTCGTGATTCTTGATCTCCTTCGGGACACCGATGCGCATGCGCAACCTCGTGAGGGGTGTATGACGGCGAATATTCTGGTGGCACGCACCGGCAGGAAACTGCGCTAATCGGCTCGTTTTGAGGAAACTGTGGCAGAATCTGCCGCCTCAGACCTGAATACCGACGGATTCTTGCGCATGAAACTGGACCGCTTCGACAAAGCCATCCTGCAGGCCCTGCAGCTCGACGGCCGTGTCTCGAACGCTGCACTGGCCGAGCGACTGAGCCTTTCCGAATCTGCGTGCCTGCGCCGCGTACGCGCACTCGAAGAGTCGGGCCTGGTCGAGGGCTACACCGCGCTGATCAATCAGCAGAAGGCCGGCTGCCCGGTGAACGTGTTCGTCAACATCACGCTCGACCGGCAGGACGAAACGGACCTGCGCCGCTTCGAGGAAGCGGTCCGCAAGATTCCGGAAGTGATGGAGTGCTACCTGATGACAGGCGACTACGACTACGTCGTGCGCGTCGTCGTCGCCGACACCGCCGACTTCGAGCGCTTGCACAGCAAGCATCTCACCCGACTACCCGGCGTCGCGCGCGTTCACTCGAGCTTCGCGTTGCGCACGGTGCAGAAGGCGCGCGAGCTGCCGATACGGTAAGAGTGGACAGGATGAACAGGATAAACAGGATGGTCAGAGACAGAACCCGAACGCGTGCTCTGCATCCTGTCATCCTGTTCATCCTGTCAATGTCTTTCTCCGGTCTCGCTTCTGACTAGTACGAAGTTGCGCGGCGGCGGGTTGCGCACGAATGCGTGTCCGCGAATCGACACGGCCTTCACCAGCACCCAGATCTTCTTGCCTTGCTGCAGATCCAACGCGGCTGTTGCGGCTCGCGTAACGCGTGCGAGCACCAACGGTCCGCCGATATCGATGTGGATCATGTGAGTGTCGGCATCGTCGCCGGCGATCCGCGCAATCGTGCCGGTCATGATGTTGCGGACACTGATGTTCTCCGGACGCGCCGTTGCCAGGATCACATCGCGCGCGAGCAACTGAACACGAACGCTTGCTCCCGCGCGTGCGTCGCGCAGAGCGACGTGCAATACGTTCGAGCCGACGCGAACTGCGGCAAGGCCGGCTATGTCGCCGCCATGAGCCTCGACGGTGCCGGTGAGCACCGAGCCCACCGCTTCCGGTCCGACAATCGCGCGCAGATCGGGATGCAGGCTCACGTCATCCAGCGAGCCTTGCGTCACCACGCGTCCATGTTCGAGCAGCACCGCGTGCGTCGCGAGCCGCAGCACCTCTTCGAACTGGTGGCTCACGTAGATCATCGGGATCGAAAGCTCGTCGCGCAGACGCTCGAAGTACGGCAACACTTCTTCGCGCCGCGCGATGTCGAGCGATGCCAGCGGCTCGTCGAGCAGCAACAGCCGCGGCTGCGACAACAGTGCGCGACCGAGCGCGACGCGTTGTCGCTCGCCACCCGAAAGTTTCTGCACGCGTCGTTGCAGGAGCGCTTCCAGGCCGAGCAGGTGCACGACGAAGTCCAGCGAGATCCGCTTCTCGACGTCGTGAGCGCGACGCTCGGCGTAACGCAGATTGCCGAGCGCGTCGAGATGAGGGAACAGGCGCGCGTCCTGGAACACGTAACCGATGCGCCGCCGTTCGGTGGGCAGGCGCGTGCGGCTGCGCGAGTCTTCGAGTACGACGCCGTCGATCTCGACCTGCGCTTCGTCGGCGGCGAGCAAACCGGCGACGATGTTGACGAGCGTCGTCTTGCCGCAGCCGGAGCGGCCGAACAGGCCGACGACGCCCGAAGTCGAGACTTCGATCGCCACGTCCAGCGTGAATCCGTCCCGGCGCTTCAGTGCGCGAATGCTGAACATGCCGGCCTTCAGCGCCCGAGCAGCCGCTGCACGCGCCGCGCGATGAGTTCGGAGATCAACAGGCCGAGCAGGCCGAGCGAGAAGGAAATCGCCGCGAGCCGCGCGGCGAGTGCGTCGCCGTCGGGCGTTTGCAGCGCCGTGTACAGCGCAATCGGCAACGTGCGCGTCTCCCCTGGAATGTTCGATACGAAGGTGATGACCGCGCCGAACTCGCCGAGACCCGCAGCGAACGCAGTCACGGCGCCGGCGAGAATGCCGGGCAGCATGAGCGGCAACGTGACGGTAAAAAAGCGATCCCACGGACCGGCGCCGAGCGTGCGCGCTGCGTCCTCGAGTCCCGGATCGACGCCTTCCAGCGAAATGCGGATCGAGCGCACCATCAGCGGGAAAGTCATTACCGCCGTGGCGAGCGCGGCGCCGGCCGTCGTGAAGATCAACTGAATGCCGAACTGCTCGTACAGCCAGCGCCCGATCGGGCCGCGCATGCCGAACGTCAGCAGCAGCAGGTAGCCGACCACGACCGGCGGCAAAACCAGTGGCAGATGTACAAATGCGTCGAGGAACATACGCCCCGCGAAACGCCGGCGCGTGAGCAGCCACGCGACCGCGATCGCCAACGGCAGGCTGGCCAGCACGCTGCGCAGTGCGACCGACAGGCTGAGGCGAAGCGCTTCGAGTTCGGGGCCGGACATAGGCGGCGCGCAGTATGCCGACTGTCGCCGTTTTCAGCATAGCCAACTGGCTTTGCGTCGCTTTAAGATTACGCGCGAAGCGGTCCTACGCCTTGGGTCGCCATTCCTCGCCGCTAGGGGGCTTACTCAAATGACTATCCGAATCCTGTCCGGGCTGGCACTGGGGCTGTTGCTGGCCGGCGCAGCGAATGCCGAATGCACCTATCCCAAAGAGCCGGCGAACACGCCCGACGGCGCCACCGCAACCCAGGAGCAGATGGTCGAGGGCATGAAGGCCGTGAAGGAATACAACGGCGCGGTCACGGCATATCTGAGCTGCCTGGAGCAGGAGATGGCCACCCGCGTCGAGGCTGCCGGCCCCGATGCTCCCGCAGAGCAGATCGAGCAGATCAAGGCGATTCACACCAAGCGCCACAACGCTGCCGTGGAGGCGCTGGAACAGCACGCCGCCCGCTTCAACGAACAGGTCAAAGCCTTCAAGTCCCGCGAAAAGAAGAGCTGAACGGCTCTTTATGTGAACCACGGCGCGTTTTCTTAGCTCCGCCTCAAGTCCTGAGCCCGCCGGCCGATGACGCCGGTAACGACCGTCTGCGATTCGCGGGCGGCCTGGCTCACACTCGAGACGGACTATGAAGATCAGCGCCAGCCTGGGTATTACCATCGCCGCAGTGGGCATCGCCCTCGCGTCGTTTTCGATCGCCGCGCACGCGGACTGCATCTATCCGAAGGCCCCCGGGGCCATGCCGAACGGCAAGACCGCATCCGAAACGGAAATGATCGAGGCCATGAAGGCGTTCAAGACCTACAACGAGGAAGTGACGGCGTTCGGCGTCTGCCTCGATCAGGAAACGAAGAGCAAGGCCGCCGGGACGGCGCAGCTGATGCAGCTGAAGACGCTGCAGATGAAGAAGCACAACGCGGCGGTGGACGAGCTGCAGACGAAGGCCAAAGTCTTCAACGAGCAGGTGCGGCTCTTCAAAGCCCGCAGCTGAGCTGGCCCGCACGCGCTTACCGGCGATGGCCGCGTGGCCATCCGCGTGACACACTCACGACGTGAGTGAGCGTCACGACCGACTGATTTCACCCGCCGAAGCCGAAGCCCTGATCCGCGCTCACGCGGCAGCGCTTCCCGCGACGTCGCTGCCGTTGACCGAGCTGGTCGGCACGATCCTGCGCGAGCGCATCGTTGCAGGATTCGATCAGCCGCCGTTCGACCGCGTCACGATGGACGGCATCGCATTCTCCTTTGCAGCGTACGAGCGCGGGCAGCGTGCATTTCGTATTACCGGAACGCAGGCGGCCGGCGCCCCGCCTCTGCTCGTTGCGCAACGCTGAGCACTGCATCGAAGTGATGACGGGAGCGATGCTGCCCGCAGGCTGCGATTGCGTGGTTCCTGTGGAGAAGATCGCAATCGCTGACGGCGTCGCGCAGCTGACATCCGACGCGGCGCCGGAGTCTCGAGCGAACATCCATGCACGCGGCACCGATTCGCGCCGTGACGAGGAGCTGTTGCAGCCGGGCATGCGCCTCGGGCCCGCCGAAGTCGCCGTGCTCGCAGCGAACGGGCGCACGCACGCATCCGTCACCCGTCCGCCGCGCATCGTCGTGATATCGACTGGCGACGAGCTGGTCGAGCCCGGCAAGCCGCTTGCGGAGTGGCAGATTCATCGCTCGAACGTCTACGCAGTCATGGCCGCTGTGCAACGCCGCGGTTTCGCGCAACCGACGCTCGATCACCTGCCCGACGATCCCGCGATCCTGCGTACGCGCCTGGCCGCGCACCTCGGCGCGAACGACGTGCTGATCCTGAGCGGCGGCGTTTCGATGGGGCGATTCGACTACATCCCACAGGTGCTGGGAGAGCTGGATGTGCGCGTCGTCTTTCACAAGGTCGCACAGCGGCCCGGCAAGCCGTTGTGGTTCGGCGTAGGAACGGGCGGTCAGACGGTCTATGCCCTGCCCGGCAACCCGGTCTCGACGCTGGTGTGCCTGGCGCGCTACGTCTACGCGGGGCTGGAAACGTCGCTGGGAGCAGCATCCCGGCCGCCGGAGTCGATCGCCCTCGCCACCCGCTTCGAGCTGAAACCGACGCTGTCGCTGTTCATCCCCGTGCAAGTGGCGTTTTCGCAGGCACAGCGCCAGGCAATGCCCAAACCGACGCGCGGATCCGGGGATTTCACCTCGCTGATCGGGACCGACGGCTTCGTGGAGCTGCCGGCCGGCCCGGCTGCGCTCGCAGCCGGCACCCCGGTGGCGTTATATTCGTGGTGATAGAGCGCGCCACGAATGTCAGAAACCTCCTCCATCGTCCCCTTGCCCGTACAGCCGCGGCCCCGCGATACGCTGAATCGCCCGCTGCACGACCTGCGCATTTCGGTGATGGACCGGTGCAACTTCCGGTGTCCGTACTGCATGCCGCGGGAGACCTTCCATGAGCACTACCGCTTTCTGAAGTCGACCGAGCGGCTGTCGTTCGAAGAGATCACGCGCCTCACGCGCCTGTTCGTGCAGCTAGGCGTGAAGAAGGTGCGGCTCACGGGCGGCGAGCCGCTGCTGCGCCCGAATATTTCCGAGCTGGTCGGCGAGCTGACAGCCCTCGAAGGCGTGCAGGACGTGGCGCTCACGACCAACGGCGTGCTGCTCACCCAGCATGCGGCGGAACTGAAAGCGAACGGCCTGCATCGCATTACCGTCAGCCTCGATACGCTCGATGCGGAGATCTTCAAGCAGATGAGCGGCGGCTTCGCGGAGCGCGACCGCGTGCTGGACGGCATTCGCGCCGCGCAGGATGCGGGCCTGACGCCGATCAAGATCAACGCCGTCATCGAGCGCGGCCTGAACGATCACACTGCGCTCGACCTGGTCGAGCACTTCCGCGGCAGCGGCGTCATCGTGCGATTCATCGAGTACATGGACGTCGGCACGCGCAATCACTGGAGTCGCGAGCGCGTCGTCGCATCGCGCGAGTTGCTCGAGCGCATCGGCGCGCGCTGGCCGCTGCACGCCGTGGAGGAGAACTACCACGGTGAAGTTGCAGAACGCTACGCGTTCGACGACGGTGCGGGCGAGGTCGGCTTCATTTCGTCGGTCACGAACCCGTTCTGCGGCAGCTGTACGCGCGCGCGACTTTCGTCCGAGGGCGTGTTCTACACCTGCCTGTTCGCGCGTTCGGGGCTGGATCTGCGCGCGCCGCTGCGAGAAGGCGCAACGGACGACGAGCTGCGCTCGCTCATCGTCGATACCTGGACTCGTCGTGGCGATCGTTACAGCGAGCTGCGCTCCTCGCTGCAGGCCGGCGAGCAACCGCTGCGCAAGATCGAGATGTACTACATCGGCGGTTAAACATGTCTTCGTTCTCTCACGTCGATTCCGCTGCGCGCCCGACGATGGTCGACGTCGGCGACAAATCCGTCACGAAGCGCACGGCCACTGCAGAAACACGCGTGCGGTTTCCTCGCGCTGTTGCGGAAGCGCTGCGCGGACAGCAGTTCATTACGCCGAAGGGGCCGGTGTTTCACACAGCGATCATCGCCGGCACGATGGCGGCGAAGCGGACGCACGAGCTCATTCCTTTCTGCCATCCGCTCGGCATCGAGAGCTGCAAGCTCGCCATCGACATGGATGGCGACGACGCGATCGTCCGCTGCACGGTGTCGGTGCACCACAAGACCGGAGTCGAGATGGAAGCGCTGACCGGCGCGAGCGTCGCCGCGCTGACGATCTACGACATGTGCAAAGCGCTCTCGCACGACATCGTCATCGCCGAAACGCGGCTGGTGGAAAAGCGCGGCGGCAAGAGCGATATCGGTTGAGCCCGTCATGACGGTCCCTGCGCTTTTCGGTCTCGTTCTCGCTGGCGGCGCCAGCACGCGCATGCGCACGGACAAGGCTGCGCTCCAGTATCACGGGCAGCCGCAGCTGCGCTGGGCGTTCGAACTGGCATGCGAAGTGCTGTGCTGCGAGTTTCGTCTCGGTGCGGCCGGATCAGCGCGACGATCCGACGCGCGCGGGCTTTCCCCAGATCGTCGACCGTCAGCCCGGCATCGGTCCGATCGCCGGAATTTCCGCCGCGCTGCTGGAGCATCCGAAGGCTGCGTGGTTGGTGCTCGCGTGCGACTTGCCGTTCCTGACGGAGGGCACGTTGCAACACCTGAGCGCACGCCGCGATCCACACAAGATTGCAACGGCATACCGCAGCGCGCACGACGGCCTGCCGGAACCGCTTTGCGCGATCTGGGAGCCTGCGGCGCGCGAGCCCGTGCTCGCCTACATCGCGACTGGCAAGCAGTGCCCACGCAAGTTGCTGATCAATTCGGATACCGCGTTGCTCGATCTGCCCGAACGGCAGGCGCTCGACAACGTGAACACTGTGGAAGAGTTCGAGTCGGCGACGGCTGCGCTGCGTCCTCGAGACAAGACCGCCCGAGCCAGGACCGGCAAGACCGTTCGCATTCAGTACTACGCGATCCTGCGCGAGCAGGCTGGACGGAGCGATGAGACGCTCGACACGAGCGCCGACACGCCGGCCGAGCTGTACGCCGAGTTGCGGCAGCGTCATCCGTTCCAGCTGGGGCCTGCGCAATTGAAAGTCGCGCTGAACTCGGAGTTCAGCGACTGGCAAACGCCGCTGAAGCACGGCGACACCGTCGTGTTCATCCCACCGGTGGCAGGCGGATGAAAGCGTTCTCCTTCAGCCAGGCGCCGCTGACGCCCGACTCATATCGCGCCGAGCTGGCCGATCCGGCTGCGGGCGGCTATGCGGCCTTCGAAGGTTGGGTGCGCAATCACAACGAAGGACACGCAGTCACGCGCCTCGAATACGAGACGTTCGAAGCGCTGGCGAACAAGGAAGGCGAGCGCATCGTCACGGAAGCGGTTGCGCGGTTCGGCGTACTGCAGGCAGCGTGCGTGCACCGAGTCGGCTCTTTGGCGATCGGCGACCTCGCGGTGTGGGTCGGCGTCAGCTCACGCCATCGCGCCGAGGCCTTCGCAGCTTGCCGTTACATCATCGACGAAGTGAAGCACCGCGTGCCGATCTGGAAGAAAGAGCACTACGTCAACGGCGACTCGGGCTGGGTCAATTGCGAGCGCTGCGCTCAACCTCACGAGCACTGAGCGCTTCGTTCAACTCCCAGATCGCCTTTGACAGGGCAGGATCGGTAGTGGCGCCGACTCTCCAGATTGCTGCGTACAGGAACCTTCCCAGTCCTAGCGCGCGGACGTTCGCAACGACCCGGGCCTTCGTCTTGGCGTCACCGCGACTGAACGTCAGAGCCTGGTCCCGCAACTTGCGCTCGTCCGACGGCGTGATGATCTCGGCGCGGCCGACCATGACGCGCACGACGCTGTCCGGGCGCGGCGCGACTTGCAGGGGCAGCGTGCGATCCGTCCAGGCGCGCGGCAGGAGATAGAGAACGCGCATCCCTTCCTCTGCGAACCACTGGTCCTGCCAGGTATTCACCATCGCCTGGGCTTCCTTTTGATAAAGCCCCTGCTCGACGAGTGCGGCGGCCATCTCCTGCATAGCTCTTTCGCGGACGTCGCGCAACGCACCGAACGGCTGCGTGCTGACGTCTATCGATGAGGTTGCGCTCGTGACGGCGGAACTGACGTTCTGATAACGCATCATCCCGTTGCGCACCGTCACGACGAACACTCCGACGATCTGCTCCGCCTCGCGCGCGGTGAGCGACACACGCTGCTCATCTGCATCGATACCTACCGACAGCGGCGCCTTGAAGTATCCGACACCTCGATAGAACAAGTGGCGTTCGTGCTCCACGGCCTTGCTCGCCTGCGGCGAGGACATGCGCACGAAATTGGAGTCCGTTTCGCGCGCAGCATAGTAGTGGCTGCCGCGGGCCGGCTCCTTGCCGCGGATCAGCCGGTCGGCCGACATCTCATTGGTATCGCGCGGCAGGATGCGCACGCCTGCCCAGTCGATCACGAACTCGCGCGTGCGCGCCGCAGGCTGCGGACTCGTCGCGAGCGATTGGACATTGGTCGCCTGCGGATACCATTCGGTCACATTGCCGCCCACGAACCGCACGCGCACATCGGCAACGCGTTCCTGCTGCGAGTAGAAGTAGATGACAGGGGTTTCCATGCGCACGGGCGCGATCACGTCCTTGCCTCGGAATGCCCGCGTGGCGTCCCGGAAGCCGCCCGGGTTGCCGGCGCCGCTGTAGACGAACTCAGGCAGGTCCACGCTGAAAACCGGCGCCCAGTTGATCTGCTCGGCATCCGAGCCCTGTGCTGTGGTGAATGTTCCCCACTCGTGCACCACGAATGGGTCATCAGTTGCTGGGTGAAGGCTGAACGAAGCGGTGAGCAGCGCGGCGGCAGCGAGGACGTGAATACGCATGCTGGCAACCCTCTTCCCTGCAGATGGGCGTGACCGCTGTATCGTCCGCCCGCGCCCGATTCGTTGCAAGAGCAACGTCAGCGCTGCTCGAGGTGGATCACCAGGTCGATGCGACGGTTGCGGGTGCGGCCGGCGGGAGTCTCGTTGGTCGCGACCGGTCTGGCTTCGCCGTAGCCCACCGAGCTGACCTTCTCCGGGTCGACGCCGAAATTACTCACCAGGTACTGGCGCACCGCGTCGGCGCGGTCCTGCGACAGGATCAGGTTGGTCGAGTCGCTGCCGTTCGCGTCGGTGTGCCCTTCCACCGAGATCGAAGCGCCGGGAAACAGGTTCAGCCCCTGCTGCACTTTCTTCATCAGCGCGGCGCTGTTCGCATCGATGGTGCTGCGGCCCGACGGGAACTTGATCCCGAGCAGCGACAACACGACGTCGTCGCCTTGCCGCACGATGCGTGCTTCGTCAGCGTTGAACGAAGCTTCCAACGCAGCCACGCTCGTGCGCAGACGCTCCTGCGCATCGACGCGCCGCTGCAGTGACACCCGCTCCTCCGAAACTCCGCCGAGCCGCGACTCCAGACGCTGCAGCTGGTTGTTCAGCGCTGCCAGTTGATCCTCGCGATCGTCCAGCTCCTGCTTGAGACGGCGCACTTCCTGCGCCTGCTGGCCCGCGTGCTCATTGATCTCCTGCATCGGCGCCTGCATCCCCTTGTCGAACTGCGCCGACAGTTCCATCTCCGCCGCAATCCGCTTCAGCGGCTCCTCCCACGACAGGATCAGCCCTTCGACACCTGCCTGGTCGTCGCCTTCTTCCTTCAACACGCGCTCGATGAGTTGCGCGAGGTACGTCGCGTGCCGCGCTTCGTAGCGAGACTGGGCGGCGAGCTTGCGCGGCTCGCTCACGTCATATCGATTGCGCTGGATTGCCTGCTCCGCCTCGGCGAGATAGCGCTTCGCCGCTTGCAGACTGCGCGGCGCAAACTTGGCGACTTTGGCTTCATCGGCTTGCGCGATCAGCGCGCGGGCCTCGTCGAGAATGCCGCCCTTGATTGCGATCAGCTCCGCCTCACGCAGCAGCACTTCCGCTTCGGCTGCGCGTCGCTGCGCATTCTTGGTGTCGTTCTGCTCGTTCTCGGCCATCGCGTCGCGAAAGCGCTCAGCTGCCTTCTGCCACGCTTCCGTCGCGAACTTCGGCGCCTCCGCCGTCAGCGCGTCTTCGCGTGCTTTGATGACGGAGCCGAGGAGCTGTCGTGCAGCGGCGGCGGCAGTGCTCGCGCGACGCAACGCGGCTTCGCCTTCCTGCACTCGCGTGCGCACTTTGTCGGCATTGCGGCCGCGACTTGCATCTTTGACCGCTGCTTCGTGCGCTTGCACGGCAGCAGCGAAATTCGTGGGTGCCAAAGCGTCGACGTGCTCACCGCGCGCTTTATCCAGCGCAGCGGCCAGCGCGGCCGCATCCAGATCCTGTGCGGCATGAACGGCGCCGGTCAGCGCGAGAAGAGCAACGATCAATCCACGCAAAACATTCACGGCCGCACCTGTCCCGCGCCTCGCACGATGTATTTGTAACTGGTCAACTGCTCGACCCCGACCGGTCCACGCGCATGAAACTTGTCGGTCGAGATCCCGATCTCGGCGCCCATGCCGAACTCACTGCCGTCGGCGAATTGCGTGGACGCATTGTGCAGAACGATGGCGCTGTCGACGTTTGCCAGAAACCGCTCAGCCGTCGCTGCGTTGCCTGTGACGATCGATTCCGTGTGCGCCGAGCCGTAACGGGCGATGTGCTCCACGGCGGCGTCGACGCCATCGACGACCCTCGCAGCGATGATCTTGTCCAGGTATTCCGTGTACCAGTCCTGCTCGCTCGCGACTGTGACCCGTTTATCAAGGCGCTGCACTGCTTCGTCCCCGCGCACCTCGCAGCCCGCGTCGAGTAGAGCACGCACGACCGACTCGGCGCCGGACCCGCCGCGATCGAACAACACCGTTTCGGCCGCGCCGCACACGCCGGTCCGCCGCAGCTTTGCGTTCAGCACTATCTCGCGCGCCATCGCGGCATCGGCATCGCGGTCGACGTAGACGTGGCAGTTGCCCTCCAGATGTCCGATGACCGGAACGCGCGCTTCCTTCTGCACGCGCTCGACCAGACTGCGCCCGCCGCGCGGCACGACGACGTCGATGAAATCCATCATGCCCGAGAGCATGTGGCCCACCGCGGCGCGGTCGGTCGTCGGCACGATCTGGATCGCGGTCTCGGGCAAGCCGGCGGCGCGCAAGCCGGCGACCAGGCATGCGTGAATGGCGCGGCTCGAGTTCGCGCTCTCCGAGCCGCCGCGCAGAATCACCGCATTGCCGGATTTCAGGCACAGCGCGCCTGCATCGGCAGTGACGTTCGGGCGACTCTCGTAAACGATACCGATTACACCGAGCGGCACGCGAACGCGCTCGATGCGCAGGCCGTTGGGACGCGTCCAGGATGCAATGACGCCGCCGATCGGATCGGTCAGCGCCGCGACGTCTTCGATGCCGGTTGCCATGGCCGCGACGCGTTTCTCGTCGAGCGCGAGACGATCCATCATCGCGTCGGAAAGCGCCCGCTGCGCCGCCGCCTGCAGATCGCTACGATTGGCCTCGAGGATCGCTGTGCGCTGCTTGCGAATCTCGGCAGCGGCTGCGGCGAGTGCAGCGTTCTTCGTCGCAGTACTGGCGCGGGCCAGGGCCTGCGCCGCGCCCACGGCGGCGCGCCCCAATGAATCCATCAGTGCGGTGATATCCTGCGACGAGCTCGATTCGGCCTGCATGACAGCATTCTAGCTGCGAGCGGCGCGCAGTAAAGAATTGCAAATGTCGCTGACGGCGGCGACGCTCAAGCACCACAGTCCCAGACATAGACTGGAACAAAGAATCGCGGCATCAGGGGGTCGGATGGCTGTCGAGACGAGCCAGGTACAGGCCGCGGCCGCTGCGCAGCCGGAAGAGTTCCGCGCCAGCGAGTCCTATCGCTATTACGTCGTGTGGTTCCTGTTCGTCGTCTACGTGTTCAACTTCGTCGACCGGCAGATTCTCACGACGCTGATCGAGCCGATCAAGAACGAATTCGGCCTGCACGACTGGCAGCTCGGCGCGCTCAGCGGCACGGCATTCGCGCTGTTCTACACGACCTTCGGCATTCCGATCGCGCGCTGGGCGGACAAGAGCAACCGCGTCAACATCATCGCGTGGTCGCTCCTCATCTGGAGCTCTGCGACGGCGGTGACAGCGTTCGTGCGCAATTTCTGGCAGCTGTTCGCTGCGCGCGTCGTCGTCGGTATCGGCGAATCGGGCTGCAGCCCGCCTGCGTTGTCGCTGATCAGCGATTACTTCGAAGCGAAACGGCGCAGCAAGGCACTGTCGATCTACGCAATGGGCGTGTATGGCGGCACCTTCATCGGCTTGATGATGGGCGGCATCGTCGCGCAGATCTACGGCTGGCGTGCCGCGTTCCTGATCGTCGGCATTCCCGGCATCGTGCTCGCGCTGATCCTGAAGCTGACCATTCGCGAGCCGCCGCGCGGCTTCGCAGATGGCGGCGCGCACACTGTGAAGGACGCGCCGCCGATGATGGTCGTGGTCAAGACGCTCGTGTCGAAGAGCAGCTTCCGGCACCTGGCGCTCGCCTCGGGACTGCACGCGTTCGTGAGCTACGGCGTCAGTGCGTTCTACAACTCCTACCTGATCCGCTCGCATGGCTTCACTGTCGCCGAAGCAGGCGTGTCGCTGGCATTCATCGTTGGCATCGGCGGGTTGCTCGGCACGTACGTCGGCGGCACGTACGCCGACAAGCTCACGCAGCGGCACCAGGACTCGCGCTACATGCTGAAGGTGCCGGCGATCTCCAATCTCATCTCGCTGCCCTTCGCCGCGGCGGCGTTCATGCTCTACAACACGCCGCTCGTGCTCGTCTGCCTGTTCCTGTACATCGCCTTCGGCACGATGTACCTGGCGCCTTCCATCTCGGCGACCTATCGCCTGGTGACTCCGCGCGAGCGCGCGGTGGCGACGGCACTGCTGTTCCTCGTGCTGAATTTCATCGGCATCGGGATCGGGCCGATCCTGACGGGCTTCATCAGCCACACGATCTACAACAATCTGTTGGAATCGGGCGTGCCCGCGGCGCAGGCGAGCGCCGACGGCCTGCGCTACGCGCTATCGATCATCGTGTTTACGTTCGCGTGGTCGACATTCCACTACTACCGCGCGATGCGCACGCTGCGTCAGGAAGAAGCACCGCTGTGAGCGTACTGATCGCGTAGCTCGCGCTTGAGGACTTTTCCAATCGCACTGCGCGGCAGCATCTCGCGGATCTCGACCGATGCCAGGCGCTGCGTCTTGCCGAGACGCTCGTTCGCCCAGGTGCGGATTTCTTCTGCCGACACCGCGCGGCCGGATTTCAGCACCACGAATGCGACCGGCGTTTCGCCCCACTGCCGCGAGGCCACCCCAACCACTGCCGCTTCCTTGATCGCATCGTGCTTGCTCAGCACGCTCTCCAGATCGCTCGGGTAGATGTTGAAACCGCCCGAGATGATCATGTCCTTGCGACGGTCCATCAGCGTGAGGAAGCCTTGCTCGTCGAAGCGGCCGACGTCGCCGGTGCGGATGTAGCGATTGCCTTCGCTGTCGCGCCACTCCGCTTCCGCGGTCTTGCCGGGCTGATTGAAGTAGCCGTTCATCATCGAGGCCGGCGAGCGGCCGACGATTTCGCCGACTTCGCCGCGCGGCACTTCGCGCCCCTGCTCGTCGATCAAGCGGATCTCGTGGCCCGGCGCAGGCTGACCGACCGTGTGCAGTTTGTCCGGGAACTCGTGCGCGTAGAGGATGCAGCTGCCGCCGCCCTCGGTCATCCCGTAGTACTCGGTCAGGCCGCCCGGCCAGCGTTTCAGGATGTCCGCCTTGAGCGCAGCTGCGAACGGCGCGCTGGTGCAGAACTTCATGCGGAAGCTCGACAGATCGAAGCGGTCGAACTCCGGCAGATCCATCATGCGCTGGTACTGCACGGGCACGAGCATCGCGTGAGTGGCCCGATGCCGCTGCGCCAGCTCCAGAAATTTCAGCGCTTCGAACTTCGCCATCAGCACGACGGTGCCGCCCATCGCCAGCGTCGGAAAGAAGCTCACCAGCGTCGTGTTCGAATACAGCGGCGTCGAGCAGATGGTCACGGCCGTGCGGTCGTAACGCGCCAGCGACGCGCGATGGACGTGCGCCCAGCGCATGCGGTGCGATTGCACGATTCCCTTCGGCGTCCCGGTCGTGCCCGACGAATAAATGATGTTGAACGGCGCGCCGGGATCGATCTGCACCGGCCGCGGCTGCGCACCTTCCGGCGCGAGCCAGTCCTGCATCGCTATCGGGACGCGCCGGAGCGATGCGGGCAACTTCTGCCCTTCGACCGCTGCAGCGATCGGCGCGTCGAGGAACAGGATTTTCGCACCGCAGTCCGCCAGCATCGTCGCCAACGCTTCGGGCGTCGATGACGGCGCGAGCGGCGCGACGGCGACGCCGGCCCGCAGCGCGCCGAGAAAGATCGCACCGTACTCGACGCAGGATGCAGCACAGATGGAAATGACATCGCCGGACCGAACGCCATCCCGCTGCAACGACGCAGCGACGCGGTCCATCAGGCAGTCGAGCTCGCCATACGTCAGCACGCGCGCGTCGTGAATCAACGCAGGATGATGCGGCCGTTCCTGTGCGTAACCGTGGACGAGATCGGCGATGAGACCGAAGTCTTGCTGGAGCATGGAGTCCGGAGCCATGCGCGGCATTATCCGATTTTTTCGGCTACCCTGTCTGCCATGAAAAGACTCGAAGGCAAGACCGCCGTCATCACCGGCGCCGCGAGCGGCATCGGCCGCGCCACTTCCATCCTGTTTGCGCAGGAGGGTGCGAACGTCGTCGTGCTGGATCGCGCACCGGGCGTCGAAGAGACAGCTGCAACCATCCGGCAGAACGGCGGGAAAGCGCTGGCGTTCGTCAAAGACTCCACCGAGGAGTCGGCCGTCGTCGCGGCGATCGATGCAGCAGTGCGCGAGTTCGGTGCGCTCGATGTGTTCTACGCCAACGCGGGCGTGAGCGGCGGCATGGTGCCGTTGCAGGAACAGACTCCGGAACACTGGGCCGAAATTCTCAAGATCAATCTCATCGGCACCTTCCTCGCGGTGAAGCACTCTGCACGCGTCATGACGCCGCGCAAGCGTGGCTCGATCATCTGCACGGCATCGGTCGCGGGCTTGCGATCCGGTGCGGGCGGTTCGCCGTACAGCGCAAGCAAGGCAGGTGTCGTCAGCCTGGTGCAGACGACCGCGTACCAGCTGAGCGGCAGCGGTGTGCGCATCAATGCCATCTGCCCGGGTCTCATCGAGACCGGCATGACGCGACCGATCTTCGAGCACGCCAAGGCCCGCGGCACCGATCACAAGATCGGGCAGCTCAATCCGCTGCGCCGCGCCGGTGCACCGGTCGAGATCGCGCAGATGGCGCTGTTCCTCGCCTCCGACGACGCCTCCTACGTCAACGGCCAGGCATTCCCGGTCGACGGCGGCCTGTCGAGCTCGCATCCCATCGTGCCGCCGAAGCTGTGAGCGGCGCCTGGCCGGAACCGGCAGCGCGCCGGATGCGTCTGATGGTGAGCCTTCCAGGAGATACCTCATGCCCCGCACTGAAGCGCGCCGCTCTGCTTTCGATATGTTGGAGACAGTGGCGCTGCTGAGTGCGGTCGTGCTGATCGCAACGCCTGCCTGCCGCGGTATCGCCCGGCGCTGGCGGCTGAAACATCCGCTCGCCGGGAGCGAGCCGGCGATCGACAAGCAGCTCAAGGACACGTACCCGGCCAGCGATCCGCCGGCGTCGCGTTATTTCGACATCCCGATCAACCGAAGGTAACCGCCGTCACCCGGTGATCACCAGGTCATCGCGGTGGATGATCTCGTCGCGGCCGTGGAAGCCGAGCACCGTTTCGATCTCGCTCGAGTGGCGGCCGCGCAGTCGCTCCGCGTCGAGACTCGAGTAGGCAGACAACCCGCGCGCGATTTCCTTGCCGCTCGGCGAGCGCACGATCAAAGCGTCGCCGCGCTTGAATCGTCCGACGACCTTGGTCACACCGGCCGGCAGCAGGCTCTTGCCGCGACCCAGCGCCGCAGCAGCACCTTCGTCGACGTGCAATTCGCCCGCCGGCTTGAGCGCACCGGCGATCCATTGCTTGCGAACCGTCGCAGGGGTTACGGACGGATGAAACCAGGTACAGCGCTCGCCCGCCTCGATGCGGCGAAGCGGATGCAACTCGTGGCCGATCGCCACCGCCATGTGGCAACCGGCCGCGACGGCAATTTTTGCCGCCGCGATCTTCGTCGCCATCCCGCCGGAGCCGACGGCCGAGGTCGTGCCGCCGGCCATGCGCTCGATGTCCGGACTGATCGAATGCACATCCGGGATGAAGCGCGCGCCGGGATCGCGCCGCGGATCGGCGCTGTACAACCCGTCCACATCCGACAGCAGCACCAGGCAATCCGCGCTGATCATCTGCGCGACCCGCGCCGCCAGCCGATCGTTGTCGCCGTAGCGAATCTCGGCAGTAGCAACCGTGTCGTTCTCGTTGATCACCGGGATCGCGCCGAGGCGCAGCAACGTGGTGAGAGTATTGCGGGCGTTCAAATAGCGCCGGCGCTCCTCGGTATCGCCGAAGGTCAGCAGGATCTGCGCCACGCTCAGCCCATGCAGGTCCAGCGCATCCTTCCAGGCATGCGCGAGGCGGATCTGGCCGATGGCCGCCGCGGCCTGCTTCTCTTCCAGCTTGAGCCGCGCCGATGTCAGACCGAGCTGGCGTCGACCCAGCGCGATTGCGCCGGAGGACACCAGCAGCACTTCCTGACCGCGGGCGCGAATGGCCGCCACGTCTGCCGCCAGCGTCTCCAGCCAGGCGCGGTTCGGCGAACCTTCTTGCGCATCGACCAGCAACGCCGAGCCGACTTTGACGACGATGCGGCGCGCGCGCAGCAGCGGCATGGCGGAGGAAGGGTGCGTGGCGGCGGTCATGGCTCATGCCACTATTACCTCAACCCAGAACGCTTTGCAGCTGAAAACCAGTGCACGGTCCAGGGATTGCGGACGCGGCGGGCGATGCGCGCTCCACGCTTGGCAGTCACTGCGAATGCCCCTAATATTCCGCGGCCAGTTGCTCCCGTCGCCTGGCTTTTTTGAGGTGTTTGCGTGGCCAGAGACTACGACCCGGTTCAGGGACAGTGGTTTGAGGATCTCGAAGAGAACGAGATCTTCCGGGTGCTGTCGGTCGATCCGGACGAAGAGATCATCGAAGTCCAGTACGAGAACGGCGACATCGAGGAGATGGACCTCGATACCTGGCACGAGCTCGACCTGGAGCGCGCCTCGGAGCCGGAGGGCTGGGCGAGCGACGACGATGCCGACAAGAAGGAGGAGGAAGAGGAGGAAGAAGACGAGGACGACTGGGACGAGGACGAAGACGACGACGACTGGGACGACGACGACGACGAGGACCTCGACGACGATTACAGCGACCGCGACGACGCCTGACGGGTCGGGCATCCCCGCCCGAACCCATTGAATCCCGCACGGTCTGACCTCATATGGCCCTCAGTTGCCGGGCTTCTATGAGATCTCGATGAAACGAATCTTTCTTCTGGTCGCCACCAACGTGGCGATCCTGCTCGTCCTGAGCGTCACCCTGCGGGTGTTCGGCGTCGACCGCATCCTCGACGAGCAGGGCGTGGGGCTCGACCTGAACGCCCTGCTGATCTTCTCGGCGGTACTCGGCTTCAGCGGCTCGCTGATCTCGCTGGCGATGTCCAAGTTCATCGCCAAGCGCATGATGGGTGTACGGGTCATCGAGCAGCCGCGCGACGCCAACGAGGCGTGGCTCGTGGAGACCGTGCGGCGTCAGGCCGCAGCCGCCGGCATCGGCATGCCGGAAGTCGGCATCTTCGATGCGCCCGACATGAACGCGTTCGCAACCGGTCCGCGCAAGAACAATGCGCTGGTCGCGGTCAGCACCGGCTTGCTCCGCGGCATGTCGCGGCGGGAAGCGGAAGCCGTCCTCGGCCACGAGATCAGCCACGTCGCGAACGGCGACATGGTGACGCTGACGCTGATCCAGGGCGTGGTGAACACGTTCGTCATCTTCCTGTCGCGCGTCATCGGCTACGTGATCGATCGCGTGGTGTTCAAGACCGAGCGCGGGCACGGTCCCGCTTTCCTCGTCACCGTGATCATCGCGCAGCTGGTGCTGGGCATCCTCGCGAGCATGATCGTGATGTGGTTCTCGCGGCAGCGCGAGTTCCGCGCCGACGCCGGTGGCGCGAAGCTGGAAGGCCGCGACTCCATGATCGGCGCGCTGGAGCGCCTGCGTCAGCAGCATCCGCAGCCGCTCCCGGACCAGATGGCCGCATTCGGCATCAGCGGCACGCTCGGCCAGGGCCTGAAGCGCCTGCTCATGACGCACCCGCCGCTCGAAGAGCGCATCGCCGCCCTCCGCGCCAGCTCAGGTGTAGCCAGGGCTTTGATTGCGCGGGTTGTGGGTCAGGCTTCAGCCTGACATCCTTGCCCCGTGCTCCCTCTCCGCCTGGTCATCGTCGCCGCCCTCTTCGGCATCGCGCTGTGGGGCCTCTTCTCGCTGCTCGAAAACCTTCGCGAGCCGGAGCTGCTGCGCTCGACGAAGGCCATCGTCGTAAAGGGCTGCGATCCGATCGAGTCGACCCAGGCGCAGCAGGTCTGCCCACAGCTGTTCTGTCAAAAATTCCTGCTCGAGAAGCGCGGCCTGCCGCTACGCTCCGTGTTCAACGTGACCGTCGATACCCGAGCGGACAACGAACATCTGATCGGCGGGACGGTGCAGACAGGCGCGGCGGATACCGATCAGCGCTTCGCGTGCCTCCTGCGCGATCAAAAGATCGCCGATGGTCAGATCGTGGAAGGTGCGCACCTCGAAGCGCTCGCCGCACAGCCTGCGAATTGGTCGCTGCCGCAGTGAGCGCTCGATGAATATCGATGCTGGAACACTGGATCGCCTGCGCGCGATAGTCGGACCGCACGGCTATCTGGATCGACCGACGGATGTCGAGCCGTTCCTCGTCGATCATCGCAAGCTTTATCGCGGCGCGACTGCGCTCGTGCTCCGCCCGGATTCGACCGATCAGGTCGCCGCCATCATGAAGCTCTGCAACGAAGCGCGGATCGGCGTCGTGCCGGTCGGCGGCAATACCAGCTACTGCGGAGGCGCGACGCCGAGCGCCGACGGCTCGCAGATCGTGCTGTCCCTCGCGCGCATGCGGCGCATCCGCACGCTCGATCCGGCGAATTACACGATGATCGCCGAAGCCGGTTGCGTGCTGGCCGAGATCCAGGCGGCAGCGGCGTCGGTCGATCGGCTGTTCCCGATGAGCCTCGGCTCGGAAGGCTCGTGCCAGCTCGGCGGTAACTTGTCGACCAACGCCGGCGGCACGGCGGTCCTGCGCTACGGCATGATGCGCGACCTCGTGCTCGGACTCGAAGTCGTGCTGCCCGACGGCCGTGTTCTCGAAAGTCTCAAGCCGCTGCGCAAGGACAACACGGGCTACGACCTGCGCGATCTGTTCATTGGCGCGGAAGGCACTCTCGGCATCATCACCGCAGCGGCCTGCAAACTCTTCTCCCGTCCCGCGTGGCAGCTCACTGCTTTTGTCGGCGTGCCGGAGCCGCAGTCCGCGGTCGCGCTGCTCTCGCGACTGCGCGCGTTCACCAGCGATGCGGTCACGACATTCGAGCTCGTGCCACGCGTCGCGCTCGAGCTGGTCTTGCAACACGTAGCATCCACGAGCGATCCGCTCGATCGGCCGCATCCGTGGTACGTGCTGCTGGAGATCGGCATGGGCCGCGGCGCCGCGGCGGCGCGCGAGAGCATCGAAGCCGAGCTCGCAGCCGCGATGGAGGCCGGCGAGATCGCCGACGCAGCGATCGCGTCGAGCGAGACGCAGCGCGAGATGTTCTGGCGGCTGCGCGAATCGATTCCCGAAGCGCAGCGGCGCGAAGGCGCGAGCATCAAGCACGACATCTCGGTGACGACCGGCGAGCTACCGCGTTTCATCGTCGAGGGCGCCGCACTGCTTGCCGGGCTCGCGCCGGGCGCACGACTGGTCTCCTACGGCCACCTCGGCGACGGCAACCTGCATTTCAACCTGAGTCCGCAGCTCGGCGGCAGCGACGAAGAATTCCTGCGACTGGCGCCGCAGGTGAATCGCGCCGTGCACGACTTGGTCGCACGCTACGGCGGCAGCTTCAGCGCCGAGCACGGCATCGGCCAGCTGAAGCGCGCCGAACTGCTGCGCTACAAGCACCCGGTCGCAATCGAGCTGATGCGCTCGATCAAGCAGGCGATCGACCCGAACGGCATCATGAATCCGGGCAAAGTGCTGTAAGAGTGGATCCCCGCGTGCGCGGGGATGACGGCGCGACGCGCCGTCAGCTGCCGATCGTTCCTCCGCCTTCGCGTGTGATCGCGATGACGCTCGATCTTGGCTGCGTGCCCGGTCCGTCGGGCCAATGGCTGCGCGGCTCCGCGACCGTGCCGCCCTCGCCCGGATGCTGGATGCTGAGGAACAACGTTTCTGAGTCCGGCGTGAACTGGCAGCCGCAGATTTCCGCGCCGACGGGGCCGCTCATGAACTGCTGCAGACGGCCGCGCTGTGGACCTTCCGTCGGGCACACCCAGCAGCCGTCGTTGGCGCCGCGCGGTTGCGTGCCGTCGGTGACCATCCACAGGTTGCCGGCGCGATCGAAGCCGATGTTGTCCGGCGAGCCGACCGGACTCAGCTCGTCGGCGTTCGCATAACCCGCGTAGTAGGCGCTGTCCTGCTTCACTCGCGTCATTTCGGTGACGAGGCGTCCGCCGGATGGATCGCCGCCCAGCAGGAATACCTCCCAGGAGAACTCGCGGGCCGTGTGATCGTCGCCCGCTTCGCGAATTTCGACGATGTGGCCGAATGGATTCGGGCCGCGCGGATTCGCGGCATCGGGTCCGGCCTCGACTTCACGGCCGGCATACGTCATGCGCCGGGCGGCCGCGCTGCGTTGCTCGTTGCGCGTGCAGGCCACGTAGATGCGACCAGTGACGGGATTGGCTTCCACATCTTCCGTTCGATCCATCGGCGTCGCGCCCAGCACGCTCGACGCGGCGCGCGCCTTGATCAGCACCTCTCCCTGATCGCGAAAACCGGCCGCCGCATTCAGCGGACCCTTCGGGTCGAACACGAGCGGCAACCACTCGCCGCGGCCGCTCGCATCCAGCCGCGCTACGTACAAGGTGCCGCGATCGAGCAGATCGCGATTCGCGGCCGGATTCTTCGGATCGAAGCGCCCGTCGGAAACGAACTTGTAGATGTATTCGAACTTGTCGTCGTCACCCATGTACACGGCGACACGGCCGTTGTGCGCAATGAACGGGCTCGCGCCTTCGTGCGCGAAGCGGCCGAGCGCAGTGCGCTTGACCGGCGCGCGCGTCGGATCGCGCGGATCGATCTCGACGATCCAGCCGAAGCGGAACGGCTCGGTCGGCGTGCGCGGCAGATCGAAGCGCGCGTCGACCGCTTCCCACGCATACAGCGAGTTCACTTTCCACATGCGCCAGCGGCGATGCGATTCCAGGATGTGCGGATCGACGTCGCTGCGCGCCTTGAGCTGATCGAGATTCGCGAAGTAGTCCTGGATGTTTTCTTCCGCGGTCAGGTACGTGCCCCACGGGGTTTCGCCGCCGGCGCAGTTACCGAACGTGCCCAGCGCGCGCACTCCGTCCGGATCGGCCGGCGTCCGCATCAGCGCCGTGCCACGCGCGGGGCCGCCGATATCCATCGGTGTTTCGGCGGTGATGCGCCGATTGAAGCGCGAGTCCTTGACCAGCTGCCAACGGCCACCGATGCGTGCGATCTCGATGACCGACACACCCTGCGCGGCCTTGGCCACAGCGACGACCTGCGGATTCTTTCTGACGTAGTCGAGACTGGCGCCACGCAACGCGCCGATCATGCCGGGATGCTGCGGGAACAGCAGCTCGTCCTGCGTGTATTCGTTGTTCACGCACAGGATGCCGCGCTCGCCGCGCGCGTCGAGCGGGAAGAAATGGATGGCGTCGCAATTCGCGCCGAACTGGCGCTGTTGCAGTTCCGCTGCGCCCGGCTCGAGCAAGACGCCGCCGGCAAGTCGCGCAGTGTCGAGGTTGGCAACGGAGGACCACAGACTGTCGCCCCAGCCCACCAGCAGGTCGTAGCGATAACCGGGAGGCAACAACACTGCGTCCGCCTGGCTGCCCTGAATCGGCTTGAAGGACAGCTGACTCGCAGAACGCGTAGTCGTGCACGCACTGAGCAGGCCACCGCCGGCGACTGCAAGCGGCGCTAGCGTGGCGCCTGCGGCGAGCACTCGCCGGCGCGTGAGGCGTTGGGAAAGCAGATGTGCGAAAGGCGTCGCGTCGGGTTTTCTTTTCATGGGCCGCGCAGGTCGTCGTGAACCCGCGCAGCCTAACTTATTTCGCGTGGCGGCCCTATTACAAGCGAATCACGAACCGCTGTGCTCGCGCAGCCAGGCAATTTGCGCCGGATAATAGTCAGGCTCGATGCCGATGAAACGCCGCTCGCCGTCTTCCTGCTGCACGAACCTGATGATGCCGTGATCGGCGTCCGGAAAGACACGGACCTGCACCGGTCGGCCCTCGGTCCGCAGCTTCTCGAGCTCACGCAGAGTCCACGGCGTCGGTGCGCTCGAATCCTCGCCGCCCAGCATCCACAAGCTGGGCGTCGGCAACTTGTGCATCGTCTCGACTGGATCGTACAGCCGGTCGATGAACGGCGTGTCTCCCTGCGACTGCGTGCGCCACCAGAAATACACGCGTAGTGCCCACAGAGGCATCTTGCTGTCGGTGACGGTGCCCAGTATCGAGTCGCTGCCGCGCACGCCTTCGAACCACGGCTGCTCGCGGCCGGCGTCGAGCATGCTGCCGAGCTCGCTCCAGCGATTCTTGCCGCGATCGACGATGTCCTCGATTACTGCGTTGACGCGATCGGCCGCGGCGACCGCTTCCTCACCGAGCCCTTTCTGCTGAAGCGCGTAGAAGTAGCCCCAGCGATCCTCGCCCGTCACCGGCACCATTACGCCGTAGCCCACAAGGATGCTGCGGATGTTGCCGTCCTTCAGCGCCGCGAGCGGCGCGATCCAGCCGCCCTGGCTGAAGCCGGCAAGGTGAATGCGATCGCCGTCGATCCCGGGCTGCGCGCGCAACCAGCGGATCGCTGCGACCACGTCATCCGAGAGCACGTGGAAGTTCTGCAGGTATTTTCCTTGCGACTGCCCTGTCCCGCGCTTGTCGAAGGCGAGCGCAGCGAAGCCGTTAGCGGCGTACATATACGGCTCGTAGTAGTGATCGACCGCGCTGTACGACTCCGAGCCGTGCACGATGATGACCGCCGGGAACGGACCGGAGCCTTGCGTCGACGCCTCGGGCATCACCAGCTTGCCGCGCAATTGCAGATCGCCGCTCGGAAACATCTCCGTGCGTTCGGGCAGATCGATACGGCGTGCCTGCACGACTTTGTCGTCGGCGCGTCGCCAGTCGAAGCCGCGCTGGCCGGAAGCGGCATCGAACTTGAAGTGATTGATGACGGGCTCGCGCTGATCCCAACCTGCGCCGCCTTCGTACTCGCCCTCGCGGGTCGGCCACAGCACCGCGCTTTCGCCGTTCATCTGGCGATAGCGCAGAATTTTGCCCTCGCGCGGAGTGACGAAAACCAGCGTGCCGTCCGCGAGCGCGTACGCGCCGGTGAACCGCGTATCAGGAGGCTCGGGTCGCGTCGACGCGTAGACCGCGACACCGATGATCAAAGCAAGCGCGACGATTCCCAGCAGGATTTTCTTTTTCATTGCCGTTAGACACAGACGGGCCCGCCACGGTTGCAGGGCCGCGTGCTGTGCTGCAGTGCAGCCGATTCGTGTGGATCAGGAGCCGCGACGCGCGGAGACGAGCAGCCACTCGACGCCGGTGGGAATGTCCGCGGCGGGCGGCAAATAACGGAACGAGCTCACCCATGCCGTGAGCGCCTCGCGCACGCACTCGGGCGCGGGCGACACCTTCAATCCGTCCGGCGTACCGTCCATGCGAACGATGAACTCGACCGACACGCTGCCGCTGGCGTCGCAGCCCGGTGCGAGCACGAGTGGCTGCGATTCCATGAGTTGCAGCGACGGAGGCACAGGAGCAGGAGGCGTCAGCTGACAACCTGCGAGCAATGTCAGCGCAGCCACTGCGAGGCAACGCGCGTGGGTCATCTATGCGCCAGCTCGAAGTCGACAGGTATGCGCAGCTCGCTCAACGCCTTGCTCAGCTGCGGCGTGAGAGTGAAGCCGCGCGACTTGCGCGCCGATATGGCGACGATCAGCCGCACCTCGCCGCCTTCGGACTGCATGCGGTGAAAGAACTGCGCATGCCGGCGCAACACGCTGCTGACGACGATGGTCAGTGCAGTGTCGAGCGCCGAAAAAGCGATGGCCTGCGTGTGCCCCGCTACGAGCGCTGTCTCGGGCGTTCCGAGCAGCAGCGCCGAGAGATCGAGCGTCGCCAGCCAGTAGCTCTCGACGTGGACCGACGTCACCGCGACACTGCGCGACTCGCGCGGATCGCCCGCGCGGAACGAATGCTCGGGCTCGATCTGCAGCTCCCGCGAGATCGATGCAGGATCGATCGAGGGATGACGGATGCGCAGCGACAGCTGAAACGGATACGACGGCTGCGAGGCGCGGCGAGCTTCCATAGAAAGCGTCCTGGGAATCCGTGAAAGGGGGCGGTCATCAGAGCATTGGACCGCCGGGACCGCAAGTGCGGACCTGCCCTATTGTCGAAAGCGGCCGAGGCCCTTTCGACGACGCCGTCAAAAGGCGTGGCTTTTTGCCGGCTAGCGGCGAGTCAGATCGCGGGTCCGATCGATTGCAACCGCGAGATGGTAGAGCGAGTCGAGCAACGGTGCGGGCTGCTGCAACTGTCGTGCCCGTTGCACGGCGTAACCCAGCGTTTCCTGGATCTCCAGTGGCCGGCCCGCTTCCAGGTCCTGGAGCGAAGACATGCGATGGTCAGGCGCGTTGCGCTGAAAATCGCGGCCCGCCTGCAGCACCGCCTGCACGGCCGAGTCCCCGGATCCGCTCAAGATGCCTTGCAGCGGCAACAACGTGTCCTCGTTGATGAGCGTCACGCCCGCCGCCTTGGCAATCGCCGCCACTTCCCGCACCAGACGCGTCAACACCAGCGCGCAGTCGGGATCGGTCAGGTAGCGCCACGTGGTGGCGCGCGTCGTGATCGACATCAGCATCAGGGCGGCCCAGCCGACGAACTTGGTCCACTCGCGGGCGAGCACGTCCGGCACCGCGGTGGCGCGCACACCGGATGCATCGATCGTCCGGGCGATCCCTTCGGCGCGAGCGCTCGACCCGGTGGGCAACTCGCCGATGTAGATGTTCACGTTGCGCGTGAACAGCACTTCACCCGAGGGCAGCAACTCGCCGCTGGTGTTCGCGAGACAGCCGAGCACGCGCTCGGCGCCGAAGACGCTCGCCAGCGCGTCGTTCTTCCACATGCCGTTCTGAATCGAGAAGGCGACACCGATATCGGCGTTGCGCAAGGGTTCGAGCGCCTCCGCGGTGCCGGGTGTCTTCATTGCGACGATCAGAGTATCTGCGCCGCGCAGCTGTGATGCATCGGTGAGCACCTGCACCTGCGTGGCGATCTGCGCGAGTCCCTTGATTTTCAAACCGTCGCTGCGCAGCTGTGCTGCGCGTCGCTCGCGTACGAGCATCGTGACGGAGTGACCGGCGCGCGCCAGGTGCGCGCCGAGAATGGAGCCGATGGCGCCGGCGCCGAGAATCGCGAAGTCAGTCCGGGAGCTCATGCGAGTGGCGAAGATAGCACCATTCGTACGGTGCATGACCGGCGATGCGGAGTTTGCATTGGTGCGGAGGGGAGCAGGGCAATAAGTTGTCGGGCTAAAGCCCGACCTACAGCGCAAACGAGGGACGCGTTCAATGAGTCACGCAGACACTCCGGCGGGATTCGCGCCGATCTTTCGCACCAGTCCGTTTCTCGAAACGATCGGGCCGCTGTACAGCGCGGGCTTCGGCGCGTCGCTGGTCATCGGCATGCGCGTGCAGGAGAAGCACACGAACGCGCGCGGCACGTTGCACGGCGGAGTGCTCGCATCCATCGCGGACATCGCGCTCGGCTACGGGCTCGCGACGTCGACGAGTCCGCCGACGAGCATGGTGACGGCGAACCTGAGTGTGGATTTTGCGGGGAGCGCGCAGATCGGCGACTGGATCGAGACGACGCTCGACATCCAGAAGGTCGGCTCGCGCATGGCGTTCGCGAACGTGTATTTCAGCGTCGGCGGCGAGCGCATCGCGCGCGCCAGCGGCGTGTTCCTGGTTCTATCTGCAAGAAGCTAACCGCTGCCGGTCTTGCGCGCCGCTGCCTGCTCGTCCGCAGACTCGACGCCGAGCCGCTTGTGCATGAGCGGGCTCGTGGTCGTGTACTGCAGATGCACTTTCTTGCCGGGCTCCAGGTATTCCTTGATCGCGAACGCGGCCAGCGCCGCCTCGTGGAAGCCCGACAGGATGAGCTTCTTCTTGCCGGCGTAATGATTGATGTCGCCGACCGCGTAGATGCCCGGCACGTTCGTCTGAAACTTCTCGGTGTCGACACTCAGCTGCCGCTTGTTGATCTCCAGGCCCCAGCTCGCGATCGGACCCAGCTTCGGATGCAAGCCGAAGAACACCAGCAGCTGATCCAGCTCCACACGGCGCACGACGCTGTCCGCGCCCTGCACGCTCAGCGACTTCAACACGCCGTCGACAGCATTGACTTCTTTCGCCTGGCCGATCAGCACGTCGGCACGATGTTCGTCACGCAGCGCGTAGAGCTTCGCGACCGTTGCCGGCGCGCCGCGAAACTCCGGCCGACGATGCACGAGCACGACGCTGCGGGCGTGATCGACGAGCGTCAGCGCCCAGTCGAGCGCGGAGTCGCCACCACCGCAGATCACAACGTCCTGGTCCGCGTAGGCGCGCGGATCCTTCACGCGGTAATGAATGTACTTGCCTTCCAGCTCGGCAGCGCCGGGCACATCGAGCTTGCGCGGCTGGAACGAGCCCACGCCGCCCGCGATCACGACGGCGCCGGCATCGAACACCGTGCCCGCGCCTGTCACCACACGGAAGCGGCCGTTCTCCTGCCGCGTAACTTCGGTCACTTCCTGGCCGAGATGCAGGCCCGCGCCGAACGGCCGGATCTGCTCCAGCAACCGATCGGTCAATTCCTGCCCCGTGCACACCGGCACCGCGGGGATGTCGTAGATCGGCTTGTCGGGGTATAGCTCGACGCACTGGCCACCCGGCGCCTTCAGCGAGTCGACGACGTGCGCCTTCAGGCCGAGCAGTCCCAGCTCGAACACCTGGAACAGCCCGCACGGCCCGGCGCCGACGATGACGACGTCCGTGTGGACCGGGTGACGCTCGAACCTAAGCGCTGAGTCGTGCGTCGACACGAGGAATCTCCCGGGGCGGAAGCTGCACAGGCGGAACGAGGTTCGGCGCAAGCGACTGGTCGAGACCCGCCGCTTCGAGCAGGCCCTTGTCCGCGAGCCACTTGCGATTGAACAGACGCGACTGATACTTCGCGCCGGTGTCGCACAGGATCGTCACGATCGTGTGTCCAGGACCGAGCCGCCGCGCGACCTGCAAGGCTGCAGCCACGTTGACGCCGCTCGTGCTGCCGAGGAACAAACCCTCGTCGCGCAGCAGCTGGTAGACGGTGCGCACGCACTCGACGTCGGTCACGTGCAGCGCGTCGTCGAGCGGCGCGCCTTCGAGATTTGCAGTCACGCGTCCGATGCCGATGCCTTCGGTGATCGAGCCCGCGCCGGTCGCCTTGAGCTCGCCGTCGCGCAGCCAGTGATAGAGCGAGCTGCCTTGCGGATCGGCGAGCATCGCGAGCGGCTTGCGGCCGCGATGGTTCGTCTGACGCTTCAGGAAGCGCGACACGCCGCCGAGCGTACCGCCCGTGCCGGTCGAAGTGACGAACGCGTCGAGGCGGCCCTGCGTCTGCTGCCAGATCTCGGGTCCGGTCGTCAGCTCGTGCGTGTCGCGATTCGCGGTGTTGTCGAACTGATTGGCCCACACCGCGCCCGGAATTTCTTCCGCGAGCCGGCGCGCCACTTTCTGATAGTGGTTCGGGTCGCTGTACGGCACCGTCTTGACGCGCAACACCTGCGCGCCGAGCGTCTCGATCGTCTGATATTTCTCGGGCGACTGGTTGTCCGGCATCACGATGACGAGCCGATAGCCGCGTGCGTTGCAGACGTGCGCGAGTCCGATGCCCGTGTTGCCCGCAGTGCCTTCGACGACCGTGGCGCCCGGCAGCAGCCGCCCACTGCGCTCGGCGTCGTCGATGATGGCGCGCGCGGCGCGGTCCTTCACCGAGCCGCCCGGATTCATGAACTCGGCCTTGCCGAGCAGCTCGCAGCCCGTGAGGTCGCTGAAGTGGCTCAGCCGGATCAGCGGAGTGTTGCCGATTGCCTCGGCGAGGCCGTTGCGGATGCTCATGCTGTGAGCCTCACTTGCTTCGATATTGGATTGGCTGCCGCGTTGAACCAGCGCAGCGTTTCATGCAGGCGCGTCACTTCGCCCACGATCAGGAGCGCTGGCGACTGAACCCCTTCCTCATTCGCTTTGCGCGCCAGGTCCGCGAGCGTGCCAGTCACGACGCGCTGTGTGGCACGCGTGCCCTGCTCCACGACCGCCGCGGCACGCGACTCCGGCGCGCCGTGCTCGCGCAGACGCTGCAGGATCTGTTCGAGAGACCCGAGTCCCATGTAGAACACGACGGTCTGCGCCGGCCGTGCGAGCTGGTCCCAGTCGAGAGCGTCGTCGCCTTCGGCTTTGACGTGGCCTGTCACGAACACCAGCGACTGCGCATGATCGCGATGGGTCAGCGGAATGCCTGCGTACGCGGCACAACCCGCGGCAGCTGTAACGCCTGGCACGACTTCGAATCGCACGCCTGCTGCAGCGAGCGCTTCGAGCTCCTCGCCGCCACGGCCGAAGATGAAAGGATCGCCACCTTTGAGCCGGCACACGCGCTTGCCCTGCTGCGCGAGTTGCACGAGCAGCGCGTTGATCTCGTCTTGCGAAACCTGTGCGCTGCCAGCCGTCTTGCCGACGTTGATGCGCTCGGCATCGCGACGTGCGAGATCGAGCACCTCCGCCGAAACGAGCCGGTCATAAAGGATCACGTCCGCGTTCTGCAGAGCTCGCAGCGCGCGCAACGTCAGCAAACCCGGATCGCCAGGACCGGCTCCGACCAGCACGACCTCGCCTGCATCCTGCTCTCCGCGGTCCGCAATGTGCTCGCGATGTCCGTAACATCGACGCTGCGTCCCGCCAGCACATCCGCGGCCACCGTGCCGTCGAAGAAATTTTCCCAGAACTTGCGACGACGCGCGGGACTCTCGATGCGCGCTTTGATCGTCGGACGCAATTTTCCGGCAAGTTTGGCGAGGGCACCGAGACGTTGCGGCAGGAACGATTCGAGCCGCTCGCGCAGACGACGCGTGAGCACCGGCGCATCGCCGCTGCTGCCGACTGCCACGACGACCGGCGAGCGATCGACGATTGCCGGCACGATGAAGCGCGACAGCTCGCGATCGTCGACGACGTTGACTGGAATGTTACGGCGCTCGGCCTGGTGCGCGACCCACGCATTGATCGCGCGTTTGTCCGTTGCCGCGATCGCCAGCCGTACGCCGTCCAGATGCTCCGGCGTGAACTCGGCGGCGACGTGCACGATCTCGCCCGCCGCTACTCGCTTCGCCAACCCGGCGACGAGCTCTGGCGCGACGACGTGGACCTTCGCGGACGTTCGCAGCAACAGATCGATCTTGCGTGCGGCGACCTCGCCGCCGCCGACGACGAGCACCGGCTCGCCGGCAAGACGCAGGAAAATTGGGAAGTAGTCCATGGATCAGGTGACCGCAGCAGCCACGCGACGCGGCTCGACCTTCAACGGAATTACGCGCCGGCGCGGTTGCAGGCCGCACTCACGCGAGTCCGGGTTCTCCCACCACCAGCGGCCCGAGCGCGGATCTGCACCGGGCTCGACCGCACGCGTGCACGGCGCGCAACCGATGCTCGGATAGCCGCGATCGTGCAGAGCGTTGAACGGCAGGTTGCGCGCCTTGATGTAGGCCCAAACGTCCTGCTCCGTCCAATCGAGCAGCGGACTGATCTTCCACAAGCCGTAGCGTTCATCCCAGGAGACCGACTCGCCGAGCGCCCGCTCCTGCGACTGCTCGCGACGTACGCCCGTGACCCACGCACGATGGCCGGCGATTGCGCGCTTGAACGGCTCGATCTTGCGGATGCTGCAGCAACTCTGGCGCTCCTCGACACCCAGGTAGAAGCCGTTGATGCCGTTGTCGCGCACATACTGTTCGACCAGCTTTGCATCCGGGTAGAAGACGTCGATGCGGCGCTGATAGCGGCGCTCGATGCGATCGAGCAGCGCGAGCGTCTCGTCGTGCAGTCGGCCGGTGTCGAGCGTGAACATCCCGACTTCGGGGACGTGGCTGCAGATGATGTCCGTCAGGACCATCGCCTCGGCGCCGAGGCTGTTCGAGTAGACGACGTCGCCGTATTCGCGGACGGCATGCTCGAGCACTGCGCGCGTGTTCTGGACGAGCGTTTGCAGGCGGGGCGACAGAGAGTCCGGGTTCATAGTGAGCTGGACTCTACGCAACCGCCTTATAACCCGTGAAAGACCCGTTTGTTCTGTCATGATGCGGGGCCGTTATGACTTGACAGGGCGTCTGCGGCTACACTTAAGTGCATGAAACTACAGCAATTACGCTACCTGGCAGCAATCGTCGAGAACGACCTCAACATCACGGCGGCGGCGGAACGGCTGCACACCTCGCAACCCGGGGTGAGCAAACAGCTCAAACAGCTGGAAGATGAGCTCGGCTTTCCGATCTTTCTGCGACAGGGCCGCACGCTCACGCGCATCACGCCGGCGGGCAAGCGGGTCATCGATCGCGCGCTGAAGATCCTCAAGGAAGTTCAGAGCATCAAGCGGCTCGCCGACGAACAGAAGGGCGACGGGCGCGGCTCGCTGGCAATCGGCACGACGCACACGCAGGCGCGCTACGTGCTGCCCGAGGTGATCCGCAGATTTCGCGAGCGCTATCCGCAGGTCGAGCTGCATCTGCACCAGGGCACGTCCGAGCAGATCGCCGACATGGCGCAGCGTGACCGCATCGACTTCGCGATCAACACCGGCTCGCAGGAGCTCTTCGGCAACCTCGTGCTGCTGCCCGTGCTATCGCTGGCATCGGCGCATCGTGGTGCCGCAGGGCCATCCGCTCGCCAAAGAAACCAAGATCACCATCGAGATGCTGGCCGAGCATCCGATCGTCACTTATGTGTTCGGCTTTTCCGGACCGTCGTCGCTGCAGCAGATTTTCGCGCGAGCCGGTGTCGTACCGCGCGTCGCGCTCACCGCACGCGACGCGGACGTGATCAAGACGTACGTGCGGCTCGGTCTCGGCGTCGGCATCGTTGCCAGCATGGCGGTCGACCCGCGCGAGGATGGCGATCTCGTGTCGATCGACGCTTCGCACCTGTTCCCGGCGCACATGACCTGGGCCGGTTTCCACCAAGGAGCGCTGCTGCGCGGCTACATGTACGATTTCCTGCAACAGCTCGCACCGCACCTGACGCGTCGGCTGGTGGATCGCGCCGGCAATGCCGCCTCACCCGCCGACGTCGACGCGCTGTTCGCGGACGTGGAGTTGCCGGTCTACAAATGAACGAGATCATCGATCGCCCGAAGGGACGCTCCCTCAAACCGCTGCGCGAGTTGTGGCCGTACCTGCGGCACTATCGGCGCACGCTCGTGCTCGCACTCGGTGCGCTGCTGATCGCGTCCGCGGCGTTGCTGGTGCTGCCGCTGGCGTTCCGCAACGTCATCGACCAGGGCATGGTCGTGCAGGATCGCGCGACGATCGATTTCTACTTCGTTGCTTTCCTCGCAGCCGCTGTCGCCTTCGGTTTGTTCGCGGCGCTGCGCTTCTACCTGGTCACATGGCTCGGCGAACGTGTAGTGGCCGACGTGCGCGCGGATGTCTACGCGCGCGTCATTCGCATGGACCCGACCTTCTTCGAAGTGACGCGTACCGGCGAAGTGCTGTCGCGACTGACGACCGACACGACACTGGTGCAATCGATCGCCGGCGTGAACCTGTCGATCACGCTGCGCTCGGCGATCCAGCTGGTCGGCGCGCTGGTGCTGCTGATTGCGACCAGCCCGTCGCTCGCCAGCATGATCCTGATCGGCATTCCGCTGGTGATCGGGCCGCTGATCATCGTCGGTCGCCGGCTGCGCACGCTGTCGCGGGAATCGCAGGATCGAATCGCCGATACCAGCGGTCTCGCAGGCGAAACGCTCAACGCGATCCAGACCGTGCAGGCGTTCACGCTCGAGTCGCTGCACACCCAGCGGTACAGCAAAGCGGTCGAGGATTCGTTCGCCGTAGCGATCCGCCGCACCCGCATGCGCGCGTTTTTGACAGCGGTCAGCACGATGATGGTCTTCGGCGCGGTTACGTTCGTGCTGTGGCAAGGCGCGCATCGCGTGCTCGCGGACCAGATGACCGGCGGTCAGCTGAGTCAGTTCCTCATCTACGCGATGTACGTCGCGATCTCCGCCGCGTCGCTGAGCGAGATGTGGGGTGAAGTGCAACGGGCCGCCGGGGCGATGGAACGCCTGGTCGAGCTCAAGAATGCGCAGCCGGTGATCGTCGCGCCGCCGCAGCCGGAAGCGTTTCCCGCGCCCGCTCAGGGTCGCATCCGCTTCGAGAATGTCTCGTTCCGTTATCCGTCGCGTCCCGACTCGCTGGCACTCGAGCGCCTGTCGCTCGATATCGAGCCGGGCGAGACCGTCGCGTTCGTCGGGCCTTCGGGCGCGGGCAAGAGCACGACGTTTCAGTTGCTGCTGCGTTTCTACGACCCGCTGTCCGGCCGCGTCGTCATCGACGGCGTGGACATCGCGAAGGCCCGGCCCGAAGACCTGCGCCTGCGCATCGGCCTCGTGCCGCAGGAAACGGTGCTGTTCGGCACGAGTGCGCGAGAGAACATCCGCTACGGACGCCCCGGTGCGAGCGATGCGGAAATCGAAGCGGCCGCTCGCGCCGCCGGCGCGGAATCATTCATCCGGCAGCTGCCCGAAGGCTACGACACTTTTCTCGGCGAGCGCGGCGCGCGCCTGTCGGGAGGCCAGCGGCAGCGCGTCGCGATCGCGCGCGCACTGCTGAAAGATCCGCCGATCCTGCTGCTCGACGAAGCGACCAGCTCGCTCGACGCGGAAAGCGAGCGCTACGTGCAGCAGGCGCTGGAGAAGCTGATGCAGAACCGCACGACGATCATCATCGCGCATCGTCTGGCGACCGTGCTGAAGGCCGACCGCATCGTCGTGCTGGACCATGGACGCATCACTGCGATCGGCACGCACGCGGAGCTGCTAAAGACGAACGAGTTGTATGCGAGGTTGGCAGCGCTGCAGTTCGCGGACCTGGCGGTAGCGGAAAACCGACTGGCGGCGTCGGGCTAAAGCCCGACCTACAGCGTCACTGCACAGCGTCGGCTGCCAGGGCTGCAGGTCGGGCTTGAGCGGCCGACTCTTATCTCGCTTTCGTCGGCGACCCGCCGAGGTGCGCGCCGCCGTCAACCAGGATGAACTCGCCGGTGACGAGGTCCGATCCTTCCAACAGCCAGAGCACCGCGCGCGCGATGTCCTCCGGCGTGCAGACTTTCTGCAGCGCCGCGTTCGACATGTAGCGGGCTTTCGCGCCTTCGTAGCCGGGTCCGATCGCCTCCTGCAGCCAGCGCGTCTCGACGAAGCCGGGACACACGGCGTTGACGCGGATCTGCGGACCGAGCGCGCGCGCCAGCGATAGCGTCATCGTATTCAGCGCGCCCTTCGAAGCCGCATAAGCCACCGACGTGCCGATACCCATCACCGCCGCGATCGACGAAACGTTGACCACTGCCCCGCCGCCCTGCTTGCGCATCGTCGGCTCGACCGCGCGGATCATCTGGAAAGCGCCGACGACGTTGACGCCGTAGACGTGCTGAAAATCCGCCGCACTCAAAGCATTCAGGTCGGCGTGATTGAACGCGACCTTCGTCGTACCCGCGTTGTTCACCAGTCCGTCGATGCGGCCCCACTTGGCTACCGCGGCCTCAGCCATGCGCCGGCAGTCCGCATCCTCGGCGACGTTCGCCCGCACCAGCAGAGCTTCCGTTCCGTGCTTCTCGCACGCTTGCAGCGTCGCGCGCGCCTCGGTCTCGCTCTTGGTGTAGTTGATGACGGTGCGACAGCCGCGCTGTGCGAGCTGAATTGCGCACGCGGCGCCGATGCCCGTCGCCGATCCGGTCACGATGCAGACGCCATTCTCAAGTTCCATTTCCTCAGGCCCTCGCGAGAATCCAGCCGCTCAGCAGGTCGATGAACTTCGCCCGCTCCGCGGGACGCTCGTTGTGCACCTCGTGGCGCAAGTCAGGATAGATCACGAGCTGCTTGTCTTGCGAGCGCAGCGCATCGAACAGCACGCGCGATCCCTGCGCCGGCGCGATTGCGTCCGCTTCGCCGTGCACGACGAGCCAGGGCAACGTCAACTGCGAGGCGCTGCGGCGGGAGCGTTCGCACGCCGCGGCGAACTCCACGATCAGGCGCAGGCTCGCCGTCGGCGGAATGAGCGGATCGTTCGCGTACGCCTGCTGCACTGTTTCGTCGGTCGAGATCTTGCGGGCGTCCAGTCCGAGCGGCACGCGCAGCTGCGGCAACAGGCGCGCGCCGAGACGAAAGACCGGGTTCAACGGATTCGGCCCGCGCCGGAACACCTCCAGCGAATTGCTCGTAGTGATCGCGCCCCGCCACTTGTGACGCGCGCTGAGCACGGCGCCGATGACCACGATCGAGCCCATGCTGTGACCCCACACGAACATCGGCAGCTCAGGCGAGCGCCGGGCCAGCGATTCGGCCTCCAGGTTCAGGTCGTCGACGAAATCGTCGAAGCGGTCGACATGCGTGCGCGCGCCCGGGCGCCCGCCGTGGCCGCGCTGATCGTGGGCGAAACAGGAGATTCCGCGATCGGCGAGCGTCGCGGCGAGGTCGCGATACCGACCGGCGTATTCGGCGAGACCGTGCACGATGAGCAACGCCGCGCGGGGCTGCGCTGCGAGGGATTGGAATCCGGAGGTAGTCGAGTCGACCAGCATCGTTCGAACGATACCGGAAGAGTCAGGCTAAAGCCTGACCCACAATTTTAGTGTGGGTCAGCCTTCAGGCTGACACTCTGTGCTCGAGCTGCAACCCCGCGTCGGTCGCACCCTGGTACGCCACGGAGAAATCATCAAACGCCGTGAGCGCGCCCTGCAGGTCCGCACCCTCCGGCAGCTCGAACGAGTCGAAGCCGCAGCGCGCCAGATAGAACAGCTGATCCCGCTGGATCTTGCCGACCGCGCGCAGCTCGCCGCTGAACTTGTATCGCTTGCGCAGCAGCTGCGCCTGGCTGTAACCGCGACCTTCGGCGATGCCGCCGAACTCGATCGCCACCAGGCTGACGCGCAGGAAATCCTGGGCGAGCGCAGCGACCGGATCGGTCGGGCCGAGCCGCACACCGAGCCGACCGTCCCACAGCCACCAGCGGTTGCGCTCCAGCTGCCAACGCGCGAATGGCAGGATCAGCGCGCGATCGCGCCCCTGCGGATCCTCGTCCGCATAGCGCCAGTCGTCGCCGACGATTTCACGCCGCCTGATGAGCTGGCGCATAGACTCGAGCCTTGAAAGGCGCCACGCCGACGCGGCGGAAAGTGTCGAGGAAGCGCTCTTCCTCGTGACGCTCGGCGACATAGACGCCGATGATGCGCTCGATCGTATCGACGACTTCGTCGAAAGCGACCGACGGGCCGATCACTTCGCCGAGCGACGCGTCCGCGCCGCCGGTCGAGCCGCCGAGCGTGATCTGGTACCACTCCTCGCCGCTCTTATCGACGCCGAGGATGCCGATGTGGCCGACCGAATGGTGGCCGCAGCCGTTCATGCAGCCCGACATCTTGAGCTGGATCTCGCCGAGGTCGTACAGGTGATCCAGGTCGTCGAACCGCTCGTTGATCTGCGAGGCGATCGGGATCGAGCGCGCATTGGCGAGCGAGCAGAAATCCAGGCCCGGGCAGCAGATCATGTCGGTCAGCGTGCCGATGTTGGCAGTCGCGAGACCGAGCTCGAGCAGCGCCTGCCACAGCGCGTACAGGTCGCTCTGGCGGACGTCGGCGAACAGCAGGTTCTGGTCGTGCGTGGCGCGCACGAACCCGATCGAGTAGCGATCCGCAAGGTCCGCGACGCGATCGAGCTGGTCCGCGGTGATGTCGCCCGGCGGACGATCCGGCGGTTTCAGCGAAACGAATACCGCGCGATAGCCGGCAACTTTGTGCTTGCGCGTGTTCTGCCGGTACCAGTTGCGGAAGTCGCGCGATTTGCCGGCCTCGACGTTCTCGTCGAGCAGTGTCTCGTAGTGCGGCGAGGCGAAGAACGACTGGATGCGCTCGAACTCGGCGGCGTCATGCACCGGTGCGGTGTCGCGGGCGGCCGCGAACTCGGCTTCGACGAGCTCGCGGAATTTCTGCGGGCCGAGCGCCTTCACCAGGATCTTGATGCGCGCCTTGTGAATGTTGTCGCGACGACCTTCGAGGTTGTACACGCGCAGGATCGCCTCGAGATACGCCAGCAGATCCTGCTTCGGCAGGAACTCGCGGATCACGTGGCCGATCATCGGCGCGCGGCCGAGGCCGCCGCCGACCAGCACCTCGAACCCGACTTCGCCAGCTGCATTGCGCACCAGGTGCAAGCCGATGTCGTGCACGCGCGAAGCCGCGCGATCCTGCGGCGAGCCGGTCACTGCGATCTTGAACTTGCGCGGCAGGTACGAGAATTCGGGATGCAGCGTCGCCCACTGCCGGATGTATTCGCACCACGGTCGCGGATCTTCGAGCTCGTCCGGCGCCACGCCGGCGAGATGATCGGCGGTCACGTTGCGGATGCAGTTGCCGCTGGTCTGAATCGCATGCATCTCGACCGTCGCGAGCAGCGCCAGGATGTCCGGCACCTGCTCCAGCTTCGGCCAGTTGTACTGGATGTTCTGCCGCGTCGTGAAATGACCGTAGTCGCGGTCGTATTCGCGCGCGACGCGCGCGAGCACGCGAACCTGCGCTGTCGACAGCAGGCCGTACGGAATCGAGACGCGCAGCATCGGCGCGTGCTTCTGGATGTACAGGCCGTTACGCAGCCGCAGGGATTTGAAATCGTCGTCGGACAGCTGCCCGGCGAGGAACCGCCGCGTCTGGTCGCGGAACTGCGCGACGCGCTGCTCCACGAGGCGCTGATCGATCGAATCGTAGCGATACATGGCGGCGACTGTAGGCCGGCCGCCGGGCAACGCTGAAATATGGATTGGATATGACTAAATAGCCCGAAAAACTCCAAGCCTGTCCGTAGCTTGCTAGTCCGGCACCCCCAGCCGCTTGTGCATGATCGGGCTGGTGGTCGTGTATTGCAGCGGGACCTTCTTCGCGGGATTCAGGTGGTGAGCGACGGCGAAGGCCGCGAGCGCCGCCTCGTGGAAGCCCGAAAGGATCAGTTTCTTCTTGCCGGGATACGTATTGATGTCACCCACGGCGAACACGCCCGGAATGTTCGTCTGGAATTTCTCCGTGTCCACGTGGATCGCGCGTTTATCGATCCCCAGGCCCCACTGCGCGATCGGCCCCAGCTTCGGGTGCAGGCCGAAGAACACCAGCGCCTGGTCCGCGCGAACCTCGTGCATCTGGCCGTCCATGCTCTTCATACGCACGCCGCGGAAGGCTTCGCCCTCGGTGAGGAGCGAGTGTGCGACGCCTTCGACGTAGCGCATGCTGCCGTGGCTGACCAGGTCCCGCATCTTCGACACCGAAGCGGGCTGCGCGCGAAACTCCGGGCGGCGATGCACGAGCGTGACGCTGCGCGCCTTGCCGACGAACTCGAGCGTCCAGTCGAGCGCGGAATCGCCGCCGCCGAAGATCACCAGGTGCTTGCCGGTGAACTCGCTCGCGCTCTTCACCTTGTAATGGATGTTCCGGCCCTCGAACGCTTCGCTGCCCTCCAGCCCGAGGCGACGCGGCTGGAACGACCCGAGCCCGCCCGCGATGATCACGGTGCGCGCGTGGAAGCGCGTGTCGCGCGAGGTGACGAGCAGGAACGTGTGATCCGGCAACACCTGCAGCTCGGTCACTTCCTCGCCCATGTGGAACTGTGCGTTGAAGGGCTTCGCCTGCTGCAGCAGGCGGTCGACCAGCTCCTGGGCGCCGCAGATCGGCAGCGCCGGGATGTCGTAAATCGGCTTCTCCGGATACAGCTCACTGCACTGCCCGCCCGGATGCTTGAGCGAGTCGACGATGTGCGCGTGGATGCCGAGCAGGCCCAGCTCGAAGATCTGGAACAGGCCACAGGGGCCGGCGCCGACGATGACGACGTCGGCCTGGATGGCGCCGTCGACGGCGCCGCTCGCTGAACTCTCGGTCAAGAATGCTCTCCCGCGGATGGCAGGCGCGGGATTCTAAAGCTTCAACTTGACCTCGGCGAACACCTTGGCGTCGCGGTCGCCTTCGACGTCGGCGTGCGTCAGGGGCTTGGCGACCTCGATGAAGCCCGAAAGCCGCCAATATTCCAGCGCGAAGCCGATGCCGGCGCTCGCGGCCGACTCCCTGCCCGGTTGGTCCTGCTTCCAGGCCGCCGCAAAGTCATAGAAGCCGTACAACGACGTCTTGCCCATCACCGCCGCCGCCGAGGACAGCTCGCGGCGCAGTTCGGCCTTGGCGCCCAAGCCCTGGTCGCCGGCGATCTCGGTGACTTCGAAGCCGCGACCAAGACGCTCACCGCCGATCTTGTAGCGCTCGCCGTCGGGCAGGACGTACGCAGACTGCTGACCGAACGCATCGAGTCGCACGCTCCAGCGCTGCCCGAAACGCATCAGCTCGGTGAACTGCAGCTTGGTCAACAGGAAGTCTTTGCGGCGCGGATCGTCCGCGAGGTCCATCGCATCGAGCGTACTGCCGAAGCCGTTCAGTCCGCGACGCACCTGCAGGCCAAGCAAGTACTGGCTCGACATACCCATGCGACCGCTGATGCGCCCGCCGACCTCGAGGACGCGCAGCTTCTCGGTACGCAGGCGCTCGTCGTCGCGGGTGATGTCCAGGTCGTCCCAGTCGAATCCCGCCGACCAGCCGAACTTGGCCGCCGTGTCGGCATTGAGCGTGCCCGCAGCGCGCAGCGACATGCGTTCCCGATCGTAGCGATCGTCGCGGTCGGGTAGCTCCGTCGGGTTCGACTGTGTCTTGAACACAGTGGTCGTCAGGTGCGTGCCCGCTTCGGTCACCGGCACGTCGAAGAACACGCCGCCGCCGCGATACTCGTCCGGGTCGGTCGCAGCCGAGGCGAACACGCCGAGGCGCTCGCGCCAGCCGAGCATGCTGTTCGCGACGACCTGGCTGATGGCGAACATCGGGCCGATCTCGCGCGTGCCGCGATTCGAGAGCTGGACGCTCGCATCGAAAGGCTTGTATTCGGTCGCGACCGTCAGCGCGTAGGAGTTGCGGCGCGACTCGTCGCGGCGCGTGCTCGCACGAACCGTCAGGCCCGGCAACTCGCGCATGGCTTGCAGCGCCGTCTGCAGGTCGGCGGTTCGCAACGGGACGCGCAGACTCAGCTCGCTCGCCAGCTCTTCGAGGCGGGTGTCATACGGACCGGCATCGCCGGAAAAAACGACGCGCGTGATCTGCGCTTCGAAAACTTCGATGCGCAGGATGCCGCTGGCAGCGAGCTCCTCGTCGAGCCGGAACTCCGGCCGCGAGTAGCCGTCGCGCAGATACAGCGCTTCGAGTTGCGTGATGATCGCCTGCGCGTTCGAGGTGTTGATCGGGCGACCGAGGTGATCGCGGTACGCAGCGAACAGCTGCGTCGGCGTGTAGGCGCGCGAGCCGTCGATGACGGTGGCGTTCAGCGTTGGCTCGTCAACAGCAAGGGCTGCCGCGCTGCCGAACGCAATGGCGGTTATGACAACAGCTCTGGATGCTATTGACGTAACCCGCGATGTGAACGCCTTATGAAACATCTGACGCCGTTCTCATTTCGTCGCGGGGTATCTTTGCCGACGCATTATCCCGGTGCTGCGACCACCCTCACATCTGCAGACGCGCTCCACCATTAGGATCGCGAAAGTGCTAGGGGAGAGCTCCTCGATGTTCCAGCGTTTGCGAAGCCCGTCACGGTTCGTGGCCCGGGCGTTCCTTGCCGCCGTGCTGGCCTGCATGCCGTTGTCCATGACAGCTGCTGCGACTGCGTCGCGTGGCGATGTCGTCGTCGCGACCGTGCACGGCACTGTGAGCGCGACGATGGCCGGCATGACCGTGCCGCTGTCGGCTGGCGCGATCCTGCATTTGCCTGCAACCGTGCGCACCGGCGCCGATGGCGCAGTCGAGCTTCGCCAGGGCAACAGCACGTTCGCTGCTGCCGGCAATACCGAACTGGAAATTCCCGAGAGCGCGGCCGAGGACGGCCTCGTCGAGCGCATCATCCAGGTCCGCGGCAACGCGTTTTACAACATCGGCAAGCGCAGCGGCACGCGCCTGCGCGTCGAAGCGCCGTATCTGGTCGCGGTGATCAAAGGCACGCAGTTCAACGTCGCCGCGCAGGATGACAGCACGACGATCGCGCTGTTCGAAGGTCACCTCGAAGTGCGCGCCAGCGACGACAGCGACGTGGTCGACCTGGACGCTGGCGAGATTGCGATCCGCCGCCGCAACGACGTCAGCATCAGCGTACTGCGACTGAACGCCGTGCGCGGCGGCGATACGCGACGCAATCCGGAGCTGGCCGCGCGGCAGCAAGCGGATTCCCCGACTCCAGACACCGCCACGACGGTCGCCCGTAACAGCGACACGGCTACAGCGCCGCGAGTGAATGTCGCGACGACTGACGACGTCGACCTTGGCGATGTCGCGACTCCGACCGAGCGCGCTCGGATCGTGGATACGCTCGACACCAACTCCACGGTTGTCGCGACGACTGACGTTGTCGCGAACATCGATGCACGCGTCGTCGTTGACGTGCCTGTCAGCGTTGACGCAGGCGTGGGCGCCGTAGTCGACGTGACTGCGGGCACTGCTGACATTGATGTCGGCGCTTCTGTTGCCGCTGCCGATGTTGTAACAGTCGATACGAGTGTCGGAGCTGCGGCCGATCTTCCGGCCGGCACGGTGGATGTCGGCGTCGACACGAGCGTCGCGGCTGTCGGCCTGCCGGTCGATGTAGGCGCAGGCGCGGCGGTTGATGCTGGAGCCGGCACAGTCGACGTTGGTCTCGACACGAGCCTCGCAGGTGCGGATGTCGGCGCTGCGGTTGGAGTCGATGTGGGCAGCGGCGTGAGCGCCGATGTCGGCGTCGGCCCGGTCGACGTCGGTCTCGATGTCGGCTCCGGCGGCATCGACCTGGATCTCGGCCTCGGCGGCCTGCTCGGTGGTCGCAAGCGCGACTGATGACTGTGATCGGCCGTGCCCATCGCTGGCCTTTCGTCGCACTGACGATACTGGTGTTCACCCTGCTGCTGGGCGCGGCGGGATATCTCGCCCCTTTTGAACGCAGCGTCGCCGACACGCGATCGCGCCTGCTGCAGCGGGAGGTCGCATCGGACATCGTGGTCGTCGGCATCGACGCGCGCAGTCTGGCCGATCTGCGGCAATGGCCCTGGCCGCGCCGCTATCACGCGCGCCTGCTCGAAACCATCGCCGCAGCCGAACCTCGCCGCGTCTTCGTCGACGTCGATTTCAGCGCGCACACCGGCGCCGAGGACGATGGCCTGCTCGAATCGGCGCTGCAGCTGTTCGAGCCTTCGCAGATCGTGCTGCCGGCATTCTTTCAGCCCGACGAAGGCGTCGCCGGCAAGATGGTCTACACGCGTCCGCTGGAGCGCTTCAGCCGCCATGTCACTCTGGGAGGCGTCAACTTCCGACCTGACAAGGACGGCCTGATCCGTTCGATGGCCGCAACCTGGGCCTTCGGCGGCACGACCGTGCCGTCTGCAGTTGCAGTGATTGCAGGATCCGATGCGGCGACAGGTGAAGCGCCGATCGATTATTCGATTTCACCCGCGTCGTTCACGTATCTCTCGTACGTGGATCTGCTGGCCGGCCGCATCGATCCGGCCGCGCTCTACGACAAGACCGTGGTGATCGGCCCGACGGCGCTCGAGCTCACCGACATCAAAGCAGTGCCGGTCTACCAAGCCCTCCCCGGTGTCGTGGTGCAGGCGCTCGCAGCGCAATCGCTGCGCGAAGGTGCGCTCCGGACGACTCCGCGCTGGGTCGATCTGCTCGCGCTTGCATTGCTCACGGCGCTCGCTGCCGCATATTTCGTGCGTAACGGCTGGCGCAGAAATCTCCTGATCGGCACGGCTGCGATCGCTCTCCTCGGCGCACTCAACGTCTACGCATATTCAGCGCATCGCATCGTGCTGGAGCTCGTGCCTGCGTTGCTGGTCGTCGGCGGACTGTTCCTGGCTGCGACCATTCGCTCGCTGGACCAGGAGACGATGCGCTCGCTGGCTTACGCTTTGGGCATTCGTCGCCGCGACGCGCTGCTGGGCAGCGTCGCCGAATCTTCCGCCGACGCGATCATGGTCGTCGGCCCGGGCGGCCAGATCGAGATGGCGAACGCCGCCGCCGCGTCGATGTTCGCGTGCAGCCGCGAAGCAATGGTCGGCGCGCTGGTCTCGCGCTACGTGCCGCTGCCGGATGCAACCATCGTCCCCGCAACGCTGCCGGGCAAGATCATCGAGCAGGAAGCCACACGGTTCGATGGCACGGCATTTCCGGTCGAGATCACGGTCAGCCCAGTGGACGTGCAGGGCGAAGCGCTGCGCACGGTGATCGTGCGCGACATCACTGCGCGCAAACAGCAGGAACAACGGCTGCAGTACGAAGCGACGCACGATTCGCTGACCGACCTGCCCAATCGCGCGGCGCTGATGAACCATCTCGAGGTCGTGCTCACGCGCACGCCTGCCGACGGTCGGGTCGCATTGCTGATGCTCGACCTGTGCCGCTTCAAGGAAGTGAACGACACGCTCGGTCACGAAGTCGGCGACCAGGTGCTGCGTGAAGTTGCGCGCCGCTTCGAGTCGGTAGCGGATCGCGGCGGCTTCGTTGCACGCCTCGGCGGCGACGAGTTCACGCTCGTGCTCGAGCAGACCGCGCCGAACGACGACATCGTCGAGATCGCCAGCATCCTGCACGAAAGCCTGCGCGAGCCGATCCCGGCTGCCGGCATCGCGATCGACGTCGGCGTGAGCATCGGCATCGCACGCTACCCGGACGAGGCGAAGGATCCGGCGACCCTGCTGCGGCACGCGGACGTCGCGATGTACGTCGCGAAGCGCCGGCAGACGCGCTTTGAAATGTACGACCCCGCGAACGATCGCAATACCGTCCGGCGCCTGGCGATGGTCGGCGAGCTGCGCAGCGCGATCGCGAACGGCCAGCTGCGGCTGTACTACCAGCCGAAGATCAATTTCCGCACGGGCCAGTGCGACAGCGTCGAAGCGCTCATGCGCTGGCCGCACCCGGAATACGGGTTCGTCAGCCCCGCGGAATTCATCGTGCTCGCCGAGTCGACCGACCTGATCCGGCCGTTGACCGAATGGACCCTCGCCTGTGCGATGGCGCAGTGGGTGAACTGGCGTGCGTCCGGACTGCAGGTGCGCATCGCGGTCAACCTGTCGGCGCGACTGCTGCAGGACACGGATTTCGTTTCTGTGCTACGCGGTCTGTTGGAGAAGCACCGCGTGCCCGGCGAGGCGCTGGAGCTGGAGATCACCGAAAGCGCGATGCTCTATGACAGCGAGCGCGCGTTGCGCGTGATCCGCGACATCCACAGCCTCGGCATCGCGCTGTCGATCGACGACTTCGGCACCGGCTTCTCATCGCTCGCCTACCTGCGCGAGCTGCCCGTGCACGCAGTGAAGCTCGACAAGTCGTTCGTCACGCACCTGCACGAGCGCGCCGACGATCGGAGCATCGTGAACGGCACCGTGCGCATGGCGCACGAGCTGGGATTGAAGGTCGTTGCAGAGGGCGTGGAATCGGAATGGGCCGCGCAGTACCTGAGCGATGCGGGCTACGACTACGGGCAGGGCTACCGTTACAGCCCTGCCGTGCCGGCGGAAGAATGTCGCCGCTGGATCGTGAGCTTCAACTCGGCAGCGTCCGCCGACCAGGATCAGCAGCTGGCAGCTAGCGGGTAGTGGCGAGCGGCTCGACCTCGCGCTCAGTCACCACTCGCTCCGTCACTGCCCGTTCCGCCGGTGCATTCACGCGGATGCGCGTAATGCTGCCGTCACGAATCTCTTCGAGCGTCTTGATGATGCGCTCGCCCACCAGCGCCAGGATGGCGACCGTTGCGAACACGCCCGCCGCGATGAACGTGAGCGCGCCGCCGCTCTCCGAAAAGATCCACACCACGCCCAGCGCGAGCAGCCACGCCAGGACACCGACTGCCAGGAAAAACCAACGCATGACATTTCTCCACAATTGTCTGTAGGAGAAATGGTTGAGCGCTGAGAGCGGTTCCGGCCTTTGTTGTCGGCCACTCTGCGACAAGGGGCCGGCTGCGGGCGGTGGGGCGCATTGTTCCCTGTGCACAGCCATGAAAGAATCCGCCGCGACGACTCTCACGTGGGAACTCTCCTATGCGCCTCCAGATAAACGACAAAGAGCACGTCATCGAAGGCGTGGACGAATCCACGCCGCTCCTGTGGGTGCTGCGCGATCACCTCGGCCTCGTCGGCACGAAATACGGCTGCGGCATCGCCCAATGCGGAGCGTGCACGGTGCATCTCAATGGCGCGCCGGCTCGCTCGTGCTCGGTGCCATTGAGCGCGGCCGCCGGTCAGCGCATCACGACGATCGAAGGTCTGGCTGGCAAGGACGGCCGGCTGCATCCGCTGCAGGCGGCGTGGATCGAACACGACGTCCCGCAATGCGGCTACTGCCAGGCCGGTCAGCTGATGTCCGCCGCGGCGCTGCTCAAGCAGAAGCCAAACCCGACGGACGCCGATATCGACCAGGCGATGAACGGCAACATCTGCCGTTGCGGCACGTACCCGCGCATCCGCAAGGCAATTCACGCAGCCGCGAAACAGGCGCACGAGTGAGGGAGCCGTCATGAGCGCAGCCGAGCACACGATCCTGTCCGCCGACGCTTACGTGGAAGAGATGCTGCGCGCGGCCGAAGCGCGGACCCATGGGGCATCGCTCGACCGACGCGGATTTCTCAAGCTCGTCGGCATGGCCGGCGGCGGCCTGGCGCTCGCGTTCTACATCGGCGACCGCGCCACTGCGCTGGCGAACACCAACGGCGGCGGACAAGGCTTCGCGCCGAATGCCTTCCTGCGCATCGCGCCGGACGGCAGCATTCTGATCTATGCAAAGAACCCGGAAGTCGGCCAGGGCGTGAAGACGTCGTTGCCGATGATCGTCGCAGAAGAGCTCGATGCCGACTGGTCCAAGGTGCACGTCGAGATGGCGCCGGTGAATTCCACGCTGTACGGCCGGCAAAGCGCGGGCGGCTCGCGCTCGATTCCGACGAGCTGGGACCAGCTGCGCCGCGCCGGCTCGACGGCGCGCACGATGCTCGTTTCCGCCGCTGCCAAAGAATGGGGCGTCGGCGAGAGCGAGTGCTTCACCGAGAACGGCAGCGTCGTGCACGCGCAGAGCAGCCGTCAGCTCGGCTACGGCGCGCTGGCGAACAAGGCTGCAGCGCTGCCCATTCCCGACGAGAAGTCGCTCAAGCTGAAGGAGCGCAAGGATTACAAACTGCTCGGCAAGCGCATCACCGGCGTCGACAACCGGATGATCGTGACCGGCCAGCCGCTGTTCGGCATCGACCAGGTCGTCCCGGGCATGCACTACGCAGTGCTCGAGAAATGCCCGGCGACCGGCGGCAAAGTCGGCGAAGCGAACCTCGAAGAGATCCGCAAGCTCCCCGGCGTGACTCATGCGTTCGTCGTCGAAGGCACCGGCAAGCCGACCGAAGTGATGCCGGGCGTGGCGATCGTCGCGAAGTCGACGTATGCGGCGATGGCAGCACGTCGCAAGCTCAAAGTGAGCTGGGACGAGTCGAGCGCCTCGAAAGACAGCTGGAGCAAGGCCGTCGACGAAGCGAAGAAGCTCGCGAAGCAGGCCGGCCCCGAGTCGCTGCGCAATACCGGCGACGTCGATGCAGCGCTCTCCAAGGGCAAGAGCGTCGAAGGTTTCTATTCGTATCCGTTCGTGTCGCACGCGCCGCTCGAGCCGCAGAATTGCACCGCCTCATTCAAGGACGGCGCAGTCGAAATCTGGGCGCCGACGCAGACTCCCGAAGCGGGAGTCGGCCTGGTGGCCACGGTGCTCGGCATTCCGAAAGAGAAGATCACGCTGCATCAGATTCGCGGCGGCGGCGGCTTCGGCCGACGCTTGATGAACGACTACACCTGCGAGGCCGCGCTCATCTCCAAGATGGCCGGCGTCCCGGTGAAGCTGCAGTGGACCCGCGAAGACGACATGCTGCACGACTTCTATCGCGTCGGCGGCTTCCACTCGTTCAAGGGCGGCCTCGACGACGCAGGCAAGCTGGTCGCGTGGTCGGACCACTTCATCACGTTCAGCCAGGACGGTCAGCGGCCGACCAGCGGCGGCGACATCAGTCCTGAAGAATTTCCCGTGCTGCTGGTGCCGAACACGCGCCTCACGCAGACGAAGATGCCGCTGGCAATTCCGACGGGGCCATGGCGCGCACCGCGCTCGTGCTCGATCGCATTCGCCATTCAGTCGTTCCTGCACGAATGCGCAGTGGCGGCGCAGCGCGATCACCTGGAGTTCCTGCTGGAGGTCATGGGCGAGCCGCGCTGGCTGCAGCCGAACAACGAGTTCGCGCTCAACACCGGGCGTGCTGCCGCAGTGATCAAGCTGGCTGCCGAAAAGGCCGGTTGGGGCAAACAGCTGCCGAAGGGTCGCGGGCTCGGCCTCGCGTTCCACTTCAGCCATGCCGGACATTTCGCGGAAGTCGCGGAAGTCAGCGTCGATGCGAATCGCAAGCTCACGCTGCACCGGGTCACCGTCGCCGGCGACGTCGGCCCGATCATCAACATGAGCGGCGCGGAAAATCAGGTCGAAGGCTCGGTCGTCGACGGCTTCAGCACCGCGCTGGGCCTGCAGCTGTCGTACGAGAACGGCCGGATCCAGGAGACGAACTTCGACCGCTACCCGCTGCTGCGCATCGCGAACGCGCCCGTAGTCGACGTCCACTTCATCCAGAGCGAAAACTCACCGACCGGCGTCGGCGAGCCGGCGTTGCCGCCGGTCGCGCCGGCGATCTGTAACGCGATCTTCGCCGCAACGGGACACCGGGTGCGCTCGCTGCCGCTGAGCAGCGACGGCTTCAAAGTCTGACCGCAGGCTCGCCGGTCGAGCTCCGGTCCTTGTGGGTCGGGCTTCAGCCCGACACTCCGTGCCAATTGCCGGGCGACGCTCACATCGCCCGCCCCTCTCATTAATGCGAGTGATGAGCAACACGCGTCTGACCCATCGCGCGTCGGGCGTACCCGCGCGCGCGACTCTTCGTCATGACCTTCCACAAGATCGCGGGCGTAAACAACGCACTCGGCGGTTTCAGCAGGTGCATGACTTCGTAGAACCGCTCGGTCACCTGCGGCGACACGCTGGCCGCCGCCTGCACTTTCCTCGTGTACCAATGCAGCAGTTTTAGTGCGCGCCCGCGTGTGCCGGTCGTCTCGGCGAAGCGGAAGTCTTCGCCCGTCGCGAGCTGCCACGGCTGGTCGGCGGCACGAGCAACTTTGCGGAAGAACGTTCGCCACAGGTCTTGCAGACCCCAACCGGTCACGACCCGTTCCTGCAGACACGATTGCAGCGCGTCCGCGTACATCCCTGCCGCGCTCATGCCCTGGCCGTAAATCGGATTGAAGCTGCACAGCGCATCGCCGAGCACCAGCAGGCCCGGCGGGAAGCGGTTGAGCTTCTCGTAGTGGCGCCGCAGTCCGGCGGGAAATCCATAGCGCACGATCTCGCCCAGCGGCTCGGCCGAACGCAGCGCTTCGTACATGTCGGGCACGGGCAGGCTCTTCGCGAATGCCATGTAGCCGGCGTAGTCGGTCGGCGGATGATCGCCGTGCATGCCGACGAGCGTGCAGATCCAGCGGTCGCCTTCGAGCGGCAGAATCAGCGCGCCGCGCTTCGCCGGCGGCTGCGAGACGACGTACAGCGCCTTCCAGTCGCGCGCTGTTTTGGGCGCGCGGAACAGGCAGCTGGCATAACCGACGTCGATCCGCACGGAAGACTCCTCGGGACGCTCGAAGCCGAGCACGCGCAGCTGCTGCGGAATCTGCGACCCGCGGCCGCTTGCATCGATCACCAGATCTGCATTCAGTCGCTGCTCGACATTGCGATCGTCGCGGCGATGCATGCGGATGCCGCTGATGCTGTGCCCGTCGTAGATCGACGCTCTCGACCGACCAGCCGTGCAGCATCTTCACGTTCGGCAGGCGCCGCACGCGCTCGGCGACTGTCCACTCGATCAGCGGTCGGCTCGCGGAGATGAAATCCAGCGCGCTGTGATAGCGGCACTTCCACACGTCGAAGTGATACCACTTCACGTCGCGGCCCATGTTGACCGGCGTGGCGCCGGCCGCGAGCAGCTGCTCGCGCACGCTGCTGAACAGTCGGCAGATCGTGTCCTGGCCGCGCAATAGCAGGCCATGCGCATGACGTCCCTGCGGAACGCCGCGACGCGCCTGCGATGGCGTGCCCGGCTCGTCGCGTTCGACGATCGTGACGGTCCTGAAGTAGTCGGACAGCACTCGTGCCGCCAACAGCCCTGCCATGCTCCCACCGATGACGATCGCGTCGCCAAAACTCCCGCGCTCCATGTGATCCCCGCAATGTCTGGATGACAGTACGGAACGTAGAACGGGCCGGATGCGAGCGCATCGTCACAACGACGCAAAGACGCCGCTGCACGAAAGTCAGCTGAACGATGGGACTAAGGGGAAGAGAGCGAGGAAGAAAATCTCTCGCCAGACCGCCAAGATCGCCAAGCTCGAATTCCGAAATTTCCGAACTTCTTCCTTGGCGATCTTCAGCCCGAGCTTAGCGAGAGTCATTCTTCGTCAGGCCGCGCTGCACGGCGAACAGCGCTGCCTGCGTGCGGTCTTCGAGCTTCAGCTTGGCGAGGATCGTGCTGACATAGCCCTTCACGGTGCCTTCCGTGAGATGCAGCTCGTCGCCGATCTGCCGATTGCTCATGCCGCGCGCGATCAAGTCGAGCACGCTGCGCTCACGTTGCGTGAGCAATGCCAGTGGGTCGGCCTGCCGATTGCGCAACTGCTCGACGAGCGCACGCTGTGCCTGCGGATGCAGCCACGTCTGACCGCCCGCGACAGTACGCAGCGCGGTGAGGAAGTCCGCCTTGGTCACGTCTTTGAGGATGTAGCCTTGCGCGCCGGCCGAGATGATCTCGCGCACCTGTCCGTCCTCGGCATAGCTCGTCAGTGCGATGACCTTCACCGTCGCGGACGACGCGCGGATCACGCGGATCGCATCGCTCGCGGGCAGTCCGGGCATCTTCAGATCCATGAGCACGATGTCCGGCTTGAGCCGGCGCACGGCTTCGCAGGCCTCATCGCCGTTGGTCGCTTCGCCGACGATCGCAAACTCCTCGCAGTCGTCGAGCAACGCGCGCAGGCCCTCGCGCACGATGCCGTGATCGTCCACCAGCAGCAGGCGGATGGCCGGCGCGGCGCTCACGACGGGTTGGCCAGCAATGGAATGCGTATGCATACGGTGGTCCCCTGTCCAGGCTGCGATTTAACTTCACACACACCGCCGAGCACGGCGGCACGCTCGCTCATAGTGTGCAGGCCAATACCCTGCTCGCTGCGATCGGCGTCCGCCGCGGCACGCTCCGCCAGATCGAAGCCGCGACCGTTGTCGCGCACCGAGAGCGTCAGCACATCGGCCTCGAGGCCACCGCAGATGTCGACGCGATTGGCGCCGGAGTGGCGGATCGCGTTCGACAGCGCCTCGCGACAGATGAGGTACAGGCTCTCTTCCAGGCCGGGCGCCTGCGGGCGATAAGCGCTGAAATCCAGGCGGATGCTCGGCGTCTGCGGCGCAAGCACGATGGCAAACCGCTGCAACGCGGCCGCGAGTCCCATTCGCTTTACATCGCCGACGCCGACGCGCGACGCCGAATCCGCGGGATCGCCGCTGACCGAATCCGGCCGCAGCTCGCGCAACAGGGCACGCATTTCGGAGAACGCGAGTCGCGCCAGCTCCTCTATGCGACGCGCGCGGCGCTCGCCTTCCGCCGGATCGCGACGCCATGCCGACACCAGCGACTGCGACATCAGGCTGATCGAAGAGAGCGCCTGACTGACGGCGTCGTGCAGATCGCGCGCGAGCCGCTGACGTTCGCGCATCACTGCGGCCTGGCGCGCTTCGGAAGTCAGGCGGGCGTTCTTGATCGCCACCGCCAGGTGATCCGCAATGATCTGCATGCTCGCGACATCGTCCTCGTCGAAGGGGTTGAGGCCTTCGAGGTTGATGCAGCCGAACACTTCGTCACCGAGCATGATCGGCACCGCCAGCTCGGTACGCACATTGACCGGCATCGGCGGCGCGACGTAGCGCGGATCCTTGCGCACGTCGTTCACGACCTGCGCCTCGCCGGTCGTCACCGCTGCACCACAGATACCCTTGGTGGCGGACATGCGAAACGGTTGCTCGAAAATATCCTGGTACGCACCCGCGTGCGCGCGGAACAGCAGGTAGTCCTCTTCGCCGCGGTAGAGCAACGGGATGACGACGTTGCGATAGCCGAGGTGATTGTGGATCGCTTGCGCGGCGGTGGCGACCAGCTCTTCCGGCTCGAGTCCCGACGTGATCACACGCGCGATGCTCGCGATCAGCATCATGCGCTCGGTGCGCCGCTGCTCGCGGCCATAGCGCATGGCGTTCTGGATCGCGATCGCTGCGTGCCGCGCGAACAAGCGCAACGTCGCGAGATCGCTCTGGCCGAACTTGCGCGGCGGTCGCGCGCCGATACCGAAGACGCCGAGCAACCCGCCGTTCGGTCCGGGGATCGGCACACCGATCACGGCGTTGCCGATGTGTTCCGGCAGCGTGATGCGATCGAGCTCGCCGTAGTTGTCGAGAATGACGGGCTTGCCGGTCGCGAGCACGCGTCCGACCAACCCTTCGTTCGGCTCGAACTCGATGCCCAGCTCGGCCTCGGGCAGGCGGTGAACTGCTTCGATCTGCACGACGTGACGCCGCGGCTCATACAAGCCGATTGCGCCGTCGTCCGCGCCGAGCAGCCCGCACGCGCGCGTGATGATGCTCGTGAGCAGCGGCCGCAGCTCCAGCTCGCTGGCGATTTCCTCCAGGATCGAGCTGAAAGGCTCGCTGAGGTGAGCCGATTCGTGCGCCGCGTGCGCAGCCGGCGCCGCGGCCGCAGCTGCAGCCGGATCGGGGACCTCGAGCCGGATCGTGACGGGGCCTGAATTCACTTGCGTACGTTGCGAAGACATGTTGAGCGCAGTATTCGCCGGGCGCGGCCGTGGTTCAAGCGAAACGGCGCCAAACTGACTTTCGTCAGTGTTCGAATCAGCCGTTGGATGCCTCGCGCTCCAGCACGACCGGGAGCAGCCGTCCGATGATCCTGCGCACGGCATCGCGCTCGCGTCCCACCATGCGGCGCAGGTGATTGCCGATGATCGCGTCGCCCAACGCGGCCATCGTCACGAACAGCGTCGCGGACGTGACTCGCTCGTGCACGTCCTGCACGCCCGGATCGGCGCTGCGCTCGACGCTGTCGATGTAGTCGCGCACGACTTCGCCGACCGGTGCCAGCCGCGTCGCTTCGCCGGACAGCACGATCCAGGCCGCGAGCCGCCCCGCCCCGCCGCGATCGAACGCATCGAACACGATGTCGACGAAGTCGCGGAACTCACCCTTGCCCGCGCGCAGGCGCATCACCGCCGACTCGATCGCAGCTGTCAGCTCGCTCACCATCTGGCGCATCAGCTCGGACTGCAGCCCGGCCGCGGAGCCGAAGTGATGAATGAGATTGGTGTGACTCATCCCGAGGTCGGTCGCCACGGACTGCAGCGTGATTGCATCCGGCCCCTCGGCCAGCAACAGGCGGCGGGCGGACGCGAGCGCCAGGGTGCGCGCCTCCTCCGGTGTGCGTCGCACGCGACGGGCATTACTTTTTTTTGCGACCGGTTTCGCTTTCGCCACTATTGACACCACTCTCAGTAAGTAACTGTAATATGCGTCATGTCGACCACCACGCCCGCCGACCTCACGATCACGCCGCGAGACCTGAGGGTCGACCGTAACACGCGCAACGCGCGCTGGTGGCACGGCGGCGACCCGGTCGCGACCGCGTACTTCAACGCACTATCGGCGGCCTTCCCTCAGGGCGAGACGTTCTTCATCGAGTCAGTGCGCCGTTACCGCGACTCGGTTCATGAGGCGCTGCGCGAACAGATCGCGGCCTTCGTGCAACAGGAGTCCATGCACACCCGCGAGCACGTGGTCTTCAACAAGCTGCTGCGCACCGCGGGCTACGACACCACGGCCATGGATGCGGAGACGCGGCGCCGCGTCGACGAGGCCCGCGCGCGGCCGCCCGTAGTACAGCTGGCGCTGACCGTAGCGCTGGAACATTTCACCGCGATTATGGCGCACTCGCTGCTGACCGAAAGGGAGCCGCTGCCGGGCGCGTCCGAGGACATCCTGCGCCTGTGGCAATGGCATGCCATCGAAGAGATCGAGCACAAGGCTGTCGCGTACGACACATTCGTTGCAGTAACGCAGCACATGCGGCCATTGCGGCGCTGGCTCCTGCGCTGCCACGTGATGGGGCTGGTCAGCCTGCAGTTCTGGTACTCGAACTTCCAGCGCATGGCCGATTTCTTTCGGCAGGACGGCATCAACACGCCGCGCACCTGGTGGCGTGTTGCGAAATACCTGCTGGTGAAGCCGGGAATGATGCGGCGAATCTTCTGGGACTATCTGCGCTTCTACGGCCCGGGCTTTCACCCGTGGCATCGCGACGACCGCCGCCTGATCGCCGAGGTCGAGCGCAAACTGGCGATTGCCGTCGCTGCGCCCGAAGTTGCTTTGACAACGCCGGCGCGCATTTAGATCCCGGCGCGGCGCGCCGGAATCTGCCTACTGCTCTCCCCCGACGACGCGGCGCACATTCGCCTTGCGGATCGTTTGCGCTGCGTCCGCCTGACCGCAACTCGCGAACGACGTCAACCCTTCCGCGGAACGTTCGTCGTTATAAATCTAGGGTTCTGGGAGAACAATCAATGTCAGCGACAACAGTGAATGCCTTTCCGCCGCTCCACTCGTTCAACTCTTCGCGCGGCTGGTTCCTCGCGCTGATCGTGCTGCTGCACGCAGGATTTTTCTGGGTGCTCACGCATGGCGTCACGATCGGCAGCCTGGAGATTCCGCCGCCTGTAATCGTCGATTTCCTGCCCGACAAGCCGAAGCCCACAGTCGACCCGCCGAAATTGCCTGACCCGCCGGAACATGTGACCCGGACCCGTCTCGATCCGGTCCCGCTTCCGCCGGAAATCGAGTATCGCGAAAAGCCTGTGGAGCGGGCGCCGGAGCCGGGGCCCAAACCTATTCCCGACGGCCCGGGCTCCGGGGTGCGGGCGCCGGTCATCGTCGAGCCGCAGATCGACCCGCGCGTCGGCCTGAGCGAGCCCGAGTATCCGGTCGCGGAAATTCGCCTGCAGCACGTGGGCACGGTATGGCTGTCGGTCGAGGTCCTGCCGAACGGGCGCGTCGGCCAGGTCCGCATCGAGCAGTCGAGCGGCTACGTGAAGCTGGACGAGTCCGCGGTACGCGAGGCACGCAAGTGGCGCATGAAGCCGGGCATGCAGGACGGCGTTGCGACAGCGATGTGGAAGCGCGTGCCGATCACGTTCCGATTGAAGAACTGACGCTCGCCGCTCACCACCGATAGGTAAACGACGCGCCGTAGGTTCGCGGCGCGTTGTAATTGCGATTTCCTGCGCCGAGGCCGGTGTTCAGGCCCTGGGCGACGTATTGCTCGTCGCCCAGATTCTTGCCCCACAGCGCCACTTCCCACGCGCGCGAGGCGTCGAACAACGCCAGGCGTGCGTTCACCAGCACGTAGCTGTCGGCGGCAATCACCGGATCGTTGATCGCATCCTTGAACACGCTGTCGGAATAGCTGCCGTCGACCTGGATCGACGCGCCGAGCGTCGCCGAGAACTCGGTTTGGTAGCGCGCGAGCGCGCCGAGCGTCAGATCCGGCGCGTTCGGCAATTGCTTGCCCTTCGGCACATCGCCCGTCAGCGTGCGGAACGCGCCGAGCTCGGCGTCCAGCCAGCCGACGCTTCCCTGCAGTGTCAGATGCGATGTCGGCGCCCAGGTCGCCTCGAAATCGAGCCCGTGGACGCGCGCCTCGTCGACGTTGCCGAGTCGCTGGATGATGAACGGGCCGATGTCGACTGCGATGAATGTCTGGATGTCGGCGTAGTCGTAGTAGAAGGCCGCTGCGCTCACGTATGCATTGCCGAAGCCACGCTTGAAGCCGACTTCATACGCCGTGAGCTCTTCCGGCGCGAACGGTGCGAGCTGCAGGTTCGCGGTCGAGATGCCGGAGAAGAAGCCGCCGCTCTTCGTGCCGCGGGAGATCGTTGCGTACAGCAGCTGCGACTCCTGCGGCTGGTATTCGAGCCCGGCGCGCCAGGACAAGTTGCTGTCGTCGATGGTCTCGTCCACGAACGTCAACGCAAACGGCCCGACGAAGCCCGGCGTGCACGTCGGGCTCAGCAGGCAGCTGAAGCCGATCGGATTCAGATCGGTCGTGCCGCCGGCATACTGCCGCTCCTCCCACGTGTAGCGCAGGCCCGTCACGAGATCGACGGTGTCGGTCAGATGCCACTCGCCGTGCACGAACCCGGCCGCGGACTTCGTGTCCTGATCTGCAGTGACCAGCGTGCGGGTGAAGAACAGATCCTCGTGCCCGCCCGGAATGCTCACGTCCACTTCGTCCTTCGAATAGAACGCGCCGACGATCCAGTCGAGCCGCTCGCCGCTCGCGGCGAGCCGCAACTCCTGCGAGTACTGCTGGATGGCGTCGGTCTCGAGGAAGTCGAGCTCGCGCGCCGGCGTCGCATCGACGTCGATGTCGAAAGTGCGGTCGAAATCGACGTAACCCGAAACGCTGGTGAGCGTCGCTGCGCCGAGCGCCGCGTTCATCGTCAGTGTGACGGATTGGTTGTCGATGTCGTACACGCCTTCGCGCGCCCAATCGCCCTTGAACGGGTCGCCGTCGGTGTCGGTGTAGCCGAGAAAGTCCGTGCACTGCGTGTTGTCGATGCGGCCGGCGAGGATCGGCGCGCAGACGCCGCCGGTGAGCGGATCGACGGTGCCGAAGAACTCGGGCTGGCCCATCTCCGAGCGCGAGCGCGTACCTTCGACTTTGAGATTCAGATCGAAGTTGTCGCCCGGCGCCAGCGCGAGTTGCAGCCGGCCCATCATCAGGTCGCGGTCGCCGATCGTCTCGCCCGGCAGCCGGCGGCTTTCCCAGTAGCCTTCCGACTGCTGAATGGTCTTGCCGCTGAAACGCAGCGCCGCGGTCTCGCCGAGCGGCAAGTTCACCGCGCCTTCGAAGTCCAAGGTGTCGTAGTTGCCATAGCCGAGCGTGGTGTACGCCTCGAAGCTCTGCTGCGGCTTGCGCGTGATGATGTTGAGCGCGCCGGCGGTCGAGTTGCGGCCGTAGAGCGTGCCCTGCGGCCCCTTCAGCACTTCGATGCGCTCGAGATCGAACATGTCGAACGCCATCATCGCGATCGAAGCGACGTACACCTGGTCGAGGTAGACACCGGCGCTCGGGCTGTTGGCCGCGCCGAAGTCGTTGAGACCGACGCCGCGGATCGTGATCACCGGCATCGCGCCCGGCACCTGCTCCTTGATGTCGAGATTCGGCACGCGGCCCTTGAGGTCGAGGACCTGCTCGACGCGTTGCTGCGCCAGTGCGTCAGCGGACAAGGCGGTCAGCGTCAGGCCGACCTGCAGATTGCTCTCTTCGCGGCGCTGTGCGGTGACGACGATCTCGCCGATCGTCGGGATCTCGGCCGTATCGGCCGTGTTGTTGTCGGCGGCGACTGCGGCCGCGGCGGCCAGCAACGCGACGCAGCCCGTGAAGATACGCATCGTCCACCCCCTGCACCGGCGTCTGTTTGACACTTCGGTATGTCGAGCTAACACCCTGTCGAATCCGCTTGTCAAGCGATTTGACGTTCGGTTATGGTTGCAGCCGAAGATGTCAGGACAGCGCGAGCACAAGGGCAGGAAGAAAGCGGCGGTGAGGTCGCGGCGTACGCGTGCGCGCCGCCCGCAGCTCGCAAGCGCGCCCGTCCGGCCGTCCCAGCGCGAAACGCTGCTCGATGAAGCCGCCCGCCAGTTCAATGCGCGCGGCATCGCGGCAACCTCGGTGAACCAGGTCGCCAAGCGAGTCGGCCTCACACGCGCGGCCGTTTACTACTACGTGAAGGACAGCGAAGACCTGGTCTTCCAGTGCTACCTGCGCGCCTGCCAACTCACCGCGGACGACCTGGCGCACGCACACGAGCACGGCACGGACGATCTGGAACGGATCAAGGAGTTCGTACGCCGCGCGCTTGCTCCCGAGCGGCCGCAGGCAGCGGTGGTGAGCGAGATCGCCTATCTTTCGGACGCGAAGCGCACGGTCGTCGAGGCCGAGCACGGCCGCAACATCGCTGCGCTCGAAAGCTTCGTCCGCAGCGGCATCCGCGCCGGAACGATCCGCGACTGCGATGCGCATGTGACGGCGCAGGCGATCTTCGGCATCGTCAGTTGGGTCGTGCTGTCGCCCGGCTGGGTCGGCAAAGGCGGCGACGCCGCGTTCGCACTGCGCATGTCGGACGCGATCGTCGATCATCTCGAGCATGGTCTCGCGAGTTCGCCCGCCGCCCCGTTCCTCTGCCGCATCGATGTGAAGACGCTGACCAGCGCTCCCGCCAACATGTTCGACCGCGAGCACGCGGCGGCGATGAAAGTCGACCTGGTGCTGGAAACAGCGTCGCGCCTGTTCAACGAGCGGGGTCTCGACGGCGCGTCGCTCGATCAGATAGCTGCGGCGCTCGGCGCGACCAAGGGCGCGCTCTATCACTACTTCTCCGACAAGCGCGAGCTGATCCTGCGGTGCTACGAGCGCTCGGCAAGTCTGGACGAAAAGATGACCGATCTTGCCGAGCGCAGCGGCAGCACCGGGCTCGAGCGCGGCATGATCGGCCTGCACCTCAACGTGCAGGCGCAGGTCGCCGGCCCCTCCCCGCTCGTGCCGCTGATCGGATTCGAATCGATCGCGCCCGGCCCGCGCAAAGCACTGCAGAGCAGGCTGGCGCAATTGCACCGGCGGTTCACCGACATGGGACGCGAAGGCATCGTCGACGGCAGCAATCGCCCGTGCGACGTCGATGCGATTGCACTCGCCGGCGCGGGCATGTTCGGCTGGATCCCGAAATGGTTGCCCGCGGACTCCGCTATGCGCCGCTGGGAAATCGCCGACCAGATGGTCGACCTGTCGCGGCTGGGGCTGCGACCCCGCTAATTCCACATCAGTCGAGTCACATCCGATGAGCGCGCAAATGAATCCTCTGCCTGCTGTCTGCGGTACTGTCGCACCCGGCTTCGAGCCCGTCCGCGAGCGCTTCGCGGCGAACTTCCAACGCGACGATCACTGTCGCGAAGTCGGCGCGGCGCTCAGCGTGTTCCATGGCGAGCGCTGCGTGGTCGACTTGTGGGCCGGACACATGGATGCTCGCGGCGCGCAATCGTGGCGCAAGGACACGCTGCTCAATGTCTATTCGACGACCAAGGGCGTAGTCGCGGTTTGCGTTGCCATGCTCGTCGACCGCGGCGTGCTGAGCTACGACGACACCGTTGCGAGCGTGTGGCCCGAGTTCGCGCAGAACGGCAAGCAGCACATCACCATCGCGCAGGTGCTCTCGCACCAGGCGGGATTGCCAGCGTTCGAGCAGCCCACGAAGCTTCAGGATCTCTACGACTGGCACGCGTGCTGTGCCGCGCTCGCAGGACAGAAGAGCCGATGGGCGCCGGGAGAAAAGACTGCCTATCACCCGATCACTTACGGCTATCTCGCCGGCGAGATCGTGCGGCGCGCCAGCGGCAGCCGCAGCGTCGGCGAGTTCCTGCAGAAGGAGATCGCGACGCCGCTCGAAGCCGATTTCTTCATCGGGCTCGCGCCCGCCCTGCATGGGCGCGTCGCCGAAACGCTGATGCCGAAGACCATGGTGAATCCGAGCACGCTGCCGATCGTTGAGGAAACGCGCGGCAGCGTTACCAATCCGATGCTCCATCCGCAAGCTGCAAACACGGCGGAATGGCGCAGCGCCGAGATGCCTGCGCTCAACGGACATGCTTCGGCAGACGGAATCGCGCGGGTTTACGCCATGCTCGCAAACGGCGGCGTGTTTCAGCGCCACAAGTTCTTGTCGCCCGCGACGATCGACAGCATGACGCGCGTGCTGAGCAACCGCATGGATCTGACGTTGGGCATGGAGGCCGGCTGGGCTGCCGGCGTCGTGTTGAATGGAACGACGGAGTTCTTCGGACCGAACCCGCGGACCTACGGTCATTCCGGCTGGGGCGGATCGTTCGGCTGCGCCGATCCGGACCAGCGGCTCGCGATCGGTTACGTGTGCAACCAGATGGGACCGAAGCTCGTGGGCGACGAGCGCGCCAGCGAGCTGTGCGCGACGATTTATGGTTGTTTGTAGCAGTCAGGCTAAAGCCCGACCCACAGCAGAGGAAACGCAGATCTTGTGGGTCAGGCTTCAGCCTGACATCAGATCAGATCGGCGTTCGCATCGACCACACTGCGCGCACCGCCTTCCACCACGCGCGCGAGCGCGAGCGTCTGCGGCAGGATGTGATCGGCATAGAAACGCGCGCTCGCGATCTTCCCTTCCAGGAACTGTCGATCCGACGTGCCGCTCGCCAGCTTGGCCTCGGCGAGTGCAGCGGACTTCGCGAGCAGCCAGCCGCCGAGCGTGAAGCCGCATAGCTTGAGGAATGGAATTGCAACTGCATACGCGTCGGCCGGCGCGCTCGTCATCGACTTCAGCACGCTCGCCGCCGCGCGACGCGTCGTACCCAGCGCTTCCAGCGCCGCAGCCTTCGCCGCGCGTACGTCATCGTTGTCGGAGCTCACTTCTTCCAATTCGTGCGTGGCTTCGGCGATCAGCGAATTGATTGCAGCGCCCTGATCGCGCGCGAGCTTGCGATTGAGCAGATCGTTCGCCTGGATGCCCGTAGTGCCTTCGTAGATCGACGAGATGCGCACGTCGCGGTACGGCTGCGCCGCACCTGTCTCCTCGACAAAGCCCATGCCGCCGTGCACCTGGATGCCGAGCGAGGTCAGCTCGATGCCCGATTCCGTGCTCCAGCCCTTCACGATCGGAATCAGCAATGCGCCGCGCGTAGCCGCACCCTCGGCGAATGTCGCGTCCGGATGCCGCTCGCCGAGGTCGAGCAAGTACGCCGCGTACAGCGCCAGCGCACGCATCGCTTCGGTGTGCGACTTCATCGTCAGCAGCATGCGCTTTACGTCGGGGTGATGAATGATCGGCGCCGGGCCGTCGGTTGCTGCGACAGGCGGCTTGCCCTGAACGCGCGTGCGCGCCCATTCCGCCGCTTGCTGGAACGATCTCTCGGAGATCGCGTAGCCCTCGATCCCGACTGCGAGCCGCGCGGCGTTCATCATGATGAACATGTGCTTGAGACCGGCGTTCGCCTCGCCGACCAGGTAGCCGATCGCGCCGTCCTTCTGGCCGTATGCCATCACGCAGGTCGGAGAGGCATGGATGCCGAGCTTGTGCTCGATGGACAGGCAGTGCACGTCGTTGCGCTCGCCGGGCGAGCCGTCCGCGCGCGGCAGGAACTTCGGCACGAGGAACAGCGAGATGCCCTTCACGCCGCCCGGCGCGCCGTCGATGCGCGCCAGCACCAGGTGCACGATGTTCTGCGTGAAATCGTGCTCGCCGTAGGTGATGAAGATCTTCTGACCGAATAGCCGGTAGTGATCGCCGGCAGGCACGGCGCGCATGCGCACCTGCGCCAGGTCCGAACCCGCCTGCGGTTCGGTGAGATTCATCGTGCCGGCCCACTCACCGCTGATCAGCTTCGGCAGATAGGTCTGCTGCTGGCTGGGCGTGCCGACCTGCTCCAGCGCCTCGATCGCGGTATGCGTGAGCATTGGACATAACTTGAAGGCGCAGTTCGCGGAGGTCCAGATCTCCTCCACTGCTGCCGCGAGCACGCGGGGCATGCCCTGCCCGCCGAACTCAGTGCCATGCGCCAGCGACGGCCAACCGCCTTCGACGAACTGGGCATAGGCTTCCTTGAAGCCTGCTGGCGTGACGACGCCTTGCGGCGTCCACTTCGCGCCCTCGAGGTCGCCGGTCCGATACAACGGGTCGAGCACGGATTCGGCGAAGCGACCCGCTTCCGCGAGCACGCTGTCCGCGAGGTCCGCCGAGTAGTCGCCGAGGTCCCGGCAACCCAGCAGGTCGGCTTCGCCGATCAGGTCATGAAGAACGAATCGCAGGTCTTTGAGCGGGGCGCGGTACATGCCCCGGATTCTAGCTATGAAGCCGCGCGGTTGCAGTTATCCAGGTCGCGCGCGCTCATCTGGCGGCCGCGGCTGAAGAACCGGGTCAGCTTGCCGAGGCCCGCGGCGACCTTGCGGCATTCCTTCATATAGGAGTCCAGCGATGAGCGGCGCTCGGCCTTGCCGATGCACTTGTCGCCCTCGCAGGTCCATTTGACCCCGTCGACGTCCTTGTCCGTAGCGGCCGGCGCTGGCGTCGCCAGGCTGGCTTCCGCGTAGTACGGACCCGCGGACGCGGCCACGGCGGCCGCCGGCACGACTGCGCTCGCGCCAAGTCCCATCACGCACACGATCGATAACTTCAACTTCGCAAGTGGGCTGCTCGTCATCTCGTTTCTCGCTCCTCGAACTTAGTTGGAATCGGGCGCGTGCAATGTAGGAAATCGCACGCGAGCGACCAATCGGGGTGCACGAATGAGTGACGTGAACTCGAATCAGGAATGGCTGCGGTTCCGTCCTGCGGACTTCAGCGCGCGCTGCGATTGCAGGTGTCGAGTTCGCGCGTCGTCAGTTCCTTGCCGCGGACCGAGAAGCTCGCGAGTCGCCCGATCACAGCCGCGACCTTGCGGCACTCTTCCATGCGCGAGCCGGCAACCGATCTGCGACCGACCCTCGTGGCAACGCACTGGTCGCCAGTGCAGTGCCAGCTGACGCCGTCGATCTCGGTGTCGGTTGCTCCCGGCAGCGCACGCTCCAGAGAAGCAGCAGCCTGATAGTCGGCTGCACGAATCTCCGTCGATCCAAACGCACTCAGTGCAAAGAGCCCCAGGGCTGCCGCCTTTCGCATCATCCATCTCCGTTGCGAGTGATGCGAAGTGTAGTCAGATTCCGGCCGCGCGCAGCGTGCCGCTTGCGAAAATTCGTCAACGGCTGCGCATTCCGTGCGGCACTGCTCAATTTTGGCTCATTGAGTCAGCAACAGTGCACCGTTGCGGAACTGACAGCGCGAGCGCGAACCCATTCTGCGGAAGCAGCCGACGTGCAGCGATACTGCACGTCGGCTCGACCTGACGACGGGCTCAGGTGCTGGGGCTGGCGCTCTGCATTGCGCGATTCAGCTCTTCGATCGTCGTCGTGCGGCCGTGCACACTGGCGATACGATCGACGCCGAGTTTCAGGTCTTTCAGTTTCTGCGCGAAGCTCGCGGTGCTCGCCTGCGGCGGACCCGCCGGCGCATCGTTCGCCGGCAAGAAGAACAGATCGCCCTGGAACACCACGCGCTCTTTCGGCAGATACGCGACCACCATCTCGCGCGCGTGCGGATTCGGCCCGATGTCGATCAGCTCGAGCGTGCGCACGCCGTCCGTCAGCACGCGCTTGCCGCGCTGGACGAACAGGAACTCGGGCTTGCGTGGATTCTTCGCCAGGCGGTCGAGCTGCGGCGCCGCAGCCATCTGCTCGACGACTGCGCGATTGCCCTGCGTCGTGATGACCGTCGCACCCTCGGCGATGAAGCTACGCAGCCCGCCGATGTGATCGCCGTGATGATGAGTCATCGCCACGTAGCGGATCGGCTTGCCGGGAATCGTCGCCTTGATACGCGCGATGACGTCGTCGGCGCCGGCACTGGAGCCGGGCGCTTCGACCGCGACGATGTAGTCCTTGAACGCGACCGCGAGCGTGTTCTGGTTCTGGCCCGCGACGTTCTGGATGACGAACACACCGTCGGCAAGCTGCTCGACGTTCTGTTCGAGCGTGTCGGGCAGCGCTGCGACGCGCGTGTAACCGTCGGCGGCGACGTCGAACGACTGGTCCGTGACGGCAGGATTGAATTCCACCTGCAGCTTCAGCGATGCGACGATCTCACCCGCCTGGCGCGTGCGCCAGGTCTGCGGCACCTGGAAAGCGCCGACGCGCGTGTAGTCGCCGAACATGATTTCCGAAGCTTCCTCGCCGGTCAGCGCATCGACGAAGATCAGCTCGTACTTCGATACGAGGTTGCTGGCGGAATCGACGTACACCGCGATCTGCTGTGTGTCCGCCATGACGAACGTGAACACGTCGTGCGGCTTGCCGTCCAGCGTGTCCTGACCGAGCGAGCGCAGACTGGTGGAGCGGTCCAGCGCCTGGCGCAGCAGCAGATGAGGCAGCCGGCGCTGGTACTGAACGAACTGCTGCTGACTGGATTGCGCGGCCGGAATCGGCGTGACGGTGTGCGCGCGGTTGTCGTAGTTCGCGCCCTGCCCCGACTTGATCACGATCGTGTTGTCGCCGATGAACCCGGCGCCCGCCACGCGCGTCTCGAGTCGCAGACGATTGTTCTTGAAATCGACCAGCAACGTTTCCTGTTGAGTGCCGGCTTCGAATGGCGGCGCGGCAGTCGTCATCTGCAGCCTCGGCCAGTTTTCGCCTTGCAATTGCAGGCGGACGACGTCGATCGAGCGCAACGCCTCGGCGCCGCCGATGGCGGCGACCGCACGATCCAGCACGGTGCGCGCCGCCGTTTGCGAGCGCTCGGCCACGGTTTCGGGATTATTGGTATCGGCGTGCACGGCGCACGCGGCCAGCAGCACTAACGCTGTCGCATTTCGCAGCATGTGGAAATCCTCCTTCCTGGGAGGCGCGACGCTAGGCGCGCGCCGGCGGAGGATCAATCGAAATGCGTCAGACTGACGGCGCGCCGCGCCGAACGGTGGCCGCTGGAGCGACAGTTGCCCGACCTACTGCGCCAGGTTGTACACCGCTGCGGCGCCCCAGAACGACGGCCCATTGGGCGCGCCCGCGAACAACGTATCGTTGTACAGCGCCAGCGTGTCGCCGTGGCTCGCGTCGTAGACCATGGCGCGGCCGGGGACCAGCGCACCGCCCGACCAGCGATAGTCGATCACGTAACCCGGCTCCCATTCGTCGACCTGGTACGGCGCGCCGATCACCACACGCGTGGCCGACACGACGATTTCGTAGCCAAACGTCGCGTACCAGTTGAGCTGCCGCGGGGTCGGGCGCAGCTTCTGTTGTTCGGTCCACGTGCTGCCGCTACGAACGAACAGGTATGCGGCCCCGCCAGCGCGATGGTTCTGCTCGCTCGGCAGCTGGACCGGATCGCCCGGTACCCAGTCGGCCGAAGGTGCGCCGACTACCAGCACGCCGCTTGCGAGATCGACTCCGCGGCCGAACCCGTCGCCCGGCTCGCCGTCATTGGCGAGCAGCTTCTGCCTTTGGGTGCACGCTGTCTCGGTGCAAGTGAAGACATAGGCGGCACCCTGCTCCGAGTTGTAGCCGGGCGCCGTCGCAGCAACAGTGGCGCTGTAGACGGCAACGCGTTCGCCGAAGCGATCGGCAACGGCGGCATCCGGCGGCGCCAGCCGCGCGATACGCACAAAAGTGCCATCGGCGTTCATATGGAACACGTACGCCGCATTGCCGGTCGAGTCGCTCGCGCCGACGACTACGGTATTCCAGTGCCAATCCAGATCGTTCACCTGCACCGTGCGGCCGAATGGCAATCTGGCGACTTCCCGCCACTTACCCAACGTCAACTGAAAGATATAGACGGCGCTGCGCGATGCGATCAGTACGCGGTTGTTGAAGATGGCTATGTGCTGACCGAACGCGGCGCCTGGCGCTGCATTGCTCGCGGTCAACGTCTGGCGACGCATCCACTGACCCGCAGAGTCGCGTACGAATGCGGCTACGCGGCCTCGCTCCTCGAATGCGCCGGGCATGCCCGCGAGTGCGATATTTCCCTGCACGGCGAGCCCCGCACCGAAGAACGGCGGGCTGGGCGGGATCTCCGGATCGTCGATCGCATCAGTGCTGTCGGGCTCGAGGATCTGCAACGCTGCGCGCTGCGGCAACTCTGCGTGCGCGAGTTGCGCGACGACGAGCGCGACGAGCGCTGTTGCGATCCGTCGACGGAGCAATGTAGTCATCTCGGAGATTCCCCTGTGATCGTCGGCACCACAACGATTGCGCGCCGTGTTCGTTCCCATCGGCGACGCAAATCGGCGACGTGTGATCACAGCGCCGACACGCTCGTGGAGAAAAACCCCGCGCGCGTGTGGGTTGGAACCGTGCGCTGCGCGTCTACATTCTCCTCATCTCAACGAGGCCGTGTTTTTTGAGGAGAGAGAAACCATGACGACCAATACCGGACACACGTCCGCGATCCGCGCATCCAAAGTAATCGGCACGACGGTGAAAGACAGCTCCGGCGAGCGCATCGGCGAAGTCGAAGACGTAGTGCTCGACAAGCAGTCGAACAGCATCCTGTTCGGCGTCGTCAGCGCCGGCGGCGTGCTGGGAATCGGCGAGAAGTATCACCCGGTGCCGTGGGCTGCGCTGGACTACGACAAGACCGAAGACGCATACATCATCAACCTGACTAAGGATCAGCTGAAGGCGGCGCCGGCGGATTCGCTGGAAGAGCTGACCCGCAACGACGGCCAGGCGTACCGCGATCGCGCGTTCGACTACTACAAGGTGCCGCGCGCCTGACGAGCCCTTGGAGGAGCGCGTAGGAAATATGCGCTCCGCGTCGCCGGCGCCGTTCCAGTAGACTCTGTCCTGTATGGATTTACAGAGTAAGCTGGCGGTGCTGGCGGACGCGGCCAAGTACGACGCATCCTGCGCTTCCAGCGGATCCAGCAAGAAGCATTCGCTCGGCGCCCGCGGCATGGGCTCGACCGAGGGGATGGGCATCTGCCACAGCTACGCGCCGGACGGCCGCTGCATTTCGCTGCTGAAGGTCCTGCTCACCAACTTCTGCATCTACGATTGCCTGTACTGCGTCAACCGCCGCTCCAGCAATACGCCGCGCGCACGCTTCAGCGTCGAAGAAGTGGTGCAGCTGACGCTCGATTTCTACGGCCGCAACTACATCGAAGGCCTGTTTCTCAGCTCCGGCGTGATTCGCAATGCCGACTACACGATGGAGCAGCTGGTGCGTGTCGCCCGCACGCTGCGTGAGCAGCACGATTTCCGCGGCTACATCCATCTCAAGACGATTCCGGATGCGAGTCCCGAGCTGCTCGCGCAGGCCGGTCGCTATGCCGACCGCGTCAGCGTCAACATCGAGCTGCCGAGCGAAGCGAGCCTGACGCGGCTGGCGCCGGAGAAAAACGATGGCACGATCCGCCGCTCGATGGCGCACCTGCGCGAGCACATCGACGAGGCCAAAGCGGAACGCGCTGCGCCGAAGTTCGCGCCGGGCGGCCAGAGCACGCAACTGATCGTCGGCGCCGACGACGCGACCGATCGGACGATCATCGAGAAGAGCGTCGTGCTGTACAGCTCGTACAAGCTGCGACGTGTCTACTACTCCGCGTTCAGTCCGATTCCCGACTCGTCGGGACTGTTGCCGCTCAAGGCCGCGCCGTTGATGCGCGAGCATCGGCTCTATCAGAGCGATTGGCTGCTGCGCTTCTACGGATTCAATGCGCAGGAGCTGTTCGTCAGGCCCGACGGCATGCTCGATCTGCAGATCGATCCGAAGCTCGCATGGGCCCTGCAGCATCGCGAGCTGTTTCCGGTCGACATCAATCGCGCCGCGCGCGAAGCGTTGCTACGTGTCCCCGGGCTGGGCGTTCGAGCAGTCAAACGCATCGTGGCTGCGCGACGCGGTCGCACGATCCGGCTGGAGGATCTGCAACGACTGCGCGTGCCGCTGCGGCGTGTCCTGCCGTTCGTCGTAGTACCGGGCCATGTCCCGCGGCAACTCGAAACGTCCGGCCTGGAGCGACAGCTGCGCGGACAACCTGCGCAGTTGTCGCTGTTGACTGCCGATGCGTAGCGTCGCGTTGACCGGTCCTGCGGACTTTTCCGGCTGGCGCTCAGCTGCCCGCGATCTCATCCGCGCGAATGTGCGGCCGGACCAGGTCGAGTGGCTGGAGGATGGCACGAGCGCTTCGTTGCTCGGTGAGCGCCTCGAAACGGTCCCGCACGCGCAGACCGACACGCCCTTCACTGTCCCGCGTTCGTTCGTCGAGCTGGCGGAGGTCGTGGCGCTCCACAAGGATCAGGACAAGTTTCCGCTGTTGTATCGGTTGCTGTGGCGCTTGCGGCGCGAGCCTTGGCTGCTGCGCGACACACTCGACGCGGACGTCGCACGCGCACTCGCCATGAAGAAATCAGTCGAGCGCGACATCCACAAGATGCATGCGTTCGTGCGCTTCCGCGAAGTGGTCGGCGCGCCCGACGGCAGGCGTATCGCCTGGTTCGAGCCGGAGCATCACATTCTGGAAACTGCAGCGCCGTTCTTCATGCGACGCTTCGCGAACTTCGCGTGGTCGATCCTGACGCCCGAGCAGAGCGCGCACTGGGACACGCACGTGCTGTCGTTCGGACCCGGCGGCCGCCGCAGCGACGCACCAGCGCAGGATGCGCACGAGGATCTGTGGCGCACCTATTACGCGAGCATCTTCAATCCGGCGCGCCTCAAGCCGGCCGCCATGCGCCAGCACATGCCGAAGAAATACTGGCGCAATCTGCCGGAGAGCTCGCTGATCCCGCAGCTGATCGCGAATGCCGGCGGCCGCACACTGGCAATGCTCGACAATCCACCGACGCCTGCGCGCACCGGCCGTGGAGGCGCAAAGACGGAGTTGCCTGCGCCCGCGGAGGACGAGTCGCTGGACGCGGTGCGTCTGCAGGCTCGGCACTGCCGCGATTGCCCCTTGTGGCAGAACGCGACGCAAACCGTTTTCGGCGAAGGACCGCAGACGGCCCGCATCGTTTTCATCGGCGAGCAGCCCGGCGATCAGGAAGACATCGCAGGCAAGCCGTTCGTGGGACCGGCCGGAAAACTCTTCGACGCGGCGCTGACCGAAGCGGGCATCGACCGCAAGCTCACGTACGTGACGAACGCGGTCAAGCACTTCAAGTTCGAGCCGCGCGGCAAGCGCCGCATTCACAAGAAGCCGAGCGAGCTGGAGGTGAGCGCGTGCAGTCAGTGGTTGCGGCAGGAGCTGCAGCTGATCGAGCCGAAGATCGTCGTGGCACTCGGCGCAACTGCGGCGCGCGCATTGTTCGGACGGGCCGTTGCCGTCGGTGAGAATCGGGGAAGGATCCTGTCGGGACATGCGCCAGGAGCACCCGACGTTCTGGTCACGGTGCATCCGTCGTATCTGCTGCGCGTGCCGCCGGAGCAGCGCGATAGTGAGTACGCGCAGTTCGTCGCGGATCTGCGCTTGGTGTCGCTGGAGTGTCGGGCTTTAGCCCGACAACTCCCTCACGTGCCACCGCAGGTGATCGTCGATGAACGTCGACACGAAGTAATACGAGTGGTCGTACCCTTCCTGCATTCGCAGCGTCACCCGCTGGCCCGCCGACTCCGCAGCTGCCACGAATCGCTGCGGCTGCAGCTCACGCTCGAGAAACTGATCCGCCGCTCCTACGTCGATCAAAATGTGCGCGGTCGATGCCTGCTTCTTGACCAACTCGGTCGCGTCATAGCGCTGCCACGCGGCTCGATCGCTGCCGAGATATGCAGTCAACGCTTTCTGCCCCCACGGCACCTGCGAGGGCGCGACGATCGGCGAGAACGCCGAAGCGGAGCGATAGCGCTGCGGATGCTTCAGGTGCAGCGTCAGCGCACCATGACCGCCCATCGAGTGGCCGGTGATGCCCTGGCGCGTGAGATCGGCCGCAGGAAAATTCTCGGCAACGACTCGCTGTAATTCGTCGACGATGTACTGATCCATGCGGTAGTGCTTCGCCCATGGCTCCTGCGTCGCCGTGAGATAGAAGCCCGCGCCTTTCCCGAGATCGTAGGCGGGATCGTCCGGCACATCGTCGCCGCGCGGCGATGTGTCCGGTGCGATCACCATGAGACCGAGCGCCGCAGCCGTGCGCTGCAGGCCGGCCTTCGTCATCACGTTCTCCCACGTGCAGGTCAGGCCCGACAGGTACCACAGCACTGGAACAGGCTGCGACTGCGCCTGCGGCGGCGCGAACACCGCGAAGCGCATGTCGCAGCTGCAAGCCTGCGACGCATGTTCGAAGACGGACAGTGTTCCGTCGAAGCAGCGCCAGGTGTCTTTTTTCGCGAGCATCATCACCTCACGCTTTGAGCACGCCCTTGGTCTTGGCGACGTGCGTCGAGATGGCATCCATCAGCGGCGGCGACAGAGCATCGTACGGCTCGAGTCCCAGCTCTTTCAGCCGCGCGCGCACCTGGCCCATCTTCGCCGGATCGAAGCCGGACTCGATGATGCTGGACACGAAGGCCGCGAACTCCGGGGCCGACCAGCCGGCGTCCGCCGACAGCTCGGTGTGCACGAAATCGAGACCGTAGAACGGGTGACCCTTGTTCTCGATACGGCCGTACATGTGCACGCCGCAGCCCGAGCACGCGTAGCGCTGAATGGCCGCGTTGCTGTCGACGATCTTCAGCTTCTCCTGCCCCGAGGTGACGTTGAGCTTGTCGCGGGGCACGACCGCAACCATCGAGAACACTGCGCCCGAGGGCTTCCAGCACTTGGTACAGCCGCATACGTGATTGTGCGCCGTCTGCGCGCCGACGCTCACGGTGACCGCTCCCTGCGCACACTTGCACTTCAGCGTTCCGCCCGAGAACGAAGCGGACCCCTTCTTCACGCCGCCGTCGACGGCAGGATGGATCGAGATGGCCATGCGACCTCCGGTTCAAAACTGTCTACGGGAATGTTCTGGAGCGGCTATGAAGCGCGCGGCGACGGCCAGTGTCAATCCGTCACTGCGCGGCGCCGGCGATCCGATCGATGGCAGCCAGTTCCTCGGCGCTGAAACCCGACTGGCGCACGGCTGCGACATTTTCGCGTAACTGCTCGACGCTGCTCGCGCCGACGAGCGCCGAGGTCATGCGCGGATCGCGCAGAACCCACGCGATCGCGAGCTGTGCAAGCGTCTGTCCGCGGGCACGCGCGATCTCGTTCAATGCGCGGACCTTGTCCAGCAGATCCGGCGTGATGTGTGCGGGCAGAAGGAAGCGCGAGCCGCCGGCTGCGCGCGAGCCCGTGGGAATGCCATCGAGATAGCGGCTCGAAAGCACGCCCTGCGCCAGCGGCGAAAAGGCGATCATGCCCGCGCCGACGCGCTCCACGGCCTCGAACAGCCCGTTCTCGATCTCGCGGACGAACAAGCTGTACTTGGGTTGATGGATGAGCAGCGGCACGTTCCAGGCGCGCAGCACCGTCGCCATCTCGACCGTCTTCTCGGGCGAGTAAGCGGAGATGCCGACGTACAACGCCTTGCCTTGTTGAATCGCCGTAGCGAGCGCGCCCGCCGTCTCTTCCAGCGGCGTGTCGGGATCGAAGCGATGCGAGTAGAAGATGTCGACGTACTCCAGCCCCATGCGTTGCAGGCTCTGGTCGAGGCTCGCGAGCACGTACTTGCGCGAGCCGCCGCCCTGCCCGTACGGTCCCGGCCACATGTCCCAGCCCGCCTTCGTCGAGATGATCAGCTCGTCGCGATACGGCCGGAAATCCTCGCGTAACAGCCGGCCGAAGTTGCTCTCGGCGCTGCCGTACGGCGTGCCGTAGTTGTTCGCGAGGTCGAAGTGCGTGACGCCGAGATCGAACGCCGCGCGCAGAATCGCGCGCTGCCGCTCGATCGGCGTGTCGGCGCCGAAGTTGTGCCACAAGCCGAGCGAGACCGGCGGCAGCTTCAGGCCGCTGCGCCCTACCGTTCGGAAAGGAGTGTTGAGGTAACGATCGTCAGCGGCACTGTATGACATGACTTTGTGGGTCAGGCTTCAGCCTGACTCCTTGCTGCCTCGATGATTTCCAATCCTGCGACTGCATCTTCCGGATCGACCGGTGGCGGCGCGCCGTCCCGTAACGACGCAACGACCCCGGCGTAGAACTGCTGATATGCGCCCGGCTCGCTGCGCACAGGCGTCGCTGCGGCGCCGACGCCGAGTAATCCCCAGTGCTCGCGCGGCTCCTCGCCCCAGCCCGGCTGGTCCGGGCGGCCGCCCGACCGCAGTGCTGCTTCCTGCACATCGCTCTGCACTTTCACATATGCCGAGCGCGAGCCGAGTACGCGCATGCGCGCGAGCGGCTGCGCACTGATCGCCGTGGCGCTGAGATGCGAACGCACTCCCGACGCGTGCGTGAGCGCGAGGAACACGTCGTCGTCCACTTGCATGCCGGGTCGGCGGCGATCCAGTTCGGCGTACACGCCGGTGACCGGACCGAACAAGTGCAGCGCCTGGTCGATGAGATGAGTGCCGAGATCGTAGAGCAGCCCGCCCGCCAGCTCCGGCTCGCCGCGCTCGCGCCATCCGCCTTTCGGTTGCGGACGCCAGCGCTCGAGCCGCGACTCGAAGCGCAGCACGTCGCCGAACGCCTGTTCCGCCAGCAGCCGCTTGACGGTGAGCAACTCACTGTCCCAGCGACGGTTGTGATAGACGGTCAGAAAAAGCTTTCGACGTCGTGCCTCTGCAATCACTTCACGCGCTTGCGAGGCAGTCACCGCGAACGGTTTGTCGACGACGACAGGCAGCCCCGCCGCCAGCGCATCCTTTGCCAACGACGCGTGCGCATCGTTGCTGGTCGTGACCACGACGACATCGTGGTCCTGCGCCGACCGATCCCAGATCGCTTGCACGGAATCGACAATGTTCGCCTTCGGATGCTCGCGCGCAGCCTGGGCACGACGCTCTGGATTGCGAGTGACGATGGTCGCGAGCCGCATGCCGGGCGTGGTTGCGATCAACGGTGCGTGGAAGGACGCGCCGCCCAGCCCGTAGCCGATCAATGCGACGCGAACGTCAGCGCGCGACATCGATGGTCTTCCGCATGCGGGGCGCCGGCCGGAAGCGCGTCGCGACCTCGCCGACCGTGACGAAACCGCAGGCCCCATAGAACCCGAGCGCGCGCGTGTTGGCCGTTACCCAGAGGCTCGCCGCGCCGTCGCTCGTGGCGATCCGCTCGGCCTGTTCGAGGAGCTCGCGACCGATGCCATGACGCCACTGCGTCGGATCCACGAACAGCCCGTCGAGCTCCGCGTCGCCGTCATCGCGCCTGAGCACGACCGCGAAGCCGAGCAGCTCGCCGACGTTCTCCGCAACGATCGTGCGGCCATCGGTGATCTGCTCGAGCGGCAGCTCGATCGCGTCGGGATTCGCGAGCAGTGCTTCCCGATCCTCCTCCCACACCAACGAGGCGCGACGCTGCAGGTCTTCGAGCGCGCGGCGCTCTGCGGGAACTGCGAGTCGGAAGGACGGGCGTGCGGTCACCCGCGCATCTTACCTCGCTTCGACGATATCCCCCGAGTCGGGACTGCTGCCGTCGCCGCGAGCGCGCGTCGTGCCGAGTACCCGGTCGAACTCGACGAACTGCGACGGCAGACCTTCGCCGTCGATGCCGGCGGTCGTGGCCAGCTCGTAATGCAGGTGCGGGAAGAGCGACGAGCCCGAAGTGCCGACCTGCGCGATCGTCTGGCCGGCGCGCACCTTGTCACCCACCGCGACCTTCACGCTGCCGGGCTTCAGATGTCCGAGATGGCTGAACTCACCATTGCCGTGATCGATGACGACGTGGTTGCCGAGGACGACCATGCCGTTCTTGCGCACCTCCTCTATGCTGAACCCGCCGGAGCCCTCCTCGCTGACTCCGTCGCGGATACTCGCGACGGTGCCATCACCCGGTGCGAGAACCGGATGCGCGTAGGAGAAATGCTGCTCATTCTTCGCACCGTCTCCGCGGTACCGATTCCCGTCCGCGTCGATCACCGTGAAATCGTATGAGTAACGCGCTGCGTTCGTCTTGAAGTCGATCTTGACCGCGACCGGATGATCGAGGTTGAAGCGGCGATGGTGCGAGTAGAAATCATGCCCGTCCCAGACGAGCAGCCGGCCGTCGAGCGGCAAGCGCAGCTGCGTGCGAGTTACGTACTCCTTCGGTTCGACGCGCACGCTCTGCACGACATCGCCATCCTTCGCGCCGGCGAATCGGAACGTGTACTCCAGCGACGCGAGCGGCCACTGCGCCGCCAGCGTATGAAACGGATTGAAGAGCGTCATTCCGCCGCCGACTGCGAGCTTGCGGTTCGGAACGATTTCGATGCCGGGCGCGATGCCATTGTCGTTGAGCTCCAGCTTCGCAATGAGCGCCCCATTGCGGTCGCGTACCGCGAGAGCCACGACACGCAGCTCGAGCTCCTCGCCGCTGCGATTGGCGATACGAAAGTCGCAGTTCATCGCCTGCCCGTACAGCGTTCGCTCCAGGAGCGGCTGGGCGGGTACGACCGTGACCTGCAGAGACTGTGCGACCGCGCCGGCCAGCAAGAAGATGTTCATGGAACTGCGACGCGAGACTCCACGAAAAGGTTGCAGCGGCTGCTAAGATCGCCGCTCAAATGAGCTCGCCGCAGATCACGCTGCAGACCGTCACCGGGGTGGACGTCGAACTGACCGTCGCCGGTCCGGGCAGCCGCAGCTATGCATTCATCATCGACTGGCACATCCGCCTGCTGCTGGCGTTGACGTGGCTGCTGGTCGGCCACCTCGTGTACTTCGGCGGATTGCAGATGACGCGGGAGCCGGGCTCCGGTTACCTTCTGTGGGTCTGGTTGCCGACGCTGTTCCTCTACTTCTTCTATCACCCGGTGCTGGAGCTCGCGATGCGCGGCCGCACCCCGGGTAAGCGAATCGCGGGCGTGCGCCTGGTCACGCGCGAGGGCGACATTCCCGGCGCCGGCGCGCTGCTGCTGCGGAATGTGTTTCGCCTGCTCGACAGCCTGCCCGTTTGCTACCTCGTCGGCCTGATCACCGTCATGTTCACCGATCATCACGTGCGCATCGGCGATCTGGCCGCCGGCACGCTGCTCGTGATGGATCACGACAGCACCGCGAGCGCGTTTGCAACCACGGCAGGCGCCCGCAATGGTTTGAGCCCGCAAGCAGTCGATCTGATCCAGGAGCTGCTGGATCGCTGGCCCACCCTCGACGAGCAGAATCGCGGCACGATCGCGCGGACACTGCTGGCGCGCGTCGAGCCGCAGCTCACGGCCGATGAGCTCGTGCGGCTGTCCACCTTCGACTTGCACAGCCGCCTCGTGGCGAAGCTGAGCGGCGGTCAATGAGCGGGAACCCAGCGGGCGAGAACGGTAGCGGCCTGCAGGCGTGGGCGACCTCACGCATAGCGGCTTGGAGCGACCTGGGACCGATCCTCGACGGCCTGGAGCGCAAGCGCGATCACACCGTTACGGACACGCTGCGGGCGATCGAGCTGTACCGCGCACTCGGTCGCGATCTTTCCATCGTCCGTCGCACGCTTCCGGCCAGCCGCATGACTCGTGCGCTCGCGCAGAGCTATGCACGACTGCACGCGGTGATCTATCGCAAGCCGCACAATTGGCGCCAACGCCTGCGGTCGCTGTTCCAGGACGAGATTCCTCAAGTCGTGCGCGAGCTGCGCGGGCAGATTCAGCTGGTCGGCCTGCTATTCGCACTCAGCGCCGGCGCCGGCTGGTGGCTCGTCACGACGTATCCCGAGCTGATCGGCCTGGTCGCAAGCGAGGAGATGATCAATGGCGTGGAAGGCGGCCGGCTCTGGACCGAAGGCATCCTGAACGTCGTACCGTCGTCGGTGCTCTCGGTCGGCATCCTCGCCAACAACATCGCGGTCAGCATCTTCGCGTTCTGCGTCGGCGTGTTCTTCGGCCTGGGCACCTTCTACGTCATCGCGACCAACGGCCTGATGCTCGGTGGGATCTTCGCGTTCACGCATCAGCACGGCATGGCCGGCGAGCTGCTCAAGTTCGTGGTCGCGCACGGCGTCGTCGAGCTTTCGGTGATCTGCCTGGCCGGCGCGGCCGGCATGATGCTCGGCGAATCGCTGATCCGCCCGACGCACGCGACGCGGCGCGAATCGTTTCGCGTCGCTGCGAGCAAGACCAGCAAGCTGCTCCTGCTGTGCGCGCTGCTGCTGGTCGTTTGCGGCTTCATCGAAGGCTATGTTTCGCCGGACCCGGGCTTCCCGATGATGAATCGCGTGGTCATCGGCTTTGGGTTCGCAATCGTGATGCTCGGCGCGCTGAGCGGCCGCTTGTTCGGCCGTCGTCAGGCTTCAGCCTGACTCTTACACCCGGCGTCGCACACGAAACTCCGCGTAAGCCTCGAACACCGCGCGTTCCATCTGGTTCGGCAGCGCCAGCAGCGTCGGTGCTCCCAACGCGCGCAGCGCCGCTGCATTCTTCGTGAGACGAGCAACATACTCTTGCGCAGCCAGCGCTTCGTACGGCGCCAGCCAGCCGCCGGCTTGCCCGTGCGCCAGCGCTTGCGCCTCCGGACTCGCGAGGCCGGCAACGAGCGGCAAATGCTTCGGCAGCAGCAGCCGTGCCGCGGATGCCAGTTGGCCGGCCACGCTCGCATCGTCGAGATCCGTCAGCATCACGACCAGGCTGCGATGACGCACCAGCTGACGAATGCGCAGCACTGCATTCAGCGGATTCGACTCGGCAGCAGCCGGCTGCACCGCGGTCAGCATCGCGCGAATCCGCGCGACCGTGCCGATGCCGCGGCCCGGAGCGATCGACGCCAGCGGCCGATCCGCGAACACGACCAGGCCAACCTGGTCATCGTGTGCGACGGCGTGCTCGGCGAAGCGTGCAGCGATATTGGCGTAATGCCCGAAGCGATCGAGCTCGCCGGCGCGTAATGCGCTGGCGCGACCCGCATCGATCGCGAGAATGATTTCGAGATGCTGATCTTCGGAGAAATCGCGGCTGACCAATCGATTGGTACGCGCTGTCGCCTTCCAGTCGATGACGTGCTGCGGATCTCCCGGCCGGTACTCACGAAGTTGCAACACCTCGCCGCCGGCGCCCAGCAGCGACCGCGCGCGCGTACCTGACCCCGTCGCGCCCGCGCGATCGGCGTCGTCACGCAGCAGATCAGGCGCGACATTCATGGTGAACTGCGCAGCCAGTGGCCGCGTCCACCACGCGAGCCCGAGCGGACCTGCGACACGTGCACGCAATGGCGGCCAGGTTTGCGAGCCCAGTCGACGTGGAATGGCGGTCAACGACAGACTCGCGCCTGCGCCCGCGGGCACGACGAGCGTGCGCACCTCGCCGTCGATATCGACAGTCGCGGGTGAGTCCGCTGCGATCTCCAGCGTCAGCGCTCGCGCCAGCCGATGTGTAAAGGTCATCTGCAACGCCGCCGGCCGCCCGAGAATCGAGCGCGGCTTCGACGCGCTGATGGAAACGCCGAGACCGGTGCGCATCATGAGCCAGCCTTCGTAAGCGAGGCCGAGCAGCAGCAGCGCGAGCGCCAGATACCACAGGCGCGCCAGATCAGGATCGCCGCTCCAATCGCCGACGATGGCCATCAGAACGGCCAGGACCGCGAGCGCAAGTGCGTTCTGGCGCAGGCTCATGATGCTTCGGCTAGCGCGGTACCGGAGTCTGGTCGAGTAACTGCTGCGTGATCGTCCGCGCGGCGATCCCTTCGAGCACCGCTTCCGGCGCGAGCACGAGCCGGTGCGGAATCACCAGCGGCGCGACGGCTTTGACGTCGTCGGGCGTGACGAACTGCGCGCCGCGCATTCCGGCGTCGATGCGCGCAGCACGTAACAACGCGAGTACGCCGCGCGTCGACAAACCAAGAGTAACGTGCGCATGCTCGCGCGATGCCGCCGCGATATCGACGAGGTAAGCGCTGAGTTCCGGGGCGACGTGCACCTTCTCGACAGCGGCCTGCGCGGCCGCGAGGGCGGCGCTCGCGGCCTCCGGCTCGTGCTGGGCCGCGTGCGCGTCCGTGTTGCCGTACTTCGCCAGGATCTGCAGCTCGTGCTCGCGTCCCGGATGTGCGAGGTCGATACGCAGCATGAAGCGATCGAGCTGCGACTCGGGCAGCGGATAGGTGCCTTCGAACTCCCGCGGATTCTGGGTGGCGATGACCAGGAACTTGTCGGGCAAGCGATAGTTCTGGCGGTCGATCGTAACCTGGCGCTCCTCCATCGCCTCGAGCAGCGCCGACTGCGTCTTCGGGCCCGTGCGGTTGATCTCGTCGACCAGCAGCACGTCGGCGAACACGGGGCCGGGGCGGAACACGAAGTCGCGGCGCTCCGTGTCGAAGACGTGCACGCCGGTGATATCGGATGGCATCAGGTCCGCAGTGCCTTGCACGCGCTTGAACACGCCGCCAAGCGCGCCGGCGAGCGACTTGCTCAGCAGCGTCTTGCCGAGGCCCGGAGCGCCCTGCAACAACACATGCCCACGCGCCACTACAGCAATCGCCAGAGCGCGGATCACCGGCTCCATGCCGATCACGACGGCTCCCAGGTCCTGCTGCAGCTTGCGTTCGAAGGATTCCAGTGCGTTCATCGTGCGAGAGTCTCCGCTCGTTCCGTTGTTCAGCTCAGCTGCGCGCGAATGCGCGCAATCAAGTTATGCAGCTCCGTGAGATCGATGCGACGGCGCTCGGCGACGCGGCGATGCAGTTCCTGCATGCGATCCAGATCCGCTGCGGCGACCACCGAATGGCCCGCGAGCCAGTCCCACAACGGCGCACCATCGGGTGTCAGGCCGAGTCGGCTGCGGATCTCGTTGAAGAAGTTCGCGAACAGCCGCTGACCCGCGGCCGCCGGGCGCAGGACGCGAGCCATGAAACCGCCGGTGGCGCGCACGAAACTGGTCACGTCGAGCGGCTGCCAGCTGCCGGTCGCGCCGCGCAGCCGCCGCCATCCCAGCACGAACAATAGCCACAATCCCAGCAGCCACAGCAGCGTGCGATGCAGGCGCGAATCGCCGAAGAACTTATCGGGGTCGTAGAACGACACGAGGCCCTGGTGCGCATCGTCGATGATCACCCGCCCTTTTGCGCCGAGCGAGGAACGCACGATGTTGGCGAGCAGGCGCGCGTTGTCGCTCTCGCCGAGAACCTTGTTGGTGAAGATGCTGCCGTAGGCACTGACGAGGATCTGGCCATCGCCGAACGGCAGCAACCACAGTGCCGGCGCGCCCGGGTTGCGACTACTCGCAAGCTCCAGAACCACGGAATCTTCCGACCAAGCCTGCCACTGCGCGCTTGGGAATTCCGAAACGGCCAGCACGGACTGCACTCCGTCGAGCAGAGGATGCTCGCCATTGGGCGCAGACAAGGTGCGCACCGGCTTGGCCAGGCGGGTCAGCGCGAGCACGGTGTCGCGTGGCGTCGGCTGATGCGCTGAGGCTGTTGCTGCTGTTGAGGCTGTTGCTGCTGTTCGGGTTGCTGAGCTGGAATCTGCTTGAACGACAGGCGTGGTCATCGTCTTCATGTGGTCCATGAATTCGGCGTCCCGCCCCTCGCCCATCGACCACTCCGGCGTATCCGACAAGCCGGCGAGCACGACGAGCGTATTGCCCGCCTCGATCCAGCTCTGCAGCGGCGCTGCTTCCGAGCCGCGCAGCGGATAAACGTGCGGCGTAGTCGTGATCAGCAGATTGCCCGTCGGCACGCCAGGCACGAGCGTCGACAGCGAGCCATAGCGCTCTCGTAACGAGACGACAGGAACTCCCTCGTGCGCGAGCCAACGGTGCAAGGCGAGATAGCCGTTCGGGCCGGCTTCGGTGCTGATCGGACGCGTCACGCGTTCCTGCGGTGGTGCGGGCTTCGGCGCCAGCACGACGTAGAAGGCCGCAAGCGCTCCCACCGCGAGCAACAGCGTGAGCAAGCGATCCTTCACGCCGGCGCTCCGCGCAGCTGCGCATCGAGGTCGCGCGCTGCTGCGACAATCGGCTCGACTTCCTCGGCCGGAACTTCGCTGTTGCCGTAAACCGTGCGTTCCGCGAGCGCAGCGACGCGCTGGAAGGATTCCCGTTGCCGCGCATCGTCGAACCTGGCGCGAGCACACAACTCGCGATGAGTGAGGCTGCGTTCCGTGCGTAGCCGGCCGCTGCGTATGAGCGTGGCGACGAGCATGCGCAACAGCATCGACGCCTTGCGATCCACCGCGAGCGTGTCGAAATCTGCCGCTGCATCTTCTGCGGTAGCCACAATGCCGCCCGCGAACTCATCCGGCTGCGTCTTGCGACGGCGGAAGAGGCCCGCGGCGCGCAGCTCGGTGACGATTACGAAGATCGTCAGCCCCAGCAACATAGCGAGAGCAACATAGACGATGCCCTCCGCGACCAGGTCGGGAATCTTCTTTCCCTGGAGCCAGCGAGAAAGCCAGTTGTCCGAGCTGCTGCCGCCCTGCGGCTCGAGCATCGAGCGCAGCCAGCGCTTGAAGCGCTCGAACCAACCCGGCGGACGCTCCGACTCCTGGGTGCGGAGCGAATCGAGAATTGGACCGAGCGTCGCGACGTCGACGTCGCGATCCGCCGGCGCTGCATCGTCATACCAGGAGTCGACGAACAGCAGGTCCGAAAGATCGTAGCTGTCCAGCTCCTCGCGCGAAGCTGTCGACAACAGCGACAGGTAGCCGGACTGCTCCAGCGCCCGCGTGACGCCCGGGCACTCCTCCTCGAACGCCGTCAGCCCGATCGTTTCCTCGTCCGCCGACTCGCTGCACTGGTCGATGACTTCGAGCGCAGAGCGTTCGTCCTGGCCGGCCGCCTGTGACCAGGCGGCCGGCGCAATCGCCAGCAGGACGAAAAAAACGCTGAAGCGCACGACCTACGCGGGGTTGAGCGCACCGACGCGGGCGGCGAGATCGCCACCATCTTTGCGCAGCTTCAGGTCCCAGTAAATCGCGATCCCGAGGGAGATGTAGAAAGGCGTGAGCAGCAGGCTCAGCAACACGAAGATCAGTCCGACGCTCACGAGGGCGTACAGCGCCACTTCCTCGGCGCCGACGCCGCCGCCCATCAGGAACGGCGCAATCAGGCCGACGATCGTGGCCACGATCAGGTAGATCACGGCAAGGATGATGACGCCGACACTGAGCATCACGAAGGTACGCCACCAGTTACCCCAGACCAGGCGATGACTCTCGCTCAATGCGGAAACGGGACCCTTGTTGTCGAACAGCGCCGCGGGGTAGCAGAGCAACAGGCTCACCATCAGGATGATGCCGGGAATGATCAACAACAGCGTGCCGATCATCACTGCCAGCATGAACAGGATCATCATGACGACCAGTGCGGGCAGACGCGGCAGCGACGCCTGCAGCGCCGCGCCGATCCCGAGGTCACCATCGGTGCCGATGGCGGCGACCTTGAGATACGTGGCAGCCGTGATCCACGTCGAGCCGATCACGCCGACGAGGAGTGACAGCCAGTATCCCCAGCTGGTCATCAGGTTGAGCATCACGAGCGGATCGGCAGGATTGGCGCCGCGCGCGAAGATGTAGATGTACTGCAGGCAGCTTGCGATCACCAGGAGCAGGGACAGCGGAATGAGTTTCAGCAGCGAGGCCTTGTACAGCTGGAACGTCGTGTCCAGCACGCCACCGATCGACTGAGGCTGAGAAGGTTGGATGGACATCGAGATTCTCCCTGTGGGTCGTTCGATTTGCAGATCGAATCTTGGCGGGCGGGTACGATAGCACTTCGGCGGTTGCAGGACCGCATCCGCGTCGCAGTTTCGCCCGGGAGAAGCCGGATACGACGCTCTATTCGATTTCGTAGACCAGATTCACCGTCATGAGCGTGTAGGTCTCCTCGAAGTCCTAGAGCGGCGGATAGGCCAGCACCACCGATGTTTCGATCTGCCGCTCCGGGATCGTCCAATAAGTTCTGAGCAGCGCGCTCGCGCGCGGCGGCGCGACCAGCTCGAAGCCGTGACGCTGATAGAAGCTGATCGCCCAACTCGCGGCGGCCCACGTACCGACGAGCATGCGTCGTGTGGCGCGTCGGCGCAGGTGCTCGATCAGTGCCGCGCCGACGCCGAGTCTCTGAGAGTCTGACCTGACGTAAGCATGACGGATCAGATCGACATCGCGCACCGGCTGTACGCCCATGACGCCGATCAATCCCTGGTCCGTCTCCAGTCCCCAGAACTCGACGCCTGCGGCGATCTCGCTGCGCAGCTCCGCTTCGGACATGTAGGGATCGTGCCAACGATCGGCGGGAATGACGCCGCGGTATGCGACCGCGGCGTCATTGACGATTGCGAGAATGGACGTGAGATCACGCTCGTCACACAGGCGAATGTCGCGCATGAGACGAGTGTGCGGCTGGCGGCTACTCCCGGTCTTGAACAAAAGTGCGGGCGAGAAAGTCGCGCATCAGGCGCGCGATCTCTGCACCCTGGTCTTCCAGCGCGAAATGTCCGGTGTCGAGCAGATGCAGTTCCGCGCGCGGCAGATCCTTGAGGTACGCACGTGCGCCGTCCGCAGGGAAGATCACGTCGTTCTTGCCCCAGACGATCAGCGTCGGCGGCTGACGCTCGCGGAAGAACTTCTGGAACTGCGGGTACAGCCCGAGGTTCGTGCGGTAGTCGTAAAACAGGTCGAGCTGGATTTCGACATTGCCCGGGCGGTCCAGCAGCGCCTGATCGTGGAGCCAGGCGCTCGGATCGACCCGCGAGCGATCGGCGACGCCGTCGAGATACTGCGAACGCGTCGCCTCGAGCGTCGTGCCCGCGCGCAATACCTCGCGTTGCGCCTGCTGACCGCTCGCCCAGTACGCCTTGATCGGCTTCCAGAACTCCTTGAGGCCCTCCTCGTACGCATTGCCGTTCTGGATGACGAGTGCAGTGACTCGCTCGGGATGCTTGAGCGCCAGGCGATAGCCCACGGGCGCGCCGTAGTCCATGACATAGAGCGCGTAGCGACTCACGCCGAGACGCGTCAGCAGCGTGTCGGTGATGTCTGCAAAGCGAGCGAAGCTGTAGCGGAACTGGCCGCGGTCAGGCGCGTCGCTGTGACCGAACCCGGGGTAGTCCGGCGCGATGACGTGATAGCGATCCGCCAGCGCGGGAATCAGATTGCGAAACATGTTCGACGAGCTGGGAAAGCCGTGCAGCAGCACGACGGCAGGCGCGTCTGCAGGACCGGCTTCCCTGTAGAAGACGTTCACGCCATCGATGCTCGTCGTTCGATGGTGCGTTTGCGCTGCGAGCAATGGTTGCGTGAAGGCATATGAGAGTACGAGCAGCGCTGCGGCTGCCAGGCGAGGGACGTTCATGGGAGGCTCCTTTTCGATCGATCGACTTGTAACCTGTGACGGTCGACTTTATAGGTTACGCTGGCGTAACATGTAAATTCATTTTTAAATGGTTACAATCGCTGCCCAGCATGAGCGACACCCCTGCCCCCTTCCTGTTCGTCGCGGGCCATCCCGCGATCGATTTCATCAACACCGCCTACGCTCCCGGTGGCGTGCTGGTCGAAACGATCGGCGACGGACGCACGCTGCTCGACTGGATGGTGGGCGCGGGACTTCTGGCGGAAGACGAATCGGCCGCCTTATCCCGGCGGTTCTCGCGCAAGGCATTGGATGCGGCCGCGCAGGAGGCGCGGGCAGTGCGCGAATGGGCACGAACGTGGCTGGCGGCCTGGCGCGCGAATCCGACCCGGGACTATGGAGAAGAGATTGCCGTGCTCAACAAGCTGCTGGCGCGCGAAACCGGGAGCCACGAGCTGATCGCGATCAAGCGGCGCTTCGAACTGCTCGAACGGCCGCGCTTCTCGGACGCGGACACACTGGTAGCCCGCATCGCACTGGAGATTGCACGCCTCGTAGTACAGGAGGACCCCGTTCTCCTGAAGGCGTGCGCCGGTGCAGACTGCACGCTGTGGTTCATGGATCGAACGAAAGCGCACCGACGCATGTTCTGCAGCGCCACGGCCTGCGGCAATCGGGCCAAGGTCGCGGCGTTCCGACGCCGGGCTCAGCGAGCAACGACAGCGTAGCGGCGCGGCGTGACGCCGAACTGCCGCACGAACCAGCGTGTGAGATGACTCTGATCGCAGAAGCCCGCGTCCGTTGCGACCTCGGCCAGATCGCAGCCGGTGCGGATCAGTCGCTGCGCCAATGCGATTCGTCGCTGCAGGATGTAGGCGTGCGGGGTCAATCCGAGCTCACGCGCGAAGGCACGGATCAACTGGTAGCGGCTCAGACCCGCCTCCTTCGCGAGCTCCATTAGCGTCACCGGCGCCGCGGGATCGGAATCGATCCTGTGACGCACGCGACGGATGCAGGCAGTGGGACCTTCGCTCTTCCTCGGTCGAGCCGTCGAGTGGGCGCCCAGTCGCGCGACCAGGCGCAGAATCGCTGTCTCGCACGACATCGCCGCGTCCGGCTCCGCGCGCCGCGTCGCGTGCCGAAATGCAGTCTCGAATGCCTCGTGCAGGCCGCGATCAGCGAATACCGGCGCAGCAAACGTGAACGAGCCTTGCGCGCCTTCCATGATGTCGGCGCGCACAGCAGCGAGCGCAGCGGGATCGAAGTAGAGAATCCGCCAGGATCGTGGCCGACCGCCGATCGCGCGCCCGTCATGCACCTCGCCTGGATTGACGCAGATGAAGTACCCGGGCCCGGCCTCGACCTGTCCCCTGCCGCTCCATGATGCATGACCACCGGCATCGACGACGCCGATGCCGTACTCATCATGCGTATGCCGCGGGAACGCGCGCGCGGTCGACGCCGACATCGGCTCGATGCCGGCGAGAGGAAAGGAGTGAAAGGCGATGGCGTCGCGCACGGATCAAGACGCGGCGCTCGCCGCGTAAACCTCAGGCGGCAACGACAAGCCGGGACGCTCGTTGTCCCAGACGATGCTCATGACGCGCCATTTCCCGGCCTCGCGGATCAGCGTGAAGAAGTTCACGCCGCGACCCCGCCGGGTCTCGCTCGGCGATTGCCACGTGAACTCGTAGACGCTGGTCAGTCGCGCGACGTTGCCGAAGACGACCGACTCCTGCGCGATCTCGACTTCGCTGAAGCGCGTATTCCCGTCGAGCAGCTCCCGCACGTTCTCGATATAAGCATCGAGCGAGAACACGCGCACGAACGGCGAGCCGTCCGGATTGACCCCGGTGCGCACCAGCCGCGCTTCGGGATGATAGTAGTCCCGCACTGCATCCCAGTTCCGCTGCGCCGGCGCAGCGGAAACGACGCGATACAGCGCACGTGTCAGCTCGCGAAAATCGGTCTTGTCCGTCACAGCGCGCATTGCTGTTCTCCGCAGCTCGAATAGCGACCGCCGCAACCATAACAGAAGCAGTAACGGTCCAATACTTACCGAAAAGTGCATAGGGCACTTTTCGGTGCTTACTTCACCTGCGCGGTGGTACCGCCGTAGATTTCCGTGCACCGGCACAACGGACAGCACGGAGACTTGGATGCCTGACGGCGCTGCAGGTTACGAGCGGATCTTCGACTTTCGCACGGTCGTGCTGACGTGCGCGCAGCTGCCGCACTTCATCGAGCGTTTCAATCTCGAACGAAATTGTCAGCTGAGCGGTCCGCTCGACGACTTGATCGACGACGCCTGGGTTCTCAAGCTGCACGTCGACGATCGGCAGGTGCGCGAGCGAGCGCGCTTGATTGCGGCGTTCGTGGCGTTCGTCGATCGCACCGTGTGGCAACCATACGTGCAGAAGTGGCGCGGCTAGCCGCGCTCTTCCTCGAGCGCGGCAATTTGAGCGATCACTGAGTTGAAGCGCTTGCCGAAGGCGGTCAGGCGGTACTCGACGCGCGGCGGCACCTCCGCGAACATCTGACGCTCGATGATTCCGAACCGCAGCAGCTTCTTGAGTCGCTCGTTGAGCACCTTCGCGGTCAGGCCCCGCACCCTGCGTTGCATTGCACCGGGGCGGCTCACGCCGTTGGTGATCAGCGCCAGGACTGTGACGGACCATTTGCAGCCCACGACTTCCTCGACCATGTGAGAAACGGCGGTCGGAGCTTCGGGCGTCGCGGTTTTCTTTTTCATAGGCGGCGCAGTCTACTGTGCTGCCCGCGCCACCGGCATAAGTGAGGCCCGAACTACTGGGTCGCGAACGTCCCGTCGATCGTGTTCCAGGAGTCGTTGGCGTCGATACCGGAGAAGATCAGGGTGAAATCGCGCCCGCCGTTGCGGAACCACTTCGGCGCGAAATTCCACTGGAACACAGTGTGCTCGATCTGCGGTACGAACCTCTCGCGATGGAAGACGTGCCACGGCCCCCACGGCTGCGGCGCTTCGGCCATCGTCAGCAGCGACTGTGAAGCTTCGTTGCCTGAGCCAGTCCCGTGCTGGTTCGTGTATACGAGGCGATCGAGTCCCGGCACGAATGCCATTTGCGGGAACGGCCCGACGCCGTCCTCATCCTCGTAGATCGCAGCTTGCTCGTCCGGGTCGGACGACCACTGCGGCTCGCCGCTGCTGTCGAGTCCCGCGAAGAACTCATACGCACCCCGATCGTCGATCGAGGCCGTGGGCACGCGCACGAGCATCACACGACCGGGCTGCTGCACGATTGCAAGCGTGCTGACGTCCGTTACTTCCGTCGCGACGGTGTAAACGTAAGCGTCGCGCGCCGCGGTATTGTCGCGGCCGAACTGCACGAAACTGCCATAGCTGATGTGATCGCGCGTGCGGACGAAACTCACGTCCAGATTCGTCCAGTGGCAGCCTTTATCGCGGCTGCGGTGTAGCGTGAAGTCCTCATACCCCTGAGCGCCCGCTCCCGGAGTGACCCAGGCGTACAGCACGCCGCCGATGCTGATCGGCGCGCCGTGTCCCTTTCCTGTGATCGTCGAGTCGCATGCGCCGTCCTTGCCTCCGAATCGATTCACACCCTCGTAGTTGTGACCGTCGCCTTCGATGCGCGCCACGCCGAAGCTGGCGCGGCCATCGCTCTCAGTGCCTTCGAAGCCGCCACCGTCGCCCCAGACTGCGTATTGATGATCGTCGTCCGACCAGGTTACCGGCCAGTTATCACTGCCCTCTGCAGCGCGCAGATGCGAGGCCACGTTGAATGTCACACCTGTGATGACTGGAGTCGATGCACTGCCAGTTGGCGGTGGCGCAGGATCGGCAGGAGGCGGAGGAGCTGGCGCGGGTGGCGGTGGTGTACTCGGCGGTGGACTACCCGTTGCAGGCGGATCGCCTGCGTCAGAATTTCCACCTGAGCCCCCGCACGCTGCCGTGAGCAGCGCTGCGAGAAATATAGAGGTTACACGCGCGTGTCGCGACCACGTTTTTGCCATCGCCTAACAACGTGAATCGCTCGCGCCGGTTCCTGCGCAGCTTACTTCGTCGCCTTCCGGCGACGCTTGGCATTCGCCTCCTTGCGATGCGAGTCGCCCACTTCGCGAACATCCGTATCCGATTTACCTGCGCGCAAATCTTTGCGCGCCTGTTGCGCGAGCTCGCGATAGTCCGAGCAGATGCGATCCAGATCCTTGTCGTCGAGCTCTTCGAGGTCGAGCAGTCCCAGGTGCGCGCCTTCGATCGAGCGGATCAGCTCGTCGAGCTTCACCTGGATCGCTGCCGAGTCGCGGTTCTGCGTGTTCTGGATCAGGAACACCATCAGGAACGTGACGATCGTCGTGCCGGTGTTGATGACGAGCTGCCAGGTATCGCTGAAGCCGAACAGCGGACCGCTCGCAGCCCACGACAGGATGATCGCGACGGCGACACAAAACGTCGCCGGGTGCCCCGCTTTGCGCGCGGTGCTCTTGGCGAATCGCGTGAACCACGACCCGCTACGATACGGTCGACCAGCCATGGCGCAGTCCTCGCAGGAATATAGCCGTTTGCCACGAACGGCTAATGCGAGAGAGTCGCGCCGCGTTCCCCTACTTCTGCAGCATCGCCGCCATCTTCTGATGGATCAGGTTGACGGCTTTGAGCGGCCGGATCATGACTTTGAACTCGACGATGCGGCCGGCGTCGTTCCACTTGATCAGGTCCATGCCGTTGACGGCGATGCCGTCGATCTCGACCTGGAACTCGAGTGCAGCGTCGTGAGGTCCGGCGATCTCGCGGACATAGCGGAACGACTCGTTGAAGAACACCTTGAACGCCGCGGCGAGGTAGAGCGTGGTGATCGCCTTCCCCACCTGCGGCGTGTGCACGACGGGCGAATGAAACACGCACTCGTCTGCCAGCAAAGAGTCGAGGCCCGCGACGTTGCGGGTGCGGGCGACCTCGTGCCATTGGTGAAGTGCGGACATGCGCGCGGCAGCATAGCACCGGAAAACCCGCTAGTATTCCCGTCAAATGCAGCAGCCCGTGACCCAACTACTCGCTCAATGGCGGGACGGTGACGAGCGCGCGTTCGCCGAGCTGTCCGCGCTCATGTATGAGGAGCTGCGGCAGCTGGCGCAACGCCACCTGCGGCGCGAGCGCTCGGATCACACGATCCAGAAGACAGCGCTGGTCAACGAAGCCTTCGTTCGCCTGGTCGGGCAGCAATCCGTCGATTGGCAAAGCCGTGCGCACTTCATCGGCCTGGCGTCGAAGCTCATGCGCCGGGTGCTGGTGGACTATGCGCGGGCGCGATTGGCGGACAAGCGCGGCGGCGGTGCCGGCGTGCTCAGCCTGGACGAGATGGCTGCGCCCGAGGCGGACGAGGCCCCCGATACCACGCCCACGGCCCTGCAGCATCTCGACGCGCACACTCAGGAAGAAGTCTCGGCTATCGACCAGGCGCTGCAGCGGCTGGAGCAGATCGACGCGCGCCAGGCGCAGATCGTCGAGATGCGCTACTTCGGCGGACTCACGGTCGAACAGACAGCCGAAGCCATCGGCATCTCCGAAGCGACCGTGAAGCGCGAGTGGACGCTGGCCCGCGCGTGGCTGCGGCGCGAGCTCGGCAAGAGCTTCTGACGGCCTTCCGATGAACCCGGAGCGCTGGAACCAGATCAAGGACATCTTCGCCGCGGCGCTGGAGCGCGATCCGGCGGAGCGCACGACGTACGTCGATCAGGCTTGCGCCAGCGATCCGCAGTTGCGTGCCGAGGTGATCTCGCTGCTCGCCGCGCACGACACGGCCGAAGGGTTCATCGAGCAGGAAGCCGCGCAGCGCGTCGGTCTGGCGAGCGCCGCGCCGAAGAAGGACTGGATCGGGCGGCGGCTCGGTCCCTATCGCATCGTCGGCGAAGCCGGCCGCGGCGGTATGAGCCAGGTCTTCAAGGCGGTCCGCGACGATCAGCAATACGAGAAGCAGGTCGCGATCAAGCTGCTCAAGCCGGGCCTCGACACGGACTCGTTATTGCGACGCTTCAAGGCAGAGCGGCAGATCCTGGCGCAGCTGAGCCATCCGAACATCGCGCACCTGCTCGACGGCGGGGCCACCGAGGAAGGCGCGCCCTACCTTGTGATGGAGTACATCGAAGGCAAGCCGATCGACGCCTACTGCGACGATCGCGAGCTCGGCGTAAACGAGCGCATCGATCTGTTCCGCTCGCTGTGCTCCGCCGTCCACTACGTGCATCAACACCTGATGGTTCACGGGGACCTGAAGCCGGGCAACGTACTCGTCACGCAGCAGGGAGTCGTCAAGCTCCTCGACTTCGGCATCGCAAAGTTGTTGAGCCCGACGCCGGCCGGACGCGAGGAGCCGCGCGCGACTACATTCCTCGCGCTGACGCCCGAGTACGCGAGCCCGGAGCAGGTGCGCGGCGAAGCGATCTCGACGGCGAGCGACGTGTATTCGCTCGGCGTAGTGCTGTATCGCCTGCTTGCGGGTGACCTGCCCCACAAGGCGACGGGATCCACGACGTGGGCGCTCGCGCAGCAGATCTGCGAGCTGGATCCCGCCCCGCCGAGCGTGACGGCAACTGCAGCGACGGCAGGCTACGGTCGTTTCGCGAAGACCCTGCGCGGCGATCTCGACAATGTCGTGCTCAAAGCGCTGAAAAAAGCGCCCGAAGAGCGTTACGCCTCGGCAGAACAACTGTCCGAAGATTTGCGGCGCTACCTGCGCGGCTTCCCTGTCGAAGCGCGGCCGGACACGACCACCTATCGCGTACGCAAGTTCGCGCAACGTCACCGGTCCGCGGCCGTCGCGGCTGGATTGTTCGTCCTTGCGTTGCTAGCCGGGATCGTGACGACGAGCTGGCAGGCACATCGCGCGGATGTCGAGCGATTGCGCGCCGAGCGTCACTTGAACGACTTGCGCGAGCTCAGCAGCGTTTACCTCGCCGATGTCTACGACGCTGTGGCCTACCTTCCCGGCGGCACCAAGGCGCGCAAGCTCCTGGTCGAGAACTCGGTCAAGTATCTGCGGGGCCTGGAACGCGATGCGCAGGACTCGCCGCAGCTGCAACGCGACCTGGCGAATGCTTATGACCGCCTCGGCGATGTGCAAGGCGACTACATCGGCGCGAATGTCGGCGACACGCAGGGTGCGATCGAGAGCTATCGGCGTGCCCTCAACCTCCAACGAGGGCTCGTCAAGCACGATCCGACCATCGAAGCGCGTCGCGAGCTGCTGCGCAGTTGCGTAAAGCTCAGTGAGCTGCTGATGGGCCAAAGCGCCGTCGCGGATGCATTGCCTCTCGCGCGCGAAGGCGCGGAACTGGCGGACACGCTGCTGGCGGATAAAGCCGCAACGCCACGCGACCGACGTTACGCCGCAGCGGCGTACATGAACTACGGTTGGGCGCAGGGACTCAGCACCGGCGAGCTCCATCCAGGCATCGAGCTGATGGAGAAGGCGCGCGAGCTGCACCAGCGGCTGGCTGCAGAAGACCCCAAGGACGCGGACGCGCAGCGCAACCTCGCAGTCGTCGAGGGACGCATCGGCGACGTGTACAGCGAAGGGCGCGACGAGCCGGCCAAGGCGCTGCCCTACTACGAACGTGCCTTGAGCCTGATAGAACCGATCGCAGCCGCCAATCGCGACGACGCCGAGTTGCAGCGTGGCAGGGCATTCGTGCTGGGTTCGATCGCCGACCTGCAAAACGATCTGCAGCAACCACGCGAAGGTCTGGCCAACTATCAGCGCGCGCTCGACATCCTCGAACCGTTGCGTGCAGCCGATCCGGACGATCAGCTGGCGCCGCTGGCGGTCGCATTCATGTTGAACGGTCGCGGCAGCAGTCACTTGCTCCTCGGCGACGCCGCGGCAGCTCTACACGACTTCAGTCGAGCGGAAACGATCGTGCGCAACGGTCCGCCACCGCAGCCGACCGACATCGCCGAGATCCGCCTGCTGCCGGGAGTGACGTACGCGAACCTTGCGCGCGCCACTGCGGCGATGTCGAATCAATCGTCGACACCGAAGCACCTGCGCGCCAACTACGTACGCGAAGCTCGCGACTGGTCGCGTCGTGCGCAGGATGCTCTGCAACCGTTGGCTGGAGACGCACTCGAAGGCCGGCACGTGAAGCGCGTCATCACCGAGATGAATGCAGCCACTGCTGGGCTTCTTCCCGATTGCCGAAAATCCGGATCTGGATCCGCGGATTGTCGTTGAGCATCTGGAACATCCGCGCAAAGCCGAACTGAACCGGCCGGTTGGCGACCAGCGCTGAGCGGATCGGCGCAGGAACAGTGCGTTCCGCGCGCTTCATGGCCAGCGCGAACACTTCCTCGAAGCCGACGTCGATGCGTTCGAGCGCGGTGAGGTCCGTCAACCGATCCCCCATCTCCCCTTCGTCCTCCAGCCGCTGAACCTCGTCCATGACTGCATTGAGGTCCGCTCTGTCCAGGACCCCGAACAGGCGAGCGGAGTGGAAGTTGCCTTCGTCGCTGATCTCGAAAGGCATGGGCGAAGCTCAAACGGCCATGCGCCGGCGGATCCATGCTCCCCCTCCTGCGCCCGGAAGCAAGCCGCATCCGCCGCAGCTGTCACCACCTGAGATACGCGTCGTATAAAAACAGCAAGAAAGAAAAATGAGCCGTTTTCCCGGCGCTTTCCGCGTTATCGAACCATAGGCAATTCATTCACATTTTCATGACTCTAGGAGACTTACGATGACGTATCAGAAGCGCATTACCTGCGGGGCGGCGGCCTCGCTCATGGCGGGCATGGTCGTGGCCAGCGTCGGCCTGCTCTTTTCGAACCCCAGCGCGGCGGCGGACGATGCTGCGATCAAGCGGGGCCAGTACCTAGTCCAGATCGGCGGGTGCAACGATTGCCACACCGCCGGCTATGGCGAGGCGGCCGGCAAGATTCCCGTGGACGAGTGGCTGACGGGAGCGCCGCTCGGCTTCAAGGGTCCGTGGGGCACGTCGTACGCGGCCAACCTGCGCCTGACCGCTGACGCCCTGACCGAAGATCAGTGGGTACCGTTTGCCCGTGCCCCGCGTCGCCCGCCGATGCCGTGGTTCAACCTGCGCGACATGAGCGATGACGACTTGCGCGCGATGTACCGCTTCATCCGCGAGCTCGGCCCGAAAGGCGAGCGTGCGCCGCCGGCAGCCGCGCCGGGCGTGGTCGTGAATACGCCGGTCATCGTGTTCGAGCCGCGCATGGAGACGACTGCCAAGGCCTCGAAGGAGTAATCTCGCAGCCAGGCATGTCGCTCACCTTTCAAACGCTTCACAGCAGCACGCAACTGCAGATCCAGCGGATTGCGTGCCGTCCCGAAACCCGGGCCTGCAGCGCCGAGGAATACGCCCCGGCGAACATCCTCGTATTCCCGCTGCGCGGGATCTTCATGAAGCACCATGCATGCGGTGGGGAAGTTCTCGTGGCTTGCGGCAGCGCGCTGTTCTTCAACGCCGGCGAGCCGTATCGCATCAGTCACCCGACGGGATGCGGCGACGACTGCCTCGTGCTCGAAGTGCCGGAGGGCCCACCCGATTTCCGGCACACGCACGCCAGCATCGACTCACGCACGCTGCTTCATGCGCGATCGTTGTGGACGCTGCTGCAGGCGGAGCGCGACGATCTCGAGATCGAGACGACGGCGTTCGAGCTGTTCGGCAACGTGGTCGACCGTGCACACGCAGCTGAACCCGCTCCTCGCGATCGACGCGCAGCCGATCGTCGACGCGAGCAAGTGCATGCGGCTGCAGTCGCCCTCGCCGCCGCTCCCGAACGACGGTGGACGCTGCCGCAACTCGCCCGCTACGTTCATTCGTCGCAGTTTCACCTGGCCCGCGCGTTTCGCGAGCAGATGGGCGAATCCGTCCATCGCTATCTGCTGCGCGCCAAGCTCGCGAGCGCACTCGAAGTCGTGATGGACTCCGACACGCCGCTGACCGACATCGCCACGCAACTCAACTTCGCCACGCCAAGTCATTTCGCTGCTGCGTTCCGCAATGCCTATCGCGTCACGCCGTCGGCCCTGCGTACGGCCGCCCGCAGCCGCCGCAAACTGCGCACGATTTTGACAGCGCAGCCTCGCCGTACTTCCTAGCATTCGCACATGTTTGTTGCGCGCAGGAGCACCTCATGGCGTCAGTGCGATGTGATTTCGTCGTGGAGCGGCCGCCGGAATATGTATGGGACGCCGTGCGCGACTTCGGCGCCTTGCATCGCCGGCTGGTTCCAGGTTTCGTCACGGCCGTCGAGCTGGAGGGAACGACACGCACGGTAACGTTCGCGAACGGCACGCAGGCCCGCGAGGTGCTGGTCGACTCCGATGATCGGGCGCGGCGACTCGTTTACGCCGTGGTCGGCGGACGACTCACTGCGCACAGCGCATCGGTACAGGCGTTCGCCGAAGGCCAGGGAACGCGGATCGTCTGGATCGCCGATTTTCTGCCGAACGAGCTGCAACCGTACATCGCCGGCCAGATGGACGAAGCAGTCAAGGCGATGAAGAAGGCCTTCAGCAACTAACGACACGGAGGATCACGTTGGTCATGTCGGCCGACTGACCTACGTCACTGGCGACGCCGCGCCGCGCATCTTTACTGTGCCGGCGCATGAGATCCTCACGCGAACCCAGCACGGCGGCGCAGCTCGCGCTCGCGGCGAGCTTCCTGGTCGGCGGCTATTTTCTGGTCGTCGATGCCGGCGAGTATCTGCGCAACGTCACTGCCGCGGTCTACGGCCGGTTCTGGCCGGTGCGCAATCTGATGTTCCTGCACATCGCCGCGGGCGGGTTGGCGCTCGTCGCGGGCGCCATCCAGTTCGGTTTGGTATTTCTTCGACGCACATCGACGGCGCACCGATGGACCGGCCGTGTGTATGTCGGTGCGGTGTTCGTGTCGTGCATCGTCTCGCTCGTGGTAATCCGCAACGGCTCAGTCATCGGTCCGATCTGGACCGCGCTGCTCATGCTCCTCGCCATCGGTGCAATGGTGTACACGGCGTGCGGCTTGCTTGCCGCGCGGCGACGTCGATGGCATCGCCACGCGACATGGATGCTACGCAGCTACATGGCGATGATGGTGTTCGCCTGGTTTCGCCTGGCCTGGGAATTCCCGGTGCTGCAGGAACTACCAGTCCGTACACGCGCGGCCGCGATACTCGGCCTGACCATGCTGTTCACCTTCATCGGCACGGAATCGGTCCTCGCGCTGCGGGCTCGCCGCAACGTCGCATCAGCTACGGTGTGAACTGGGTGGCCTGCGAAGTGGGCTGATCGAGATAGGACTCGATGACCCGCGCCACCTCCGGTCCCATGCCGAAGTTGTAGTGGGTGTAGCCCGGCACGATCGCGAGTCGTGCACGCGCCAGCTTCGGCTTGCCTTCCCAGCCCGCGTCGCGCACACCGCCCTCGAACAACGCGAAGAATTCGGCGATGTGACGCATCGAGACGGCATCGTGGTCGGCGAAGAGCAGCAGCGTCGGCACGCGCAATTTCGCGATCTCCGGGCGCCAGTCGTAGTCCTTCTTCATCAGCTCGCCGATGCGGTCGAGCAGCAATGGGAACTGCTCCGGATGCGGGGCCACCGGGGCGTACCAGCGCTGATACATGGGCGACTTCTTCATCGCTTCCGCCTGTGCCGCGCCCACTGCTTCCATCCCCTTCAGGACTTCGGGATACCAGCCGTCGCGCTCGGCGGCGGTGGATATGACGATCAGGTTGCGCACCATTTCCGGATGCTGGATCGCCATGCGGATCGACGCGTCGCCGCCGTGCGAATAACCGGCGACATCGGCTTTTGCGATCTTCAGATGCTTCAGCACCGCGGCGACGTCATCGCCGTTGCGCTCGTGACTCATCGGGGTCTTGCGCAGCGCCGTGCGGCCGTGACCCTCGAGATCGATGCCGATCACCTGACGCTCGCGCGACAACGGACCGATCACTTGCGCCATCGACGCAGTGTTGCCGAGCCCTCCGGCCAGTACCACGATCGGCTCGCCCTTACCGTAGATCTCGTAGTAGACCCGCAAGCCCTCGGCCGAGTCGGCGTAGCCCTTACTGGTTGGAGTGAGTTGTTGTTCTTGCTTGCCCGCTTGCGGCTTCTCGGCCATGGCGGGATTGCACGCCAGCAGCGCGAAGCTCGCGCCGGCAAACAGCACCTGTGCGATCGAACGAAGCATGGTGAGCTCCTCACGGAAGTATGGAGCTTCAACACAGCACGGACCGCGGGCGTTCCCGAAACCGGTATCCCATTTTTACCGAGCGCTACTGCGACTCGCGCAGGTACGGCGCCACGTTGCGCGCGATCTTCTCGAACTCGGCAGCGCTCAAAGGGATGCCTTTGCGGAAGGCGGCCCACGAGCCGCGCGGATCGGGATGATTGCCGAACGCGGCGTCCGAGCCGTAGAAGATACGGTCGAGGCCGATCTGGCGAATTCGATCCGCGACCACTTGCGCGAGCTCCGGCGTGCTTGCCACCAGTGCGGCGTCGGAGACATCGAAGTACAGGCGGCGTGTGGCAGGACGTCGCGCCGCTACTGCTTCCGCATACACGGCCAACGCCTCCGCGGAGAAATTAGCGCCGCCCCACAGGTGAGCAATCTGCACTGGAATATCAGGCGCGGCAGTCAGCACGTCTTCCACGAACACTCGCGCATGCGGCGCGCCGTAACTGTCGCTGTTGCGCACGTGAACGACGATAGGAAGTCGGGCGCGATTGGCAGCGGCGAATAGCTCACGCAGTCGGCGCACGTGATCGGCGTTAAGCAGATCGACCTGCGAATTGCTCAAGTGCAGTTTCACGCCCTTGAAGCGCTTGTCCGCCGTGCACTGGCGCATGGCGGCCGTCGCGGAATCACTCACGGGATTGAGGCTGCAGAACGCAATCAGGCGATCTGGAAACCGGGCGGCCTGCTCCGCCGTCCACGCATTCTCGGCCTGCATTGCCTCGGCGGACCTGACCGATGGGCGCGTCGGCGAATCGAACCAATAGCCGAGGGAGAGAACGACTGCGCGCTTGATCTGCGCAGCGTCCAGCATCGCGACCAGGCGCTGTGCATCGAGAGGCTCTTCGCGCGCCGGACCGGGGAAGACCGGATACTCCGTCGCGATCCGCCACTGATCGCCTTCGCGGACCAGCTCGATCATCACCGAGCCGATGTGTCGCCGCTCAGCACCCTCGCCTCGTGAGTAGAGCGCAGCCAGGCGCGCGCGACGCTCGTCGGCGGTGAAGGCCACCGGCGTGATGTTGTAGGGCCGGGCGAAGCGCTTGCCGATGTAACCGGCGACCTCGTCACGACCGTGCAACCACACGTCATCGTCATCATCCAGCACCACTGCATCCGCGGCGTAAATCGCCGCGAGCCGCGCAGGATCGTTCCACGATGCTTCGTGCTGCCGCAGAACCTGCGCGACCGCCGTCGGGATTTCTACCGGATTCTGCGGATTGTTGATGAGAGCGGCGGCTTGCGGACTGAGCAGATGCTGGTGATGGTCGACGTAGGGCGCGAGCTCGTCGTTCGCGACGTCGGCGTTCTGTGCGTTGCACGTGATGCTTGCAAGCGCGGCAGCTGCCAACCACCGCCGCAAGCCCGCACCGGGATTGTGGGTCACTCGACGCTCCCTTTGATTCAGTCTGCGTGGACTCTTATCAGTTACGACGCCAAACCTGACTTTTTGTTACGCAGCTCTTCCGAGGAAGGACCGACGGTGTCAGCGGAATACGCGCCACGCGCTCCAAGCGGTTTCGGTTGGCCCGTCGTGGTGTCCTTTCTCGTCTGCCGCTCGGTTTCGGCGTTGATCTCGGCGCCGAGAATGATGATGTAGCCACTCAGGTAGAACCACATGAGGAGAATGACGACGCCTCCCAGGGCGCCATAGGTCTCGCCGTAACTGCCCCAATTGCGAACGTAAAGTGCGAACAGGACGCTGCCGATCAGCCACAGCGTAGCTGCGATGAGCGAACCGGGCGTAACCCAGCGCCACTGCGCTGGCCGCCGATCGGGCGCAAACCGGTAGACGATAGCCAGTCCGAGCACCGCGACTGCGAACAAGAGAACCCAGCGTACGCCCAGCAATGTAACCTCGGCCGCAGGGCCGAGCGGCAGGAAGGACACTGCCAGCGGAACCGCGACGCCCAGCAGCAAGACGGCCAGAAAGCCGATGACCGCGCCGAGCGTGAATGCCAGCGAGACGAAGAGCTGCTTGAAGAATCCGCGATTCTCTTCCTCGTCGTACGCCACGTTCGACGCCTTCATCAAAGCGACCATGCCCTTGCGCGCACTCCACAGTGCCAGCGCAATGCCCACAATGATTCCAAAACTCAACGTATCCTGGGGATTCTGCGCAAGCTGGTGCAGCTGCTGCTGGAGAATTCGCGTGGCGTCTTCCGGCAGCATCGTCGCGACCTGCTGCAGGTGATCGGCTATGTCCGCGGGCGAGGCAAACAGGCCGTAAATCGATACTGCGGCGGCCAGAGCCGGGAATACCGCGAGCAGCGCATACAGCGCCAGGCCGCTGGCGATGATGTCGACGTTGTCGGCAGTCATCTCTTTCTTCACACGCATCGCGATGTCCCACCACCCGCGAGTGGGAATGTCCTGGGGGCGTGCTGCGGCTCGTCCCCGCTCAGGGACGGATGTGCCGTGATGCGATGCGTGCTCGGCAGAGCGTGCCATGATCGTCCGCAAAAGAGCCGAACTCTTGCGGGCAAACGCTTTAGCACACTGCCAGTTCCCGCTGCGAGCGGCTGGCGTTTTACAGCGATCGCAGGTCCGACGATTCTCCACGCAGCTCGCGCAGGAACTGTTCGAGCTCGCGCACCCGTTGCGGCGTGCGCGCTTTGCCGGCCTTGGACACGATGCGCGGGGGAACGGACGTCAGCGAGTGCTCCAGATTCTTCACGGCCGACGGTCCGTCCGGACTGCCGCCCTTGGGGTCGACCAGGCCGAAGACGCGAGCGACGCCGATGGCTCCGAGCCAGTCGAGCGCATCGGCGTCGTGCAGATAAATCGCTTCGGGTCCGACCGGGTCGCGCCCGAACATATGGGTGCGAATCGCGCCGCGCACCGCTTCGATCTTCGACATCGGAAAGCCGGTGCCCGCCAGCATCGACTCGACGATTCGTGCAGCCTCGTCCTGATGATCCACGTCCGGCTTGCGGAACGGCGCGAAAGCGGCGACATCGTGCAGGTAAGCGGCTGCATACAGGACGTCATCGTCCACCGTGACCTGATCGGCAGCAGCCAACTCCTTCGCCAACTCGTAGTCACGCACCGAATGCGACAGACCCCATGCGGGATGCTTCATGTTCGCCTCGACGAAGCGATGGACCGCGGTACGCCAGTCACCGGTGTGCTCGATGGTTGGGGTCGGCGCATCGGCCGCGATCGCAGCGGAAGCGAAATTCATGACCATAAAAGCGGCGAGCAGCGTGACGCGGCCACTGCGATTCCGGATTCTGGCGAACAAGGTGACTCTCCTTCACACGCGAGACATCGCACTCTACCGGCTCCCCGCCCGTCCCTTCATCCCTTTGTGACGAAGGGCTCCACATCGACGACGAACCGGTCTGTGCGCGCGATGCAGCCGGCTCCAGACTGGCGCGCAGTCGTAAGAGGAGACGATCGATGCCGAGGTCCTGGCTCAAGATGAGTGCCGTTGGCACGTTGTGCGTGATCGCAGCAGTCGCCTGGGCAAAGCCGGTGCGCGTCGAGTCGGGCGCACTCGAGGGCAGCGCCGAGAACGGCGTGATTGTCTACAAGGGCGTGCCCTTCGCCGCTCCTCCCCTGCGGCGAATTGCGATGGCGCGAACCGCAACCCGCTGCATCGTGGCAAGGCACACGCAAGGCCAACTCGTTCGCGCCAGCGTGCATGCAGGAAGGCGTCTCCATGCCGGGCGAGAAGCCGCCCGCCGTGAGCGAGGATTGCCTGTATCTGAATATCTGGACGCCGGCCAAGGCAGACGGGCATCTGCCGGTCATGGTATGGATTCACGGCGGCGGCTACACGAACGGATCGGCGTCGATGCCGCTGTACTGGGGCGATCGTCTGGCGCAACGAGGCGTCATCGTCCTGACGGTCGCTTACCGACTTGGACCTCTCGGCTTTCTCGCACATCCCGATCTCACCGCCGAGTCGCCACACAAGTCGTCGGGCAACTATGGATTGCTCGACCAGCTCGCGGCGCTGAAGTGGATCCAGAAGAATATCGCTGCATTCGGCGGCGATCCGCAGCGCGTGACGATTGCCGGCCAATCCTCGGGAGGCATGTCCGTCAGCATGTTGATGGCGTCACCGCTCGCGAAGGGCTTGTTTCACCGGGCGATCGGCCAGAGCGGTGGATTGTTCGAGCCCGTGCAGATCGCTCCGCAATATATGCTTACGAACGCCCAGCGCGACGGCAAGGAGTACGCGACTTCGGTCGGCGCCGCCTCGGTCGCAGAGCTGCGTAAGCTGCCCACTGCAGATTTGTTGAAAGGCAAAGCCGCAAGCGTGAGTCACCCGGTCATCGAGCCGTATGCGCTGCCCGCTTCGCCTCACGATGCTTTCGTCTCACGCACCTACAACGACGTGCCGGTGCTGGTCGGCTTCAATGCGGAAGAAGCCCGGTCGCTCGTCGATGTCGAGTCGGTGAAAACAGCAACGTTCGCTGCCGACATCGAGCGCAGCTTCGGCCCACTGCCCGCGCCGCTCATGGGTGCGTATCCGCACGCGACCGACGCGCAGGCGCGCCAGGCTCGCCTCGATCTGGAGCGCGATCTGCGTTTCGGATGGGACATGTGGGCGTGGGCGCGACTGCAGGCGCAGTTCGGCAAAAGTCGCGTGCACTTCTACTACTTCACGCACCAGCCGCCGTTCCCTGCAGGCTCCGTTCATGAAGACTGGGGCGCAAGTCACTTCGCCGAGCTGTGGTACATGTTCGATCATCTGGACCAGGAAAAATGGCCGTGGTCAGCAGCGGATCGACAGTTGGCCGAGCTGATGTCGCGCTACTGGACGAACTTCGTGAAGAGCGGCGATCCGAACGACAACGGCCTGCCGACCTGGCCGGACTTCAAGGTCGACGGCAAGGTGCTGCATCTGGGTGAGTCTGCCGTCGTCGACGGCGTACCCAACGCGGAAAGCCTGCGTGTGTTCGACGCGGTCTACGATGCTGTCCGCGGTAAACCGTTCGGAAAATAAGAAGGACTCTCGCAAAGATCGCCAAGATCGCCAAGGTAAGAACTCTCATGTGAAAAATCCGAACTTCTACCCTTGGCGATCTTGGCGTTCTTGGCGAGAGAATTTCTTGATCACGTCATGACTTTTACCAGCGCTTTCGCAAAGGCTCACGGTAACTGCGGCTGGCGCGCAGCTCACGACCATCGTGCAGGACCACCTCGGAGTCGCCGTTCGCGAGCGGCCGGATCTCGCGGATGCGCGCCATGGCAACGATCGTGCGCCGGTGCACGCGCACGAACTTGTCGGGGTCGAGGCGCCGTTCGAAGCTCGCGAGCGTCTCGCGGATCAGATGCGCGCGGGATCCGACGTGCAATGCCAGGTAGTTCCCCTGACTCTCGATCCACTCGATGCTGTCGACCTCGACGTAGCTGAGACGTCCCCGCGTTTTGACGGCAACGCGAGTCGGTTGGCTCGCCGGCAAAGCTGGCGCTTCGCCTGCATGCCGCGGGAAAAAATGCACCGCGTGGCTGATCGCAGTGAACGCACTGATGGCGAAGACCAGCAGCAACCAGTTGGCTGCGAGCTGGCTGCTGACGTCGGCGAGCGTGGGCAGGACGTCACCGAGCAATATCCAGGCGGCAAGGAAGCACGAGACCACGATCAGAACGAAGGCCAATCCGACCGCACCGAGGGCGTGAATCGACGCGTTCCGCCAACCGCGCGATCCGGGCAGCGGAAATCGCTTGGTCAGTGCGACCAGCAAAGGCGAAACAGATGCCCCCAGCAATGCGGCCACGCAGATGCGCGCAACCTCGATGTCGAGCTGCAACGTATGTCCCATGTCGAGCGCGCGGAGCACGTTGCCCGGCTCGAGGGCTACCAGGAAAACGAGCCAATACAAGTAACCATAACCGGCGCTGCGCAGCCACGCGGGTAACTGGCGCAGCGACAGCGCCGGGTCGAGAACGTTGCTGGTGTTCATTCGGGATACGACACGGCAACCCGCCTCCGGGTTGCAGAAAAGCCTACGACTTCACCATGTTCATCACTTGCGTGACGTCGAGGGACTGCGCCTTCTGCTGGATCTGACCTGAGAACTGACCCTGCATCTGCTTTGCCTGGCCGAGCAGAGACTGATACGTCTGCTGCAGCAACGCAGTGTTCATCTGGCGGCCGCCCGCGTAGTACCGCTTCGCGAGCTGACCGAGTGCGTAGGTCGTCGCGAACGAGAAAGCCGCGCCCGTTGCCACGCGGCCCAGCCCACGGCCGAGTCCGCCGGCAACTGAGCCGAGCAGTCCGCCGAGGAGCTTGCGACCGAACTGCTCCACGTACTGCGAGGTCAGGCCCACGCCGGCGGTCGCGAGGAATTCCTTGATGTGTCCCTTGTCCATCTCGAAGCCGTACGACTGACCGATGCGATAGACGAGCTTCATCTGCAACGGAATGATCGCCATCGTCGCGAGCGACTGCGGCAGCAGCTCGATCGCGCCGCTCACGATCGCGTGATTCAGGATGTACTTGTCCATCTCGGCATCCGGCATCGAGCTCGCGGCGGCAACCGTCGGACCGGCGGCGAGCGGCGCAGCTGCGAGGGCATCTGCCTGACTCACGACTTTCGCGGCTTCCCCTGCATCGAGCCCCAACGCGTCTCGCAATTCCCTGAGGAACTGTTGCTCGGCGGAACTCGCGACGCCGTCCGCATCGCAGACGCAGACGGCCATCTCGTAGGCCAGCTGCTTGTGTGCGGAATCGGTGAGCGCCGCTGCTGCCTTCGCGAGGTCGACGCGCTTGAGCAGCACATCCTGATAGAGCGCACTGAGCTGAGGACTGCCGCTCTCGCCCGCGAGCGAGTCGGCGATGCGCCGGATTTCCTCGCGCTCGCTGTCGTCTTTCGCACCATCTGCAAACGCGGCGAGTAGGGCGATGGTCAGAATGGCTTGCTGCTGTGAAGAAGTCATGTCAGTTCCTTGCGTACCGAAGTCATGCAAGGTCACATGATGCCAGACCTTTAGTAATACGGCCGCAGGCACCGCGGGCACACTCGCTGGCCCACTTGCGGACGCTCGACCGTGATCGTTGCGCCGACATGCTTGCAGTCCTTGCAGCGAAGGCGCTTGCCCGCATCCTTCGCGTTCGCGCGCCAGCCGACGTGTTGTGCGATCTGCTGCAACTCTGCGACGACGAATCGGTTGCAGCGACTGCAGACGATGTAAACCGTGCGGCCACACTCGGCCAGGTACGCAAGCGTTCCCGGCGGCGCCGGATGCTTCGCTGGCACAGGTGATCTCCCGCAGTGACTGTATTGATATACAGCCTATCGCCGATGTGCGCGAAAAGGCAAGGGTGCTAAAGTTAATCGATGTGTTACTCCTCCAAGGTCTCGCAGAACATCAAGGACTTGGCGCGGCAGTTCAGCGCGACGATGGACTATTCCGAGGTCGAGCGACTGCTGATGGAGCGCCTGGGCGGGCAGCCGATTCGTCTTGCGCGCGGGTTCGAGTGGAATTTTTCCAACCCGCAGACGCCGCAGGAACGCCGGCTCGCAGACCTCGATGCGCAGTACCGCGCCGGGAAAGTCGCAGAGCTCGAGCAGGATATATTCAAGCAGAAGAAACGGCTGGCCGATGCGCAGCGCAAGCTGAAGGTGAAGGAGACGAAGTCGGCTCTCAACGAGCAGCGTATCGCGACCTCCAAGATCGATGCTTCTCTCGAGCGCATCGCGCTGCTCACCGGCACTCAGCCGCACGAAGACGATCATCGGATCTTCCCGATGACCTACGCCCCGATCATTCTGAAACGCGATGGCGGGAACGTCATCACGCTGGCTCGCTATCACCTGCGGCAGCAAGGCAAGCCGGCGTTCACCGATCAGAAGTTCCCCGGGCTGTACAACGCGCGTCGCGACAACCTCGAGCGCTTCTGGCGCAGCGAGTTCGGACACACGCACGCCTTGATGGTGATCGATTCGTTCTACGAGAACGTCGAGCGTGACGGCAAGAACGTGGTGCTGCACTTCACTCCACGGCCTGCTTATCAACTGCTCGTCGCGTGCCTGTATGCGGATTGGTCAGATCCGAAAGAAGGTCGACTACAGTCGTTCGCTGCCATCACCGACGAGCCGCCGCCTGAGATCAAAGCCGCCGGACACGATCGGTGCATCATCAATCTGCGTCCGGAGAACGTCGAAGCGTGGCTAACTCCCGAGGGACGCAGCGATGCGGAGCTGCAGGCGATATTGAGCGACCGCCAGCAGCCGTACTTCGAGCACGAAGTGATGGCGGCTTGAGATAAAGAGGGAAGACTGGACAGGATGAACAGGATGAACAGAATGAACAGACATAGGTTTTTCTCTGCTTCTGACATCCTGTCCATCCTGGCGGTCTCAACTGCTCAGTGCAACGGTTTCTGAAGCTTCTCCGCTGGGTGCGAAAGTTCAAGGTCTCGCGTGGTCGTTGGTTGAGACGCTTGGCGATCGCATTCAGATGCGCTCTGGGAGTGCACCGATAGATCCGAGCCCTTGGGGAAGTATTGGCGCAGCAATCCATTGGTGTTTTCGTTCGAGCCGCGTTGCCACGGACTGTGCGGTCGCAGAAGTAGACTTTCACATCGGTGGCGATGGTGAACTGCTTGTGATGAGCCATCTCTAGACCACGATCCCAGCTCAGTGAGCGACGTAACTCGGCGGTAGCTTGAGCATCTTGCTGCTGAGCGCCTTGACCACGATGCGAATTTCCTTGCTCGGCACCTTCGCTAGCATCACAAAGCGCGATTGCCGCTCCACCAAGGTTGCGAGGTAGGAGTTGTTGCGCCCCAGGATCAGATCGCCTTCCCAATGGCCGGGCACAGCCCGATCCTCGACGTGCGCGGGTCGCTGACTGATCGAGACCGCATCGATGATGCGCGCCCGTGACTGCTGCTTCGGGCTGGCATGCCGCGAGCGGCGAAACAGCCGACCCCTGCGCAAGTGCTGCAACAACTCTCGTTTCAGTGCTCCGCGGGTCTGCACGAACAGGCTTCGATAGATGGTCTCGTGCGACACCCGCATACTGTGGTCGTTGGGGTACTGCCATTCAAGTCGTCGCGCGATCTGCTCGGGTGACCACTGCTGCTGCAGACCACGGGCCACACAGTGACGCAGCCGGGCGTTGCGCTCCAACAGGCAGCGCTTGGCCGCTGTCCGCGATCCCAGGCGGCTCACTCGGCACGCGCCGCGCGGTAGTAGCTAGAACCTCCGTTGCGCCGAATCTCCCGACTCACCGTCTATCTCGCTCGGCCCAGCCCAGCGATCGCGCGCAGCGAGCGCTCCACGCACCCCGCGTGAAATCTCTTCCCGCTCGGCCAGCGTCAGTTGTTGCCGTGCTCGATGCCGCAGTGCGTGTAGCCACCGGCACGTTCTAGTACGTAGTAAACGTTAGAGCGATAGCGTCCCAGTCCGCGCGCGATCTTGTCACCGAGTCCCCTGCTCGCCATTGCTTCCATAGCCCGCGCGTTCGCTCGCTCACAGCAATCGTTCTCCTTCTCATCTTGCAACACCTCCACTCCAACTATCTTAGGATGGTGTTGCACTGACCCTTTGAGACCGCCCTGTTCATCCTGTCAAAAACTTCTTTCAGTAATTCCAGCTCTCCAGATCCGCGCCCGCCGGCGCAGTCTTGCGAATGCGCTCAACCGCGATCGGTATGAACATCTGGTGATATCGCAAGCGCGACTCTGCATTCGGACGAGTGTGGTCGCCGTTCCAGCAGTGCTCTGCGCGCCGTCCGTAGTCGATCACGCCTTCGAAGCGCGGATTGCGGGTCGACTCCAGGAACTCCTGGGCCAGGTAGACGGCCGCTTCGAGAAAGTAGTTGTCCAGCTCGCCGACATACAAGTGGATCTTGCCGCGCAGCTTCTCTCCCAGGCCCTTCTGCCAGTCTCGCCGCATGATGTGCACGAGGTCGAAGTTGTCGCGCCAGTAACTCGCGACATTGCGATCGATCTCGCCGGTGCGCTTGTTCCAGATGGGCCGCGGGTAGCCGTCGGCGCCGACCGGTGAGAACACGGCCTGCCAGATGTCCCATTGCCCGCCGGAGCTGCTGTTCGTGCCCAACACCAGTTCGAGGCGATTCACCTCTTCCAGCGTTGCAGTCGGTCGGCCCAGGGAATCGCGCATAGCGATGCGCGGCGTCTGCTTGAACGCAGCATCGACCACGTACGCGTTGCGGTCCTCGTAGATGTTGACGCTGCCGTAAGCGCGAAAATCGATGGGATCGGGACAAGCCGCGAACGCGCCGTTGTAGAAGTCCGGATACTTCACCTGCACCGCCAACGCTTCCCATCCGCCCGTCGAGCCGCCGTAGACGAATCGCGACCAGCCCGTTCCGAGCGCGCGATATTTCTTTTCGAGGTAGGGAATCAGTTCCTGCTGAATTGCATCTGCATACGGGCCGACGTTCTGCGAGTTCACTGCGTACGAATCGTCGTAGTACGGATTGGCGTGCTGAATCTCGATCGCGAGCACGCGCGGAAATCCGTCGCCGGTCCAATCCTTGTAGAACTGGTGCGCGAGCTCCTGCTGCAATCGGTTGTAGCCGGAAATACGGAAGCGTTCGCTGTAGTCCGGCGCCAGCTTCGGATCCGGAGGCTCGGGTCGAAAGCCGTCGAAGTCCGCGGGGAAATGGCCGTGATTGATCATCAGCGGATAGCGCGCCTGCGGATGCTCCGCCCAGCCCTTCGGCAACAGCACGTGCGCGCCGAGATGCATCGGGCGGCCCCAGAACTCGGTGAGCAACCGACTCTGGATACGCTCGTGCTTCACCCACTGCGTGTCGGCGGGCGGCTTGATCGGCTCGATGCTCTTGTCGAGCACCAGTGCAATCGGTGTCTGGTCAGCAGGATCGAACTTGATCTCGCGCACCGTGCTGTAGAGATTCCCGGGCGCCTTGTTCCACACCTGCCCTTCCCCGCGATCCATGGGCAGCTGCACGACATGACCATCCTTGCGACGGAACGTCTCATATTTATGTAGCAGCGCCTGTACGCGATACGTGCCGGCGGGGACGTCGACGAGACTCAGGCGCGGGTAGCCGAGTACCTTGGAATCGAAAACCTGCGTCGCACTGCCCTGCCACTCCTTCGCATCGATGCCGAAGACCTGCTGACTCTTCGTGCCTTCCTCGATTTGAAATCGTGGCTCCTTGCTGGGATCGACGGACAGCAGCAACAGCAGCCTGCCGTTGAGCGGCTCACGCGCATGCTCGGGCGCCAGCGTGACGGAGACTGTCGCAGCCTGCGTCGTACCCAGACCCAGCAAAGCGACGAGCCACAGTGTCCTCATTTTTTCGCTCCACCCAGGTCGACGGCCAGACGATAGATGTGATCGAGCCCCTGATAAACCGCGGTGACCGGCATGCGTTCGTTGAGCCCGTGCGCGAACATTTCGCTGGGCTTGCTGAACAGTCCGGACGTTGCGAACGTCGGAATGCCCGCGATGCGATAGACCTTGCCGTCCGTGCCGCCTGACTCGAGGTACGGAGCGACCGTCAGACCGCGATAGTTTGCGTGCACTGCCCGCGTGATCGCCGCCATCACGTCCGGCCGCATTTCCGAGACCGGGCTGGCTTCGGGCTGGCCGCGCACGACGACCTTCACTTCGGGGTCGGCGATCGCTGCAACGAGTCCATCGCGCACCGAGTCGACGGCGACGCCCGGGAATATGCGGCAATTGACTGCAGCCTTCGCCGTCTGCGGCAAAGCGTTCTCTGCGTGACCGGCTTCCAGCATCGTGGCGACGCACGTGGTGCGTGTCGTGCCTACGAACTCCGGTGACTTCGCCAGCGCATCGGCGGCGGCTGCATCGTTCGGGTCAGCAGCAAATTTCCGCAGCGCCTCGCCCTCAGGGCCCGGCTGCGCTTTGCCGACCGCACCGAGATAGGAACGACTGAGATCGTTGGCCATCACGGGAAAGCGATGCGCCTCGACTTTTGCGAGCGCGTGAGCAAGCTGGTAGATCGCGTTGTCCGCGCGCGGCCGCGAACTGTGCCCGCCGGGGTTCGTGACGATGAGGTCGAACGTCGCGTACGTCTTCTCCGCGCCCTGCACCAGATAGATGAGCGGCTTGCCGGTCGCATCGTCCAGGATCCCGCCGCCGGCATCCGTGTTGATGGCGAACTCGGCATTCTTGACCCACGGGTGCGCCGCGATACGCCGGGTCGTGTTCATGGTCGTCTCTTCGTCGGCGACGAAGGCGAAGACGAGCTCGCGCGCAGGCTTCAGCTGCTCCGCTTTGAAGCGCAGGATCGTCGACACGAGCGCCACGACACCGGCCTTGTTGTCGGACGTGCCGCGTCCGTAGAAGTTGCCGTTCTCCTCGATGAGCTTGAAAGGATCGCGCTCCCACTCTTCGCGGCGCGCATCGACGACATCCATGTGTGCGGAGAACAGGATTGGCCGGCCCGGCTTGCGACCGGGAATTCGCACGATCAATGCACGCTCGCCGGCTTCGTCGAGCGTCGCCATGTCCGCTTCGGGCACGCCACCAGCCTTCAGCGTCTCGATCAGATACGCGACCATTGCCGGCGTTTGCTGTTGGCCGGCGGCGGTGCGGAAGGAAATGACGCGCGCGTAGATCTCCCGCGCTTTCACTTCATGAGGCGCGGTCTGCGCCGTTGCCGAACCGGAGAATGCAGCTGCCATCGCAGCCAGCGACAGGATCAGTGTTTTCATTATGCTTGCCCGGTGAGAGAACCGCGGCAAGCATACTCGATTCCGCTACTTTGCCGGGATCGTCCGGCGCAGCACGAGGACCAGCGGCACCAGCAACCAGCACGCCACGATCGCATAAATCGCGTCGAGCCAGATGTGCCGATACGCTGCCGCCGCGGCAAGCAACAGTACGCTCAGCGAAACGATTGCGGCCGCAATCGACAGAGAACGCAACGAACCGCCCGCCATCGCCACCAGCACGATCGCGTAACAGGCCACGAACACCAGCAGTGCCGAGGCGAAATCCGATGCTCGCGTCATGTAAGTGCCGGAGAGCAGCGCATTGACCGCCGCAGCCTGAACCCACGTTCCGGAGTGCTCGTCGAACGGCGTGCAGGTGAGTATCCAACGCGGAACGCTGTCCGACGAACACGAACTTGTCATTCAGCAACGACGGCTTCTCGCGCACGCGCGAGACGTCGAGCTCGCGCAGACCTTCCCGCGGAGCGACGTACCTCAGCATTCGCGCGTCCGGCACTTCGATCTTCCGGCCCAGCTTCGCTGCACGCGCCTGCGCGATGCGAAGGCTGAAAGCGGGTCGGTCGGTCTGCCCCTGCCAATGCAAGGGCAACGTGCGCACGTAGCCATCCGCATCCGCCCACGCGAGCAGATGTCCCTCATGCGTATCGAAGGGAATGCAGGCTTCGAGCGGATTGCCGTTCGGCGCCAGCACTGCATCCGGACCACCGCCGGCTTCGAGCGTGTAGCCGGCGAAGACGTCGACGCCGAGCCGGCGAATCGCGTCGCACAGCACGTTGTCGAGCCGCGATTTGTCCTCGAAGTAGAAATCCAGTGCCAGGCCGCGCAGCCGCTGCGCTTGGGCGACGAGCTGTACGGTCTGCAGCGTCGCGAGCCGCAGCTGTTCGAGATTCTCGGCCTGCGGCGCGTCGACCATCATGATGACCGTGTCGGCGGGCGCTTCCGGACGCGGCGCAAGTGCGTAGCGCCAGTCGGCCCATTTCGTCGGCATGAGCCAATACCGCGTGGTCTCGGGTTGCGCCCGTGGAGTGCGCTTCCAGACCAGCAGCTCCGACGTGCTGAGCAGCGCGAAGCCTGCGCAATAGATCAGCAGGAATAACGGGAAGGCCCAATGGGTGCGGCGCAGATCGGTGCGCTTCGCAATCCGCCACGTCAGCCAGCCTGCGACCACGAGCGGAATGATCCACAGCAGGATCTGCCATGGCTGCGAGATCATGCGATCGACGAACGTCTGATTGACCCGCGTCATGCCGGCGAGCAGCGCGCCGATCACGACGGCTTCGAGCAGCTTCTCGCGATATTTCTGGAAGCGGTCGCCCCAGACCGATGGCGCGCCGCTGCTCGCGGATTCGTTCATTCGCAGGCGATGCGCGAGAAGGCGTCGCAGTATGCGTCTTTGCAGAGCTGGCCCGTGGCGATGACGACAGTTGGCTGTGTGCCGCCGATGTTTTCCTCGATAGCATATGAGCGCGCCCGCTGCTTGCCCCTTAGACGACACCACTCATCCGCCGCCGGCTGGCCGCATTCCATGCCCCACACCTTGCAGACGTCCACGCGGTAACCGTTGTGTTTGGGCACGACTTTCACCATAGCGTGCATATTCACGCCCACCGCAGCTGTCAGCACGCCCGCGCGCGCGTGCTGATATTTCTGGAGTGCCGAGTCCGGAGCGACCTCCATTCTTTTCGCCAGCATGACGCGAGCATTGGCATCCGCCGGATTGCGGAACGAGCGCAGGTACATGTTCTTGAGCTCTTCGGTCTGCGCTGTGGCGCCATTCGAGCGCGAAGTCGTCAGCCGCGCATAGCTGGTTGCGAGGTACTCGTAACGCGCTTCGCTGATCGACTTGACCGCCAGATCGCTGCGACGGACCGATTGCGAAGTCTTCAGCCACTTCACCTCTGTCAGGCCGCTGACCTCGACGTCGCCTTCGATCACGAATGCCTCGAGATCCGCTGCGCCTGCGCTCTCGGGTCCTACGCTGGCGCCGAACTGCGTTCCTCGCGCGCCGAGCGTCACATCTCCCGCCTTGATGCTCGCACCCGTGTTCTGGGTGCCGTTCGGCGCGGTCGTTGCGACCGCCGTGCCCTTTTTCAGGTCGATGGCGCACGGGCTGCCGTCGCCTGTGCCGTCGATGATTGCATCGAAGCCGTTATCGAGCATTTGCGTCGCGCCGCCGGTGCATTCGAGCAGCACGCTTGCATCCGGACTGTTCGCGAGCACTCGATCGCCCGAGTTGAGCGCCGACGTCAGGTCCACTGCAACGCCATCACCCTTGCGCACTGCTCCGGTGAGCTCGGCGACCTTCACTGTCCCTGCCACGGCTTCGACGCACAGCGAGGCGAGCAGCACGCTGCCAATGAATCGAGCCACCAGTTCCATCGCTGCCTCCTGGGTACAACTGCGATGCGAATACGCCTGTAGGTACCTGAACTCAATACGCCTAAAGGCCATGAGCACAAACACCAGGAGCGGTAAACTGAGCCCATGAGCGACCAACCCACCGATTCGTTACCCAAGGGCATGGGGCTGACGCCCTTCGATCCGAAGTTTCGCGATCAGCCTTACGAAGTGCTGAAGTCGTTGCGCGAGCGGGCGCCGGTCCTGCACGACGACCTCTTCAATCGCTGGTATCTCACCCGCTTCGACGACGTGCGGCAGATCCTGCGCGACAAGGACATGAGCTCCGACCCGCGCAAGGCCAATCCCGAGTCGTACATCGCGAAGATCACGACCCTGGCGGGCACGACTCCGGCCAACTCGACTGCGGTGTCGATGCTGTTCATGGACGATCCGGATCATCGCCGCGTGCGCGGGCTGGTCAACAAGGCCTTCACGCTCAAGGCTGTCGAAGCGCTGCGTCCGCGCGTGCGCGAGATCGCGACCGGGCTGCTCGCGAAGATCGAGGACGGCGAGTTCGACTTGATGGCATCGTTCGCCGCCGTGTTGCCCGTCATCGTGATCGCGGAGATGCTCGGCATCGATCCCGACGACCGCGACTCCTTCAGGCACTGGTCCGAGGTCAGCGTCGCGGCATTCTTCAATCCGTTTCGCACGGCGCAGCAGAGCGAAGCGGCCATGCAGGCGCAGCAGGAGCTCAATGCCTATTTCCAGCGAATGATCGAGTTGCGGCGCGCCGCCGCCGCGCGACGACCTGATCAGCGACATGGTGCACGCCGAAGAAGCGGGCGATCACATGACCGATGCGGAAATCATCACTCAGTGCAACCTGCTGCTGATCGCCGGCAACGTGACCACGACGGACCTGATCGGCAACGGCGTGAAGGCGTTGCTCGATCACCCGCAGGAGCTGGCCAAGCTGCGCGCGCGACCCGAGCTGATCAGCAATGCGGTCGAGGAGATCCTGCGTTACGACTCGCCGGTCACGAACACCGGTCGCAACGTGCAGCGTGAGCTGTCCCTGCGCGGTTGCCCCATGCACCTGGGCGACAGCATCACGGCGTCGCTTGCTGCCGCAAATCACGATCCGGAAGTGAACCCGGATCCGCAGCGCTTCGACATCGAGCGAGCCAACATCCAGCATCAGTCGTTCGGCGGCGGCAAGCACACATGCCTCGGCGCGCCGCTCGCGCGCGTCGAAGCACAGGAAGGCATCGCGGCGTTGCTACAGCGCTTTCCGAACCTGCAGCCCTCGCCGCGCGGGCTCAAGTACCGCACGATTCCGAGCTTCCGCGGCATGTCGGAATACTGGCTGCAGTCTGGCGCGGCGTGAAGCTTCAGTTCGCAACCGCCCTCCTCCTTGGTGCACTGTTCGCGTCGTCGACGTGTCCAGCTCAGTCCTATCGTCCGCCGCGCCTGGAAGATGGTCGCGTCGACCTGCAAGGCGTGTGGAATCTTTCGAATCTGACGCCGCTGGAACGGCTTGCCGGTTTCGACTCGCTCGTCATTTCGCGCGAGCAGGCAAACGCGATCGAAGAGCGCATTGCGGGCATGCGCCGCAGCCAGCCGACCGGAGCTGCGTCCGAAGAATTCGACGAGCTACGGGCGATGGAACCCATCGGCGGCGAATGGCACAGCTCTGTGATCGTAGAGCCGGGCGATGGCCGCATTCCAGGCAATGCCGCATTTCAAGCGCTGGCTGCCGGTTCGTGCTCGCATATTCACGAGCGGTGACGGGCCGGAGGAACGCCCGCCAGCCGAGCGCTGCCTGAGCTCTCCCGCCTCGACGCCGCCGATGCTCTCCGTTCCGACGCTCAACCTGCATCAGATCGTGCAAACGTCCGGCGCCGTCCTGATCCAGTCGGAATGGAACCGCGATGCGCGCGTCGTGCGCATGAATGCGCGGCACAACCCCGCGGCATTGACTTCGTGGGTCGGCGATTCCATCGGCAGGTGGGACGGCGACACGCTGGTCGTTGAGACACGTCACTTCGCCGCTACCAGCAGTCTGCGCTACACCGCAGGGATCTACTTCTTCGTCTCGCCTGCGACTGTCGTCACGGAACGCTTTACGCGAACCGCAGCCGACGAATTGACCTACGAGTTCAGCGTCACGGATCCGACGTGGTACACGACGACGTGGAAGGGTCGCAATCGCCTGCGGCGCTCGAACGAGCCCATCCTCGAGTTCGCGTGCCACGAAGGAAACTATGCTGTGCGGTTCATCCTGCAGGGCATGCGAGAGCGGGACGGCGAGACTGGCTCAGAATGAGCCTATAATTGCCGCATGCAAGACCTCCTCATTCGGCGCGCCGTCCTCGGTGATGCCGCTGCATTGGCAGAGTTGGCCGCCCGTACATTTACCGACGCCTTCGGCTCTGACAATCGACCCGAAGACCTCCAGGCTCACCTGACCTCTGCCTACGGAGTAGCACAGCAGTCGGCGGAGATCGCCGATCCGGACATCGTCACGCTGCTCGCGGATCGCGGCGGAGCGCTGATCGGCTATGCACAAGTGCGGCGTCGCGCGGTGCCCGCTTGCGTGACGCAAGATCGACCGATCGAATTGCAGCGCTTCTATCTCGACCGGTCGGCGCACGGCACGGGCGTCGCGAAGGAACTCATGGCCGCCGTTCATGAAGCTGCGAAGAACCTCGGCGGTCGCCACTTGTGGCTCGGTGTCTGGGAGCGCAACGCTCGGGCGATCGCCTTCTATTCGAAGATGGGATTCACGAAAGTCGGGAGCCACGACTTCCATGTCGGCACGGACCAGCAGACGGATGATGTGATGGTCGTAGCTGTCCGATAACTCCGACGGGCGCTCCTACGCAGAGAACCGCCGCTGCGCGGCGATCGAGGCGACCAGCGCGATTGCTATCAGCGCGACCGCGAGCCATCCGGACTTGTCTGCATGTCCGTTGGAAAGCGTCCAGCCGCCGAGCGCCGTGCCGAGCGCCTGTCCGGCATAGAGCAGAGAACTGTTCAGCGCCACGGTGGCGGAGGCAGCGTTCGGATCCGCTGCGATCAGGCGTGCCTGCTGGGCCGCGACCGCGGGTCCACCACCCATTCCCCAGATCACCAGTCCGAGCGCGGCGAGCAGCATGGACGCGCCGCTCAGCGACCAGATCGCCAACCCGAAGATCACGAACACGAGTGCCACGCGTGTGGTGCGTGGCGCGCCCAACGTGTCGATCGCCGACGCCGCGATCATCGAGCTGATGACTCCCGCGATTCCGTAAACGGCGAACAGGATCGCGATCGTCGCGGCGTCCGCACCGGCCTCGGATTTCAGGCGCGCGGCTATGAACGGATATTCGGTGAACTGACCGGCGATGAAGATGCAGGTCACCACCAGCAGCAGCTGCACTTTGCGACTGGCGAACACCGCCTTCCAGGTGGCGACCGACAGCGGCGGAGTCATGAGCTCGTTGGGGACGGTCGCGAACACGGCGATCGCGGCGACGAAGCTCGCTCCGGCGAGCACCAGGTACGTTGCCGACCATCCGAACTGCGCACCGGCCAGACTGACCAGCGGAACGCCGACCGCCAGCGCCACCGACCATCCGAGAAAGATGAAGGCGACCGAACCGGCGCGATGCTCGGGCGCAATGAACAGACTGATCGCGCTAGCGGCCTGCGGAGTGAATACGGCCGCGCCGCCGACCATCGCCAGCCTGATCGCCAGCAGCATGCCGAAACTCGGTGCAAACGCGGACAGCAGGTGACCGACCACGTAGAGCGCCAGCGCCGATGTCAGCAGGACACGCCGATCGAGTCGATTGGTAGCAAACGCCAGCAACGGCGCTTCGATGCACAGGACCGCCGCGCCATAGCCGATCAGCGATCCGGCTGTCGGAACGTCGACCGCGAACGCGCTGCTGATCTCGTTGATGAGACCCGCAGGCGCGAGCACGCCCGTACCGATGACGAAGTTGCCGAACAGCAGAGCCCAGCGGGCCCGTGCTTGAGCTCCGTTCATAGGACTACTGCTGCTCCAGTAACAGCGGCGGCCAGGCCGCATCGACGACTTCCGCGCGGACCGTAGCGTCCAGATCCGGGGCCGAGCTCGTGGCAGGCGATTGAGCGCTGACGCCTGCCCATGCAATCAATCCCCCGAACGCAGCGAGGCCGCCTCTTCCCATCCGTTTCATGTTGAATGTGCCTCGTAAGGTCCGTGACTGACCGATTGCGCGCGCGAACGAGTTGAAGGATAAAGGTTGCATGGAGTCACAGGCGACAAACCGGCTGGTCATCCGGATCAAGCTGCCGCCGCAAGCGCCCGCCGCGCCCCCTGCCCGTCCGCCACTGAGCAAACTTGCGCTCTCGCTGGTGCTGGTCCCTGTCGCGATCGCGCTCGGTTGGTGGGGAATCAGCATGTTCAGGAGCGAGCCGGACTCGCAGGCGCAGTCCGCGGCGCGGCCGCCCGCGCCGAGCGCAGCCGCACCTGTCGTCAGCAATGAGCCGCTGCCGAAACCTGCTGCCGAAGTACCCGATGCGCCGCCTTCACCCATCAACGAAGTGCTTCCCGCCGTGTCGCGCGGCGCCCTGAACACCGTCCGCGGCACGATCAGGGTGACGATTCGGGTGACTCTCGACAAGAGCGGCGCCGTTGTCGCCGCCGCCGCGACCGAGTCCGGCCCGAGCCGCTATTTCGCGCGGCACGCTCTGGAGGCGGCAAAGAAATGGACGTTTACGCCGGCGAAATCGGACGAGACGCGAACCATGCTCGTGAGGTTCTATTTCAAGCGCTCTGGGGTAACAGCCAGCGCGAGCACGCCTCAATAGGCGCGAAAGATGCGCGTGTCGTGCGCCAGCGGGCTCAGCGTCGTTGCGATGGCCGGAGCGACCCACTCGGCCTCGCCCAGGCAGAGGTAGCCCTCGTGGCGTACGGCGCGCCGAACCGAGTGCAACGCCAGGTCCTGGACCTCGTGCCCGAGATAGATGAGCAAGTTGCGGAAGCAGACGAGGTCGAAGACGCCCGCGCCCGGTGGCGGCCGCGACGAAAGGATGTCATGCATGCTGAATCGCACTTGTCCGCGCAGCAGAGGACTGACTTCGTAGAATCCGTCGCTGCGCGTGATGTAGCGCTCACGCAGATCCTTGGGTAGCTCGATGAGCGCCGCATCCGGATAGTAGCCGTGCGCCGCTCTTTGCAACGCGGCCGGATCGATGTCGGTGGCTTCGATGACGCAGCTCAGCCCTGCTTCCGCAAATAGCATCGCGAGCGTGTACGGCTCCTCGCCACAGCCGCACCCGACGCTCCAGACGTTCAGCGATCTGCCTTGAGCTTGCCGCGCAAGTTCCGGAAGTACCTGTCGTCGCAAGGTATCGAACGTGGGCGCGTGCCGGTAGAACCGGCTGACCTTGATCGTGACGTGCTCGAGCAGCCGCGCCGCTTCGCCTTCGCGTTGGCGCAGAAACAGCAGATAGTCGGCGAACGTCTCCGCCCCGACCGAGATCATGCGGTTCAGCGTACGCCGCGCGACGGTCGGCAACCGATAGGACGCGAAATCCGTCCCGCTGTGCTCGCGCAGGAGCTGCAGGATTTCGCCGAACGCTGGGTCGTCGATAGCTGGGACGCCGGTCTCAGGACCAGCGAGCGATGGCATCTGGAAGTTTCTCCCCGGATCGGGTGAGATTTGAGCAAATGCCACGCGCCACCACAACGGTCGAGAATCTTTACACACGAATCGCGTTGTAATCATCCGCAGACTCCTGCGATGTCCACGGCAGTAGTACGCTGCAGGCAGGTCGGGATGACATGCGCAAAATTTCCAGATCGAACACTTGGCCCAATCGACGAGCCGTTCTGCAACTGTGCCGGGCTCGGGATCTGCTTGCGGACGTCCGCAGTGCGAACGTCTCGATCAGCGATGCTGCGCGCGAGGCGGGTTTGTCCTCGTTCCACTTCATCCGCAGATTCGAGGCTGTATTCGGCGAAACGCCGCACCAGTTCCGCACGCGAGAAAGACTGACTGCCGCGCAAAGACTTCTGGCGCGCGGTCACTCGGTCACGGATGTGTGCCTGGATGTCGGGTTCAGCAGCCTGGGATCTTTCAGCGCGCTGTTCGCACGCAGGATCGGCATTTCGCCCGCGCGCTATCAGCGCAGCGTGCGCCGCTCGTTCTACATTCCCGATTGGACGCCGCACCCGCCGAACTGCCTGCTGTGGATGGGCGGACCTGACGCAATAGCAATTTTCGAGAAGACACTGCGCAGACAGTGAGCAATGCTCGGTGTTTGTGACCCGCGAGGCGTGTACCCATGAGGATCAAGCTGATCAGCCTGTTTGTCGACGACCAGGAGAAGGCGCTGCGGTTCTACACCGAAGTGCTCGGCTTCAGGAAGAAGCACGACATTCCAATGGGCGGCGCGCGCTGGTTGACGGTCGTCTCACCGGAAGGTCCGGACGATCTCGAACTGGTGCTGGAGCCGAACGCACACCCGGCCGCGAGCGCCTATCAGTCCGCACTCATGAAAGACGGCATTCCGGCAACCGCGTTCGAAAGCACGTCGCTGCACAGTGAAGTGCAGCGCCTCAAGGAACGCGGCGCACTGTTCACGACGGAGCCGACGGTCGCCGGGACCGTTACGCTGGCAGTGTTCTCCGACACGTGCGGCAATCTGATTCAGGTGTATCAGCCACAGCAGGCTCAGGGCTGACTCAACCCTTCATAGACCGCATCGCGCAGCGCGTTCGGAAACTTCCCGAACAATCCTTCGGGCGTCGTGTTCGTGAACGTGACCACTGTGATCTTTCTCACCGGGTCCACGAACCACGTGTGCCCGTACACGCCGCCCCAGTTCAACGTTCCCGCCGATTGCGGCGTTTTCACCGCAGCTGGATCGACGACGAGCGCGCCGCCGAAACCGAACCCGGTGCCCGGCGCTTGACCGGACAGGCCCGCGGTCTGATTGCGAAACATCTCAGCAGCGGTCGACTCTGCGAGCACCGGCGCGCCGCCTTTGCGTACCGCTTCGAGCAAACGCAGTGTGTCCGGCGCGCTACCGATCATGCCGGCGCCGGCCGACGGGTGCGCCTTCGCGTCGAAGGCGCGTGAGGGTGAATAGACGAGAGTCCCCTCGCCCAGCGGGACGTTCTGCGGATCTGCCATGCGCACAGGCCCGGACTGCGCATTGAAATAGGCCGTCGCCAGCCGATCGGCTTGTGCGCGGTCGATCGAGAACGACGTGCCCTTCATGCCGAGCGGCTTCGTCACGAGCTCGGCGACGGCGGTACCGAGCGGCTGACCCGCCGCGCGTTCGATGACTGCGCCCAGCACGTCGATCGACAGCGAGTAGTTCCATCGGCTGCCGGGCGCGTTCAGCAGCGGGACGTTGCCGAGACGCCGCATCTCCTCCGCGAGGTCGATCTTCACGTCGTCGAACCCGTCCGAGATCTGCGCTTGGTGATACGGCCCGTCGGGCTTTTCCATGAACTTGTAGCTGAGACCTGAGGTATGCGTCAGCAGTTGACGAATCGTGATCGCGGGTGTCGTGCCGTCGGCAAGCTTCGGCTTGAAGTCCGGCAGCCATTTCGTGACGGGATCGTCGAGCGAGAGCTTCTTGCGATCCACGAGCGCGAGCGCGGCAACCGTCGCGATCGGCTTCGAGACCGACGACAACCGGAACAGCGTATCGACCTGCATCGGCCTGCGTGACTCCTTGTCGGCCAGCCCCGCCGCCCGCTCGTAAACGAGCTTGCCGTCCTGTGCGACGAGCACCACCGCGCCGACGATGCGGTCCTCCGCGATCGCCTGGTCGATCACAGCGTCGGCCTTCCGCTTCAGCGCCCCCGAATCCGCCTGGGCGGCGCCGGCGAACAGTGCGCAGGCGAGCCAGAGAGTGGAGATCAAAGCCGTCCGCAAGTTGCTCATGTAATGCTTACTCCCGACGAGGTACAACGGACCCGCCACACCAAGTCGGGATTCTACGAAGATGGCGATACCAAAGTCTCCTATGCCCTGCGACGGGGCCTGCGCAAACTGGCGAACATTCGCGCGTGCATGACCGTTAGATTGCATGAGTAACGTCCTCGGCATAGCTGGAAGCCTGCGTCAGGGATCCTTCAACACGGCGCTGCTGCACTTCGCCGCGCGCTCGCTCCCCGAAGGCGCACACATGGAAATTGCGCGCATCGATGAATTGCCGCTTTACAACGACGATGTGCGGCTCAAGGGCTATCCGCCGCCTGCGCAACGGCTTCGCGAGCAGATAGCAGCAGCGGATGTAGTGCTCATCGTGACGCCCGAGTACAACTACTCGATCCCCGGCCTGCTGAAAAATGCGATCGATTGGGCCTCGCGCCCGCCGAACCAGCCGTTCGAGGGCAAGCCGATCGGGATCATGGGCGCGAGCACGGGAATGCTGGGCTCGGCGCGAGCGCAATATCACCTGCGCCAATGCTTCGTGTTTCTGAACGCACCCGTGATGAGCCGCCCCGAGATCATGGTCGCGCACGCACGCGAACGCTTCGATGAGCAAGGCAATCTGACGGATGTCAGCACGCAGCAGCACGTCGTGAAGTTTCTGCGAGCGCTGGTGGAGTTCAGTGCGCGGATGAAGCGCGTCGACTCAACAGGACCATGATCAGCACCAGGATCAGAGCCGGCGCTCACAGCCAGCGACCAGTGGATCCCGATCATCTGCCCGAGGATGCCGACCGAAAACCCGCTGAACATGCGCGAGCCCAGCGACGCCATCGAGAACACGCCGATGATACGGCCACGCTTCTCCGCCGGGGCATGTAACTGGACCAGCGTCTGCGACATCGAGTTGAACGACAGCTCCAGAAATCCGGCAGCGAGCAGCAGCATCAGCGCTACCGGATAAACGGGCATGAGCGCGAAGCTGCCGAGCGCCACGCCCCACAGCAGGGCGAGGATCAACGCAGTGCGCGGGTTCGGCCGAAGCAGACCGAACGTCTCGAGCGCAATGCCGGCGGCGAGCGCGCCAGCCGCATCGGCCGCAAGCAGCATGCTGTATGCAATGCCGGGATCGCCATGTCCGAGATCGGTCGCAAACCCTGGCATTTGCGCCTGGTATGCGTTGCCGACGAAGAACGCGGCGCCACCCGCGAGCATCGTCATCGTTGCAACGACGGGATAGTGCTTGATGTCCCGAACCACGCTGACGATGTCGCCGATGCTGCGCACGGCGGCGGCCGGCGCTGTCTGTTGGGTGCGAAAACGCGGTCCATAGGGCGCTTTCCACAGCCACACGACGAAAGGCACGTAGAGCAGAGCGTTGCAGAACAACCCATACGAAGGTCCCAGGGCGAGCAAGAATGCGCTACCGACCGCGGGTCCCAGGAACATGCCGAGATAACGGCCGGTGGCATTGAGGCGCACTGCGCTTTGCAAACGATCGCGACCGACGATGTCATGCAAGAGCAGCTGCGAAGGCGTCGTCCACAAAACCCCGGCGATGCCATGCGCAACGAGCAGTGTTGCCGCATGCCACAGCTGCAGCGAATCCGTGAGGATCAGCACTCCCCAGACGATCGACACCACCATGAAGAGCAGCATGCCGCTCTGAATCAGGCGCCGCGGATCGACGCGCTCGGCGAGTGCACCGACGGGAACCGAGAAAAGCAGGAACGGCAACCAATGCGCGATGACTGCAAAGCCGCCGAGCGCAGGGGATTTGAAGTGCTGGAAGATCACCCAGTAGGTGATCACGTGCTCGATGTTGTCGGCCATCATGGCCAGCACGCCGCCCGCCAGAAAAGGCCGGAAACCGGCGTGGCGTAAGGCTGCGAACGAATGCGGCGGCGTTGAGTCAGCGGGCGATGGCATGTAGTCGGCGATCTACGACAGTCACTGCCTTGTCACCCAGTTGATGCGCAGCGTGCTTCATTGTGCGGCGATTCTAGCGCGTCATGCCGGAACAATTCCTGACGTCGCTGAGTATTACACCGGCGTCGCAGGCCGTGCCGATGCGGGGAGCACACATGTTATTGGTTCATCACCTTCGTGATGCTGCGGCTCACTGGCGCGCGTCGCTCGCGATCCTTTGGCTCATGACAGCGTTGTTGCCGGGCGGCGCCGCTCACAGCGCGACCTTGCCGAGCGGATTTGCAGAAACGCGCATCGCCACCGGCCTGGCGAGTCCCACTGCCATGGCCTTCGCGCCCGATGGTCGTCTGTTCGTCTGCGAGCAAACCGGCAGACTGCGCGTCATCAAGAATGGAGCGCTACTGGCAACTCCATTCCTCCAGGTCAGCGTCGACTCAAACGGCGAGCGCGGTCTGCTGGGCGTGGCCTTCGATCCCAACTTCGCGAACAACGGTTACGTCTACGTTTATTACACGACCTCCTCTTCGCCAATCCACAATCGAGTGAGCCGCTTCACGGCGAGCGCGAGTAATCCGGACGTCGCTGCCGCCGGCAGCGAAGTGCAGCTGTTGAACCTGCCGAGCCTCAGCTCTGCCACGAATCACAACGGCGGCGCGATCCACTTCGGCACCGATGGCAAGCTGTACATTGCGGTCGGCGACAATGCCAACTCGGCGCATGCACAGCCGCTGACTACGACATTCGGCAAGATTCTGCGCATCAACGCGGACGGCACGATCCCCTCCGACAATCCGTTTCTGAGTCAGACAACGGGCATCAACCAGGCGATCTGGGGCCGCGGCCTGCGCAATCCTTTCAACTTCGCCATCGACCGCAGCAATGGCCGCGTCCATCTCAACGATGTCGGCCAGAGCGGGTGGGAGGAAGTGAACCACGCGATTGCCGGCGCGAACTTCGGCTGGCCGCAGACCGAAGGCAACACGCCGTCCGGCGTGAGCGGCGTGCGCTATCCGCTCTACGTCTATGAGAACGTCGGCTCGAATGGCTGCGCGATTACCGGTGCAGCTTTCTATCGACCGACGACGGCGAACTTCCCGCCCGAGTACACGGGCCGCTACTTCTTCGGCGACTTCTGCGCTGGCTTCATCCGCATGCTGAATCCCAGCAGCTACACCAGCGCGACGACCTTCGCGACCGGCGTCAGCCAGCTGGTCGACATTCAAGTCGCAGCCGACGGTTCGTTGTACTACCTCGCACGGGGCGGCGGCGACGTGTATCGGGTTCAGTACACCGCAAACTCGGCGCCGAGCATCACGTCGAATCCGGCGAACAGGACTGTGTCCGTGGGCCAGCCGGCGAGCTTCAGCGTCGCTGCATCGGGCACGGCGCCGCTGACCTATCAGTGGCAGCGCAACGGCGCGAACATTGCGAACGCCACGTCTTCGACTTACACGGTGCAATCGACGACTGCAGCTGACAACGGTGCGACGTTCCGCGCAGTCGTAAGCAACAATTGGGGCTCCGCGACCAGCAACTCGGCAACGCTGACGGTATTGAGTAATGGCGCGCCGACGGGTTCGATAACCTCGCCGACCGCCGGCACGCGCTATCGCGGCGGCCAGACGTTCACGTTCTCGGGCACGGGATCGGATCTCGAAGACGGCTCGCTGCCGCCGAGCGCCTTCACGTGGCGAGTGGACTTCCATCACGACGATCACTCGCATCCGCACGTGCCGGCGACCACCGGCATCACGAGCGGCTCGTTCAGGATCGCGGATCGCGGCGAAACGTCCGCCAATGTTTTCTACAGGTTGATTCTCACGGTGCGCGACTCGTCCGGCCTGACGCATACCTCGTCGCGCGACGTGCTGCCGCTGACATCAGTCGTGCGCATCGAAAGCAACTTGTCTAATGCACAGCTCACGCTGGACGGCGCGCCGATCACCGCGCCGTACACGTTCACCGGCGTCGAAGGAATCATTCGCGCGCTCGGCGCGGTTTCGCCGCAGACCTCCGGCGGCGCCAACTACGACTTCGCGTCCTGGTCCGACGGCGGTCAGCAGACGCACGAGATTGCGACGCCGACCGCCGATACGACTTTTACGGCACTGTTCCAGCCCGCGGTTACGACTCAGGTGTTCTCGGATAATTTTGAAACTGAACGGGGTTGGGTCCTCACTGCCGGTGCCAACACCGCGAGCTCAGCAGGTCGCTGGCAACGAGGCGACCCACAGCCGACCAGCCGCCAGGGAATAGCATTCCAGCAGGGAACGTGTCGCGGTCCGTCGGTGAACTGTCTGGTCACCGGACTGCCTGCCGGCGCAGAGGCCGCAGTGAACGACGTCGATGGCGGCATCACCTCCATCCAATCGCCCATGATCGCGCTGCCGGCCGGCAGCACCCTGCGTCTCAGCTTCCACTACTACGTCGGATTCACGGCGACTGGGACGTCTGTGGACTTCTTCCGTGTGAGAATCGTTGGTGCAAACGGCACCGCACAGACCATCTTCACGCGCAGGGCTAGCGGTAGCAGAGAGGCGAGTGCGTGGACCTCGCAATCAGTGCTGATCAGCGCCTGGGCAGGACAGAATGTGCGCATCCGCTTCGAAGCCGGCGATCTCTCCCCGAACAGCATCGTCGAAGCAGGTGTGGACGACGTTGTGATATCGAGGCAGTAGCGTGGCGGGAGCGTGTGTCAGCTACCCGCCATGGCAAATTTCTCCTGCATGATGATCACGCTCGCGACACGCTGCAGACCGCCCTCCATCGCGATGCGTTGGTCGGCGGGACACTCGAGCAGCTGATCCAGTGCGGCACGCACCTTTCCCATGTCATAGATCGGTTGGTCCTGCGCCGCTTGCGATGCGAACGTGTCGCGATAGAAGGCGAGCATCGGGTCGTTCTCGGCGCGGGTCGGCGGTGTGGTGAAGGGGTGCTTCTGGCGGTCGTAGACCTCCGGGATCAAGACGTCCTTCGCGGCTTCGCGCAGAACGTGCTTCTCGCGGATGCCTTTCACCTTCATGTTCACCGGAATCCGGGCAGCGACTTCGGCAACGCGGTGATCGAGGAAAGGCACGCGTCCCTCGATCGAATGAGCCATTTCCATGCGGTCGGCCAGATAGTTCAGGATGAAATTCGGCAGTACCGTTTTGGCATTGATGTAGAGCATCTGATTCAAGCGGTCACGCCCGTCGACGCGTTGTGCTAGCGGCAGGCGATCCAATGCAGATAGCAGCGGCTGGTACCCCTGAAGCCGTACCACCAGGTCATCGCGGAGCAGGTGCGCCATGCTGCTCATCATCGAAGCGCCGACGTTGAGCGTGGCCGGTAACCATCCGAGCCTGCGCTCGATCGCCTTCATCTCAGGATTGTTGACCTGCGTCGGCATCAGGAGCGCGCGGGTGGCCGAATTGGCGCCGAGCATTTGATCCATGAGTGCGTTTCTTTCAGCGCTACTGAGGGACGGATTGCCGCTCAGCGCATCGGCCCGGAAATACGGATAGCCTCCCAGCATCTCGTCGGCGCCTTCGCCGGTGAACACCACTTTGATGCCTGCATCCCGCACTGCGCGGCTGAGCAGGTACTTGGCGACGCCGTGACCGTTGAACATCTGCGTCTCGCAGTGCCACACGGCATCCGGGTAAGCGTC
>CAWISC010000015.1:0-14180 GCA_963838635.1 uncultured Gammaproteobacteria bacterium | reverse complement strand
GCCGGGCCGTACGCAACCCGGCGCCCGAAATCGATTCTCGAAGACGCGCAGGAGGCCTGGCTGGTCGCCGATGAAATCGCCGCCGCCGCAGTGCCGGTGCTGATCGATCCGCAGGACGATCTGCCGCGCTCGTTCGAATTGTTGGCAGCGCGGCTCGACAACGCAGCGCGCTTGCAGCGCGCGAGCGTGACGATCGCGATCAAGGGCTCGCGCAACTTCAACAGTTTGCGGCCGATACGACTGAATGCAGGCGTGGCGGTTGCGTACGGATTGACGCGCGACCAGGCTCTGCGCGCAATCACCCTCAATCCGGCGCGCATCTGGGGCATCGCGGATCGCGCCGGATCACTCGAGGTCGGCAAAGATGCCGATGTCGTGATGTGGAGCGGCGATCCGCTGGAAGCGCTCTCCTATGCGACAAACGTGATCGTCGGCGGCGTCGAGCAGACAGCACCGTCGCGACGCTTGCGACTGCAGGAGCGGTACGCGCATCCGGACGATGGATATCCGCCCGCGTATCACTGAGTAGGAATTTCACGGAGATCTGCCCGGCTGACAACCGCATTCACTGTTGCGGCGTGACGCAAGCCGAGCTAAAGAAGCTTACGTCACCATTCAGTCGGAGCTCGTCGTGAAGGTATCGCCTGCAGGTTCAGTGCTGATAGCGCTTGCCGCTCTGCTCGCCGGATGCGGTGGCAGCAAGGAATCTGGCACAACCCCCACGGGAGCAGAGGCACCGGTCATCCGCATCGACGGATCCAGCACCGTGTTCCCGGTCGCCGAAGCAGTTGCCGAGGAGTTTCAGCTTGGCCAACGCGGCCGCGTACGTGTCACGGTCGGCTTGTCCGGCACCGGCGGCGGCTTCAAGAAACTGTGCCGGGGTGATGTGCACATCTCGAACGCGTCACGACCGATCCTGAGGGAAGAGATGGAGGCCTGCCGCGCAGCGGGGATCGGCTTCATCGAGCTGCCAGTTGCGTTCGACGCAATCACGGTCGTGGTGCATCCGCAGAATGATTGGGTCAAGTCGCTGTCGGTCGCCGACTTGAAGAAGATCTGGGAGCCGGCAGCGCAGGCCACGCTCTTGCGCTGGAATCAGGTGCGGCCCGAATGGCCTGACGTGCCGCTGATGCTGTTCGGCCCGGGCGCGGACTCAGGGACGTTCGATTACTTCACCGAGGCTGTCGTCGGCAAGGCCAAGTCGAGCCGCGGCGACTTCACTGCCAGCGAGGACGACAATGTCCTCGTGCAGGGCGTGGAGAACAACAAGAACTCGCTGGGCTACTTCGGACTCGCCTACTACGTCTCGCATCAGGAGCGAATGCGGGCAGTGCCGATCGCGAACAGCAAAGGCGCCGCAGTCCTGCCGAGCATCGCATCGGTAACCGACGGCAGCTATGAACCACTGTCACGCCCACTGTTCATTTATGTGAGCGCCATCGCGGCCCAGCGTCCCGAGGTGCGCCAGTTCATCGAGTTCTACATGACGGAGGGACCGTCGCTCGCGGCCGAAGCCGGATTCGTGCCGCTGCCCGAACGGGCATCGCAGCTCGCACTCAAGCATTTCCAGGACGGCAGGCTCGGCTCGGTATTCGGCGGCGTTCCCGAAATCGGCGTGACGATCGAGGAATTGCTCGAGCGCGAGGCCAAACTTTGAGCCGCAGAATATGCTGAATGACGAGCCCACTCACGCATCCTGCAGAGGCAGTGTCACGATCACTTCGACACCGTCTACTCCAGCGCGCTGCACCTGCAGCTCAGAGGCATCGCCGTGGAGGATCTGCAGACGAGTGCGCAGATTCACGAGGCCGACGCCGCCGTTCGTCTGCCAATTTTCCGGAGAGCTCGGCGCGTCGTTGTAAACGCTCAGGAAGACCCTGCCATCTTTGCGCGCGCCTGTGACGCGGACGTTCCCTCCCACTACGCGCGTGGCAACGCCATGCTTGATGGCGTTCTCGACCAGAGGCTGCAGCAGCAGACTGGGAACCTGCGCGTCCAGCAGGTCTGGCGGGATGTCTATGCTGAATTGCAGGCGTTCCCCGAAGCGAACCTTCTGAATGTCGACATAGCGCTGCAAATATTCGACTTCCTCTGCAAGGGTCACCTGCGAGCGGTGCGACTCTGCAGTCGCGCGACGCAGGAACTCGCTGAGCCCGACGATCATGCTGACCGCAGCGTCGTTGCGATGATCGCGCACGAGACCAGCAATGGAATTGAGCGCGTTGAACACGAAGTGCGGCTCCATCTGCCGCTGTAGCGCGGCGAGCTGCGCCCTGGAGAGTTCCTCGTTGAGCCGTGCGGTCTCGGTCTTCTGGCGCGCAACATTGTCGCGGGAATCCACCAGGTATGTGACGGTCAGGATCAGCGCATACGCGATCAGGAAGATCAGCACGTGATAGAGGAGTGTCGTGCTCCACGAATCCCAGAAATCGGGTGGCCGCCGGTTGCCCCACGGGTTGAAGAGCACTTGCAGCGTCGCGGTCCAGCCCTCGGCGACCGCGCCGATCGTGGCGAAAGCGGCCACGTGAACGGCGACCGTCCGCAGGGTCTTGCCGCGAATGAACGGATAGCGCCGCGCCAAGCCGATGATCCATGGAGTCGCCAGCGCCCACGGCAACCAGGTGGCCATTTCGGTTGCGAACACCGGTAGCCACGATTGATCGCTGCCGTGAGCGAAGCGCAGGAGGAGTACGGCTTGACTGGCGTCGAACAGCCCGCCTGCGCACCACAGCGCAGCGATCCAACGCCAACGGATCGGACTTGCGCCGGAATCGGTTGCTGTCATGGCCGGCAACTTTACGCCATGGCTGTCGGCCCCGGCCATTCGATGCAGTGAATCGCCGGCCCGCTGCAGCAAGCGGTCTACGTTCCCGCCGCCGCCGGTCCTAGGCTGGGCGTCGAAGCAATACACCTGGAGTCTCGCGGTCAGTTCAGATGGTGCATTCACGCCTCTGCGGTTCAATCGCGTTGGTCGCTCTCGTACTCGCCGCCGCCTCAGCGGCAGCGCAGGACAACGCAGTGAAATCAGCCGCTGACGCCTTCGGCGAGCGCGTCGGCACGGAGCAGTCAGGTCTCTACAGCGAGACGCAGGTCCGCGGCTTAGACCTCAACGATAGCGGCGCGTACCGCATCGACGATGCCTACTTCAGCCGCGCCGCGGCGCTGAACGATCCGCTGCTCGCGGGCGTGAGCGTACGAGTGGGCGTCAATGCCACTCGCCTCGCGTATCCCGCGCCATCCGGCGTCGTGAACTATCGCTTGCGCCAGGCCGGTCCGGTGAACGAGTTGCGGCTCGGTGCAGGCGTGCGCGAGTTCGGCACGCGCGTGATGCAGGGCGACGGCTCGTTTCGCGACGGCGACTTCAGTCTCGCTGGCGGGTTCGTCTGGCGTCCGTCTTGGCACTTGGCGGGGGGTAACGAAGGCCGCGCCCTGGACGTAGGCGCCGTCGGCGCATGGCAAGTCACGCCCGATCAGCGGCTGCGTGTTTTTGCATCGCTGTACGATCGCAAATACGACGGGGAGTACGCCGTCGTCGCCGCCGAGGCGGCCGTGCCGCACAGCTTCAGGAAACTCCATCAGTACTCGCCGTCCTGGGCTGTAGCGGATGCCGTGAACTCGAATTTCGGTGTTCTCTACGATGGACGGATCGGCGGCTTTGCGCTCGACGTCGCGGCTTTCCATTCGATCTTCGATTTGCACGAGTTCGACTACACGCTGCTTGCCATCGACGCCAGCGGTCGCGCCGCAGCGACCACTTTCCGCACTCCCGACCGCGCCAGACGCTCGGACTCCGTGGAGGCGCGTGTGAGCCGGCAGTTCGAAGCTGGCAGCATCAGCCATCGGGCCACAGCATCGCTGCGTGGCGGCCGACTCGTTGTCGACCTCACCTCCAACCTCGTTATCCCTCTGGGCGACTTCGACCTGCGCGACGACGAGACGCCGGAGGGAGTGGAGCTCCTTTGGTCAGGGACGAAAGGCACGGACACGGTCGAACAGGTCACCACCTCTGTCGGCTATGGGCTCGCTTGGCGTGACGACGTGCAACTGCTCTTCGGCGTCCACCGGACTCGCTACGACAAGGACGTACTGTCGATCGCCGGCGTACAGACCGAAGGAGTCAGCGAGACCACTCTCTACAACGCTTCGGTCATCGTCAGTCTCACGGACCGCACGGCCGCGTTCGGTAGCTGGGTGACCGGCCTCGAGGAGGCCGGCGTCGCGCCGACATCGGCGAGCAACCGCGACGAGGTGCTGCCGCCAGTGGAAGCCGAGCAGTTCGAGTTGGGCATGCGCCATGCCATGACGCCGGGGCTGACCTTCATCGGCGCCTTCTTCGACGTTTCCAAGCCGACCAACGGCCTTCGCGCTGACCGCTCGTTCGGACTGGTAGGCGAGGTACGCCACCGTGGTGTCGAGGCCTCGATCGCAGGCAACCTGGGCGCAAAAACCAACGTGGTGTTGGGCGCCGTCGCGTTCGAGCCCAAGGTTACCGGGCCGCTGGTGGACGCGGGGGTGGTCGGGTCGCGTGCAGCTGGCATCTCGCACGTGATCGTCAACGTCAATGTTGAACGCCAGCTCTGGAACAACTGGTCGGTGGACGCGGGCCTCAGTTACTCGGGCGAACGCTGGGCGGATACGGCCAACACTTTCAAGACGCCGTCCGTTACGACCTTGGCGCTCGGCGCTCGCAGCCGCTTTGTGCTGGGTGGGCGCCCGGCCGAGTTCCGCGTGGTCGGCTCGAATTTCACCGGGGTCGAAGGCTACTTTGTCGCGCGGACCGGCCTCTTCTCGCCGATCCCGCCTCGCACGGTGCGGGCCATGCTGACGGTCGCGTTCAGGCCAGAGCGCTGACTCCAGTCGCTACGCGTACGACTGTCACGGTGGCCTGCATGCATTGAACTCAACACAGGGAGAATGTCCATGACACAGGACAAGACCGCGATGACCGTTCAGGAAGTCGCCGCACGATTCCATGAGCTTGCCCAGCAGGAGAAGTGGTTCGAAATCCAGGATGAGCTCTTCGCGGAGAACGTCCGCAGCATTGAGCCGCCGAGCGGCAGCGGTCTGCCAAATGTGGAGGGCAAGGCCGCTGTCCGCAAGAAGGGCGAAGCGCTGGTGAGCCGGGTGGAGGAGGTTCACAAGTCCTTTACGAGTGAACCCGTCGTGGGCGGCAACTTCTTTGCGGTGGGCAGAGAACTGGACATGACCGTGCGGGGAGTCGGCAGAACTCAGATGAACGAGGTCATGCTGTACGAAGTGAAAGACGGTCGGATCGTCAGGGAGCAATTCTTTTACTAGCCCTCCAGGTCGAGGCCAGCTAGGAGGGAATCGAGGCGTACGATCGCACTTGGGATTTATTTTTTGCGAATCCGCAAGGACCGATCAGCTTTGTCCCGCATGACCTGCGAGTTACGGCCGGAGAGGATGTGGCATTCGTTTCTTGTCTCGTCCGTTGCGACGGGACCTCTGCAGGACATGTCGATCTGCGCTTGACGATCGGCTTCCGTAAGATCGCTGGAGAGTGGATCGTGGTGCATGAGCATCACTCCGTTCCAACTATGGAGAAGAGATTCCTCGGGTAGCCATACCACTGAGGCTCTGCCCGTCGGGACCTCGCGTCTCGCATCAGCGAAGTTGCGGAACTTCGGCGCTCGTTTCGAATTCCGCGTGGTCGGCTTTCAGCAGGCGGCTAGCGTGAACGAGAACAGCACGTTTGAAGCATGGCATGCCACCAATGTGACGGTTAGCGAGACAACGATCTTCGGTCGGCGTGGTGGCGCCGGACCACCGCTCTTGCTTCTGCACGGCTTTCCGGAAACGCACCTCATGTGGTATGCCGTCGCCCCAATGCTCGCTGAGGCGTTTACCGTGATCTGCGCCGACCTGCGCGGCTACGGAGCAAGCGGCAAGCCGGCGTCGAGCACCGATCACGCGCCATACGCGAAGCGCGCCATGGCGCGCGACATGATCGAGCTCATGAGCGCGCTCGGCTTTGCCCGCTTCGCTGTCGCCGGCCACGATCGCGGCGGACGCGTAGCCTATCGCATGGCGCTCGATCATCCTCAACACATCGAGCGGATCGCCGTTCTCGACATCATTCCAACCAGCGAGGCGTTCCAGCGCGCCGACGCGAAACTCGCTCTGGCCTACTGGCCATGGACACTCTTGGCGCAACCCGAACCGCTTGCCGAGCGGCTGATCGGTGCCGATCCCGCTGCTATCGTTGACGACGCGCTCGCCAATTGGGGCACGCGCGCTTCGAACTTTCAGCCACAGATTCGCGCTGCCTACATCGAAGCGTTGCGAGATCCCCAAACCGTGCACGCGATCTGCGAAGAATTCCGCGCCGCGGCGCTTGTCGACGTCGCCATCGATGCGCGAGATCAGGCAGCAGGGCGCAAGATCCAGTGCCCGCTATTGGCGCTCTGGGCTCAGGGCGGGCCGCTCGACACTTGGTATGCGCACAGCGGAGGTCCGTTGCGAATCTGGAGCGCATGGGCGGACAACGTGAGCGGCCGTGCAATCGCCGGCGGACATTTCTTTCCAGAACAGAATGCCGCCGAAACTGCCGCGGCGCTTCGGTCATTCTTCATAACGCACAGCGAGTGAAAGGAAGCCTCCTGCGGACGGTCCAGTACTCGGCCGTGGAGTCTGTGTGCGGGTTCGCCGCACAGGCAACCTCGAACCGACCGTTGACGTGGACGTTGCCGATCCGCCGGACGATCTGGGACGTGCTGCCGGAAACATCCCTGCGTGCGCGAACTATCCTGTAGGTGCGGTGGGTTTGGAAGGAACCGACGCTTTGATCGGCAAGTTCTGGAACCGGCTAGCAGGGGCGCGTTCGTTGCCGCACCAGGAATCCAAGGTCGATCCACTCGACACGCAGCTCGAAGCCCTCGACGTCCAGGTCGTCGGCGGGGAAGTCGTGTTACTGGGACCGCGTGTGGCGGTAGCTTTGACGGCAGCGGCCGCCGCGGAAACTGCCCGTCGGCTCGCAGCTGCGGCGACGGAGGCTGCCAAAGAAAAAGAAGGAGACAACTCCGCTCAAGCTTCGCAAGCCTTATCGCCTGATGCGTAGATCTCCGCCGCCGCATACGCAATGGCTTGACGACATGAGCATGCGGAACGCTCAATCTTCTTGGAATCGAGCAACTCGATATTGCCGCGTCCGGTCCTGATCAGCCCGTGCTTTTGCAGCGTCGAAGCGGTTACAGCCACAGTGGTTCGCTGCACGCCCAAGATCTGTGCCAACGTTTCTTGCGTCAGGGAGAGCACGGTGCCGCCATGACTGCGCTCTGATGCATCGAGCAGAACCCGACACATTCGGCTCTCCACACTGTGCAGCGCAGTGCACGCCACCAAGTGGCGCGCCTCGACGAGCAACGCCTCGATGTGCTTGTGCATGGCGGTGCGCAGCGCAGTGGAATGGTCGAAGAGGTCTCGATAATGATCGGCGCGGATACGATGCACGACTCCCGTGATCTGCACGTAAGCTCGGGTGAAGCTGATGCGGCTGCCGCAGGCCTCGAAGGCGCCATAGACGCCATTCCAACCGATCATTCCGCCACTGACGCTTTCGCCATTGGGATTTTCAGAGGCAACGCAAATTAATGCGTCCTCGGGGAACCACACCATCTGTACGGGTGTGCCGATCTCTTGCAGCACGGTGCCCCGACGTATCTGGACGCGTTGCAACTTATCGCCGGCGCGCAGTGCGAGCGCTGGCTCGAGCTCGTTGAGGAGTGAGTTTCGCGGCGTAAACGTCATCGAAGGCCGCCTTTGGGCCGCATCCTGTGCACAGTCGTCATCGCACCCTTCTCAGCCATTCAATGTTCTGGCCTGTTCGTGGCGTATGGCAATCGTAACGCGTCATTTACCTGTTTCGGTTCGCATGTACTGTCCGAAACCCGACACAAGCGTCTTCAATCCGCGATTAGAGTCGCGCTACGACTGTAGGGTTTCCGACGTCACTGCCGGGCGCAGCTGTCTAACATCAGGCCCGCACGGGGGAAAAACACTTCAAATTTTAATGGCCACGAACCTCGACACGCAGACGACCGCGGCACCATTCGAATCCAGCGCAACCGGAAGACGTGGACAGCATCGCGCGCTTTTGTGGCAAGCGGCACAAGTCGTGCTCACGGCGGATGATCCGAACGAGATGCTCCGCAGCCTGTTTCGCTGCATCCGCCAGGAGCTCGATGTCGACGCGTACTTCAACTTCATCGTCAACGATCGCGGCGACGCGCTGCAGCTAGCTTCGTTCGAGGGGATTCCCCTCGACGACATCGCGGACATCCAGCGCATCGAGTTCGGACAGGCAATCTGCGGACGGGTGGCGTTGCAGCGCGCGCCAATCGTTGCGACAGGCATCCAGAACTCCAATGACCCGAGGGTCCAGCTCGCGAAGCGCTATGGGATTCGGGCGTATGCCTGCAATCCCTTGATGTGCGACGACAGGTTGCTGGGAACGCTGTCGTTCGCGACCCGTAAGCGAGACACATTCAACGATGACGATCTGGACCTCTTTCAAGTGCTGTCGCAGAGCATTGGGGTCGCTTACGAGCGCTTGAGACTCATCGCGCAGTTGCGAGAAGCCGACCGGCGCAAGGATGAGTTCCTCGCAACGCTCGCACACGAGCTGCGCAATCCACTCGCGCCCATCCGTGCAGCTGTCGACTTTCTGCGGCTGAGGGGCTTCGAGAATGCCGATGTGAGAAGCGCCCGCGACATCATCGACCGACAGGTGCAACATATGACGCGCCTGGTGGATGATCTGCTCGATGTATCGCGTGTGACGTTGGGCCGCATCGAGCTGACGAAGACGCGCACGACGATCGGGCACGTCTTGGGGCATGCGCTGGAAGCTAGTCGGCCTGCGATCGAAGCCAAGAGACACAGTCTCGTATTGGAGCTCGTTCCGGAGCCGCTTTACATAGAGGCCGACGTAACACGCTTGGCCCAGGTCTTCGTCAATCTGCTCAACAACGCTGCGAAATACACTCCCGCCGGTGGCACGATCATAGTCACCGCGAGCGCAGAGCAGGCGAGCGTCGTTGTACGGCTGCGTGACAATGGAATCGGCATTCCTGCGCACATGCTCTCTGCAGTGTTCGAACCCTTCGGTCAGGTGGATAGTTCAGTGGTGCGCGGTGTGGGAGGCCTTGGGATCGGGCTGACGCTGGCGCGACGTTTGATAGAGCTGCATGGCGGGGACATCGAAGCTCATAGCGATGGCGAAAACCTGGGCAGTGAATTCGTCGTTCGCCTGCAGCTTGCAGCACAGCGATCTGCTGACTGAAACCAACTCGCTCTGCCAATTTTTTGTCACACATGCGCGAGTGTCGTGTCGCATTTATGCAGCCTTCGCGTGGTGGACACCTTGGTGGACACTCTCTTATATATGAGTGCCGAACGGCAGTGCATGCGGCAGGTTGCGACTGGATGCTCGCACTTGCGACACGTGTGGACGGAGACTATTCCCGATTGGGCGCCGGTGCGGATTCAGCACCGAATGCGGGCGGCGTCTTGAGCCAAGGAAAGCCCTGCAACGCCATGTCATGCCCGACGTCGTAGAGCTCGCGCATGTAAGCGTTATCGAACTCCTCTTTATGAGGCGCATTGAAACTCGAGGGGATGAAAGCCAGGTTGTAGTCGACTCCGTCGCGCTCCGCGGTGGCGTAGATGCGATAGAGATCTCCGATGCCCTGCGTGTGAATCAGCGAGCTGACCGCGCGGCCGGCGATGCTCATTGTCTTACGATCGACTTGCGCCCAGTCCGGGTCCAGTCGCGCGTTGCGTATTACATATAGTTTGCGATCTCGCGTCGTGCCCGTGGCCGCTGCCATCTTCTCGGCCGACAGCGCGGCCGGATAGACGAACACCTGCGCCATGGTGCCGCCGTCGACGTGCATTTCCTGATAGTGCTTGCCGTCTGCTTCGACATCGATCATGACGGGCGGGAAGCCGGCGGGAATGGAGGCTGAGGCGATCATGATGCTGACGAACAGATCGAGCGCCTTCTGACCGCCATAGCTCGCGATCTTGCCCATGTCCCAGATGATCGGGCGACGCGCGTCGAGGTCGGCGGTTCCGATGAGAAGAAAGCGGCCCTTCGCGTATTCGTCCGCGATCTGCTTGAGAAGTTCCGCGTTCACGGACTTGCGCGTGAGCTTCCACAGCGGCGCGTTGTCCGCCATGGCGTCGCCAAAAACGCCGGCGATGAAGTTGCGCGTCTTGATCACGTCCTTGGCCGCGATGGTCGTATAGACCTGCTTCAGCGTGGCATCGTACTTGGGCCCAAGAAACGCGAAAGGTGCGATGAGTGCGCCGGTGCTGATGCCCGTAACGAGCTTGAATTCGGGCCGCGTGCCGTTCTCCGTCCAGCCGTTGAGCAGTCCCGCACTGAACGCACCGTTGTCACCGCCGCCGGAAACCGCCAGGAAAATCGCCGGCGGCAGCTCGCCAGTAATGCCCTGGCTCGCGCGATAGGCCTGCTCGCGTCGCTGCCCTTCGACGCTGAGCTTGAACATATCGGTCAAATCCCCGCCTGCAACGTAGCGCACTCCCGGCATTCCCGGGATCTGCGCCTGCGCCGTAATCGCGGAAGGCACCGCACTCAGCCGCTCCGGCGTCGACACGCATCCCTGACTCGACAGCGCCGCTGTGCCGATCAATAGCAGTTTCCAAGCGATGTTCCTGTACATGTCTTTCGCTCCTGGTGAGTTGGGATCACCGCGATGCGCGATGCGTGAGTGCCAACTGCACGCCGATGTCGGGAGTGTTGTCGAAGTTCGCGATGTTCTCGGTGAGTGCGAGACTCCATCGCCAGTCGCGGATGCGCGACTGCACGCCGAAGCTGAGCTGATACTTGTTGTCTCTGAGCTCGCGCAGGCCGGTGTCGCGAACGACGCTGCGACTGGCATAACTCTGCAGCACGAAGCTTGTGTGCTGTGTCGCTGCGAAGGTGTATGCGAGCACTAGCGTGGGAATGACCTGCGCTCCGGGCGACTCGGGCATTCCGCCGCGGTAATACACCGCGCTGACGCTGCCATACAGAGCGTGTCGTCCGGCACGACGTTGCAGCGCTGCCTGCGCGCCGATGTCCTGCTTCCCTGTAGAAAGCAGCGGGCGTTGTCCGGCGACGGCGAGTTTCATCGCCGTCTCGACCGTCAGGTTCCACGCGCCGCCCCCCGTCGGCGAGTACCGCACACCGACGATCGGATCGCCGAAGCCGCCCTGGACTTCGCGATCCAGCTGCGCATGCTGCGCGTCGCCCAGCCGGTAGATCATTTGAAAGCGATTGCGCGCTACAAGGTCGCGGCCCATCTGCCCCAGCCCGAACGCGCTGTGAAAGGCCTCGATGAAAGAGTCGAGCTGTCCTTCGCCGTAGTGCAGATACGGCAGCTCGAAGAATATTCCGAGGGTATCCGTCAGGCCGCGACGCATGATCAGGTCGACCGCGCCGACTTCCACATCGAGGTAGTACGCATCGCCGGGCAGCGCGAGGATTGCCTGAGTATCCTGCGGCCGGATGGGCGCGCGTCCTGCGTCGCGCGTCTGCAGATAATCCTTCACGTTCTCGCTGGCGATGAACGTGTTCTGGTAGGCGGCTTGCAGCTCGAAGGTCCAACGATCGACGGGGTCTGCGTGCATCGTCGCCGGTCGCAAGTCGAGGCGGAGTAGACCGAATGGTGTCAGGTCGCGTGCGCGCAGCACCGTGGACTCACGCGAATCTGCCGCGCTTGCGCTCGCGTGGGCACCGAACAGTAGAAGACATGCGGTGAGCAACGAAGGGCGCATGGGAGAGCTCGACAATTCCGTGGATACATACTCGCCGCGCATCACCGTGCGCTCTATCGAGAATCCGCACGACAGCAGTTTCGTCGTCAACAGGTGCGATATTTCGATAGCTGCTCTGGCGTCGTGCGCTGACGATGCGCCTCAACCGCGGAAGACGACGCGGATTCCACTGTGAAGTGCAGGAGCGAACATGAGCAGCATGAAAACCATCGCGACGGCCGTAGCGGCAACGCTGGCGATCGCGGCCGCCTCGACAGCGCAGGCGCAGGACGAGAACTGGTCGTTCGAGGTGGCACCCTATATGTGGGCGGCAGGGCTCGACACCGAAGTCACGATCGGCGATCGCACTGCGACCGTGGAGCGCGATTTCGGTGACATCGTCGAAGCCCTCGACATCGGAGGCGGCATCATGGCCGGCGCGCGCCTCGGGCACTTCGTCGCAGTGACGCAGATCGACTACCTGTCGCTCGACTCCGACGAACTCGACGACGCGCCGGCGCGGGGCAGGCTCGAGGTCGAGACTCTGATGGCGATGCTGGCGATCGGTTATCGGTTCGAGCGCAGCCGCGCAGGCGCGCACACGGATCTGCTGATCGGCGCGCGCCAGCTGTCGCTGGACAACACGCTCACTCTCGATGGGCTCGGCACGGTCGAGGGCGACAAGGATTTCGTGGATCCGATCGTGATGTTGCGGCCGAGCTTCCCGCTCGGGCGACGCTGGCGCTTCAATCCGACGATTTCGTTCGGCTCGGGCGGCGACTCGGAGAAGACCTGGGAGTTGCAGCCGCAGTTGCACTTCCAGATCAGCGACAACGTCGGCCTGCGCTTCGGCTATCGCAAGCTGTACTACGAAATCGATTCCGAGAACGGCCGCAACAAGTTCGACGGCTCATTTCAGGGGCTGATCGTCGGCATCGGCGGCACGTTCGGCGGCTCGCCGTCGCGCGAGATGCTGAGCGCCTCGACGGCGCGCCCGGCTCCGGCGCCCGCGGCCGCACCGGCTGTCGCTCCACCACCGCCGCCTCCGGCGCCGCCGCCCGCACCGCGTGATACGGACGGCGACGGCATCGTCGACCACATCGATAAGTGCGCGAATACCGCAAGCGGCGTGAAAGTCGATCCCGTTGGCTGCGGCTACAACGTACAGCTGAACGTGACATTCGAAACCAACTCGGCAGAGCTCGCCGGCGATTCGCACGCGCAGCTCGATCGCCTCGTCGTCGCGCTGAACAGCACGCCGACGCTGTTCGCGATCATCGAGGGGCACACCGATTCGGCGGGCACGCAGGCGCATAACCAGGCCCTGTCCGAGCAGCGCGCGAAATCGGTCGCCGACTATCTTATCTCGCAGCGCATCAGCTCCTCGCGGCTGCGCTGGCAAGGCTTCGGCGAGTCGCAACCGATCGCCGACAACGAGACAGCCGAAGGCCGCGCACAGAACCGTCGCGTGGTGCTGCGCCGTCCCGATGCGGATTGAAGTCCTGCGAAATCTCGATATCGAAACAACGAATCCGGCGTGACGATCCGACAACGAACCACCAACCGACAGGTGACTGACATGAACGCTCATACGACGACACTTGCGACCGCACTGGCGCTGTTGGCGCTGGCGCCGGCGAGTGTGCCGGCCCAGGACAAAGACAGCTCCTTTCTCAGCGACTACTCCAAGCTGCAGAAGGCCAAGGACAATCCGTTCGACGAGATCTACGCCTCGCCGGAGGCGCTCAAGAGCGCTGCGAAGTACGACTCGGTGATGGTCGACCAGCCGGAGCTCTTCCTGCACCCGGACTCGAAGTACAAGGGCCTGAAGCCGGACGACATGAAGGCGCTCGCGGACTCGCTGCGCGAACGCGTCACCGCAGAGCTCAAGACCAGCTACAAGGTCGTGGACAAGCCGGGCGCGAACGTCCTGTACGTGCGCCTCGCGGTCGGCGATCTGCTGCTGCAGAAGAAGAAGCGGCCGATCCTCGCCTACATTCCGGTCGGCGCCGTCGTCTATGGCGTGAAGAATCTGGCCAGCGAGGCGACCAGCAAGATCGATCTCAAGAACATGAAGGTCGAGGCCGAGGTGCTCGATAGCGTGTCGCTCGAGCAGATCGGCGCTGCGACTTCGAGCCGCGGCAGCCTGAGTGCAGCGGCGGGCGATCCGAACAAGCCGGTCTCGTGGAACGAGCTCGACAATCTGTTCGGCATCGTCGGCAAGCGGCTGAAGTGCCGCCTCGACAACTCGCGCATTCCGGAGGCGCAGTGGGCGAAGTGCGGCGCAATCGGTCTCGCGGAGCCCGCGAAGTCCGCAGCGCGCTGACACTGAGCAGTTCGTGAATCCATGCATCCTGGCGGCGCGCGCGGTGCGCGCCGCCGTTCAGAGGACGAGGAAA
>CAWISC010000014.1:0-28115 GCA_963838635.1 uncultured Gammaproteobacteria bacterium | reverse complement strand
AGCGGGACGCCGGGCCGTATGCAACCCGGCGCCCGGAATCGCCGCTATGGAAGCGGAGGCAGCAACAGGTCCTGAGGTGGATAGAGATCGGGATCCGTCGGGCACGTACTGCCGTTTGCTGGCAGCACCAAGTTGATGAGGTAGTTATCTACCTTCTGCTGAACACAGCGCGACTTGTCATAGCTGATATGGCCGTAGCCAGTTCGCTTGATGAAGCGGCTTGCCTGGATCTGCGACGCGATACGTGCCGACCAGACGTACGGTGTGCTGCCGTCGAGCGTGGCGCCGATGACAACGAACGGCGGCACGCCGTTCAGCTGCACGGGCAGCGGCGTGGGCTCGACTGGGGAAACCGGATAGCCGATGCAGATGGCAGGGCCTTGTGCCACAGAGGCCTCTCCGCAGCGCGGCGCGGATGCTTTCGCCTGCTGGAGAAGCTGCTGCAGATCGGCGGCTGAGCGTAGGGTCTGCGACCATCGGGTATCGACGCACGTAATGGCTCGGTTCGCCTGGTTGTCCGGCGCATACGTACCGCTTGGATCGACAACGCCCGTCGCAGCATCGTACAAGTAGCGGGCCAGTGAGGCGTCACCGAGACTGGACTCGTACACGAGCTGATCGACGGAATTGAACGTGATGTCGCCCGGCTGCAAGAACACCTGCGTCACGTATCCAGTCATTTACGGGACGCTGCGTAATATACGGCGCTGTTCGCGGGTCAGGCCGCAATGCTGCGACTCGATGCGAGTCTGTTGCCCGTGATGCGCGCGAAGATCGCGATGGCGCTGGATCTGGGGCAGGCCGGGGCGCGGCACGCCGGCGGATCGCGTGCGGCTTCGATCATCCTGGCGAAAGCAGCCCTGGCGGACGCACGCCACTATGCGCGCAATCGTGCCGCGCACGACCGTGGCGCGACGCGCACGTATGGGCTGCCGACGTTCGATCTCGAGGCGCTCATACCGGTTGTGGAAGGGCGCACGCCGCTGCTGATACGCGTCAGTCGCGCCGCGGATATCCGCCAGGCGCTTGCGTTGGCGCGCGAGCAGAACGTGCGCGTGATTCTCGAAGACGCGCAGGAGGCCTGGCTGGTCGCCGATGAAATCGCCGCCGCCGCAGTGCCGGTGCTGATCGATCCGCAGGACGATCTGCCGCGCTCGTTCGAATTGCTGGCAGCGCGGCTCGACAATGCCGTGCGCTTGCAGCGCGCGGGCGTGACGATCGCGATCAAGGGCTCGCGCAACTTCAACAGTTTGCGGCCGATACGACTGAATGCAGGCGTGGCGGTTGCGTACGGATTGACGCGCGACCAGGCTCTGCGCGCAATCACCCTCAATCCGGCGCGCATCTGGGGCATCGCGGATCGCGCCGGATCACTCGAGGTCGGCAAAGATGCCGATGTCGTGATGTGGAGCGGCGATCCGCTGGAAGCGCTTTCCTATGCGACAAACGTGATCGTCGGCGGCGTCGAGCAGACGGCACCGTCGCGACGCTTGCGGCTGCAGGAGCGGTACGCGCATCCGGACGATGGATATCCGCCCGCGTATCACTGAGTAGGAATTTCAAAGAGATCTGCCCGGCTGACAACCGCATTCACTGTTGCGGCGTGATGCAAGCCGAGCTAAAGAAGCTCACGGCACCATTCAGTCGGAGCTCGTCGTGAAGATATCACCTGCAGGTTCAGTGCTGATAGCGCTTGCCGCTCTGCTTGCCGGATGCGGTGGCAGCAAGGAATCTGGCACAACCCCCACGGGAGCAGAGGCACCGGTCATCCGCATCGACGGATCCAGCACCGTGTTCCCGGTCGCCGAAGCAGTTGCCGAGGAGTTTCAGCTTGGCCAACGCGGCCGCGTACGTGTCACGGTCGGCTTGTCCGGCACCGGCGGCGGCTTCAAGAAATTGTGCCGGGGTGATGTGCACATCTCGAACGCGTCACGGCCGATCCTGAGGGAAGAGATGGAGGCCTGCCGCGCAGCGGGGATCGGCTTCATCGAGCTGCCAGTTGCGTTCGACGCAATCACGGTCGTGGTGCATCCGCAGAATGACTGGGTCAAGTCGCTGTCGGTCGCCGACTTGAAGAAGATCTGGGAGCCGGCAGCGCAGGCAACGCTCTTGCGCTGGAATCAGGTGCGGCCCGAATGGCCTGACGTGCCGCTGATGCTGTTCGGCCCGGGCGCGGACTCCGGGACGTTCGATTACTTCACCGAGGCTGTCGTCGGCAAGGCCAAGTCGAGCCGCGGCGACTTCACGGCCAGCGAGGACGACAATGTGCTCGTGCAGGGCGTGGAGAACAACAAGAACTCGCTGGGCTACTTCGGACTCGCCTACTACGTCTCGCATCAGGAGCGAATGCGGGCAGTGCCGATCGCGAACAGCAAAGGCGCCGCAATCCTGCCGAGCATCGCATCGGTAACCGACGGCAGCTATGAACCACTGTCACGCCCACTGTTCATTTACGTCAGCGCCATCGCGGCCCAGCGTCCCGAGGTGCGCCAGTTCATCGAGTTCTACATGACCGAGGGGCCGTCGCTCGCGGCCGAAGCCGGATTCGTGCCGCTGCCCGAACGGGCATCGCAGCTCGCACTCAAGCATTTCCAGGACGGCAGGCTCGGCTCGGTATTCGGCGGCGTTCCCGAAATCGGCGTGACGATCGAGGAATTGCTCGAGCGCGAGGCCAAACTTTGAGCCGGGCGCGTACGCGGTCTGACGTTATCTCGACAACGCGCTCACGAGTAGATCTGCCAGAAGTTTGCCCGCGCGGCCCTCGGCATCCAATGCAGAGTTGTAGATCGTGACTTCAAGGCCAACAGCGCGACCGCTATCGAGCGCCATCGTCAATACCGTCTCAAGCTCTTCAGGGTGCAGACCGCCCGGTATTCGGAAGTCCACTGCGGGCATGACGGCATCGTCGAGGCAGTCCGCATCGACGTGTATCCAGAATCCGTCGAGCTCGCTCCGACTAACATGTTCGATGGCTTGCCGCGCCGCTGAGTCGATGCCGATGTGGCGGATTGTCGGTAAGTCGAATGAGCGCAGCTCTCTCGGCAACGGCTGGCTGCCGTATTCAGCCTGATCTTCAGCATCCCGAAAGCCGAACGCGACGGCGTCGGTCGGTTTGATCAGCGGTGAACGACCCTCGAACTCAGTGAGAAGCCGGGGTCCGTGCCCGGTGACGAACGCCAGATCCATTGATGCCGCTTCCCCGTACGGGTCCGCCTCTGGTTGAAAGAAGTCGGCCTGACCATCGACGAACAACAGTCCGTACCGGCCTCGTCGATTCAGCGCCAGCGCGGTACCCAGAACGATGGAACAATCGCCGCCGAGCACGACCGGAAAATCTCCGTCGGTCAGGAGCGGCCCCACGGCGTCCGCGAGTTTGCGAGTGTAGCCGGCGATTGCAGCTGCGTTCATTACCTTGGTTTCGGGGTCGCGCACCGAACTGCGCGCGACATCCGGTTCAACATGTCCAGCTCGACGAGCTTGCAGCCGCTGCGCCAAACCATGCCCAAGCAGTACTGCCGGAAGTTGCTCGACGCCGTGAGAGCGTAGCCCCAGCGTCGAAGGAGCTTCGAGGATCGCATAATGACTCGCCGGAACTTGCGCACGCATGTCTACCCTCCGCGAGGCTTGCACCCGTATCCGACAACACCTGCCGGGCACGGAGGTTCCGATTATGCTCACTGCGCGTGCGCGTGCCGCAGAGGCAGTGTCACGATCACTTCGACACCGTCCACTCCAGCGCGCTGCACCTGCAGCTCAGAGGCATCGCCGTGGAGGATCTGCAGACGAGTGCGCAGATTCACGAGGCCGACGCCGCCGTTCGTCTGCCAATTTTCCGGAGAGCTCGGCGCGTCGTTGTAAACGCTCAGGAAGACCCTGCCATTTTTGCGCGCGCCTGTGACGCGGACGTTCCCTCCCACTACGCGCGTGGCAACGCCATGCTTGATGGCGTTCTCGACCAGAGGCTGCAGCAGCAGACTGGGAACCTGCGCGTCCAGCAGGTCTGGCGGGATGTCTATGCTGAATTGCAGGCGTTCCCCGAAGCGAACCTTCTGAATGTCGACATAGCGCTGCAAATATTCGACTTCCTCTGCAAGGGTTACCTGCGAGCGGTGCGAGTCCGCGGTCGCGCGACGCAGGAACTCGCTGAGCCCGACGATCATGCTGACCGCAGCGTCGTTGCGATGATCGCGCACGAGACCAGCAATGGAATTGAGCGCGTTGAACACGAAGTGCGGCTCCATCTGCCGCTGTAGCGCGGCGAGCTGCGCCCTGGAAAGTTCCTCGTTGAGCCGTGCGGTCTCGGTCTTCTGGCGCGCAACATTGTCGCGCGAGTCCAGCAGGTACGTGACGGTCAGGATCAGCGCATACGCGATCAGGAAGATCAGCACGTGATAGAGGAGTGTCGTGCTCCACGAGTCCCAGAAATCGGGTGGCCGCCGGTTGCCCCACGGGTTGAAGAGCACTTGCAGAGTCGCGGTCCAGCCCTCGGCGACCGCGCCGATCATGGCGAAAGCGGCCATGTGAACGGCGACCGTTCGCAGGGTCGTGCCGCGAATGAACGGATGGCGCCGCGCCAAACCAATGATCCATGGAGTCGCCAGCGCCCACGGCAACCAGGTGGCCATTTCGGTTGCGAACACCGGTAGCCACGATTGATCGCTGCCGTGAGCGAAGCGCAGGAGGAGTACGGCTTGACTGGCGTCGAACAGCCCGCCTGCGCACCACAGCGCGGCGATCCAACGCCAACGGATCGGGCTTGCGCCGGAATCGGTTGCTGTCATGGCCGGCAACTTTACGCCATGGCTGTCGGCCCCGGCCATTCGATGCAGTGAATCGCCGGCCCGCTGCAGCAAGCGGTCTACGTTCCCGCCGCCGCCGGTCCTAGGCTGGGCGTCGAAGCAATACACCTGGAGTCTCGCGGTCAGTTCAGATGGTGCATTCACGCCTCTGCGGTTCAATTGCGTTGGTCGCTCTCGTACTCGCCGCCGCCTCAGCGGCAGCGCAGGACAACGCCGTGAAATCAGCCGCTGACGCCTTCGGCGAGCGCGTTGGCACGGAGCAGTCAGGTCTCTACAGCGAGACGCAGGTCCGCGGCTTCGATCTCAACGATAGCGGCGCGTACCGCATCGACGATGCCTACTTCAGCCGCGCCGCGGCGCTGAACGATCCGCTGCTCGCGGGCGTGAGCGTACGAGTGGGCGTCAACGCCACTCGCCTGGCGTATCCCGCGCCATCCGGCGTCGTGAACTATCGCTTGCGCCAGGCCGGTCCGGTGAACGAGTTGCGGCTCGGTGCAGGCGTGCGCGAGTTCGGCACGCGCGTGATGCAGGGCGACGGCTCGTTTCGCGACGGCGACTTCAGTCTCGCTGGCGGGTTCGTCTGGCGTCCGTCTTGGCACTTGGCGGGGGGTAACGAAGGCCGCGCCCTGGACGTAGGCGCCGTCGGCGCATGGCAAGTCACGCCCGATCAGCGGCTGCGTGCCTTTGCATCGCTGTACGATCGCAAATACGACGGGGAGTACGCCGTCGTCGCCGCCGAGGCAGCCGTGCCGCGCAGCCTCAGGAAACTCCATCAGTACTCGCCGTCATGGGCTGAAGCGCAGGCGGTGAACTCGAATTTCGGTGTTCTCTACGACGGACGCATCGGCGGCTTCACGCTCGACGTTGCCGCCTTCCGTTCCATCTTCGACATGGACCACATCGACTATACGCTGGTCTCCGCCGACGCCTCCGGTCGCGCCGCAGCGACCACTTTCCGCACTCCCGACCGCGCCAGACGCTCGGACTCCGTGGAGGCGCGCGTGAGCCGGCAGTTCGAAGCCGGCAGCATCAGCCATCTGGCCACAGCATCGGTGCGTGGCGGCCGGCTCGTTGTCGACCTCACCTCCAACCTCGTTATCCCTCTCGGCGACTTCGACCTGCGCGATGACGAGACGCCGGAGGGAGTGGAGCTCCCCTGGTCAGGGACGCGAGGCACGGACACGGTCGAACAGGTCACCACCTCTGCCGGCTACGGGCTCGCTTGGCGTGACCACGTGCAGATGCTCTTCGGTGTCCACCGGACTCGCTACGACAAGGACGTACTGTCGATCGCCGGCGTACAGACCGAAGGAGTCAGCGAGACCACTCTCTACAACGCTTCGGTCATCGTCAGTCTCACGGACCGCACGGCCGCGTTCGGTAGCTGGGTGACCGGCCTCGAGGAGGCCGGCGTCGCGCCGACATCGGCGAGCAACCGCGACGAGGTGCTGCCGCCAGTGGAAGCCGAGCAGTTCGAGTTGGGCGTGCGCCATGCCATCACGCCAGGGCTGACCTTCATCGGCGCCTTCTTCGACGTTTCCAAGCCGACCAACGGCCTTCGCGCCGACCGCTCGTTCGGACTGGTGGGCGAGGTAAGCCACCGTGGCGTCGAGGCCTCGATCGCAGGCAAGCTCGGCGCAAAAACCAACGTGGTGTTGGGCGCCGTGGCGTTCGAGCCCAAGGTTACCGGGCCGCTGGTGGACGCGGGGGTGGTCGGCTCGCGTGCAGCTGGCATCTCGCACGTGATCGTCAACGCCAATGTAGAACGCCGGCTCTGGAACAACTGGTCGGTGGACGCGGGCCTCAGTTACTCGGGCGAACGCTGGGCGGATACGGCCAACACTTTCAAGACGCCGTCCGTTACGACCTGGGCGCTCGGCGCTCGCAGCCGCTTTGTGCTGGGTGGGCGCCCCGCCGAGTTCCGCGTGGTCGGCTCGAATCTCACCGGGGTCGAAGGCTACTTTGTCGCGCGGACCGGCCTCTTCTCGCCGATCCCGCCGCGCACGGTGCGGGCCATGCTGACGGTCGCGTTCAGGCCAGAGCGCCCCGAGTGATTGCGTGGTTCGACCGCCACCTCAGGGCGCCGGCCACCACTAGACGCCCGTCGGGGCCTCGCGTCTCGCATCAGCGAAGTGGCGGAACTTCGGCGCTCGCCTCGAAATTCCACGTAGTCGGCTTTCAGCAGGCGGCTAGCGTGAACGAGAACAGCACGTTTGAAGCATGGCAAGCCACCACTGTGACGGTGAGCGAGACAACCATCTTCAGTCGGCGTGGTGGCGCCGGGCCGCCGCTCTTGCTTCTGCACGGCTTTCCGGAACCGCACCTCATGTGGCATGCCGTCGCCCCAATGCTCGCTGAGGCGTTTACCGTGATCTGCGCCGACCTGCGCGGCTACGGAGCAAGCGGCAAGCCGGCGTCGAGCACCGATCACGCGCCATATGCGAAGCGCGCCATGGCGCGCGACATGATCGAGCTCATGGGCGCGCTCGGCTTCGCGCGCTTGCTGTCGCCGGCCACGATCGCGGCGGCCGCGTAGCCTATCGCATGGCGCTCGATCATCCTCAACACATCGAGCGGATCGCCGTTCTCGACATCATTCCAACCGGCGAGGCGTTCCAGCGCGCCGACGCGAAACTCGCTCTAGCCTACTGGCCATGGACACTCCTGGCGCAACCCGAACCGCTGCCCGAGCGGCTGATCGGTGCCGATCCCGCCAGCTATCGTTGACGACGCACTCGCCAATTGGGGCACGCCGGCTTCGAGCTTTCAGCAACAGATTCGCGCTGCCTACATCGAAGCGTTGCGAGATCCCCAAACCGTTCACGCGATCTGCGAAGAATTCCGCGCCGCGGCGCTTGTCGACGTCGCCATCGATGACAAGCCCATGCAAGCGACGTGCGAAACGCACGCGCCTGATGGGCGATGTCATGCGGCATAGAAGGTTAGCCCTTTGTCTGCCAGCGCACATTTACATGGATCGTTCACGTGCTGCGTTAGGCGCTGATTCTCATCATGATCGCAGTACGTGCGCGACCGCACCGACGCGGCCGAAAGTTGAGATCAAAGTTGCGGTTGGTGCTGGCGCTAACGGTCATCACCTGTTTAGTACAGCGAGGACATCTATGAAGAGTTCACCGATTGTGGCCGCGATATTCTTCTGCGCAGCCAGTAGCTCGTCGATAGCGCAGAACACCGCTGACAGCACGCGTCCGAGTATCTCCGCGAGCGAGTTCGTTGCGAAGGCCGGAGCTGGCGGTCTGGCGGAAGTCGAGATGGGCGAAGTTGGCGTTCAGAAGGCGTCAAATGGACAGGTCAAGGCGTTCGCCAAGCGAGTCGTGACAGACCACACCAAAGCGAACGAGCAACTTGTTAGCGTGACCAAGGGCAAGGGCCTGGAGATACCGTCCTCCCGCAGCCCGATGCACAAGGCGATGATGGACAAGTTCCGGGCAGCTGACGCGGGTAAGGATTTCGACCGCGACTTCATGGAGCACATGATCAAGGACCACCAGGTCGATATCGAACTGTTTGAGACCGCCGCCGACGACATCAAACTGGATGCGGAGCTGCGTGCCTACGCGAAGAACAACCTGCCGACGTTGCGCGACCATCTGAAACAGGCTCAGACGATCGAGAGCAAACTCTCCAACTGAAGTTGCTGGACGCAACGACGCGATCACACGCCTAGCGTCTGGCCTGTCGTCCCAACTCCTCAGGCGAGAGACGACCGTGTGGAGGTCGCAGTCGGCTACGACGTGGAGGCGATTTGCGCTGGAGGTCCACGATCGTCCGTAAGTTCGGGGTACCGCTGCAGCTACACTAATGACTAGTCAACGGTTACTCTGCCGACCAGGTCGGCTTCTCCATGGGCGCAATCTTGCCGGTAATCTGCCGTAGGCGAAAATAGGACCGACGGGATTTGGAACTGCTCCAGTGATGTAGCGTTATCGCACTTATATACCGGTGCGTACGAGGTCGACTGGGGTAGGTCAGTATGTCCATCAGCAATGCTTTAGCAGGAGTAGCCGTCCGGGATCTCCGCGCCTCACTTCGTTGGTATGAGCATTTGCTTGACGAGACGGCGTCCCGCCCGATGAAGGAAGTCGGGGAGTTTCGCTTCGAGCGTGGCGGCTGGCTGCAAGTGTTCGAAGATCACAAGCGCGCGGGCGCCTCATCGGTCACGCTGGCGGTGACGGATCTGGATGAGCAGCTCGATGACCTCAAGAGAAAGGGTATTCCGACGGATCAGGTCAACCGCACTGAGCGGGTGAGCACCGCAGTCATTCAGGATCCGGACGGAAACCAGATCGTCTTCGCCGCTGCGCATTCGCAACGCCTGGCCCGATAGTCAGCCACCCCGAGAAGGCTGGGAGTCGTCGTCATGCGTCCGAGCGGCATTCAACTGTTTCCCGTACGATATCGCGTTCCTGGACGAAGTACTCTCGATCGCCGCTGAGGATCTTCGCCTTGCCACGCGAGATCAGGTAGAACTCGCTGAGTTCATGATAGTGGCAATCGTGAACGTTGCCTTCTGCCGCCAGGCTGAAGAAGCCTGCCGATGATGTGCCCATCCACGGCGGCGTGTTCCCTGACGCCAACTCTGGCCGCCACGGTGGATCACTGTATCTGGGTCTCCTCACTAAGCGGAGGGCCGACCAAATGAGGGTGCATACTCTGCCTGCACGCGGCAGCCTGGTGTTTGTCACCGCAGCGTGTCAGAGGAGCAGGTCGAAAACTCCCACGACAACCAGCAGGCCGATCAACAGGAGAATCCCGACTACCCAGCCAATCACTTTCAGCATGAGCATTTCTCGTACCTGACCGATTCACATGACGTCGGAGATTGAGCCCGAGTTCCCTGTCGTCCATTAGGCATGTCTCTGGAGCCTGGTCGTTGCACGCCGCCGTTGGTTGCCATGGTTTCGAAGCCGCATTATTCCTTCCAGTTGCGGTAGTAGCACGATGATGCTGGAATCATCCGCATGGACCCTTTGCTGCAGACAATCGGTGAGTTGGCGTCCGCTACGACGCTCGAAGCGGTGGCTCTCGCGGGAGAACGATAGCTGTTATCACCTCGATGAGGACGCCATCGCGCCCCTATGGAAGGGGAGTCGCTTTCCACTGAAGTCTTGCATTTCGGGCTGGGTCATCTTGCATGGAGAGATCGCTGTGATTCCGGACATCTACTCGGATGCCCGCATTCCACATGCCGCCTATCGGCCAACGTTCGTAAAGAGCCTTGCGATGGTGCCGGTACCTCAGAATAAGCCCGTCGCAGCTAGCGGTGCCTACTGGTCCCAAATGCACGAAGCATCGTGGGGAGAGCAGTATGTTTTGCAGGCGCTGGCAAATGCCGCCGGCGTGGCGATGCAGAACATGCGCTTGTATGCCGAGCTGAGTCCAGGTGGTGAGAAGCAATACCCCCAACGAGCACGCCGTTGGGGTCAGTTGATTCGTGACGCTTCGCCGGGAACCTGCCTGCGGACTTGACGCGCTTGGCGCAAGTCTTCGTCAATCTGCTGAACAACGCTGCTAAATACACCCGGGTGGGCGGCGTGATCCGGGTCACCGCGAGACAGGAGCACAGCTCCGCTAAGGTCGCATGACGCGGTGGACACTTTGCGTGCGATAGCCCTGCAGGATCGGAAGGGCGGACTGGACTAGCGCTCGTCCCGCTCATCTAGATGTGCACCTGAGTGCCCACCTCGAGCAGCCGATGGGCCGGCACGCCGAAGTACTCGTAGCCGACTCTCGTATTGCGCGCCATCAGCGCGTACAAGCGCTTGCGCCAGAGCGCCATCCCTTTCTTAGTGCTCACGAATGGCGTTGTACGACCGACGACGTAGGACGTTGTGTCAGGTTCATAGGGGAGACCCGCGCGATCCGCCAGCCGTAGTGCACTCACGGTGTTGGGCTGCTCCATGAAGCCGTACCTCGCGACGACCTTATAGAGACCGCCTGCAAGCTCTTCCCACTGGACGCGCTCCTCTTGAGGAACTCGCGGCGTGTCTAGTCTCGCGAAGGTGAGGATAATGACGCGCTCATGCAGCACGCCGTGGACCTTCATGTGCTGCACGAGGGCAGGTGGAACGGCACTCGCCTCGTTCGTGAGATAGACGGCGGTGCCGAGCGTGCGCGCAGGTGGGCGCTCAGCAAGGATGCGCAAGAACTCCGCCGGCGGCATCTGACGATGCGCTACCTCCCAGTTGAGAGTTCTGCGACCGTCGCGCCAGGTATACATCAGCAGGCATACAACGGCAGCCGTGGCGAGCGGCACCCAACCCCCGTCGACGGCACGCAATGAGTTGGACGCAAAGAACATCAGATCAACGGTGCTGATGATCAGTAGCACTGGCATCGTAACGAACCGATGCTTCGGATAGCGGACGTACGCCAATATCATGACGAGCACGCCTGCGAGCAACATGGTGGCGGAGACCGCGATGCCGTACGCGCCTGCCAGTGCGCTGGATGACCCAAACGCCAGCACGAGTACGAGTGTGCCGACGAATGTGATCCAGTTTGCGGACGGCACATAGATCTGGCCCTCAGCGGAGGCCGAGGAGTGCAGCACCCGTAGTCGTGGGAGATAACCCAGGTTCATCGCCTGTCGTGTCACGGAAAACACGCCGGAGATCACGGCTTGCGAGGCGATGATGGTTGCAGCCGTAGCAAGCACGATCATCGGGACGAGCAACCAGGACGGCGCCAGCAGATAGAACGGGTTGCGGATCGCGTCCGGATCCTGCAGCACCAACGCCCCCTGTCCAAGATAGTTCAGCGTCAACGCCGGCAACACGAGCTGCAACCAGCCATTTCTAATTGGGATTCGACCGAAGTGACCAAGGTCCGCGTAGAGCGCCTCACCGCCGGTAACCACCAGAAACACCGCCGAGAGCACCACGAACGCCTGCCAGCCGTTACTCGCAAAAAACTCGACGGCGCACCATGGATTCAACGCCACGAGGACGAGCGGCATTTTCACGATGTGCACCAGGCCGAGCACGCCGAGCGTCACAAACCAAACGACGATGATCGGTCCAAACATCCGACCCATCTGTTCTGTGCCCTTACGTTGTACAGCGAAGAGCACTGCGAGTATCACCACGGTGAGTGGCACGACGAGCGGCTCGAGCTCCGGTGCGGCTACCGTCACACCTTCAACCGCGCTCAGCACCGAGATCGCAGGCGTCAGGATTCCGTCCCCGAAGAATAGAGCGGCACCGAGGATGCCGAGTGTGGCCACCGGTCCCCACAATCGCCAGCTGCGCGTTGCGCCGGCAGCCAGTGTGCTCAGCGACAGCACGCCCCCTTCGCCTTGATTGTCCGCCCTGAGTATCACGATCACATACTTGATCGTCACGGTGATCATCAGTGTCCAAAAGATCAGAGAGAGCATGCCGAGCACGTTCGCTTCGTTGACAGCGACACCATGGGGCGGTGTGAAGGCTTGCTTGAAGGCATAGAGGGGGCTCGTGCCAATGTCTCCGAACACTACGCCCAGCGCTCCGAGGGTAAGCCCGCGGCGCGTGGCAGCATCGCTGCCGGAACCCGGTTCATGAACGGCTGGAACGACGGACATAGTGAACTCGCCTTGGCTGAACCAGGGCGCAACGCTAGCTCCGGAACGCGTAAAGAAGCTGCAAAGAATTCGGTGTGCGTCTGTTCACGGCGCCCTGTCGGGCCTACGCTCACGTTCCCAGCTCGTGCTTGACCGAAAATCATGGTGACTCCATCGACAATGGCTGTACGCGTCTCGCACTGCGCGATAGCGATACTCATCGTCGTCGCGTGCACAGTGCTGAACTGGCTCCTGATCCGCTGGCTGACTCCTACCGATGTCGCCATGGTCTACCTGCTTGGTGTAATGGTCACCGCGATGTACTACGAACGTCCGGTGTCCATCGCAGCGGCGCTGCTCAGCTTCCTCGCGTTCGACTTGTTTTTCGTGCCGCCGACGCTGACGCTGCGGTTTGGATCCACCCAATATCTCATCACTGCCTTGGTGCTGTTGATTGTCGGCCTCGTGACCGGAGCGCTCGCATCACGCGTGCGCCGTGAGGCGCAGAGCGCCGCACGCGCCGAAGTAGCCGCAAACGATGAGCGCACCAGAAGTTCACTGCTCGCTTCGATATCTCACGACCTGCGCACGCCGTTAGCAGTCATCGCCGGCAGTGCGAGCAGTCTGCGCGAGAACAGAGAGCGCATGTCGCTAGAACAGCAGAATCAGTTGCTCGAAACGATCTATCAAGGCTCGCTGAGCATGAGTACGGAAGTCAGCGACGTGCTGGAGATGACGCGACTGCATACGGGGCGTATCACGCTCGACCTGCAGTGGTATCCGCTGGAGGAACTGGTTGGTGCTGCGCTCGAACGTTGTCGGGCAGTGATCGGCACACGCGCCGTGATCGTCGAGTTACCGCAGGAGATCTGCCTACTGAACGTGGATGGCGTCTTGATCGAGAAACTCATTGTCAATCTCATCGAGAACGCCGGGCTCCACACTCCAGCTGACACCCCGATCGAGATCACAGGAACCCGCGAGCAAGACATGTTGGCGGTTAGGGTCCGAGACCGTGGGCCGGGATTGCCGGCGGGAACTGAAGAGCTGATCTTCGAGAAATTCGAGCGAGGGGCTCGAACTGGACTGAGCAGCGGCTCCGGTCTTGGGCTCTCGATCTGTCGAGCGATCGCGGATCTGCACGGAGCTACGGTCACAGCACGCAACCGAGCAGAAGGTGGCGCGGAGTTCACGGTGCGCCTTCCCTTGCAACAGCCGCCGCAGATGCCGTCGAGCACATGACCAGCGAAGCGCCCATGGTTCTTGTGGTCGAAGATGAGCCGCAACTCCAGCGTATTTTGCGACTCACGCTCGAAGCCAATGGCATGCGGCACATGGAGGCGACCAACGCCGCCGAGGCGATCAATCGCATCCAGGAACAACGTGCGGATCTGATCATCGCCGACCTCGGCTTACCGGATCGTGATGGCATCGACGTCGTGCGTGCGGCTCGTGCTCTGACGGATGTCCCAATTATCGTGTTATCCGCGCGGTCCCAGGAGTTGGACAAGATCGCCGCGCTGGACGCGGGTGCCGATGACTATGTGACCAAGCCGTTCTCGACCGGGGAGCTGCTGGCGCGACTGCGCGTAGGCCTGCGGCACGCTGCCAGTCGCGTCAGCGGAGCCTCCCAGCATCTCTTCAAGGTTGGCGAGCTGGAAGTGGATCTGCTGGCGCGAGAGGTCCTCGTGCGCAGTGTGCCCGTGCATCTCACGCCGATCGAGTATCGCTTGCTCGTCGCCCTCGTCGAACGTGCGGGCCAAGTCGTCACGCATTCCGAGCTGCTGAAGGCAGGCTGGGGCCAAGGCAAGCTCGATCAGCAACACTACGTTCGCATCTACGTGACCGGTCTTCGCCGAAAATTGGAGCTCGATCCAGCGCGACCACGGTACCTGCTAACGGAAACTGGTGTGGGATACCGACTCCGTGCAGAACCGTGAGTGACGGTCTGCTCGCTGCGTCAATACTTGCGCGTCGAACGCTTGGAGACTGAGCGGATGCGAAAGGATGGGGGCCGCGTGCACGTGTCGCTCATCATTTCCCCAATACGTGATCGCGCAGGAAAAGTGATCGGCGCGTCAAAGATTGCTCACGACATCAGCCGTCGTCTCGAACTCGATCAAGCACTACGCGATGAAGCCCGCGCACTCGAAACGCTCAATCGCGTGGGGCGCGTCGTTGCCGCACAGTTGGAACTCGAGCGCGCTGTCCAAGTGGTGACGGATGCCGCAACGGAGTTGATCGGGGCGGAATTCGGGGCGTTCTTCTACAACGTGGCAGACCACGGTCAGGATGCCTACTGGCTCTACACCTTGTCGGGCGCCGATCGCGGGGCTTTCGCGGGGTTCCCGATGCCGCGCGCGACAGAGGTTTTTGGTCCAACGTTCAAGGGAACCGAGATTGTCCGGTCTGGTGATATCCGCAAGGATCCCCGCTACGGCCGCAACACACCTTACAACGGGATGCCGCCCGGGCATCTCCCCGTATGCAGCTATTTGGCCGTGCCAGTCGTTTCCGCGATTGGCCCCGTCATCGGAGGACTATTCTTCGGTCACTCACAACCAGACATCTTCACCGAGCGCGCGGAACGCTTGGTGACCGGCATCGCCTCGCAGGCGGCAATTGCTGTCGATAACGCGCGTCTCTTCAAAACACTGCGCGATCGCGAGCAGGAGCTTGCAAAGCTTGCCGAGGAACGTCAGCAGGTCCTTGAATCGGAGCGCGTCGCTCGCTCTGAAGCCGAGCGCCTCAGCCAAGTGAAGGATGAGTTCCTCGCCACGCTCTCGCATGAGCTGCGCACACCGCTCAATGCCATCCAAGGTTGGGCAACCCTATTGCAGCAGCCGAAATTGAGCGCCGAGGATCAACGACGGGGTGCGGAGACAATCGAGCGCAACGTCCGGGTGCAGGTTCAGATCGTCGATGATCTGCTCGACATGAGTCGGATCATCTCCGGCAAACTGCATCTGGAGGTCCAACCGATCAATCTGCACGAGGTGATCAACAACGCCATAGAAGCCGTGCGTCAATCGGCAGCCGCGAAGCGCATCAGGCTTCATGCGATGCTGGATTCGAGCATCGGCCTGGTACGGGGTGATGCGAATCGTCTGCAACAGGTTTTGTGGAACCTGCTTTTCGAATGCGGTGAAATTCACTCCGGCGGACGGCAAGGTGCAAGTAGTGCTCGAAAGGGTCAATTCACATGTTGAGATTGTGGTCGAGGATACCGGGGTCGGCATTAGGCGGGACTTTTTGCCCTACGTCTTTGATAGGTTCCGTCAGGCCGATCCCTCTACGCCGCGTCGCTATGGCGGGCTAGGCCTCGGGCTATCCATCGTCAAGAGTCTCGTCGAGTTGCACGGCGGATCAGTACGCGTGAAGATCGCTCGCATCGTGGAAGGGCGCGGTGCTATCGTCACCTGCGCGGCAACTGCTGAGGAGGTGCTTCACCACCTATCTGCAGCGCATTTCGACGTGATCTTGAGCGACATCGGAATGCCAGACATCGACGGCAATGAGCTCATCCGCAAGATCCGCAAGCTAGATACGCAGGGCTCGCGTCCCATTACGGCGATTGCAATCACCGCGTATGCGCGGCCCGAGGATCGACAGCGATCATTGTTGGCCGGTTACCAGATGCACCTATCAAAGCCGATCGAGGCGCGCGAACTGATCGCCGGTATCGCAAGTCTTTTGCACCTGCGTCGATGAATGTTCCAACGCCCAGGCGCATTTAGACGGGTCTCAGCACCTCTCCTAGCAACATAGAACGAGAGCGTGAGAATATTCGGGGGAGTGACGCGAATGCGCTCCTGTTTAGCCCGGGACCCGTGTTCTTGAATAGTTCTCGGCAGCGGGGAGGATCAACGAATGACAATTCCAACCGAACCGATTGGCAGCATTCCTCGGCCGCGGATACTGATCGATGCAATTGCCGCAGCCGCAGACGGAACCGATCCGAGTCTCGAGTCACTGTACGAAGAGGCGATCCGTGAGACCGTCTCGGCGTTCGAGGCAACTGGCTCGCCGATCATCACCGATGGAGAGCAGAGGAAGTACCACAATTTCTGGACTTACAGTGTCCATGGCCTCAGGAATTGCGCGCCCGACGGCTTCAAGATCCCCTTCGCCGCGGGACACGTGCGACGCATGCCGCGGCTGATAGCAGGGCCGTTCAAGTATCACCGCTATGCAGATCGCTACCTGGACGACGCGCTGAGGTATGCGCACGTGCCTCTGAAGCAGGCGATCATTTCGCCTTCCGCCTTGAGCCTGATGTATCCGCCGGAGGGAATTCCGGGCTATCCACGTGAGGCGTTCATCGAGGACCTCGTCACTGAACATGTGACCGAAATTCGCCGCTGTCTTAGCAAAGGTGCACACAAAGTGCAGATCGACTTTACGGAGGGTCGGCTCGCAATCAAGATCGATCCGTCCGGAAAACTGCTCACGAGCTTCATAGACTTGAACAATATTGCCTTGGCCCGGCTGTCCGGCACCGAGCGCCTGCAGCTCGGTGTGCATACCTGCCCCGGCGGTGACCGCGACTCGACACACAGCGCGGATGTGGACTATGCGGAACTGCTGCCGAGCCTTTTCCAATTGAACGTCTGTAGTTTCTACATTGCGCTCGCCGGCGAACCGGACCGCATCCGTGTTTTGCGGCTCATCCGCGACTTCATGCAACCCCATCACCGCATATTCGTAGGTGTTATCGCGCCGATTGATCCACGGATCGAAACATCTGAAGAAGTGTGCGAGCGTGTATTGGAAGCGGCGCAATTCATTCCGCTGGACCAATTGGGCACGACCGACGATTGCGGCTTCGCTCCTTTTTGCGATGACGTCTCGACGACGCGTGCGACAGCATTCGCGAAGATCCGCGCGCGCGTGGAGGGTACAGCGCTGGCGGCACGAACATTGGGGATTTGATGGAAGGCTCCGAAGACACCGATGAGAACCGACGGCTTACGACTGCGGCGTTGAGAAATGCCGAGAGTATTCTGGCTGCGCGGCAACGCGCCGAACGCGAGCTCCTCGAGACCAAGGAAGCGCTCGAAGGCAGGACCGAGGAGCTGAGCGCGCAGCGCGAGTGGTTCGAGGTCACTCTTGCGAGTATCGGTGACGCTGTGATCACGACCGATACTAAAGGCCGAGTGATCTTCCTCAATCCGGTCGCGGAGGCGATGACCGGTTGGGTGAACGACGATGCTCGCGGGCAAGCGCTCGAACGCGTGTTCCACATCGTCAATGAGGAGACTCGGCAGGCGGCAGAGAATCCCGTGGCGAAGGTTCTCAAATTCGGCAAGATCGTCAGTCTCGCCAATCACACTGCACTGATCGCTAGAGACGGGACGGAGATTGCGATCGAGGACAGCGCAGCTCCAATCCGCGATCGCGTGGGCAATTTGCTCGGCATCGTCATGGTATTCCGTGACGTTACCGAGCAGCGACGCGCGCAGAAGGCATTGCAGCGCAGTGAGCAGTTGCTGACGGATTTCTTCGAGAACGCGGCCGTCGGACTGCACTGGGTGGGGCCGGACGGGATCATTCTTCGCGCCAACCAGACCGAGCTCAATCTGCTCGGCTACTCCAAGCACGAGTACGTCGGCCGGCACATAGCCGAGTTCCATGCGGACAAGCACGTGATCGACGACATCCTCCAGAGGCTTGGTTGCGGGGAGTGTCTGCAAGGCTATGAGGCCCGCCTACGCTGCAAGGACGGTTCCGTCAGACACGTGCTGATCTCATCGAACGTGCTATGGGAGGACGGGAAGTTCGTCCACACCCGCTGCTTTACACGTGACATCACAGACAAGAAGCAGGTCGAGGTCGCGTTGCGCGAGGAGATTGCGAATCGCCAGCGGGCCGAGGCAGCACTTCGCGAGGCAGATCGACGCAAAGACGAATTTCTCGCGACACTGGCCCACGAGTTGCGCAATCCACTCGCTCCCATTCGACAGGCCGCACTGATCTCCAAGGCGGCCAATGCAACAGACGCGCAGAAGCGCTGGGCGCACGATGTCATCAACCGGCAAGTGCAGCACATGTCGTTGCTGCTCGATGATCTCCTCGATATTTCACGTGTGACCCGCGGTACGCTCGAGCTGCGGACGGAAATGACAGAGCTCGCGGCAGTGGTGGACGCAGCCGTCGAGACTGCGCGGCCGTTGATCGACAGTAAGAGGCATCGCTTTACAATCGATGTGCCGAGCGAACCTGTGTCGCTCGCGGCAGATCCGCTGCGCCTTGCCCAGGTGTTGGCAAACTTGCTGACGAACGCGGCCAAATACACCGATCCAGGCGGTGACATCAAGCTGAGAGCGACCATCGATGCCGACAACATCGAGATTGCCGTGTCGGATACGGGGATTGGCATCTCGCCTGATGCTCTCTCGCTCGTGTTCGCCATGTTCTCGCAAGTCCCATCTACCAAGGATCGCTCTGAAGGCGGGTTGGGAATTGGGCTGTCGCTGGCCAAAGCTCTAGTCGAGCTGCACGGCGGCCGTATCGAAGCGCATAGCCGCGGGCTTGGTCACGGAAGCGAATTCACTGTTCTATTGCCACGCCGCAGGATTCGAGAGGATCGCGAGACGCCTGCGGCAATCGCATCCGGCGTAGACGTGGTCAGACGCCGTGTGCTCATTGCCGACGACAATCGTGATGCTGCCGAAAGCCTCGCGATGTTGCTGCGCATGGAGGGCCACGATGTGACCGTGGTGCACGACGGGCGCGATGCGCTCGCGGCCTTCGATAAACTATTGCCCGAGGTTGCGATCCTCGACATTGGTATGCCGCAGCTCGATGGCTTCGAAGTCGCTCGGCAGGTTCGGCAGCATTCGTTGGGGCGCGCTGTGACCTTGATTGCGGTCACGGGCTGGGGACAAGAGAAGGATAAGACTCAGGCGCTGGCTGCGGGCTTCAATCATCACTTCACGAAGCCTATTGCTCCGGAGCAGATCAGTCGGATGCTGCGCTAGGAACAGCAATCGGCGCCGCGCGTAACGAGAATACAAGTGAGGTGTTGGAGGCATGGCGAGCGCCCTCAAGAAACTGTTGGGCGTGCGGAAGGGCTCGAGGGCGACTGATTCGATGCTCGACTGCCATACTTTCTTGCGACCACTTGCCTACGATGCAAACCCTTGGTGGACACCGGTTCTTAAGCTGACTGCGACTGCACTCACCAATCGAGTCGCAGTTCCAGTTCGCTGTCGCACGCATGCCGTGGCTTAAGAATCAGCAACTAATAGCGCTCCAGGGTCGTCGGGAATCGTGATTGCTAATAACTCTAGCTGCGGCTGTTTAGCATGCGCTCTCCAAGTCGGGACGTGGCGCAGCCTGGTAGCGCACTTGCCTGGGGTGCAAGCGCGCGAGCCGCTTCGAAGCGCCGTTTTGCTCCCACAATAACAATCGCTTAGTCGTGACGCGCTCGCGTAGCCTTGGTCCTGGTGGACGCCTTGGTGGACACTCTCATATATAAGAGTGCCGAAAGGCCGTGCATGTGACAGTTTGCGACTGGCTGCGCGCAGTTGCGACATATGAACAGGGTCGAATCCGCGTTGCTGCGGGTACTGAATGAGCGGAAGCGACAACGCCACGTGGGAAGCGCTCAGTGCGCTGCTCGACGAACTCCTCGACGCTGACGCTGAGCGTCGTGAAGCGCGACTGTCGCAGGTTCGCGCGCAGAATCCTGCCTTGGCCGAGCAAGTGTCGGCGCTGCTGGCGCAACAGCCTGCGATCAATGCACAGCGCTTCCTCGACAAGTCGGTAGTCGCCTCGCTCGATCTGGAGAAGATTGCGGGCAGCAGCTTCGGCGGATACACGCTGGAGCGGGAGCTCGGGCACGGCGGTATGGGCACGGTCTGGCTCGCCCGGCGCAGCGACGGACGCTACGAAGGCCGGGTGGCGATCAAGCTATTGAACCTCGCTTTGCTCGGCTACGGCGGCGAGCGGCTGCGCCGTGAGGCGAATGCGCTCGCGAAACTCGGGCATCCCAGCATCACACATCTGATAGACGCCGGCGTGACGGCTGGCCAGCCGTATCTCGTCCTCGAATACGTCGAGGGGGAGCCGATCGATCAGTGGTGCGACGAGCAGCGGCTCGATGTCGGGGCGCGGGTGCGCTTGTTTCTGCAAGTGCTCGCGGCGGTTTCGCACGCGCACGGCCGCCTCGTGCTGCATCGGGATCTGAAACCCTCGAACATTCTCGTCACGGCCGACGGACGTGCGAAGTTGCTGGACTTCGGCATCGCAAAGCTCCTGGAAGGGAACGGCCAGACGGCGCCGCCGACCGAGCTCACGCAGCTCGTCGGGTCTGCCATGACACCCAGCTACGCTGCGCCCGAGCAAGCGAAACATGCGGAGCTCACGACCGCCACCGATGTATACGCGCTCGGTGTGCTGCTGTACGTACTGTTGACAGGAGCGCACCCGACGGCGAGCGTCGGAAGCACGCCGCTCGAATGCCTGCGAGCACTGCTCGAGAGAGAGCCCGTGCGCCTCAGCGATGCAGCACTCAAGATCGATCCCGCATTGGCACAGGCGCGGAATGTCACAGCGTCGCAGCTCGCACGGACGTTGCGCGGTGATCTGGACAATATCGTTGCCAAGGCGTTGAAAAAGTCGCCCGCCGATCGGTATGCGACCGTGGATGCGTTCGCCGATGATTTGCGCCGCTATCTAAGCAGCGAACCCGTCAGTGCGCGAGCCGATTCCCTCGGATATCGCGTCCATAAGTTCGTGCGGCGCTATCGAGTGGCGGTAGCTGCAGCATCTGTCGCTGTGCTGGCGTTGGTAGCCGGCGTGGTCGGGATGACGTGGCAGACGCTTGCGGCCCAACGTGAGCGCGAGGAGGCACTGTTCCAGCGCGATCTTGCGGCTGCACGGGGAAACTTGATGGATATTGCGCTCCAGGCCGCGACGGACTCAGGTCGGCCGATTACACAGCGCGACATTCTTGATCGCAGTGTGCAACTGGTCGACAAGCAGTTCGGCAAAGATCCGCGCATTGCTGTCGAGCTGCTGTACCCGATCGCCGGTCAGTACTCAGGACTCGGCGACAGCGAAAAGGATATCGCGGTGATGCAGCACGCCGCGGACATTGCGGCTGCGAGCGGCGAGCCACAGCTGATCGGACACGTCGCATGCAACACCGTTCAGGCGGAGCTGGGTCGCGGCCGGCTCGATGAAGCGCGGCAACAACTGCAGAAGGGCCTGGCGGCGCTCGCGCAGGTCAAGCGGCCGACACTGGGTTCGATTGTGGAGTGCACGCGGGCTGAGGCGGAGATTGCGCAGGCGGAAGGCGACGAAGGCCGCGCTGCCGAGCGGATCCGCGTTGGACTCGCGACGATGGAGAAAGCGGGTCGTACCGAAGGTGCACAGTACGGGCTATTCCTGTCGCTGCTGGCCTCGACGCACGAAAGGAGCGGCAACCTGCAAGCGGCCTTCGATAGCCTGCAACGCGTCCGCAGATGGCACGAATCGCTGGGACGCGGCGATACGATCAACTATCTGGCTTCGCGCCGCGCTGAGGCGCGCATTCTGATGGCCTGGGGCGAATACCGCGAGGCTCGCACGATCGTCGATGCGATTGGAGCGAGCCTGCGTAGTGCCACCGGCGATGCGGCACTGCCGGCTTGGTTTGCCGCCACGGAAGGCGCATTGCGCTGGCGATTTGGAGATCTGCAGGGAGCAGCCGACATCATGCAGGCGGCCGCTAAGCACGTGCGTGCGCGCGGCGGTGTCGCCATGGCGCGCAACGTCGAAATACCGCTAGTGTCGGTACTGGTCGATCTCGAGCGCTTTGCCGAGGCAGAAAGTCTGCTAGTGCAGCTTGAGGCTGCGCCCGAGCTTCGGATCGATCAACAACTCGCTCTTGCGACGGCGCGTGCCCATCTGGCTCTGAAACGGGCAGAGCCGGCTGCCGCGGCAGAGGTTATCGATGCTGGTCTGGCTCGCATCGGTTACCCGCGCGTGAAAGAATCTGCGGCGCTCGGCGCAGCATTGCGACTTGGATCTCGCGCACAGATCGCGAGATCCAATCGCGTCCGCGCTGCTGCAAATGGCAGAAGCGGCCGTTTCAGTGAGCGAGAAGGTCGCCCGAGATCCATCGCACAGCGCCGACGTCGGCGAGGCGCTGCTCATACTGGCGCAAGCGCAACAGATGTGGGGGCGATCTGAAGATGCGGCGGCGAACGCGCGGCGCGCTCATCGTGCTCTGGCGCATGGATTGGGTGGCGAGCATCGGCTGACGCGCGAAGCATTGTTGGCCGCGTCGGAATAGCTGATTGCGAAAAGGTGAGTGCGAAGCAGGTTGAGGTCACGGATCTGCGAGCCGCCGAGTCGGAGAGGAATTCGTTGAGTCGAAGCCGTCAATCACCGGTGACGACATCACGCTTGGTGTCGTCGACTTCTCGATCTTCCCGCGCATGGACCACCCTGATTTGTCGGAGAACACCATGGCCGCCGCAGAGAGATGGGCGGCCAGTCTCGGAGGTCCGGCATACGCGAACGACGATCAAACCGCCATCAAGGTCGTGGATGGCGTCGTCGAGGTCGTCTCCGAAGGACATTGGAAACGGTTTGCATCGTGACAAGACGTGGGCAAGGCACGCACTGGCGCTACGGGCTGATAGGACGGGATTGGGAATGGTTCGACACGCAGAGGCGAATTGAACCTGCGAGGCCGACCCAGCGATATAGGGTCATCGTGCTTTCACTTGCGACACGGATGAATAGCGGCTCGGCCTGAGTCGCGTGCGTTGACGCGCACGTATGGCGCATCGATTTGTAATCAGGGGGTCGGGGGTTCGAGCCCCTCAGGCGGCACCAGCCTACAAGTTCGCTCTGGCCAAAGAAATTTCAGCCGTTCGAGCACGTGACACGCGCTGACGCTTTTTGCTCCATCAGGTGGTCGGCACCGTGTCAAATCGATTCTGCGGGCCATTCCGCATGCCCTGTGGACACCTCGTGGACTTTCGCTATTCTCGATTGGGCGCCGGCGCAGATTCAGCACCGAACGCGGGCGGCGTCTTGAGCCACGGAAAGCCCTTCAGTGCCATGTCATGCCCGATGTCATAGAGCTCACGCATGTAGGCGTTGTCAAACTCCTCTTTGTGAGGCGCATTGAAGCTCGAGGGGATGAATGCGAGGTTGTAGTCGACTCCGTCGCGCTGCGCAGTAGCGTAGATGCGATAGAGATCGCCGATACCTTGCGTGTGAATCAGTGAGCTGACTGCGCGTCCGGCGATGCTCATCGTCTTGCGATCGACTTGCGCCCAGTCAGGGTCCAGTCGCGCGTTGCGTATCACATATAGCTTGCGATCCCGCGTCGAGCCCGTGGCCGATGCCATCTTCTCGGCCGACAGTGCGGCCGGATAGACGAACACCTGCGCCATGGTGCCGCCGTCCACATGCATTTCCTGATAGCGCTTGCCGTCTGCTTCGACATCGATCATCACCGGCGGGAAGCCCGCGGGGATGGACGCTGAGGCGATCATGATGCTGACAAAGAGGTCCAGTGCCTGCTGACCGCCATAGCTCGCGATCTTGCCCATGTCCCAGATGATCGGGCGACGCGCGTCGAGGTCGGCGGTTCCGATGAGAAGAAAGCGGCCCTTCGCGTATTCGTCCGCGATCTGCTTGAGAAGATCCGCGTTCACGGACTTGCGCGTGAGCTTCCACAGCGGCGCGTTATCCGCCATAGCGTCGCCAAAAACGCCCGCGATGAAGTTGCGCGTCTTGATCACGTCCTTGGCCGAGATGGTCGTGTAGACCTCCTTCAACGTGGCATCGTACTTGGTCCCAAGAAACGCAAAGGGTGCGATGAGTGCCCCGGTGCTGATGCCCGTGACGAGCTTGAACTCGGGCCGCGTGCCGTTCTCCGTCCAGCCGTTGAGCAGTCCTGCACTGAACGCGCCGTTGTCACCGCCGCCGGAAACCGCCAGGAAAATCGCCGGCGGCAGCTCGCCAGTAATGCCTTGGCTCGCACGATAGGCCTGCTCCCGTCGCTGCCCTTCGACGCTCAGGTTGAACATCTCGGTCAAATCCCCGCCTGCAACGTAACGCACTCCCGGCATTCCCGGGATCCGCGCCTGCGCCGTAATCGCGGAAGGCACCGCACTCAGCCGCTCTGGCGTCGACACGCATCCCTGATTCGACAGCGCCGCGGCGCCGATCAGCAACAGTTTCCAAGCAATGTTCCTGCACATGTCTCTTGCTCCTGGCGAGCTGGTCTCACCGCGGTGCGCGATGAGTGAGTGCCAACTGCACGCCGATGTCGGGAGTGTTGTCGAAGTTCGCGATGTTCTCGGTCAGCGCGAGACTCCACCTCCAATCGCGGATGCGCGACTGCACGCCGAAGCTGAGCTGATACTTGTTGTCCCTGAGCTCGCGCAGGCCGGTGTCGCGAACGACACTGCGGCTCGCGTAGCTCTGAAGCACGAAGCTCGTGTGTTGTGTCGCCGCGAAGGTGTACGCGAGCACAAGAGTAGGAATGATCTGCGCTCCGGGCGACTCGGGCATTCCGCCGCTGAAGTACACCGCGCTGACGCTGCCATATAGAGCGTGTCGACCGACGCGACGTTGCAGTGCTGCTTGTGTGCCGATGTCCTGCTTCCCTGTAGAAAGCAGCGGGCGTTGTCCGGCGACGGCGAGCTTCATCGCTGTCTCGACCGTCAGGTCCCACGCGCCGCGCCCCGTCGGCGTGTACCGCAAACCGACGATCGGATCGCCAAAGCCGCCCTGGACTTCGCGATCCAGCTGCGCACGCTGCGCGTCGCCCAGCCGGTAGATCATTTGAAAGCGATTGCGCGCCACGAGGTCGCGCCCCATCTGCCCCAGTCCGAACGCGCTGTGAAAGTCCTCGATGAATGAGTCGAGCTGTCCTTCGCCGTAGTGCAGATACGGCAGCTCGAAGAACACGCCGAGCGTATCCGTCAGGCCGCGACGCAGGATGAGGTCGACCGCACCGACTTCCACATCGAGGTAGTAGGCGTCGCCAGGCAGCGCGAGGATTGCCTGAGCATCCTGCGGTCGGATGGGCGCGCGTCCTGCGTCGCGCGTCTGCAAATATCCCTTTACGTTCTCGCTGGCGATGAACGTGTTCTGGTAGGCGGCTTGCAGCTCGAAGGTCCAACGATCGACGCGATCTGCGTGCATCGTCGCCGGTCGCAAGTCGAGGCGCAGCAGACCGAATGGTGTCAGGTCGCGTGCGCGCAGCACTGCGGACTCAGGCGAATCTGCGGCGCTTTCGACCGCAGTGGCACTGAGAAGTAGCAGGCATGCGGTGAGCGACGAAGGGCGCATGGGAGGGCTCGACAATTCCGTGGATGCATCCTCGCCGCGTGTCACCGGACGCTCTATCGAGAATCCGCACGACATCGGTTTAGCAGTCAACAGGTGCGATATTTCGATAGCTGCTCTGGCGTCGCGCGCTGACGATGTGCCTCAACCGCGGAAGACGACGCGGATCCATCGTGAAGTGCAGGAGCGAACATGAGCAGCATGAAAACCATCGCGACGGCCGTAGCGGCAACGCTGGCGGTCGCGGCCGCCTCGACAGCGCAGGCGCAGGACGAGAATTGGTCATTCGAGGTGGCGCCTTATATGTGGGCGGCGGGGCTCGACACTGAAGTCACGATCGGCGATCGCACTGCGACCGTGGAGCGCGATTTCGGTGACATCGTCGAAGCCCTGGACATCGGCGGCGGCATCATGGCCGGCGCGCGCCTCGGGCATTTCGTCGCAGTGACGCAGATCGACTACCTGTCGCTCGACTCCGACGAACTCGACGACGCGCCGGCGCGAGGCAGGCTCGAGGTCGAGACTCTGATGGCGATGCTGGCGATCGGTTATCGGTTCGAGCGCAGCCGCGCCGGCGCGCACACGGATCTGCTGATCGGCGCCCGCCAGCTGTCGCTGGACAACACGCTCACCCTCGATGGGCTCGGGACGGTCGAGGGCGACAAGGATTTCGTGGATCCGATCGTGATGTTGCGGCCGAGCTTTCCGCTCGGGCGACGCTGGCGCTTCAATCCGACGATTTCGTTCGGCTCGGGCGGCGACTCGGAGAAGACCTGGGAGTTGCAGCCGCAGTTGCACTTTCAGATCAGCGACAACGTCGGCCTGCGCTTCGGCTATCGCAAGCTGTACTACGAAATCGATTCTGAGAACGGCCGCAACAAGTTCGACGGCTCATTTCAGGGGCTGATCATCGGCATCGGCGGCACCTTCGGCGGCTCGCCGTCGCGCGAGATGCTCAGTGCCTCGACGGCGCGCCCGGCACCGGCGTCCGCGGCCGCACCGGCTGTCGCGCCACCACCGCCGCCTGCGGCGCCGCCGCCAGCGCCGCGTGATACGGACGGCGACGGCATCGTCGACCACATCGACAAGTGCCCGAATACCGCGGGCGGTGTGAAAGTCGATCCCGTTGGCTGCGGCTACAACGTGCAGGTCAACGTGACATTCGCGACCAACTCGGCCGAGCTGGCCGGTGATTCGCACGCGCAGCTCGATCGCCTCGTCGTCGCGCTGAACAGCACGCCGACGCTGTTCGCGATCATCGAGGGGCACACCGATTCGGCGGGCACGCAGGCGCATAACCAGGCCCTGTCCGAGCAGCGCGCGAAATCGGTTGCCGACTATCTTATCTCACAGCGCATCAGCTCCTCGCGGCTGCGCTGGCAAGGCTTCGGCGAGTCGCAACCCATCGCCGACAACGAGACAGCCGAAGGCCGCGCACAGAACCGTCGCGTGGTGCTGCGCCGTCCCGATGCGGATTGAAGTCCTGCGAAATCTCGATATCGAAACAACGAATCCGGCGTGACGATCCGACAACGAACCACCAACCGACAGGTGACTGACATGAACGCTCATACGACGACACTTGCGACCGCATTGGCGCTGTTGGCGCTGGCGCCGGCGAGTGTGCCGGCCCAGGACAAGGACAGCTCCTTCCTCAGCGACTACTCCAAGCTGCAGAAGGCCAAGGACAATCCGTTCGACGAGATCTACGCCTCACCGGAGGCGCTCAAGAGCGCCGCGAAGTACGACTCGGTGATGGTCGACCAGCCGGAGCTCTTCCTGCACCCGGACTCGAAATACAAGGGCCTGAAGCCGGACGACATGAAGGCGCTCGCGGATTCGCTGCGCGAACGCGTTACCACAGAGCTCAAGACCAGCTACAAGATCGTGGACAAGCCGGGTGCCAACGTCCTCTACGTGCGCCTGGCAGTCGGCGATCTGCTGCTGCAGAAAAAGAAGCGGCCGATCCTCGCCTACATTCCAGTCGGCGCCGTCGTTTACGGCGTGAAGAATCTCGCCAGCGAAGCGACCAGCAAGATCGATCTCAAGAACATGAAGATCGAAGGCGAGGTGCTCGACAGCGTGACGCTCGAGCAGATCGGCGCTGCGACTTCGAGCCGCGGCAGCCTGAGTGCGGCGGCGGGCGATCCGAACAAGCCGGTCTCGTGGAACGAGCTCGACAATCTGTTCGGCATCGTCGGCAAGCGGCTGAAGTGCCGCCTCGACAACTCGCGCATTCCGGAGGCGCAGTGGGCGAAGTGCGGCGCAATCGGTCTCGCGGAGCCCGCGAAGTCCGCAGCGCGCTGATACCGAGCGGTTCTTGAATCCATGCATCCTGGCGGCGCGCGCGGTGCGCGCCGCCGTTCAGAGGACGAGGAAATGAAGACGTTCACCCCGATAAAACGCACTGTCGCCGCCATCGGCGCTTGCACCCTCGCGCTTGCAGCGCTTGC